>NZ_WEZT01000009.1:18654-20486 GCF_009863985.1 Furfurilactobacillus milii | reverse complement strand
CAGAGACCACTTAAAATACTTGACTGGCAAACACCTTATCAGATCATGCTGACAAATTTGTCCAAAAATTCGGATTAAATTTGCAATCTACCATATGACTAGGGCTGCCAATAACGAACTCATCGATTGGATTCGTGGCCATAACATTAACCTTAAATATATTTACCTCACCTATGCACATGCTCAAGGTTCCAGAAAACCCCGACGATCCAAAGATTTTAGATCAAACGATTGAGTGCATCACATTCTGTCATTCGTTAATTGAAAATGTATTTTCAAAAAAGAGGGATTCTCAACTTATACATGTTGAGAACCCCTCTTTTTACGCTTAGTCTTTTTTATCTGTGGTCACAATTACCTGTCCTAACTCATGAGAATTCATGACATAATCCTGAGCTTGAGCAATATCCTCAAGCTCGAATACCTTAGCAATTGGAATTTTAAGATGATTTTCCTGAATCAGCTTAAACATTTGGTTTAGTAATCTTGAATCGACTGCATCCGAGCTGAAAAAAATTAGAAATTTATTTTTCAGTTCATATGGACTAAAGCTGTCAACAGCCCAACCTCCTGCCAATGCGCCAATCATTGTAACTGCTCCACCATCTGTCACATGTTTTATAGAATCATTCATGGTTGCGATGCCAACCATATCAAATACAGCATCGAATTGCTCGTCTGTTTGCAACTGATTATCTTTATCCAACACGACTTGATTTGCCCCTAATTTGATTAACTGGGGCAACATTTCCTTTCGACGACTGGTTCCGATAACAGTGAGCCCCATTGCCTGCCCAAGTTGAATCATGGCCAGACCAACTGTGCTCGTCGCACCACGAACCAATATGCTATGTCCCGCTGACACGCGTGCATGCTGTAGCGCGCCAAACGCAGTATAGAAGTTTTCTGGATAAGTAGCCAATTGTGTGTAGTCACCATCTAAAGACGTCGGATAAATATTTTTGTCATCAATTAAAGCGTATTCTTGATAACTACCGTCCACATCATGTCCTAAACCACCCATTAAAGTTACAACACGTTGGCCCTTCATAAAATGCCCATTTGTTGACGACTGTTCGATTACGCCAACGGCCTCAACACCAAGGACCCGTGGAAAGGTAACTGCAGGCCAACCTGTTTGACGTGTTAATACCTCATAACGGTGCACACCAAATGCGTGAATTTTAATTACTGATTGATCAGTTGTGGCTTGCGGTATTGGTCGCTCCCCTATCTGCAAAACACTTGAATCACCTGTTTGTCGAACAACTACTGCTTTCATTTTTTGCCTCCTCATTTGAATAACATCATTTTAAGAAACAAAACATAACAGTTGTTTGTCAGGTTTTATTCATTTTATGTATCATAAAATGAAAAATGAATGACAATTCACACTTGACACTCATTTTAAAAGTTGTAGATTTAAGTCATCAGTTTAAAAGCAGAAACGCAATGACAAGAAGAGTACGGTTAAACGTCTTCCACAGAGAGGTGCATGTTGGTGAAAGCACTGTTGATGAATAGCCCGAAGATGATCTTCAAGCGACATCGTCGATCCGAATGTGGTTAGACGATGCTGGGTGCGCCCATTACAGCGCCAGAGTATCAGGTTTGTGCACGAACCTGGCACTTGGCGAGGAAACAATCGCGAGGTTGCTTCAAAATAAGGTGGTAACACGGAAATCCGTCCTTTATTAACAAATTATTGTTAATAGAGGACGGATTTTTTCTGTTTGGCAAATTCTATAATTAATCCGAACAGAAATTAAAAAGCCCAAAGCAATCACTTACAATGGTAGTAGCTAATTCCAACCAATATAGGGAGTGATTAC
>NZ_WEZT01000009.1:0-18554 GCF_009863985.1 Furfurilactobacillus milii | reverse complement strand
ACTTGAACTAATTAATCAACGACCATTAAAAATACATCATCAACAGACTGCCATTGAAAGATTCCGGGCTTGTTCGGATTAAACTTGTAATTTGCCGTTTTATAAACATCAACAAAACTTTTCGGGGGTAATGACTTATGAAATTTAAACGTGCGATCACATTGGGCACAGTCACTCTGCTATCGGCACTCTTTTTAGCCAATAGCACTGTCACAAACGCTAATGCATCAAGTAAGTACGCCAAAAATCAAACGTTGAACTGGACAGAAAGCCAAGAACTGGCAACAAACGACTTAGCGAAGGCCACGGATACCGAAAGCTTCAACGTTCTGCTTAATACGCAATCCGGCCTCTACCGTTTGAAAGATTCCGGCCATAAAATTGTCAATGATCTCGCCACTAGCACAAAAATCAGCAAGGATGGTAAAACTTATACTGTTAAATTGCGGCACAACGCTAAGTGGAGTAATGGTGACCCTCTGACGGCTCAAGATTTTGTATATTCATGGCAACGCACGCTAGATCCTAAAACAGCTTCTCAAGATGCCTTCTATATGTACCAGGTTGAAAACGCCGAAGCAGTCAACAAAGGTCAAAAGCCGTTATCCGCCCTTGGCATCAAAGCAGATGGTAAATACCAACTCACCATTCATCTCACCAAACCAGTTTCATATTTTCAGAAACTGTTAGCATGGCCGTTGTTCTTCCCCGTAAATAAAAAGGTCGCCACGCAAGAAGGTAATAAGTTTGGCACCAGTGCGAAAAATAACGTTTATAGCGGTGCCTTTAAACTCACTGGCTGGACCGGCACGAACAGCAAATGGACGTTGGCTAAGAATGGCAAGTACTGGGACAACAAACATGTTCACCTTAATAAAATCAACGAACAAGTTGTTAAAGATCCCTCAACTGGTTTAAACGAATATCAATCTCATAAGATCGACGAAACGGTTCTTAGCGGCGAACAAGTCGCTAACTTTAAAGGACACAAAGATTTTGTATCTCGTAAATCCTCGAATGGTTACCGCCTCGACTTCAATCAAAAGAAGGTTAAGGCGTTCCAGAATGTTAACGTTCGCAAAGCCTTTTCGCTAGCTTTGAACCGTAAAGATCTTGTCAATAATGTCCTGTCAGACGGCTCGGTCGTTCCACAAGGTTTTGCACCAACTGGCATCGGCACCAATCCAAAGAGCGGCAAAGATTTTGCCAAGTCAGCATATGTTAAATCCGGCGTCACCTATAATTTAAGTGAAGCCAAAAAGTTACTGAAACAAGGTTACAAGCAAACCGGCACCAAGTCGATTAAGACAGAAGTGCTCACCACTGATGACGACGCTGGTAAAAACGTCGGCGAATTCATCCAATCGCAGCTTGAAAAGCTGCCAAACGTCAAAGTTTCAGTCGTTAATTTGCCTAAAACTGCTCAACTTGCGCGTGAAAAGTCCGGCAATTTCCAACTTATCATTGGTGGCTGGCAATCAGTCTTTGCAGACCCAATTAACTTCTTGGACATTTGGGAAAGCACCAGTCCTTACAATTTCAGCGGTTGGAACAACAAACAATATGACACGTTACTCAGCGCTTCTGAAAACAGCTTAGCAAACAAGCCTGAAGACCGTTGGAATAACTTAGTCAAAGCCGAAAAGCTACTTATGACGCAACAAGGTACCGCCCCACTTTTCCAAAAGGTTCAAGCACAACTGCTCAATACCAAAGTTAAAGACGTCAATTACAATCCCTCCGGTGTACCTTACGACTGGAAAGAGACGTATATCGCTAAATGATTTTTCGTTATGCTGATCTAAAAAAATCCTTAATCGATTTCTGATTAAGAATTTTTTAATGCGAAACAAAAAAGCTTCATCAAATAGGATGTGGCGTTGTGCTTTAAAACAATTCTCTGTTGGCTCACAGTCATTTATCGACCAACCGTTACGTTTCCAAAGGTAACCTCTCAAATAGCACCTTCATTTTCTTCATTCAACTTATCACAGTCAATAATCAGTTGGCAAACCTCTTTGTCCGGTGTCAATTTCATCGAGTACTTCCGGCCAAACTCGATCATTGTGTGATGCGCTTGATACAGTTCCTCCGGCTTAACGACACTCACAATCTTTTGTTCCACCTGCAAAGGTGATGCTGATTGTTTAACAAAGTGAAGTCGTTTTGAAATCGCCGAAACATGCGTGTCCACAGCAAATGTTGGTTTCCCAAACACATCGCTCAACACCAAATTGGCCGTTTTTCGACCCGCTCCTGGCAACGCCATGATACCCTTTCGATCGTTTGGAATCGTGTCATTCAACTCTTCATGCACAATACCGGCGGTCTTGATGATGTTCTTCGCCTTGTTATGAAACAGACCAACGCGCCTAATGATTGTTTCTACATCTTCAACATTGGCATGCATCAATGCCTTGGGATCGGGATATCTGTCAAACAATGTTGGCGTGACTTGATTCACAGATACGTCAGTGGCCTGCGCGCTGAGAATGACTGAAATCAAATATTGAAAAGGTGTCCTCGTATCAAGCGATGGCCCAACTGGACCAATTTCGTCTTCCATTTGATGAATTGCCCAAACAATCTGATCATCTTTTAGCATTGATATGTGACCTCTTTTTTAAGTATTGCCGCCAAGTCATGAACACACCTGGCCGTCTTTCTATTACTAAATTTAGCCTACTATACCCTCAAAAACAATAATCACTGTATCACATGAACCTATTGATCAAACTAATCTTTTTGAGCATATACATTTTTTGCGAAATGACAAATCAAACCAATTCGCTTTCTGTTCAGTTAGTCACACAATACAAAGATTGGTTTACACGATCACACTTGCAACACTAAGCTATCAATGCGTACGTTGCCCTAAACTCTTTAAAAATCAGCGTTTTCATCGGCTCAAAATTAGATATATCTAACTGTTTTCGTACAGTGCTAGACAGTAACGCCTGCAATTCCAAACTAATGCCGTCTGACAGATATTGTTCGGCTTGTTCCAACGTAATGCGATGTGCCTTTACCTGTTGCAAGACAGAAGTAATTAAAGTATCAGCCTGAAAAACAACAAAATCAGGTGTATAAATCGGCAACACCACATCGGCCTGTTGTGCCTTAGCCACGTAACTAATCAAGTGAGTAAAATAATCGTGATCAGCCATTCGCAGTTCATGTGCCAACTCAGGATATGCACGTTGCAAATCAGTGGTAAATGTTTCAGTTGTTGAGCCCATCAAAAGCAACGAATTCAACCAAACGGTTATAAACGATGAAGCGTCAAATTCGGCAGGAATTGGGCGCTCTGAAATAAAACGTAAATGGCGGCCAACAACAGCTTGAACAATTTCATCTTTGTTTTTAAAGTACAAATACAGTGTCGCACGACTGACATCGACCGCCTGAGCAAGTTTACTCATTGAAAGCTTTTGAAATCCTTCTATTAAAATGACGCGATTTAATTTGATAGTTAGTTCCGTTTGATCAATCATTTTTGTTCACCTCAGCTAATAGCATTTTCAATGATTAGAATAACACGGCTTTACATTTTAGACAATTAGTCGTACTATTTGTATAAAATAAATTAAGAGGTACTTATTAAATGAAAAAAGTTGTTATTTCTGGTGGTTCTGGATTCGTTGCAGCATGGGTGATTGCTGAGTTTTTAAATCAGCACTATGCGGTTGCAACAAGTTTGCGTTCACTTAACAAAGCCAACGCTATCAAAGAAGGCCTAAGTCACCAGGTCGATTCTACAGATTTAGAAAATCTGAGTTTCTTCTAAGCTGATTTGACCAGTGAAGCTGGCTGGCAAGAGGCAATGAATGGCGCAGACGGCGTTATCCATGTTGCTTCACCTCTAGGTAACGGTACAGAATCCACTGAAGAAATGGTTAGTGTCGCTCGTGGTGGTGTCCTAAACGTTTTGCAAGCAGCTGATAAAGCTGGCGTTAAACGAATTGTGATGACCAGTTCGCAAGCCGCTTCAACGCCTGACAGCCACGCCACAGGGACTTTTGATGGTAGTTTTTGGACGGACCCAGACAATCCTGAATTGGACCCTTATCGAATTTCAAAAGTGAAAGCTGAACAAGCCGCGTGGGACTTTGCGGATAAACATGACATGAATTTGACGACCGTTCTGCCAGGCGCAATTTTTGGTCCAGTTATCACCAACAATCTGAGTACAAACCAAATTTTACTGCAAATGCTTAAGGGTCAACCTGCCTTACCGAAAGTGCCACTTGAAATCAGTGATGTACGCGATTTGGCTAAACTACATCGATTGGCGTTTGAAAATCCTAAGGCCATTGGTCAACGTTATATTGGCTCGTCTCAAACATTGACTATGCTTCAAGTTGGCAAAATATATCAATCAGCCTTTCCAGAACTTCATTTACACATTCGTGCCCTGCCAAACTGGGCGACCCGGGTGTTATCAAGATTTGTGCCTAGTCTCCGCACTTTGGTGCCCATGCTGAACCGTCGCTATCACCACACCACCGCCGCGGCAGAAAACGACCTTGGTTGGCAACAACATAAACCGGAAGAAACAGTTCTCGATGCTGCCAAACGTTTAATTGAAATGGGCTTAGTCGAAAAGAAATAAGGCAGATTTTTTAAGTAAACAGGGCATCACATCAGTCAGCTCGATTGATGTGATGCCCTGTTTGATTTTATTCTGTCATTTGAATCAGGCTTCCACTCTTAAATGGCTTTGCGCTAGTACTCAAACCTTTTAAAGTCTGTCACCAAAAATCACTATTTTAGCCACTGAAAGTAGTTACGACACTATTGGCATCAGCCATTATAAGAATCTTTTAACCAATCTTCAATTTTATCCGTTCCACAAGTGTCTTATTAAACAACGTAGAACAGTAAAAACGAGCACTTAGAAGATTCTAAGTGCCCGCTTTTTATTCGTAATTATTTAAGTTCTAGCTTAGTTGCAATCTGGTCATAGACGGCCTGAGTATTCATCCCTGTTAACAATGGCACACCGTTGATAATTTTATCTTTGACGTTATCTGGTACTAACGTCGTGCTAACAACAGCATCGTAATCATCGATGTGGTTAACTTCGTCAGAAATTTTACTTTGCAACATTTTGACTTGACCATCAAAGCCTTCGTCAGCCAACCAGTTTTTGATTTTTCCTGAAACGACCGTTGACGTTGCCACACCAGAACCACAAACTACCATTAAAGTTTTCATGTTTTCGACCTCCAATGTCGAGTTATCTAAAAGATGCTATTTCTTATCTGCAACTGTCGATGCAGTTTTACGAAACTTGTTTTGCCAAATCATCAAGCCTAATACCACAACACCAATTAAACCAATACCACCCCAGCTGATCAGTTTGCCTAAACCAACAATTAACAATGTGGTCCAAGTCCCACCATCACTTAATACAGAAATGGATGAGTTACCTTGGAGACTGAAGTGTGCGCCCTTTGCAGCATCGGTAACCAACGGTGCAACCCATGACGCAATGTACAAACTAACCACGATGTCGACGATCCCACCGAGGATGGTCCGTAAAATATCACCACGGAAAACAGCGGCCATAACGGCAATCATGAACGGAATCGTCGCTAAGTCACCAAACGGTAACACAGTGTTACCAGGTAAAATAACGGCAATCAACAGTGTCAGTGGAACCAAAATTAATGCTGAGGATAACACAGCCTGTTGCCCAACGGCTAAAGCACTATCCATCCCAATGTATAAGTCACGACCAGGAAAACGTTTCTGAACAAAAGTGTTGGCCCCTTCAGAAATTGGAGTCAAACCTTCCATCAACAAGGAAACCATCCGCGGCATCAATAACAAGACAGCCGCGGTGTTAACTCCGAGTTGAAGAGTTTTAGCAACTGAGTAATGTGCTAAAGCACCAATAACTAGTCCAATCACCAAACCAATCACCGTTGAATCACCAAAGATTCCCATCCGCTTTTGGACAGTTTCCGGTGTGATCTTAACCTTGTTAATTCCAGGAATACGGTCAAACAACCAGTTTAATGGTAAGGCCATCAAGAAACCAGGTGCTGAGGCCCCTTGAGGAAATGAAATGCCTTCCAGCCCGTAGTATTTTTGAACTGTCGGCGCAGCTAAATCCGCCAACAAGTAAATCAGCATGACATGAACAATCATGGTGAATAATCCTAAAGCAAAATCATGTGTCACAACATAGACAAGTGAACCAGTAAAGGCAATGTGCCAGTAATTCCAAACATCGACGTCCAATGTTTTCGTCAAACCAACTAGTAGCAAAATGACGTTTGCAATAACACCAACTGGAATCGCCAAACTACCTAAAACAGTTCCGTAGGCAATGGCAGATGCTGCAGGCCAACCAATATCAATAGATGTCAGATGTAAACCAAAGTTTTTAACCATCGCTTGAGCGGCTGGTCCCAGGTTTTTAGTCAACAGACTGATGACCAAGTTCAGACCAACAAATCCAACTCCGACCGTTAATCCAGCCTTAAATGCCTTACCGGGTTTGATACGCAAAATAAGTGCAAAAATAAATAATAAAACTGGGAGCATAACGCTCGCTCCTAAATTAACAAACCACTGTAACGCTGCCATTACAATTCCTCCAATAATTAATCAATCTCTGCTTGTTTCATAATGTCTTTGAAGTCAGCAGTAGTACTAATCGTCGTCAACTTCTTCATTAGGTCATCATTCTGGAATAATCCCATTAACCGTTGTAGCATCGCTAACTGCAAATCAGGATCATTTAATGCCAACATAAAAATCAATTTGGCTGATACATCAGCGTTATCACCCATTTGATTGAAATGAACTGGTTCCTTCAATTGAAGAAAGCCAATTTGTGGTTTAATCACATGAACCGCGTCCGTATGTGGAATGGCTACCCCCATCGATGGTGCAAGCAATCCCGTTGGAAATTGCTTTTCACGGCTTAAAATACCTTCTTTAAAACTTGATTTAACTACGCCAGCTTCTTGTAATGCATCGGCTAACGTTGTTAAGGCTGTGGTTTGATCAGCTATCGACTGGCCGAATAAAATCACATCTTTATCAAAATACACGTGCGACTACCCCTTTCATGTCTTCTCATTGCAGTAATGCTCGAACATCAATCAATGAGTTTTGTTTTACTAACTTTTTCGTCACTTCGTCGTCGGCTAGTCGCGTCAATAATGTCGTGAACTGTGGATCTGTTTGCGCCGCTGAGGCTGTCGGCGTTGCTAGCATAACGATCAGTCTGATGGTCGGTAGCTGCCGCCAATGTTGTGGCGTTTGCAGCCAACCAATTAGAACCGTGTTCCTAAGAACAACGGACCCCACAGCGTGTGGCATCAAAATTTGTGGCGCAATCATGGTCATCCCCTGTGCCTCGCGTTTAACGATTAAATCCGTAAACGCGTCAACATCACTGACACGCTGTAACTGGACCAATCGCTGCGCCATTGTTTGAAACGTGTCTAGAGAACTGGCCGAGGGTGATAGTGACATGAAAAATAGCTCTTGCGAATCAATCATCAGCTGTCCCTCCGTTCAATCCAATTAGCGACCTGATCCCGATCGGCCTTGGTAAACATTGCGCTAACCATCACCACACTAGTGTCTTCGGCCGGTGTTACGTTGACTGTCGTGATAATAAGGTCAATGTGCCCGTAATCAGCAGCATGCTTTAAATACCCGTCTTTTGAAACAACGGCCACCACATCCAAGTCTGGGAAGGCCTTCTGAACTTTCACTCGGATCAGTTGTGACGTCCCAACACCGCTGGCACACATGATGAGGATTCGTTTGGCCGGCTTGGCCTGTTCTAGATACTTCGCAAAGTACAAGGTAATAAAACCACTTTCGTCAGCACTAATCGCGGCTGGCAAAGCAAATTTCGTTTGCGCCTCACTGGACAGCTGCTTAACTTGAGCGAGCTCCTCAGGATACTCAGACCCAATCTCCTTCAATAAATGGTTGGCTACCGAAATGCCGTTTTTCAAACGATTGACCATTGGTTTGATATGGTTCCGTAAATCCGCAACCAATGCAGTTCGATCCACGGCGCGACCATTAAAATCAAAGCCATCAACGTAGAACACAACAAGTTGATCAACCAACTGATCTTCATGCGTCGTACTCGGCAATTCACGATCGTACCGCATTGAGACCATGTACTGAAGCAGGTAAAAATCTTCGATGGCAGGCAATGTTGTGTTGAGATAGCGGCCAATTTTACCGATGATTTCTCGAGCCACTTCTGCAAACTTAGGATTGCGCTCCGTCAACGCTTTTTGGTCAGTAGTTAATCGATTCTGCTCCGGATCATCAACTACCTTCCCCTCACGAAAACGACTCATCAAAATATAGAGATGCGAAAAAATATTTATGTTATACGGGTAAGGAATCGTTAGCTTCAATGAACGCTCCAAGTATTCAAGTTGAGCGATTAAAAACCGTTCATCAAACGATGACAGCTCATGGAAATCGTCGATAAAATCATCGATGCTTTCTTTGTCCATGAGGTCACCCTTGTTAATCGTATTTCGAATTGCCTGACGAATGTTTGGTTCGGGACCAGTTATTGATAAACGACGATAGCGATGCTTTAGTACCAGTCCAAACGACAACGCTAACTTATTCATCAAGGAAATATCGTTTTCAATCACCGTTTCACTCACGTAATAATGCTCATACAAGCGGTCAACATTTAAATCAAACGGAGCGTTGAACAATAACTCCAGTAAAATCCGGTTACGTCGTTCGATTGGTGAATAGTCCAAGGTATTATCCACGCTGGTATTCCGTTCATAAATATACCGATCGTAATTTAGGCGATACCCCCTTCCACGTACTGCCTCAATGACATCACCAGACTCTGAACTATCATTAATGCTACGGACATTTCGATAAATCGTTTTAGTAGATGTGTTGGTGACCTCAGAAAGCTTGTGGGCAGTGATGTAATCGTTTTGTCGCAGCAAAATATCAATCAAACCTTGTTGCTGATCATTTAACTGCATAAACGCCCCACCCCTTTTAATATAATAGGCTAGAAAAAGTATCCGCTTTCACAAGATAGTGTCCTTTGCAAGGGACAATTTCATAAAACATCAGCGAGATCTCTTTTCGAATGTTCATACTTTCACTTGTAAAGAAAGGTTCTATGAACCGTTCCGGAACAGTCTTGTGAACCTCTATTTTGCCTGACGCATTCGAAGCCTCGCAATTATTTAGCTTAACGATTGATCACCATATAAAGATAAAGTGCACAAAAAAAGCTCTCAGTCTCTATTTGATAACTGAGAACCTCACTTTATTCAGGATTTTTTTCTATACGCTTTGTATATTTACAGCAAAAAACAATTACAATACTACTTGTGTAATTGCATTCATCTTACCCCCCCTCATCTAATCATTCAGGATAATGTTTAAATTCACTAACAGAATATTTCTTACGTTTTCTTCGCTTCGAATTGGTTGAAATATTTTATATGTTTCTGATTTGAAAATATTATTTAAAAAATGATTAAACTTGTGATAATTCACAATTGCTACTAACTTACTATTTCTAAGCCCTAGCCAGTCCGTACTTATTTGTTAAATACTTGGATCTTTCAAATATTCGTTTATTAGACTGTTGTACTAGCCTTTCCGCGTTCACCTTGTTTTCGGGAAAAGTTATTAATTCCACATTATTAATTAAGTCTGCCGATGAGTTAAAAGCGGTACCTGTTAATAGATTAATAACATGCTGATTTTCATCGACAAACCCATTCAGGTCATAAAAGTTAATAAAACCAGAGAAGTTAACAAAAAGGTCTAAAAAGACTGAAAAACAATCAAATGCTTTAATTCGATATGGCTTCTTTTCATAGTAGTTTGACAAATCCAGCAGAAACAAATCCGGTCTGTCATACATCGTATTGGCCCGATTAACATTGATGCTTCGACCCTGACCGGAAATAAAGGTATCCTTTTTTACTATTTCTACATTTTTGGGAAATAACATATGCCCACCAATAAGACGTGAAATCTTCAAGACTTTCCGGACTTCATCAATAGAAAACTTTCCTTTTTTCTTAAGACGCCTTCGTGAAATACCAAAATAATCGGCTGCCATACCCATTTTATAGACTATCTCACCTTCTTTTGTCGCTATTGTAAGTTGTAGCCCATATGGTTTCATGATTTTTACTTTTGTTATTTCATCACCACTTGGAAAAGTACGATTTGAAAATATTGTTTGAAAGTCTTTGTAAAGCTTTAAACTGGATGAATCGGGGTCATAATATTTACCTTCTGGATTAAGATCCACTGTATCTACATCCTGATCAATGCCCTTCTCATGAATGTTCAGATAATTCATTAATTCTGACATTAATGCTCCTTAATATCATTCGCAACTTCACTACTCACATCATCACTCATTTCCAACCAACTGTGCAAAAATGAACTGACCGACGACAGTTGCTCTTTAAAAATTGTTCAAAATTTACTCGTAAAGATTAGTCTTGTTTTGAACTTCCAACTTGTCGTTGAAATCATAAACAATCGGTTCACCTATTGTCATTTCCAATATCATTAGATTATCACTAAACGTCTCGTTTACTACTCTAAAGAATAGGTAGAACCCATGGATAGTTCTTTAAATCATTCAGCAACACTACACCATCCAACCGGTTATAAATATTAACGAATCGATCAGAGTTATCATATATGAACACATTATCTACATGACTGGCAATATCTTCTAAATTATTAAGTGACTGTACATAACGCTTCTTGATTAGCTCTGCAGGTACACCGTGACCGGTGACCGCCCTTTTGAACACGTACGTTAACTCTATCAATTGTAGTTTGAGGACTATCAAGTGTGACGTACAACAATGTCACTTCAAATCCATATTTGTGCGCTAGATTGATAAGTTCAACCTGTGTCTTTCCAACTCCAGCTAATGTAGTTTCAACATGAACACTAGTCTTCGTTTCAAAAGCTTTATGCAATTGCTTTCAGATTGTCACTAGTTTTATGCCAATCTCCGCCACTTGCTCTTAAAATTCGTCAGCATTAATGCGTTTAGTCCCAGCAAACAAATCTGGCGAAGTGTCATAAAGTGTACTTTTTCCAGCACCATTAATACCACCAACAATCAAATATTGAGGTCTAATCATCTACTGAACTCCTGATGATTAATCACTTTTTCTTGCCGCTTATCGAGCACGTACGTATAAGGCGCATGTAAAACTTGTTGTTTAGCCGGATCCTTTTCATTTAAGAAATCAGCTCTCAACGTTTGTAAGTCTGTACGCTCTGCTTCAACCAACATTTTTTCAAAAACATTTTCAGTGCTCATTGTTAGACCTCCTGCTTTTGAATGAATTGACTGAAATAGTAGTCAACCTTTTCAGTGTTTACATTGTATTTTGAAGTAATTTTATTGTACTACAATTTTTTGACATATCTTACTCTGTCATTGATGGCCTGTCACGTATGTCATCACTGAATCTATTTTCCATCAACTTTTCAATTCCGAGCAAATCATATGCGATCTGGAGAATCCAAATTATATCTGATTCTTGAGGTCATGCATATACTATTTCAAAAAAGGTCCTCAACCACAAATCGGTTGAGGGCCTCATTTTATATCAATAATTACTTGTCTAACTTAGTCTTGCTTTGAACTTCCAACTTGTCGTTGAAGTCGTAAACAACTGGTTCACCAGTTGCCATTTCCAATGAGACGATGTCTTCGTCAGAAATGTTTTCAATGTATTTGGACAAAGCACGTAATGAGTTACCGTGGGCAGCGATGATAACGTTCTTGCCATCTAATAACTTAGGTGCAATTTCGTCTTCCCACAAAGGCATAACACGTTCCAAAGTGACCTTCAGGTTTTCACCACCGGGAACGATCTTTGGATCCAAGTTAGCATAACGACGGTCCTTTGATGCAGAACCTTCGTCATCAGCACTCAACAATGGAGGCAAAACATCGTATGAACGACGCCAAGTGTGAACTTGGTCATCGCCCCACTTTTTGGCAGCTTCAGCCTTGTTTTGGCCTTGTAAAGCACCGTAGTGACGTTCGTTTAAACGCCAAGTCTTGGTTTCAGGAACCCATAATTGGTCGGATTCTTCCAAGGCGTAGTGTAAGGTCTTGATTGCACGTGTCAAAACTGAAGTGAAGGCGTAGTCAAATTCCAAACCATGTTCCTTGATCAATTGACCAGCATGCTTTGCTTCTTCAACACCCTTGTCGCTCAAGTCAACGTCAACCCAGCCAGTAAACTGGTTAGATAAGTTCCATTGTGATTGACCGTGACGAATCAATACTAATTTAGCCATCTCTAATAACCTCTTCCTTAAATGTAATTATCAATTCATTATAACCGAAATCCGACACAAATTACATAGTTCACGCTACTTTCCGTCATTCGCGCTGGACTCACGTTTGGCACGACGGCGTTCCCGCATTCGTTTGATACTCGGTCGTTCGCGACCAATTGACTTAACGCCCAGTAGATCAAGGAAAAATGTAAATAGTGGCACGCCGAAAATCAGTCCCCAAACACCGAATAACCGCTCGCCAACTAGTAACACGACAAACGTATAGAAGATGGGCAACTCGGTTCGACTAGCATAAAACTGTGGATTCAACACATAGGCTTCTAATGTATGCACTACGAGGATCATTACCAAAATATAAATGACGTAATCCAAACCACCGACAGAATAACCAATTAAGCCAAGCGGAACCACCGAGATGATTACCCCTGCCACCGGAATCAAACTGAGAATGAAGATCATTAACGCTAGGGTTGGTAACTGTGGCATCCGCATGAAGGCCAGCGTGACAGTTGTAATCACTGTATTGCAGATAGCAATGAAGAATTGCGCCTCAATAACGACACCAAACGTATTGATGAACTTTTTAAATAGATAGGAAACGTCTTGGAAAAACCACCCGTATGTAGAATCCAAGAACAGGTGTGAAAATTCGCGCACCCGCTTGTTCTCGACAGTGAAGAAGAAGCTCAGAATCAGCGAGAAGAACAATGTGAGCGCCATTTGCCCGATGTACCCCACATAATTCAAAATAATCGTCGCCCAATTTTTAAGCTGGTTCATGATATCTAACCGTTTGGCATACTGATTGATAAAGTTCACCACATAGTTCGTATCATGCGACGGATTGCGATAAAAATTATAAACGGTATTCGCCATCTTGACCGTTTCATCAATCAACTTAGGAATATAGTTCGTAATCCCCGAATATAACCCCAGAATCACCAATAAATAGATGGCAATCACGATGACAGCTGCCGGTATTTTAACAAACCGACGAATAAACTGCGTCAGCCGAGTAACCAAAAAAGTAAACACAAACGTGAGCAATACGATGCTGATCATGGAACGCATTAACCAAAGTGCCAGCACAATGAATCCTAACACCGTCCAACGTCGCAAAGAAACGTTTTTAACGAATCGTTGATAGTATGTTGTCACAACCAAATCCCCCAATAATTTCTCTGCTCTAACTGTAACTCACTGCCCATTTTTCAGCCACTCACAGCACCACAAACTCATGAAGAACTTAATGTTTGGCAAAATAAAAAGGCAGCCCACAATGTGTTAGCTACCTTATCCCCCTCAAAAGAGACCTAACTATTCGGCTACACCCTCTGCTTTGGCCTGAAAGTCTAGCTTCAAATCATCCAGCCCTAAGGCATGATGAATAATGTAGGAAGTTGCACCAAGCAAAGCGGATTCTGTGTACCCTTTTGTCAGGATAACCGGTGTATCGCCGTCAGGCATCATTTGTACCAGCGCGTTACGAACGGATTGCAAAATCTGCGGGAATCGTTTGAACATATCACCATTCAAAATCACAACATCTGGTGCAAAACTCGTGGAAAGATTCGTCAATACTCGTGACAGGTAGTAGGCAAAATCATCAATCGGTTCCATCACCCGCTCATCCTTGTGGTAATAGGCCTCGGTAAGCTTTGCAAAGTCCATTTCCTGCCAACCCATGCGGTCCCGAATCGCCTTGTTTAAGGCAGGTTCAGATGCATAAACGTCGGCAGCCGCCATTTTACTGTGATCATAACGATCAACTAGGTAGGCTTCGCCAACTTCACCAGCGTGCCCCTCATGACCGGTATACAAGTGTTGATCGGCGACAATACCTGCCCGCAAATGTTTGCCGATCATCAATGTAACCAGGTTCTTAAACAGCTCATTGTCATGGAAATCACGCTCATAAATAGCTGACAGGTTAGCAGCATTTTCAATCAATACCGGAACTTGGAACTTATCTGCAAAGTATTTGGCCAAGTCAAAGTTTTCCAGACCTTTCAACTCTGTACTAATAATGTGATTATTGTAAACAGTTCCATCAATCACAAACGCAATACCAGCCAATGATTCGTCATTTAACTGACCAACCGTCTTAGCAATCGCCGCCGTAATCATGTCCATTACAGTCGTTAAATTAATGCCATCCGTATCAATCGTTTGGGCGCTTAACTTAGACGCGTTAAAACGACTAATTAAGATAGCAACACTACTGCTGCCTAAGTTAATTGCCATAGATAGATTGTAAAATTAATCCGAACGCTGTTCGGACAAAAAAGATCAGCTTCCTTTAAAATGGTGTTTACCACAAACCCATCTTTTAGGAGCTGATCAATCAGAGACCACTTAAAATACTTGACTGGCAAACACCTTATCAGATCATGCTGACAAATTTGTCCAAAAATTCGGATTAAATTTGCAATCTACCATTTATAATCATTTTAACGCGATAACAAACATGCTAAATCCATTCGTTCATCAAGTGGTTTAACAGAACGGTTAGATTCAGGTCGTTATCTCTACCCTCCTAACGTCGCCTATAAACATCTTTATATATTTATAATAAAATGCTAGTACGTAAATGTACACAAAATAGGCATTTTTAGCCCCATATTGACCAATGTTTTGTCTAGTTCCTTTCGTGTCCGCTTTACAAACTAACTAACCGATGCTTTTCGAGTGACGTTTCAACAATAAGTAAGGCCCTTACTATTTAAAAACCAATTGATCAAAAGATGATTACACAACCAGTATAGCAAGAGATTATAGTCTATACCAATGCAACCATCCGGCTTTTCTAAACTACTGAATTTTATATCCTGACGAAAATTCGTGCAAATCTTTTGTTAGAAACAATTGGTAAATTAACTGACAATCTAAATCAGGTTTGTTTGCATTCTGAACAAATCGACTTATATAAGTCATTTTCAGCCGCATTTAAAGCGTTGGGTGTTTTGACAAACAGCGTTATACTAAAGATTGTATTTTTTAAAAAACATGATGGCGTTTTTGCCATACGGGCACTACCATCAAACGGTTAACGAGAAAGGAACAGAAGGATTCATGCTGGATAAGACATTTTACAAGACATTTCTCAGTCACTCATTCAACATCCCTGTGCGTGTCAATTATTGGGACGGCACCAGCGATGTTTATGGTGGTGACGGCGAACCACAGGTGACAGTTACCTTTCATGAACTTGTGCCAATTAAGTCATTAACGCGCAATGCGTCGTTGGCCCTTGGCGAAGCTGTTATGGATGGCAGGATTGAAATCGACGGTAGTATTCAAAAGTTAATTGAATCAGCCTACGAAAGTGCTGGTAGCTTCTTTAACAACAGTAAGTTCAAACGGTTCATGCCAAAGCAATCGCACAGTGAGTCACACTCTAAAGAAGATATCCAAAAACATTACGATGTTGGTAATGACTTCTACAAGTTGTGGTTAGACCCGACGTTGACGTACTCATGTGCTTACTTTGAACATGACGATGACACCTTGGAACAAGCACAGTTGAACAAGGTTCATCACATTATCAAGAAGCTTGACCCTCAGCCTGGCAAACGTCTGTTGGATATTGGTTGTGGCTGGGGTACTTTAATGCTCACAGCAGCCAAAGAATACGGTTTAAAGGTCACTGGGATCACACTAAGCCAAGAACAATATGACTTGGTTAAACAACGGATTATCGATGAAGACTTACAAGACGTTGCCGAAGTTCGTTTGGAAGACTACCGCGAATTGGGTAACGAAACGTGGGATTACATCACCTCAGTTGGGATGTTTGAACATGTTGGTAAGGAAAACTTGGGCGCCTACTTCAAGTGTGTGGCCAAATACCTGACTGAAGACGGTGTCGCCTTAATTCACGGCATTACTCGTCAACAAGGCGGTGCCACAAACGCTTGGCTCGACAAATACATCTTCCCAGGTGGTTATGTTCCCGGCTTAACGGAAAACATCGACCACATGATCGACGCTGGTCTGCAGGTCGACGACATGGAACCACTACGTCGTCATTATCAACGGACCACGGAAATCTGGGACAAGAATTTCAATGAGCACCGTGACGAAATTGCCAAACAATTCGACGAACGCTTCATGCGCATGTGGGACTTGTACCTGCAGGCATGTGCGGCTTCGTTCCAGTCTGGCAACATCGACGTCATTCAGTTCCTGCTCACTAAGGGTGCATCTGGTCGCGTGTTGCCAATGACACGGGATTATATGTACAAATAATGTTTCACACCAACAACTGTCAATTTCTTGACGGTTGTTTTTTCTACTTCTAGTCAAGCTAAGTTACAGCAGTCAAAAAAATGGGAGGCCTACACGTAAATTCCCGTTCCGTCTGGCTGGGATGTCATTCCGTGAGACCGGTCTCAGCCTCCCCAAACCGGAGTCTTTAACCTCGATTTTGAGCCACAAACCGTCTCAAAAGTCGTCCCGCAACACTACGTGGCCAAGCCCCGCCACCAAGTGTTGCCTTCACGGAATTCTATCCCTGCCCGACTTCACTCACATTGTATATTATCGTCAGCTGGAGCAATGTAAGTGCAAGGCAAGACCCCATTACTCAACAACAGTCTGAAAGTTACCAGGTGATAACTTTATTCAGTATAACGATGTGAGCAAGTAACTGGCAGGCACAAAAAAACTGACCCTCAAAAAATGATAGTCAGCTGTTAATTCATTCAATTTTATAAGAAAGTTGTTAATGCCCACATGAGCAACAATCCCAAAACAACGGACAATGTCATTGAACGCGTGAAGTACGCGATAACAATAACAAGCACCGCGGAAATCATGGCGGCAATGTTGCCTACAGAAAAGGCATACGTCGAGGTGACGAAAATTTGCTTCACAATTAACGCGGTGAACAACGACACAGGGACAAAGCCCATCCACTCGTTGAACCAGTCTGGAATTTTACGTTTGGAAAAAAACAACATCGGGAAGTACCGCGGAATAAAGGCCGCCACTCCCGCCAATAATACTAAGGCTAAATCATTCATGGTCGTGATCCTTGTCTTTCTCTTGTTCTTCCTTCAACAGTCGCTCTTCAGTCAGCTCCTGCTCGTTAATCGTCTCGCGCGTCCCCGAGGGACCACGAACTTTGTACAGTAGGGAACTGCCCGGTGCCATCGAACGAATCACGCGATCAGCCAAGAATCCAGCTGTCGAGGCGAGCAACGTCGCGATCACAATCCCTAAGGTACTCTTTAACGCAACACAGAAGAAAGCAGACAGCACACCTGCTAAAATGGCTGTCAGCAGCGTTAAACGGCGCTTAACTTGCATCGTAACCATAAACAAGAATAAAGCAGTTAATGCAAAGTCAACAATCACTAAGTTAATGTGCAATGATGACCCGATCAAACTCCCAACCACGTTTGAAAATGCCCAGGTGTACAACGCATAGTGTTCAACCAATAAAGCATTACCTGGTGTCCAATATTTATCCGTGGCAAACTTCAAATAGTTAACCGCGTAGTTTTCGTCGTTTAGTGAAAACGCGAACCCCAAAATAAATCTGTGGGATGACTTTTTGAGATAGTGTGACAAACTAGAACCCAAGAGTGCATACCGTAATTCAAGGAAAAACAGCATAATTACAATCTGGGAAATTGGTGCATGAATCGTTAACATAGTGGCAATCAAAAATTGCGCACCACCTGAATACACGATCAATGACACAAGTGCCACCAACCATGTATTCAAACCGCCCGCATGCAATAGCACACCACAAGCCAAGCCAATGGGAATATAGCTTAAACATAGCGGCATCGCAATTTTTAGCACTGCCAGCCAGTTCGCCGGTTCCTTTTTCAAAATGCATCCTCCATCATTAAAGCACGCTCAGTTAAATCCTCACCGTTCGTTTGAATGAAACTGAGCGGTTCGCTTTAGAAACAAGTAAGACTCAATGAATATCTCGAAACAATGCGAGTATATTTTACCATGATTAAAATGTCTTTGTAACCATGCAGACGGAGATTGACGAACATCAAGACGAATGAAAGCGTTTTTATTTAACAAAGATGGAACGTTCGGTTAAAAAAGATAACAATATATCTGAAATGTTTAAGAATTCAGATACATTGTTATCTCACTTGAATTGTCAAATTAAGTGCAACACTACATTAAAGAATATTTCATAAGGCGTTTTCCATCCGAGACATTTACGGGGACGATTATTCATTTGTTC
>NZ_WEZT01000008.1:123715-137268 GCF_009863985.1 Furfurilactobacillus milii | reverse complement strand
GC
The DNA here is from genome assembly GCF_009863985.1 of Furfurilactobacillus milii. Classification (GTDB taxonomy): domain Bacteria; phylum Bacillota; class Bacilli; order Lactobacillales; family Lactobacillaceae; genus Furfurilactobacillus; species Furfurilactobacillus milii_A. The sequence continues at coordinate 137,266 of NZ_WEZT01000008.1, read as the reverse complement.
ACTTGAACTAATTAATCAACGACCATTAAAAATACATCATCAACAGACTGCCATTGAAAGATTCCGGGCTTGTTCGGATTAAACTTGTAATTTGCCCAACAAAAAAAGCCGAACCAGAAAATGGTCGGCTTATTTTGTAACCACAACGTCAAACAATATTTAGCGATTAAATTTTATTCGTATCACTTAGCAGTATCTAACACTAAGGCCGTAAGCTTAGCGATACTGCCAGAAACGATGGTAACCTCAGGCAATTGGTAAAACGTGCTGGTTTTGGCGACATTCCAAATATCATGATTTGTAGCATAAATATATATTTTTCTATCTGCGGCTAACGCCAATCCCAGCTCAGTGTTGGCGCCCTTTCCGGCCGGATAAATCATGATAAACACATCGCAACTCATGACTGCCGTTTTCTCGTGAATACCAATTTTTTGTAACGCTTCAACAGTATTGGCTTCATTAACGGTCCAGTCATACACGTTTTGACACCCTGATTGATCCAGACGAGCCGCAATTTCACGAACGAGCGGTATGTTAGCAAACGAGCTAGCAATGTAATAATTGATAAAATCACCTGACTATCTTTTTTAAGATTCGATGTGTCATCTGTTTCTGGCAGGCTTTGTTTGAAAATCATTCTTAAGAATCCGAATGTACGACACATTTTAGTTTGAAAACAAAAAAAGAGCTCTAAGCTTTTCAATCTCGTACACGGTTCGTACACGGTTTTGAAAATAAGGCTTAGAAACCCTTTGATACCGGCGTTCTTGTGAACGCAATAATTGGGTATACTGGATTCGAACCAGTACATTACGGATTCAGAGTCCGGTGCCTTACCAATTTGGCTAATACCCAATAATCCATTATTAAAGTCGTAAATCTGCCAAGCAAGCGCCCGGGTGACTTTAAATCACCCCACTGGGGATCGAACCCAGAACTCCGCCTTGAGAGGGCGACGTCTTAACCAATTTGACCATGGGGCAAATTTACTTAATTAATTATACAGTACTGACAGATGACGTCAACGCCTTAACGCATAAAAATGGCGACTTTTTTAAATTCTCATTTTTCATTGCTTTTTTTAAGTCTAAAACTAAAAATAACGGCCGTTGCAATAATGTAACAGCCGTTAAGCTACTGAAATAAAAACACCACCCTGCGGCGGCCATTATTAGTCTATCGAAATTTGTTTGCGAACAATTTTAAATGGCTCCTCAAAGTCTCGATCGTAAATGTCACATAAGGCAACTATCAGCAAAAGTGGAATCGACTTAAGGCTAGTATCAGGATCTTCATAACGATAAAAAGCTGATTTACTAATTCGAAAGTTGTAACGCTCCTCCAGTTGTCGCAACACTTCCTTGCCAGTGAGACCCTTTTGCTTTCGCGAAAGGTGTAACCACGTTTGAATATCAGTTGGTTTTGTTTCCATGTTGCAAGTCAGCTCCTTTAGTGCTCATTTTATCAATTTATTGACGGGAATACGCGGTAAATAAGAAATTCGACTTGCGAGCATCGAGAATTAAGGTTACTATTCCCATATAAGGGAACGGTTTAAACATTTAATTATTAGGGGCGTGGTAACCATGGAAATTTTCCCAGTCTCGGGATGGCTGAAATCAAGGGGTATAACACAGCTTGAGGTCGCCGATTTATTGCAAATCAACAAAAGTACTGTAAGTCGCAAATTACACGGGCATTCTCAATTTAACGTTCGTGAGATTTCTTTACTTAACCAGCATTTTGGCATTCCACTGGAAGTATTTATGCAAACGACACAAAGTGATGATCCTACTAGATTATCTTAATAATTATCATGATTGTGGAGCATCATATTAAACTCAAAAAACGACGCACCTGATATTTCAGGGCGCCGTTTTTTGTTGTCAATTCTGAATTTATTCAGTTTCATCCTCTTTGACAACTAGCACATCTACGTCCGCATTACGCACCACGTATCCTGTTGTTGATCCGAGAATTGCTCGCTCAAATGCGTTTGTTCCAGTAGCACCGATAACAATTAAGTCGATGTCATGATGCTCTGGAAAAGTCTTGGCAATCGTTGGCTTTGGCGCGTCCTGCATTGCAAAGGCCGAAATACGGTCAAAGCCAGTTTCTGCCTGCATCTTTTGCGCCAGTTCTCCAACATATTTTTTAGCCTGCGTCAGCATTCCTTCTGACATCCCCGCCATTGCGTATTCAGGAGCCGCATACAACGGCGCAACAACTTGCAGTAATAGAATGTCTGCACCCGCCGCTTTAGCAATATCAACTGCTTTACGCAAGGCTAACTGTGCGTTTTCTGAGCCATCTGTCGGAACTAAAATGCGTTTCGGTTTAAATGTCATGTTCTGCCTCCTATATTTCATTTCCTTAGCTTATTGTATTTATAACATAAAACTATTTTGACTGCATTTTTTACGCCTGTATTCCTGTTGTTGATCGTCAATCGTCCTTGTTACAAAATTTGCTAGTAACTGCCAAGAATATTCAGCAATACGCCAGATTGTTTTTTGAAGACATTTTTGTTTGCGTCGATCATTAATTTCGTCCATGATTGTTGTATACAGAACCTAATGAAATGGAGCCTTGATATGGAGAATACATTCTTTCTTCTCATCATTTTAATTGCAGTCGTGGCCGCTGTGATCATGCATCATCATCTCAACCGCGTGCCGCTCCCCATTGTCTTTATTGTGGTGGGGATTTTATTGGCGCTGCTGCCGCTGTATCACCACTACATTTTTAATCCCAATTTGTTTTTATTTTTCATCGTGGCTCCTTTGCTCTATAACGAAGCACAATCGGCCTCTCGCTACTGGATTGGTCGCGGCGCCATCAACATTTTTTCGCTGTCCATCATGCTTGTCATTGCCACCGTGATTATCGTTGGTAGTGCACTTCACTTACTGTTTCCATTTCTGCCACTAGCCTTAGCCATTGCGCTATGTGCTATCGTGACCCCAACCGATGCATCAGCTGTCAGCGCTTTTGCTCAGCCCAATCCAAACTTCCAAGTTCCCTTCACTATCATGCAAAACGAATCATTATTTAACGACGCATCCGGCTTTGTGGCATTCGATCTGTCCCTACTAGCCTTTACTACTGGTTCATTTTCGACTAACAGAGCAGTTGGTGTGTTTGCGTTAGAGTTTATCGGAGGCTTGATCACCGGGGCAATTATCGGTGCACTCTTTTTAAGCATTCGCCGCGAGCTTATTCAAGCTGGTGATGACACACCATTCGTCATGATTACATTAGAATTATTAGTGCCATTTCTAGCTTATTTCGTCGCCGAACGCTTAACGTTGTCCGGAATTTTGGCGGTCGTTGCTGCTGGCTTGTTTCAAGGAATGGAAAATGACAGTTTACAGCTTGTTTCAAGTCGGGTACAGCTCGTCCGGTCAAACATATGGGAAATTGTTCAGGATGCGCTCACAGGGGTTGTTTTCGTCCTTCTAGGCGTATCCTTGCCGACAATCATGGGGCAAATCATTTCTAAGCATCCAGGTCTCCTTGGATTGCTGGTTATTATTGGGATTGTGCTGTATGTTTTGAAATTTGCTATTCGCTTACTGTGGTCGCGTTTTTTAGTTTGGATGCACATTTCTAGCAACCATCGCTGGCAAGACGCCTGGCTAATGGCGGTCAGTGGTGCCAGTGGGACTATTTCACTGTCCTTAGCCTTCCTGCTGCCAACCATCAACGGTCACGATTTAATTACTGATCGGAACGCACTCATCTTCGTCGTCACGGTGGTCATTTTAATCAGTCTGACGGTAGCCGCCATCGCTGTGCCAATCATCACAAAAATGCCCACTGGCAATCAGACAAAGCCGATGAACCAGTGGACACGAGAAATGATTATGACCGCTATGAACAAAGTTCGTTCCAACAAAAACGCGCCAACTGAAACACACATCGTGGTCGATGCGTTGAGTCAACAACTTCATCAAAACAATCGTCCACATCGTCGTGAGCAACGGCGACTGTTTGAAATTACTGATGCTGCCGAACGCGAGGTCATCAATCGTAAGCATGATCAGGGTGATTTTAGCGATGACGAAACGTATTATTACCTGCGTTTTTTAGACCTGACCAAATTCACGTTCAATAATACCGTTTGGCAGAATCTATGGCTCCGAGTGCGTTTTGGTGTCCATTCTAGTCGCTTGAGTCGTGACCTTAAGTTTGGCGAAGAAATGTTCTTCACAACACCATTGATTGCTGAACAATTTTATTGGCAGCGTCAATTTCATGCGCACGGTGAAGACATTCGCCCTTTAGAAGAAGTTGGCTATCAAGCAGTCATGCACGCCCTTCGACAAGAACGTCATCAACACGGCGAAGTCACGACCGTCGAACTGCATGATGTTCAGCGTTTTTATCGGGAACGCCATCGTCGGATGAACATGCCGGATCCCGTCCCGCAAGTCGTTTATCAACTTTTTCTAACCGCTTTCCACGCCGAATATGAATTTGTTCAAAACGCCCTCGACAAAGGCACCATTGATGTCGAAACAGCCGAATCACTTCAGCAACACATTATCTTTGATGAAATGGCTTATATTCAAAATAATGCCGCATTTATCAAACAGTAAGCGTAGATTGAGATGCAGTCGACAGCTTTTCAAAATGAATAATCCCTGCAATATCGTCGTTCATCGTTAAGGTACGCTCATGCAGCGCCTGTCCTTCAAAATTTCCTTCCATAATTTTGAAGGTTCCGGTAATATCGTTTACTTCCGTAACATAGGCAACGTGCATCGATTTAAACGACACCACGGAACCTACCGCTGGTCGAAAATCGACCAATAATCCCCGTTGTGTTGCCGATTCGGCCCATTGGTCACCGTTACCCAGATAACTGTATGTGTTAACCGGAATTTGTTGTTGGCGCAAAACGGCTGCAACAAATCCCGTACACTGTCCCACTGGATAGCCATCAATGCCGTCATAGAATCCTTGTTGCCCAGCTTGTTGGGCCGCCATCAATGCTTGACCAGATAACAAATGAGTTCCGCTTATGTTCCCTGTTATCAGTGAACCGCTGTCTTGATTTTGAACCGCAGATGGCGTTTGAACTGTCGTTGTACCCAGCCAAGAAACTTGATCAGCTGATACTTGAGTATTTGAAAGACCAACCGTAATACCACACGCACACCCGACTAACGTTAAACTAGTGCCAATTTGCTTGAATAATTTCATTTTGTCCCCTCCACACTGTCCTTTAAATCCGCTTCATCCTGATAATGATTGTCTTAGCGACTATAAACGTACGTATAGGTGCCGTCATTATTTTTCTTAAACGTAAATTCATGCTGACGCGCATCCGAGCAACGCCACCGCGAAAGTTCGTAATGAAGTGAACCACTTTGTTTTAATTTATAACTGACAGTCTTAATGGTTTTAGTTATATCTTCGTCGGCACGTTTAGCTGCACCGCGTAAAACTTTGTGTAAATCGTGAATAAATTCCGTTGCGTTTGTAATCATAATAATGGCCTTCTTTCGATTAATTTTTTGCGTAATCATAATTTATAATTAATCGTTATCATTATTCAAAACAAATGCTTGTGAATTCTAAAATCATTTTTGGGGCATGTAAGTTTATTCTGCTAAAAATCCTTTTATTGGCGTACACTTGGGTCAATATAATATCTGGGGATGACTTCATGGAATTAACCTTATCTGAATTACAGCCAAACGAAGCTGCTGACTTTTGGCAATTGGCTTTTAGCAATCCAAATGCTGAGTGGACAAAATGGAACGGTCCTTACTTTCATGACGTTTTACCGACACGTGAAGAATTTGTGAACGGTCCCGTAAAAGAACAGTATATTCACAATCCCTTTCGCCAGGTTATCAGAGTCGACGATAGGATGGTCGGTATGGTTTTTGCTTATTATGATGACGGTGACCTTAAACGGTGGCTTGATGTGGGTATTTCTATTTATGACCAAACAAATTGGCATCAAGGTCTTGGTCATCAAGCGCTGGCCAAATGGATCGATGCACTGTGGCAAATGGTCGACCTTCCTCACATTGGCCTCACAACCTGGTCCGGCAATGTTCGCATGATTGGTGTCGCTGAACATTTACACTTGAAACGGGAAGCAGCGATTCGACAGGTTCGCTATTGGCAGGGTCAATACTGGGATTCTGTGAAATATGGAGTCTTACGAGACGAATGGCAGTCTCCCAAAGATTAATACGTAGCACAAACAAAACCGCACCTACTGAATTACTCAGCAGATGCGGTTTTACTTGTATATTTGTACTAAATAATTATTCAGTGTCACTTACGAACAATTATTTTTGAACACGCTTTTGAATTTCGGCAGTTTCCTTTTCAAATCCGGGTTTGCCTAAAAGGGCGAACATATTAACTTTATAAGCTTCAACACCTGGTTGGTTGAATGGGTTAATCCCGTTCAAGTAGCCAGAAATACCCACAGCAGCTTCGAAGAAGTAGATTAAGTAGCCAAGTGAATATTCCGTTTGATCAGGAATGTGAACGGCCATAACAGGAACATCGCCGTCTGTGTGGGCTAGTGTAACAGCGCGGAATGCTTGCGTGTTAACATAATCCATCGTCTTGCCTTCAAGGTAGCCAATTTGGTCAAGGTCGCTGTCTTCCTTAGGAATGTCAATGTCATAATTTGGTTTATCAACCTTAACAACGGTTTCCATTAAGTTACGACGACCTTCTTGAATGTACTGGCCTAGTGAATGCAAGTCAGTGGAGAAGTTAGCACTTGATGGGTAAATGCCTTTTTGGTCCTTTCCTTCTGATTCACCCATTAATTGCTTCCACCATTCAGCAAAGGAAGCCATGGTTGGTTCGTAGTTTTCCAACAATTCCGTCGTCTTGCCCTTGCGGTACAAAATGTTCCGCAAAGCGGCATAACGGTAAGCATCGTTGTCTTCAATCTTGTCCGATGTGTAATCTTTAGAAGCGTCTGCAGCACCTTGCATCAATTTATCAATGTCGGCACCAGAAGCAGCAATTGGTAACAAACCAACAGCACTCAATACAGAGAAACGACCACCAATGCCATCAGGAACAACGAATTCTTCGTAACCCTCAGCGTCAGATTCAGTCTTCAGCGCACCGCGAGCACGGTCAGTTGTTGCATAGATACGCTTCTTAGCTTCGGCTTCACCGTACTTTTCAACCAACTTGTCTTTGAAGATACGGAAGGCGATTGATGGTTCAGTCGTAGTCCCAGATTTCGAAATAACGTTAACAGAAAAGTCACGGTCACCAATAACATGAATCAAATCGTGAACATATGAAGATGAAATTGAGTTCCCAGCAAACAGAACCAAAGCACCCTTACGTTCACTAGCAGGAAGTGCTGTGTAAAAGGCTTCGTTTAAAAAGTCAATGGCTGCACGTGCACCAAGATATGACCCACCGATCCCAATGACAACCAATACTTCTGAATCACTTTGAATTTTCTTTGCAGCAGCCTTAATGCGGCTGAATTCGTCCTTATCGTAATTCGTTGGTAAATCGATCCAGTCACGGAAATCAGCACCCGCACCTGTACCATTACGTAATTCTGAGTCAGCTGCAGTGACCATTGCCTGCATTTCACCCAGTTCATTATCGTGAACAAACTTTGTCAGATTCGAGCTATCAAAGGAAATATATGCCATGCTTCTCCTACCTCTTTCTTATAATGATTACGGTTACAAGTATACACTAATACATTGGTCTGTGGGCAATGAAAGCCAATTCATGAAATTGGTATATACCAAAATCAATAATATTTTTGCTCGTCATCCCCATGCTATCAACACCTAGACCACTCAAATTTTTTTTGGTCTAATTTTTAATTTTCTTCACAATTGAGCGATATAGATTCCGTTCGTTTTTTTGTTTGCCAAACAAAAAACAGCAGACATGCACCGTCTGCTGTAACTTTTTTAAGTGCTATTACATTGTTCCAAGCATGATACCACCAACGATAATCAAGACAGAGCCGATGATGATATTGACCATTTCCCAATGCGTCTTGCGTTCACCCAACAGCCAAATAGAACCAAAAGTAGAGATGATGATTCCCATCTGGGCCATTGAATAGGCAACCGCCAAACCAACTTTGATTGTGGCCAAGAACATGAACAGGTTACCAGTACCCCAGAAGAGCCCGGTAATAATGTTTTTCCAAGATGGTAACTGCCACATTTCTTTACGGGCACCAATCATGATAACGAACACAATTGCACCAAGGAACATCCCAATGGACTGTGGTAAAACAACCGCATGGGTAAAGTTCGTAACATCACCAACATTACCCCATTTTTCAAAACTCTTGATTACGATCGTGTAAGCGACGTAACCAAGGGTTGAGTACGTCAAAGCACGTGCACCGGCGCCAGTATTTTCATGACGATCCGTCTTCGTAGCATTTCGTTTGTCAACCCTTGACGTAAGTGCCGCCCCAATGATCAGGGCAATCACAGCAAGCGTGCCCAACGTGTACTGACGGCCCGTTGTCCATTCTCTGAACAACAACACGCCAGCTAGCGCGTTACCAGCAAGCTGCATCCCGGTCGAAATCGGGATCGTCTTGGAAACACCCAGTGCTTTCATGGAGGTAAACTGGCCGCCTTGACCAACTACCCAGAACAGCCCGGATAAGATTCCGGCAATCCAAACCTTGGCATCTAATGTTGGTCGATAAATAAACCAAGCAATGATTCCAAAAACAACAGCCCCCATTGTCATACCGAGCGTCTGCTGAGCGGCAGAACCACCCAATCGGCCTGAAACAAGGCCAATGCTCCCCCAGGCAATGACAGGGACTAAAGCAATAAGAATGTTTGTAACTCCCATGATTCAAAAATCTCCAATTCTCTAAATCTCTTCGTTGTCTAGTTTATTCAATTATTCAGCAACCGTTGCCGCAACATTGGCCACTTTAGCAGCTTCACTTAAGTCAGCACCGTCGACAAAACGTAATGCTAGTGATGATGCACCGATAACACCGGCATCGTTGCCCAGTTTAGCTAATTTCAGCGTTGTTGAAGCACGAACGGTTGAAAAGGCCTCCTGCTGGAATGTCTTGTCAACAAGGTCAAGTAAGAACTGACCAGCAGCCGACACGCCACCACCGATAACAACGTAACTTGGGTTCAACACGTTCGCCATGTTAGCAACAGCTAAGCCAAGGTACTGGCCCACTTTGTTTGTTACTTCGTTAGCCAAAAAGTCACCTTGTTTAGCTAAATCAAAGACAATCTTGGACGTGATTTCATCGCCGTTGTCGACCATTTTTTTAAGTTTAGAGTTACCAGAATATTCTTCGGCAAAATCGTGTGCCAAGTGAACAACCCCTGTTGCTGAAGCGTAGGTTTCCAAACAACCATGTTTGCCACAGGTACATAAGTAACCACCGGGTTGAACGGTCACGTGACCAACTTCACCACCGGCGCCGTTAACACCGTGTTGCAAACGACCGCTGGCGATAATACCACCACCAACACCAGTTCCTAAAGTAATGAAGTCCACGTCTGGTTCGTTGTTACCGGCACCCTTCCAACGTTCACCCAAGGCTGCAACATTGGCATCGTTGTCCAACGCAAACTTCATATGTGTACCAGCTTCGATCTGTTCCTTAGCCTTCTGGGTTGTCTTCCAGTTCAAGTTGTAGGCTGCAGTGACTGTTCCGTTTGCAAGATCAACTGTCCCAGGTGTCCCCATCCCAATACCAGCGAAATCGTTGGCACTCATTTTGTACAAGTCCAAGTGATGATTAATTGATTGCACAATATCGGGAATAATGTGTGAACCCTCATCAAGAATGTTGGTTGGTACGCTCCACTTTTGTTGAACGTCACCATCTAGGGTTAAAATCGCGAATTTAATTGTTGTCCCACCAAGGTCAACACCGATTAACTTTTTCTTCTTAGCCATAAAATTTTTCTCCTCAATTCTCTTCTTAACAAATAAACATGTAAAAGGTTTACGGTTTATTCTCTTACAATGAAAGCGTTTTTACAACCCCTTTTACATAACTTTTCTAATTTATTGATAACGTTTACAACTTGCAAAGTCGTTAATCCGCGCGGCTTAGCGGATTGTGGACTAGTCCATTACAGATTAATTTTTACACGAAAAAAATTTTCATTATTTACCAACTAGGCTTACGGTTTTAAAGATTGTCCATACGAACGATTTTGTATACGTAATTTTGCAAAAAAAACGTCATTCTGACGATTTGCCAGAATGACGCGTTCTCTATGAATCTAGAATGAGCATTAATCTCATTCAGTTCATTACTAGTATAGTTTTATGGAGGTGGCGGGGATCGAACCCGCGTCCAAGCATATCGCCACCCGAACCTCTACGCTCATAGTCAAACCATTTAAATTTCACTAACCAAAACGCCGTTTGACCGGGCAACCGTGATTAGCTAAGCCTGATTAATCTCTTCTGCTCACTTCAGGCGTGAGTTAACAGCGTTGCCCAAATTTTTGAGACCCGTAACCCGCCACCTGGGCCGTAACGGACGGATCTACGTCAAGCTACAATTAAGCAGCTAAAGCGTAAGAATTGTTATCTTTTGCAGATAAAAATTAGGTAGCGTTTTTACGTGGACGCAACCCACGAAGCGCAGTTCAAGCTCGACCTATACCTGTCGAATCCAGAACACCCCCAAAAGGTGCTCTATTATCATAACACGAGACCTTATAAACGTCTACGTATGAGGCTTGCCTCAGGGCTAACAAAAACGCCCACCAAATATTGGCAGACGTTTTATTTCCTTACAAAGTAAATTCACGCTTTAAACCCTGATCAGCCAGTGAAGACCCCAGCAATCAACCAGAGGTTTAAAATAATCAATACGACAGTGACGAGCCATGCCGTCCACTTTACCCATGTCTTATTACGGAAATCACCCATCAATTCTTTGTTACTGGTGAACAAAACCAGTGGCACCATGGCAAACGGTAACGCGACACTAAGGAAAACCTGTGATAACGTCAGCAAGTTTTCAATCTTGGCCTCATTGCCATGATAGATAAAGGCAAATATCAACACTGGTGTAATGGACATCAGTCGTGTTAACAGCCGCTGAGCCCAAAGCGGAATCCGAAGATGAATGAAACCTTCCATAATTATTTGCCCAGCCAGCGTACCGGTAATGGTCGAACTTTGACCAGAAGCAAGTAACGCGATGGCAAACAGCATGCTGAGCAATGGGCTGGCAATGGCGCCCACAATCTTTGAGTTGCTTAACGCATTGAATAAATCAACGAAGCGACCGAGTTCACTGTTAGTGCCGTAGAACAGAGCCGCACCCAGAATCAATAACAGACAGTTGACCACAAATGCAATCGTTAATTGAATGTTTGAGTCGGCAACTGTAAAACGAATGGCCTTTTTAACACTGTCGTGATCGTCACGATCCAAAGCCCGCGTTTGGGAGATAGATGATCCCAAGTACAAGTCATGTGGCATAACCGTGGCCCCCACAATCCCTAATGCTAGGTAAAGCATTGGTTTGTGCGTTAGCAATTGTCCCGGATGTGGCACGAAGCCAGCGAAGATCTGTGGGACGTTTGGCTGGGCCAGAATGACCTCATACAAGAAGACGAACAGGATAACAGCCACCAATGTGGCCACAATCGCTTCAATTTTACGGAAGCCCATTTTCATCAACACTAGCAGCAGCAAAACATCAAACGCCGTGATAATCAAACCAACGATCAACGGGAAACCAAACAACAACTCTAGCGCAATCCCTGAACCAATAATTTCTGCGACATCCGTCGCCATAATTGCAAGTTCTGTAATGATCCATAGAAAGATTCCCATACCACGGGACGTTCGCTCACGGGTCATCTGTGCCAAATCTTTACCAGTTACAATTCCTAAGCGAGCTGACATTGCTTGCAACAACATCGCAATTAAACTCGACAACAGAATGACACTGATTAATGCGTATTTGTACTGAGCACCACCGGCAATTGACGTGATCCAGTTACCAGGATCCATGTACCCAACGGCGATCAATGCTCCCGGTCCAGTATAGGCTAGTAACGTTCTGAAATAGCCTGCGTGCTGTGGCACCAGAATGGAGCCGTTCACTTCATCCAAACTCTTGGCATGATTACCAGTTGTATCAACAAAGTGTTTTTTCTTAGAAGTCTTCTTCTCGGCCACCAACGTGTCGTCCATGACTTCTTTTTTTTCGTGCTTTTTGCTCATTTTCGTGCCCTCTTTTCCGTTTTGATTCCTGAATAATAATCAGGTCTAATCCTTCAAAGATGGTCGCTAGCGTCGCATCATCAAAAAACACATCAGTGATACTGATTGGCTTTTTGCTAAGTCGACGTAACATCGGACTGTTACGCATTTAATTTTTAGATTTTAAAACCGTCACAATCACTCCGTCTTTGCGAAATTGATAGTCCTTTTTGAACCACGTATACTATGTGCCGAAATTGCCCAAATTACAAGCCATAAAGGTCGTTTGAAAATGGTTACATTGAAGTTTTTTGTTATTTTTATCAAATCCATAAAAAAGATGCTGATCAACACAGCATCACGTTAATTTCATTAAAATAACATTCTCAACAGGTGTCCACATTTCATCTTACTGCAACTGATGCGTCTGTCCTGCCTCATCACGCCAAGAGACCACATTAACATCCTGATTGGTCGCATCAGCTAGCGCATCACCAATTGCGTCCTCTTTTTCATTCATCAACGAGACAAGTTGATCTGCACTCACATTGCTATTAGTCAGAACCAATAATACGCCCTGCTCAACATCGTGAACCTCAAAATGAGCTTGAACGCTCGCACCATTTACTAAATCAACACTACCCTCATTCACAACGAGTGTTGTCATTCATCAACTACCCCGTTTTCATTAAAATTGGCTTATCTCATTTTGGCTTGCGCGAATCGTGTGTGCCATTTGGATCGGCAAACTTAGTCCCAAATTCACGAATAAAGGCTAACACTTGTTTAGCCTGATCCTCCCCGAATTCATTAATCCAAACACTGAAGCGGTGAGTAACCCGTTCACTAATTTGCGATTCTGCCTTGCTACCCTTAGCAGTTAGGCTGAGATTCATTCGACGACGATCATGACTATCCGCAACTTGCTTAATCAAGTCCTTGGTTAATAAGGCACGAATTTGACGAGAAACTGCGCTCCGTGTGACATTCCGACGTGCTGCAATTTCCATCAACGTCAAGTTTTTCTCCCGCGAAACATCGTGCAAAATCAAATACTGTTCAAACGAAATTTGATACTCTGCCGCTGGTCGTGACACAAATTCATCTAAGTATTTTAAAAAGTGAATATAAACATCAATTGATTCGTTCAATAATTCTTCGTTGGCCATTTGCTTCTTCCTCCATTTACAAACGAGGCACCACCAAAAAAACGACTACCGTGGCCTGCATACTCATCTACTATTATATGGTAGATTGCAAATTTAATCCGAATTTTTGGACAAATTTGTCAGCATGATCTGATAAGGTGTTTGCCAGTCAAGTATTTTAAGTGGTCTCTGATTA
>NZ_WEZT01000008.1:76192-123615 GCF_009863985.1 Furfurilactobacillus milii | reverse complement strand
CAGAACAAATGAATAATCGTCCCCGTAAATGTCTCGGATGGAAAACGCCTTATGAAATATTCTTTAATGTAGTGTTGCACTTAATTTGACAATTCAAGGCGTTAATAAATAAAATAGTGCACGATAAAATAAACGTCAGCTACGAAAATATAAATATACCTTTTAGGAGGTTTTCATGAATAAAATCGTCTCTTCTTTATTAGTCACGGCTATTTCAGCCACTGTATTGACTGGTTGTGCACCATCTGCAAAGCACTCGTCATCATCTCAACGTCAAACATCGAGTAAAAAAGTTTCTAGTGAATCAACACAAACAACTCGGGCAAATAAAAAAGCACCGGTAGCGACGTTTGCAAGCAATACGCTTACAGCCAGCACCGGTACTATTAAAATCACAGGCCAACGTCAAGTTGCCTCTGCATTTCCAAACCATCAGCAACTGCTCATCACTTACGAGTACTCAAATCAATCGACAAAACAGCAAGTGCCATCAGATTTATGGTCAAAATATTTCAAGGCCAGCCAGGATGGTAAAACCTTGGTTAGTGGTTCATTATCACTGTCGGGTCAAAATAGTGACAGCGACAATGATGACATCAACAATTCTGTGACGCCAGTTGGTGCTGGCCAACACGTCACAGTGGCTGCCATGTATAAAATTTCGCCCTCAGCTGGTCCAGTCACATTGACCGTGCATGATGGTCAGAAAAATATCGGCACGACGACATTGACAATCAATGGAAACGAATAGATTAATTATGAAATCATCTACTGCCGCCACTGCTTAGGGCTCCACAATTGTCCTTCCATCGATCCATGTAGACTATCGATTTCATCGCGCTGCTCCTTGATTAAATCAATTGCTGCATCAACAGTCACCCGATTGTCGTCAGTTCGCAGTTTTGCTAATTCATCTAATACCCATTTTGCATCATGATCATTCATAAAGGGTCTTCCTCCTTAGGCGTGTTACGGGTAGTGTAGCATGTCATCCGGTGAAAGACCCTTTCTTTTGCTTGCCACTTTATGAACATCTGGTTCGAGTCGGTTCAAATCATCCCTTCAAGAAATTTTCATCCTCAAAGGCTGGGTTAGGATAGTGGTAAAATCCTTCTCCACTTGAGACACCAAGCTTTCCTTTATCAAGGTATTCCGTTTTCATCATTGTCGCCAACTGTTTGAAGTCTGGATCTCCAGTTGTTGCGACATAGTTCTGGATAATATTGTAAACCGTCTGAATACCGACCATATCTAGGATTGCAAACGGACCCATCGGTGAACCTGTGGCAATCATCCAAGTCCGATCAATTGTTTGCGGATCACCGACGCCCTTCAAATACAAAAGTTGTGCCGCATGTAAAAACGGCACCAAAATAGAATTCAAGATGTAACCAGGCTGTTCTTTTTTAACTTCAATTGCAATCATGCCAATATCTTTTGCAAACTGAACGATCGTCTGATAAATATTTGCATCAGTCCCCGCGTGTCCCATGATTTCGGCAGTATTGTTCTTCCAGATTTCATTAGCAAAGTGCAACGCAAGAAACTGTTTGGGACGCCCAGTTGCTTCTGAAAATTGACTTGGAATTAGTGTAGAGGAATTAGTGGCAAAAATTGTTTTGCTGGGTGCTACTTGGCTTAATTGTTGATAAAATTTTGTTTTTAAATCCAACAATTCAGGAATGGCTTCAATCACCAAGTCGCTGTTTTGAACGGCAGTTTTCAGATCCGTCGCATAGCTTATTCGAGCTGGAGTCTCTCGTGCAACTTTTTCCGCATCCTGAATTCTGCCAATAATGGCATCCGGTAATCCAGGCAACAAGTTAGCATTATAGTTTGTTCCCTTCACCAGGTTACTAAACTGACTTTGCGAACCCGCAATTTGACTAGCATAGATTTCAGCCAGTCCACCAATACGCGTCTTGGCTTTATCAATTACATCATCGTTGATGTCGTAAATAGTGACATCAAACCCCTTAAAGGCGACCTGAAACGCGATTTGACTCCCTAAAACACCGCTACCTGCAACAGTTACACGTTTAATTGCCATGATTATCTCCCTTTCCAAATCTTAGTTCGGTTTTAAACCCTTTCCGCCTTTACTATAAGATTTCATTAACATGAGCGATATTATTCGTCCTTAAAAAATGAACTAATTACACTGTTTTGATTACGATGAAAGAACGGTAACTTTTCCAACGAAAAAAGTAACTGCCAGTTTTCTTTCAACATAGCAGTTACCTTCGTATTTTAGTATTTTTTCAAAAATCACAAACCTGTCTCTCTAATTATTGTCATCAAAAATGGTGCGTTAGTTTTTGCTACACAGTTTAAAACATCGGGTGTCCGTTTGCACTATGGTTTGGAAACGGTTGTTTCACCGCCCAGTGTTCAACTAACTGACCATCGCGAACACGGAAGATATCAACTTCGGCCATTTCGGTCGCTGTCGGAGAATCCTGTCTAATAACATGCAAATACACAAGATCATCTCGGTCAGCTACACTGACAACCGTCCGTTTCGACTCGCGCAAACTCCCTTGAGGACCAAACAAAACTCGATAATAATGTGTAAATGCTTCCGCACCATCGGCAATGCTTGGATTATGTTGAATAAACTCTGGCGCCACATACTGTGTCACCGCAGAGACATCGTGACGGTTAAAGAAGGCATTCCAAAAAGCCAACACGATTTGGCAATTCGTAAACGGGCTCAAGTCAGGCGTTCCATCATCATTTAATAATTGAACACTACCAGCAAACCGTTGTGGTCCCTTTTCCGAATCAAACCGAACGCCAACTAATGTATGACGATTAAAGTCCATCGTTTCTGACATTGCGCCGCGTAATCCCAACCAATTCAAGTTGAATACGCCGTCAGCGAGCCGCGTGATTACAGCATCCACATCACGTTGTTGTAATGTTTCATCAACTGTAGATGCCCAGGATAAATGCGTTGCGTCTTCGATAACATCAATAAATTGACGTCCATCATCTTGTTTTACCAATATTTTTCGATTAAAAAGTTGCTTAGTCATCTAGCCCCACCCCCGTTTTATTAATCTTACGGATATTAAGTGTGTAGGTGACGACCGTCATGCAGTCCCAAAATGCCCAACAACACCATAATTACAATTGCGGTAATGGCAATGATTGCTAGTTCAACCTGAAACCCCATAAGCTCATCTCCTTAATTAATAGCTTCTTTCCATACCTCTATTCTAACCGATTCTGATTGTTTTGTAACCGCTTACAACTCGAATTGTTTTAAATCCCGTCTTTTACTAAATCATGGGCTGCTACCCAACAGACAATCATACTAATATAGAAACTTGAGGGTCTCACAAGGCTTTGATACTGCGATGAAGATCTTTGAATCACATGGTTCTTGAACTGATCAAGTAGTCCTTAATGACCATTCCCGATAATAGGTTATTCTGAGCGATAAATCCGTGGTACATGCTATAAAGATATCTTTAAAATAGTCATTGACAGCGCTTTCATTATTAGGTATATTGTTCTCGTAAGGTATTTAGTAATTACCTTCTAATCAATTCTCTTTCTCTCTTATGCCGCCCACCGTCGCAAGATGGTGGTTTTTTTTACTCTTTTTTCGTCAGCAAATAAGTTTCATGCGATAATGGACTAGCGTTGTTTTTACAGAAAGGAGTCATATATGATGGCAGAAGAACCAGCACCATTAAAAGAACCAGGCCATGAATCGTTAGACATGATTGAGGAAATCACCCGAAATGATGGCTCAAAGTACATGGAAATTGGCAACATGGTTCACAATGGGCGTGCAGAATTTGCAGCCGAGAAAAAGTTCATTAAAGAGGTCCGCATTCTAAAACTCAATATTCCTGAATCAGCAAACGTGATTAAATATGAAGATTACATTAATCATCATTTTCTCATGCAAGGTTGGGATATGGATCACTGGGAAGAATGGATTAAGACACCAGAAATGCAAGCTGTTGTCGATGCTATTCTCAGAGAAAACCAAGTCGGTTAACCAAAAAAAGGATGCCAAAAAAGGAACCGACGGGCATCGGTTCCTTTCAAGGGCCATTTAGGTTAGGAACACCAAATCAACGATGTACCGTTCCAAGGCGTCATTGGGGTGAACGTCCTTGGAAGAGGAAGTAAATAAATGGTAATTTAAAGTTATCACGTATTTTAAATTATGTCTATCCATATTTTAATGTTTTTATTAGAAAAATAACCAAATTGCCATTTATAAATGATGATTTGGTTATTTTTCTTTATAAACACGCAGGCATTGGAACATAACACTTCAGTTTGACTCTTAGTGAAATGGCAACAATCAACTCCCCTTCAATCGCAAAATTCGCGCAGATGAAAATTGTCGTAAACGCGAGCCATAGCGCTGTCTTTTGCCCATTTAACACAAAATAGACGTCCATGGGCATTTCCACCCATGAACGTCTATTTGTGTGACTTGAGAAAGCTTAAACGTGTTATATCTGCTTTCTTTTTATTTCTAGTATTTCTTGCTGAGCTTTGAAGCAGCTGCTTCGTCAATCACAACGATAACATTGTCGTGGTTTTGTAATGAGCTAGCAGGTAAATCAGGCGTAACAGGTCCCTCAATCGTACCCTTCACTGCATCTGCTTTTTCTTCACCATAAGCTTCCAGCAAAATTTGTTTGTCCTTTAAGATTGAACCAATCCCCATAGAGTAAGCATACTTAGGAACCTCTTCTTCGTTATCGAAGAAACGTGCGTTGGCAGCAATAGTAGATTCTGTTAATTTAACCTGATGTGTTGTGGAATCAAATGGCGTACCTGGTTCGTTAAAACCAATGTGCCCATTACGGCCTAATCCCAGAATACCTAAGTCGATTGGGTTATCAGCAATTACCTTGTCGTAACGCTTCGTTTCAGCTTCAGCATCTTTGTTTAAACCATCTGGCAAATATGAGTTTGCAAATGGCTTCTTGTTAAAGAAGTGCTCGTGCATGAAGTAGTTGTAGCTTTGTGGATGATCAGGTCCAAGACCAACGTATTCATCCAAGTTTACAGAAGTCACATGACTAAAGTCCAAGTCTGAACTCGTAATTTCATCATATGTTGAAATTGGCGTACTACCAGTTGCCAACCCAAATACCTTAGCACCATTAGCTAATGCGTCCTTAAACACTTGAAAACCTTGCTTACCGCCTTCAGCGGCGTTCTTTACAACAATAACCTTCATGTCGAGTCTCCCTTTTTCTTATTGGTATAGTCCAATTATAACAGGTCTAGACAATTTTACAAGTCACCTAAGCTGTAAATCTGATTTTTGTTTGTCACTGCTTTCTTCATACAAGTAAAGACTGACCGTTTGGCCAATTCAGAGGGACTTGGTAAATAGAGTAGAATTCATGGCATGAGTTCATTTAGAACAAACGCTGTGAGCACTATCGCATGACAAATTTCTTGCTTAACGTAATAGCACCTGATTCCTACTTTGGGAATCAGGTGCTATTACGTTTAATGCTTGTTCTCAAAAGCAGAGATATGTTACAGCTTCTGTCCAAACTAAAAACAAACTATTTATTATTGAACCGTGACACTCTTAGCCAAATTCCGTGGTTTATCAACATCCAATCCCTTAAGCAAACTCGTGTAGTAGGAAATTAGCTGAGCCGGAATGATGGTTAATAATGGCGTTAACATCTCATCGACGTCTTCCAAAATAATATCATCATGTGGTTTAGCCAACGACTTCGTCACAATCGTCATGATGTGGGAACCCCGAGCGGCAGTTTCTGCCAAATTGCTACGTGTCAGTGAAGCCGTTCGTTCTTGGGTAATGATACCGATGACCGGCGTGCCGGACTCAATCAATGCAATTGGGCCATGTTTTAATTCACCGGCTGCGACCCCTTCGGAATGAATGTAGGTAATTTCCTTTAATTTCAACGAGGCTTCAAGTGAAACCGCATAGTCAATGCCACGCCCAATGTAAAAAGCATCACGTTGATCGACAAAATTATCCTTAGCAACAGCTTCAAACCGTTCTTTCTGATCAACTAAAGCTTGAATACCATTAGCGACCAGTCCCAGTTGGCGACGCAAGTCAAAATCGGCTGCGGCCACTTGTTGCGTTGCTTCTCCTAACGCCTTAGCAATAATAGCTTCTACAGCAATTTGAGCCGTATAAGCCTTGGTAGAAGCAACCGCAATTTCTGGACCCGCATTTAACAGCATTGTGTAAGTTGCTTCACGCGATAACGTTGAGTTTTGCACATTTGTGATTGTCAAACTGTGATAACCCTTTGCGTTTACCTCAGTTAACACTTCACGGGAATCAGCAGTTTCACCACTTTGACTCAGGAAAATAAAGAATGGATGTTTGGAGAGAATGGGTGAATTATAAGCAAACTCTGAGGACACGTGGGCTTCGGTCGGTACCGCTGCTAGCCGTTCAAACAAACGTTCACCGACTAGACCAGCGTGGTAGCTTGTTCCCGCAGCAACAATATACAACCGGTCAGCTGATTGTAGATCCGCCAACAGTTCGTCATCGATAGTCACTTGTCCGTCATCATTAAAGTACGTTTGTGCTAATTTACGCATGACAGTTGGTTGATCATCAATTTCTTTCAACATGTAATGTGGATAAGTTCCCTTATCGGCCTCACTGGCATCCATACTGACGTGGAATGGCAAACGGGTAATGTGGTGACCTTCCTCGTCTTCAATATCAACTTTTTCAGGCGTTAAGATCATGATTTCGCCGTCCTGCATCTCAATGAAATCATGCGTGTAGTTCAGCATTGCGATGGCATCTGAGCAAACGACATTAAAGCCATTGCCGACACCAACTAGCAATGGACTTTTGTTTTTAGCAACAAACAAAGTGTCCGGTTCTTCGCGATCCATCAGCAAGAAACCGTATGAAGAATCTCCCACCAAGTAAAGTACCTTGCGGAAGGCCTCTAAGGTGGTTAAGTTATCATGTTTGACGAAGTAGTCGATTAATTGAACAACGACCTCAGTATCTGTTTCACTCTTGAACGTTACATCTTGGAGATACTTGTCTCTTAATTCAATGTAGTTTTCGATGACGCCGTTGTGGACCAAGTAAAAACGCCCATCAGCGGATACTTGTGGATGCGCATTGGCAACGCTAGGTTGTCCATGCGTTGCCCACCGCGTATGCGCAATCCCCGTGGAACCGTGGACATCTTCACCGATTGCCTTAGCCAGATCAGCCACGCGGCCTTTTTCTTTAACTAAGTAATCTTTGCCATTTTGGTCGTTCACGTAAATTCCGGCTGAATCGTAGCCACGATATTCCAAACGACGGAGACCATTCATCAACATTTCAACCGCATTTTCGTTTCCTGTCACTCCAACAATTCCACACATAACGTTCATCCTTTTTAAATTGGTATAGACTATTATAATACCGTTTTCTTTTTTGAAAGCAGTATTATAATAACGTTTTTAAACACATCACGTCAACCTTTTGTCTTTAATGGTCTATATGATTACTAAACCTTAATTTTCTCCAAATGGGAACATTTAGGCCAAATCTACTCAGCACGACTAATGACGGATCAGCGTGCCTAACAGATTCGTGTTTGACTACATTAATGTGATATTTCTAATCGCAAACAAAAAAGCCGTGCATCCAGAAATGGAAACACAGCTTAAATTTTCATGTTCAGTGACTAACCCATCAGCCCATAAAATAATCAGCCTTCAGTATGCGTTGCCACTATTCAATACCGACTTCTTGACGCACAACGTCAGCGATTTCATCGACATAACCGTCGACCACTTCCTGAGTCGGTGCCTCAGCCATCACCCGCAGCAATGGCTCCGTGCCGCTTGGACGAACCAACACGCGTCCATCACCATTCATTTCAGTTTCGACCTTTTTAATGATCGCCTGAATCTGGTCATTTTCCAAAGCTGCCTTTTTATCAGCAACTTTAACGTTAACCAACTTTTGAGGATATGTCGTTACTTCACTGGCCAGTTCAGACAACTTTTTACCAGTCGTTTGAACAATGTACATAAGTTGTAAAGCAGTTAACATGCCATCACCGGTTGTATTGAAGTCCAAGAAAACAACGTGTCCGGACTGTTCTCCACCGACGTTATAGCCATCCGCTAACATCTTTTCAACCACGTATCGGTCACCAACTTGCGTTTGTACGCTGTGCATCTCATTGCCTTCCAGAGCCTTATAAAGGCCAAGGTTACTCATCACAGTGGTAACCACCGTGTCTTTCTTAAGACGCCCATGTTCATGCATATATTTACCACAGATGAACATGATCTTATCACCATTAACGATGTCACCATTTTCATCTACAGCAATACAACGATCGCCGTCACCATCGAACGCAACACCCATAGTGGCGCCTTTTTCAACAACAAACTGTTGTAGTGCCTCAGGATGAGTAGAACCAACGCCATCGTTAATGTTCAACCCATTAGGATTCGTTGCCATCGTATCGAAATCAGTGTCTACATCTGCAAATAAACGTGACACCAACTTGCTGGTAGCACCGTTAGCCGCATCCACGGCAATGTGCAAACCATTTAGTTGATCAGGAATCGTTTGCTCTAAGAATTGCGTGTATTTGGCCGCGCCTTCTTGATAGTCTTCAACAGTTCCTAATCCTTCCGATGACGGACGCGGTAATTCATCTTTAGGCGCATCCAAAAGGGTTTCGATTTCTTCTTCCAAAGAATCAGATAGTTTAAAACCATCACCACCAAAGAACTTAATTCCGTTATCGGCAACTGGATTGTGAGACGCCGTAATCATGACACCAGCATCTGCCTGTTGTACCCGGACAAGATATGCTACGCCGGGAGTTGTAATAACACCGAGTTTAAGTACTTCAATTCCAACTGACAGAAGCCCTGCAATCAGTGCTTCTTCCAACATTTGACCCGAAATACGCGTATCATGCGCCACCAAAACCTGTGGTTGATGATCTTCATCGGCGTGCTCCGTTAACACGTACCCGCCGGCACGGCCAAGTCGGAATGCAAGTTCAGGACTCAAATTCTGATTTGCAATGCCTCGTACACCATCTGTTCCAAAATATTTCATTTGTTTCTTCCTCACTTCGTCGTTTGTCCCTAAAGACTTGTTTATTTGCTAACTAGTTGCTACTGGCAGCTGAACTACTGGACGCACTTGTGCTACTGCCCGTTTCGCTGCTACTCGCCGAGCTATTCGTATCACCACTACTAGAAGACGTTTCACTGCTACCAGCCGCTTCACTAGATGATTCATCAGAGGAACTTGTTGACGAATCGCCATGCTGAACCCCATTACTATCCGCGTTACTGGATGTCACTTTAATCGTGACATTGGCAGTCGTCTCAGAATAGCTTCTAATGCCACTGGCAGAAGGCGTTAAATTAACTTGTTGCTTGGTCGTTCCAATTGGCAGACCAGAAACATCTACGTTAGCTACTATACTACTCTTTAATTTGCTAATCGCACTCTTTGTGCCGTATGCAGTCAAACTATCAACGTCACCGGTAATCGAATAACTCTTACCATCCTCCGCATTCTTAGGCTCGTAATTAACCTTAACCTTCTTAGAACTTTCGTTGGATGTAATTGGCACGGTCACACTAGCCGTTGAAGGTGTCAT
This sequence comes from Furfurilactobacillus milii, assembly GCF_009863985.1. Taxonomy (GTDB): domain Bacteria; phylum Bacillota; class Bacilli; order Lactobacillales; family Lactobacillaceae; genus Furfurilactobacillus; species Furfurilactobacillus milii_A. The sequence continues at coordinate 113,977 of NZ_WEZT01000008.1, read as the reverse complement.
CACCACGTTAACTGTATGGCCATTAGCATCCTGAGCCTCCAACTGAACAGTCGCTGTTAAGGTTGACGTACTATTCTTGGTCAAATTAATTGGCGCAACCACTTGGGCTACCTGTTCAACTTCAGACGTTGCACCGGTTACCGTAACGCTATTAACTGACGTTGTTGGCGTGCCAACCTGATAGCCACTTGCCAAACTATTGGCGTCATATTTCACGTGGACAGGCATTGTAATCGTCTCACGATGGGCAATCGTGACGTTAATTGTCTTCGGCTCAATTTGATAGGTTAATTCTTTGTTGAGTCCATCGGCCTTCAACGTCACCTTGTGTTTACCCATTGACAGCTTTGACAAGTCCGCATTAATGCTAAAGTTTTGCGTGTTCGTCGTTGCCGTGACTAATGCAGCCGGTCCTGTGATTTTAACTTTAACTCGCTCCGGATAACCTGTTACAAAGTATTTATTTGAATTGATATTTAGTTGCAATGGCATCGACACTGTTTTTGTTTTGGTCGACGTCAGTGAAGATACCCTGCTAGGATTGTCCTGACGGGCTAAACGGGTGTCGTTGCCTGTTGAACCGGTCACGTAAACAACTAAGAAAATGGCCAAAACTAACGCTGATAAACGGTAGAAGAGCGTGCTATTGAGAAAGCGATTAAACTTTTTCATTTATGGCCACCTCCCCTAAAAATTCGGTTAACAATGTCCAAGAACCAATTGTGACGTTCTGGCTCTGCCGGGATCAATTGTTTGCGAAGGTAATTTAAATAGTCTTCCTGAGTCAAATTACGCATCATTTCATTATTCCGCGTAAACATCACTTCGCCCGTTTCCTCAGAAACGACGATGGTCAACGCATCCGTTACCTCGCTAATCCCCACAGCAGCACGATGACGTGTTCCTAGTTCTTTAGGGATCAAATTACTATCTGATAACGGCAAATATGCGGTAGCAGATGCAATTCGATTATCCTTAATGATCACGGCGCCATCATGTAACGGTGTATTGGGGATGAAAATGTTGATCAACAGCTCACCGGTCACGTCCGCATCCAAATCAATCCCGGTTTCAATGTACTCTTCCAAACCAGTTTCCATTTGAATAGAAATTAGCGCCCCAATCCGGCGTTTACTCATGTATTGAATAGCCTTATCCAACGCATCGATTAACTTTTCTTCATCATCATGAGCCGTCCGGCCTCGTTGAATGAATGAGCCACGACCCAAACGCTCAAGGCCTTGCCGAATTTCTGGTTGAAAGATGATTACCAGGGCAATAACCCCCCAGTTAATGATCTGGTCCATGACCCAGGAAACTGTCTCTAAGCCCAGATACCAGCTAGCAATCTTAATAATGATAATCACAAGGATCCCGCGGAACAACATTACCGCCCGCGTGCCTCGTAATAGCATAATCAGCTCATAAATAACAAACCAAATCACTAGAATGTCGAGCAAACGTGCTGCCGCCGTCCCGGTGAGCCAGTTGCTGGGATTAAGTAACATAACACTCCTCCTAAAATCGCCAAATGTTGGCGTGCGATCTTCACATTACGCTTCAAATCGCTCATTTAAGTATAGCAGATTTACCATCGTGCAAACCAATCCACTAGCTTGTTGCCTCCGTTTGTAAATCTTCACCAAGCATCAGCACATTTTCCGAGTAATTAACGTATTGACGCAGGTTAGCTGCCATTACAGCATTGATCCGCCCAGCATCCAACAATTCTGTCACCGCTGAACGTTCCGCTGCGAGCGCACGTACCCGCAAGTCCCGTAAATTAGTCTCATACTGGAGCTGTCGAGCACTGCCATTTGTCACAGGATGACGCCGTTCAATCCGGTAGCGATAGTGGACAATCAGATGGTAAACACTTTGTCGTTGCTGTGCGTTTTTCTTGGCGTTATGGACTTTAAAGAAACGTGATAACCGGGCAATCGCTGCTTTGGCAGTTTCCGTTTCAACTAACTGACGCTGCTGGCGAAAGGTAACCATATCATTGCCGGTCATTAAAATTCGCAGCCGCCGTAAACCGTGTCGAATCAAACGCCTAGCTGTTCGCCAAGCGGGTAAAGCTTCACGTCGCTGATGGGCATCCACATTACGTAATCGCCACTTGATTTGGCGACGGTAATAACGAAAATTCCAAATATTGATTAAGCCAGCATCATGCAACTCTTGCAGTCGTTTCAATTCACCTTGCAGAGCAATTCGACGAATATCAACTTCAAAATCGATCATTATTTTCACGTCTTCGGAAGGCTGCGTTCGCATCTGTAACCGCCGAATAATAAATTGATAATCGAGAATCAAGTCATACGCAGCCCGTTGATTTTCAGGACGTCGCAGTGACTCCAGCACTCTGACTGCCGTTTTAGAAAGGTACGTTTTGGCTTCATCTACCGACATTAACGGCACCGTTTCGCCATCATCAGCCTCTTCTTGCGCAGTCATTTCTTCCAAGGTGTCAACCTGACTACCTCGAGTCAACAGCATGGCCCCACGCCGACTGATCAATGGCAATGTCACTGCCGCGATGACCAAACTCAGCACAATAACACCAGCAGCGACAAACAAAATTAATGACCGTTCTGGAAATGCATCCCCGTTACTAATGGTCGCCGGAATCGTTAACATACCCGCCAGCGTAATTGCACCACGAACACCTGTTAAACCAGAAACAATCGCCGTTTTAACCGTAACTGGTTCCGTATTCTTATGCTCAATGCGCCAGTTTTTGCTTAAACGACTCAATGTACCATAAACATAAATCCAAACAGCCCGCAGAATAAAAAGAATGAGCCAAATCACAACGACATAGCCGATTGCGCGCCACGTTCCTGTTGCCGGATCAGCAATTGTTGCCTTCGTTGCGCTAGGCAACTCATCCCCAAGAATAATGAACACAATCCCGTTTAGCACGTACACCACAATATCCCATGTCCGCTCAATCAAAAGCCGTTGTTCCGGTAAATCCTCAACAATTCGGTTTTCTGAAACATGGGCTAAAACGCCAGCCGTAACAACGGCAATAACGCCGGAAGCATGAATCGCCTCTGCGCCGAGGTAGATCACGAAAGGACCCACTAGTTGTAACACTGTGTTAAACACTGGATCATTGATTCCCGAGCGTCTCAACACCTCCCGCAACATTTGCAATCCTGTCATCACGACAAAACCAACCACAAAACCGGCAATACTGGTGTAAAGGAAGTCGCCAGCAGCAGACCAGAGTGAAAAGGTTCCAGTCACGGCCGCTGCTAACGCATATTTAAATCCAATCAAACCGCTGGCATCATTAATCAAACTTTCGCCACTGACCAGATGAATAATTGCGGACGGTAAACTCACCTGCTCGGCGATGGATGTCACCGCCACTGGATCCGTCGGTGACAAAATGGCGGCCAACGCAAATCCCACGGATAATGGCAAGCTAGGAATGAGTATGTGAAATAACCAGCCGCCTAGTAGCGTGGTTAGGAACACAAGTAAAACTGCGTTTGCCAAGATTGGCCCTCGTAATGTCCACAACTCACTTTTTGGAAAACGCCGCCCGTCATTAAATAGTAGTGGCGCGATAAATAATAGTAAGAACCAATCAGTTTCGAGTGGAATCGTAATGTGAAAAATAACGGACCATAATAATCCCAAGGTCACTTGAATCAAGCTGACCGGAATGGCCTCCAAGTAGTGTCCCAGTATGTTTGACAGCAGCACTAGCAGGACAAGAATGATCACCGCTTCAATAATGTTCAAGTTGTTGTCTCCCTTCCTGTGGCCACGTATTGGCACCACGCTCAACATGCATCTACTTCTATCATACAAAAAAATTGACGCATGACCAATCAGATTGGCCTGCGTCAGCAGATAAAATAATGTTATTTAAAGATTGAAAACTCACCTTTGTTTAATTAACTGTTTCAATAAGCCAGCAAGTACGTTAATGCGCTCAGCAAACATTTAGTTGTCACCAATGATCCTAACTTCTGTTTCAAGATGTACACCGAACTTGGCATAGACTGTTTCTTGAACATGGTGAATAACTGCTAGGTAATCCGTAGCCGTCGCTTCACCAACATTCACAATAAAGCCAGCATGCTTGGTTGAAACTTGTGCACCACCAGATGTATAGCCGCGTAGTTCACTGTCCGTAATCAATTTGCCAGCAAAGTAACCCTCTGGTCGTTTGAACACGGAACCGCAGGAAGGCAATTCCAGTGGCTGTTTGGCGGCCCGCCGTGCATTCAAATCGTCCATTTTTGCACGAATTGTAGTTGCTTCGCCTGGCACTAAGGTAAAGCTAGCGCCGACAACAATATCGCCGGTCGTTTGAACCAGACTGTGTCGATAACCAAACGCCATCTCTTCGGCAGGATACGTCACAAACTCACCAGCACGTGTCAGCACATCAACAGAACTGACAATGTCCTTGACTTCCCCACCATATGCACCGGCGTTCATGAACACTGCCCCACCAACACTGCCGGGAATGCCAGCTGCAAACTCAAAACCAGTCAGGTGATGTTGGTAAGCAACCTCAGTCGCATCAATTAACGCCGCACCAGCATCAGCAGTGACCGTGTTGCCCGTCACAGTAATCGTCTTCATTTGGGTCAGAATAAGTACCAACCCACGAATGCCACCATCACGAACAATCAAGTTACTAGCATTGCCGATGACCGTTACTGGCATCTCGTGAAGTCTGGCAAAATCGACAAACTTGGCCACTTCAGCGCGTGACTCAGGAAACGCGAGCCAGTCTGCTGGACCGCCCGTTTTCGTATTTGTGTAATTTCCCAATGGTTCGTTTTGCATCACCTTGCTGGACGCAAAAACAGTTTTTAAATCAACCTGTTGCATGATGTCACCCATTTACTTTCTTCATTAATTAACCGTTTCGGTTTCACTTCGCAATAAAGTGGCTTGTTGCCACAATTAGCTGGTGCCCGTAAACCTCGTCCTATTTTACCACGATTTGAGTTCAAACCAGTTTCCCTTATTAAAGACTTCATTTTTATGGCTGTGGTAAAATCAACTTGTTAAACTACATAGCGCGACCACCGGTGGACAACGCCGCTCACACAAAATTCTTGGAGGATAGCATCATGAAATTTGTATCATGGAATGTTAACGGATTACGAGCAGTTTTAAAAAAGGGCTTTGAACAAACGGCGACGGATTTAGATGCCGATGCTATTTGTATTCAAGAAACCAAGATGCACGAGGGGCAAGCGACGGTCAACCTCCCCGGCTACCATCAGTACTGGAATTATGCCGATCGTCCAGGTTACTCAGGCACGGCCATCTTTACCAAACATGAACCGGTGAACGTCACCTACGGCATTGGCGTCGATGAATACGATCACGAAGGTCGCGTGATCACATTGGAATACCAAACGTACTACTTACTCACGAGTTACACACCTAACTCTGGTCAAGAGCTTAAGCGGTTAGACTACCGTGACGGATGGGACACAGCTTTTTCCGCTTATGTAAATGAATTAGCGGCTAAGAAACCCGTCATTTTCTGCGGTGATTTAAACGTCGCTCATGAAGAAATCGACCTCAAGAATCCTAAGACAAACCATCAGCATGCCGGCTTTACAGACACTGAACGTGATAATTTCACGGCTTTACTAGGCACTGGTTTTACAGATAGTTTCCGGCACTTCTACCCTGACCTAACCGGCCAGTATTCATGGTGGAGTTACCGCTTTAACGCTCGTAAAAACAACGCAGGGTGGCGAATTGACTACTTTGTCGTATCAACGCCTTTGATGGCTAAAGTCACCGATGCAAAAATCCTTAATGATGTGCTTGGCTCTGATCACTGTCCGGTTGCTTTAGAAACAGAAGCGTTGGACTGATTTCAGTTCGTTAATCAGTCCCCCTGACTTAACCCGTTAACAGATTTCTTTACATTTAAACGTGAAGGCCTTAGACTGACATAATAAATTTAAGTTTAACGTTACCTAACGATTAAGGAGGCTTAGCGTCGTGAATTTTGTCGCAATGGATTTTGAAACTGCTAGTGCCCAACGCCACAGTGCGTGCTCATTGGCACTGACCATCGTCAGACAAAACAAGGTCGTCGATGAATTTTATACGCTGATTAAACCCGACACAGAATTCTCTTGGCGCAATACGCAGATTCATGGCATCCATGCGAGTGATGTCGCGGACGCGCCAACCTTCCCAGAAATCTGGCCGCACATTAATCAGTTTTATACAAACAACCAACTTGTCGTGGCTCACAATGCCCCATTTGATAATGGCGTATTAAAAAGCACGTTAGCTCATTATGATCTGGCACCAGTTCACTACTTGACCTTAGACACGGTCAAAACAAGCCGTCGCTTTTTCCCAGAATTTCCAAACCACAAGCTTAATACTGTCAGCGAACGGCTCCACGTTAATTTGGAACACCATCACAATGCGCTAGATGATAGTTTAGCTTGCGCCAACATTTTAATCTACCAAGATCAACAGTTTGGTGCTTCAGCAATCAAGCCATTTGTAAAATTACAATAACTTGTCTTGATTTTTGTTTAAATGAGCTTAACCTACCATAGACAATAAAAATCGTTTCGCCAACAGATGTAAAATCTGTAGCGAAACGATTTTTATTTGGGCTTTTTACATAACTAATACTAACAACGTGTCGATTAACTAGCAGAAGCCACTTACTCTCAGTGACGTTCACACATGACTACGCCTGATGCCCATGATGAACAGTTAACGTCATTTCCTGAGCAGGCACCTCATCCCCGACAGCATTCACAACAGAATCAGAATGAGTGACCTTAAACCCTAAATTACGATATAGCCGTTTGGCATACGTATTCTCCAACTGCACCGTTAAAACAATATTCGTCAGTGAACTGGCCGTCTTCGCCCAATAGAGCATCTCTTCCATAAGGGCCGACCCCAGCCCCTCATTCCAATACGACTTCAAAATGGCTACTCCGATTTCGCCAACTGTTTCATTTTTAGCAATGATACTGGCAACACCAATTAACTGACCGCCATAATCCGCTACCATCAGATGGTTTTGTGGTGAACTGATCATCACCCGTAATTGAGCGGCTTCCTCTTCAACAGACAAATGTGCCAAAGCAGGATCAGCAGTGAATGTGGTAGATTCTTTTTTTAAATCTTCCAATAAGGTTAGCAGGTCTGCTGCATCATTTTCAGTAACAGGCCGAATATCTACAGTTGGTTCACTCATCGTATTGTGCCTCCAATTTATCAGTCATTTTTTGATAGTGTTCACCTTGTGGGTCAAACATTAGGGTGCGTCGATCGATATTACTTTCATCACGGTGTAAATGAATCGTTAACCGTTCAGCTGGCAACTCGCCTTTAACAAACTGTGACCACTCAACAACACTGACACCTTGTCCGTTAAAATATTCATCGAGGCCCAAATCATCACCACCGCCATTTTCCAGTCGGTATACATCCATGTGATACAGTGGCAAACGGCCTTCTTTGTACTCACGAATGATGGTAAACGTAGGGCTTTTAACATACCTGTGAATGCCTAAACCGGCCGCCAAACCCTTAGTCAGGGTCGTCTTGCCAGCACCAAGATCGCCATCCAATAAAATAACATCGCCCGCAGACACCAGCTCTGCAAGATGTCGCCCAATAGCCTGTGTTTCTTCGTCAGTCTTCGTGGTGATTGAAAACATGTGTGATTCACTCCTCAAACGTACTTAACGCGTCATTCTTTGAATAAAAATCGCCATCCCAAAACAAGTGGAATCGCGATTAATTGTGACATTATCTAACTACTTAACGGATTGTGCAGCGGTGATGATAGCAACCTTATAAACATCTTCTTCATTACAGCCACGAGAAAGATCAGATACTGGTTTGTTCAAGCCTTGTAAGATTGGACCGATTGCTTCAAAACCACCAAAGCGTTGGGCAATCTTGTAGCCAATATTACCAGATTGTAATTCAGGAAAGACAAACACATTTGCGTGACCAGCAACTTTTGAGCCAGGTGCTTTGGCCGCGCCGACCGTTGGTACAAATGCAGCGTCGAATTGTAATTCACCATCCAATGCCAAATCAGGCGCCTGTTCGTTGGCTAGCTTAGTAGCCTCTTGAACCTTAGTCACCATGTCGCCCTTAGCAGAGCCCTTGGTTGAAAAGCTCAACATAGCAACCTTTGGATCGATATCAAAAACCTTCGCCGTGTGGGCCGATTCAATAGCAACTTCAGCCATGCCAGCGGCGTCTAATTCGATGTTAATGGCACAATCGGCAAAGACATAACGTTCGTCACCCTTTTGCATCACAAACGCACCAGAGATTCGTTTGACACCTGGCTTAGTTTTGATAATTTGAAGTGCTGGGCGAACCGTATCACCAGTTGGGTGAACAGCACCGGAAACCATCCCGTCAGCCTGGTCCATGTAAACCAGCATCGTACCGAAGTAGTTAACATCCTTTAACCAATCTGCCAACTGTTCACGCGTGTTCTTACCAGCACGACGCTCAGCGAGGGCATCAAGCATGTCCTTCTTCTTATCCTCAGGATATGTTTCTGGGTCAATCAATAATACGCCACTGGCATCCAAATTGTTGTCAGCTGCAGTCTTTTCAATATCGGCCTCGTGTCCCAAAATAATTGGCTTTACCAAGCCATCCTTGGCCAACCGAATCGCAGCACCCAAGATCCGCGGATCCTGACCTTCTGGAAAGACAATGGTTTTGTCTTGACCACCAATTTTATCCTTTAAACCATCAAATAAATCCATGCGTGATTCCTCCAATAATTTAGTCTAATTACCCATTTTTTAAATCCGCCATCGAAACCGAAGCTGGTAGTTGCCAATTAATGGGTGCTTCCCCCATCGCAACTAACGCCTCATTTGTTTTCGAAAACGGTTTGGAACCAAAAAAGCCACGATATGCAGAAAGTGGACTCGGATGGGCCGATTGCAACACAATGTTAGTATGCGTGTCAATCAGTTTAATCTTGTCTCGAGCAGCTCGACCCCAAAGAATGAAGACAACCGGTGTCTCACGTTCTGACAATCGTTTGATTGCCGTATCGGTCAGGCGCTCCCAGCCTTTACCAGCATGAGAGAATGCCCTGCCATCCCGAACCGTCAGAACGGAGTTGAGTAGCAACACGCCCTGCTGAGCCCATGATTTTAGAAAACCATGATTCACCGGCGCAATCCCAAGGTCATCCTGCAATTCCTTATAAATATTTTGAAGCGACGGGGGCACTTGCACACCTGGCATCACAGCAAAGCTCAAACCAAATGCCTGATGCGGTCCATGATACGGATCCTGTCCTAAAATAACCACCTTAACATCTTGAAACGGCGTCCATTCGAAAGCCGTGAAGATGTGGTTCATATCAGGATAAATCGTTTGCGTGCGGTATTCCTGCTTCAAAAAATTGTGTAACTCTTGGTAGTAAGCCTGTTCAAATTCAGGCTGTAAAATATCCCACCAGTCATTATGAATAAACGGTTTCATTCCCTGCACCTCAACGTTTATTGTAGCAGACCTCTAGCGTAAAATACATTATCAACTAACCGTCTTCATTAATCTAAAAGATAGTTGAGAGAAACAACGAGTTTCCCACGGTTCAGAGCGTGGACCGTGTTACAATCAAACGTAGACAACAGTTTATTAAATCACTCGTCCTTACAATGGAGACTAATCATGCGTCAGTTATACATTAGACAAACCCCGGGCGTTTTAAACGGTGTCCGCCCTGTATTAGACGTTCATCGACAAACACTCTACCTAATTACCGGTCAATTTGGCTGGTCACGGGCACAATTAATTGCTTCTTCTGCCTCAGGCGAAGTTCTGGCGGAGGCAAAACAACTATCTTTAGGCATTATGCCAAAATTTGCCATTTACTTTAATGGTAAAGAAGTTGGCTCGGTCCGGCGCACATTTGGTTTTTGGCGTGAGATTATTTATATTCATGGTCTTAACTGGGTCGTTATGGGCAACCTCATGTCTGGAAAATATAAAATCTACCATGGGACGCATATTATTGCCAACATGCGCCCAGTTGACGGTGCGGATGGTGGCTATGATCAACTCAGCGTGGCTAACCATTCTGCTGAACCTGTCTGCTTGCTGATTGCGGCAATCATGGATCGTTGGTCCAAACAAAATGGACGGCGGCGCCCCGTTCATAATCAAGCCCTTCGTTTAGGTCAAGAACCAAAAACACTTGGACCCGAGTATCGAGAAAAGGAATGAATTAGTAAAGAAATGCGCTGTGAGTATCGTTATTTGATGATTCACGGCGTTTTTATGTGCGATAAATGCTGTTAAATCAACGTTTCTGGGGATAGTTACATGTTTGTAATCATGCCCATTGCCGTCAATTCGGCAACACTTCAATAATTTTCGAGTTATAAACATTATCATGTTACAAAATATTTCAAAAGCATCTTTATGTGACAAAACACTCTGATTTTGTAATGTCTACGGTATTTCGTTGTTATTTACACCATGTATAGTAGGCATCGTTGTTTGGAAGAGAACAACACCCCAGCCACGAATCCTCGTGAGGGGTTGCCAAGCGCGTCGCCAATTAAGATGCGACGCCATACACAATATAGGAGTGAAAATTTCTACATGAAGATCAAACAAATTTTGTTAACTACTTTAAGCGCCGGTGCTTTATTAGCCGCTGGAACTGTTGCCGCAAACGCAGACTCAAACGTTACTGTTAAGAGCGGAGACACTGTTTCCGCTTTGGCACACGCCAACAACACAAGCATTGATGCAATCATCAACGCTAACCAGTTGCAAAACCAGGGAGACTTAATCTACGTTGGTCAAAACTTGATTATTCCTGACGGCACTTCCAACACTACAACAACTACGACAACACAAACTGCTGCCCCTGTTCAACAAGCTGCACCAGTTGTACAAACACAGACTGTTGCTAAGACACAAGCTCCAATAGCTCAAACAACTACTACACAAGCTGCGCCTGCACAACAGACTCAAGCAACTACACAAACAACACAGGCTTCCACTACGCAAAATACACAAGCATTAACTACACAGGCTGCCTCAACTTCAACAGCTTCATCATCTGACGAAGCTGCCATGGCTTATATTGCTGCTGGTGAATCTGGTGGTAGCTACACTGCCCGTAACGGTCAGTACATTGGTAAATACCAATTGAGTGCTGACAAGTTGAACGGTGACTACTCCGCTGCTAACCAAGAACGTGTTGCATCTGCTTACGCTGTTTCACGTTACGGTTCATGGTCAGCCGCTGCTGCCCACTGGGCTGCATACCGCGGTTGGTAATCAACTGTTAATCTAAGTATGTTCTGACTTAAGACTCATCTTCGGATGGGTCTTTTTTTGTGACCTTCTTTAAATTCCTAAACGCAAAAAAACGATCCTGTAATTACACAGAATCGTTTAGTCATCAATTTACTGTCCCTACCGTTACGCCGACCAGAAACGCCGTTCCCTGAGGACCGGATTCAATCCGCCAAAAACGCGGTTTTCATCCTTGATTATGAGCCGAAAAACACGTCTCATAAGTCATCCCACCACACTAAGCGGCCAATTGCCTGCCGCCAAGTTTGGCCGACACGGAACTATGTTTCTGGTCAGCTCCACTCCTATAGTTAACAATATTTGACTAGCGGCCGGCAGTCGCAATTGACGCGAGCCAAATACGCCAGATACCCTACAGTAGCTGAAGGGCGTCAACAGTGATACCGAGCCGTGAAGGTAACGTTAATTCGAGTGCCATGCTCGAATTTAGGTTACGGACGGTCGCCAAGACTCGGCTTTCCACGAGGCTTGGCGGCGAGGTAAAAGACTTCGGGTTTCAGAAGGCACGAACCGGTCCCACGGCGAGCGTATCACTGTTGACAACCGTATGCGACAGTAAATAGGTACAAATACTACAAAAGTAAAGTAATTATCGGCGACGCGACAATGCACGATCGATATCACGTTGTTGGTCGCGTTTCTTTAATGTCTCACGTTTGTCATAAGAATGCTTCCCTTGTGCCACACCAATCAACACCTTCGCAAAACCATGTTTGATGTAAACCTTTAATGGCACAATGGTCATCCCTTTTTGGGACACTGCCGACTGTAACTTGCTAATTTCTTTTTGATGCAACAACAGCTTTCGCGTACGTAACGGATCGTGATTGAAACGATTTCCCTGCGTAAACTCGGCAATATTGACATTCATGAGGTAAGCTTCCCCATCTTTGATCGACACAAACCCGTCACCAATCGTGATTCGGGCCGCCCGAACGGATTTAATTTCCGTACCGGTCAGTGAAATACCAGCTTCATATGTGTCGAGAATCGAATATTCATGACGCGCCTTACGATTATTTGCCAGCGCGTCGTTGCCAGTTTGTTTTCGTTTGGCCATGTTCACGCCTGCCTTTCGTTCAGCATTTTGGTCTTAAACTTACTTTTTCCGGTCACCGTGAAAATTGGTTTTACCACTACGACCAGCCTTATTGCGGTTACTTTGATAGTGGTTAAATTTCTTGCCACCATTCTTCTCATCACGTTTGGCATTGTTATGAAAGTTACGGTTACCACGGTTGCCGTTTCCACGACGGCCGCCATTGCCATGATTATCATGGGCCACACGAATGTCTGTTGTTGGCGCAGTCCGTGGATCCACAATGGTAAAGTCCACCGCGGCAGCATCCTTATCGACCTTTTCCAAATGAACCTTGATTGGCTGGCCAATTTGGAAGATGTGATGATGTCGTTCACCAATCAATGCCAAATGACTTTCATCATAATCGTAAAAGTCATCTTTCATGTTAGAAATGTGAATAAGTCCTTCAACCGTGTTTGGCAATTCCACAAACATTCCAAACTTCAGTACAGAGCTGACAACGGCGTCAAAGTCCTCGCCAACATGATCAGCCATGTATTCGGCCTTCTTCATATCGTCGGTAGCCCGCTCGGTATCAATTGAACGACGCTCGCGTTCAGAAGTGTCTTGAGCAATCTGTGGTAGTTTATCTGCGTATTTTGCCTTAGCAGCATCACTATCACCGTTTGCCGCATACCAGCGAATCATCCGGTGAACCATGTCATCTGGATAACGACGAATTGGTGATGTGAAGTGCGTGTAGTATTCAGCACCAAGACCAAAGTGTCCTAGTGGCTGATCTGAATATTTCGCCTGCTTCATGGAACGAAGCATCATGGTTTGAACCATCTGCTCTTCAGGTGTTCCGGCAACTTCCTTCAACACAGACTGTAACATCTTCGGTTTCAGGTTGTTTGGATCACCCTTGGCATTAATGCCAAAGACGTTCAACAAGTCAAAGAAACTCTTTACCCGATCACCGTCTGGTGTTTCATGGACACGGTATAAGAACGGTACATGCATCCGGTCATAATGTTCAGCCACGGTTTCATTAGCAGCCAGCATAAAAGATTCAATCATTCGTTCTGCCAAGCCACGTTCACGTAACTCAATATCAGTTGGATGCCCTTCTGCGTCAACAATGATCTTTGCTTCTGGAGCATCGAAGTCAATTGCACCACGCTGGTGGCGTTTCTTAACCAGAATCTTGTGTAATTCTGCCATCGTTTCAAACATGCCAACAAGACTGTCATAACGTTCCATGGTTTTGGCATCATGAGCTTCCAAAATCTTATTAACACCCTTATAAGTCATCCGGGCATGACTCTTCATCAAGCTAGGATAAATTTTATGGCTAACAACCTTACCAGTACCATCAATTTCCATGTCACAGGTCATTGATAAACGCTCAACACCCTCGTTCAAAGAACAAATGCCGTTTGACAGACGTTTTGGTAACATTGGAATAACGCGGTCAGTCAGATAAACAGAAGTCCCACGTTTGTAAGCTTCTTTGTCGAGCGCAGAACCTTCCTTCACGTAGTAGCTAACGTCGGCAATGGATACGCCCAGATGATAATTACCATTAGGCAGTTTCCACGCAACGACTGCGTCATCCAAGTCTTTACTTTCAATACTATCGATGGTAACTAACGGTTGATCAGTAATATCAACTCGACCAGCCTTGTCAGCTTCTTGCACCGTGTCAGGAATTGCATTGGCTTCATCCAATACTTCCTGTGGAAATTCGGAAGGCACATCATGAGCGTAAACGATTTGGAGAATGTCGATACCTGGTTCGTCGGCGTTCCCAATCACCTTCGTGGCCACACCACTTAATAACTGTGGATTGAGATCTGTTGGATAACCGGTAACATCGGCCGTGACAACTTCACCATCAACGGGATGGATGCCGCCGTCGAGGACATCAAACGTATAACTGCCGAGTTTCTTATCTTTAAGGGGCACTTCACCAATAACGCTAGGCAGCTTGGCGTCACGCTTGGACCTAAACTCACCAACGATTTGTGTGTAGTGGCGCTCAGTCACTTTTGTTACTTCACCTTCAGGTCCACGATCAGATCCCGGTTTAGATGGTCGTAAAATCTTCATCTCAACCGTGTCACCTGTCATTGCATGCTTGGTATGATCTGGATTGATGTAAGCATCAGGTTGTTCTCCATCATATGCGACGAAACCAAATCCCTTGTCGTTACCATGGAAAGTTCCTGATAACCCAGCTGCCACTTTAACAATGGCCCACTTTCCGGTGTCCGTAACAGCCACTTTGCCAGCGCGTTCCAACCCAGCAAGTGCCTGCACACTTAGCGTGAATTCAGCTTCTGGTTGTTTAAGTGCAGTGCCGATTTCGGCCGCTGTAAACGAGCTCTCCTGATTGGCGTTTAAAAACGTCAAAATTTGTTGTTGTAAATTACTTTCTGTCATAATTACCTCATTTTTACTTTCGCGTTAGGTTAAAACAATCGTTCAAGAAATGCTTCAACGTCTGTTTGCAATTGGTGATGCGCGTTATTTACTGTTAAAACATGGCCCGCGTTCGGATACAGCTTAAACGTGACATCTTTATTTAAACTCGCCATTCGTGCATTAAAAGCCGCCCCACTGCCAGGATCAATCATTTGATCCGCATCACCCTGGGCGATAAAGAATGGCTTATGAATTATTTGTAAATTTGCTGCCACTTGTGTTTGGACAAAGGCTTCAATGTCACTCAACTGTTCTGGATTGTGCTGAGCTAACCAGTCGAGACTTTGTTGCTTTTCATCCGTTGACATTTGTGTACGTGAATAAATTTTGTTGCTCAAACTTAAAAAGCTTTGTGGCACGTTCGTTTGACCAACCCGAATAACTGGCGATGCAAACGTCCCACCACCGACTAACGTGTTATCAATTTCCAATAAGCGTGTGGCAAACAAACCGCCCATAGATAGACCAAAGACTGCAATTTGTTGATAGCCGTGTGCTTTTAAAAAGGTCACTGCATCTTGCGCGTTCTTCAGCCAAGCGGCCACGCCGCCCTTTGTGATAATATCTTTGGGCTCCATGGTGCCATGACCAGCGAACATTGGGGCATAGACTGTATAACCGTCACGCGCCAAGCCACGCCCAATCATCCCCATGTCATTGCTACTGCCAGAGTATGCATGCAGCAACAAGACTGCGTTTGCACCCGCCTCAATAAACAGTGGTTCTGGTTGACGAAAATGAATTGTCATTCTTTCCATCCTTTCACTGAAAAATTGCATGAAAAAAAGCCGGGACTAAGCCCAGCTTTGTCATACATCAATGAAGATGGCACGAGGCCATCACCAATTTGTAAACGTTAGTCGTCAAAAAACAAGCCTACTTATGCGAGGACAAGTACACTAACGCCAAGGCAATAGCAAAGAACAAAATGCCAAGGATTACTGTAACCCGTTGCATAAAGCCTTCAAAGCCCCGTGACTTTTGTTGAGCAAATAAGTCGTTTGCACCGCCGCCAGACAAGGCACCTAATGCATCATCTGTTTTCGTGGGTTGCATCATGACTGCAATAACGATTAAGATTGCGATCACAATCAGTGCAGTTAACAAAAAATTATACAAAGTGGTTCCTCCCATTCAAACTTCGCGGTATGTCTCAACTAATTTAACATAAAATGGTGGGGATTGCTAGTGCGAGCATGCTGGTAAACGCACGCAAACAGGTAATTCTTCAGTCTTCACCACGCACACTAATTTGCTCTGCCATCCCGGCAATTCGTTCACGAATAAAGGCACGATTATCATGTTGTGTTTCCACAATCAAGGTATCACCGGCACGCAAAATCGTATCGCCGTGTGGAATAATCTGCCGTTCGCCACGATGAACACCAATTAATAGAGCATTGGTCGGCCATCTAAATTCCCGTACCTGATGGCCAACTAAAAACGAGCCATCGAACACAGGCACTTCAATTCGGTCCGTAAAACCAGCAGCTCGTTCCGCCGTCGGTGACAGCATTCGTCCCAATAAGGATTCATAAATTGGCGCGCCGCCGCACACATCTACTGTAATATAGGCAACTAGACAAACCACGGCTAAGGGCATCAAATGCTGCAAGGACCCGACCATTTCCGTAATCAAGAGAATCGCCGTGAACGGTGCTTTCCCAATTCCGGCGAAATATCCCGCCATTGCAAAAATAACTAAGTTGACCACGTAAATACTAGGCAGTAATCCCATCATGACCATCACTCGGCCATAAATCGCACCAATGACGGCACCTAACGTTAAAATCGGTAAGAAGATTCCCCCGGGTAATCCAGATCCATACGCCACCATCGAGAATACGAATCGAACAACAAACAGCCCGATGAGCACCCAAATGCCTGGATGAATGCGTGCCAAATCCAAAATAACGCTATTACCGCCACCCAAACTGGAGGTCCACCACCAACCAACAGGAACGGTCAGTAGCAGTGCCACGATACCGTCTAAATAACGAGGCAGTCTTAACTTAGCGTACCAACTTGGCAAACGCAACAGGACGGTTTGATACAATCGCCCTAATAAGCCCAAAATAATGCCCAGTACAATCAAATGACCGTAATCACGTAATGGTAGTCCACTGGAGTACGGGATATGTAAAACTGGCGTTTGCCCGAAAAATGCTAGTGACACAAAGTTTGCGACAACAGCACTGGTTAACGATGTCAGCCAAACTAACGGTGAAAAATTATGATAAATTTCTTCCAAAACAAACAGTGTACTGGCAATCGGTGCATTGAATGCCGCGGACAACCCTGCTGCTGCACCGCTAGCGATTGCAACCCGGCGATTAGTCCCTTGATGGCCACGAAGCGTGGCGTAGCCTTGCCCAACAGCAGCCCCAAGTTGAATCGAAGGACCTTCCCGGCCCAACATCAGACCAGAACCAATTGCTGCAGTGCCACCAACAAACTTTTTCCACAGCGTTGGCCACCACGGCTCGTCAAACTCCCCAGCCAATTGACCCTCAACCTGGGGAATCCCAGACCCACTAATTTGTGGACTGGTCTTAACCAGTACCCCCACTAAAATGCCCAAAATAATCATGCCCAAAACCCACGGTAAAATTAACCAGGGTTGATGATGCATCGTTGCATAACCAATTTTCACCAAACCGAGAACATGTTCAATTGCCAATCGAAACAAACTAACAATAAGCCCCGCCACTAATCCAACTGCTAAACCTGTGATGACAGTGCCGACCCGCGTTAAATCGAGCGAAAGTCGGCGTTTACTTTTTTTCTTCAAATGATCATCTCTCTTTTTAGGACATTTTTTATAAGAACGTTCGATTATACTCATTCACAAAATATTCAATAATCAACCGAACAGGCTGATCATCAATTACGTTTAACTGCTCCGGTAAAAGCAGCTGGGTCTTCTTTAAATTATAGTAATCAGTCAATACCTTCGTGAGGTTCAAACTATGACGCAATAAAAAGTGCCGGTCAATTAAGCCGCGCACCATCACGCGATCTTGCAATAATAAAACATCCCACTGATACGTACGAAAGAGACCACGTTTTACACCGGTCTCGAAATAAATAATTGCTTGTTGCTGTTGCTGATTAAGTGCATCTTGCAAATTGCGATAGTCTGAATCGTTGGCTGATTTCAGATCACTCAAGAATTCATCAGAAATTGTTCGCGAAATTGTCAAAGATTGATCGAACAGCATTTGAAACTGACGAAAAAAGTTTGCCACGTCCCCATTAAGCTGAGGAATGTCAAGATCTTCTATGTAGTCTAAGTACAACTTAACAACAGCGTGCACAATGTCTTCTTTCGAGCTGAAATACTTATAAGCCGTTCTTCGCGAAACACCCATTACTTTAATCAGGTCGTTCATTGTTAGCTGGCTAAAGCCTTCCCGCATAAAAACAACAGCCATTCGTTCTAATAGCGCATGCCGTTTTGCCACCTCATGTTGTGTTGCCATGTAACTCCCCCGTTTCATTGTTGCCAAAAACACTCAAGTCTAGTATAGGTGAACAAAGTAAACACATTAATGTCTTCATGTATATTTCAGCTTTTCTTTTGAATCTTTAGAAATTCATAATCTATCAAAACTTAGCAACAAAAAATCCTCACTTCGAAAAGTGAGGATTTTTATTATCATAACAACCTATTTCAAAACGAAATTACTTGTTGATGATGGCGTTACGAGCTTGTTCACTCAAGTTGTAGAATGAGTGGATGCCCTTGTATTCAGCGGTTGTGCCCAATTGGTCTTCAATCCGCATCAACTGGTTGTACTTAGCGATCCGTTCAGTCCGGCTCATTGAACCAGTCTTGATTTGGCCGGCGTTTGTAGCAACAACCAAGTCAGCAATCGTTGTGTCTTCGGTTTCACCAGAACGGTGAGAAACGATGGCAGTGTAGCCAGCTTCTTTAGCCATTTCGATAGCTTCAACAGTTTCAGTCAGAGTACCGATTTGGTTCAACTTGATCAAGATAGCGTTAGCAACGCCCATCTTGATACCCTTAGCCAAGTAGTCAGTGTTAGTAACAAACAGGTCGTCACCAACGATTTGTACCTTCTTACCTAACTTAGCAGTTAAAGTTGCCCAGTCATCCCAAGTGTTTTCATCCAAAGGATCTTCGATGGAAACGATTGGGTACTTGTCAACGATACCTTCAAGTAAGTCAGTGAATTCTTCGGCAGTGTAACTCTTGCCGTCACCAACTAAGTCATACTTCTTAGTGTCAGTGTTGTAGAATTCTGATGCAGCACAGTCAAAGGCAATTGAAATGTCCTTACCAGGTACATAACCAGCTTTGGTGATAGCTTCAACCAGAATTTCAAATGGTTCTTCGTTGTTCTTCAAGTCAGGTGCAAAACCACCTTCGTCACCAACGGCAGTGGAGTAACCGCGGTCGTTTAAGATGCTCTTCAAAGCGTGGAATGTTTCTGAACCGTAACGAACGGCTTCTTTAATTGTTGGTGCGCCAACAGGCATAATCATGAATTCTTGGAAGTCAACCTTGTTGTTGGCGTGCTTCCCACCGTTGATAACGTTCATCATTGGTGTTGGCAGAACATGCGCATTGAAACCACCTAAGTAGTTATAAAGCGGAACTTCAAATTCGTCAGCCGCTGCACGGGCAGCGGCTAATGAAACACCTAAGATGGCGTTCGCGCCTAATTTACCCTTGTTTGGTGTACCATCAAGCTTGATCATTGCTTGGTCGATAGCAACTTGGTCAGTAACATCGTAACCAACAATTTCCTTAGCGATGATGTTGTTTACATTATCAACCGCTTTAGTAACACCCTTACCTTGGAACCGGCTCTTGTCGCCGTCGCGTAATTCAACAGCTTCGTGTTCACCAGTTGAGGCACCTGAAGGAACGATTCCACGGCCCATTGCACCACTTTCTGTGTACAATTCAACTTCAACAGTTGGGTTACCGCGTGAATCTAAAACTTCGCGTGCATAAATATCTGTAATAATAGACATCTTATTCTCTCCTTATATGGGTAAATGTAGTCGCAATGACTTCCCTACTATTATAGGTGTTACGCGTTTCACTATCAAGATTATGAGCAATTATTTTCCAGGATCATTGCTAATAAGTTCCAGAAACGATTCAGGTTGAAGGCTCGCGTTGCCGACCAAAACCCCATCGACATCCTGTTTCTGCATGATCGTGTTTATATTTGCAGGCTTAACAGAACCGCCATATAATACCCGCACTTCGTCAGCAATTTCATCATCGTAAACGTCTGCGACCGTTTGACGAATCAGATAACAGCCTTCCTCAATTTGATCAGGTGATGCGGGTGTACCAACACCAATCGCCCAGCTTGGCTCATACGCAATAATCGCCGTTCTTGCCTGCTCCTCATCAACGCCCTTTAACGCCTCAATTACCTGAGCAACAACCCAGTGAACAGCATCATTAGATTCTCGCTGCCCCATCGTTTCATCACAACAAATAATCGGTCGCATATGGTTCCGAAAAACGGCTTGAACTTTTAAATTAATCATCTCGTCGGTTTCACGGAAAATCTTCCGACGCTCAGAATGTCCTAAAATAACAAAATCAACGCCAGCTTTGCTTAACGCATATGGACTGGTTTCACCGGTAAACGGACCGTTGTCCTCAAAGTAACAATTTTCCGCGCCAACTTCTAAAGGCATGTCGCGAGTCTGATCAACCATTTGTTCTAAAAACAAGGCAGGTGCACAAATAGCTGTTTCTAACTGCATCGCATTAGGCAAATTGCCTCTAATACCATTTACAAACGATTCTACTGAGTCCGCAGTCTTATTCATCTTCCAATTTCCAACAATCATTGGAATCCGCATGGGTTAGCCCCCTCTTCATAATGGGTCTTGGCATTACTCTTTTAATCTGTCAAAGCACTCGTTGCCAAACGAACACTCATAAGTCTTTCTCCTACACATGCATTGTAGTGAAGTCAGTCCTAAAAAGCTAGTTTCACCTTGCCTGATTGCTTTGGTAAGCAATGACCTGTTGTTGCGATGACCGAAGACGCCGTTTCTTGGGGAACGTTTCAGCCCGCTGAAGTGCACGGTCTTCAACTCGATTCTGAACCGAAAACCACGTTTCAGAACTCGTCCCACAATACTAAATGGCAAAACCCGCCATCAAGTATTGTCGACACGAAACTGTCTTCGGTCATCTCCACTCACATATAAGTCGTCAGGACCTTCAACAGACATATTAGTGCACATTTAACTCTGTTGCTCGACTACTTTTTGGACTTTTCAAAGTTATATGAATATGAGCTGGAGGGCGTCAACATTGAAATCAAGACGTGCAAGTGGTGTTAATTCGGTTGTTTTGTACCGAATTTACAGCACGGACGGTCGTGGAGACTCAGGTTCTCATGAGGCTTCACGGCGAGGTGAAAGACTCCGAATTTCAGGAGGCTTGAACCGGTCCCACGACGCATTTCAATGTTGACAACCGCAAGCGTCCTTAACCATTCAAAACACAAAAACGCCCGTCAACCCGTTAAGAAACAGATTGAAGGACGTTAATGTAGAACGGTATTAAACTAAATTACTTGTCGCTGATTGCTGCGATCCCAGGTAAAGTCTTACCTTCAAGGTATTCAAGGGAAGCGCCACCACCAGTGGAGATGTGAGTCAATTTGTCTGCAACACCCAATTGTTGAACGGCAGCAGTTGAGTCACCACCACCAACAATTGTTGTAGCATCCAAGTCACCCAAGAACTTACCAACAGCTAAGGTACCCTTAGCAAAGTTAGGCATTTCGAAGACACCCATTGGTCCGTTCCAAACAACAGTCTTAGCATCACGCAAAGTGTTTTCAAATAATTCAACAGACTTTGGACCGATGTCAAGAGCCATGTAACCATCAGGAATTGAACCATCAACAGTTTCTGCTGGTGAGTCATTCTTGAATTCTTTAGCAACAACGGAATCGATTGGCAATACAAGCTTGTCGCCAGCCTTTTCAATGATTGCTTTGGCTGTGTCGATCTTGTCCTTTTCAAGCAATGAGTTACCAACTGATAGGCCTTGGGCAGCAAAGAAGGTGTAAGCCATCCCACCACCAACGATAACCTTGTCAGCCTTGCTCAATAAGTTGTCGATGACACCGATCTTATCAGAAACCTTAGCACCACCCAAAATAGCAACAAATGGGTGAACAGGGTTATCAACAGCGTTACCTAAGAACTTGATTTCTTTTTCCATTAAGAAACCAGCAGCAACTGACTTGCCGGCTGCTTTCATGGCCGTTGCGATACCAACGTTTGAGGCATGTTCACGGTGAGCAGTACCAAAAGCATCGTTAACGAAAACATCGCCAAGTGAAGCCCAGTATTGACCCAATTCAGGGTTGTTACCGGATTCTTTCTTGCCATCCAAATCTTCAAAACGAGTGTTTTCGAATAACAGAACTTCGCCGTCCTTCAAGTTGTTGATGGCGTCTTCGAGCTGAGGACCACGAGTAGTTGGAACAAACGTTACAGGTTTGCCCAATAAGTTGCTCAAACGTTCTGCAACAGGACGCATGGACAATTCCTTTTTGTCCTCTTCAGTCTTAACACGACCTAAATGACTGAATAAGATGGCACGGCCACCGTGATCCAGAACATAGTTAATTGTAGGTAATGCAGCCACGATTCGGTTGTCGTTACCAATCACGCCGTTTTTAATCGGCACATTAAAGTCAACACGCATTAAAACTTTTTTTCCAGTTAAATCTAAATCAGAAACAGTTAATTTAGCCAAGGTAGTTTCCTCCCAACGATTTTTGCGTACGCATATATTTTAACGATTTTTAATGGTAAAAGCCACTCACAGCCCAATTTTCTGAAAACAAACGTGACTATTTGTGAACCATTCCACTAAATCATTCAAAGAAAAAGGCGGGCGGAGTCTTCCTCCTCCCGCCTTTGCCACATTTAATCAAAAACGTAATGATTTAAATTAAGCTTCCAAAGTGGCGAACTTCAACAACGTACGGATCATGTTGCAAGTGAAGCCCCATTCGTTGTCGTACCAAGCAACAGTCTTAACTAATTGACTGTCACCGGCAGTTGTAACTTCCGTTTGAGTTGGGTCAAATACGGAACCATGTGAATCGTCGATGATATCGCTTGAAACGATTTCGTCGTCGTTGTAACCAAAGGCTTCGTTACCTTCAGTGTGCTTCTTGATAGCTGCGTTAACTTCGTCAGCAGTAACCTTCTTGTCCAGAACAGTTACTAATTCAGTTAATGAACCGTCAACAACAGCAACACGTTGTGCGTGTCCTTGTAACTTGCCGTTCAATTCTGGGATAACCAAACCAAGGGCCTTAGCAGCACCAGTTGAGTGAGGAATCGTGTTAACAGAAGCAGTACGGTTGTTACGAGGCTTTGAACCACGAGGGCCATCAAGGATTGATTGAGTTGATGTGAAGGCGTGAACCGTCGTCATCGTACCAACCTTGATACCGAATTCTTCGTTCATGAAGTAAGCCAGTGGTGCAAGACAGTTAGTCGTGCATGAACCAGCGGAAACGATCTTGTCGTCGTTGCTCAAAACGTCCAAGTTAACGCCAGGAACAACAGTTGTGATCTTACCAGCAGGTGCTGAGATCAGAACACGCTTTGCGCCGGCATCCAAGTGGGCTTGTGACTTTTCTGCTGAAGTGTAGAAACCAGTACATTCAAGCACGTAGTCAACACCGTCGTTCTTAACCCAAGGAATGTTCTTTGCATCGCGTTCTGCGTATACAGGGATTTCCTTACCGTCAACGACAATGCCCTTGTCCGTTGAACTAACTTCACCAGGGAACTTGCCATGAGTGGAGTCATACTTGAGTAAGTAAGCCAACATTGAAGGTGTAGTCAAATCATTGATTGCAACAACTTCGATGTCGTTAGTGTTCAATTCGTGGATCCGCTTTAAAGCTAAACGACCGATACGGCCAAATCCGTTGATACCAATTTTAACAGTCATTGGTGAACTTCCTCCCTTAAGGAAAATATATGTTTAACACAGATGTAATTATATGACAATCGACCAAATCCTGCAAACGTTAGGATCGTTTTCACAAGTGCTTTCATTCGCTTACATTTGATTGTTTCATAAGCGTGACGCGACTTAGCAGAAGATTCTTCCGTTTGCTAAAAGTTCAAATTCTTACCAAACTCTAAGCGTATTTGTGTGCCATTTTGGCAGCCACCGCTGCCGCAATCGCGCCAATGATATCGTCAATAAAGGTATTGACCTGGTCGGTTTTTTCTTCATCTAGCCGTTTGATCACGCCTTCTTTAACCTTATCCACATAGCCGTAATTGGTCACACCGATCGTGCCATAGATATTTGCGATGTTGAGCGCCAGTCCCTCATCGACACCAAACACGCCGGCATCATTTCTGATAATCGATTCCAACGGTTCCTTCAGTTGATTCTCAGTTGCCAGTCGATCCAACTCAAGCGCCACCATCACGTTGTTCATCACTTCGCGTTTGTGGAGTACATCCTCAGTTTCCGTTTCAAACTCGCTGAGCGGAACATCTGGTAAATAGTCGCGTTGCATGTCCTGCGTAATCGCAGCAATTTCTTTGTAAGTAATATTCTTTGCTGCTAACTGGGCAGTTACCAGCTTATAAGCAGCCTGATCCGGGTATTTAAATGATGCGTTATTCATATTTTAAGTTTCATTCCTTCCATAAATCTAAGTGTGCTAACCGGTCAGCTTAGTACAATGACGATCCTCTACACACCTATTCTAGCGTACACACTTTAGGCAAAAAAAGCATGTTTGACGGGTCAAGACTCATTGCATTATTGCAAAAAAACAGGGCGACCACATAATCGGCCCCCTGCTTTTAGTCCTGTTCAAAATTTCGTACTTTCACGTTGAACCAGCCGCGTACCCAAAACGATCTTCTTTGCTATCGGATGATCGGCCTTAGTAATCTCCTGGGCTAACTGGACCGCCGCCTCACCCATGTGATTAGTCGCGACGTGCACCGCAGTTAATCCTGGAATTGCGTAACTAGCAATCGATGTGTCATCAAACGTAACTAGTTGAACACGATCAGGCACGCTGATGTTAGCTTCGTTCAACGCCTTCAATGCCCCAACTGCCATGGCATCATTCGTAATGATAAACCCGTCTGGCAACCGGTCCTGTAAGTCACCAATCAATGCTTTCATTTGTTGATAACCCGATTGACGCGAATAATCGCCTTGTGTAACGAACGCTTCATTGTAGTCCTGTCCCATTGCCATCTGAAACGGCGCTTTTCGTGGATCTTCAATGACTCGCTGACGGTCTGTGGTCATCTCTGTACCGCAAATCATCCCAATATGGCGGACACCGCCGTCAGTTAAGTGATGAACCGCATCATTTATCGCATATTGAAAATCCGTAACGACCGAATCATAACCTAATCCCATCGCATCGAAATCCACAAATACAATCCGATCCGTAATGCCCGTTAATTTTAGGATTTCCGCCTGAGAATACTTACCCAACGCAATGATCACGGACGTATCCTCGTGAATCTGATCCAAGGAACCAGCAAAGACCGTTTGAACGCGAAAACCTGCTGTCATTGCCGCATGCTCAATACTAATGCGAATTGACATATAGTACAGGTCTTCCATTTCCTGCATTTGGGAATACCATTCAACCACTGTGACTTGTTTGACCACGTTAGTTTGATGATTCCGTTTGCGTTTGGAATAATTCAGCGCCTCGGCAGCCTCGAAAATCCGTTGCCGCGTTTCTTTGCTGACCGCCATCGTCGCATCATAGTTAAGCACACGAGAAACAGTCGCAAGTGAAACATTTGCTCGTGTTGCAATATCTTTCAACGTTGCCACTGTCTCTCACCTTCCCACACATTCAAGATATTATTCAATCGCTTTAATAAACCGAGCTTGTGCCTCACGACCAGCAGCATCCCACTTGAACACACCAGCGTCCTCTAAAACGCGACCAAAGACTTTACCAATCGCATCGTCGACTACTTGTTCGACATTATCATTCGTAACCGTATTGTTTTCCTTGAGTTCCTCTGCCCAAGTGCGGTGATATTCCGCCATGGCGTTTGGCTGATCCAACAAGAATTTTTGAACTTCTTGCATTTCAGTCTTCAAACGAGCAGGCAAAATCGCACGTCCCATGACTTCGATTAAGCCAATGTTTTCTTTCTTAATGTGTTGAACATCCTTGTGAGGATGGAAAATGCCGTCCGGATAAGCGGCGGAAGTTTGGTTGTCCCGCAACACGATATCGAGAACAAATTGGTCACCATCGCGATAAGCAATTGGCGTAACTGTATGATGTCGGGTCTCACCATCATATGCTTTTACAGAAACTGCTGGATCGTCATAATGATTCCAAACTTCACGAATGTGTTCAGCAGCATCTGCAACGTTCTGCTGGTTAGTGCCAGTCAAACGAATTGTCGACATCGCCCATTTCACAACACCACATTTAACGTCTGGATAATCAGCTAATTTAAACGTTGAAGCAATTGGCGCCTTCATCATTGGGAAGTTGTGCCGACCGCCCTGATAATGTTCATGGCTCAGCATAGAGCCACCCACGATCGGTAAATCAGCATTGCTACCAACGAAATACTGTGGAAATTGCGTAATAATCTCAAACAAATTAGTAAATGTTTGCCGATTAATTTTCATTGGGACATGTTGTTGGTCGAGGAAAATCGCATGTTCGCCAAAGTATGCGTATGGCGAATATTGGAAGCCCCATGGACGACCGCCCACCGTTAGTCGAATCACACGGTGATTACTTCGTGCGGGATATCCAAGACGACCTAGGTAACCTTCATTTTCCAAACACAATTGACAAAGTGGATACCCACTCGCTGCTGTGTGGGCGGCTGCCGCAATCGCTTTGGGATCTTTTTCCGGTTTAGACAGGTTAATCGTGATTTCCAAGTCGCCAAACGTTGTCGCTGAATTGAAGACAATGTTTTTTGCAATTGCCTTTGTTTTAATGTAGTTATTGGCTTTACTCAAGCCGTAAAAATACTTTGTTGCTGCTTCAGGGCTAGTCTGATAATCTTCCCAGAAACGTTCGTTGACCTGGCTTGGACGTGGCGTCGTCAAGTCCATCAGCTGCGCATCCAATAGTTCGCGCGCTGTTTGATTATCCTCGATTTTACCGTTTTCCACGGCCGCATTAACCAGTGCCTCACTGATAGCTTCAACACCATCGCCCTCTAGGGCAACAGCCATTTCATCACCAATTAAGGCAAAAATCCGATTCCTCAAATAAACCCGGTCTAGCGGTTCTGCCGCACCATTCTGAACAGCTAAGCTAATTAAATTCTCTACTGCATCTTCTACCATAATGTCACTCCTACGTTTATGCCGTAACTTCGTGAGTCCCATCGGCAATTTCAGCCACGTAAAAGTCTGCTGCATAACCAAAGCGCTTCAGGTACGTGTCGCCAACAACTTGCTTAACATGATCAACTTGGTCGCGTTTAACGATTGCAATTGCACAACCACCGAAGCCACCACCGATGATCCGAGCACCAAGAACACCGTCTTGTGCCCAAGCAGTATCAACTAGCGTGTCGAGTTCTGGGACACTCACCTCATAATCATACTGCAATGAGATGTGTGATGCGCTAACAAGGTGACCAAACGTCTTTAAATCATGATCATCCAATGCTTGTTTGGCATCAATTGTCCGCTGGTTTTCAAACACAGCGTGGCGTGCCCGACGAATCAAGGTAGCATCGTTAATTAAGTAGGTTGCTCGGTCAAACTGTTCTTTGGTCAAGTCACCCAACGTTTTCACATCAACACCCTGCTGAATACGGCGTAATGCTTCTTCACACTGTGAGCGACGTTCATTGTACTTCGAACTAGCCAAGTCATGAGACTTGTTACTGTTCATGATTAAGACAACGTTATCGCCTAAATCAACCGGATAATATTCATATTTCATGGTGTTAACATCCAAGAACATGGCTTGATCTTTTTTACCCATGCCAATCGCGAATTGATCCATGATACCGGAATTCAAGCCAATATAGTCATTTTCAACTTGTTGACCGGCATAGACTAAGTCCATCTGTTCAACATCGAGGTTGTAAAGTTTCTTGGCAATCACACCAACCAATAATTCCAAAGATGCCGAGGATGACAAACCGGAGCCATCAGGCAAGTTACCATGAACGTATAAATCGAAGCCATGGTCAAACTTAGCACCTTTCTTGGCTAGTTCATAAAGCATCCCCTTTGGGTAGTTACCCCAACCAAAGTCCTTGTTGAAGGATAAGTCGTTTACATCAAAAGTAAGCACGCCATCCTTAGGTAAGTTGCCTGAGTACAAACGAACCGTGGTATCTGTCCGTGGTGAAGCAGCGCCGTATGTGCCTAATGTAATCGCACACGGAAATACGTGACCACCATTGTAATCAGTGTGTTCACCAATCAGGTTGATTCGACCAGGTGAGAAGAAAACAGACTGTGGTGCGACATCAAAAGCATCTTGATATTCTTGTTTAATACTTGCTGCATCCATAATGTATAAACCACCTTTTAACATTTTTTATTGCTGCATTTTAATTACTTAATCTTGGCGATATCTTCTGAATCCGCACCCAGCTTCTTTTCCAATTCCTTAACAACTTCAGCATGTTTAGCTTCAGTCAAGGTAACTTTTGTTAAGTAAACAACAGCGGCAATGACAAGCATCACCATTGGTGCGTAGAAAATGTAAGTCTTGAAGTTCAACATCTGTGAGGCAGAAATGTCACTCGGCTTTGCGTTACCAATCATCCCTGCATGAACCGCTGCAATACCGACAATCCCGTTTGCAAACGCACCAGCGACTTTATCAATCAGTGGGCGAACGGCTAATGTAACTGATTCATTACGTGTTCCCAAATGTAACTGGCCATATTCAACACAATCAGTAATGGTCATCAATGCGGCCAAGAAAATCATTGGGTATGGGAAGAAAATAAATGAGATAGCTAACAAGACCATGAACAGGTTCGTTCCAGCAAAGTTGAAAATGATGTAACCAACCAACATCAAACAAATACCGCCGACATAAATAGCCTTCCGTTTGATTAAGGTTTCTAAGAATGGGAATAAAATAACTGAAATAATTCCGAGAACCGCAGTCACGGCACCAACAAGTGAGAACTCACCTGACTTGCCCATAACGTACTTAAAGTAATACAAGAACAGTGAGTTGGTGATAACGTAACCGAAAGCCAACATAAAGTATGAAAGTGATAACCACATCAATTGGTCATTTTTAAATAGAACTCTGAAAATACCGACAATCCCGACTTTTTCAGTGTTTTCACGAATAATGTTGTCTTCTTCTTTGGTCCCCAAAGCAGTGGCTAAAGCACCGAGAAAGGAAACAGCACCGATCAAAATAGCAAATCCAACCCAACCAATTTGTGTTTGTTGGCCCTTGGCGCCACCAAACCAACCAGATACAAGGGTAACTGTTGGCATAATGACAAGTGCGACACCTTGTGCACCCAAAGTTGAACCGAAACGAGCAATCGTCCCAAAACGAGCACGTTTTCCAGAATCAACGGTCAAAGCAGGTAACATTGACCAGAAAGAAATATCCTTAAATGAATAAAATACATCCAAAACAACAAACGCAATACCAAACAAGATAAGGTAGAGCGTAGGCTTGTTAACAGTTAATCCACCAAAATCCGTAAAAATCAGAATTAACATGATGGAACTGATTGTGGCCCCAATCATCAACCAAGGTTTGAATTTGCCCCATCGGGTTCTGGTATTATCGACTGCACCACCGATAAGTGGATCGAAAACAATTTCGACAAGTCGAATTGCAACCATCGTTATCGTAACAGCACTGATCATCTTGGCATCGTTTGCATGATTACCTGAACTAAATAATTGACTAGTAACGAAAATAACAAAATAAGTGCTAAGTGTTGCATAGAATGCGTCGTGACCAAACGCCCCAAGCGCATAGGATAAATATTGTTTGACTTGATTCATTTTCAAGTTCTCCTTTTTCCATTCGACTAATTTAACGTTCGTTTGTCGAATTAGTTATAGCGACGCTCAATGACTTTTTCGAGAATGGCATTACGTTGCTTTTCTTTTGCCATATCGAATGATGTTTCTTCCAAACCGTTAAAATCTTGCACGAGTAAAACGGATTCAAGGTACAACGTCAATTGACGTTTGATGTACAACTTGTTTTCCTCGCCCTCGCGTTGAGCATTGCCACCCAGCACTGCACGTGCAAACTTATCAGGGTCAATTTTGATTTTCTGATTCTTATCAGCCATCTTGCTAACCTCCAAATAAAATAGTTATGTAAGCGATTTCAAAGTCGATAATAACAGTTTTACTAAAAGTTTCAACAATGTGATTTTATATACAAACGCTATGCAACCGGTTGTTTTGCCTGTCTAATCAGTTTCGCAGCTTTTAACTATTTTTACTAAAACTTTTTAGTCTCTTTTTTCAACTGACAAACAAAACGTCCGCTTGATATCAGCTACTGCTGAACATCAAACGGACGTTATTTAACCTAATTTAACTATTTCATTTCCCGATATTGATAACTGATGCTATACGTTTGTGGTGCGTTTGCTGGCAACACAACATCGCCAAAACCATCGTGATGAATGGCATCTGGTAGCCACTGTGCTTCCATGGCCAAGGCCGTATAAGGATGACTGGCCTGATAAGCCTCATCCTTATCATAAGCTAATGGGTCAGCAGTAAAAATCACCAAGCCATTTCGGCTAGAATACAGGTCCACAGCGCGGCCACTAACCGGGTCACTAACCGTTGCAATCGGCGTATGTTCATCCCCATTGACACGATAGGCGTCGTCGAATTCTTTGCCACCGTTTTCTTCTTTCAGCTGAGCCAAATGATCTGTCACAGTCCCCGTCTTACTGAAATCATAGGCTGTACCAGTAGCATCACTGAGTTCACCAGTAGGAACTTTTTCGGTGTTCAACAAAACGCGCTGCTTGCCATTAATGTGCAACTGTTGCGTGGTCAGTGCTTCGTTATCCGTCACATTAAAGTATGTGTGTAACGTAGGATTAAATAGTGTCTTAGCTGTTGCCGTACCCGTGATTGACCACGTTGCCCGGTTGGCATTCGTCAAACTATAGGTCACAAGAACATCCATGTCACCAGGGAAATTATCTTCACTACCCTGAACGCTAATCCCTAATGTAACGGAAACAGTATCGCTCGTCTCTTGATGGCCAACAACCCGCCAAACACGGTCAGAAAAGCCATGTAGACCACCGTGTAACGTGTTTTTGTTTTCGTTTTGGTCACTGTGATAAGTGGTCCCATCAATGTCGTAAGTCGCTTGGCCGATCCGACCAGCTACCCGACCAACTGTCTTACAAACATAAAACGGTGTGGCTTCGTAATCTTTGAGTTGGTCGTAGCTGATCAACAAATTCTTACGATTGTTACCATCAGGCACGTCAAATCCCTGCCACGTTGCCCCTAACGTTAATACACGCAATGATACTTGATTATCATTACTTAAAATTAATTGGTCGACTGATCGACCGTCACTTAATTTACCAAACGGTTGCTGACTAAAATTCATAAAGGATGCCTCCACAATTTTTACTAAACTTTACTAGAGCCATTATAGGTTTTGATGGAAGCGGTTTCAAGAGCATTTAATTAACTCCTTCTACCGACTGGCCTCTTAGACAGAAAAACATTTCAAAAACTAGCCATTTTAACATCTAGCTTTTGAAATGTTTTACGGAACATTCGTTTTCGCAGAACTCAAACGTTGAAGTGAAATACGTAGAACAAAAAATGAAGAACCGTAGCGATAAACCGATCCCAAGACGAGTATGCATACTTGCCCACCACAGCCGGCAATCAACATGCACATAACCATCAGCAATTAACGAACGAGTTTGTCCCAAATAACAACCTGTTCTTGAGCTAACGACTTAGGCACATCAATAATTCGTTGGTTTGAACTCCCACGAAATTGCAGTGTTAAGTCCTTTTTTGACTCAAGGAACCGACCATCAACCAAAATATCAATCAACGACAATAACTCAAGCTTGTCATCAGAATCCTTCAGCAACTCGTCCCACTTGTAACCGGTCCATGACCAAATATCCTTATCGTGGCCAAACTCCCGACGAATTCGTTTGCACAGCTGAATACAAACATGCGTGTTGAGAAATGGTTCGCCACCCAATAGGGTCAGGCCTTGGACATAATCCTGACTCAAATCCGTGATAATTTGGTCCTCTAGATCTTGTGTATATGGATGCCCATAATGAAAATTCTGTGCGGCCACATTGTAGCAACCCGGACAATGAAATAAGCAGCCGCTCACGTATAGGCTGCAACGCACCCCTTCCCCGTCAACAAAATTAAACGGTTTATAGTCCGCTACATAATCCAAACTGTGCTCACTAGCGAGCCATTCTTTGGGTGTCGGATTGTTTGGTCCTTTCGTACGCTGCTGCATGTTTAATCATCTCCGAAGTCATGTTTTTCTTCCGTGACGTAATTTCAATGTGACGACCGTGAACCATTGGACGTTGCTGTGGGTTGCCCAAATAACCACACGTCCGTTTGACCACGTCGCAATATTGCGGATCGTGATTCCCACATTGTGGACACTCAAAGCCCTTAGCTGTCGCCTTGAATTCACCCTTAAAGCCACATTTGAAGCACTGGTCAATAGACGTATTTGTGCCTAGATAGCCGACGTGATCATAGGCCCAGTCCCAAACGGCTTCGAGAGCTTTAGGATTCTGCTTCAAGTTCGGGTACTCACAGTAATGAATGAACCCACCTGACGCATATTTTGGAAAGACTTCTTCAAACGTCAATTTTTCAAACGGTGATGGGTGTTTACGAACATCATAGTGAAAACTATTCGTGTAATACTCTTTGTCTGTCACGTCAGCCACCCGACCAAATTTCTCAATGTCATCTTTGGCAAACGTGTCAGTCAGCGATTCAGCCGGAGTGGAATACAGACTATAGTGATACCCGCTTGCCTTTGCCCATTGATTACATTTTTCGCGCAGTGCGGCGACAATCTTTTCAGCGAAATCGTGCGCTTCAGGATTATGTTCCCATTTAGGTCCATAGAAGGTCGTGCACACTTCATAGAGACCAATGTAACCGAGCGAAATTGTCGCCCGTTCATTCTTGAACAACTCATCAACGTCGTCGTCCGCTTTAAGTCGTTTGCCAAACGCGCCATACATATAGAGTAACGGTGCATTTTCCGGTTTAGCTTCTTTCGTCCGCTCAATTCGGTAAGCCAGCGCCGTATGACAAACGGCCATGCGTTCTTCAAAAATATCCCAAAACAGCTTCTTGTCGCCGTGTGCAGACAACGCAATCCGCGGCAAGTTGACGGTCACCACACCTAAGTTCATGCGGCCAGAGTTAACCTCCACGCCATTTTCGTCTTTCCATCCTTGGAGAAAAGAACGACACCCCATTGGCGTCTTAAAACTGCCAGTGAGCGCTTTGATTTTGTCATACATCAAGAGATCTGGATACATTCGTTTGGTCGAACACTCAATTGCTAATTGCTTAATATCATAATTAGGATCTTGTGGATTCAAGTTGAGGCCGCGTTTAACAGTAAAAATCAGTTTCGGAAAAATTGCGGTCCGGTGTTCTTTACCTAAGCCCTTAATACGAATCTGTAAAATGGCCCGTTGAATTTCACGCTCAATCCAGCTGGTTCCCAATCCAAAGTTCACCGTTGTAAATGGCGTCTGCCCTTGTGATGAGTACAACGTGTTAATTTCGTACTCCAAGGCCTGCATGGCATCGTAAATATCTTTTTGCGTCTTCTGACGTGCGTAATCCTCACGTTTGTCTTCGGCGACCCACTGTTCAGCATCCGCCATGTGCTTGTCATAATTCAGTTGTGCGTATGGCGCCAGTAGCTGATCAACTCGGTTTGCCGAACACCCACCATATTGAAGTGACGCAACGTTGGCAATGATTTGTGACATTTGAGCGGTCGCTGTTTGAATGGAATGTGGCGATGAAACCCACGCGTTACCAATTTTAAAGCCATGCGCCAGCATTTCGTCGAAGTCGATTAGGCAGCAGTTTGTCTCGGGTGTAACTGGTGAATAATCAAGATCATGCCAGTGAATGTCACCACGCAAATGAGCCTTAGCCACGATATCTGGTAGCATTTTTAAACCAATGGCTCGACTCGCCGCACCAGCCTCAAGGTCACGCTGCGTGTTAAAAACATGACTGTCTTTATTCGCGTTTTCATGAACCACGTCCGCGTCCCGACTAAACAACTTTTGAATACGAGCCTCAACACTGGTCGCTGCTGCAAATTGATCCTGGTCATGCTTAAAATAGGCCTCATAAGCATCAGCAGCCTCCACTTGATCATGTTTCAATAAGCTATTATGTAAAACGCGGTGAATTTCTGCTGTTGGAATAGTCTCTAAATCGTGCAGTGCATTCACAAGGTCATGTTCAATTTCGTTAATTAAATCTTCGTCATTGATCAATTTGTGGAGGACAAACACAATCTTATAGGGGTAAAATTGAGTCATTGACCCGCCGCGTTTTTGAACTGGCAACAATTTTAATATTGCCAAGGGATTCGTAATTTGAACATTCTCCATTCGCTCACAACCTTTTATTGATGATAGTATTTATAATACTGGTTGCGAGCGTTAAATCAATATGTAGTATGTGGATATCCTGTGGATAACTATATATGGTGTGCAATTAAATGATTCAAAGACAAAATTGCCTAGATAACGAAATGACAACCTGTTGTGTAGCACAACAGGTTGTCATTTTTTCGCTTTATCGTTCGTTTATTGCTTTTGTGTTACAAAATTTCACCACAACTCGCTTAAAATTCTTCGTAAACCGTGGGATCCTGATTGAACGTCCGTCCATCAGGCTTAGTGAGTTGATTTATTGCAGTGATGTCTGCCTGGTCTAAATCAATTGCATCCAAATTCAAGTTTGCTCGTTGCCGATCAAAATGTGCTGCCTTAGGTAATGGCACGACATTTAACGACTGTTCCCAGCGCAAAATCACTTGACCAACGCCACACTGATGTTTATTAGCAATTTGTTGCAACACCGGATCTTTCAACATCGCCGAGGCCCGTCCCAGTGGACTCCATGCTTCGGTGATGATGCCATTTACGTAGTCATACCGACGTTGCGCTTCTTGATTAAAGTACGGATGAAGTTCGATCTGATTGACCACCGGCTGAATGCCCGTTTCATTTCGCAAACGATCAATATATTCGCCGGTGAAGTTTGAAACACCAATGTACTTCACATACCCACGGCGTTGCGCTTCTATCAAAGACGTCCAAGCTTCCACGTACAAATCTTGTTTAGGATTGGGCCAGTGTAATAGAAACAAATCGAAGTAATCTAAGCCACTTCGATATAAAGATTCCTGAACGGCACTAATCGCGTCGTCATGATGGTAGTCGTGACCGGGTAACTTTGAACTCACAATCAACTGGTCACGGTCGACATCGCTGGCCTTGATGGCGGCACCCACCGCCCCTTCATTTTCATAGCTAATAGCCGTATCGATTAAGCGGTATCCTGTATTAATGGCTTGTTTAATCGTGTTCATACCAGTTTCACCCGTCAGTTGATACGTACCGAAACCGACTTTAGGTAATTCAAATTTTGTTTGACCCATCTGCGCACCTCTCCTTAGTTTTCACATTCAAACAAGATTATCATAAACCGGATTGCCTACGACCTGTCAAGTCGGCTGAATCTAGCGAAACTCATTGCTAACACAATCCGGAATTAGTAGAATCAAGTTATTAAACTATTATTATGAACACGAGGTTTCTACTATGGAAATGAAATATGGCCGCAATTCTTTCTTTGATGGTGGTTTACTCGCTTACATCGGTTGGTCAATTTTAGGCTTTCTTGTCACCTTTTTCACTTTAGGCATTTGTTATCCGTGGTCGATTACGATGCTCTACGGCTGGCGAATCAACCATACGGTCATTGATGGCCACCGAATGCAATTTACTGGTTCTGCCGTTGGTTTATTTGGCAACTGGATTAAGTGGCTGTTGCTGTCAATCATTACGCTAGGCATTTATAGCTTCTGGGTTCGCATCAAACTAAATGACTGGAAAGCCAAAAATACGCGTTTCATCAACTAAGTCGACTATGCGTTTAACGCATGGTCCAAAACTGTATTAATCGCAATCATGATCAAGTATACAATTGCCAATTTTGAACTAAATTTTTGAGCGACCAAAATACCTGTGCCACCAAATAAAACACATTCGGCGATTATTCGACGACTTTCTGTCAAACGTTTGGGAGAGGCTGGCGCCATAAACCGCGTCCAAAAAATGACGGCAACAATTGGAATTAAAATACCAATTATCAATTTACTCGCTAAATTGCCTCTGAAGCCGCTCCAAACAATCAATAACAGGGTGGCCTGTTCGAATACAAAACGAACACCATCGTTTGCCAATTTAAGCATTTCCCTCGCCTGCCTTTTTCAAGGTTGTTTGAAGCGTAGTTAAGGGTTCGCCATTCATCACCTGTGACTGCAAAGTGTTGGTGATTTTTGCCAACCGCGTAAACAATTCGGCCTTTTCTTTAAAAGATTGTTTTTGTCCGGCAATAAATGAAAGTGTGTCATCGTAGCATGCCGTTGTCACCGGCGTTTTGAAAAGGACCATTATTTGTTTAATCGTCTTAACGTCAACGTCGGCTTTACGAAGATTAATAATCATTTTGACGACATCTAAATCAGTCTGAGCATAGTCACGATACCCATTTCCACGTCGGAGCGGTTGAAACAGTTCGGCCCGGTCATAATATCTTAGCGTTTCAACAGTGCATCCTGCTAACCTAGCAAATTGAGCAATATTCATCTGCTTTCCCTTTCGATTCATCAGTACTAACATTGCGCTCAATATAACATTGGTGTACAGACAAGGGTCAAGCAATTTACGGCAACATTTTTTAGATATTTAACAACAGAAAGCGTTAAAAACATAATTATGAAATTTGATAGTCTTTTCAATGAGCTTACTGACATCAATGCACACTGTCGTTTATAGTGCAGACAAACTGACAAATAGTTGGTCATTCATAAGCAGAGCTAACTTCCCTTTCAACCGGGAACCAACCAATTCCATTGAAAATCGGTTAAATAGACTTGTGTTTCCGAACCGTTTTCGCTAATATAGTAAAGTACCTGTTTGGTATAAACGGTTTGCGCTTGTAGTGTAATGGATCGCACGTAAGATTCCGGTTCTTGAGATGAGGGTTCGATTCCCCCCAAGCGCATTTTAAAATTACTTGAATACTGTTAGAGGTGCTAAAAGTAGTGCCGTGCGCCTTTGTTTCATCGTTTTAATATGTCAAACGATTTAATTTCATCAAAACTCTTAACACATTACTTAATACTTTTGAGAGGCCCGTTGAATAGACCGCTACCCGTTGATCACGGATAGCGGTCTTATTTTGTTTTCGAGTATTTAATCACCTTGATAGTTTCTCCTGCTATCCTCAAAAAGCATCTGGAACAGCAAATGCTTAAGACACTCTATCATCACTTTTAAACATCAAACCATTTCGATTCCTAATAACGGTAGCCAAGGTTGTGTCATTATGTCTAGCAGAGTGACTACGCAAATTCTATAAAAGTATCTCTAGCATCAAAAAAATACTGGTCGTTCCCTGCTATCAGTATTTGCTTTGATGATTCACGCATTTCAAAGTTTCGGTAAGGAATCGTTTTATTACTCTTGAATTTACACTTTAAGTGCAACACTAATTAAATAAAGAATGGCCCATGGCCAAATTTCTGTAAAATGATGTTTGCGAAAACAATCATGAAAGGAAT
>NZ_WEZT01000008.1:62395-76092 GCF_009863985.1 Furfurilactobacillus milii | reverse complement strand
CAGAACAAATGAATAATCGTCCCCGTAAATGTCTCGGATGGAAAACGCCTTATGAAATATTCTTTAATGTAGTGTTGCACTTAATTTGACAATTCAAGCTTTTAGACAATTGATTGCCTTGTCACTCACAAATATTTACTTTCGTTGGTGTTGAAATGGTATTCTTTCGGAACGCTCTTTTAAAACCTTCATTTCCTCTTTTGCAATATTGTTTAAATCAAGTTGCAAAAAATCGCACAACGCGAACAAAAGTGGAATTGCCATTTGACCAGATGTAACTGGCTTACTTGCATGCTCATACCTTGAAATCATTCCTGAAGAATTTGGAATTCCATAAATTTTTAAAATATTTTCTGATAGTTCCATTTGTGTCAAATTTTTGTCAATCCGTGCACGCTTAATAGCGTCTCCAAGCATACTGTCATCTCCTCCACAATAAAAAGCATTTATTATAGAGTGTTGCACAGCCGCTACACCCCTAGCAACCGCAAACTAAAAGTAGTTGAAGGGGTACAATTTTCGAATTATAATTCAGAAGTGAATATTTCTAACTTACAAAAGGATTAGGTGATTCATATTGAGAGTTGAAAGCAATCAAGTTTCAAAAAAAGAAACAACAGAAAAATTGCGAAATTATTTAAAAAAGCATGGGATCACGCAATTAGACGTAGGTCTGAGCATTAACATGCATCGCACAACTGTTAATCGAAGGTTGCACGGTCAAGGCTCCTTCACCGTTGAAGAAGCTGAACAAATACACCAACAATTTAAAGTACCATTGAAGCTTTTCTTCCCATAATTGGTTTTGTTATCTATTGGAGATATAATCATGAAATTTTGCCCTCAATGCGGCACCCAAAATAACAGTAGTGCTCAATTTTGTATAAATTGTGGCTTTCATTTTGACATCAGTGAATCTGAAACTCCTGATTCCGCCACGATTGCATCAACAACATCATTTAACACTTCTGAAGGACATTACGAACCGTCACCTACTTCGAAAATTGAACAAGAGCATGGTCAAACGAATGTTAGTCCTCAAGAGAATCTAAAAGGTCGCAACTTTGGCGTCACAGTAGCTATCATTATCGGTGGTTTTAGTGGTGCCTTTTATGCAAGTGGTTGGAGGGTTATGGCGACCGCCTTCAACATATTGGGTGGTGTAGTCATTACCGAACTCAATGGGTCAAACCTAAACAGGCGCAGTATCTTTCAAATTTTTCTCATGGGTATAACAGCCAGTGTAGTTACATTTATGTCTATTTTCTAAGTGTTAGATAAAATTTTAGAGGTATTCAATTATGAATAATTCAATTACATGTCCGTATTGTCATACTCAAAATGAACCCAATGCCAAATTTTGCAGAAATTGTGGCAAATCATTAAGTGACAGTCAAATAAGTGATTCAAGCCAGCGACAAGAAGTGCCAGCAAAAGGAAGGAAATTTTTGATTCCATTAGTCGTGGTAATTATTTTGGCTTTAGTTGGAGCTCTTCTTACCTTTCGCTATTTATCACCCCAAAAATTTCATACTCTCATTCCATCAACGAGGCCAAAATCTCAAAAACAAAAAAAACAACATTCTAGTACTCGTGCTGTCTCATCAAAAAAGGCTTCACAATCGAGCAATGCTTCTGCGGTTTTTGATTCACTTCCTCAAAAACAACAACTGGCCTATTTAGCATATTGGGTTTTCGGTATGAATTCCAAGGGGCTTGCATCTACATCTGATGGCAGTCAACCAAATTTAACCGTGTTAATGGGCCAGCCAAACGAAATTGGTTTAGTCTATACCAACTCAAATATTAATCACGTTCTATCAGAGACAAACAAAGTTATTGATCATCGTGATGGTACTTTCACAAAATATTCGGCCACACCACCAGATGGCACTGATATGGCAGATTGGACACCTGAAAATACTAGTTGGACTAATAACGGAACAATTACAAAAGATCAGTTGATGAGAAAATATAAAAATAAAATTACACCTTACATCTCAATGCTGGATATGAGTCACACAAATAACTCTATCAGCAGTTTCTTTAAGTCTAGCTCGCCAAATGACAGCAGTTCTGTCGATTCTAGCTCAACTTCACAATCCGACTCTGAGGCCGCCAGCTCTGGAACCGATACTATTAGTCTAATCCGACAAAAAGTACAGGCGTCTAATAGCATTGATTGGTCTCGGTACTCTATACAAGACATCCAGCAC
This sequence comes from Furfurilactobacillus milii, assembly GCF_009863985.1. GTDB lineage: Bacteria > Bacillota > Bacilli > Lactobacillales > Lactobacillaceae > Furfurilactobacillus > Furfurilactobacillus milii_A. Next base: position 73,876 of record NZ_WEZT01000008.1, on the reverse strand, counting down.
GAACAGGCAGTAATGCCAAACGGTGCAACATGGGGTGTTTTCCTCAAAGATAGTCAAAACTCAGAAGCTCATCCTTATATCGAAGTAGATGATAACGGAAATATATTGGATAAAAAGAATTTTGATAATAGTTCTGGCAATACTGACTCTACAAGTGATAGCGACAATGATTCCGATGATGACGATACTGATAATAATGACAGCGACACTAATGACGACGACAACAACGCCGCAGATACCAACAACGATGCAGACGATGACACCGCAGATTAAAAACTACAAGAAACAGAATAAAAGATAATTTCATTTGGAGAGGGCAAATTACAAGTTTAATCCGAACAAGCCCGGAATCTTTCAATGGCAGTCTGTTGATGATGTATTTTTAATGGTCGTTGATTAATTAGTTCAAGTGCAGTAATCACTCCCTATATTGGTTGGAATTAGCTACTACCATTGTAAGTGATTGCTTTGGGCTTTTTAATTTCTGTTCGGATTAATTATAGAATTTGCCAGAGATTTAAATATGTTAGTCAAAAGATATAAACGTTGTCCAAAATGTGGATCAGAAAACTCTGACACCGCTAAGTTCTGTTTGAAGTGCGGTGCCAGTCTTCAAAATGTCGAAGTTTTCACAGATTTACCCGGCGCAAACATTTTCGAAACAAGTATTGACCTAACTGATACACCCACAATTACAGCAGGAAAAATTCCCGACGGATTTGTATTGGCCGCTTCTGTAGAAGTCATTGGTGCAGGAGAAAATTACACGGAAGCCTGGAAAACGCTGATGCGCAATCTAAAGTCCATTTTGAACATCAAGGGATTAGATGGTGTGGCGAATTATCAAGTCCTCCTTTCCCCGTTTCAGACCAGCGCGGCCGAAACAAAATTGACGTTGATGCTATACGCTGACGGAATTCTAAGTATGAAACATAAGAACAAGAATCCACAAAAGTCTGATGAGAAAGAAGGTGCCCTATGAATAAAAAATTTTGCCCAGAATGCGGAACCCCAAACGACGGAAACACCATCTTCTGCATTAATTGCGGATTTAAATTCCCGAGTTCAGAGCCGTTTCCCCCTTCAACACAACCTAAGGTAAACTCCGAGGTCACAACCTTTGACTCGATTTCAAATAATGAACCACAAAGCAACGCCAATATTTGGGCCACGTTAATTATCATTCTCTTAATAATTGGCAGTATCGTTGGCATTGTTATTCACCAAAATCCGCCACAAACAACAGAACAAAAAATAAAAAGTTGTGTAGTCGCCCACACTGCTAAGGATGATTACAAAGTCATGATCAATAAATCAAAAAAGGCTATCGGTCTGGAAGCAAAAGATAGTGACATCATCGATTCTATGGAGCAAATGGTAGATAAACAAGTCTACTACGAAGAGGACGCAGATATTCAGTCAACGGGGACAAAAATTTCCAAATCAATTAAGCAAAAGGTTGGATCAGGTTGGACATTAATTATTCTAAATCCAGAAAATTCCGACCGTGAATTGTGGCGTTATAAGGACGGCAACTTAGATTATGCCGTTGAGGACGATTTTTAAGGAGTACAAGTGCTTATTAGGAGGCAAAAATAAATGGCATCTAGCATTCAGGAGATTGTAAATTTCAAAATCAAACACGGCTATTCAGATAAAACCGATAATTTTATCCAAGTAATGTCCCTTCACGACTACCATAATTTGTGGATTACTTGGTTAGCTATTTGGGGTACCAAAAATAATATCATTTGCTTTGAGGATCAGGGGCTAGTACTCATCCCATCAACAATTTCGGGAAAAATTGTTGGTGAACCAAGACTCGTCCCCATTGATCAAATTTTGGATGTCGAATTCAAAAAACGAATTTCGACCACTTTGATTCATTTTTCAGGGAAAAACACCGGGATGGATTTTGTGGCTTCAAACTTTACAGCTGTGATACCGTGGCAAAAAAATAATTTACTTAGTCTTGGAGGACGTAAATCATGAAATATTGTCAGCAATGTGGGGCTCAAAATAAACCAGATGCAAAATTCTGCGTTAATTGTGGCGCTCTCTTTGATCAAATGAATGATGCTCAAAATAACTCTCATTCTAACGTATCAAATGTTCGGCCGTACCAACGGCAAACTCAGCAAAGTGCTCAGCCCCAGCAAATTCAGAGTTTTGACGATACTGCTAGGCAAACTAATAATAATTCAAGGCTCTTTTTAATCCTTGGATGGCTATCAGCCGCCGTCTCATTGTTTTTCATTCCGATTATTTTTGGTGGTATTGGCGTTGCCTTAGGATTTGCATCGCGTAAACATAACGAAACACAGGGATTAATTCTAATTGTTGCTTCAATCATTTGTGGCATTTTGGGTGTTGTTCTTGGCGCTATAATTGGTTCTTCAACTTATTAGAATTTCGACCTTCCGTGTCTTAAAAGCGTTTCACAAGCACATAATTACCCCTCCCCTAAAACGCATGCTAAACTCGTACTCATACTTAGCAGACACAAGGAGGAATAACTATGATTACAATTTTCCATAACGAACTTGGCCATCACAGCATTCACTTCCCTAAAGGTAAATACATCACATTTAATCTGATTCACCCAGCGCCAACTGCCGCGTACCGCATTGAAATTCTGGATACTAACTTGGATGGCGTTAAACGCCTGCAATTACGTTTTAGTCACCTCGGCCAGATTTTCAAACTGCGCGACCAACAACTGAGTTTCCAACTCATCTAGTTGACTCACTCCCCCTCAATGAGGCATCTAGATGTTGTGGCTCCATAAAATGGGCTTTCGTAGCCATTTTGTGGAGCCTTTTCTTGTTCTGACACGGTTTTAACCTTGAAATGCAAAAATTACTGCAGATTGTTTTCATTCATTTTCATGGCTTTTACATACAATATATAGTTTTTTCAAAAAAGTTTTCACATCATCTTGTGTCCATCACAAAATAGCTCTCAGTGCCGCCATCACGGTCTCAAATCGCCACGCAACGTTAACTCATGGTACATACAATAAGCGTTTGACAGGCATTTTGTTTTCCACGGTCTGGGTGCTAACATATCTATCAGTGCGTTGCAGGCCTGAATCTTTTACTTCTACCGGGCCACAAATACAAATCATAGAATGGAGATCTTTTCATGCGTCACGTTACCAATTATTTTAAGTTTCTCGGCCACCAGTTAACTGGCTGGCACAAGGCCTCATACTGGCTTTTCGGTTTTTCATTGGGTGCCCAGGTGATGACCTTAGTTTCAAACCCCTTCAGTTTGGTTAGTTTGATCACGTTCATCGGAACAACACTTGGGGTACTTTGTATCTTGGCCATCAACCAAGCTAAGAGTGTTAACGGCTTACTTGGTGTGTTATCTGCACTTTGCTTTATTTATGTTGGTTTTTCTGCCAAAAACTACCTGTCCATCGGTGAACAGATTGTTTACATGGCAACACTTGACCTGCCAGTCTTGCTAAGCCCAAGCTGGAACAAAAACATGGTCAGCAAAATTCGTTCATTTACATGGCGCAGTAACACAGTTGCTATTATTGCTACATTAATTGTTTACGGGATCTCCGGTTACGTTATTGGCGCAGTTACCAACGATCCTCGTCCTTGGATCGACGCTATTTCATTCAGTATCTCCGCTTGTGCCGGTGTCATCTGCTTCATGCGGTTCAAACAACAATACATCTGGTGGGTTGCTTCTGGTTTAGCACAAATGGTTTTGTGGGCCGTTTCCTTCCGTCAAGGTGACGCTACGTTAGCCATGTTTGTTAACAGTTCTGTTTACTTGATGAACGACTTCTTAGCCTTCACTATCTCCCCTTGGTACAACAAAAAGAACCAAGCGGCTGAAGCTAAGAAGGAAACAGCTTACTTCGAACAAATGGAAGCCGTTCACCAGAACTAATTTCCGCATCAACACATAGATAGAGCAACGCACAGCTAAATTTATCGAACGAACCCCGGCAATTTTGAAGTTGTCGGGGTTTTCTCGTGCCATTTACGGCTATTTCTATTTTCTATAAATTGGGGCATGAGACCTCAGTTTGATTTTGGTGAAATTGCCGTAACTGCGAGACATAGCACTGTCTTTTGTTCATCTAACTTAAACAAAATGCGACGTCCATGAGAAAATCCCATAAACGTCGCATTTGAATTATCTGAGAAAGCCGGTCGCCCTCTCCTAATGTCAATTCTATTTCTCCGTTAAATTAACGGTCATCATCCGTTTGACCGGTGCTTTGCTGCTTAAGGCCACTTCCTGTCCATCACAGTAAATTGTCACCTGGTCACCCTCAATCAGGCTAAAGTGCGCTTGATTACGTGTGATGTGCATTTCAAACTGACTGCCACGATAACGAATCTTAAACGTCAATGCCGACCACTGAACCGGTAAGTGTGGATGAAACTCCAAGCCACGGTCAGCACGAATCATGCCGGCTACGCCTAGCGTCATTTCCATCCAACTAGCACCCATGTTGCCGACATGCACGCCGTCTTGTGAATTGCCCTGACTATTGTTTAAATCAGTTAGGATTGATTCTGCAATATAACGGTACGCTTTGTGATGCGCTAAAATTCGATGCGCCAGAATACTAAAGATTGGGCGCGACAACGATGAATCATGTGTCGTTAATGGCTCATAGTAATCAAAATCACGTTTGAGCTGTTCAATATCTTGGTCGGCTGGGAACAATAAATCACTCATCAGTGTATCGGCTTGCTTATTGACTTGATGGCGATACAAACGCATTGGGTGGTAGTGAAGCAACAATGGGTAATTATCCCGTGGTGTCTGATCGAATGGCCAAATCTCCATGTTAAAGGCACCATCATCCTGCATCTTGACACCGAGTTCCTTATCAAACGGCAGGTACATGCTATCTGCAATGTGTGTAAAGGACTGTAATTCCTTTTCAGTCACCCCAAGCTCTTCTAACTTGCTTGGATGGCTCCTCTTAAGTTCTTTAGCATAGCTAACGGCTAGACGGAGATTGTGTTGAGCCATCCGGTTGGTGTAATAATTGTTATTCACCATTGCCGAGTATTCATCGGGCCCGTTCACTTTGTTAATCACAAACTTGCCGCCCTGAGGCCCATCAATACCGAAGCTGCCAAAACGCTGCCAGAATCGCGCCGTCTCCAGGATCAGTTCAAATCCAATTTTCACCAAGAAATCCTGATCATCTGTGACCTGCACGTATTCAGCGACCGCATACGCAATATCCGCGTTAATATGAACAGCCGCCAGACCAGCAGGAAAGTAAGGCGACGCCTCCATCCCGTTGATTGTGCGCCATGCAAACATTGCCCCGCCGTCTAAGCCAAAGTCTCGGGCCTGACGCCGTGCCTCATCCAACGTATGGTAACGATACGTTAACAACGCTCGGGCCATTTGTGGATCTGTATAAATGAAGGCCGGCAGCATAAACATTTCGGTATCCCAGAAATAATGTCCTTCATAACCTGCCCCAGTGAGACCCTTGGCTGGAATACTGGTCTTCCCATCGTGACCAGCAGACTGGTGCAGATGAAAGAGATTGAAGCGAATCCCCTTTTGCGTCTCAGGATCACCGTCAATCCGAATATCCGAATTGTGCCAGAACTCCTGCATTTTGTGGGCAGATTCTGTAAACAAGGTTGAAAACGAATGATGCTCTAGATGTGCGTTTGCGTTTTTCAAGTATTGCGTGTGGTTCATCGCGACATCCATAAGACTGTGAATCCGCCCGACGGAATAACCGAAGTCGAAAGATTCTGCCAGCCCTTGCTGGAGGTCAAGGTCCATTACGTATTTGGGCATACCGTCCGAACGGTCAAACTTGACCAAGGAGTCTTCACCCAAATAACGCCACATAAGGACTAGCCCCAATTGACTCCGTTGCGTCGTGATCTGCATGGCCGGAAAGTCCGCATTCAAAAACTGCCGATCCAAAATGTTATTTCGCGACACAGCACGAATATCGCCGTCTCGGGTAAACACCTGGTCAATATAGGGGTGCTGTTTGTACAGCTTTACCGCCCCGCTAAAGTTAATTGGCCGAATGGTGTAGCTGACACAGTAAATGCCATCATCAGCCTGTGACGCAAACGTCGATAAGGATAACTGGAGTATTTTTCCAGAAGGTGTGGTTATCTCAAACAATTCATTGAGTAACCCCGTTTCCATATCAAGGTTTTTATCCACAACTCGGGTGGCAAATGTCGTTTGATCCGATCGTTCTCCATCGATCTCAATGACAAGGTATCGTGGGTCGGGTAACTGAGCGATGGTTTGATTATTTTCCGGGTAACCCGCGTATGATTCTCCATATGTAATGTGGCTCAAATCATAAAAGCCATTCACAAATAGGCCAGGCATCCCCTCATCTAATCGCAGGTTTCCCTGTAATGGATTGCTGGCACGCACGCCTAGATGTCCGTTAGCCAACGCGTAGATGGTCTCTAAGAATGAAGCATTACGGTTCGTTAAATCCTGTAAGTGAAGTTGAAACGACTGTTTTTGCTCACTTATTGCCATATGAATTACATCTCCAACAAATCAGCGTTATCATCGTGTTCATCATAGTGCAACCGCTTCAATATGCGCAAGATTTTACCTTTAAACTATTGAACCTTACTGCCCTTACTGCCGGTTGTCACCGTTGATACACTTGTCGTGGGACCGGTTCAAGCCTGAAAACCACAGACTTTCACCTCGTTGGGAAGCCTCGCAAGATCACGAGTCTTCCCAACCGTCCGTGCTGTAAATTCGACAGAATCATTCGAATTAACACCGCCTTCACGAATCGGTATCAACGGTGACGCCCTCACATGCATGTAACAGCAGATTCAATTGCGACCCATTTTCTTATTTTTAGCTTTAAATTTAGCTAAATCTAGTACAACATGAGTGAAGCCGGTCGAGGGCAGAATTGCAGGGCAGGCTTGGAAACGTGGTCTTCGGTTCCAAGCCGAGGTTGAAGACCCTCGGGGTTTGAGGGCTGAGATCGCTCCCATGGTATGACGTCCTCGACCTGCAAAACGAAATCAATCCACTCAAATTTTGAGGAATTGATTTTACTGCCATAATTTCAGACATATCGTCAATTACATGAGTCCTTGACAATTCATCTAATTGGTATTTAGATAGAAAAGTGTTTTAATATTAAGTTAGAACAAGTCTAAGGAAGGAGTTGCCTATGGCACAGGTTATTGATGAAGCAGCGGTAAAAGTATTAAAGGACAAACATCTGCGGGTTACCCCGCAACGGCAGATTGTGCTCCATTACCTCATGACACACCACAATCATCCTGACGTTGGCACCATGTTTGACGAACTGAAACCCGTTCACCAAGGACTAAGCTTGGCAACGATTTACAATACGTTAAATACGTTAGTCGAAACAGGGATTGTGATTGAACTAGAAAACGGTGATGCAGGAACCCACTATGACTACTTTGGTCGGCCACATTTTCACGCCGTTTGTCAGAACTGTGGGAAGATTACGGACATCTTTTATGATGATTTCGCCAATCTGGAAAGTGCAGCGGTTAAACAGTCTGGTTACATGATTACCGAAGATCACATCGAACTCTATGGTTATTGTCCAGATTGCCAACGCAAACTGGGACTAACACCAGATGCAAAATAAACCAGATATAAATAAAAAATCGTCGCTCACAATTAATGTGAACGGCGATTTTTCTTACACCTACTTCGTTGGTGCCTGTTTACCACGCGGTAAGGTAAACGTTAATGCCAAGCCTAAGATTCCGATAATCAGAAAAGTTAAGAACGTCATCTGATAACCAGTCAGTGTAGCCTGATGTAAACCTTGAGCAGCCTTATGCGCATCTGTCACCCGCGTCAAAATAATCGTGGCGGCAGCAACCCCTGCTGATCCCAGAATCTGACGGGCAGTCGTTGTCACAGCTGTTCCGTGAGAAATCAGTTTATCAGGCAATGAGTTTGCTCCCAGTGTTACGGCTGGCATCATAACAAATGCATTCCCACCTTCAGTCACAATTGAAGCCAAAATTAAGCTAAACACGTTTAAATGGCGTGCAAAGATAGTCAGGTAGCCAAACCCGAGCACAATCAAAATCATCCCCGTAAGGACAACGTTTCGTGGTCCAACGCGATCCATCAAATGACCGGATAGTGGGTTCAACAGACTGAGACCCACGGCCGCTGGAACCAGTGACAATCCAGAAAATAGTGCTGATAAACCGAGCACATTTTGATAATACAACGGCAGCACAATCGTGGTCACAATCAGTGCAATGTAAGAAGCACCCGTTAGCAACACACCGGTCGTGAACAAACGACTGTGGAAAACTCGTAATTCCAATAGTGGCTGGTCACGATGTAACTGACGATAACAAAAGCCAATCAACGCCAGGATACTGATAATTAGCAGCGTTGTCAGCCACCAGTTAGCGCCCTTTACCCCAATTTGATTAAGGACGTACAAGACACCGATGAACCCCAACGAATAAATAATCGACAACCAGTCCATTGTCGACCGATTAACTGGCATAACATCTTTAATCGTCCAGAAGGACAGAATAAACACAGCAGTAACGAGCACGAAGAACAATACAAATAGACCACGCCAACTTGCAAATGACAGGACAATTCCGGAAACGATTGGTCCGGTTGCTAAAGCAGATCCCATGATTAGCCCTGCCGTGCCCATCGTTGCTCCCCGATGATCTTCAGGCGTAATTGTCAGCAACACCGTTTGAAACGATGGAAAGATAATACCAACGCCAAGTGCTTCAATTAAACGACCAATTAACAATACTGGATAACTCGTCGCCATCATACATAGCAATGTCCCAAACGCAAACATAGCGGTCACCCAACGAAATAGCGTTGTAAATTTAACGTTGTTCAGTAGCCACGGACTCACGGGAATCATGACACTCATCACCAACATGAAGCCAGTCGTCATCCACTGCACTTGTGGCGCCCCGATATTAAATGTCCGCATCAAGGTCGGATATGCAGTCGATAAGGACGATTGACTGATGGACATACTGAACGTGCCCGTCAGTAGCGTAATAATGAACCATAATCGGTTATAAACGTGCCCCCTATTGTCGACACTCGCTGTTGCCTCTTTCTCACTCATACAAATGCACTTCTCTCTATGTGTTCGCCGACTCACATAAAAACGGCGTCTGAATTATTCAAGACGCCGCTCATATTAGCCAACGATTAATTTAATTTTGGTTCGTTCGGTTGTTAACATCATCCATGCTTAGCAAGTGGAATGTTTGTGGGTGGTCTGGATCGTAAGCTTCAATCTGGGCCATCATCCCAGTATCCTCGTGTTCCAAAATGTGGCAATGATACATGAAGACCCCAGGCACATCAAACATAACCCGAATTCTAACAGTTTCACCGGCATTAACACCGACAACATCCTTGTAGCCGTGTTCATTTGGATAAGGTGCCTTACCATTTCGTGACAGTACCAAGAAGTGACAGCCATGCATGTGGAACGGGTGAATCATGCCACTGCCCATGTCATTTGTGTTAGTCACATCCCAGTCAACGACGTCACCCAACTTCTGTTTGCGATCGATCCGTTGCATATCAAACAGCTTACCGTCGAGGCGGACTTCGTCGTCCATACCTGACATAACTGTCTTTTCAACGGGCAAACCTGGCGTTGGTTCCCAATCGGCCAAATCAACCAAATGATCTGGCAGTTGTGTGTTATCTGGTTCAAAGTCGCCAATTTCAAACGTCATCAACGGCACATCGTCAGACATCAATTGAACCCTGTCACCCGGTTTGTGATCACCAAAGTCGACGATAACTTCTGCCCGTTCAGCACAGGTCAGCATCAATTTAGTCAACTTAACTGGTGCGGGTAAAATTCCGCCATCAGAGCCAACTTGAGTGAATTCGTGATCATCACTAAAGTGCAAACGGTATTCACGCCGGTCAGCACCGTTCAAAATTCTTAAACGAATCCGTTGCGTCGTGACTTTAAAGACACCGTTTACAGTACCGTTAACTAACGGCGTGTCGCCTAACGTACCATCCACGTCATAATCGGCATCATAATCCAATTGATTGTCGTGATAACTACGATCTTGCAAGATAACCGGAATGTCATCAACACCATAATTACGTGGGAATGGTAGCTTACTCTCGACGTCGTCAGTTACAACAACTGCCGCTGCCAATCCGTTCCAGACCTGACGAGCAGTGTTCGGACATGGGTGCGGGTGAATCCAGTCCGTTTGAGCCGGTTGATTCAAGGTGAAGTCAATGTCACGAGATTCACCAGGATAAATTGGCGCATGTGGACCACCATCTGTGACAGGGCCAGGCACATTAAGTCCATGCCAGTGCAACGTTGTCACTTCAGGTAATTCATTGACGATATGCACGTGATAATGGACACCATCCTTCAACACGACCGTTTGGCCCAACAAGGATGCATTGTAGCCCCATGTCTTCGTCTTAACACCGGGTAAAATTTGTGTTTCACCAGCTTGAGCACGAATGGTATACCAAACATCATTGCCATCCACTTTGTCTGGTTTTAACACACTCGGAATTGTTAAGGGCTTCTCCGGCACATCCGGTACCTTCAATGGCACATAACCCCCGTCATGCAAATCATAAACAGGTTCATCGTAAAAATAATCGTTGTAAACCTTCTGTTCACTCATGCGAACGCCTCCTATAAATATGTATCATGGTTTTGACTTGCGAAAAGCACACCAGCAATCAATGATGGCTTGCAATAACATCCCCACTGCCATCACTTCCATCGCCAGCATGTTCTTGTTAGCAAATACTAAATAAAACAGAAACGCATACAAAATCACGAAAAAAATCGTGATGGGTTTAGAACCAGTTCCCATAATTCCACCTCCCGAGTACATTGTATTCATTCTAAGTTAAAATGTCATCGCAGAAGGCTGAAAAATTTCAATTTATTTGGATTACAGATCTAAATCACTTAATACGATCAAATTAGAAGTTAAAACCAATAGTAATAATTTCAGAAAATTGATTGTATGACATGTCCAATTATGTAGTCATATTTACTGGAAATTAGCGAAATTACTGGAATCGACCACTTTCCTACTTCATAGCCATAACGTGCTCTCACCCACTGAAGTCTGTGCATAACCCGTTTTCCTGCTTCATAGTCGTAACGCGCTTCGACACCCCAGAGACCTGTGCATAACACAAAACGAGCGCTGTAAAGGCAAAATTCACCTTTACAGCGCTCATTTTACGTTATTGCTCGGTCTCTACCGGGGGTCGTCACGCTCATAAAAAAGGTTCTCTGTCAACTGTTGTTGGTAACGACCATAATGCACTCAATCATTATTTGATGATTGGGTGTTTTGTTTTTGTCCTTAAGATAGATTGTAAAATTAATCCGAACGCTGTTCGGACAAAAAAGATCAGCTTCCTTTAAAATGGTGTTTACCACAAACCCATCTTTTAGGAGCTGAT
>NZ_WEZT01000008.1:49180-62295 GCF_009863985.1 Furfurilactobacillus milii | reverse complement strand
CGATATCCTTTTTTCGTGTCAACATACATAGATTACAGAAAGAAAAATCTGTTGTCGATCATGTCTTGTGACATGACCAACAACAGATATGATAGAACCATAAAAAAACCGCAACCCCATCATTTTCATGACGAGATTGCGGGACTAAATGCTTTTTGATGTACTGAATTAGAGACGATCAGAAAAGCCTACCAACCGAAATTACTTAGCCTTTGGAGCTGCTTCGATCGTGTCAGTCTTACCAGCAGCCCAACGTTGGATTGCGGCAATTTCTTTTTCACGGCGAATACGACGTTGACGTTTAGCAACGGGACGTTGGCCGGCGAATGAGTTCAATGGTTTCTTTTCTGCCATGATGCTTCTCCTCTCAATACTGTGTTTAATAACACGTAATACTATACCAGCTTTAGACAACGTGAGCAAGTCCGGTTTAGTCATCAATGCAATAACCGTACCACAAACGGCCATAATAATTATTTTATTTTGGTCACGACTTCGTTCACACGCTACCGCTTTAACCGGACGTATTACTCTTCTACAGCCGTTGAAGCCGTGACCTGCTTAAAATTTTCTGACTCCGTTTTTGCAACGTCTTGATGCTTCAAACCGATACCAGTCAAGCCACTTAATATAGAAAATACTGGTGACAATAAGCTAAATAATGCGAATGGCAAGTATTGCATCGTTGGAACACCAAGTGTGTTGGCTGCAAACACGCCAGCAACACCCCACGGAATCAGGTAGTTAATAACCGTTCCGCCATCTTCAAGCGCCCGTCCTAATGCGACGGGAGCTAATCCTGATTCGTCAAATGTTTTCTTGAATGCCTTACCTGGAAGGATAACGGATAAGAATTGTTCACCGATGAAGATGTTAACACCAATACTTGAGAGAACGACCGCAATGATCCGTTTGCCATCGGAGTTTAAATGTTTCGCAAATGGCGTCATCACAGCATCAATCAACCCAAATTGCATCAACAAACCACCAAGTGATAAGGTCAACACAATCAGTGAGACCGTTCCCATCATGCTTGCAATACCGCCACGCGATAGTAATAAATCAACTTCTTTATTACCTGTGTGAGAAACAAATCCCGCTTCAATGATGCTAGCAATTTTGGTTAACTTAGTGCCTGGATGCTCGATCAGTAACATCACCAGCGAAACACCAATGTTTAAAAATAATGTTGGAATCGCTGGCACTCGCCGCCATGCGCAAATGAACATGCACGCAATCGGCACAATCGCCCAAGCTGAAATAGTAAAGTTGTTGTCTAAAATGTTGATGACATGATTGATGCTGGCTAGACTAGCACCCTTTTCGCCGCTTCCCATAATGGCAAATACAACTAACGCAATAATAAATGCGGGAATGGTGGACCACATCAAGTTCATAATATGTTTGAATAAATCTGCGTCAACAACAGCTGCGGTTAAGTTGGTCGATTCGGATAGCGGTGACGATTTATCACCAAAAACTGCGCCGGAGATAATCGCACCGGCCACTAAGGCTGGGTTAACGTGCATCGTAACGCCCATCCCGAAGAACGCAATGCCGACTGTAGAAATAACGGTAAAGGCACTACCAACGGCGCTACCAACCAGTGCACAGACGACAAATACGGAAGGGACGAACCACTGAACACTGATTAAATGAAAACCGAAAACCATCAAGGATGGAATGATACCAGCAGCAATCCATGTACTAATTAACGCACCAACCAGAATGAAAATGAAAATTGGGACAATCCCGGTTTCAATCCCATCCTTGATTCCTTCGTTAATTAACGACCATGGCAAACGGTGAGCAACACCCCATGCCATCAATAATCCCATAACTAACATAACGGGAACTTGGGGCGACAAACCAAATTTAATCACGCCAAATCCCATAATTAACAACATGCCTAGTAAGACAATTAGTGCTTCGTTACGACCAACTTTAAATGTTTGTTTTTCCATGTGAATACCTCATTTTTTGAATGTCCAAATTGTTGTAAACGTTGAGTGTCATTCATTGAGGTTCTATATCGAGGATTGCCCCCACAATTTTCTGTCATTTTCCATTGGCCCCCTTTTCTCTCTTTTTAATGCCGGGCTGCGGCACCATTCTCCTAAACGTGCTCCCAATCCCTAAATCCGTGCTTGGTCACACTCTAAATACAAAAAATCGTCCCTGCTATGCATCATGCATAACAGGGACGATTAGTTTACCGTGGTACCACCCAGCTTAATAAAACGAGCCTTCCGCCCATCTTATTCACTCTCACTGGGATAACGGTCCAGCGATGCCCGGTCATTTTCGTTTTCAGGTATTTCGATGAGATGATCCTGATCGGTTCGCAGCAACCACCGACTTCCTGACACACAGATCATTCACTACTAGGTTTGAAAACAATGATTAAATGTTGATTAGAAATATACTAGCATTTTAATCATTTGTCAAACGATTTTTCTAATTTTATTTTTACAGCCATGCGCCAATTGCAAACAGTGCGGTGTACCCAATATAAAATAAAGATGTATTTTTAATCACTTTCATGTACGTTTTCTGCTTATCTTGAACTGCGTAGAATGGTTTAATTCCCCGCCACATAATCGGCAGCAACACCACGCTTAGCACAGTGATCCACGGTGCCAGTCCCAAAACCAAGTTTACAATTGGCCATAAGCTGCCAACAATCAATAAGACTTGCATCACCCTGACAGCCCGTTTGCGACCAATGAAATAAGCCAGTGTGTGACGATTGTTTTTGATATCTTCGTCTAGATCTGCCGTATTATTCCCTAATTGAACGGTAAAGAACAGCAGCGTAATTGGTAGACATAATGCAAATGTCGTGCCTGCAACGCCCCATGTAAACGGACGCTGACCATAAATGCTGATGTAAACACAGACGAGTTCAATTAAATATGTAATGGAAAAAGCGACCACAGTTTCACAAATCGGCATGGCATGTAATGGGTACGGACCAGCGGTATAGAAAATACCAATCAAGTAACCAATAATCCCAAACAGCAATACCGGCCATCCGGTGCACATAACTAGAATAACCCCAGGGATTGCAGAGACAACGTACAGGGCAACTGCTAGCCACCACACACCACGTTTGGGCAAATGCAACCGGCCAATTGGATTTGTATGTGCGGCGTACCCCTCACGATCCGCAGCGTGTACGTAGTCGTAATAGTTATCGGACACGTTAACTGCGAGATCAAAAATAAACACATCCACTAAACACAAAACAACGTTAATCCAGTTGACGACACCATACTGATATTGGGCAATGGCAGAGCCCAAAATAAACCACATAATATTTAACGGCGCGATATAAATCTCACTTAACGTGACAAATACTGGCCACGTTAACCATTTTTTATTCATCTCTAACTCTCCTAACCCCTTGATACTCTAAGGCTATCACATTGTACACAACTTTTTATCACATTTTTTCAAACAATCGCACCATTTTGTTTGACCTTTTCTGACCTTTGGGTTAAACTACAATTACGTTGATTAGCAGAGCACCATTACAAGTGCTAAATGACAACGCAAATTACAAGGAGGCCTCAATTATGGCTTTGATTCCAACTGTTATTGAACAGTCCAGCCGTGGCGAACGTGCCTACGACATTTACTCACGACTATTAAAAGACCGGATCATTATGGTTTCCGGACCAATCGAAGATGACATGGCCAACGCCATCATCGCTCAATTGCTCTTCTTGGATGCCCAAGATTCTGATAAAGATATTTACATGTATATTAACTCACCCGGTGGTGTTATCACTTCCGGAATGGCAATCTACGACACCATGAACTTTGTTAAGTCTGATGTTCAAACGATTGTCATGGGAATGGCTGCTTCAATGGCTTCCATTCTGGCAACTTCTGGTGCTAAGGGTAAACGTTTTGCCTTACCACACTCAGAAATCTTGATTCACCAACCTTCTGGTGGTGCTCAAGGTCAGCAAACTGAAATCGAAATCGTGGCTGAAGAAATTCTGAAGACACGGAAGATGATCAACAACTTGCTGGCTGAAAAGACTGGTCAAGACATCGAAACCATCAATAAGGATACTGAACGGGATAACTACATGACCGCTGAGCAAGCCTTAGATTATGGTTTGATTGACCACATTATGACTAACTCCAGCGAAATGCAAAAGTAATCATAATAAGCAAGCAAAGGCCTTCGTCAAATGACGAGGGTCTTTTTGCGTCTACAGTAAATTGAGAGCGAGCCACATTTATTCATTGACCATTTTTAACACCGTTCTGATGATAGCGGTCTGGATCATCCGGACGACCAGTCATGGGTAATTATTAGTCGAGCACTTCTAAACGGCCATTGTTCAGTTGATAGCGATGATCATACTTGGATAACAACTCATGTGGAATATGGTGGTCTACCTCAATCATTGTCAAATTAGACAACGACAACAGTGTGTCATGAATCTGTTTTGCTGTTGCCAGATCAAGGGAAGCGGTTCCCTCATCAATCAACAATACTTGTCGTTTAAACAGCAATGCCCGCGCAATTTCAATACGCTTTAACTGACCGCCAGAAAGATTTTTACCGCCTTCTGTTATTTGCTGATTCAGCTTGGGTTCATTGATGACGTCACTGAGTCCCGCTTGTTTGACAGCAGCTAAAATCGCGCTCTCAGGGAATGGCATCCCCAACGTTAGATTAAATCTGATAGTCTCAGCAAAGATAATCGGTGTTTGTGAAACCTTGCTAAACAGAGTCTCTACCTGAGCCTCATCATAGTCTTGCCCGTTGAGTAACAGTTGACCGTTTGTAACTGGCAACTCTTTTGACATAACCGACAACAATGTTGATTTGCCCACGCCGGATGGTCCTTGAATCAACACTTTTTCACCTTTCTGGACTCGCAAATTAATGTCATTTAAAATGTCACGATGTTCACGTTTAAAGCTAATGTTTGTCAATGTCAATTTCTTAAACTGAGTCGATTTCATGGGCAACTCCGCCGTCGCGCCTTCTTTGGGAATACTTCGACGCAACTGTTGGCGAACAGCCTTAGTACTCCCAATCTGGTTAATACAAGTCAGCATTTGATTGACGCTGTTTAAAATCATGTTGGTTGAATATTGGACTGCAACAAATTCCGGTAACGTTAACATTCCCGAAATAGTCAGGTAGATACCGATGGCAATCGGCGTTTCTGAAAATAGATAAAACAAATACATTAGCAGACTGTTGGCCAGTGCAATGCGATTCTTAAGCGCAGCATTCGCTTCTTCAACACTACCAACATCCCTGAGTAGCTTAGTTCTGTAACCAGCCTCAGCATGATAGCGACGAATGGTCATTGCCCCGTGTAATAGCTCCTTTACGCGTATTGCCAACTGTGCATTTTTTTGTGACCAAACGGTTGCTTTAGTCGTCGTCCCTTTACTTGCCAAACGCTGAAAGACCATTGGCACCAACATAAACGCTAAGAAAATCCCAGTTAGCCGAAAACTATTGTGTAGTGCATACCCCGTGGTGACCAAAATGGTTGTGCCGTATCCTAATAATCGAAACACGTTGCGCCAATAATTATCCTCGAGTAGCTTCAAATCATTCATTAAAAATGATAGGCCATTTGCTTCGAAATCCTGCTGGCTGGGATCATCTCGCTCGACCTTTGCTTCTACATAACAGGTTTTCAGACGTAAATTGATAAACGCCACATTTTTATTGACTACCCAGCTTTGCCAGTATGACAAAAGCGAAAAGAATAAATATCCGCCTAGAATGATTGCCAGATAAATTCCGACGCCGGCCAAGTCACGCATCGTAATCAGTTTAAAAATATAGGCATAGGTAGCCGTGTTAAAGGGAACTTCTAAGCCATTGATCAGCGCCATAACAATAGCGATGCTGAACCAACCGCGATGAATTATTTTGGTCATGTAATCTCCCCCATTCGCTCTTTATTAAAGCGAACCTATCACTGCTTGGGAGGCTACAACAACACCTTATCGTTAATATTTGCGTATATGCAAATTTATTTCTACCCACTAACCAAACTGTTTCTTTCGGCTTAAATTAGTTATTCTGAACCGCCTTCATTAGCATGCGTTGGATTCTTTCAAACGGCACGTCTGCCTCAGTGTACACACCTTGCCGCAAGTTGTCCGTGTGCAGTTTGATCGTCGAAAAAATAATGTTTCTAAGTAGTGAAATATCCACTTGCCGTAATGTTTTGTCAGCCAGCCCTTTAAATAACAACTGCTGTACGGCACTTTGATGAACGATGACATTAATTTGCTCACCAGCCTGCTCGTCAAAGACGTAATCCTCTTTTAACTTTTGAATGATCGTCATACTTTTAGGATAGGTCAAACCATAGTGAAACAGTTGCTCAAGATACTGTTTCATTGCTGTTTCAAACGACAGTGAACGCAAATCTTCCCCGCTGTCCTGAGCATACAAACGCTGCAATTCACGGACATATAGAGTAAGTAACAGTGCCTCACGATTCTTGAAATAAACGTAGATACTAGACTGGGAAATGCCAACTTGCTTAGCAATTTTTGTTGTTGAAACCGCACCGACACTATCGGTAATAATCAGATCGCCAGCAACATCAAGAATGCGATTATATTTTTGGTCGTCTTTTTTCTTCATCCTTCTGATCCCATTTCTTTAAAAGTAATTTATTTTAGTTTACCACTTGATACCGATAAGTCTATCGGTTATAATCTTTACCGATAGAGCTATCATTTATAAAACAAACTTTATCAAATGGTAGATTGCAAATTTAATCCGAATTTTTGGACAAATTTGTCAGCATGATCTGATAAGGTGTTTGCCAGTCAAGTATTTTAAGTGGTCTCTGATTAACAGCTCCTAAAAGATGGGTTTGTGGTAAACACCATTTTAAAGGAAGCTGATCTTTTTTGTCCGAACAGCGTTCGGATTAATTTTACAATCTACCAAATAAATGAAATTTAAAAAGAAGGCACTTATTATGAAAGTTTTTGTTACAGGTGGTAATGGCTTCATTGGTCAGGTTGTTGTTAAAACGCTAATTGAACATGGTCATGAGGTTCTTGCACTGGCTCATTCAGATCATTCGGCTCAACAATTAACTCAGGCAGGCGCCACACCCATAAAAGGCTCACTGGACGATTTAGATAGCTTATCAACGGCCGCAAAGAGCAGTGACGGTGTTATTCACCTCGCCTTTACTAATGATTTTAACCATTATGATGAAGCCGTCGCTAAAGACATGGCTGCTATCAAAGCGTTAGGCGATGCTTTAGCCAACACTGACAAGCCACTAGTTAATACATCTGGCACCTTAATGGCGGTTGGCATGGGACGCACTGCTACCGAACAGGACCATATGGCACACCCCGTTGGTCGAGCAGCTTCCGAAGCACTGGCGCTCAGTTATGCACAACAGGGCGTTCGCGCCAGCGTTGTTCGTTTGGCACCCACAGTTCACGACGTTCAGCGTCAAGGATTTGGTAGCATTCTGGCTCAAATGGCGGTTAATCAAGGTAAGATTGGCTACGTCGGTGATGGCACCAATGTTTGGCCATCCGTTCATCGTAACGATGCAGCACAACTGTTCGTCGCCGCATTAGAAAACGGCGAGGCCGGCGCAACCTATAACGCGGTTGCCGAAGAAGGTGTTCCTGTAAAGACCATTGTTGAAACAATTGGCAACACGTTGCGTGTGCCGGTAGAACACTTCGATGAAGAAACCGCTAAGGCCTACTTTGGCTGGTTTGAACCTACCGTTGTCGGCAGTAATCCCATCAGCAGCACGTGGACTCAAAAGGTGTTGGACTGGCATCCACGCGAAAAAGGTTTGCTTGACGATTTAAAGACATGTTTGAGCAATCCTACTAATGTAGCCGCACTGCAACAACCACGCAATTAACTTGAGCATAAATAAAATGACCGGTTTCCCAGTTAAAGGAAATCGGTCATTTTGTGCACCTATTATTTGATGTTCACATCAAACTACAAAATCGACAACTACGCTGAAATAATGTCATCCTCACGCAGTTTATCAGCAAATTCATTGATTTTCCGCAAACGGTGGTTAACGCCAGACTTGGAAATTGGTCCTCCCGGAATCAGGTCACCTAGTTCCTTCAAACTAACTTCACGATTGGCCAATCTAGTCTCGGCCATGGCCTGAAGCTTAGCTGGTAACTGGCCTAATCCAACACGCGATTTGATGTACTCGATGTTATCAATTTGACGAGAGCTAGCAGAAGCAACTTTCTCCATGTTCGCCGTCTCACAGTTAACAAGCCGGTTGACTGAATTACGCATGTCACGCATAATGCGCACATCTTCAAACTTTAACATGGCATTAGTCGCCCCAATTAAGGTGAGAAAATCAGAAATTTTCTCGCCTTCCTTAAGGTAAGTAATGTAGCCACTTCGACGATTTGTCATTCTGGCATTTAAGTCATATTGATTCATTAACTCACAAATCTGTTGATTCTGTTCTTCATACAAAGAATAAACCTCGAGATGGTAACGACTGGTGTCCGGGTTATTAACCGAACCACCTGCCAAAAATGCACCTCTTAAATACGAGCGAACTTCGCTATCTTCTGTAAGCACATTTTGTGGCACCACCTCTTCGATTCCCATGTCGCCTAACACATGAAGATCGTTTAAAACTTGTTGCGTACCGGTTCTTAGCCGCACGACATACATGTTGTTTTTCTTGAGTTTGACGTTTTTACGAACAATCAGTTCTGCTTCCAAACGGTAAAACTGCTTTAATAATGCATAAATTCGTCGAGCAATCGCCGGATTTTCCGTTTGCACGTTTAACACAAACGCGTGGTTAACAATGCTGACCGCGCCGTTCATGCGAATCAAGGCCATTAATTCAGCCTTTCCATTCGCCGCGTGCACCTTTAATCCAGTCAGCTCTTTTTTTACGTCACTGGCATAGGACATCGTGCTGCCTCCTTTTTTATCACCTTATTGATCAAGGCAGTTATTGAATATGTTTATGTGCAAGCAACTTCATCAGCTCAGCAACCACCTTGGTCCCGTCGTGAAAAGCACCGGCATCCCGTAACTGGAGTAAATTGGCTCGAATCGACCGGACACCCATCCTTGTCAATGCGTCGGTATCTGACGTTACTTTCGTTGACACCTCGTTCCAGCGTTTCCAATCCATGTAATCCTCTGGAACCCGTTCAGTATTCACAAGGACTGTATCTACGAAATTGGCACCCAAATGCTTGTTTAATACCTGAACGTGATCGGCATCAGTAAAGTGATCCGTTTCACCCTTCTGCGTCATAATGTTACAAATATACACAACTTCCGCAGGAGTATGCATAATTGCCTCGCCCACGTTTGACACCATAAGGTTTGGCAAAATGCTCGTAAATAGACTACCAGGTCCCAACACAATCAAATCGGCGCCTAAAATGGCATCGGTTACGGCTGGCATCGCCTTAGCAATCTCATCGTCAGAATCTGGCTGTGGTGTGACCCACACACGTTTAATCTGTTTGTGAGCAGCTGTAATTTCAGCCTCTCCCGCGAGTTGTGTGCCATCGGTAAACTCAGCATGAAGCACCAACGGTTCATTGGCAACTGGATAAACATGACCATCTACATGCATCATTTCGGACAGTTCCTGAACAGCGCCAAACACGCCGTGCTCCATTTCAGTGAGCGCCGCGATAATTAGATTGCCAATCGCATGACCGGAAAAGAAGTTATCATTAGCCTCAAACCGATACTGAAAGACCTTCAATTCCAATGGTGACAACCGCGACAAGGCGGCCATGACATTCCGAATATCACCAGGTGGCACAACGTTAATATAGTTCCGAATGATTCCCGAAGAACCACCGTCATCTGCGACCGTCACAACGGCAGTTACATCGACGTCCTGCTTATGCAAGGAATTAAGGACAACGGGCAAACCCGTGCCTCCACCAATGACAACTACGCGTGGCCGCCGCTTCTCCATGATTTCTTTCATGAGCGGTTAACCGTTTCCTTTCGTTTCTCCACGTCACGATGACTGACATGAACGCGATAGTCCTGACTTAAATCTTTACCTAGTCGTTCTGTGATAGCAACTGACCGGTGTTGACCACCAGTACAACCAATTGCAACGGTCAAACTGGTTTTGCCCTCTTTTTGATAGCCAGGCAAGGTCAGTTTTAAAAGCTCTAAAAACTGCTTGTAAAAGGATTCTGTGGCCGGTTGTTTCATTACGTAATCATACACAGCTGGGTCACGGCCAGTCAGTGATTTTAATTCAGGCACATAATATGGATTTGGTAAAAATCGAACGTCCATCACGATGTCTGCATCGATCGGCAAACCATATTTGTACCCAAACGACAAAATTTCAACATGAAATTCCGACTGTTTATCTTGATTTTCAAATTGTTCAAAAATATCTTCACGCAGCTGCCGTGGCGTCAAATGATCCGTGTTGATGACCAAGTCTGCCCGTTCCTTCATTTCCGACAGCAAACTTCGCTCCTGATGAATACCATCTAAAACGCGGCCATCCATGGCTAGTGGATGTGCTCGCCGGGTTTCCTTATACCTTGCCACCAATTCGGCATCTGACGCATCGAGAAATAATACCGATGTATCTACCGTGCCAGTGCTTAAAGAAATTGCGATCATTTCCTGCAGGTCATCAAAAAATTCACGCGAGCGTAAATCTACGACAAGCGCAACCTTTTTAACATTCCCTGACTGTCTGACCAGCTGCCAAAACTTAGGCAATAATTTGGGTGGCATGTTATCCATAACAAAGTAGCCCAAGTCCTCAAAGCTTTGCATGGCAACCGTTTTGCCAGCACCACTCATCCCTGTAATAATAACCAATTTCAGTTGTTGTGCCACTTCTTTGCCCCCCTTACGTCGCCGCTTGTTGCTTTTCTTTGCTCAGCTTACGACGTCACTTCTAACAGTATAACATACCGGGTGTGTCTTTTTATTCATCTACGTCCACTTTAGTCACTACCGGCTGTTTTTGTGATTGGTGTGGCTGTCGATGCCAACGCCAACTAGCTACTGCCGCTGTCATTGGCACCGTAATGAGAACGCCGATAAACGACAGTAACACCATCAACAGCTCAGCAACAAACACTTTGTCATTAAAAACCTCACCAATCGAGTAACGAAGGCCGACGAACCATATGAACAACGATAAGAAGCCACCAAAAAAACCGAAGAATAAAGTATTAAACGTGGTCCCAATGATCTGTTTACCGACGTTCAGACCGTCGCCAAACAAACGCTTCCCAGTTATTGTAGGCTGTTGCGTTTCAATCTCCGATAGGCCTGATGAAATGGCCATGGCGGCTTCGGCAATGGCTCCTAATGTGCTCAACACGACGGTGCATATTTCGACTTTCAAAAAAGAAATGCCGATATACAGCGACATGCCTTCCAAGTCTTCACTGTCTTCATCCCCGAATCCAGCGACCTGTGCCCAATGCTCAACGGGCACAATAAATAACAAAAGTAATAACATCACGATAACGGAAGCGTAAAACGCTGTCGTTGTACTGTTATCATCATCATTTCCAAAGAAAATCGTCACCTCCAATATAATCGTCCCCGCAACTAATGTGACAGGTAGTGGTGGCAAGTGAAACTGAACTAACACAATGGTTAAAAACAATAACGCAAAGTTCACACCGAGGCTGACAAACGCAATTGCCCCTTGTTTACCACCCACAGCCCACATGGCTAAAAAAAGCAATAATGCCAACACACTAAAGGTTGTCATCTGTCATCACCCTCTTTTTCATCAATCGACTTGCAACGAAGCTGGCCACTGGAATGGCTAATACAATTCCTAAACCGCTGATTAAACTTTGAATAACCCCCATCGACATATTCATCATGTAGGTATACCCCCAGTTATTACCATTCTTTAAGTACAAGAGCGTTAACGGAAAGGTGTCAGCTACGAAGATAAGAAATAGCACGTTGATTAGAGGTCCCATAATGGAGCGACCAACATTTCGTCCTGATAAGAACAGTTGATTCCTGCTGACATCCGGACGTTCAGCTTGAAGTTCAAATAGTGTCGCCACAATATCTGTTGACTCGTCCATCACTGCCCCCAAAGACCCAATCAGCGTCTCCGCTAAAAACAAGGGGCGTGGCAATGTGGTCACATACTGAAGGCCCTCATAGTGCATGCCTCGTTCGTGGGTAAGTGCGAACACGATCAGGCTGATTACAATTGCTAACGCCGTCCCAGATAATGTTGCTGTTAACGTAATGACCGTCTGTCGACTCCAACCCAGAACCAACCACAACGTTAACGCCGCAAAAACAACACTAATTAGACTAAATATGACAAACACATTGCCATTTTTTAAACTCAAATCGATATTTATTGCTAAGAAGAACAGTACCGCATTTAACCCGACGGATAACAATGCCATAAACCCGGCCGAGCGCATAAAGATAAACAGCAAACTGATTACGATCCAGGTCAGTAAAGCGACCACGGTATCTCGTTTTGGTCCTTTAATGTTTGACTGCTGACCCCGAGTTAGTTTTGAAATGAATACCTGATTGCCCACGCGATAGGGTTGATCCATTGCGCCGGAACGACTGTATGTATTGCTTAAAGTAATCTTTTGCCCCTTGTGAATTGTGTTAATCAGAACAGCATTGATCCGCTGATGGACTGTTGCATCCTGATTTTCAAACTCATCTTGTTGTTTGACAGGGCGTTCATTACGTACACTAGTAATTTTAGCGATTGGTCGTTGATAAATTGGGGCGTCGTAAGCAACACCTAGTACCAACAGTCCGCCAAATAAGACACAAACTAGGGTTACCCACCAGTTTGTAGAGTGTTTTGGTTTAACGTTCATTTGATGATTCCCCGCTTTCAATAACGCAAGCACCCTAACCCAACTCGTTTTTTCATAAATCTACGTTTCATTCTACCACCCGTGCCGACGCGTCTTTCAAAACGTAACTAAAACTAAACTTGCCAACGATTTTTTAACACTTGAATTTACACTTTAAGTGCAACACTAATTAAATAAAGAATGGCCCATGGCCAAATTTCTGTAAAATGATGTTTGCGAAAACAATCATGAAAGGA
>NZ_WEZT01000008.1:40351-49080 GCF_009863985.1 Furfurilactobacillus milii | reverse complement strand
AGAACAAATGAATAATCGTCCCCGTAAATGTCTCGGATGGAAAACGCCTTATGAAATATTCTTTAATGTAGTGTTGCACTTAATTTGACAATTCAAGCAGTAATTAATAATTGTAGGAATTTTTGTGTCTAAAACAAAAAACTGTTTTGATCGATTGACCAAAACAGTTACGTTGTTGTTTTACGCAGATGACTAAATTGTGAATCAGTATTAAAAAGTAATGTCCATGGCGTCGATTAAACTATTTTCAGCCGGCTAATTAATCTGTTTTATGTGATTTCACCTAACTAGGTCAGCGGGAGGGCGCCAACATTGATACCGAGTCGTGAAAGTGTTGTTAATTCGAATGCACTTCTCGAATTTACAACACGGAGGGTCACGGAGACCCGGAATTTCACGAGGATCTGCGACGGGGTGAAAGGCCATGAACTTCGGGCTTGAACCGGTCCCACGGCGAGCGTGTCAATGTTGGCAACCGTAAGCGGCATTTCACCACGCCCACAACCTCGTCTGAGGTTAAATCAATCACATAACATCAATAGAATCATCGTTTTTATAATGTCGTTTCAACCAGTAATAAAGTGGAATTCCCAGTCCAATAATCACCAGCGACGTTGCCGCCCCGACAAAATCGAAGAACAGTTCACTGATAACCACAAAACTAGTTCCGATGATGGCAATAATTGGGACTACTGGATAACCCGGCGTGCTAAATCCAACCGGTTTGCCACCATTGCGACGACGCAGGATAAAGACACCGACGAACGCAGCAATATAAAAACTGTACATCGCAAAAATACAGAGCTCGGACAGTCGATCCGTATCAACAGTCAGGATCATTAAACTAGTCAATGCCAGTAAAATCGTCGTTGCAACGACTGGCGTTTGTGTGTGACGGTTCAGGCTACTAATTTGTTTGGCAAACGGCAAATGGCGTTTAGCGGCCATTGCATAATAAATCCGTGGAAAGGACATCATTTTACCATTCAACGCACCAATAATTGAGATCATTATCCCAATATTCACGAGTCGCCCGCCGAATGCTCCAAACGCATTTAAGGCAAAGTAGGCCGTCGCGTTCTGGCCGAGTTCATTAATTTTAGCTGCACTCAAAGACCGAAAAATGCCAAATGTTACCCCGAGGTATAACACAATAACAATGGTAATTCCCAAAATAATGGCTAACGGCAACAACTTTTCGGGCCGTTTGATTTCGCCACCTAGATTAGTAACTAGAATCCAGCCATCATAGGCAAAGATGGTACCTAACACAGCAACACCAAAGTTACCAACACTCTGATGGATACTCGTTACTGTCTCACCGAAGCCAGCTTCACGGCCAAAGAAGAGCCCGAAAATCACGATCGCCGCAATCGGCAACAGCTTACAAATGGTTGTCACAATCGCAAAAGCGGCACCGTAACGATTTTCCAACATATTCAACATCGCAATCAGAATAATGGCACCAATCGCAATTGGTGCCTTCCAAACTGCTCCGAGGCCAAAGAAATTAGTGACCAATAAGCCTAAATACCCGGCGATTGAGCCAACAATTGCTGGTGCATAAACGATAACCTGCATCCAACCTGACATGAAGCCCCAAAACTCACCATAAATATGGGTCATATATTGGTAAAGACCCCCAGTATGCGGAATTTGAGAACCAATTTCAGATAATGTCAGCCCATCAGCGAGGGTAATTAAGCCCCCTAATAACCAGGCCAACATCGCTAGGTTGGTAGAACCTGTCATTTGTAAAACAGATGCTTGCTTAAAAAATATCCCGGAACCAATGACTGTACCAATTACAATCGCTAGTGCAGACCACAGCCCTAGAGAACGTTTCAATTCAACGTGACTCTCTTGCATTGCCTAAACTCACTTTCCTGAATCTTCTTTAACAAAATCTTCTGCATGATTGTGTTTAATTTCATAGTAATAAACTGGAATACCAACGACAACCATTCCCAAAGAGAATAGTACACCCGTGAAATCTGAGAAAACTTCACTAATGAGCACAAACAGCGAACCACCAATCGCTACAATCGGCGTTAACGGAAACAATGGCATCGAAAATGGCCGCTTCTTATGCTGACGACGCAATTTAAATGATCCCAAAAATGCCATGACGTAAAAGCAATAAACCGTAAAGATACATAATTCCGACAGCCGGTCTGCGTTTGCAAACAACACCATCAGTGCAGCAATCAACAATACCGCAATGGTCGAAAAGATTGGTGTCCGCGTTTTAGGGCTTAAATAACCCAGCACACGACTAAATGGCAGCTCCCGATCACGTGCCATCGCGTACATAATGCGTGGAAAAGTCATGATTTTCCCGTTGATACAACCGATAATGGAAATAATGACACCGATGCTCAACAACTTACCGCCAATTGCGCCAAAGTCTTTTGTGGCAAGAAACGGAATTGCACCCGTACCTAGTCGATGAATCGTTGAAGCTGGCAAACTTGCAAAAACGCCGTAGGCTACCAACAAATAAATAACCATAACGATACTAATCCCACCAATAATCGCACGAGGCAATAATTTCTGCGGTTCTTTTATTTCGTCACCCAAATTAGCAACCAGAATCCACCCGTCAAACGCAAATAACGTAGCCAAAATGGCGACCCCAAAGTTGCTACCATGCTGAGTCGCGGTCGACACACTGTGGCCCAACGCACTGCCATCGCCAAAGAATAAGCCGAATACAATAATTGCAACGATTGGCAATAATTTACAAATCGTCGTTATAATGGCAAACATCGCGCCATATCGATTGGAAAATAAATTGAGGACGCCAACTGCTACCAATGTTCCGAGTGAAACAGCCAAGCCCCATCCACCTGACAGGTGAAAAAAATCAGTCATTAAAATGCCTAAGTATGACGCAAGCGCTGCAATAATTGCTGGTCCATAAATGATGATTTGCATCCAACCAGATAGAAATCCCCACAAACGGCCATACATTCGTTCCATATAAACATACAAACCGCCAGTATGCGGCATTTGAGAGGCGATTTCAGCAATGGTCAGCCCGGCGGTTAATGTTAGAACCCCACCTGCCAGCCACGCAAACAGTGCACCCGTGGTAGAGCCTGCGTCATCAAGTACTGCCGCTTGTCTCACGAATACGCCGGCGCCGATAATAGTCCCGATTACTAAGGACAGGGCTGACCAAATGCCTAAGGAACGATTCAGTTCTACCACTGGTGTTTTTTGTTTCATGTCGTCACATTCTTTCTCGCATTCATATTTATTAGATAAGTTTGTGCTAGTTTACCAAATTTTAATCTTGTAGGCCAACCTTAAGCAGAACTTCAACCTCAAAACGATCGTGTTAAAACAAAAAAAAACTGATCAAAACGCCTACAGACTAGGATTTGATCAGTCATATTATTAAATCATTAAAAATTGTACCGTTATTATTTTGCTTGTTCAGCAACTTCTTCAGTACGTTTCGTATCTCGTTCCAATACTGCTTTCAGGTATTGACCAGTGTAGCTTTCCTTAACTTCAGCAAGCTCTTCCGGCGTCCCAGTCGCAATAATTTGACCACCGCCAGCACCACCTTCTGGACCAAGGTCAATCAAATGGTCAGCAGTCTTAATCACATCCAAATTATGTTCAATGATCAAAACGGTGTTGCCGTGATCAACCAGTCGCTGCAAGACAACCATCAACCGTTTGATGTCATCTGAATGCAATCCTGTTGTTGGTTCATCTAAGATATAGAAATTACGACCATTGGCCTTCTTGTGTAGTTCAGAAGCTAACTTCATCCGCTGAGCCTCACCACCTGAAAGCGTGGTTGCTGACTGACCCAAATGAACATAGCCCAGGCCGACATCAACAATGGTTTGCAATTTACGTGTGATCTTAGGAATTGCAGCAAAGAAGTCCAACGCTTCGGAAACCGTCATGTTCAGAACGTCCGAGATATTCTTCCCTTTGTACGTCACTTCAAGTGTTTCTGAATTGTAACGAGAACCATGACAAACTTCACAGGGCACATAAACATCTGGTAAGAAGTTCATTTCAATCTTTAAGATCCCATCACCATGACAGGCCTCACAACGACCACCCTTAGTGTTGAATGAGAAGCGGCCCTTTTGATAACCACGCAATTTAGCCTCATTCGTTTGAGCAAACAAATCACGAATGTCATCGAACACACCCGTATAGGTAGCGGGGTTGGAACGTGGTGTCCGGCCAATCGGCGACTGGTCGATATCCACAATCTTTTCAATATTATTCACGCCAGCAATACTCTTGTATTTACCGGGTTTGGCCGAATTGTGATTGAGTTTTTGAGCCAGTACCTTCTCAAGAATGCTGTTAACCAATGTGGATTTACCAGATCCTGACACACCAGTCACAACTGTTAGCTCACCCAGTGGGAAACGTACATCAACATTCTGTAAATTGTTTTCTGAGGCCCCTTTTAACACGATGGCCTTACCATTCCCCTTACGTCGCTTTAGCGGCACCGGAATGAAGTCCTTACCAGCTAAATACCGACCGGTTAATGACTTAGTACTACGTTCAACTTGTTTAGGCGTTCCAGCGGCCATAACCTGGCCACCATTTTCACCCGCACCAGGACCAATATCAATTAAGTAGTCGGCCGCCCGCATTGTATCCTCATCATGTTCAACCACGATCAGAGTATTACCTAAATCTCGCATTTTTTTAAGTGAACTGATCAAACGATCGTTATCACGTTGATGCAACCCAATGGACGGTTCGTCAAGGATATACAGTACACCAGACAAATTCGAACCTATTTGAGTAGCTAGACGAATTCGTTGCGCCTCACCACCAGACAATGTTCTAGCGGACCGACTCAGTGTAAGGTAACCAACGCCGACACTCGTCAAAAAGGATAGCCGATCGCGAATTTCTTTAACGATTGGTTCAGCAATCACTTTATTTTGCTCGCCCAAAGTTAAACCCTGGAAGAATGGCAACTCATCATCAATCGCCATTTCGGAAACTTCACCAATATGCTTCCCGTCAATTTTAACGGATAGTGCTTGGCGATTTAACCGGTAACCATGACAAGTCTGACATGTCAGTTCAGTCATATATTGACGCATTTGATCACGTGTAAAGTCAGAATTAGTTTCCTTGTAGCGACGTGACACATTGTTCATGACACCTTCAAAATCGGCATCAACATCACGAACACCACCAAAATCATTTTCATAGTGGAAATGGAATTTTTTGCTTGATCCATGAAGGACCATATCACGTTGCTTCTTAGGCAGTTTGTTGAAAGGTGTATCCATATCAATCTTGTTTTGTTTAGCAAACTGTTCTAGCATGCTTGGATAATACATGGAACTGATTGGATTCCAGGGTTCCAAAGCACCCTCACGAAGCGTTTTACTAGGATCTGGAACGACAAGATCTTCGTCAACTTCCAGTTTAACCCCTAACCCTTCACAATCGGGGCAGGCGCCAAGTGGTGCATTAAATGAAAACAGCCGTGGTTCCAATTCGCCGACCGTAAACCCACAAATGGGACATGAATAATGTTCTGAGAACTGCATCGGTTCACCATCAATGATGTCAGCAGTCGCATAGCCATCACTCAGACGAAGAGCAGCTTCAAATGAGTCAAACAAACGACTCCGACTATCACCGTCTGGATGCACAATTACCCGATCAATGACGATATTGATACTGTGATATTTGTTTTTATCTAGTTCAGGCACTTCATCGATATCATAAGTTTCGCCGTCTACTTGAACACGCACAAATCCTTCACGTTTAATCTTCGCAAAAATTTTTGCATGTTGTCCTTTCTTTCGACGCACAATCGGCGACAATACCTGGAGCCGCGTCCGTTCAGGGAGTGCCAGCACCTCATCAACCATCTGCTCAACAGATTGGCTAGTAATAACTGTGCCATCGTTTGGACAAATTGGTGTCCCAACCCGCGCCCATAGTAGCCGCAAATAATCATTGATTTCCGTGACAGTTCCAACGGTTGACCGCGGATTTTTACTGGTTGTCTTCTGATCGATAGAAATCGCCGGGCTCAGGCCATCAATTGAGTCCACATCCGGTTTATCCATCTGCCCAAGAAATTGGCGCGCATATGCGGACAAACTTTCAACATAACGCCGCTGTCCTTCAGCATATAACGTATCAAATGCAAGTGAGCTTTTCCCTGAACCAGATAACCCCGTAATGACTACCAGCTTGTCACGTGGAATCGTGACATCAATATTCTTTAAATTATGGGCACGTGCCCCATGTATTACAATTTTGTCGTTATTTGCCATTGGTTACCTTTGCCACCCTTTACTGTTTGGCTTTTAATTCCATGATTGTATCACGCAACGTTGCTGCTTCTTCGAAGTCGAGTTTCTTGGCAGCTTCTTGCATTTGCTTGTTTAAGCCAGCCAACATTGCATTCTGATCGGACTTTGACAGATTATCAAAGTCGTCTTCATTAAGTGTTGATTCTTTCTGACCGTCACCAGTTGGTGCTGTCACCGTGATATTATCACGAATTGGCTTAACGATTGTTGTCGGCGTAATATGATGTTCTTCGTTATACTTCTCCTGAATCTCACGACGCCGTTTAGTTTCATCAATGGCCGCCTGCATGGACCCCGTAATGGTATCCGCATACATAATAACCGCCCCGTGTGAATTACGGGCAGCCCGACCAATCGTTTGAATCAATGACCGTTCATTTCTTAGGAAGCCTTCCTTATCAGCATCCAAAATGGCAACCAGCGATACCTCAGGCACATCAATTCCTTCACGTAAAAGGTTGATGCCGACCAACACGTCAAATTTGCCCAACCGTAAATCACGGATAATTTGCGTTCGTTCCAAGGTTTTAATATCACTGTGTAGGTAACGAACCCGAATTCCCAGATCCTTCAGGTAATCCGTCAAATCTTCCGCCATTTTCTTGGTCATCGTCGTGACAAAAGTCCGCTCATGAGCTTCAATCCGCTTATTGATCTGACCAACGAGGTCATCAATTTGACCCATAATTGGTCGAACTTCAATCGTTGGATCGAGCAAACCCGTCGGCCGAATAATCTGTTGAACCACTGTATCCGTTTGCTCATGCTCATAGTCACCAGGCGTTGCGGACATGTAAACGACTTGATTAATGTGTTTTTCAAACTCATTAATTTTCAATGGTCGATTATCCAGCGCACTTGGCAAACGGAAGCCATAATCAACCAGCATCTGCTTTCTAGAACGGTCACCTTTGTACATACCACGCACTTGTGGCATCGTAACGTGACTCTCATCCACGACTAGCAAAAAGTCTTTCGGGAAGAAGTCTAGCAGCGTAAACGGTGGTTCACCGGGTTTACGACCGTCCATGTGACGGGAATAGTTTTCAATCCCACTCGTATAACCCATTTCACGCATCATTTCCATGTCGTAAGTCGTCCGTTGTTGCAAACGTTGAGCTTCCAACAACTTGCCTTGATCCTTCAACACCTTCAACCGGTCTTCCAACTCGTCACCGATCGTCGTAATGGCATGATCCATAATAGCATCATTCGTCATGAAATGAGTGGCTGGGAAAATTGTGACATGATCACGATCACCAACTACTTCACCAGTCAGTGCATCGACTTCCCGCATCCGATCAATTTCATCACCGAAAAACTCGATTCGTAGCGCATGTTGATCTTCAGATGCTGGGAACACTTCAACAACATCACCGTGCACTCGAAAACGGCCACGTTGGAAATCAATATCATTACGCTCAAACTGAATGTCAACCAACTTGCGCATGAAATCATTACGTTCGATTGTCTGACCGACCCGTAAGGAAATAACATGGTCTTTATACTGGTGTGGATCACCTAAACCAAAGATTGATGACACCGAAGCCACGACAATCGTGTCATTCCGTTCCAATAGCGAACTAGTGGCCGCATTACGTAACTTATCAATTTCATCATTGATTGATGAATCTTTTTCGATGTACGTGTCAGATGAGGGCACATAGGCTTCCGGTTGGTAATAATCATAATAAGAAACGAAATATTCAACGGCATTGTTAGGGAAAAACTCTTTAAATTCACCATAGAGCTGTCCTGCCAATGTTTTGTTATGCGATAGAACCAGCGTCGGTTTGTTAACGTTGGCAATCACATTGCTGATTGTGAATGTTTTACCGGTTCCCGTAGCACCCATCAAAATCTGCGCTTTTTTTCCGTCTTCAATCCCATCTGTCAACGCTTTGATGGCCTCCGGTTGATCACCAGTTGGCTTATATTTTGAAACTAAATCAAACTTTCGATCTGCTTGACGTTCAATCATGCCAGACGTTACCTCCCCTAGTTCATTTACATGGTCTAATTATTGTGACGGTAAGTGATAAACCATCATCAACACGATTTAAAAAACAGGTTCATGACTGCACTGGTCGGCTTGATTCGCTTAGGTAATTCGTTGCGACCATATTGCTGTTTTGAACCCGTCAACTTAGCGTAACTATTCTAGCATACCGAACATACTTTCGCACGAGATATGCACACTTTCGATTAAAAATATGCATTCACTCACTACAAAAAACGCGTCCACGTTGACGGGATCTCTTATCCCGTCAATCGTGCACACGTTCTTTTTATTCATTGGGCAAATTCTATAATTAATCCGAACAGAAATTAAAAAGCCCAAAGCAATCACTTACAATGGTAGTAGCTAATTCCAACCAATATAGGGAGTGATTA
>NZ_WEZT01000008.1:0-40251 GCF_009863985.1 Furfurilactobacillus milii | reverse complement strand
CACTTGAACTAATTAATCAACGACCATTAAAAATACATCATCAACAGACTGCCATTGAAAGATTCCGGGCTTGTTCGGATTAAACTTGTAATTTGCCATTGTCAAAGTTTGTATCTAGCAAAACTAGTCAGCAACAAAAGCATTGATGTCGTCAGCAAACTTCTTTAATTTGTCGTTTGCTTCATCCAAAGTGGTACCGTTCGTACCAATGTAGAATTTGATTTTTGGTTCGGTTCCTGAAGGACGAACAGCAATCCACGTACCATCCGTTAACCAGTACTTCAACACTTCAGCGTGTGGTAGGTCCAACTGTTCAACGTGGCCATCTGTAAAGGTCTTTGTGCCCTTAGCAATGTCATCGACAGCTGTCACATCGTAACCAGCGAAACTCTTTGGGGCAGCCTGACGGAACTTCTGAATGATTGCTTCGATCTTCTTTGGTCCTTCAATACCTTCAAAGGTTTGTTGAATCGTTTGCTCACGGAAGTAACCGTATTGCTTGTATAAGCCTTCCAAGCCATCGTATAACGTCTTTCCTTGTTTACGATAGTACGCAGCAATTTCAGCCAGCAACGTTAAGGCTTGAATAGCATCCTTATCACGAACAAATGGCTTAATCAGATAGCCGTAACTCTCTTCAAAACCAAACATAAACGTGTGACTGTTTGTATCCTGGAAGTTTTGGATCTGTTCAGCGATAAACTTGAAACCAGTCAACACATTGATCATGCCAACGTGGTAGCTTTCGGCAATCTTGGTGGCAAACTCAGTTGAGACGATAGACTTAACAGCCACCGCATTAGCAGGCAATGTACCGGCATTTTTGTTGGCTTCCAAAATATAATGCAACATCAATGCGGCGATTTGGTTACCGGTCAATAATTGGTAGTCGCCGTTTGGCAAACACACTGCGGTTCCCAAACGATCAGCATCTGGATCTGTTGCAATCAGCACATCCGCATTCTTTTCTTTACCCAATTTAATTGCTAAATCGAAAGCTTCAGAAAATTCTGGGTTTGGGAACTTAACCGTTGGAAAGTCACCGTCTGGCTCAGCTTGTTCCGGTACCGTGATGAAGTTTTTAAAACCAGCATTGCGTAACGCACGTTCACCAGGCATCCGTCCAGTACCGTGAAGTGGTGTGAAGACGAAGGTCATGTCCTTGCCTTCTTCAGCGGCCAAATCATGATCAACTGTGACAGTGGCGACGTTGTCCAAGTAAGCCTTATCCACGTCTTCACCGATAATCGTTTCCAACCCGTTAGCCTTTAATTCAGCTTCATCGGCAGTTTGGATAGCAAACAAATCAGTGACCTTACGAATGTAACTCGTGATTAAATCAGAGTCCTTCGGTGGCATTTGCGCACCGTCTTCACCGTAAATCTTGTAACCGTTGAACTGCTTTGGGTTATGACTTGCAGTAATCATGATGCCGGCAAACGTCTTTAAATGACGAACCGTAAAGGACAATTCTGGTGTTGGTCGTAAGCCTTCGAACACAAAACTCTTGATGCCGTGTTGGCCTAAAACTTTTGCGGCCTCGTGGGCAAACTCAGTTGAGTGATAGCGAGAGTCAAAACTAATGGCAACACCACGTTGCTTCACGTCATCGCCCAATGTATCCATATATGTAGCTAAACCTTCTGTAGCCTGGCGCACCGTATAGATGTTCATCCGGTTGATTCCAGGTCCCATGACACCACGCATCCCCGCAGTACCAAAACTCATTGGCTGATAGAAGGCATCTTCCAATGCCTCATCATTACCCTTTAAAGCTGTTAATTCTGTCTTCAAACTTGTTTCCAGGTTTTCTTGGTTATTCCAAACCTGGTAAGTATCTTTCCAATCCACAGTTGCATCTCCATTCATCTAGACCAAAGTCACAAATATACGTTAAGTATACCGCATTCATATTGTTTACGTCGCCCGTTCATCGGGCTTTATCAATCAAAATAAATAAAAAAAGCGTGCCTCACACAAAAAATTGCAATTTTGCAACTTTCTGTATGAAACACACTCCAATCGTTCACTTAAAATCAAATATTTAATTAACCGCAGCCTTAGCCTTTAAATCCTCCAAATATTGGAAAACCTGTTGGCCGGCAATACCGCCGTCACCGACAGCAGTCGTAATCTGGCGTAAGTCCTTTTCGCGAACATCGCCAATAGCAAAGACACCAGGGACACTGGTCCGCATCTTGTCATCAGTTGGAATCCAACCAACTTCGTTTGTAACGCCAAGACCAGCGAATGGTTCTGTCATCGGTACATTACCGACATAAATGAAGACACCATCGGCAGCCATTGTACTGGTTTCACCAGTTTGGTTGTTCTTTAATTCAACACCCGTGACTTTCATATCGTCGCCAACAATTTTAGTCACTTCCGTGTTCCAAACAAAATCCATCTTCTCGTTAGCAAATGCCCGATCCTGAGCCACTTTCTGGGCGCGTAACTGATCCCGACGATGAACAACAGTCACCTTATCAGCCAATTGAGTCAGGTAAATTCCCTCTTCAATAGCACTATCCCCACCGCCAACAACAACAACGTGTTTATTGCGAAAGAACGCACCATCACAGACAGCACAGTATGAAACACCACGACCTGAAAATTCAGTTTCCCCTGGCACACCAAGCTTGCGATATTGAGAACCCGTCCCAATAACGACCGCCTTAGCAGTGTATTCATCAGTGTCTGTCGTCACAGTTTTAGTATCACCATTGTCGACAATTTTTTCCACAGCGCCATAACCATACTCAGCACCAAACTGCGTGGCACCTTCATACATGGCGCTAGCTAGATCAGGTCCTTGAATGGATTTAAAGCCCGGATAGTTTTCAATTGCGGCAGTATTGTTCATTTGACCGCCATAAATTCCGCGATCCAATAGCAACACTGACAAGTTTGCCCGTGAAGCATACAATGCCGCCGTCATTCCACCAGGGCCAGCACCGATCACAATCACATCATAGTTTGTTGCCATATCGACTTTCCTCCTACCGCCTATCAATTTATCAATGGACACAGTCTACTATCTTTTTGTAAGTAATACAAGTCTTTTGCTTATACCCCCAGAGGTAAAAACGTGCTGACCCGATTAACCCAGCGTCAGCACGTTTGTGTGTTCATTATTTTGTGTTAGCTTTAATTTCGTCAGCCAACTGAAGCACGTACTCGCGCAGTTCGTCCTTCACGTCAGGGTGACGCAAACCAAATTCAATGTTTGTCTTAATCAAACCAAACTTGTAACCAACATCATAACGGTCACCTTTAAATTCGTGAGCGTAAACATGTTGCTTCTTGTTCAGCAAGTCAATGGCATCTGTTAATTGAAGTTCATCACCTTTACCATAAGGTGTTTGTTCCAAAGCTTCAAAAATTTCAGGTGTCAACAAGTAACGACCAATGATTGCCAAGTCAGAGGGAGCATCTTCTGGTTTAGGCTTTTCAACGAAGCTCTTAACTTGGTATAAACCATCAGAAACTTCCTTGGCTGGGTTGATCACGCCATACTTGTTCGTTTCTTCATGAGGAACACGCATAACGGCCAGAGTTGAATCACCAGTTTCTTCATAACGGTTGATCAGTTGCTTCGTTAAAGTAACCTTGTCTTCCATCAAGTCATCACCAAGTAAAACAACAAATGGTTCATCACCGATAAAGTCTTTTGCTGTTAACACAGCGTCACCTAAACCACGCATGTGGCTTTGACGAATGAAGTAAAGGTTGCTGTCGTTACTTGATTGGACGGCATGCAACATAGCGTCCTTACCCTTACTTGCTAAATCAGCTTCCAATTCTGGGGCTGAATCAAAGTGGTCTTCAATAGAACGTTTGCCACGTCCTGTTACGACACAGATTTCCTCGATGCCGGCCTTGTGGGCTTCTTCAACAATAAATTGAATCGTTGGTTTATCAACGATCGGCAACATTTCTTTGGCGATTGCCTTAGTTTCTGGTAAAAAACGCGTGCCATAACCCGCTGCAGGGATAATGGCCTTTCTAACTTTTTGCATAACAACAAATTCCTTTCGTTTTTCCCACGATAACGTGGTCTACTTTACCCCAGCCATAACCAACTTGCTAACCAATTTCAGCGCGACCTTCACGTTGCATCAATCCGGTAATGACTGAGCGAACTTCGGCTCCGTTGTAAAGAACGTCATAAATAGCGTCCGTAATTGGCATATCAACATGGCGTTTAATGGCTAGTTCGTGGGCCGCCTTTGTGGTAGCCACACCTTCAATTACCATGCCCATGGTATCAATGACTTCTTGTAACGATTTACCTTGACCAAGTTCATTTCCCGCACGCCAATTGCGTGAATTTGAACTTGTCGCCGTTACGATTAAATCACCGACACCAGAAAGGCCGATAAACGTTAACGGATTAGCACCAAACGATTGACCTAATCGACTTATTTCAGCTAAGCCACGGGTCATTAATGCAGCCTTCGCATTATCGCCATATCCCAGTCCATGTAAAGCACCGGCACCAATAGCAATAATGTTCTTTAAAGCGGCACCAAATTCAGCACCAATCACATCCGTATTAGTATAAACCCTAAAATATGAATTCATAAAGAGTTTTTGTGCTTTTCTCGCCGCATCCTCATTTAACGATGCGGCTGTTATCAACGTAATATCCTTTTTCGCAACATCTTCGGCATGACTAGGACCAGACAGAACAACAACCGCATCCCGATTAGCAGATGGAATCTCTTCCGTTAACATTTCTGAGACCCGTTTATATGTTTCTTGTTCCAGCCCTTTGATTGCGTGCACAATTGTTACTTTTTGATGATTAGCAATTATTAATTTAGCAGCCTGAGCACTGACCTCACGAATTGCCTTCGTTGGTACAACAAACAGAACAACAGATGCATCCTTGATTGCTTCAGCCATATCATCAGTCACCATCAGATTATGTTGGTATTCAAAGCCTGGCATATACGCTTGGTTTGTGTGGTGTTGATTCATTTCTTCCACCTGGCTGGCTTTATGAGACCACAGAGCAACGGTTTGCCCATTTTCCGTCAATAAGTTTGCCAGTACACTGCCCCAAGATCCAGCGCCCAGCACTGCAATTTTTGTTGTCATTAGTTTCTCCTCAATTTATTGCGAACATGAGTTATTTCTTTGCAACCGTCATTCCTGATAAATAAGATGGCACATTATGCTGTCGACGCCGAATGATCAACCAGACCCAAGCACCAACAAAGAGAACAACGGACAGCCATTGTGATACGCGTGCTGGGCCTAACATTAGGCTATCAGTCCGCATACCTTCCACGAAAAACCGACCAAACGCATACCATGCTACATAAATAAAGAAAACCTCGCCACGCAAATACAACCCCTTAATGTGACGCGTAGCTAACAGAAAGATAAAGCCGGCGATGTCCCATACGGATTCATACAGGAATGTCGGCGTACGATAAACGCCGCCAATGTCCATTTGTGTGATGATAAATTGTGGCAAATGCAAGGCATGCAGATGTGCCAATGTGGTTATTTTACCAAAAGCTTCTTGGTTCATAAAGTTGCCCCATCGACCAATTCCTTGCGCCATAATCACGGTCGGCGCTAACACGTCCAGAAACAGAAATGTCGGAATTTTACGCCAGCGGGTAAACAGAATCACCACAATAATGGCACCAATGAGTGAACCATAGATCGCAATACCACCATCCCAGATGGCAATGATCTGATCTAAATGATGTTGATAGTAGGACCATTGAAAAACAACATAATAGATACGTGCAGAAATCAGCGCAACCGGTAATGCCCAGAGCAAAAAGTCATATAGATCATCAGGATTAATCTGACGTCTGCGGGCTTCACGAACAGACAACCATAACGCAATGAAAACACCGGTAGTAATAATGACGCCATACCAATGAACCTCAATGGGTCCTAAATGCAGTGCGATTGGGTTCAACGCCCCAACAAGTGAAGTAAACGCCATGCTTTAATCCTTATCCTTAGTGGCCGATGCACTATCATCGGTCGTCTTTGCTTCATTTGCTGCCTCAGCAGCTTCATCACGCTTGGAGTTTTCCTGAATCAAACTGTTTAAATTGTCGTCGAATGTCTTTGTCGCATCATACCCCATAGAGCGAGCACGGAAGTTCATCGCGGCAGATTCAATAATGATGGCCAAGTTACGACCTGTCTTAACAGGAATTGAAATCATCGGTACCTGAACGTCGAAGATTTGGCGCTCATCATCTGCGTTGCCCAAACGATCAAATTGAGCATCAGGCGTCCAGTTTTGCAAATGAACAATCAGTTGAATCTTGGCCTGACTTCTGACCGCACCAGCACCAAACAGATTCATCACATCGATAATACCAATCCCACGGATTTCCATTAAGTGGTTTAAAATCTTTGGCGCCTCACCAACTAATGTTTGTTCATCCTGTTGATAAACATCAACCCGGTCGTCCGCAATCAGCCGGTGTCCACGACGGATAAGTTCCAAGGCCGTTTCAGATTTACCAACACCTGAGTCACCAGTGATAAGAACCCCAAGTCCATAAATATCAACTAGCACACCGTGAATCGATTGCCGTTTTGCCAATACGCCACTTAAGTAAATCGACATATTTGAAAGAATTCGCGATGACGTTTGTTTGGACCCCAACACAGGAATATGTTGCTCTGTTGCCGCCTGAATCAGCTCTGCCGGTGGTTCAATTCCAGTTGACACAACAAAACAAGGCGTTTTAGGATCTGCCATCTTCCGCATAATCATGAGTAACTCCTCATGACTCATCTTTTTAGAAAATGACGTTTCTGTAATCCCCAGTAACTGAATACGTTCCGGTGGATAATAGTTAAAATAACCAGTCATTTCCAAACCCGGACGTGAGATGTCCGGTGTCGTAATGCGGCGATCGTCCAGATACTCTTTACCATAATAGACGGTTAACCTGGTATTCTCTACCAGCTCCCGTATCGTTACACTGTCTGCCACGAATACTCCTCCTTAAATATGTCTCTACGTTGTTGCTCGAACATTCCCGGGCTTCGGCATCACTCTAAACGTGCACCTGTCGCCCAGAAGCCTGCGCATAACCCGTAAGTCGTTTCATTCGGAAAACCGCCGAATGCCAAGCCTTCCACGTTATTGCTCAACTTCTCTCAGGGCTTCGGCATCACTCTTCTATCATCACTCTTTACTAAAATACCCAGAAATGACGGCGTTACAAATGGACATAATAATCGCTGCCAACATTGCCATGCCGAAGTTGGCAATATGGAAATTCTGTGCGCCAACGAAGAAACTTGTCAGTTCCAACATCAGTGCATTTATGACAATTGAAAACAGCCCTAACGTTAAAAATGTTATTGGTAATGATAATACCACCAAGATCGGCTTAATGGCCGCATTTAAAATCGCCAACACTAAACTGGCGACCAACGCGTACCACACACTAGAAACCGCAAAACTATTGCGGAAAAATCCGGCAATCGCCATAAATAATAGTGCATCGACAATAATCCGTTGCCAAAACTTCATTTTTATTGTTTATCCCCTTTATTTTCATGCACGTCACGTTCTTCGGCATGGATTTGTTTTCGTGCTCGTGATCGAGAGGATTGTGAGGCACTCTGACCACTAAATAAGTCACCAAATAAGTTAAAAAATGATGCATCACTCTGCTGACGGTCATTTGGTAAAAACCACAGTAGAACACCATACAGAACCACCGCCACCAACGATATCAACCAGTGAGGCGGAATCGCAATAGCCAAAATAATATAAGCTATTCGCAAAATTGTTGGATTAATGTGCAAATACTCACCAATGCCACCGAATACGCCACCAATCCAACGATCCGTTGCTGACTTTGTCAATTTTCGTTTGCTCAAGCAGGTTTACCTCGCTTTCTGTTGTGTAACCTGAATGTCCTAATTTTATCGCAAACAGCGCACCGTGACCAATTTTTCAAAAGCCCTTAATAAACACTAAAACAGCTCACCCTCATTATCGTTTCTTCACGTTCCTGAAAACACGCGAATTCACTCAAAAGGGACAAGCTGCCTTTAATCAATTCATTACTAATTCAACTATTTATTTTCCGTTCCCGAATCGACATTCCGCGGATTTAATTCGACAATTTTACCTGTCTGAAGATAAATAATCCATTCGCAAATGTTGGTCACGTAATCGCCAATGCGCTTTAAGAACTGTGCTACGGACAGGTAGTCTGTACTGCCAATTACAACTTCGGGATCTTGTCGCATCTGATCGATACTTTCCATATAAATTAACTGATAATAGTCTGCAGCCTGTGCAT
Organism: Furfurilactobacillus milii; assembly: GCF_009863985.1. Taxonomy (GTDB): domain Bacteria; phylum Bacillota; class Bacilli; order Lactobacillales; family Lactobacillaceae; genus Furfurilactobacillus; species Furfurilactobacillus milii_A. The sequence continues at coordinate 31,942 of NZ_WEZT01000008.1, read as the reverse complement.
CCACTGCAGCAATCTTGCGGGCACGACCATCATCATCTTTTACATAAGCGTCTAGTACATCTGCGACCATCTGTTGAACAATAGCGCCCATCTCTGAAATGTGTTGTTCCGTCGTAGCAACCCGTTTGTTTCCTTTGACCCGAATCGTTGAATGCGCAATACTGCGAGCGTAATCCCCCATTCGTTCCAGGTCAGAAACGGCCTTCAAAATCGTCACAATTTCCCTTAGGTCTGTCGTCACCGGCTGATACAAAGCAATCATTTCAAATGATTTCTTTTCTAGTGCGACTTCACGATCATTGATTAGATGATCATCATCAATGACTGACTGGGCGAGCGTTCGATCATGATTGACAAATGAAGTCACGGCTTTCCCAATCGCCTCAGAAACAAGCATGCCCATTTCTGTAAAACTAGTATCCAAATCATTCAGTTCATCATCAAACAACCGTCGCATAATGCCAACTCCTTTTCCAATGTTTGCTAAAGCGGTTTCGGTTAGCCGAAACGACCGGAAATATAATCTTGTGTTTGCTGTTTCTGAGGATCCATAAACATTTTTTTAGTATCGCTTACTTCAATCAGTTCACCTTGAAGGAAAAAGGCAGTTCGGTCCGCAATTCGTGATGCCTGTTGAAGATTATGTGTCACCGTAATCACAGTGTAATCATACCGTAATTGCAACAAAGTTTCTTCAATCACGTGACTAGACACCGGGTCGAGAGCGCTGGTCGGCTCATCTAGTAATAAAACATCCGGTGAAACGGCCAGGACTCTTGCGATGCAAACACGTTGCTGCTGTCCACCGGATAAAGCTAAGGCATTTTTGTGCAAGTCATCCTTCACTTCATCCCAAATGGCTGCCTGACGTAAACTACGTTCAACCGCTTCATCAAGAACTTGTTTATCACGTACGCCGGCCAATCGTAATCCATAAATTACATTTTCATAAATTGAAAATGGAAACGGATTAGGCTGTTGAAAAACCATGCCAACTTCCTTACGAAGAGCCACGATATCTGTATCCGGCGCATAAACATTTTGATTCTTAAACATCACGTTACCCGTAATGGTCACATCATCAATCAAATCATTCATACGGTTTAAGCAACGAAGAAAAGTTGATTTACCACATCCTGAGGGGCCAATGAGCGCGGTAATCCCTTTTTCTTGAAAATCGAGGTTGATTCCTTTTAAGGCTTCCTTTTTCCCGTAGAACAAATGTAAGTTATCCGTAGACATTATCGGTAGTGCCATTACACTGAGCCTCCCCATTTTAACCAAAGTTACCTGAAATATAGTCATTTGTGATTGCGACTTTGGGACGGGTAAAAATTTTGCGGGCTTCGTCGTATTCCAGCACCTTACCGAGGTGAAAGAAAGCGGTATAGTCGCTAATTCGCGCGGCCTGCTGCATATTGTGCGTCACAATAATGATGGTATATTTTTCCTTAAGTTGTAACAATGTGTCTTCAATCTGTGAAGTGGCAACGGGATCCAGTGCACTGGCCGGTTCATCCAGCAAGAGAATGTCGGGTGCCATCGCGATGGCACGGGCAATACATAATCGTTGTTGCTGTCCACCGGATAAAGCGAGTGCGCTTTGATGAAGTTCATCTTTGACCTGATCCCACATAGCAGCCTGACGTAACGATGTTTCTACGATTTCATCAAGGCGCTGCTTGTTCCTGACACCGCGTTGTTTCAAAGCAAAGGTAATATTATCGTAAATGGATTTGGCAAACGGATTTGGTCGCTGAAACACCATCCCGATATGACGACGCATTTCATAAACATCGATTTGATTACTATTAATGTCCAAGTCACGGTAACGAATTTCGCCCTCTACTCTTGCTATTCCGTCATTCATGCGATTAAGCGAGCGTAAAAAAGTAGATTTACCAGACCCGGATGCACCAATAAGGGCAGTGATTTTATAGCGTTCAAATTGTAAATCACCCTCTGTCAGTGCTTCGTTATCACCATAAAACACGTGCAAGTTATGTGTGGATAATGCAATTTCATGCGTTGCTTCATCAAAATGATAAATATTACGTAATGGTGCATCTGCTGATGCATTGATCTTTTCACTCATCCTCATGACTCCCTTCGGACGTGTTTTAGTTGGTTGAGGACGTTAATCGATGATATAAGCGACGACCGAGCCAGCGTGCCAAGAAGTTAAATAACAGTACTGCCAGAACCAGAACGGCCGAAGAACCTGCAGAAACTGCGCTCGCGTCTGGCATAATGCCTTCCGAATTAATTTTCCAAATGTGCACCGCCAACGTTTCGGCCGGACGCATCGGGTTTAACGGACTCGAAATATTGAATGGGTTCCAGTCGCCAAAGTTTAGTGCTGGTGCCGATTGTCCTGATGTGTAAATCAAAGCAGCCGCCTCACCGAATACACGGCCAGCACTGAGAATAACACCGGTCAGGATGCTGGGAACGGCCGCGGGCAAAATAACGTGGGTAACTGTCTCCCAGCGTGACAACCCCAAGGCCAATCCAGCTTCTCGTTGAAGATTAGGAATGGCAGCTAACGAACCTTCAATGCTTCGGGTCAGCAACGGGAGGTTGAAAAACGTCAAGGCCAAGGCACCTGATAAAATTGAAAAGCCCATTTTCATGTGGACAACGAAGAGTAAGAACCCAAACAGACCAACCACTACTGATGGCAAAGAACTAAGAATTTCAATAGCGGTCCGAATAATCGTTGTTAGCCAGTTTTGTTTGGCATATTCGTTGAGGTAAATACCGGCCCCAAGTGCAATTGGAAACGAGATCAACATGGCCAAAAGTAATAAATAGAATGAATTAAATAATTGAATGCCAATCCCCCCACCGGCCGTAAAGGCCTTTGCCGTTGTTGTCAAAAATTGCCACGTCAGTTTGGGAAAACCTGAAATCAAAATGTATCCAAGTAGAAAAGCTAGAATTAAGATGACCGAACCCGCAATGGCGTAAAACACTGCTGTTGCAATTTTGTCTGCCGTTTTTGCATTCATTAGCGGAGTTCCCCTTTCCGTCCAATAATCCGAATGATAACGTTAAAGAACAAAGACATGATCAATAGAACTAATGCTAATGACCACAAAGCGTTGTTTTGCAAACTGCCCATAACCGTATTGCCAATGCCTTCCGTCAAAACAGAAGTCAACGTGGAGGATGGTGACACTAAATTATGCGGTAGCAGTGTCGCATTACCGACTACCATTTGGACAGCCAGTGCTTCGCCAAATGCCCGTGCCATCCCAAAAACAATCGCTGTTAAAATACCAGGTGTCGCCGCACGGAGAACTACCTTATGGATTGTTTGCCAGCGAGTGGCGCCTAGTGCTAACGAAGCTTCCCTGTAATAACGTGGTACCGACTTGAGTGTATCGGCCGTCATCGAAGTAACGGTCGGCAGAATCATTACGAATAGAACAAAAGTCCCTGAAAGAATCCCAAAACCACTGCCACCAAACACGTGGCGAACAAATGGGACAACGACTGACAGTCCGATAAATCCGTAAACAACTGAGGGGATTCCTACCAGCAGTTCAGTAACCGGCTGCAAAATCTTGGCTCCGTTGCGTGGCGCAATTTCATTCATAAACACTGCCGTTCCAATCGCAAATGGTGTCGCCACTAGCGCCGATAACAACGTAATTAAAAACGATCCAACAATCATCGGTAGTGCGCCGACCTCAGGCTTTCCATTAGCACCTTTGACAGACGGATCCCATGTTTTTCCGCTTAAAAAATCCCCCACGTTGATGTGGTTTTGAAAGAATGTCGCTAACCCCTTAGCAGCCACAAACCAAAAGATAGCAATCACAACCACCAGAATTAAAATTAGCGCTAGGAAACTGATAAAGCGGCCTCGTCGTTCACTACGTGTCGCCTGCGATGTTTGTTGCAACTTCTCTTTTATCTTATCCATGCCGTTTGCTCTCCTTCATTCCTAACTAACGAATCACCGTAACCCGACCTTTTACATCTCTTTCCACATGCATTTGAGAAATACTGATATAACCTAACTGTCGTACTAATGTTGACTGAATTTTTGGTGATTCAATGTAGTTTAAAAATGATTTTGCGACGCCTTTGGGACGGCCATTCGTATACATGTGCTCGTATGACCAAACTTGCCACTTGTTAGACGTGACGTTTTGATTTGTCGGCGCCACACCGTTGATTGCAACCTTCTGAACTGTTTTATTAGCGTAAGAAAACGCGACATAACTAATGGCCCCAGGTGTTGTGCTGACAATGGATCTCACCATCCCAGATGAATCCTGCTCTTGAGCTGTTTTCACGCGGTGACCACGTAACGCCCACTTTTCGAATGTCGCCCGTGTACCAGATCCCTGGGCTCGGTTCACAATCGTAATTGGGACATTTTTGCCACCAAGTTCTCGCCAGTTTGTATACGTACCATCGAAAACCTTTTGCAACTGCGCTGTGGTTAACGTTTTTAGGCCAACTTCCTTATTGATAATCGGAACAATTCCGACAACGGCAACACGATGGTCAACTAAATTATGTGAATGAATGCCTGACTGCTCTTCGGCGAAAACGTCCGAGTCACCAATTGCGACGGCTCCCTCTTGGATTTGACTCAATCCAGTTCCTGAACCACCACCTTGAACATTAATAAAAACGCCGAGATGATCACCACTAAATTGTTCACCAGCTGCCTCAACCAGTGGTTGCAACGCGGTTGATCCCACCGTTGTAATTGAACCGCCTGCTGAAGAACGGTTACGTGTTTGGTAACCCAATCCTAATAGTCCGCCAACGGCAATCAAGAACAAGGCCACACCTGCAATGCGTCGTTTGTTCATGCTGTCCCTCCTAAAAATGCCAAGCTTCGGCACCACTCTTTTAAACGTGCACCTGTCGCCCAGAAGTCTGCGCATCACGCTTTTGCATATACTCAGTGTATCGAATTGATGTAAAGGACTCTTGGTCAGCATGTAAAGGTTGTGTAAAGACGTTTACAAAAACAGCGTTTGCCCCAGCATCAGTCTTTTTCAATGACTGTATGCTAGCGCAAACGCTGTTTTCAAATGATTATTTAATGCTAGTTACTTAGGAAAACTAATTGTCATGGTCGTCCCGACATCTAGTTGACTCTTAACGCTTACTTCACCCTTTAATAGGGTCGCCAACTCCTGGACAATCGCCAATCCCAGGCCAGTACCTGGAACACGTTGCTTTGTCCGGGATGGATCCCCCCGGTAAAAGCGTTCAAAAATTCGGCCTTGTTGTTCTTCCGCGATGCCATAGCCAGTGTCCTGAACACTAAGTTGCCACCCATGCAGAGAAGTTGCGGTAAACATAATGTGAATCTCACCACCGGGACGATTATATTTAACCGCATTAGAGATCAAATTCTTAATGATTTGTTCTAACTTCGTAACATCTGTCTCTACCATGGTTTCTTCTGGAACCTGATTAGTGACCTTTAAAGTACTCCGCTGAATAGACTGAGCTTGTAACGTTAGCTGTCGATCAACTAGCTTGTGCAAATCAACTTTAGTTAACGTAGCTGTTTGGCTCACAGGATTCTGCAAACGTGAAACGGATAAAACATCTTCAATTAGGTCCATCAATTGATGGGCTTGTTCATCAATAATTTTAAGAAATTCATCCCGCTTTTCCGGATCATCTTTAGCTCCTGCCAACAATGTTTCTGTAAAACCAGCAATGGCTGTTAACGGCGTTTTCAACTCATGTGAGGCATTGGAAACGAAGTCTAACTGCATCTGCTCGATTTGAGTGACTTCCGTAAGATCGTACAGCAAAACGAGCACTTGCTGATGGTTTGGCCGCGGTTCCGTATAGATGGTTGAAACCTCAAGTGTTCTAGGCGATGTCGGTAAGTGTAACGTCAATGTTTGTCGTATATTACTGTGATCGCGCATTGTCGTTTCAATTTGAGTCATTAAGTCATACTGCCGCACATCTGCCGTATACAAATGCGCTTGCGGGTCCGTATTGATTTCTAGCAACTGAGCCGCCATCGGATTCAATAATTGTGTCATCCGATGACGATCAATCACAATAACACCCACTGGTAAATACTCAAGTAAATTATCGAGTTCATTTTCCTGACGTTGGAAAACGTGGCTCTGATGACGTAATTCGTCAGCGGCCATGTTGATTGCTTGGGCCAAATCGGCATAAGCATGATTGTCAGGTAAAATAATCCGTCGTGCATCCTTTGGGGAGCTCAACCGTAAGACTTGCGTTGTTAAATCACTGACCACACGCTGCTGGTTGGCAATTAACCACGCAATAATTAACGTTTCCAAAACCATCGCGCCAAAAACAATGACCACGACGATCATTTTTAAACGTGATTCTGAAACGTGACCAATAACGCCGATCAGCAAAAATAATAGCCCTAAATTGACGACACCTGCAATAAATATTAAACGTCTGCCTAAAGTTCTCATACGCTATTCACCAAATTGATAGCCGAAGCCACGAACGGTTTTTAAATACTGTGGATGTTTGGGATCCGGTTCAATCTTTTCCCGCAGATGACTGACATGCATATCGACCATGCGACTATCACCTGCGTAGTTGAACCCCCAAACACCATTCAATAACGTATCGCGATCCAACACTCTGCCCTGCCGTTCGGCAAAATAATCTAACAGTTCAAATTCTTTGGGTGTCAATGCAATCGGCCGATCATCCCGTTTTACCTGCAAGCGGTCTTCATCAATCGTTAACGCACCAACTTGAACTAGTCGGTCGGGTTCTTTCTGAGTGACCGCTGTCCGCTCACTACGGCGGGTGACCGCCTTAATGCGTGCCAACACTTCGCGTGGTGAAAATGGCTTGGTAATATAATCATCCGCACCAATTTCGAGGCCAAACACCCGGTCAAATTCTTCACCCTTGGCCGTGACGATAATAATCGGTGTTTGAATACCATCTCGACGAACCTGTTTTGTCACCTCAATACCATCTAATTCTGGCAACATTAAATCTAGTAGCACACAAAAGTAACCACCTTCGCGAATCTTTGCTAAGGCTTTTGGACCATCTGTGGCAATCTCGACCGCATATCCTGCTTGTTCGAGATTGTACTGTAGCAGCGTTACAATACTCGGTTCATCATCGACCACCAGAACTCGTTTCATGGCTATTTCCTCTCCAAATTGTCAATGTCTGTGTCAAATGTCAGGTGCAGTATATCATATTAAACTTTGAAGTCGTCTAACAAACACGACGTTTGACAGGCATCACAACAAACGCGTTTGCATTTCGTCTAATCAGGATTTTTCTGTTTCAGATTCCATTGTAAATAAGCATCAATAAACGGATCAAGATCGCCATCGAGCACCGCTTGGGCGTTACCCGTTTCATAATCTGTTCGGTGATCCTTCACCATCGTGTAAGGCTGGAAAACGTAAGAGCGAATTTGTGATCCCCAACCAATCTCAAGCTGAGTCCCTTCCAGTTTCGCCTTTTCTTCGGCCTTTTTTTGTTCCTCACGTTCATATAACTTGGCCTTTAACATGGCCATTGCAGTGGCCTTATTTTGAAACTGAGACCGCTGCGCCTGTGAAGAAACAGCAATCCCTGTGGGAATATGGATCAAACGCACGGCCGATGACGTCTTATTAATGTGCTGACCACCAGCACCACTTGAACGGAAAACTTCCATCTTGATGTCGTCAGGGTTCAGATCAACCTGGACGGAATCATCCAATTCTGGCATAACATCAACACTAACAAACGAGGTGTGTCGCCGACCGGCTGAATCAAACGGTGAGATCCGCACAAATCGGTGCACGCCTTTTTCACTCCGTAAATAGCCATACGCATTTGTTCCACTAATGAGCAACGTTGCGCTGTTTAAGCCGGCAGTGTCACCTGCTTGGTAGTCAACAATATCGACATTGAATTGATGCTGTTCGGCCCATCGCGTGTACATCCGCATGAGGTTTTGACCCCAATCTTGTGATTCCGTACCACCAGCACCGGGATGAATTTCTAAAATGGCATTATTACCGTCATAAGGCTGATCCAATAGCTGTGTCAGCCGGTATGACTGCAACTTTTTGTCAGTGGTGGTCATTTCTTCATCTAACTGAGCTGCCATTTCAGGATCATCGTCTTCTTCCAATAACTCAATCGTCACTGCAAGGTCCTCTACGGCCTGGTCAAGCTCCATAAATGTGTCGTGCTTTGCCTTCAGCGCATTATTGTCATCAATAACTTGTTGAGCGGCCACGTTATCATCCCAAAAATGTGGCTCCGCCATTCGTGCCTCGTTTTCAGCGATACTTTGGTTCAAGGCATCGAGGTCAAAGTGACCCCCTAAAGTTCGTGATTTGTTGTTGCATATCGGCCAAACGTTGGCGTGCCTCTGCTAATTCCATATGCTCACTCCTTATCTTTGTGTAATTAATGAATGAAGGACTGTCATACCTGTAAACAAGGTGAGACAGTCCTTCTAAGTGTTGTTAATTATTACCGTTCCATATTTTGACGAATTTCACTCTTCATGAACAGACGGGTTGCGTCGTATTCAATATCGGAAATCATTTCTTCAAACATGGTAAACGCATTACTTTGATATTCAATCAACGGGTTCAACTGACCATAACCACGCAATTGAATGGACTGCCGTAGTTGATCCAACGTATCAATGTGATCTGTCCAGTGAGAGTCCACACAACGCAACACAACCACCTTTTCAAATTCAAGCATTTGACTAGGGTCATAAAGTTGCTTTTGCTTGTCCTTGTACACAGTTTCGGCTTGATCCATTAGATATGACTTGATTTCATCAGCAGACTTACCTTGTAAATCATCCTCTGAAATCGCATCATCATTAACCATTGCTGAACGGGCAAAGTCGACAATACTGTCAAGTTCCCACTTCTTTTGGTCACCATTAGTATGCATGTCAACAATCCGGTTAACCGTTCGTTCAATCATCGGCATGATCACCCACTTAAGATCATCAGGCTCATTGATAACTAATTGCCGTTGCTTATAAATAACTTCACGTTGCTCACGCATAACATCATCATATTGCAGAACATTTTTACGTGAGTCGTAGTTGTTCCCTTCAACACGTTTCTGGGCTGATTCAACCTGGCGTGTAATGAGTCGACTCTTAATTACCGCATCGTCATCTTCCACATTCATCCGTTGCAAGATAGCCTTAACGCGATCTGAACCGAACCGTAACATTAAGTCATCTTCCAGTGACAGATAGAATTGTGAAAAGCCAGGATCACCTTGACGACCAGACCGGCCACGAAGCTGATTATCAATCCGTCGTGACTCATGTCGTTCAGTCCCAATAACGGCTAATCCGCCAACTCCCTTAACACCAGGTCCAAGCTTGATATCCGTCCCACGACCGGCCATGTTGGTGGCAATCGTTACGGCACCCTTTTGACCAGCATTCATGATAATTTCGGCTTCACGCGCGTGATTCTTAGCGTTCAAAACATTATGGGGAATGCCCAACTGGTCCAATTGATGTGACAAGTATTCAGAAGTTTCAACGGCCACCGTCCCAATTAACATGGGTTGACCCTTTTTGTGAAGTTTAACGATCTCATTAATAACCGCGTTAAACTTACTCTTCAAACTTGGGTACAGTAAATCAGGCTCATCCTTACGAATAACTGGCCGGTTGGTTGGAATTGAAATAACTTCCATGTTATAAATCTCACGGAATTCTTCCTGTTCCGTCTTGGCTGTCCCAGTCATCCCTGAAAGTTTGTTATACATCCGGAATAAGTTCTGATACGTGATGTTGGCCATTGTCTTGGTTTCTTCTTGAATGTCCACATGCTCTTTAGCTTCCAGAGCCTGATGCAAACCATCTGAGAAACGACGGCCTTCCATAATTCGACCAGTAAATGAATCCACGATCTGAACTTCGCCGTCTTGAACCACATAGTCTTTGTTGTTAAACATGATGTAGTTAGCACGTAAAGCTTGATCCAAATGGTGAGTTAAAGCTGTATTTTCAGTGTCATACAGATTGTCCAAGCCGAAGTATTCTTCTGCTTTACGGTTTCCTTCATCCGTTAACGAAACCGTCTTGGATTCCAGGTCAACCTTATAATCACTCTTTTCACGCAGCGTTTTGGCAAACCGATCAGCACGTTCGTACAAATTCGTATTGCCAGCTGAACCACCTGAAATAATCAATGGCGTCCGTGACTCATCGATCAAAATGGAGTCAACTTCATCAATAATGGCGAAGTTTAAGCCACGTTGTACTTGGTCCTCTTTGTAAACAACCATGTTATCACGTAGATAATCAAACCCAATTTCACCGTTAGTGGAATAAGTAATATCAGCGTTGTAGGCTTCCCGTTTTTCTTCGGCCGACTTCTCAGAGCCGTTAATGCCGACACTCAGACCAAGCCAGTTATACAGTTCACCCATTTCAGTAGCATCACGTTCTGACAGGTATTCGTTAACCGTAACAACGTGAACACCATCACCGGTCAAGGCATTAAGGTAAACAGGCATGGTCGCCGTCAACGTCTTCCCTTCACCGGTTTTCATTTCAGCAATATCCCCATTATGGAGCACGATGCCCCCCATAATTTGAACGCGAAATGGGAACAAACCTAAAACACGTTTGGCCCCTTCACGTGCTACCGCAAATGCTTCAGGTAATAAGTCATCAAGACTTTCACCCTTTTTGTAGCGTTCTTTAAATTCAGGCGTCTTAGCCTGTAAATCTTCATCACTTAATTTTGCGTATTCATCTTCGTAAGCCATCACCTTATCAGCTGTGTGACCTAAACGCGTAACTTTCCGGGCATCAGATTCAACCCAGCGTTTTAATACATTTGGCATGTTGTAACTTTATCCTTCCCTAAAAACGCGTTAAACGTTGCAACTAGTGCAGTCTATCAGATATTCATTCTATCATTTAAGCTTCTCATTGCAAACACATTCAGCTCAAACCAGTCAGAAAAAAGCCAAACAAAACCCACCGTTGCGGATGCTGTCCATAACGGTGGGTAAGGTAAACAAAATTAAATTATTCGATGATTGTGACGGCGCTAGTCATTTGAACCAGCTTGAAGTAAACCATAACGACCGTCATTACGACGATAAACAACATTTACTTCATCCGTCTCTGCGTCCTGGTAAATGAAGAAGTCGTGTCCCAACAGATCCATCTGAAGAATTGCTTCTTCATTGTCCATTGGTTTCAACTGCAAACTCTTGGTCCGCACAACATCAAACCGCGTTTCTGGCTGAGTTGGTGTTGCTTCTTCATCTGGACGGAAGTCTAAGCCCTTGTAGCCCTTTTCACGGGACTTCCGGTTAACCTTTGTCTTGTACTTCCGAATTTGACGCTCTAGTCGATCTGACATGGTATCAATACTCTTGTACAAGTCATCAGAAGTTTCCTCTGCCCGTAATGTTAAGTAAGGCAATGGAATGGTGACTTCCGCTTTAGCGGTCTTGTTGGGATAAACGCGCAAGTTTGCATGCGCAATGGCGCTAACATTTGGCTCTAGATAACGACCAATCTTAGTCACCTTTTTATCTACGTAGTCCCTGAGTGCATCGGTTACAGAGATGTTTTCTCCACGAGTTTGTACATCTAACATAAAACTTCGCTCCCTTCCGAACTAAGTTCCCGCTATGCGGGGGCTTTTAGATTCACATGTGGACGACGCCATCCAAACATGAATTGATTTCGATAGGACCACTCTATCTCTATCTGTAGTTTCATTATAACCAACCCGCTTCAAACTCTCAACGGATATCCCTCTTAAAGACTGTTATCTTGCTAATGTAAGCCCTATCATCGAAACGACTTCAACCGTTTGCAACGCCTGTGCTGCAAAGTGTAGCGTTCGGCCAGTCGTATAGACATCATCAAAGATTAAAATTTTATTGCCATGCAATTTTTCCGCATAGTTCGGATCAATTACGAACGGTTGGGTACGAGTCATTCGGTCTTTTCGTCCTTGCTTGGATTGCTGCTGTTTGTCATGTGTCACCACTTTAAGTGCAGGACAAACAACTGGAGAATGGCGATTCTCCACAACCAATTGCAATAACTCGGCTGCTTGATTAAACCCGCGGTGGTCAAACGTTGTGTCTGACACTGGCACTGGTATCACAACATCAACTTGAGCCGCATCAACTGCCAGTTGTACAACATGTTGGAAAACCTTTGCTAATCTCAAATCGCCATTGAATTTATACTGATGCATGTAGTCATGCATGACCGGCGTGTATTGAAATAAACCACGGTTTTTGATCTTCAATGTGTTCGGCATTAAGTGCCAGCGTTGGCAATCTTGACAAATCTCCTGATTTTCCTGATTTCGGCCACATTGAGGACACGCTTTTGATTCACGAATAACAGTAAAAGTAGCCTTACAATTTTTACAAATAACATCGTCCGTCACTTTTCGCCAACTTAATAACGCACGAATAGTCAGGCTCTTAGATAACATCTTTTGGCACATCAGGCATGCCGCCATTCGGGTAACCGCCTTCCCTTTTGGTTCACAACTTGAATCTGACGGATTGCCTGGCGCAGCGTAAGCGTTGTTTGTTCAATCCAATAAATAACTGTCCCGTCCGGTGCGGCAGCGTTTCTGCCTGCTCGACCGGCAATCTGTACTAATGCGGCCGTGGAAAACACCGCATCATCAGCGCCCAGCACCAATACATCGATGTCTGGAAACGTCACTCCCCGTTCTAAAATGGTGGTTGTCACTAAAAAATCCACTTTTTTTTGACGCATTGCAGCCACTTTTTCAACCCGTTCTCCATCTGCCGCATGAACAGTGACAAACGACGCTCTGGGTGCAAAATGTCCAATAGCTGCCGCAACATCCGGCAATTGTGCCACATGTGGGACAAATAGCAAAAAACGTTTGTGCTGACGCAGGCGAGCTGTAATGGCAACCTGCAGGCCTGCCGGTAATCGTCCACGTTGCAATTTTTCACGCCAGTGCCACGCTCCTCGACACTGAATTTCAGGAAGCAGATGACCATGAAATCGTAACGGTAAGTAACTCATTGTTAATTGCCGCCTAGTCACTGCGTGCATCAGTTCAGTCCCCGGTGTGGCTGTTAGGTATAGGCAAGCACCATCAGGTTTAATGGCTTGATCGACGGCAAACATTAATTGCTTGTTTTGTGCAAACGGAAAGGCATCAACTTCATCAACCACTAAAACATCAAAAGCATGATAAAATCGAAGCAGTTGATGCGTCGTACACACAGTAAACTGACAGTATCGATAATGTTCGGTTTACTGGCCATGAAGCAAAACCATCGGCGTGTTTTTAAATGCTTGTTGAAACCGTGGGAATAACTCAATACACACGTCTACTCGCGGTGAGGCAACCGCCACCCGATCACCGCGTTTGAGCGCGTCTGCTAATCCTAAAAACAGCATCTCGGTTTTGCCCGCTCCCGTAACTGCCCATAATAAGTGGCGCTGACGTTTGCCGAAGACGCTCTGAACATCCTGCGCACAAATTTGTTGTAATCGCGTCAGTGATCCCGCCCACGTCAGTGTGGTCGTTTGTGGTGGAAATGCATTCGGTTCAGGGATGGTCAACAACGATTGTCGACTCGTAATCCGCCCCAGAGCCAAGCAACCTAGACAGTAGTAGCCGCCTGCTGGCAATGCCACATGAGCTTTTTCAAGTTGCTGATGGCATCGTTCACAACGAACCCACCGGCCACTAATCGTCATTGCAGGTCGTGACACGATTCGCGGATCTGTTGGTTCAAAAGTCGGCGGCAATTGTGTAGCCGTTAATTGACGGCCAAATAACTCTTCATTCATGATTCATCCCCGCTTTTTAAGCATTATCTCGTTCATAACCTTACATACGTATTTTTAAGCAGATTTATTTGTTGGAGGACAAAAATGTCAGAATTTCCTTTTCTTTCCCTTGCCACCGCTCACGAAGCTGAACAAACCATTAAAAAATCGCGTTTTATCGGTTATGCTGCGCCAATCACAACCGAAACCGATGCAACAAACATTCTGGATCAAGTCCAGGCACAACACGCTAAGGCTAATCACGCCGCCTACGCTTACGTAGCTGGCGATCACGATGAGTTAACCCGCCAAAGCGACGCTGGTGAACCTGTTGGGACGGCCGGATCACCGATTCTAAATGTCATCCAGCAACAACATCTGCATAACGTCATTATTGTCGTCACCCGTTTCTTCGGCGGCATCAAGCTGGGCGCTGGCGGCCTCATTCGCGCGTATGGCAGTTCTGCAAGTTTGGCTATTCAAGATGCTCCAATCGTCGAGCGGAAAATTTTAACACGATATGAGATCACCTTGGACTACAAACAGGCTGAACCACTAAATACTTGGTTGGCTGATCGCGTCGACCACATTGTTGGAACCGACTACGGCGTTGCTGTTACAGTTACGGTTCTTGTTGGTACAGATGATATTCAGTTTGCCACTGAATTGACGAGCAAAACGAACGGTCAAGCACAACTCAAGAAAATCGACGAAGAATTCGCAGAAGTTCCTTATGCTGTGTCCAAATAATGCCCGTAAGGCCTCGATTAAAATACATTTAACGGCTAAAAATGATACTGGGACATAACGCCTCAACTCAATTTCTAATGAAACGTCAACAGGCAATTTTTCTTCAACCGCAAAGGGTCATGCGGATGAAAAATTGACGTAAACGCGGGACATAACACTGACTTTTGCTCATCTAACACGAATAAGGGATTCATGGGAAAGACACCCATGAATCCCTTATTCAAGTTACCTGAGAAAGCCAAAACGTGTTATGTCCCGCTTTTATTTTTAATCTTTAAAAATATACTTTTTAATTCGCTTTTCTAAGCACCTTTGTGCATGTTACCGTTCACATCACGGCTGACATGCATACTCGTCAGTGGGATGTAGCCAAGCTTTTTAACGAGGTGCTTTTGAATAGCATCGCTCGTCATAAACTTGATAAAGGTCTTTGTGGCGAGGCTAGCCTTACCTTTAGTGTACATGTGTTCATAGGACCAGATTTTCCAGTGATTATCAGCAACATTCGCGTCCGTTGGCTTAACGTGGTCGATACTGAGGGCTTGCATGTCCGGCTTAATGTATGAAAAGGCGAGATAGCTAATGGCACCAGGAGTCGTTTTAACAATCTTTTGAACAGTCCCGTTAGAGTCTTGTTCTTGACTCTGGGCAGCTTGTTGACCGTCCAGTCCGAATTTTTCAAACGTTGCGCGTGTACCTGATCCCTTAGCACGATTGATAATGACAATTTTCTCGTCCTTGCCACCAACTGCTTTCCAGTTGTCGATCTTACCAGTAAAAATATCCTTCAACTGTTGTTTGGTCACATTCTTCACATTCGTATCAGGATTTACTACTGGCGCCATCCCAACTACTGCCACACGATGGTCGACCATTCCGGCGGTATTAAGACCTTTTTGCTCCTCAGCAAACAGATCAGAGTTGCCAATGTTAACTGCACCTTTGGATACCTGACCTAGTCCGGCACCGGAACCGCCGCCTTGTACATTAATGGTGACACCTGAATGATCATCCTGAAATGTTTGTCCCGCCTGTTCTACTAAAGGCTGGAGTGCAGTAGATCCAACCGCGACAACCTTGCCAGAAATCTTCTTATCTGCACTCGCAACGTTGGTATGCTTAGCCGACTGACAACCTGCCAAGGTAAATACCAAGCTCAATCCTAGGACGCTCACTAAAGCTGCTTTTTTCATAATCTAACCCCCACATTTTTTGAGTAACAACCTACCTTACCCGTTGAATAAAGCATAGCGAATCAACGTAAAAGCCTCATGTATGTGTTGTATAGATTGTGTAAAGCTTGCGTAACGAGCCTCGACACATGTGCCAATAAAAAAAGATCCTATTCAAATTTCGAATAGGATCTTCATAAAACAAAATTTAGTTAATTACTGTTTCAAATGGTAGTTATACGTGGAGACAATGATGTTTTCACGCGAATTCAGCACTGAGCGCAAACGTAAACTCGTTTGGTTATGCAGAATGTTTTGCCACGGTCGTTTAGGCACGAACTGTGGTACCAATACCGTAGTACTGTAATTTCGCTCGGCCGCACGTTTGGCAATAACATCACAGAACCTTAGCACAGGCCCAGAAACAGACCGGTAAGATGAATGGATATCCACAAACCGGACATTCGGGAAGTCGCGCTTAAATTCAGTCACCGTCTCACGTTCCTTACCCGGGTTCTGGTCAAACGAAACGTGCATCGCAATGACATAATCCCCAATGGACTCAGCGTAATCAATCGCGCTCTTAGTCACCCGTGTGACGTTTGAAACCAACACGATGACAGTCGCCCCGTCATAGTGGTGTGGCTTTGTCTCAACGTTAGCCGCAACTCGCAACTGTTCAGCAACAGTCATGTAATGTGAATGGATCTTGTGGAACATCCACATTAGCAACGCCATCACGATTGGGTAAGGCCAAACATTACTAAACCGAGTAACAAACAAGAAGATGGCAATGGCAGCTGAGATAAAAGCACCGACAAAGTTGATAAATGCTTTCCCTTGCCAGAAGCCTTCACGTTCACGCCGCCAATGAATAATCATCCCTGATTGTGATAGAGCAAACGGCACGAACACACCAACCGCATACAGTGGAATCAATAGCGTTGTTTGCGCATGGAAAATTACAATTAGGGCAATGGCACCTGCTGCTAACGTAATAATCCCGTTTGAATAACCCAACCGGTCACCACGGTCCATGTAAGCATGTGGTAAGTTTTTATCCTTAGCCAAGTTAAAGGCTAAGATTGGGAAGGCTGAAAAACCGGTATTGGCCGCAACCGCCAAAATCATGGCCGTGGACGTTTGGAACAAGTAATACAGTAATCCATGTCCGAAGACGGTAACACCAATCTGAGACAAGACCGTTTGAGTTGCCATTGGCTTAATCCCCAACCAGTAGTTGATGAACGTGATACCGCCAAAGAAGAACGCCAAAATGGTGGCCATGATAGCCAGTGTCCCTGCAGCATTCTTTGTCTTCGGTTTCTTGAAGTTTGGCACCGCATTACTAATGGCTTCAACACCAGTCAACGATGATGACCCAGAACTAAAGGCCTTGATGAACAGTAATACCGTCATCCCTTTAACCGGCGCCCCCACAGCAGCTGTAGCGTGATAAACAATGCGACCTGTGGCAATATTAAAGATTCCCACAGAAATCATTAACAGAATCATCACGACGAAGAAATACACCGGTACGGTCAAGAAGTTTGCTGACTCACTCATCCCACGCAGGTTGAGCGCCATAACAAACAACACAATCACAATAGAAATCCCAACTTGATGATTGTACAAGGCTGGAATTGCCGACGTAATCGCTTCAGTCCCTGACGTCACAGAAACCGCCACGGTTAACATATAGTCAACCAGTAACGAGCCACCAGCGACTAATCCAGCCGGACGACCCCAGTTTTTAGTAGCAACCACATAGGCCCCACCACCCGAAGGATACGCATGGATAATCTGTTGATACGATAACGTAATCGCCAACAGTAAAATGAGCACAATCCCAGCAATTGGCAGGGAGAACCAGATTGCCGCAGCGGATAATGTTACCAACACCGTGGTAATCTGTTCAGTCCCATACGCCACTGAGGAAAGTGCATCTGATGAAAGCAAGGCCAATGCCTTAAATTTAGTCAGCGATTGTCCGCCTTCATCTAAAGTTTTTAGCGGCTTACCAATTAATAGTCGCTTCAAATAGCGCCACATATTGAAACTCCTTTTAAACGGACAGCTAATGGTCAAACACCGTTAGCTGTCACCCATTATATCGGCTATTTTATAAAAATAGACTTATCATTTATTTAAACGGTCAGCCAATTAACTCAATTGGTTGGCTAAAAACGGCAAAAAAGCCACAACTTGCTTGCGGCTTTCAAGCTCAATCATCTTACACCAGATTAACACAAACACCAAGCTCATATGAAAGTTTGATGAGCAAACCGATAAATGGTTTTCAACCCGGCACATGCAACACATTATAGCCACTTTGATGACTGATTCAAGTCAATCGGGTTGTGGCCTTTAAAACTTAGCCGAGCGGGTATTTCATCATCGAATTAGCAGTATAATGTACATAAATTTTCAACTCAACTTTAAGGAAAATCTCATGAAAATAACAATTCGTAACGTTAGACCATCTGATCTCAGCAAAATCGTGGCATTTGCCGCGGCAGATCGTGATGATCAATTCAAATACTTTGCAAATAATAATCCCGACCTCACCTTTGTAGCCGTTGATGAAAACGATCATCCCCTTGGTTTCATCACAAGTTGGCAAAACCAAGTGCATCCTCATCATCAAAACATCCGAATTGTGTTGAGTCCACGGTCAATTCCGACAAATGAAGTTCTGTCTGGTCTAGTATCCCGAGAACAAGCTCGGCTTGATGAATTAAGCATTACGTTACCGTTAATTGTCATGTATTGGGAACCTCAAACACGAAAGACTGCCTATTTTGAAAAACAGGGCTATCACATTTTCCGTAAAACGTGGATGCCTGATTTGTTGCTCGATAAAGTCTCATTAGCAGACACTGCACTCCCTGATAATGTGACCACGTTACGTGAGGTCTGGCAACAATCAACAATGAAGAACAAAGCGCTCACATTATTGCGCGAACAGTATGAGCTGGTTCACCAAGATAATCCCGCTGCTCACCTAAGCATTGAAAATTGGGCTCGGAACGTGGATGGTGAACTGCCCTATCTCGACTGGTCATTGGCAACACTTGTTGATGGCGAATTCAAAGCCTTGAGTTTCGTTTTTCCCGGTGATGCTGAATCGTCCTTGGACGTTGGTTGGCTCACGGATGTCGACGATGATGCCCATCATGTTATCGACCTTCTGAAAATTCAACTCCAATTGTTCAAACGAACCCAACTCGTTTCGATTTTTGGAGAATTGGATTCAACCGATCCTGTCGCTATGAAGGTCAAACAATCCTTTTCATGGGAACCGGCGCTGGCTTGGATCAGTTTAATCAAATAGCATCTCAATGATGCAATCGCCGCTGCAATATTTAATATTACAGTTGATGTCATTTACGTTTGTTTATCGATCTCAACGTGCGACTTTTAAATGTGGGAGTCACTTGCTGATGTTAGTGAAGTCAGACAAAGACAGAGTTTCGTGATAACAATTCTTAGTGGCGAGATTTATGCCACTTAGAATTGTCGGACGAGCTTGGAAACGTGCACTTCGGTTCCAAGTCGAGGTTAAAGACACGTGGTCTTTGCGGGGCTGAGACCGGTCCCATGAAACGGCGTCTTTGGCTGACGCAACGGCAGTCATCGTTAATGTTTGCTGCAAAACAAAAAGTCAGAATCTACGAAAGCATTGCGTAGGTTCTGACTTTTAAGTTTGCTGTTAATAGTTAACAAAACAGCATTGATGTTCAATTAAGCTACATCATACCGCCCATTTGAGCAGCCTGTGCAGCGGCAGCAGCATCGCCACCACCATTATCTTGCTTTGGTTCTTCAGCAACAACGGCTTCGGTCGTCAACAACAATGATGAAACAGAAGCAGCATTTTGCAAAGCAGAACGGGTAACCTTGGTTGGGTCAACGATTCCGGCATCAACCATGTCAACCCAGTCATCAGTTGCGGCATTGTAACCAATACCAGGCTTTTGTGACTTCAGCTTTTCAACAATAACTGAACCTTCACGACCGGCATTTTCAGCAATCTGACGAACAGGTTCCTCAAGGGCACGGCGAACAATGTTAACACCAGTCTGAACGTCGCCTTCTTCTTTCAAGTCAGCAACGGCGCCGATAGCGTTAACCAAAGCAGTACCACCACCAGATACGAAGCCTTCTTCGACAGCGGCACGTGTTGCGTTCAAGGCATCTTCAATCCGGTAACGACGTTCTTTCAGTTCAGTTTCAGTAGCAGCACCAACGTTAATCCGTGCAACACCACCAGATAACTTAGCCAAACGTTCTTGCAACTTTTCCTTGTCAAAGTCAGAAGTTGTTGCTTCTAATTCAGACTTGATGTTTGCAACACGTTCGTCAACAGCAGCCTTGTCACCAGCGCCTTCAACAATAGTCGTGTTGTCCTTAGTGATCGTGATCTTACCAGCTTGACCCAACTGATCAACAGTTGTGTCCTTCAAGTTCAGACCAAGGTCATCAGTTATAACAGTACCACCAGTCAAAGCAGCAATATCTTCAAGTTGGGCCTTACGACGGTCACCAAAGCCAGGCGCCTTAACGGCAACAACATTGAATGTCCCACGCATCTTGTTCAAAACAAGCGTTGGTAAAGCTTCACCAGTAATATCATCAGCAATGATAAGTAATGCACGGCCTTGCTCAACAACAGATTGCAACAATGGCAAAATGTCTTGAATGTTGGAAATCTTCTTATCTGTAATCAAGATATAAGGGTTGTCCAAGTCAGCTTCCATCTTGTCATTGTCAGTAACCATGTATTGACTCATGTATCCACGGTCAAACTGCATTCCTTCAACAACATCAGAAGTTGTTTCAATTCCCTTGGATTCTTCAATGGTAATAACACCATCGTTACCAACTTTTTCCATAGCGTCAGCAATCAACTTACCAACTTCTGGATCAGCGGCTGAAATTGACGCAATTTGTGCAATATCAGACTTAGTCTTAACGTCGTGGCTCATTTTGTGCAAAGCATCAACAGCGGCGTTCGTTGCTTTTTCAATCCCAGTCCGAATGCCAACAGGGTTAGCACCAGCGGTAACATTCTTCATCCCTTCGTTAACGATGGATTGTGTCAAAACAGTTGCAGTCGTTGTGCCGTCACCAGCGATATCGTTGGTCTTGGAAGCAACTTCAGCAACTAACTTAGCACCCATATTTTCAAAGTGGTCTGATAATTCAACCGCCTTGGCAATCGTGACACCATCGTTAGTGATGGTAGGTGAACCATAACTTTGTTCCAAAACGACGTTGCGGCCTTTAGGTCCAAGGGTCGTCTTAACTGTGTTTGCTAATTTATCAACACCGGCAAGCATTGCGCTGCGGGCATCTTCAGAAAACTTTAAATCTTTAGCCATTGTGAATTTCCACCTCAACTGTAATTTATTGTGATTTTCTTTTATCGTTCAAACGCACTGTAAACTTTAACTAGTCCACAACTGCGACAATGTCTTTTTCATGGAGAACGAGGTAATCATTACCCTCGTACGATACTGCTGTGCCGGCGTACTTATCAAACATAACGGTGTCGCCTTCCTTAACAGATGGTGCAACCTTTGTACCATTGTCTAAGACGCGGCCTTCACCAACTGAGATAACCTTCCCAGTGGTTGGCTTTTCTTGAGCGTTGCTGGCAAGCACAATGCCGCCAACAGTTTGTTCTTCTTCTTCAGCAGCTTGTAAAATAACGCGATCTCCTAATGGTTTTAACACGTTAATCCCTCCAATAATTTCGTTGAAATTAAATGCTTTTAGCACTCTTACACGTTAAGTGCTAACAACATGCTCTATGATAACCATGCCTGTTTCTGAATGCAAGTGTTTTGGTCAAACTTAGTCAAAAAGTTTGTCAGCTGTCTTAGGAACCGCATCACAAAAGGCGTTTGGAGATTAAGTCAAACCATTTTTGTCTGACCAACACCCCAAACGCCTATTCAAGAAGCAATAATTCAGTTTTCTAATTAATCTTGAGACTTTTCATTTCCGCCTAACAGCTCGCCATAATTGTCAATAAAATAGATCAACGTTTGGAGTTCGTTAGTCAAATCAACATTTTGAACCCGAATCGTATCAGGAACAGACAACCGCCGTGGCGTAAAGTTCAAGATTCCGCGTACATCAGCCTTTGCCAATTCGTCAGTGACCTCTTGCGCCGTGTTTTCTGGCACCGTAATAATTGCAATGGCGATCTGTTGATCACGCAGCTGTTTACCCATCTCTGACAACGGATAAATCGGGACACCACTTTGAACCGTGTTGACGATATTGTCATTAACATCAAAAGCAGCACTGATTCGAACGTTACTGTTCTGATGGAAATTAAAGTTAAGCAACGCATGCCCAAGATTACCAACCCCGACCAGCGCAACATTAGTCAATTGATCTTGATTGAGAATCTTTTTAAAGAATTCAATCAGTTTAGGAACATCGTACCCATAACCACGTTTGCCCAATGCGCCAAAGTAAGAGAAATCACGGCGAATCGTCGCTGAATCGACTTTAACAGCCTCAGACAGCTCAGTGGACGAAACGCGCGTTTTATCCGCATCCAGTAAAATATTTAAGTAACGGTAATAAATCGGCAGCCTTTTTGCTGTCGCGCGTGGAATTCGTTGTTCAGCCACAGCGGTTCACTCCTTTTAATCCTACATTTGTTTGTGAAAATAAACTATACGTAAATTATAGCATAAGGACGGTTATTGTGAAGCATATTTCATACCAGTCTTCGGGCATTTCACAAACTGATAAGGGCATTTCGTAAAATGCCGGGGTAAAACTAGCAAATATACAAGCCTTTATACCTGTTTCAAAAAGGGTAAAACAGGCGGTCTTGTTAGCTTAATCACAACGACAAAAATGTTGCTCTTCACAATCTGCCCCAATTTTGACCATTCGAAACGTTTTTCGTGGACTGACAGTCCAACATAGTGTCACCGCGCTGAACATGCTAGAATAGTGTTTAACTAATCCAGATGAAGGAGTACGCATATGTTAGTTCTTCAGGTTCAACAGGTCGCTCGCCGTTTTGGCGCAGACACCCTGTTTGAACATGTTTCGATGACAATTGAAGACCACGGCCGTGTAGGACTGGTTGGTCGAAATGGTGCCGGCAAGTCCACCTTGCTTAAAATTATCGCTGGTATTAATGATCCCGATGAAGGTACAGTATCGGTTGCCAAGGGCATGACCATCGGGTATTTGCCACAAGATGCTGGGCTCGATTCAGACAACACTGTATGGGATGAAATGCTGACGGTTTTTGCTACCCAGCAGCAACAAGAACGACAGCTGCGCGAATTGGAACAGCAAATTGCCGATCCCACTGCTGATCATCAAAGTGACGCTTACAAACGTTTGTTAAATGCTTACGACCAAACACAACATGATTTTGAGGCTAACAACGGGTATGGCTACCAGGCTTCAATTCGTGGTGTTTTACACGCCTTTCACTTTGATGAATCCACCTTTCAACGCAATGTCATGAGCTTTTCTGGTGGTCAAAAAACACAGCTCGCACTCGCAAAGTACTTGCTGCAACAGCCTGACTTACTTATTTTGGATGAGCCTACTAACCACCTGGATATTGAAACGTTGTCATGGTTGGAAGACTACTTGAAAGGCTATCCTGGTGCAGTCTTGATTGTTTCACATGACCGTTACTTTCTCGATCACGTGGTGCAGGATGTGTTTGACATGAATCAGCACACCCTGACTCACTACCATGGCAACTACTCTGCCTACTTAACCCAAAAGGCCGAACGAATCAAAACCAAACAACGGGCGTTTGAAAAACAACAAACACAAATCAATGCGCTTGAGGATTTCGTCAATCGTAACATTGTTCGCGCATCCACCACTAAACGGGCTCAGTCACGGCGCAAGCAATTGGAGAAAATGAACCGTTTGGAAGCGCCTAAAGATGATGATCAATCTATTCGGATTCGTTTCACATCTGATAGCGAAAGTGGCAAGGAAGTCCTCAATGTCGACAACGTCAGCATTGGCTATGAGCCCGATCATCCACTGGCAACTAACGTAAACTTTCACGTTGTTAAACAACATGTTGTGGGCATTATCGGACCTAACGGGGTTGGAAAATCGACCCTGCTAAAATCAATTCTGCATCAACTCCCCTTGCTAGCGGGCACCGTTAAGATTGGTGGCAGCGTTACGATTGGCTACTATGATCAGGAACAAGCCGTGCTTCACGATGAGAAAACCGTTTTAAACGAAGTGTGGGACGAGCATCCTACCATGCCCGAACGGGATGTGCGCACCCTACTCGGCAGTTTTCTCTTTACTGGTGATGACGTTGCGAAGCCCGTTCATAATTTAAGCGGTGGCGAACGTGCCCGTTTGTCACTAACTAAATTGTCGCTTGATCATGACAACTTTTTAATTCTTGATGAACCGACGAACCATTTAGATATCGATTCGCGAGAAGTACTGGAAAAAGCGCTTAACAATTTCATGGGGACTGTTTTATTCGTTTCGCATGACCGTTATTTTATCAACCAGATCGCCACAGAAATCGTTGAATTGTCCGCCTCGGGGACGCAGTGGTTTGAAGGCGATTACGATGATTATCAGGCCGAACTCGCTAAGCGGTCAGCGTCGGCTGATGCCGAGCATCACGAAACTGAGTCTGATAACTCGTCAACTGCCAGTGTATCAAATTATGCCGCCAATAAAGCTGAACAACGCGAGCAAAGAAAGTTGCAACGCGCTGTCGATGAGTTGGAAACGCAAATTGACGATCTTGACCAACAAAGCCAGACAATAACTGAGGCAATGCAGGCGCCTGAAAACGCCAGTGACATCGGTAAGTTAACGGACCTTCAACATCAGTTGGACGACCTGGATGCACAAAGTGACAGTCTGTCAGAAAAGTGGGCAGCAGCTGGCGAAGCATTGGAAGCCTATAATAATGATCACCACCTACAGTGATTTAAACAGACAATTAAAAGAGGGATCACATCTAACCGGCTACTTGCCGCATTGATGTGATCCCTTTTTCAGTTGCACCTATATTTACATTTTATGCTTCAACGCCAGTTAGCCAAGGAAATTCCAAGCTCGGGTCTGCATTGAGGCTCATGTCAGCACGATCACCCTTAGCATAAGCAATATGCGCAGCCGCACCAATCATTGCCGCATTATCACCACATAATGCCAGTGGCGCAGCGACAAGCTTCGTTTGTGGTGCAAAACGTGCCATCTTAGCTTTCAAAGCGTCACGAAGACCGTGATTTGCCGCAACGCCGCCAGCCAACACAAGCTGTTTAACTTGGTACCGTTCCAGAGCAGATAATACCTTGGTGACCAAAACGTCCACCACGCTAGCCTGAAAACTTGCAGCTAAATCTGCGCGATCTAACTGTTCACCACGCTGGTCTGCATTATGCACCGTGTTAATAAACGCACTCTTAAGGCCACTGAAGCTAAAATCATAGTTAGCTTCATGGATCATCGCCCGTGGAAAATTAAACGTATCGTGGCCTTCGTGCGCCAGCCGATCAATTTCCTTACCAGCAGGATATGGAATACCCAGCACGCGGCCCACTTTATCAAAGGCTTCCCCCGCGGCATCATCGCGGGTGTCGCCAATAATTTCGAATTCCCCCGCTGCCTTCATCAACACGATCTGGGTATGACCGCCAGACACTAACAACCCAAGCGATGGAAACGTCAAAGGTTCGACGTAACGGGCCGCATAGATGTGACCCGCCATATGGTTAACGGGCACCAACGGCAAATGATGGGCGAAGGCAAACGTCTTGGCAGCAGTCACACCAATTAGCAACGATCCGACTAAACCTGGTCCATAAGTGACTGCAACAGCCGTTAATTCTTCAGGCGTCACATCTGCTTCAGTCAATGCTTTGCGAATGCCAATGGTAATTTCCTCGATATGATGGCGACTGGCCACTTCCGGCACGACACCACCAAATCGTTGGTGACTCTTAATCTGCGTTGCGACAAAGTTACTTAAAATGTGCTCCCCGTTTTCCACAACAGCAACACTCGTTTCATCACAACTAGTTTCAA
Source organism: Furfurilactobacillus milii (assembly GCF_009863985.1). Taxonomy (GTDB): domain Bacteria; phylum Bacillota; class Bacilli; order Lactobacillales; family Lactobacillaceae; genus Furfurilactobacillus; species Furfurilactobacillus milii_A. Next base: position 6,145 of record NZ_WEZT01000008.1, on the reverse strand, counting down.
AGGCTAAAATCAATTCACGTGTTTCTGTCACTGTTTTCTCCTTTTGAGCTCGGACCTGCCCGAGCTTCGGCATCACTCTAAACGTGTACCTGTCGCTCAAGATCCTGTGCACAACCCAAAGTTGTTATCCTACAAGCAAAGTGCGCTTGCACGCTGCCACCTTTACGTTGTTGCTCGAACCTTCCCGAGCTTCGGCATCACTCTTCTAAAACGTGCACCTGTCGCCCAGAAGTCTGCGCATAACCCGGAAGGCGGTTCATTCGGAAAACCACCGAATGCCATGCCTTCCACGTTATTGCTCAACTTCTCCCAGGGCTTCGGCATCACTCTATCTTTTTTTGCATAATCCAGGCATCTTCGACGGGACGGTCGTAATAGTCAGGCCGGCGCATCAATTTATGAAAGTTGAGACTCTCATACAGCCCCAATGCAGCCTCGTTATGAACCCGAACTTCTAAGGTTACCACTGTCCCCGCTTCATATCGTTTGAGCCAAGTCGTTAATAATTGTTTACCAAGACCATGACCTTGCCATGATCCTACGATACCCAAATTAGTCAATTCCAATTGATCAATGACTTTGGTTCCGCTAAGAAAGCCCACGGGCTGACCTGCTACTCGAACTAGCCAGTACACACTGGTTGGTGCCTGCATGTTCTCTTCAATTACTGGTTCTGACCACGGCGCGCCGGTCGGATATGCAGCCTCACCCAATGCTTCAATCAAGGCCGCCCCACGTTGCACACTTTGCGGATGAAACGGTTCACAGATAACTTGATTATTCATGGCTTGACTCACTTGTTGGGGCCTTAATTAAGGGAACCATCATGTCAACGGCATCTTCGTGATCACCAAAGTAATAGCCACGCTTAATCCCCGTTTGACGGAAACCAAGCTTGTGATACAAGTTTTGTGCCCGTTTGTTACTGATTCGAACTTCCAAGGTAACTTGTCGCATCCCCATATGCCGTGCCTTTCGAATCAAAGCGCGCATTAAGAATTCACCAAGACCATCACCCTGCCAATCAGGTAATACGGCGATATTTGTGATGTGGGCATCCTTCCGCTGGATATCAAACGAACATCCAGCAAAGGCAATCAGCTGATCATTTTTACGAATCACCAAGTATAACCGATCCTGTTTTCGTTTAAGTTCATTCGCAAACGCCTGTGCGTCCCAAGGGGTCTTGCCGTCGTAAACTGCCCGTTCAACCCCTACAATTTCAGGAACATCTGGAAACTGGGCACGACCCAAAAAGTACTGGGTATCGCGAATCATCAACCGATGATTCTTGATGTCCAAATCCTCGGCCTGCTGTTGTCGAACCTCACTGGCAAAGTGGCGCCGATACCATTTTTGAAAAGCCTGCTTATACTTCTTCAACATAATTTTTGTGGTCTTCTCCTGGATGAGCTGCTGCCCACTGAGCTTCAGCAGGCGACAGACGTAAGTATTGGGGCACGAAAGAATCAATATCATCAATAGCTTTAAGCGGCATACCTAATTGCCCTAGCACGCCGGCATCAGGCAGGTTATCGTCGCCTTCAGTAAACGTGACCGGAACATCAAGTGCATCTGATAAGACATCGTGATAACGTGTCAATTCACCAATTAACGTTACGGGATGACCGGCCGCATTCAATTGCGCGGTCCAATCCGGGATGTTGGTGTGTTGGTCTGTAATAACAGGGACGGGCTGGCCGTTTTTAATTTGATACAAACCAGCATATAACTGCGTATTTCGTGCATCAAAAATAGGACTGACAAACGTTCCTTCCGTTTGGACACTGCCTGCCAACACAGCTAAACTCGATACCCCCACCAACTGAATGTGAAGTGTCGCTGCCAGAGTCTTCGCTGTTGTCACAGCAATCCGCAATCCAGTATAAGAACCAGGACCCTGGGCAACGACCACACGGTCTAGGTCCTCCGGTTGCCACTGCTGATCTGCCATCAATTCAGTAATTGTCGGCATCAGTTGGACGCTGTGATCCAATTGCGTTGCAGTTGTTTTTTTAGCAATAACTTTTTGATCAACCAATAGTGCAACACTCATTGGCTGGTTTGATGTATCTAACGCGAGAACCTTCATGTAAATCCTGACTTTCCGTTCAGTGTTCTATAGACAGCAATAATATTAACACATCTAACATGGGCGCGTGAACTTCCCAATATGTCATAGTCTTTTCACAAACATTAGCCCGTTAACTGTGCGTCTCTTAAAATGCCTTAAATCGAGGACTAATAAGGCACAGTTCATGTGTTTCCATGCGCTTAAGCACTTCACTATTTTTTTGATAACGGCAAATTCTATAATTAATCCGAACAGAAATTAAAAAGCCCAAAGCAATCACTTACAATGGTAGTAGCTAATTCCAACCAATATAGGGAGTGATTACTTCATGGCGTACGCCAACGGCGTAACGTTGACCAACGATCCAAATATAATCAATCTTTGGGGCGATCAATTGAACAGCGTCCCATGATGATTAATCAACGTCACCATTTTTTTTATAAAAATCTTTGTCATGAGAATCTTTGTCATGAGATTCGGAAGTGGCTTCTCCACCCTTTTTACCATTTTTTTCATAAAAATCTTTGTCATGAGATTCGGAAGTGGCTTCTCCACCTTTGCGTTCAGCTTCTTCTCTGCTCATTTTTTCGTTATCTTTTTCAGCCATAATAATCCTCCTTTAATATTGAGTATTTGTATCCGCTCACAATTTCTTCTACTAACACTATAGTATCAAGATAATTTTTTTAAGCAAACAAAAGGGCTTCTCAGAAGAAAACATCATATAAATGTAATGAGTTTGAGACATTAAAAATAAAGAGAATATTTTTTCCTAACTAACTAAAATGATAAGTTCAATAAACATAGCTTTTTTTTACAAAACTAGTTGGTAGATTGTAAAATTAATCCGGACGCTGTTCGGACAAAAAAGATCAGCTTCCTTTAAAATGGTGTTTACCACAAACCCATCTTTTAGGAGCTGATTTTTTGTCTAGTATAACCTATTCCGAACGAATTAAAATCGAAACCTTTTGTGAACTAGGGCTGTCCAATATCCAAATGGGCGTTCGGCTGAACCGATCACCGTTCGGCTGAACCGATCACCGTCAACAATTTCTTATGAATTATCTCGATGTCAACCTTATCAGGCTGAATTAGCACAAACAGATGCCGAATACAAGCGGTCACGATGTGGCCGAAAGACTAAATTGAATGACAAATTAAGACAAATAATTTTAAACCATTTTGTTTGCTTAAAAAAAATATCTTGATACTATAAGTGTTAGTAGAAAAAATTGTAAGCGGATGCAAATACTCAATATTAAAGGAGGATTATTATGGCTGAAAAAGATAACGAAAAAATGAGCAGAGAAGAAGCTGGACGCAAAGGTGGAGAAGCTACTTCCAAATCTCATGACAAAGATTTTTATGAAAAAAATGGTGAAAAGGGTGGAGAAGCCACTTCCGATTCTCATGACAAAGATTTTTATGAAAAAAATGGTGAAAAGGGTGGAGAAGCCACTTCCGATTCTCATGACAAAGATTTTTATGAAAAAATCGGAAAAAAGGGTGGAGAAGCCACTTCCGATTCTCATGACAAAGATTTTTATGAAAAAACCGGAAAAAAGGGTGGAGAAGCCACTTCCGATTCTCATGACAAAGATTTTTATGAAAAAATCGGAAAAAAAGGCGGAAAAGCAAATTCTGATGGAGATAATAATTAAACACGTAAACGGTAAAAATAATCTGCAAGATTTTTTCTACTAGTTACAAAAAAAGACCCTTTTAAGGATCTTTTTTCGTGCTTTCTATTATTACAGCTGATCCTTAACAAAAAGTAGAACTCCTTATAAAATACACGAATACTAGTAAAAATCCCGTATTAAATTAAAAGAGGCACAATTTGTGTGTATCAATTGAAAGAATATAAATGACTTAGATTAAAATTACACTTTTTAGTTTGCACTCCTTCGAACTTAATCCTTGCACCACGTCGCAACTAAAAGCGGGTACGAGCTGGTAGTCAACGGTACCGGAACGACCAACGGGAGCGAGGATAAGGAGTTGACTACCTAACTAAACCCAGACACTGAATTGGCTGAAAGCCAAAGTTTCTTAAACTTTGCTTTCCTGCCCTCACGGCGAGTGATGGGGTGAGTATGAGCGGGAGCCCCCGCTCATGTTTCACGGTCAAGCTGGTTCAGCTTGGTCGGGGTTCGGGGCGACAGCGCCCGAGGGGTTGAAACTGGCGTTTTTTTGCCAGTTTCCTCTTATCTTGATACATATAGAAACAACAAGTTTTTTGAAAGTTGCCTCTAACCATTGACACATATAGCTTTGAGCGTATTATGATGGTATAAAATAAAACAATAAAAAAACCCACGTGAGAATTCCTAGTTTGGCGACCCGGAACACGTGAGTTAATCTTCAATATTCGTATTTACTAGATTTAGTTTAAGACTTGGGTTAGTAAGCGTCAAGTCCTTAGTTTTAGTAAATACATAAAAGATTAGCTCTTCTCATGTGGATGGTGGGAGGAGTTTTTAATTTGGCTGATAAAAAAATATTGCAGGATAAAAATAATTATGGAAAGCCACGACCTTGGCGGCAGAAGAAATTAGAGAACTTACGTTATGCCGAATATCTTTCAATTCTGTTATATAAAAAGGCCCATAAAGTATACGGATGCGCTGATGTTTTGCGTTTTCGAAAGTTGCCTGATGGTTCAACAAAGCTGTATCAAACATGGTTTTGTAAGAGTCGATTATGTCCGCTATGTAATTGGCGTCGGAGTATGAAAAATTCTGGGCAGCTGAAAAAAATTTTAACTGAGGCTCATAAACAGCAGCCTACGGGGCGATTTATTTTTTTGACGCTTACAGAACGAAATGCGATTGATTGTGTTGATTTAAAACTGCGTTTACGTGCTTTAACACAGGCTTTTAATAAATTAATTCGTTATAAAAAAGTAGCTAGAAATTTACTAGGGTATGTTCGTTCGACTGAAATTACGGCTAAAGATAACGGGACATATCACCAGCATTTACATGTTTTACTATTTGTTAAAAATGCTTATTTTAAAGGGTCTGGAAATTATTTATCGCAAGCTAATTGGACTGATTTGTGGCAGAAAGCTCTCAGAAGCTCATATAAGCCGATTGTGAATGTTGAAGTGGTTCGGACGAATAAATCTAAGGGAAAGCCTTCTCTGCTCTCTAGCGCGCAGGAAACGGCCAAATATCAAGTTAAGTCTGCTGATTACATGACTGACGATGATAATCGTAATCAACAGGTGATTGATGACTTGGAACAAGCCTTGGCTGGTACTCGCCAAATTGGCTATGGCGGCTTACTGAAGCGAATTAAACGGCAATTGAAATTGGACGATGCCGATAACGGTGATTTAGTGAATGTTGATGGGGAAGAATTGCCAGAACCGACTGAAGCTGAATTAATTGTGGCTAAGTGGGATCAACAACGTAAAAATTATTTGATCTGGTAGTATTAAAAAAAGCAATCGCTTTGGATGATAAAATCCGTGGTGATTGCTTTTTGTGTAACTACTGCCTTAGCTCTGGCAAGCTAGCGAATTCTTCTTGGTTAGTAGTCACCGTCTTAAACAAATCAAGGATATCATAATTCCGTTAAGGGGTCTAAAGGCGCACTTACACACCACACAAAAATGTGGTGTCTTTTTTTACAAACTGTCTTAGATTTCGCTTCACTCAAACTAAAAAAATGAGCCGACAGTGTCGGCGTCCAGGTCCTTGTGATAACTGCAATATTTAGTCCTAGGAAAATGCTACAATTTCTTATTGTAATATTTGTGCAAAATCGGGGGTGTAGTAGTAAAATTCTAGGATACTTAGGCCGACTAAATGCTGTTAAATCGGGATTCTTAATTTTGGAAAAAACAACTAAAAAAGCATGCTAGCAAAATCCTAGGATTTTGCTAGCATGCTGGAACATGGTTCAAAAATTAAGTTTAGTCGTTTGGTAGATTGTAAAATTAATCCGAACGCTGTTCGGACAAAAAAAGATCAGCTTCCTTTAAAATGGTGTTTACCACAAACCCATCTTTTAGGAGCTGATCTTTTGTCTAGTATAACCTATTCCGAACGAATTAAAATC
>NZ_WEZT01000007.1 GCF_009863985.1 Furfurilactobacillus milii | reverse complement strand
CAGCTCCTAAAAGATGGGTTTGTGGTAAACACCATTTTAAAGGAAGCTGATCTTTTTTGTCCGAACAGCGTTCGGATTAATTTTACAATCTACCTTATGTCTTTATATTTCCCGAAGTGATACAATGTACACAACTTAGTAAATCATTATTTTTATATGTCACGATTTTTACTAGAGTCGTGACATTAGCGATAAAAGTGCATCAATATTAGGAACTGACACAAAAGGACCGCCAAGAAAAGCTATTTTTTCTTGGCGGTCTTTTAACATTTTTTAGTTATGTTTCAACAAAATCTACATATTTCACTTTAACGAATTAACCAGATTCCCCACGCTACGTCAACAATCGCAATGACAACAGCGATAGCTAACATAGTCGGCATGCCCATGATTAATGACACTAACAATAAAATCACATCAATTGTCATGATCACGGCGAAAGCGGCAGTGGTCAGTCCTTTACGTTGACGCTTGGGTTGGCCCGTCATTTGGGCTGACAAACGCAGATCCTCAGGCATTTTTTCTGCCGATGTGGATGTTTCTGGCGTGTAATCGAAGTGTTCTAGCGGATCTTTATCCATAACGGTCACCCTCTTATTTTTAATGCTGTCAGTTTAACCCGAAAACAAAAAAATAAGATGAATCGCGTCCCATTTCACGCTTTTTACGCTCTTGTTAACGTGTTGGTAAGTTAAGATAACACGTTTAAATCTCCGTACAAAACTACGCTTCTTCGCCCCACCACAGTTTGACCAACGCTTGCGTGCCGTCGTTACCCAGATGTTTGTCATCAACCAACTGTTCGTAAAGCTGTTTGGCAGCGTCAGTTGCTGGCAGGCTCAAGTGCATTTTATCTGCTTCATCCAACGCAATTCGCAAATCTTTCAAAAAGTGTTTCGCAAAGAAACCAGGCGTGTAGTCATGCTTGAAAATCCGCGGGACATACGTGTCCATCGACCAATTATCCGCACCGCCTGCACTCAAGGTCGCCAACACGTCCGGTAAGTTTAGCCCTGCCGCCTTGGCGTAAACTAACATTTCGGTCAATCCTGTCATTGTGCCCGCAATCATAATTTGGTTGGCCATTTTAGCGTGTTGACCAGCGCCCGCCTCGCCAAACCGGTGGACAGACTTACCAACCTGATTAAACAACGGCAGTACTTTATCAAACGTGGCCTGGTCACCACTCGCCATAATTGTCAAAGTGGCATTCTGTGCGCCAATATCACCACCAGAAACAGGCGCATCCAGTGCTGTTACATGGTGCGCTGGTGCCGCCTCCGCGATGCGTTTGGCAAGGGTCGGCGTACTCGTTGTCATATCCACAACAATACTGTCAGGTTTAACACCTGCAAAAATCCCGTCATCATCAAAATAAATGGACTCAACATCTTGCGGATAACCCACCATACTAAAAATGACATCACTTTGTTCGGCAACCTTTTTTGGATTGGACGCCCATGTTGCACCATATGCGACCAATTTGTCAGTCTTAGACTTTGTTCGGTTATAAACCGTTAGCGTATTGCCGGCATCTAGCAGGTGCCCTGCAATCGCACTGCCCATAACACCTGTCCCAATAAATCCAATTTTCATATTCGTCCTCCTCACATCGTTCGTTTACAGACACAGTATACGTCCTCAAGTCGGGGATAGGTCAATCAACAACGTGCGGCTTTTTTCAAAAGAAAAACAACCTACTTCATTTAGTAGATTGCTTATCAAAAAATTCCTAGTTCCAAACGAATACTTACTTCAACTTACGTGGAATCAGATTCCGAACGCCACCCTCTGGCACCTTCATATCACCATAGTAACGTGGAATTAAGTGAACGTGCGCATGAAACACCGTTTGCCCAGCATCAGCCCCTAAGTTCATTCCAATGTTATAAGCATCTGGCTGGTAACGTTCGTCCAAAATCTGCTTCATTTGGACGACAAGATCATCGATGGCGTTTTTCTCGTCCTTAGTTAATCCCCACCAATTTTCTACGTGGCGGCGTGGCACAATCAAAGTGTGACCCGGATTAACCGGTTTGATATCCCAAAACGCTTTAGCGAAGTCGTTTTGCAGAATAATGTCCTTGTCCGCTTTTTCGCAAAACGGACAACCAGGTAACGTTTCAAACTTTGTTTCCAAAGTGTTCCCTCCCGTAATGTCTGTTACAACGTATTTTAAGCAACTTGCTTACGGCTCAAACGGCGAGCACGGCGGCGACGGTGATTGCTGACTAACAACAGGACCCACAAAATTCCACTAACAATAATGATAATCGTCGTCCACATCTGATAACTTTTCACGTGTTCGGCAAAATATCCTAACGTATCGTCGTGGTAATTAACACTAGCTTGGGTCAGCACCTGACTACTAATCAAGTTAACAATGGCGTCACTAGCAGCGGTTCCCGCTAATCCAAGTGATGACGCCTGCTGATTCACATCATCGCGAACAGCACTGCGCATAGCTGCCGTGTTGAAATCCAAGCTTTCACCAGCATATGTTTCCCGCGTACCAGTCTTTAATGTGGCCTTGATTAAACCATCTGTTGCTAAGCTCGTTGGCAAATTTTTAGCCTGCAATTGACTGGTCACTTCTGTGCGCACCCGACTGATGACAGTCGGTGTTTGAATTGCCCCTTCCATAAAAGTGCCGCTTAACACGGTCAAACGGACGATCAGGGCTAACACGAAGATGAGGCCAACCAAAAAGCTCAGGAATCCATGGGGCTTTTTTTGCTTAGTGAATCCCTGTGATACTGGTTGTTGTGGCGATTGCGGTATCGAGCCACGTTGCTTGGCATCATACCGTTGTGTGCGACTCATTGGTTGTTCTTGATTGTTATTTTTCATATTGATAGTTTAGCACATTCTGCTGAAAATGCCCTTTTCGCAAACGTTAAGAATCGCATAAGGACGGCATTATAAATTTAAAATTATCATATAAGAAAATTTTCAACAGTCCGTTTGAAACCCTCGCTATACTTTAAAGCAATTAGAGAGAGCACTACGAAAGAGGGAATTCATATGCATGAATACAAAAAAAATCGGGCATTCCGAACGCTCGTCAACGTTGGCATCATCGATCAAATTGGTAGTGGTTTATACAGTATCGTCTTTTTAATCTACGCCGCCACGCTGCCATTCAAAACACTGGCCGTTTCCATAGCCTCCATTGCATGGGTCATACCCGCCTTAGCAAACATCTTTACCGGATATTTGGCTGACCGCACATTTAATAAACGACACGCAATGTGGTTCTCGTATTTTGTACAGACCATCTTGTTCCTGATCATCGCATCACTGATTGGCCGTTCAACCAAAGAAAGTATTTTCTTCTTCATCATGGCATTGGATATCATAGCCCGCCTACTGGGTGATTACGGCAATAGTTTATCCACGCCACTCATGAAGCACATCGTCACGCCAGAACACATGAATGAAGCAACTTCAATCGGCACCGCCATTGGTAGTTTGGTTCAGATTGTGGCTTCAGCGCTAGGTGCCACATTAATCGTCGCACTTCACCATCAGTACGATCTATTCGCTTTACTTGACGCACTCACATTCTTGGTTGCCGGCGGGATCTTCTTTATTGCCCGTCATCAATATGATCAAGCCGAATCTGATGTTCATAAATCTGTTCTGGCCGCAAAAACGTCTCGCTTGGCAGAAAACAGTGAATCAAAAGAAGGCTTTGGCACTAGTTTCAAACTAGCAATGCAAGAATTTACGCAAAACCCATTCTTATTATTCATGATTGTTGCAGGCTTGGCCGTCAACCTACTAGGTACCGCTATCGATCCATTATCAAACTTGATTTTTATCCACATGAGCAGTTTTTGGTTTATCAATTATGGCTACACCATTGCACTGCTCGATATCGTCTTTTCCGTTGGTTCTATTGCGGGGGCAGTGTTCGTTAACGACATGCTTAAGAACACATCGATGGTCACCCTCCTGGCCGCTTCAATGGGACTGTTAGTACTAGTTGCAATCGACATGTTGACCCTCCACAACCTATGGATCCTGCTGGTTCTTTTCTTCGGCACCGCTTACTTACTAGGCAAAATCAATCCACGCTTCAACGCAGTCATTATTAACACTGTACCGGATGATCACCTGGCAGCTACCGGCGGCGTCATAAGCACAGTCATGATGATCGGTGCCCCCGTTGGCCAATTTGTCTTCCTGACATTAGCAAACGTTATTAGCATTCCTGTATCGCTCATTATTTATGGCATTAGCTCTCTGGTTGTTACCATTCTGATCTTAGTCCGCGGTGCTGGTCGCCTAACTAAAAACGATCCAACGACTGCTCGGTACAATGAAGCTCATGTTTAATTCTTCATACCAGGCAACCGCGGTACAACAGAAATTTTGAATCTGACTTCAAACGACTTTCACGAACGTTGCGGCGATACTCAAATATCTTCGCGTGAAACATGCGCATATGCTAGACCAGCGTGTCAATGTTGACGACCGCAAGTACAACAACCATCACAACTTTCAAACCCGAAACACTTGACCTTTAACCGTAGCGCTTCTATAGTGAATGCTAATTCAATAAAATAACTAACTTAATGAATAACATTAGAAAAGGAGTGGCTGCATGTACACAGTTCAAGAAGTCGCCAAGAAGCTCGGCATGACGACCTATTCAATTCGTTACTATGATGATCATGGCTTGTTGCCCTTTGTTAAACGTGACGAAAACAACAATCGGCTATTTGACGAGGATGCCGTTGAATGGGTCAACTTAGTCCGTTGCTTCCGCTCAACAGGCATGCCAATTGCCGAAGTACGACATTATATCGATCTGATGTTGGCTGGTGATGAGACAATTCCTGAGCGTTATCAAATGATGCTAACACAGCAGACCCGTGCCCAAGAACAGTTAGCAGACAAGCAGCGTCAGCTTGCGAAAATCAACACCAAGGTTTCCCATTACGCCAAACTAATGAATAACGATGCGCCCGATGATTACGTTCCTAATCAAGCACAACCTGATAATGATCAAGTTTCTGTGAGCTAATTTAAAGATTAAGTGCCGCACTTTTACGTGCCGTACTTAATCTTTTTTATTATTTCTGATAATTTTTCTATTATAGTTCAGCACCTGTCTTACTTGCTTTCATCCTTATTTTCAATGTTCACATAATAAAAAAGTGATAAAAACCATTTGACAGTTATAATAGTTTTGCTTATAGTAATCATTAGAGAAACGAATAACATTACACAATTCCATTACTGATTAAGCAAAATTGTGAGACATATACGACCCTCATGTCGTTTGCAAGACCCACTCACAATTTCCACACGAGGAGGACTGCACATGCTACACATTTACACGATTGGTTCATCAACTTCATGCCGCCGGGCCGTTAAGTGGCTCAAGGATAAAAAGGTTCCTTTCCAAGAACATCCTATCGACACAACAGATAACTTATCCGTCAAGACCCGTGAAAAGCTTTCGACGAGCACGGTTAAACAATTCTTGGCCGCTAGTGAAAATGGTTGCGATGAATTATTAGCCCCTCGCTCATTAACCATGCAGGAATTATCCAAAGTGATGGATCTGACTAGCCTAGGCCTAACAGAAATGATCAACGTCATCGCCAAACATCCAAAGATGCTCCGCTGGCCGATTGCGTTTGACGACCACCGTCAAATCTTACAAGTCGGCTTCAACGACGACGAGTTTGGCACATTTATCCCACGTAAACTAAGAAAAATGGAACTTAATAACATCCTTTCCCGTTTGAACGGGTAAGAGAAAAGGAAAGTCGCATTAATTGAGGCTTTCCTTTTTTATTTGCGAATAAGCACAATAAGACATGTGTTATCTTTGCGCTGGAAAAACGTTTCATTAACGGTCAACCCTAGGCATATAAGCAAGGAGTCTAATAAATGTCCTTACAACGAAAAGCAAAACACATGTCAACATGCCACTACAAATTGTACAAGTCTGGTAAATTTTGGATCACTGCAAGTGTTGCAGTATTTGCCATCGAAGCTGGTGGTTTAACACAGGCCAATGCAGCGACCACAGTTATCGGTCCGACAACCACAATCACGCAGTCAACAACTCAGCCCGTTCCTGACCAATCTTCAACAGCTACTTTGACGACACCAAATCAACAGCAGCGTAGCCAATTACCTCAAAACTCACAGGTGAATAGTCAAACAAGCGTGACTACGACCAGCGCAACTACTAGCCAAGCAGAATCGACGGCAACTGAATCTTCAGCCACTTCATCAAGTTTGACCGCCCCATCGGCCGCCCCTGAGAAAACATCCTCATCCGCTACCATCTCTGATGAGGCTAAAACACCTGCCATTACGCCCATTAATAGTGAAGAAACAGGGGCATCGTCTGTTACGGCCACTTCTGAAAGCAGTCAGTCACCTTCAACGCAAGCAACAAGTGTCACCAGTGCTGCCAGATCAAGTGACAGCACTGAATCCACGTCAGTCTCAAATCGAAATGCAACGCTGATGGCGGCGGCTAGCATTCCCGCAACAACAAACGCCCAAATCATGGCGACCACAGCAACGATAACCGCTGATTCTACTCATGCGGATTCAGATATCGTTGACATTGAAGATGCCCAGCTAAAGCAGGCCATGTTGAACGCTTTTCAAGTAACCTCAGGTGAATTAACTTATGGTGACGTGCGCCACATTACGTTTGTCCACAGTAAAAATGAAATTACAATTCTCCTGATACCGACAACTACTGTGAATCCAATCACGAGTTTAAAAGGAATTGAAGTATTACGCGAATTGCCAGAAGGCTGGGGTGTTCAACTGTCGGTGTACCTTAAGCCTGGGGTTTCTTTGGTACCACTCACAGGGCTCCACATCACTACGGCTTTTGACATTCAACAAGATGGGGCCGGTAATTGGACTGACGCTGATATTGCGGCGTTGAACTCCTTGACGTTTGGGGGACTTGATTATTACTGGGGTATCGAATTCGCTGGGAAAACATCCATGACGAATACCACTGGCTTGCGTGGTGACCAAATCCTAAAATTAGATCCAATGTTTACCAAGGCTTCACAGGCAAATCCAAACGGCCTATTTCTATCCCTATCTAATCAGCGTCTTTCAGATTTTTCCTACTTTGCCAAGTTTTCCAATGTCCGCATTTTTTCAGTGAATAATTATCGCGTCTATACCGATCCAGTTCATATCGCTCAAACTGGTGACGACATCAACATCGTGAGCCAGACCATTGGCATCGATGGCAAACCTATTTTAACTGGCTACAAAACTTATAATAGCGATACCCCCATTGTGACGATTGATGGCGATCATTACGTTATCAGTGGCTCAAAACAGTATGCCAACATTGGTTACACCATCATTTCCAATCAGTACGGTGTCAGTGGCTACCCAATGTACACAGCCGTGGAGTACGCGAATGGTAACACCCTGCTTCAAACGGGCATGGAATATTATCGAATGATGTGGGGCAACATCAGCGTTAATTATGTTGATGAAAACGGCAATGTTCTCGCAGACGCACAACACATTAATGGTGATGTCGGCCGGGCTTATGCCACCACGCCTAAACCAATAGCCGGCTATAGTGTCAGCCGCGTTGATGGCAATGCTAACGGAACCTTTACCACCGAATTACAAACGGTCACGTATGTTTACACCAAAAATATTGTTCAGGGTGCTGATGTTCTAGTTACTTATGTGGACCAGCACGGCAATGAAATTTCCCCATCTGAAAAGTTAACGGGAAATATTGGGGACTCCTTTACATCGTCGATTAAGCCCGTTGATGGTTACACATTTGACCACGTTGAAGGTAGTGAAACCGGCGTATTTACGAATGAAAATCAAACTATCACGTATGTTTATACCAAAGACGCTGTTCGCGGCGGTGATATTACCGTTAAGTACGTTGATACAGAGGGCAATGAAATTGTCCCAACACAAATACTATCTGGCAATGTTGGTGACACTTACGAAACGGTCGTTAAGCATTTAAATGGCTACACGTTATCAACAATTGACGGTAACGCAAACGGCACATTTACGAATACAGACCAGACAATCACGTACATTTATGTGAAAGAAGATGGGCAACATCCATCTGACAACAATAATGACGGCAATGGCGATAACCCAACGGTTTCTGCGGAACCAGACTATTCAGACAATGCAGTTGATAGTGAAACTACAAATCAAATGACACCAGGCCAGTCCGCTGGCTTACTCCCGACCTCTGTTAGTTCTTCCTACGCTACATCTAACTTGTTAGACTCTGCTTCTTCTCAAAGTCAGCAGTTCCCACAATCGGAAACAGCTAACAACGCAAGTCGGACAGCTGATAGTCACAGTGAAGAATTGCCGAATACAGGCATGCACGAGAATCATTTGGCAGCGATGGTAGGTGCCATACTGTTAGGTTTGCTGGGAACAATTCCTTTTTCTAGCAAACGTAAACACGATTAATATCCTCATTGATTGCAAAACAAACACCCCGAAGGTGAATTGTCAAAACTCATTTCCGGGGTGTTCGCTTTAGTTTGAATTAAGTTATGCCTTACGCATCTTGGCGTGTAGCCGCAATGTCAACTTCACGAATATTAACTTCCTGTGGCATGTCATACATGAACTTCACAGTTTCAGCGACATGGACGGGATCGAGGGTGATACCACCCATCGTTTCCTTCCAACTTTCATAATCTGACAACGCAGACTTGCTGGTCACATGCGTCAACAATTCCGTTTCAGCAGCGCCAGGCGCAACCATCATGACACGCACGTTTTCGGCTGCACTTTCTTCACGAATGGTTTCTGACAAACCGTGAACACCAAACTTGCTGGCGACATAAGCCGCATGGTTCACAAACGTTTTCTTACCAGCCAGTGACGACATGTTCAGAATCGTGCCATGGTGACGTTCACGCATATCGTTTAAGACAATCTGCGTACCGTTCAACACACCCATAACATTGGTATCCAACATCGTTTGCCATTCTTTACGGTCTTGATTTTGAACATTGCCAAGCAACATCAATCCGGCATTGTTAACCAACAAGTCGGTCTTGCCGTACTTGTCTTCGGCTTTACGAATAGCTTTTTCAAACTGATCATAGTCAGTCACGTCAACCGTGTCGATCATGACATTATCCATGCCCTTAGCAACTTCGGCTAACTTTTCTTCGCGACGGCCTAGCAATAACATTGGGTACCCATCCGCAGCAAACTGTTTGGCAATCTCCTCACCAAAGCCAGAACTTGCACCGGTAATAACAACTAATGATTTCATTTTTAATAATCCTCCAAAATTCCTTTTATCAACGTTTGCAAGTATAATGGGCACATTGACAAAAAGGAAGTACGCACCTTAACGTAACTACGAATTGAAAGGATCAACTTAATTATGCAATCACGCCCTACCACGACTCATCCCCGTTACAGAAACGAATTCGACGCCACGATGCAATTGATTCAGGGAAAATGGAAAATTATGATCATGTATGAAATTGCGGAAACGGGCACCAGCCGGTTCGCCGACTTACAGCATCACATTCGCGAAGTGTCCCACAAGACCCTCACAAATCAGTTAAAAGGTAGATTGCAAATTTAATCCGAATTTTTGGACAAATTTGTCAGCATGATCTGATAAGGTGTTTGCCAGTCAAGTATTTTAAGTGGTCTCTGATTAAATCAGCTCCTAAAAGATGGGTTTGTGGTAAACACCATTTTAAAGGAAGCTGATCTTTTTTGTCCGAACAGCGTTCGGATTAATTTTACAATCTATCAAAAGAACTCGCCGATGATGGTCTTATTGAACGCCACGATTTCCAAACGGCCCAACCACACGTAGAATATACATTAACCGCCAAGGGCCAATCAATTATTCCATTGCTGGATGCCATTTGTGACTGGGGCGACACTCACATCGATCACGCCCAGATTGAACGCTCACTGTGTGACGAATAATCGCTAACGCGGATAATTCGTTTGCGGCGTAAATCGTGCTTGCCACAAGAAGTCCGTGACCGCGCGATCAACATGGGGATTTTGATGGAGCAGGTAATGGATGACGCTAATCCCGCCAACCAGAGTTTCACTCTGATAACCATCCACCCGGCCGGCCAACATTTCGCCTAGTTTATGGTCGCCCTTAACGGAAACGCCCAAATCACCACCGGTACCAAACAAATCACCGGCAATATTTAACACTTGGATGTGCCGCGGAAAACGATCCGCGGCTTTTTGTTCTGCTTTACTAAACGTCGTCGCAATATTGACGAACTTAGCGGTATCAGGATAATCCTCACGTTTATCGGCCGCCTTACCGGTCAAATATTGATAAACAATGTTTGCACCAGATGAATGGCCGACCATGTTGACAGTATTTATATGTTCACGTTGCTTCAGCATTTTCATCACACCAGTTAGCTGCCGTGCCTCACGTGACGCATGGTGGTTATCCGCAAAGAGCACAAGAATAAGTGGATTCCGTTTGCCTAGCGGTCCGCGTTTATCAATGGTCGCTTTACCATCCTTAGCCACATGAATCGTCCACACTGCCTGACCAATATCATAACGTTCAAGGCGTGCATTCATTGGTCCAAACGTCAGCCAGTTACTGTAGTCACCAGAGACAAAAAGTGTCGGTGTCTTACTGTATGAAACCTGAACGTGACCCAGTTGCTTTTGTTCACTCGCTTCCCAGCCCATGACGATGCCAGCTAGTACTAGCACTTCGCACAGAATGCCGATCAGCCAGCGGATAAACCGATCCTGCTTTGCTGGCCGCTGCGGCACTGCATGTTTTTGTTCACCCATCGGAAACATTCCCCCATTTAATGGCGTTATTATACCGCACCAACTAAACGAAACTGTGAACTGGCGGGGGTGCACTGCGAATCATTGGTAAAAATTAATATTTTGATTGTTAGTCAGATTATTTTCGTGACATTGGCTGAAAGGTATCCGTTTAAGTTTGCGTTGGATGCCGCTTGCGGTTGTCGACCGTGACACGCCACCGTGGGACCGGTTCAAGGCCGCAGTTCACGGTCTTTCACCTCGTCGGACAGCCTCGTGAAAAGCCGAGTCTTTCCGACCGTCCGTAACCTAAATTCGGATAACCCGCCGAATTAACGTTACCTCCACGACTTTGTATCACTGTCGACGCCCTTCAGCTCATATAGTAACCAAGTAGTGTAACCACGCTAATCTGACTTCATTTCTAACAAAGTGACGAGTTTAATGACCTGGTCCGACATCAAAGTGAGCACAACAATATATAGTAGTGAAGCTGGCGCAAAACAGAGTTCCGTGTCGGTAATACTTGGCGGCCAGGGTTTAGGCCGCCTAGTATTACAGGACGAGTTCAGAGACGAGTGGTTTTTTCGGCTCTGAATCAAGGTAGAAGACTCCGGGATTCAGGAGGCTGAGACCGGTCCCAGGGAACGGCGTTTTGTGCCAGCGTAACGGCATCATAACTAGCAAACCGCTGTTGAAACGAAAAATTGACCTACTCCTTAGATTAAGGAATAGGCCAATTTTTTATCTGAAATATCAACTGCGAAAGCACTACATTTCGGCAATTTTCGAATCGAGGTACCGGCTCAACTTTTCTTTAGGATAATAGCCGGACACCTTTTCGACAGCCTTGCCGTTCTTGAAAATCACTAAGCTTGGCACGCTCATGACCTTGTACTTTTCTGCAATCGCTTGGTGGTCATCAACGTCTAACCGCAAAAAGTTAACCTTGCCATCATAATCGTCTTCTAACTGACTCAATACTGGCTCTAACATTTTGCAGGGACCACACCAGGGTGCCCAAACGTCTAACACAGACAGTCCGCTAGTCGTTGCCATATCAATTTCCGTTTGCGTTGTTACATTTTGTGCCATGACTTGCCTCCGTAAAAATTCATGAGGCTAGTATACGCAATCGAACCATCCGTTTGCAACTGTCACTGACCGATTGCACCAACGTTACTTTTTAATAAACCTGACGCCACATCAACTGATTGTGTTTGACTTCATCAATCGTTTTGGTTCCCGCCAGCTGCATCGTGATCTGCAATTCGCGGTTGAAGTGCTGCATGACGGAACGAACCCCGGCGACACCACCAAGATTCAAGCCATAGAATAATGGGCGAGCAAACGCCACAATATCGGCCCCACTTGCCAGCGCTTTAAAAGCGTGCTCGCCGCGGCGAATGCCAGAGTCAAAAATAATCGGTACCTCATGGTTAACAGCTTTAGCAATTGCCGGCAACACGTCGAACGAAGCTGGGCCACCATCCAATTGACGGCCACCGTGATTAGAAACCCAAATCCCTTCAGCACCAGCACCGATGGCCAGCATAGCATCATCCGGCGACTGAATGCCTTTAACAATGACTGGTAATTTTGTATAGCTGGCGATGGCATCAATGTCGGCCAAACTCAGTGTCCGTTTGGCCTTGGCATAAATTTCCATGATGTTTAACCCTTCACCACTGTTGTCACTAGCAGAATAGTCCGCCAAATTCACCATCGGCAATGGAAATGAGAAGCCTGTCTTCACGTCGGCTTCACGATACCCGCCAAGCGACGCATCAGCGGTTAAGATGACGGCTTTCGCACCTGATGCGACTGCCTGATCCAAAATCCAGTGGTTGAAGCCATTATCATTACTCATGTATAACTGGAAAAATTGCGGACCACCGTGACCAGCCTTAGCAATATCTGTCACCCGCTCATTTGCGTACGTCGAAATCGACATGATGCTGCCTTCATCGGCCATCGCCTCAGCGGTTTCCGACTCACCGTTAACGTGTAGTAATCCATGTGCAGCGGCTGGCGCATCAATCATTGGCGTATTAAGTTCCATGTCCCACAGCTTGGTATGCAAGTCTGGATTTTCAAGGTTGCGCAGTACTCGAGGGACAATCTGCGCGTGATCAAACGCCGCGGTATTTTCACGCATCGTCCACTCTGTTTCTGCCCCACCCTGAATGTAACCAAACGCGCCGGGTTCCATGCGTGCCTTTACCAGTGGTTCCAAACTCGCTAAATCATTGATTTTTAGTTCCTTTTCGTCCGTACTTGCCTGATATTCAGCCATCGTTTTATCCTCCTGACCATGCGACTCATCACAATTTTCAACATGATAATGGTAAAACAAAAGGCCATCCACATAGGTGAACAGCCATTTCAAAATCAAATTTATTATTCAGTTTTCCGTTCATTGTTTGTTCGGTTAATATCCTATCCAAACCGTTAGCTGTCGCGCCGCGTTTGCCGAGACAAACGACGTGATCGTCGCACGTAATGAATAATTAAAGTGATCACCACGGCGACCAAGATAACGAGGCCAAACAGTGTTGAAGAAATTTCGATGTTGATGGCGGGAATGGAGATGAATAACTTAATCGCAATCAATGCGATCAGCACATAAGCCATCGTTTCTAGCTCCGGAATCTTGCGCATCAAGTTCATAATCACTTCAGCAATGCCCCGCATACACAGGATTCCAATCAAGCCACCAATTAAAACGATAACGGGATTGTTTGAAACTGCTAGTGACGCAAGTACCGAATCAATCGAGAACACAATGTCCATGATTTCGATCTGAATGACAACTGACCAAAATACAGAAATATGCCCGATGCGCCGCGGTTTAGCGGACGTTGCGTCAGCGTTTTCGGATTGGCCAACTGGATGTCGTTTCCGTTTGGTAATCAAGTGATGGAAATAGCGATAGACCAGATAACAAAGGTATAACGCTCCTGCCACCTTGATGATCCAAAACTTGATCAAATATGTCCCAACACCAATAATCAAAAATCTAAACAGATAAGCGCCCCAGAGGCCATAAAATAACGATTTTTCACGATCTTTTAGGTTACTCAACGAGGTCGTTTGCGCTGCCAGAACAACCGCATTATCAACTGACAGTAAACACTCAATCAAAACTAATGAACCAATGATTAACCAGTCATTACTACTGGTCAATACCGCCGCCCAGTTATGGCCGTCGAAAAACGGTCCGTACAGTTGGCTTAATAGGTGTAACAACGATAAAATCCTTCTTTCTTGCTCATAGGAGCATTGCCGTTATCCAAATCTGGAAAAAGCCTCTGGCAACGGTGCATTAATTGTGACGCGTTTATCACTAAAAGGCAATATCAAACTTAATTTAAACGCGTGCAAAAGCATCCGTTGGTGTGAAAAACTTTCGACATTCGGTTGATACAACGGATCACCAATAATTGGATGCCCATTACCGGCCAAATGAACTCGCAACTGGTGCGTCCGTCCCGTTTTAAGTGTTAATGACACTAGACTTGCCGTTGATGTGGTATTGAGCACTTCGTATTGGGTTAGCGCACTCTGGGCATTTTCCCCATTAATCATCCGTTTGCGCCGGTCTTCAGGATCACGACCAATCGCATTAGTAAACTCCCCAGTCGCTTGGTCGAAGTGACCACTCACCCACGCCTGATAAGTCCGCTGAATGCGTTTATCACTGATCTGCCGGTCTAAAATTGGGACAACTAATGGCGTCTTGGCCACAATCATCGCGCCACTCGTCGCCATGTCCAAACGGTGAACCATCCAGGGTTGCACCTGTTGAGACGCTAACTGTGTGGTCAAAAAATTCATCACAGTACCGGCTTCGTCCGTACGATTTGGGTGGCTTTTCACACCGCTGGGCTTATTGATGACTAATAATTGATCATTTTCAAACAGAATTGGCAACGTTAGGTGATCATCGGGAAGGTATGTTTGGACCGGTGTTTGTAGCTCATCGGCACGGACTGTGAGTGTGACCACATCGCCAGTGACCACGCGTGTATTGTAAGGACGATAGCTGTTATTAACGTGGATATCTTCGCGGACCCTGAGATAATGTTGCAGTCGCTTGGGAATTAACCACAAACGGAGCAGCTCACGAATAGTCAATCCTGCTTCTTGATCTGTCACAACTAGTTGCGTTGTCCATTCATTTTGATTCACCGTTGCCAACCGAAGCACCCTCCTTCTTCAACATTAACTTTCCTGCTGCACCATTAATTGTCAGTCAAATCAATTGTCTGCCGTTGCGCTGCCCAGAAACGCCGCTCCATTGGGACCGGTCTCAGCCTCCTGAAACCCAGAGTCTTTAACCTTGATTATGAGCCAAAAACCACGTCTCATAAGTCATCCCGCAACACTAAGCGGCCAAGTTCTCGCCGCTAAATGTTGCCGACACGGAACTCTGTCTCTGGTCAGCTCCACTACTGTCACAAATAAGAAACAGTATTTTACAAATTTGCAGCTCAGTTCAAAAGATTACCTATGCTAAAGACTGCTGATAGTCTACGAAACAAGCGACTATATTAGCTGGAGGGCGTCGACATTGATACCAAGCCGTGAAGGTGGCGTTAATTCGGGATGGTGTTACCGAATTTACACCACGGATGGTCGCTAAGACTCGCGGTTCTTACGAGGCTTGGCGGCGAGGTGAAAGACTCCGAACTTGGGCGGCTTGAACCGGTCCCACGGCGAGCGTGTCAATGTCGACAACCGTAGGCGACAGCCAACTCATTAAATCAGACATATGTACTGTTAATAAACTGTTCTTTTAGTCTAACCCAGTTGGAAACAAACTGAGCTTTTAATTTCGCTTACTTTTTGTAAGTTTTCGAGTATAAATCTGTGCATTTTCCAAATAGCAGTCTTAACATTCTAAATGAGTACAAGATATTTAATGAATTGGAGATGCACGTTATGGCAAAAATGATTGCTGGGCAAGCATTAGTAAAGGTATTGGAAGACTGGGGCGTTGACCACGTTTACGGAATTCCTGGTGGTTCTATCAACCATACAGTCGAAGGTCTGTACCTTGAAAAAGATAAAGTACAGTACATTCAGGTTCGCCATGAAGAAGTCGGCGCCATGGCTGCGGCCGCTGATGCCAAATTTACTGGCAAGATTGGGGTCGCCTTTGGTTCTGCAGGCCCTGGTGCAACCCACCTCTTCAACGGTCTATACGACGCCAAGATGGATCACGTACCTGTTTTGGCCCTCGTCGGCCAAGTTGGTCAGCCAGTTATGAACACCAATTACTTCCAAGAAATGGATGAAGACCCAATGTTTGCGGATGTTGCTGTCTTCAATCGCACAGTCACTACAGCAGAACAACTGCCTTACGTTGTCAATCAAGCGATTCGTGAGGCTTATCGGAACAAGGGTGTTGCGGTTGTGACGATTCCCGAGGACCTATCTGCCAAGGAAATCGACTACGAAGCCGTTAAGACACCAGTAACTGTATCTAACACGTATAAACAAGTGATTGATCCCAAGGCCGTGAGTGACACTTTGACGATGATCAAAGATGCTAAACACCCGCTGCTTTACATTGGGACAGGTTTAAAAGGCGCTCGTAAAGAATTGGATGCCGTTTCTGAACGCTTTAATATTCCTGTTATTTCCACTGTACCGGCAACTGGTGTAATGGAAACGGATCACAAGAACTACCTGGGTACTAATGGTCGTTTGGGTGGCAAACCTGGATTTGAAGCCATGCAACATGCTGATTTAGTTCTCTTCATTGGTTCTGAATATCCGTTTGCACGCTTCTGGCCGAAGGACGTCAAGATCGTCCAAGTCAACGATAATTCGTTTGATATTGGGAAAGTTGTGCCAATCGACTACGCTGTGATCGCAGATGGCAAGACCTATCTGCAAGCGCTACTTGACACTGGTGAGTCACTGCCTGAAACAGACTGGATCAAGGAAAACCGCATCAACCGGCAAAACTGGTTGAAGTGGTTGGACGATCGCGCCAATGATGACAGCAAGGGGCTTGAACCCGAAGCCGTTATGCGTAAAACACGCGAACTTGCTGGGCCAAACGACACGTATGGTGTTGACACTGGGAATGTTTCTGAATTTGCCGTTCGTGGTGTCAAGATGACAGAAAATCAGAAGTTTGCTATTTCTGGTCTGTTTGCCACAATGGGCTATGGTATTCCTGCCGGTTTGGCCGGTGCCTTAAGTGTTCCGGATGGACAAGCATGGAGTTTCTCTGGTGATGGTGGTTTCTCAATGGTCGTTCAAGACCTGATCACTGAAGCCCGTTACGAATTACCAGTCATCAACATCGTTTTCTCGAACCAGCGTTTCGGATTCATCTGGTATGAACAACAAGAAACTAAGCAACACTTCTACGGTGTCGACTTAACCGATGCGGACTGGGCTAAAGTTGCTGAAGGACTGGGAGCTGTAGGCATGACAGCCACTAATCTTAAGGAACTAGATGCCGCATTTGACCAAATCAAACAATTGAAGGCCGCTGGCAACAAGAAACCAATCGTCCTCAATGCTGTAATCGATCCAGAAGATCCCGTAGCTGCTGCATTTATGCCACTTGATCCAAAGCAATTCGGTCAAGACACAGTTGATGAATTCGCCAAGCACTACGGCATCGACACGAAGGCACAACCTTCTCTCGGTGAGTTACTGCGCGGTGAATAAACCTAGTTTAAAATTTCAATGACAATAATCGTCACGATGTTCAGTGAAACTAGCGGACATCGTGGCGTTTTTTAGTATCATTCCTAATTTTCGCGCATTTGACCTAGAAGCCCTCTTTTATCAGCGAAAATCAGAAATTCAGCCCATAAATTCGCGGTTTTGGCCCCACCAACAAACACAAAATGTTATAGTTAACTGGATATCTTTTTGAGGTGAGTGCATGAGTTACACGATTCACACAATCGAATCTGCCGATTATCAGGCCGCCGCTGAACTTTTAAAGGCGGCTTTTGCATCGTCAAAAAAGACGATCGACTTTGATGACCAGTTAGCCACGCTCCGTTTGGAACGAACCTATCTGCCTACCTTTGAGCTTGTCAGCAAAGATGCTCATGACAACATTGTCGGGTACGGCACGATTTCCGACGCCTATATTCAGGGTCAACCGACCGCAAAATTAGCCATTCTGAATCCGTTGGGCGTCCTGCCTGACTTCCAGAAACAAGGCATTGGTCGGCAACTAGTTGATGAGCTTGAGCATCGCGCATTTGTGCGAGGCTATCAAGCAATTCTGACCACAGACTGCCCAGACTACTTTGCCCTTTTCGGGTACGATTTAGCCGACCATTTCGACATTCATGATGCTCAAACAGCGGCAAGTAAACTGAGCCTTCGTGAGTTGCGGCCCGGGGCACTGCGGCATACAGCCGGTCTACTAATGTACTCTCCGGCTCTCAACCATAAAACTGTTGATGACAAAAACATCGATATCGTTGAATAAAATGATTAATAAAAGTAGGGAGTTTTGAACATGGCAAAAGTGACAGTTGAAGAAGTAGCAGACCATTTAAGACAGACCATGGGCCATGTCGCCACCAATGAGAACACGTTATTGCGGACACGAGCGGCTGCTCATATAGGTGCTTACCAGCTAAGCCTAACTCAGTTACAAATTCTGCAATTTCTACTTCAAAGTGATGAAGCCGTCACTAACAGCATCTTGGCCGACCACTTTTCCATTTCAAAACCCGCTGTTACAAAGGCCCTCCGTAAGCTCAACAAAGAATTGTTAGTTGATACTAAAGTTAGTGAAACAGATCGTCGAGTAACAACATTGGCGCTCTCAGGTGATGGCGTTACTCTAGCTCGCGAATACCAAGAAATCGACCGTGAAATTAACGAAACATACCTCGGCATCGCGCAAAAGTTCAGCAAAGGCGATCGCAAAACAATTCTCAAATTTCTCGAAACTGTTGAAGGTAGTTTGAACCAGGGACAACCATTCTAAATTATTGCTCATCCTGATTTGAATTCGTCACGAATATTGCTGTTCAAACATAAAACGTTCAAAAAGATTACTTAAACAATTTGTTTAGGTAATCTTTTTTACGAACTCATTATTAAATTATTCATTTTTTAGCCATCTATTGTGACCGGAATCGTGTTTTTAAACCCCATTGTCGGCCGATAAAAGATAAAACTTGCCACTATGTGTGATGGATGATGTTATCACCACTCATTCGAATCTCAATTGTATACGAGCCAGCGCCATGCAATCTATAAGTTATGAGAATCGAACGTCTAACACAGACTTTATTAGAAAAAGATGATAAAATAAGAATTTGATTAGATAATCTTTTTTAGATTTGAGGGGCATAACATGCGGTTAATTCAAACGTTCCTATCATTTTGGCGCAACTATACTAATTTCCGTGGTCGGGCAACGCGGATAGAGTTCTGGGGCTGGCAATTTTGGCAAGTTATTTTTATGCTACTCTTTTTGATTCCCACGACTTATTCTATCCGCGACTTCTTATCTTCAATCGATGCTAATCAAAACAGTTTATCATTTGGATTATTAGTAACTGTAGCAACTTCATCCTTGCCACTCCTCCTACTGCTAATTGGTTATGCGACCATCGCTTTAATTCCTTCTTTAGCCTTATTTGTACGCCGCCTACATGATGCCAATCGCTCTGCAGGCTGGCTGGTTTTAAATGTCAGTGTGGATATCGCCTTGTTAATTACTTACACGGTCACGCGTGGCCTGAATGCCGACATGGCGCTCATTTTTGCGAGTGCTACGGCAACGCTTTTTACTCTACTTAGTATCGGCTTCATTTACTTATTACTACTGCCAAGTGAAACAAAGCATAACCGGTTCTTTCCTACCAGCGTCACGCCACCCACCGCAACACTATCGTTATAAGGGAACTCGTTTGACCGTGCTGTCATTAATTTTATTAAGGTTCGTCACGTTCGTGTTTGGACTGTCATACGACCCGCTCACCCGTGGTACAATTTAGAGCAGAGTTTATCTTGAATTTTCTGGAGGTGGCGATAATGTGGCGCCAATATCTTGAACCAATTCACGTGGCAGTCATCTTGTTCCCACTTTTAGCGATTGCCATGGCCGTACCGTTATTTGCCTACCACTATCATCGCTATGGCGCGATTTCACGTTGGCAGGTCTTTGTAAATTATAGTTTCTATTTTTATTTACTGTGTGCCTACTTTCTCATCATTTTGCCGTTACCATCGCGGGCTTCTGTAGCCGCGTTGACGACACCGACACACAACTTTCATCCCCTGCTGGTGTACTATACTTTTAAGGCCACTGGGTTCAGCCTTCATAACGCTGCGACTTGGATTCCAACGTTACACACCGCAGGATTTCAACAGCCATTTTTCAACATCATGCTGACCATTCCGTTTGGCTTTTATCTCCATTACTATTTCAAACGCGGTTTCTTCACGACCATTGTCTTGTCATTTTGTTTAAGTCTGTTCTTTGAAGTCACTCAACTAACTGGCTTATACGGCTTGTACGTTCGTCCCTACCGTCTGTTTGACGTTGATGATTTACTCCTTAATACGACCGGTGGTTTCATTGGTTGGCTGGGTGCCCCATTGTTTTCCTGGTTACTACCTAGTAAGGAACGAATCGAAACAGCAAATGCCAAACGCGCACATCAGGTTGGGTTGTTACGACGGTTCACAGCTTTCGTCATCGACATGCTGTTTGTCGGCACATTCACCGGTATTTTCATGATTGGCGGCCTCGCCTTTGATCACGATCCAAACATGTGGTTATTGCTAGTATTGGGGTTGTTGCTCTTTGTATTCATCCCACAGGGGCTTTTCAAGGGTACTACAATTGGCCTGCGCGCTGTCTACCTGCAAGTTAAGGCAACCAACTGGCGCACTGCTTCATGGTTACAGGTGATCATTCGAAATTTGGTTATTTATATTCCACTTATCTTAATTGGCCTTGGTCTACAGCATATTTTTAATATTCACGGTCAATTAACGTCGTTTGGACTAGTTGGGACGTTTACAGTATTGACGATCCTCATCTTCATGGTGGATATCGTTCTGGCTGCAATGATGCCAACGTATCCATTATTATTCGAGCGGCTGAGTCACACGACAACCATTTCGTCGTTTGTTACTGATGAGCAACAAACTGCTCCTATCCGCAAACAATCGACACCTAGTTCACCAAAGAAGAACTACACAACTCGTTCTGAACGCCATCAATCACGTTAAGGAGTTTCCATGTTTTCATTATCGCAAATGACTAATTTTCTAATTTTCTTTCCTGCACTTATTTTTATTGTGGCCGTAACCTTGGCTATCTTTGGTTATCGTCACGATCCCCGACGCCTCTTGAATTCTTGGTATCTCGTCGTTGGAGCCGTTATTTTACTGGGCATGCCAATTATTTTATTGGCATCACTGTCAGACACTCATCACATTGGCTGGCGGGTTCTCAGTGCACTCGCTTTCTTGGCTCTCACACTTGGCTTATTCGATTGGGTCATGTTGATCAACTGGCACTTTCGACCATTACGGCGTCATTTTCGCGCGTTAACCATTTTTGCGATCATCCTTGGGCTTGCACTGGCTGTCCTGCCCTTTATTCCAGCTCACGTCTGGCCTACCGACTTACTGACACCAATGAAGTACGTCAACACGGCACTCACCCTGTTGGGTGCTTACATGTGTATCACAATTGCTGACTTCCTCGTGGCCACTTGGACTTACCCACGTCAGACAAAACTGCACGGTGAACATTACGTGATCGTTCTTGGCAGTGGGTTACATCATGGCAATCAACTGTCTAAGCTATTGAAATCGCGTGTGGACACGGCGATGCGCGTTGGCAGTATTGCCAAAGACGAAACTGGCGACTGGCCGATTTTGATCATGTCCGGCGGTCAGGGCGCTGATGAAACCATCAGTGAATCCTCGGCCATGGCTGCCTACGCGAAGGAAAACGGTTATCCCGCCGCGGCGATCCGTTTGGAAGAAAAATCAACAAGTACGTTTGAAAATTTTCAATATTCACTCGATGTCATTCATGAGCCACACCCAACAATCGAATTTGTGACCAATAACTTTCACGTCTTTCGGGCCTCAGTGTTCGCTGCGATGCTCAAATTAAACAGTCGTGGCATTGCTGCGCCAACACGGTCACATTACTATCATCGCGGTCTCATTCGTGAATATGCAGCCCTGACTTGGTTACACAAAACACGCCATCTATTAGCGCTGATTCTGATTGTTGTTCTAACAATTGCAATTCCATGGTTCTATGGTTAATAGGACTGTAAACGATTTTATTCTGAATTTTTGAGGCAAATTATGCTGACACCAATTGAAATCAATAACAACTTTGAATGGGTCGATGTGCAGGATGAAACAGCTGCTGAGCATCGCCGTCTCATTCAAAGTTACAAACTAACCGAAGAAATGTACGGGTACGCAACCGACCCTAGTGAACGTGCCCGCATCGAATTTGACAAGGAAGCGGGTATTTCACTGATGATTTTTAATGTCATCACTGATTTACCGGATGACTCCCCTGAAGCAGCCACCGCGCCAATTGGTTTTCTGTTCAAAGGCAAACGGGTATATACGTTCACCAGTGGTACCACGAACTATGTGCATAATCTAGTTATCAACTCCAATTCTGCATTAAAATTGCCGCCCATTGAGCAGCAGCAACCAATCGATGCCATTTTAGGATTGATGTACAAACTGACAACGACTTATTTGGACAAAATCAATCGAATTGATCGGCGACGGGCAGAGATTCAGCGGAGTTTGAAAACCAATCCTGAACATAGCGCCATTAACGAACTCATGGACCTTGAGACAAGTTTGGTTTACTATCTGACTGCGTTAAAAACCAATACAGACATGCTTAAGGATCTGCAGCGGACCCCAGTCGTACCGGTCAATGCAGATCAAAATGAACATATTACGGATATACTAGTTGAATCGCAACAAGGTCTAGAAATGGCCCAGATGGCTTCGGACGTGGTTGAGCGTGTGTCAAACGCTTATTCAAACCTGATTGATAACAGTCTGAACAACACGATGAAATTCTTGACAGCTTACTCAATCATCATGACTGTGCCGACCATCGTTTCTGGTTTCTTTGGTGAAAACGTTGCACTGCCATTTGAGCACAATCCCTATGGCTGGCAAATTACCATTTTGATCATGATTGCGCTTGGCGCCGTTGTTTATCTCATTTTGCGACACTATCGTTTTTTTGATCGGTAGATGGGTGATACTTTTCGTCACCACAATAAAGAAGGAGCTGTGACACAAGTCTGGTTTGAGAACGAGCATTAACGTAAAACTGACCTATTCCCGAACTTTGGGAATGGGTCAGTTTTGGGTTAAGCGGAATTCTCAGGGCTTTGGAGCGCGATATTGCTCATATTATTCGTCCCCAATAAACTTATGTCACAACCTCTTCTTTGTATTATTAAACTAATTATTTCTGAACGACAATCCACTTGCCTTCACATTATCGTACCGATGTCACCTGCAGTTCATCAGCCACATCGTAGAAGACTGGTTTCTGCCACGCCAACATGTCATCAGTCAGCTGCAGCTTCACAATGCTTTCTCGATTATATGGTTCAAAGTAGTACGTGCGACTCTCACAAACCGCTGCTGCGCGATAAACAGAATACGTTTGCTGATGGTCTGTGTTTCTCGGTACCGCGACACCATCCAATAAGTGCCAACTACTGATAATGGCATCGTCTTCATTAAATGGTTGATTGGCCCGTTCTTTGAAGTAAGCCGCACGAATAAAACGTGACGACGGACTATAGGAACCAGGTGGAATCGACTTACCCGATAAGTTACCGGTAGTGACCTTGGCGGTATTTAACGGAACCTGCCCCGCCAGAAATTCAGGAGTAAATTCCATATAGTCAGTTAATCGGTCAATCTGTTTTTCGAAATTGGGTACGTTTGTCAAAATTCCCAGTGGGTCATCGACAATCCGCATTGGCATAATCGTCGGTTCAATGGCCACCATTCTTCCAGTGCGGTCAGCCACTGCAAAATGCAGTTCTGCCTGTCCATACTTACGATCACTGTACGTGTCAGCCATAAGTTCGACCTCGTCAATGTGTGCTTCAATCTCTGCCACCGACCGAAAGTTACCTAGCAACCAAAATGCAAACTCATAAGGCGCCAGTTGCACTTTGTCGTCACGCCGCTCAATGGCACGTTTGGAACCATTGGCAAACGTCAATTTCTGTGCCGTCAGCCCCCATTCATTAACGCCATCAGACATGTCGATACGATGTGGTAATTGAAACGCACTGCCGACAATCGCGTACTGATTTTTATGCACACGATTGTCAAAATCGCTTTGCCATTCGTAATTCCGTGGCACAAACGTTGGTCTGACATCAAGCGTCGGCCAATCCATCGTCCGTGATAGTACGTGGGTTCCGTCACAGGCAATTTGAAAAATACTGGTACACATAAGTGTTAAGCCTCCAGCTTACTGGTTTGACGTCGATTATGGCTCAGATGCAAGTAAGCAATAAAGTGAAACGCAATGCCTGCCAACAACAAAATCCCGCCAATCCAATTGGACCAAATTGAGGTGATGATTGCTAGTCCATACAACACCATTGACCGTAAAGGATCCATTTTAATACCACGATCAAACACAAAGTGGTTCTTGTCCATCATCTGTTGATGGGTGTACAGATAGCGATACATCAAGTAGTAAACGGAAGAGATGAATAACGCCACTGCTGAATAAATCATAAACGACACGCGGATGTCCGCAGTATTTCGTTCTGCAATGGCTGTCGCTACCAGGCTCATTGGATAATCCAACAACGTGACACTAAACATTGATAACAAATTAATCAGGTTCAAATTTCGATCGATCACTCTCAAGCTCGCGAAGTAATCGTGGTGAAAGAGCCATAATGTCCCAACATAAAAGTAAGAGACTGCATAAGCCAAAAATTCCGGCCACTGTTGCGCAATTGCCGCTGCTAAATGGCCTTGGTGATATTCTGGAACGTGAAATTCCAATACAAGAATCGTAATCAAAATGGCAAAAACGCCATCACTAAATGCTTCCAAACGTGATTTAGACATCATCGATCAATTTGCTCCATTTTCTGGTTTAACAACGTAATGGACGCGATTATCTGCCGTCCTGTGAGCGTACAAACGTTGCGTATGATCTTCATCAAAATAACCAAGGTCTAGCATTGTTTGCCCATCAATCGTGGCCTCGCCATGATACGCATCCAGCAAAAAACCACGAATATTGAACGCTTCCGCCATCAAGGCATCTGTGCGTTCAACAGAGGCAGCTAAGGTGTATCCCTCATCCAACATCAGTTTGATACCAGACACTTTTAAAAACGTGTCATACCCGTACAAACGCGACGTATTACCATCTTCGCGCTCTTTAGGCTTAATGTATCCCTTTGATTCCCAATACCGAAGTTGACGAGTTGACACATTCGTCATTTTGCTAATCTGGCCAATACCGAAAATTAAATTCGCCGTGCTAAAAATTTTACCATTACTGGTGTCGCGCAAACTTGTTCGCGCCATCCACCCACCTCCAGGTTAATGCGTGTTGCTGAACTTCATTATGCTGTCCACAGTAACATTACTGTCCTACTCTTCTGGATATAGTTCCTTAGTCATCTTACGGTGCCAAATGTTAGCTTCCAAAAATGGTTGACCATAAGCTTCAAAACTTTGTTTGGCATAAAAACTGATAGCCGTTTCCTGCGCTTCTAGATATAACGTCTTGAAACCATTTTCCTTGGCATCAGCCGTAATCTGATTGATCAGCGCGACGGCGTAACCACGGTGCCGTGCCCAGTCAATGGTTGCAACCCGTTGAATCTGAAGTAGATCATCATCTAAGGCTTTGACCCTCGCCGTCACGACCGGTGTGCCATGATCGTAACCAACATAGTGCGTTGCGTCTTCGTCATGACCATCCAACTCTAATTCCTTATCAATACCTTGTTCGTCGACAAAAACAGCTAGGCGGACGGATACAGCATCTTCGTAAACCTTGCCGTCTGTTCCCTTAAGTTGTTCAATATCAAGTTCTGGTTTTTCTTCTTTCTTCTTACCCCAGTGAAATAAACTCATTAATTGCTCCTTAGTTATTTTGTTATTTATATTGATGTCGTGAGGCTACGCAGCCAAAACGTGTCACTGCCGCCCAGAACGCTGTGCATAACCCGAAGCTGATGAGACCCAAGCAAAGACCGCTTGATTCTCGACTGCTACATAGCCATAACGCGCTCTCAGCCCTAAAAGCCTGTGCACAACTGAAACTGACGATTGCACAGGCAAAACTACTACGTAGCCAAAACGTGTCACTGCCGCCCAGAAGACTGTGCATAACCCGAAGCTGATGAAAACCAAGCAAAGACCGCTTGATTCTCATCACCTCCACGTTATTGCTCGCCTTCTCCCGGGCTTCGTGAGCACTCTACTTTTCGTTATACCCCAACACCGTAATCTTCTGATCGTCGAGGGAAAGGCGGGTTACACTGCCGTTTTCTGGACGGACGCTGAGATCGTACTTGCCGCCACCGTAACGCTCCATCAGACTGAGCAACGTATTGCCGTGACTGATAACTAGTACATTATCGCCATCAGAAAGATCATCGTTTTCACGAATTAAATCAAAACCACGATCGATTCGCTGCCAATATTCATCGTTACTTTCAGCATCATGAAACGGATCGGCCTCTTTCATGAAGTCCTTCGCCTTGGCAATTGAATATTTTTCTTCGATTTCTTTAAACCCATTTAATCCATGTGGACGGCCGACTTGGTCCCACACATAATTCATGTTTTCGCCTTCAAACGAACCATAGAACTGTTCGCGGAAAAACGGACTGCTAATCGGCTGTTTGACATTTGAAACATTATTTTCAGTCAAAATCGTTGCAGCCGTTTGTTGCGCCCGCGTTGTGTCAGAACAATAGGCCGCGGCAAACGACACATTAGCTAACCGTTCACCAGCTGACTTAGCATCTGCTAGACCCTTGTCGGTCAGCGGTGAATTGCTCCAACCCTGCAGTTTGTTATAAATATTAAAATAAGTTTGTCCATGATGGACTAAATACAGTGTCACTGATGCCATGTTAATAACCCCCAAATTTTAATGTTTTCTAGACTCTATTATACACGACGGTGCCGCTGTTAAGTAAAATTGACGGGCTTCTTTGCGGAACGTAAACATTCTTTAGCCGGTTAAAGTTTGCGTAAGGTCAATTTGCCAATAGTGAACAGCCATTGGCCGACGTGGTAAACTATGTCATATGCTTTTTGACGAGTAAATTTAAAAAGAGGACCTTGATTCATGCGTAAGCTGCAAGCAAAACTTAACACCCGAATCGGTTTGTTCTGGCTTCTGGTCTTTGTCTTTTGGGCCAAAACGATGTTGGCATACGCGATCGACTTTCACATTTCCATTAGTGATCCCGTCCAAGCCTTCATTGTCGCCATCAATCCGATTGGAACCAGCCTTCTATTATTCGGCCTCGCTTTTTATGCACGGCGGGCGCGGTTCTTCTATCCAATCTTGACGTTAACCTACATTTTAAATACTGTCTTACTTTATCTGAATGTGATTTACTTCCGTGAATTCACCGATTACATGACGGTTTCGACAATGACTGGCTACGACAAAGTCAATCAGGGCTTATCAGGCAGTTCGCTCGCCCTGACCATGCCCCATGATGTCCTTTATTGGCTGGACTTAGTCATTTTAATTCTGCTGTTTGCCTTTCGTTGGTTGAAGTTTGACAAACTAGCACTGCCGAAAAAGACCGGCTTCGCCGTGACGTCGTTTGCTCTTATGTTTATTACATTTAACTTAGCTGTTGCTGAAATGGACCGCTCTCAATTAATGACGCGGACGTTTGACCGGACATATGTGGTTAAGTACCTCGGACTAGACTTTTTCACCGCTTACGATGGTGCTAGTGAATGGCACACATCCTCAATGCGGGCCGCGGCCACCAAGTCTGAACTAAAGGATGTCACTGACTTTACGCAAAAACATTATGCCGCTCCAAATAAAACAATGTTTGGTGCTGCTAAGGGCCGCAACGTGATTGTGATTCACCTTGAAAGTTTCCAACAATTTTCGATTGACCAAAAAGTTAATGGTAAAGAAGTCACGCCATTTTTAAACAGCATTTATCATTCTAAGGATACCTATGCGTTTGATAATTTCTTCCATCAAGTGGGCCAAGGGAAAACGTCTGACGCAGAAAACATGCTAGAAGCAGGTACGTATGGTCTGCCACAAGGATCGTTGTTTGCCCAACTGGGCAGCGACGAAACCTTCCAGGCCGCACCGGCGATTCTCGAACAGTCACCTGAAAAGTACACCACTGCCGTTTTCCATGGTAACGTGCCAACATTCTGGAACCGAAATAACGTATATCCAAATTTAGGTTATCAATACTTCTTCTCACAACCGTATTACAACCACAGTGGTGATCGTTCTATGGGTTATGGCTTGAAGGACAAACTGTTGTTTGACGACTCCGTGAAGTACCTCCAGCATCTGCAACAGCCGTTTTACGTTAAATATCTGACCGTTACAAATCACTTCCCGTTTGAACTAAGCAAAGAAGACCAGGATCCCAACTTCAAAACAACGGACACCGATGACTCCGCGGTGAATAACTACTTTGTCACGAACCACTATCTGGACCAATCCGTTGAAGAACTGTTCAACTTCCTGAAGTCATCAGGGCTTTATAACAAGTCAATGATCGTCATCTACGGGGACCATTACGGAATTTCCAATTCAGAAAACAAGAATCTCGCCAGTGTCCTTGGGAAGGACCCAGACGATTGGACCAATTTTGACAACGCCCAGCTACAGCGTGTGCCATTTATGGTTCATATTCCGGGCAATGGTCATGGTAAGATCGAGCATCAATATGGTGGTGAAATTGACGTTGAACCAACACTGCTCCACTTATTGGGCATCAACTCCAAAAAGTATGTTCAGTTTGGTACCGACCTCTTCTCCAAACACCATGATCAGGTTGTGGCCTTCCGAAATCAAGACTTTGTGACACCGACTTACACGTCTCTTTCTGGCACCATTTACAGCAACAAAACTGGTCAACCAGCTAATCTAACGGCTGCACAGAAGAAACATACAGCCGCTGAGCAGGCCAAGGTGACTAAGGAACTGAGCCTCTCTGATTCATTGAATCAAAAGAACCTATTGCGATTCTACAAACCAGATGGTTTTACCCCAGTTGACCCTAGCAAATATAAGTACACGAAGGGGTTACAGAAAGCCGAGCAGATCGAACGCGATCGCGGTGTCGGTAGCACCTCGCTGTACAGTCAAAATGGTAATAAATCAATCGAAGGCTTATATCACACGGATGCTCCTGAGGTTGATGACAAGGGTCGTTGATCCATTTCAATACCACACAAATACCCATCGCAAACGGAAATTAACCATTGCGATGGGTATTTGTTTACTTCTAAATTGTCTACGACATAACATTCTTGATTACAACCGCTACGCTGACCGAAAACGCCGTTCCGTTGGGACCGGTCTCAGCCTCCTTAAACCCGGCGTCTTTAACCTTGATTATGAGCCGAAACCCACGTCTCATAAGTCATCCCGCAACACTAAACGGCTAAAGTTCCGCCGCCAAGTGTGGCCGACACGGAACTTTGTCTTCGGTCAGCTCCACTCACATAGTAGATTGTTGGTTGCCTGCCAATTTAGTGCTAAAAATGCTACGTACAAAATTTCCAGTTATATCAGCTGGATGGCGCCAGCATTGACACCAAGCCGTGAAGGTAACGTTAATTCGGTGGTTTTCTCGAATTTAGGTTACGGACGGTCGGAAAGACTCGCGGTCTTCACGAGGCTTTACGGCGAGGTGAAAGACGGGGCACTTCCGGCTTGAACCGGTCCCACGGCGAGCGTGTCAATGTTGGCAACTGTAAGCGACATAACTAACGGGTCGGAAACGTTTGAAAGGCAACTGAACCGCCGAAAAGCAACCCATTTCCAGTAAATTCTGGAAAATTCCGTTTGGCATTGCGGCCCCGCTCACCTGTCAGTAAGAAAATGGTGATGGCGATAAAGATAACGGCTAGGATAACAGTCATCCACCAGTCAAACATCCCTGGCTTACCCATCGTCTGGGTGCCACTGCTCATAAACGCAAAGCTATCAACGCTGAAATGGAACAACATCGGCCACCACAAAGCACGTGTGTACAAATACAAAGCGGCTAACAAACAACCGATACTGGCTGCCGACAGCGCCTGTTCAAACGTAGCTGACCAGCTTTGCCCCTGAAGTGCGTTTGGCAGATGAAACAGGCCAAACAAAATACTCGTGACAGCCACGGACCAACCAAACTGATGTCGTGAAAACTCAAACGCACGCATCAGGAGACTAAGCGTGGCAAAGCGAAGTAGCCATTCTTCCACGATTCCAGGTTCCACTCCGTTTAACATCATCTTGAATGTCGGTGACTTCATGTGAAAGTCGAATTTCCACAGTGTTCTAAACGATGTTCCTGCGTCAAAACTATTAAAAATGACGTAGCCAACACAAAACAATGCCAGTAAAACAACGATCCACCACTGTGCCGTTCTGGAAAACCCAAATCGAGGCAAACGGAATCCCCAAACTTTCATTGCAAAGCCCGTAATAATCACGAAACTAAAGGCACCGACAAAACCACTGGTTGCCAGGTCTTTTACTACTGGCGCCAATGTCTTTTCAAACGCCATGACCGCAATTTCTGGCGCAGCCACGATGACCTCAAACCCAACTGAAAAGAGGACCACTATCCGGCCAACCAATGATTCAATACGGCCGTATGCAAACACGCCGATAGGAATATAAACCAGCAATGACATGATAAAGACTACGATTGCAGCACCATTAGCATTAACGTGTAACCGCTTCACACAGATAGCCGCCAATACCCAAAGTACCAATGAAACCGTCACCGTCTGAACAAATACTTGGCCATAGTGATTAAAACGATACAGAAAACGTTTGAACCAATGACGATTTGCTAATGTTTCCTCATTTGGGGCCAACAAAATCAATCCTAATAAATTCAATACCAGCATCACATCCAGTAGCACCACCAGCGTAGTTCGACTTTGATGGAGTACAACACGCCCTGCAATCAAAATAAGCTCTTGAATGATTACCTGCACGAAAAACCAGCGTCGCAATCCTATGTTTGTCGTTAACCCCTGTCTTGCCATATCCGCTCACCTTCGTTTTAGTAATTTCGTGTTATTCGATAACGGAAATTTCCAATCATTTATTAAAGTTTTATCGGTCACTTTAATTTTGCTGGAATCCTCTTATGATTTTATAATCATATCACTAAAAACATATCAACGTGCTGATGCGAGGCAATCATAATAAGAGATTAAAACCGCGATGATGAGAAAGAAGCAATCTACTTTTTTGTAGAATGCATTATTTACCGCCAACAGTTGAAAACAACCGTTCATCTCACACTCCCGTTATGTCAGAAACTGACATTTAAACGATGTGCAAGCTTGTAACTATGTGAACTGGAGGGCGCTAACATTGATACCGAGCCGTGAAGGTAACGTTA
This sequence comes from Furfurilactobacillus milii, assembly GCF_009863985.1. Classification (GTDB taxonomy): domain Bacteria; phylum Bacillota; class Bacilli; order Lactobacillales; family Lactobacillaceae; genus Furfurilactobacillus; species Furfurilactobacillus milii_A. The sequence goes on along the minus strand of NZ_WEZT01000007.1, from coordinate 947 downwards.
ATTCGGCGATTTGCCCGAATTTAGGTTACGGACGGTCGGAAAGACTCGCGGTCTTCACGAGGCTTTACGGCGAGGTGAAAGACGGGGCCCTTCCGGCTTGAACCGGTCCCACGGCGAGCCTGTCAATGTTGGCAACCGCAAGCGATCAGATAATCACCGTTTTCCAGCGCACAAAAAAACACCAACACGCTATAAATATCCGCATTGATGTCTTTTTTATTCGAAGGTCGGTAAGGATGCACCAAGTTGTTCAATTAACTTAATTGCATCATCGATTTTTTCAATTGAAATGGTGTCACCTAAACTTTCAACTGATTCACGAATTGACTTTTCAATCTTGTGATGCAAACGAACACCCTTATTGGTTAAGAAAACCAATTTGGTTCGGCGGTCATCAGCGGTTGTTTTCATTTCAACCTGATCGTCCTTTAACAGCTTACCAATTTGTGTCGAGACAACGCTCATTGAAAATGGCGTTTCCTTGGTAAGTTGCGACACGGTGATGCCTTTGTTTGCAGCGATTCGTCTCAACAAAACGGCTGTTTGTAAATTAAGGCCGAAATGATTAACAAAATTAATTGCCGCACGATTAGCAACATAAATTTCGTTAACGTAGTGATCACACAATACTGCAACCATTGCATCAACATTTTCCTGATTATTCATTGGTTCGGACATTACGAGAACCCCTTTTCTCAAAAATTACTGTAATAAACCCAGTTGTCTTTGATCCACTTATAGCTTTGCCCAAGTGATTAAAGTTAAACTTATGAAATGAATTGTAGTTGAGAAACCTAAAAAATACCATAAACTTATTAATATTATACCCATTTAACCAAATTTATTGCACTTGAATTTACACTTTAAGTGCAACACTAATTAAATAAAGAATGGCCCATGGCCAAATTTCTGTAAAATGATGTTTGCGAAAACAATCATGAAAGGAA
>NZ_WEZT01000060.1 GCF_009863985.1 Furfurilactobacillus milii | reverse complement strand
AGTAATCACTCCCTATATTGGTTGGAATTAGCTACTACCATTGTAAGTGATTGCTTTGGGCTTTTTAATTTCTGTTCGGATTAATTATAGAATTTGCCGATTTAAATTCTTTAGTTTCTCTAATGATTCTTGTAAAAGTGATAATGAAAATTGTGTTAGATTATTATAATAATATCTAATAAAAGGTTATAAGTAAGGTGAGTTAATTGACGGAATACGCAGGGAATACAGTGCCATTTTTCTTTGGAACAGACGAAAACGCATATGGCGTAGCAAGGATGTATTACGATTTAACGGGTCAGAAAGCCATTATTTATGGAGCAAAAAACCTATCGGCAACTCGATTCAGTAAATTCACCGATGTGACTGTGATTCCACATCTTAGCCAAACGGTTGCTTTTGCTAAAGCAATGCAGAATGGCATTTTAGATCGGATCATGAGCTTCAAACGTGTTGTGTTAATTGGCTTGGGTGATGCCTATGCAAAGTTGATTAGAGAGTATGCGTACTTTCCGGACAATGTTGTGCGACCTTATCCAGAAATGTTTGAGCAAGTTACGGATAAGGCCTGTTTCTATCAATTGTTAGAGAAAACCGAGCTGAATCCAGCAGAATATATTGAACTGAGCAAGAACGATACGGAACGTGACGCAAAGTCACCGTTTCCTTTTCCAGTTATGCTTAAGGCAACGGATTCGGTTAGTTGGGGTCCGATGAAATATCCAGATCATCGCAAGGACTATGTGCTCAATTCTAATGAAGAAATTAATCATTTCTTGCGCTTGGCTTATCATCAAGGCTATCAGCGGAACTTTGTTTTACAACGCTTTGTAGCGGGTGAGGGACAAGAATACACGTTTTCTGCCTATGTCGATCAACATCATCATGTTCGTGGCATGGCATTAGGCCACGTTGCCTTAGAGGACCATACGCCGTGGGGGATTGGTAACCACGATGCCATTTTTCCAGTTCAGGAAAGCGAGCTAACAGATAAAATATGCCAATTTTTAGAGGATATTGACTACACGGGCATTGCAAACATCGTTTTCAGGTATGATCAAAAGACTCAACAATTTTTAGCACTTGAATTAAATGCGCGTTTGGAACGTTGCAGTTATTGGAGTGCGCTAAACGGCGTTAACTGGGTTGAATTAATGTTGAAGGATGCAGACGATGAGTTTGCCAACGTGCCTGATGACGAAATGACAAAGGTTATGACACAGCCTGATCAGATTACGCTGTGGCTACAAGTTAGCCCACGGGTATTTAAACGTTATGCACCGGACTCACCGGCTAAAAACGTAGCGGTTAACTTGATTCGGCAGCGGCGTTGGCGATACGGTTTTAAGGATAAACGGGATTGGAATCCTCAGCGTGCCCGAATGTATCATTTCATTCACGTTAGCAATAGATATCACTATGAAACGTGGGGCAACGTAAAAGTCAATCCTGTGGTTCGCTTTTTCCAGCTAACGCGGTGGGCAATCGTGCGCACCATTAATAAAATCGGTCCTAAATACAGTTTGATGAATTAGCGCTTTACCATAAGTAAATAATTATTTGCGACGATGGCCGGTTTTGTTCATAATGTAAGAATCAACTTACACAATGACTTAAGACTAAAGGAGCACGTACAACCATGAAGTTCTCATTTGCAAAACAAAGGCGAGGAAAACTTTACGGCGGATACGTGCTTTTTTTTGTGTTGTTTTGTCTATTAACATACGGCGTTTACTGGTTATTTGGCTATTCACTGATTTCAACGCATGATGTGTTGCATCAGCATGTGCCAATTATGAACGAATACCGCAAGATTCTGCTCAGTTGGTTACACCATCTAAGTGCAGGACCGTTGCAATGGTCGTGGCACATTGGCTTGGGGGCAGATGCTTTCCAAACGTTTTCGTACTACATCATTAGCGATCCGTTTGCTTACCTGATTTTGTTATTTAATAAGGCACACTTGTTAACAGGGTTTCAGCTTATAGGTCTGGTACGCATGTTTTTTGCTGGGCTGAGTTTTACCTATTTTGCCAGTCATTTTTCACTTAAACGCTGGGCCATTTGGCTGGGTGCGATGGTCTATCTCGGTAGTGGGTTTGCCATTTACGCGAGTCTATTTCAACCGTTCTTCGTTAATGCGTTGATTCTATTGCCATTGCTAATCACTGCAATTGAAGCAGTGTTGCAGGGTCGGTCAGCGTGGGGATTCGGTTTTGTTGTTTATTTCAGTGTGGTAGTTAACTTTTACTTGGCGTTCATGTTGGCCCTCGGTGGAATCACGTACCTGATTTTGCGCTGGATAGAACTCCCGCATCCTTTGGCACGGCAGCGCTGGTTTAACTTTGGTCGAATGTTATGTAGTGGGGTGCTTGGTCTATTGGCGACGGCGTGGCTGACGTTACCAGAAATTAAGGCCCTCCAGAGTTCGCCAAGATTCGATGTCCCGTTTGCTAGTGGGATGCACTTTTATTCCTTGCAATACTACCTAAGTTTGCCAAACGCACTGTTAGGCAACGTTAACGTGGATCCGTTTTGGTTAAATACGTTATCAGTAAACGTGTTGTTGCTTGTAGTTGTGTGGATTTTTCGTCATTACCGGGACTACAAACTGATTGTGAGACTGATGGTGCTGACAACAGTGCTCAGTTTATTGCCAATATTTGCTGCTACATTAAATGGCTTCACCTCGCCATCGAATCGGTGGTTATTCTTAATGAGTTTACCGATGGCGTTAATGACAGGTGTTTTCCTACAACAACTTAAGACCATGACGCTTAGTGATTGGGTGCCCATCTTCAAATGGGCAGCTATCATTCTAGTCTTAATTCTTATCAGTACGCAAATTATTGCTGATTCGACCAGTACGGTGCTGCCGCAATTATTCTTTTTAATGGTATATGCAGGCGTATTTGTCGCTGGCACGGTTCGACCGCAATTGCTGAAGCCACAAGTTCTTAGTGCACTGGTGATGGTTAATATCTTTGTTGCCTTTAATTTCGAAAACGCTGCGTACGATATTCATCAGTTCTTACCAAATGGTGCGGCTAAGGCGTTAATTTCTCAACCGTATGGTACAGCGACTACAGCAGTGGCAACTCAGCCAACATGGGCGGAACAAAACGGAACAAAGGTTAGCAAATATGCGCCGACTTTTGCACGCACCAGTAATGTTAGTAACTATGTCACCGCTTCGACCGGCATTACACCGAATAACTTTCTTTTGAATGGCGCTAATACCAGCTCGTTTTATTCGATTCAAAATGGGGCAGCCATCCAATTTAGTCGCGATTTGTTAAACAATCAACGGCAATTGAATTTACCGATTCAACAATTTGATGATCGTGGTCGGGTGCTGAACTTTTTAGGTGTTCGCAATTTATATGCTAATTCACCATTGCCAAGTGACACGAACATGCCACATAATTACGTTCCGACATTTGGTGAAACGCCGGATTTAAATCAGTCATTTTACGGTGCTAATGGGGATGTTCAGGCTTATCAGACCACGGATAATTTTCCGCTGATGTACTTTCAGTCACGTGTTATCAGTAATCAGACATACAAGCAACTAGATGCCAATGAGAAAGAAGCCAATTTGGCGAACGTGACAGCCGTCAGCGATACTAAGAATTTAAAAGTGACAAAGCTACAGCCTCAAAGTGTCGTAATTCCCTATAAAATGTACGATGCCGACCAAAATATCATTAGCACTACAAACATTGCTGACACGAATAAATCCGATACCTATACACTTTACATTCCTAACGCTAAACAATATCAGGGGATGGAAATTCGCGCTTTGATAACGAATGTTCATTACACAGAACCAACGTTGACTGATCGAATTAACATTGATAAGTTGAATTCACCAGGAATCAATGGTCACCTTTCATCAGGTAGTAATCAGACGGCGGCTCATGGCGGTTGGGATGCCTTCAAACGTGATGTGGCCAATGGTTCACCCAATCAAGCTTGGCGTATTAGTATGACAAATGGTGATATTACTAACTCGTTAAGCCAGATGCCTGAAACCAATTTGAGTGAGTATGAAAAAACGACGGCTGGTGTACTTAATCTAGGGTGGGTAGATCAGATGCCAAACGGATTATCTATGCAATTGGGACAGGTTGGCCGTTATTCCTTTGATTTGCAACTTGTTGGGATTCCAATGACAACACAGTATGATAAACAGGTTCAACGTTTACAGAAAAACGGATTACAAGAATTAAGGCTGGGACACAATGAAGTTACAGGACTTGTGACGACCAAGCAGACTGGGGTGTTGACCTCATCTATTCCTTATAGTGCGGGTTGGCATGCAATGGTCAATGGCCATACTGTCAAGTTGATTAAAACAAATCGAGCTTTTGTGGGGATTAAGCTAACTAAACCTGGCAAACAGCAGATCAAGTTAATTTATCGGACACCAGGATTAACAGCAGGCATTCACTTCACAGCGATTGTCAGTGCTTTGATTGCGATCTTGGGTATCGCCCAGCTTGGCTGGCACCTGTTTAAAAGAAAGAAGGATTGAATTCAATGGATGACGACTACGCAGCAAAACTTGAGCAACTGAAAAATGGTGAGATTGAAGAATTAAAGGTTACACCAGAACACTTTATGAAGTTTCAAACGGCGTTGATGAATGTGCCTTATCGTCAACGGATAGTTGGTCAGGCTGATCGTGGTGGCGAAATCACTTATCATTATCAAGAAGATTAGTTTGCATACAGATTTTAGACGGCGTTCATGATGTTTTTTCATCAGTGACGTCGTTTTGTTTTCTCAAGAATTTACCAGAATGTTTCACCTATGGAAAACGATTTCAAAATAAAATGCTGTTAATCCAACGTTTGTCAAACACGGTCTAGACCACTATCCGTATAGGATTAGCATTGGTACCGCTTTCCAAAATGCGCATTTTTCCTTTGCGAATGGTTGTATTTTGTAAAAAACATATGCTACTATGATACAGAAGGTGATTGATGAATCGCCGTTTTTACGGCAAAGTAATCCCTTACAAATCTAAGTGCATTAAGGAGATTAATGATTATGGAATCTAAAGACTTTCACATTATTGCAGACACAGGCTTACACGCACGTCCAGCCACACTTTTGGTACAAACGGCATCTAAGTTCTCTTCAGAGATTAACTTGGCTTACGATGGTAAGTCCGTTAACTTGAAGTCCATCATGGGTGTTATGTCATTAGGTGTTGGTAAAGACGCCGATGTTACGATTTCTGCTGACGGTGCCGACGAAAAAGACGCCATCAGTGCAATTACAGATACCATGACTAAAGAAGGTTTGTCTGACTAATGACTCAGAAACTCAGTGGGATTGCGGCCAGTAACGGTGTTGCCGTTGCTCCGGCCTATATGTTAGTTGATCCGGATTTAACGTTTGACAAGAAGACAATTTCTGATGCTGATACTGAAAAGGCCCGTTTACACAGTGCCTTAGATGCATCAATAAAAGAATTGCAACAGATCAAAGCCGTTGCTGAAAAGAGTTTGGGCTCAGAAGAAGCCGAAGTTTTTGAAGCACATATTACGATTTTGCAAGATCCAGAAATGATCGGCCAAATCGAAGGCAAGATCGACTCTGACAAAGTTAATGCAGAAGAAGCATTAAAGGAAATCACCGACAATTTCATCGCGATTTTTGAGGGCATGACCGACAATGCGTACATGCAAGAACGGGCAGCTGATGTGCGTGATGTAACCAAACGGGTTATGAGCCACCTACTGGGTAAGAACCTACCTAATCCAGCCTTGATCAATTCTGAAGTTGTGATTGTGGCGCATGACTTGACACCAAGTGATACGGCACAACTGAACCGCAAATTTGTTAAGGGCTTCATTACTGATTTAGGTGGTCGGACGTCGCATTCGGCGATCATGAGTCGGACATTGGAAATTCCAGCTGTTGTTGGGACTGAAGATGCTACTTCTACCATCAAACAGGGTGATAAGGTTATTGTCGACGGTTTGGATGGTATTGGTATTGTTGATCCATCTGACGAGGATGTGACGACTTACACCCAAAAAGGTGACGACTTTGCTAAGCAAAAGGCTGAATGGGACAAGCTGAAGGACGAGGCATCTGTTTCAAAGGATGGCAAGAACTTCACGATTGCTGCCAACATTGGGACGCCTGATGACGTTGCTGCTGTTAATGATAACGGCGGTGAAGCAGTTGGTTTATTCCGTTCAGAGTTCCTGTATATGGACAGTGCCGAATTGCCAGACGAGGAAAAACAATTCCAAGCCTACAAGAAGGCTGCTGAAGATATGCATGGCAAACAGGTTGTTGTGCGGACCATGGATATTGGTGGGGACAAGCATCTTGACTACTTGCCATTACCAGAAGAAATGAACCCATTCTTGGGTTACCGTGCCATTCGGATTAGTTTGAAACAACCTGATTTGTTCCGGCCTCAGTTGCGTGCATTATTGCGTGCCTCTGCTTTCGGTAACATTGCCATCATGTTCCCAATGATTGGGACAGTTGACGAGTTCAAACGGGCGCGGGCAATCTATGATGAAGAACGGCAAAACCTCATCAATGATGGCGTTAAAGTGGCTGACCACATTGATGTCGGCATGATGATGGAAGTGCCAGCCGCAGTGTTGATTGCCGACAAGTTGGCCAAATATGCTGACTTCTTCAGTATTGGTACGAACGATTTGATTCAATACACGTTTGCCGCCGATCGTGGTAACGAACACGTTTCCTACTTATATCAACCTTACAACCCATCATTGTTGCGTTTGATCAAGAAGGTTATTGATTCAGCGCATGCTGAAGGCAAGTGGGCCGGTATGTGTGGTGAAATGGCTGGTGACCAGGTTGCTGTGCCATTATTGATGGGAATGGGCTTGGATGAGTACTCTATGAGTGCGACATCTATGTTGCAGACGCGTTCATCAATGAAGAAACTTGATACAAAATCGACTGCTGACCTCGTTGATAAGGCACTTGATGCCGAAACCAATGAAGACGTTGCCGATATGGTTAAACAGTTCATGGCAGGGTTGAAGTAAGCTATGAGATTAAAGCACTGATCGCATTTGCGACTAGTGCTTTTTTTCTTCGCGAAAAGTTAAGTTTTTGACGTCATTGTGGTCAAATCCAGTGTGAATATTGGCGTGTAGAGATAGTCTAGGTTAGAATTGAAGATAATCTAAACGATTAGCGTTTGCACTATATAAACGCAATCCGTATAATGAAACTTGATTATTTTGTTGGCAAAAATGCTGACTGAACACTGAATTTAGTTTGAAGGGGGCACCAGCGTGAATATTGGCATATTTACTGAAACATATTTTCCGCAGGTGAGTGGTGTGGCCACTTCGATAAAAACACTGCGTGATCAGCTTGAGCAAAACGGTCATTCAGTTTACATCTTTACATCGACGGATCCTAAAGTTGATAAGGATGTTTATGAGCGAAACATTTTTCGTTTTCCGTCGGTACCATTTGTTTCCTTCACGGACCGGCGAATTGCTTTTCGCGGAGCGTTTCGTGCTTTACAAATTGCGAAAGACCTTCATTTAGATATTGTTCATACCCAAACAGAATTTTCGATGGGGCTGATGGGAAAATTTGTTGCCCACGCGATGAAGATCCCGGTTGTTCATACATATCACACGATGTACGAGGACTATTTGCATTATGTGGCTAATGGTAAGTTGCTAAAGCCTAAGCAGGTACGTTTGGCGACCCGAGCTTATTTACATGGCGTTGAAGGGGTGGTTGCACCCTCTGATCGAGTGCTAGACACTTTAAAGGGCTATGGTGTTAAAACGCCCATTCGTGTCATCCCAACAGGTGTTAATCTGACGCAGTATGAACAACCCCAGTCCAATGAACTACGGCAGAAAATGCATTTTAGCGCTAATACACCAGTTTTGCTGTCCTTGTCACGATTGGCATTCGAAAAGAACATTCATGAAGTTATCATGGCGTTACCGGATATTTTGGCACAGCAGCCCAATGCACAACTTGTCATCGTCGGTGATGGCCCTGCTAGAGAAGATTTGGAACAACAGGTACGTGTGATGAAGCTAACAGATCACGTCACGTTTACGGGAGAAGTTGCGAACGAGGATGTTTACCGTTACTATCAAATGGCTGACGTGTTTGTATCTGCTAGTGATTCAGAATCACAAGGGCTGACTTATATTGAGGCTATCGCAGCGCATTTACCGATTGTAGTCATGAGTAGTCCTTATGCTGATGAGCTGTTGAAGACAGATACAATCGGACGCACCTTTAAGCAACAAGGCGAATTAGTGCGTGACGTTTGTGACTACTTGTCACATCAAATCGATGTTAGCGATGACACCGTTCGTCAACGAATTTTGTACGAAATTTCCGCAGATGCGTTTGGCAAACGAATTATTCAATTTTATGCTGACGCCCAGTTGATTTATCAAGAAGATAGTGAAAAATCAGCCAAGTTGAGCGATTAACACTCTTAGCACGTATTTCCGAGCTGACCTTGGGTTAGTGGAAATACGTGTTTTTACGATAATAAACGTTAGGAGCACACAATGTTACGAATCAATATGTTCTCTGCCGCAACGTCCGTTCCCGGACAAGGAGTCGGCAGTGCATACACGGAATTAGTGAAGCTGTTGCAAGACAATTTTGATGGTGAGTTTGACATCACAATTAATAAATGGCACAAAACGGACATTTCACACTATCATACGGTGAATTTTCCCTATTACTTGTCTACTTTTTTACCGGGGCGGGGCGTTAAAATTGGCTACGTCCATTTTCTTCCCGAAACATTGGAGGGGAGTTTAAAACTACCTCCAATCGCAAAACAGATTTTCTATCATTATTTAATCTCGTTTTACAAACGGATGGATCACATCGTAGTGGTCAACCCGACCTTTATTCCGAAGCTCGAAGCCTATAACATTCCTCGAGGGAAAATTACGTATATTCCAAACTTCGTGTCTAAAAGTGAATTCTACGAGATGTCGTCAGCCGACAAACTTGCAACACGGGCCCGTTATCATTTAGACGCTAAAAAATTTACAGTTCTTGGTATTGGTCAAATTCAGGAACGCAAGGGTGTTCGTGATTTTATTACATTGGCAAAGAATAATCCTGACGTTCAGTTTATTTGGGCAGGTGGATTTTCATTTGGTCGGATTACGGATGGCTATGCGGAACTAAAAAAGGTGGTTGATAATCCGCCAGCTAATTTGCTGTTTCCAGGTATTGTTGACCGTAAAGCGTTGGTTGACTACTACAACATGGCAGATTTGTTTTTGTTGCCTTCGTATAATGAACTGTTCCCAATGTCTGTCTTAGAGGCATTTAGTTGTGGTACGCCAGTATTGTTGCGTGATTTGGATTTATACCGGTCCATTATTGACGGGTATTACGAAAGTGCGACGGATGTGGCCGATATGCAAAAGAAGCTAACATCGTTGCAACAAAATTCTGCGGGGATGCAGCATTTACACAGTCAGGCCTTATTGGCATCTGAAGTGTACTCGGCGAGTCATCTCGCCCAAATTTGGCATCGTTTCTATCTTCAGCAGGCGAGAGAGGATTAATTATGTCCCGACGGAATCGAATTGTATTAATCGTGATGGTCATTATTGGGTTAGGAATCTTTGCGTACTCGTTGCGCAATGTGGCCCTGACACAATTGCTTCATGATTTATTGCATATTAATGGCTGGTGGCTTTTGATTGCGATTGCTTGCATGGTGGGCTACCTGCTAATTGAATCACGTATCGTTCAAGTGTTTGTCAATGACCGGATAAGTGGTTTTACATTTAAAGATGCGGTTAGAATTCCACTGATTGAGCAACTCTTTAATGGCATCACGCCATTTTCGAGTGGTGGTCAGCCAGCACAGTTGGTGGCCATGATTCAAACCGGTGTTGATGGTGGTCGTGCTAGCTCAGTGCTACTAATGAAGTTTGTCGTCTATCAAGCGATGATCGTGATTAATTTTTTAATTGCGTTAGCCATTGGCTTTCAATACTTGGCGGCTAAGTTACACTATCTAGCGTTATTCGTGGTGTTCGGTTTTTTGATTCACTTAGTTGTGATTTTAGGCTTACTCATGATTATGTTCTGGCATTCGTTTACCAAACGAATGGTGAACTTACTGATGAAGCCGATGCGATGGTTTGTGAAGCCCGAGCGTTACGAAGAATGGCGGGTTAGTCTTGATGAAAAGATTGATTCCTTCTATTTGGAGAGTGTCAGAATTAAGTCCCAGTGGCGATTGATGGTACACGTGGCCTTACTTACGCTAGCACAGCTGGCAGTCTACTATTTGATTCCATACTTCATTATGTTGTCGCTGGGTTATAATCATGTTAATGCGTTGATGGTTACAGCGCTCCATGTGTTGATTGTGATGGTGATCTCGCTGTTCCCAATTCCTGGTGGTGCAGGCGGTGCCGAATTTAGTTTTGAGGCGTTGTTTGCCAGCTACGTAACTAGTCGTTCAAAGCTAGTGTTAGCCATGATTCTATGGCGGGTAATCACGTACTACTTGGGGATGTTTTCAGGTATGTGGGCGATGGCGTTAAAGCCAGATAAAGTTACTGAGGAACCGGTCAAACGCCATCGGTTTCTGAATCGAACAAAGGATAAACAATGAGTGAAGAAACAGGTACGTTATTGGAAAGCATTATTCGGCGTTTGCGAGCGATGCAGTTTGATCATCGTAGTGAAGAGCAGACGCGTTATTTTGAACAGTTTGGTGTTGAAGTGTGCAAGGTGACACTGAATCAAACAACTGGTGAGTGGACAGTACAAGATGCCAGAACAGCCCCGGCTTTTTGTTATGACAATATGGATATGGTGGCAGTAGCAGTGTATGATGCGCTGACAGAGTTTAAAGCCGTCTTTTAAACTATCCGGACAACTAAGAATTTATGAAGAACCCCGCCAATGTTTGTAATTGTGCGGGGCTCGTTTATAATATTGACTTGTTGAGTTAAGGTTCATTTAAGCAACCAAACGAGTAACAGGAATTGATTACAGTCACTGATAACACTTGTTATATCAGCGACGTGGAGGACAGACACATGGCGAAATTCTTCAAGGGTCTTTATGCCAAGCTAAATACGACCCTCGGCTTCTTCTTTTTAATGACGGCACTGTTTTGGTTAAAGACGTATATCGCGTATCGAACCAAATTTACACTGGGTGTTGAATCCTCGATTCAGCAATTTATTCTGGCGTTAAATCCGCTGCCGACGGCGTTATTGCTGTTTGGGATTGCGTTATATTTCCGCGGCAAATTGTCATATTGGTTAATGCTGATTATTGATGCATTACAGACAACGTGGTTGTTCGCCAATATTCTCTATTATCGTGAATTCTCAGACTTTCTGTCGATTGGGATTGTCAAAGGGTCTGGTTCGGTCGATAACAATTTGGGAAAATCATTGGCCGGTATTTTGCATTTTTCAGACTTGTTTGTTTATCTGGATGTGCTGGTATTGATCATCTTACTGTTAACAAAGCTGATCAAAGTAGACAAACGGCCACTGAAGAAACGTTTTGCAGTCACAATGACAGTGTTCTCTATTGCGTTGATGATGGTGGATTATGGTTTGTCCGTAAAAGATCGTTCAGGTTTGTTAACACGGACGTTTGACAACAACTATATTGTTAAATACCTGGGCCTAAATGAATATGCGGCCTTCAACGCTTATCAGACACATCAGCAGTCAACTAGTCGGAGCCAGGCTTCGAAAGCTGATATGAAGTCAGTTCAAAAGTATTTGAAGAACAATCCTGCTGGTGAGAATTTTCAATACTTTGGTAAGGAACAAGGCAAGAATGTCTTTGTTTTCCATTTGGAGAGTTTCCAACAATTTCTGATTAACTATAAATACAAAGGGCAGGAAGTTACGCCAAACATCAATGCGTTCTATAAAGATCAGAACACATTGTCATTTGATAACTTCTTCCATCAAGTGGCACAGGGGAAGACCTCTGATGCCGAAATGATGATGGAAAACTCGTTATATGGTTTACCAACTGGTTCCGCAATGATCAGTTATGGAACTTCTAACACGTTCCAAGCAGCACCAGCCATTCTCTCACAGCATGGGTATACTACGGCGGCCATGCACGGGGATGTGCCAAGTTTTTGGAACCGTGGCAACACGTACAAGTCCTGGGGCTATCAAAATTTCTTTAGCAAGTCGTTTTATCCTAATGCGGATAAACCAAGTTATAACGTGGGTTATGGGCTGAAGGATAAGATTTTCCTGAAGGATTCAGCGAAGTATATTCAACAATTACCACAACCGTTCTATGCTAAAGTGATTTCAGTCACGAACCACTATCCATACCTCTTAGGTAAGAAGGATTCTTCATTCCCGAAGACGGATACTGGTGATAATACGGTTGATGGTTATGTTGTAACGGCGCATTACCTTGATCAAGCCTTTGGTGAATTCATTAACTACTTGAAGAAGGTTAATCTCTATGATAACTCGATGATTGTTGTTTATGGGGATCATTATGGTATTTCAAATAACCATCGTCCTGCCATTGCCAAGCTGTTAGGTAAGAAGAAAGTTACGAATTACGATTTAGCAATGTTCCAGAAGGTGCCATTTATGATTCATGCGCCTGGTGTTCAAGGTGGTGTTAACCATACCTATGGTGGTGAAATCGATGCATTGCCGACCATGATGGATCTGTTGGGCATTAAAACAACAGGTAACTACATTATGATGGGACAAGATTTACTCTCCACACAACGGAACCAGATTGTACCGTTTAGGGATGGTAACTTTGTAACACCACAGTATACGAAGGTTGGTAGTCAGGTTTACGATACAGCAACGGGTAAGTTACTTGATCTGACGGCGTCACAAAAGAAGCAAGTTACTTCTGATCAGGATCATGTTAATACGGTGCTGGGGTTGTCGGATAAGATCATGACACGTGATTTGTTACGTTTCTACACACCAACGGGCTTTAAGAAGGTCAATAAGAGTGATTACAATTACTCGGTATCTTCTACAAATTCACGGTTGAAACAGGAGCAAAAGGATAATCCCACCAGTGTACAAGCTAAAAATGGTGGTAAATCAACGTCGAGTGACTACAAGACTGACGCACCAGAGTTAAGTAAATCGAAGTAATTCAAAAAGATTCCACGTTTTGTGGAATCTTTTTTTGTTCGTCATTTTACTGTTGAAACACAAGACTGGTATCGATATTCACGGGTTAATAGGGTTTTCTGAAACGAGGTATGTTATTTTTTCCGAACGATTCGTTAAATTGACACACACTTACTACGTGTATCCCAATTGTGGAGCAAGTGTTTGAGTCGTATTTAGTCAGATTTGTGCTTGACCACAATCAGACGCTTTGATAATATAGCTTATGTTGTCAGGGAGTGCTTGAGCGACAAGCGATAGCGAAATTATTTCCTAACAAAAACACTTGACTCATAGTGAGCCAAATGATATAGTATAAAAGTTGTCTTGAGGCAACGAAGTAGATCTTTGAAAACTGAACAACGTTTCGACGAATCAAATGTGTAGGGTCTTTGAACGAAAGTTCGAAGCAATTACAATTGTGAAGTCAATTCACTTT
>NZ_WEZT01000006.1 GCF_009863985.1 Furfurilactobacillus milii | reverse complement strand
ATTAACCAGCGACCGCTTAAAATACTCGACTGGCAAACACCGTATCAGGTTATGCTGACAAATTTGTCCAAAAATTCGGATTAAATTTGCAATCTACCAATCAGCAAAATTGGAACCATGACCCAGAAAATGTAGCGCCATGAAAGGACACCTAGGATCAGACCGGCTAATGTCGGGCCAACCGCTGGTGCAAACATAATAACTAAGCCAATGATTCCCATTGCCGCACCACGTTTATCCATTGGATAAATCGATAAGGCCACCAAGAAAATTAACGGTAACAGAATTCCTGTCCCAATTCCTTGAATCATCCGGCCAACCAACAGCATCCCAAACGATGGTGCCAATGCTGCTACAATTGCCCCGACAATAAAATCACACAAAGCAAAAATCAGCAGTTGACGCGTAGTAAACCAGCGGGTCAATAAACTTGATAATGGCAATAGAATACCAACCACCAACAAATAACCAATGACTAACCATTGAATTGTCCCCATTGGCACGTTCATCTTTGTGGCTAAACTAGACAGCGCAATGTTTAACGCTGTTTCACTAAACATCCCGATAAAACCACCTAATAGCAAACCCATCATAATGGGGAAACGTTTAACGTTCTGTGTTTCGTCCAAAAAAGTCCTCCTAATCTATACGTGCCTAGCAACTGCCATGATAAATCACCGTCTGCTGGCACAATAGGTTACATTAGCAGAATTTTTTGCGCTTCGTAAGTAAAACTTTCAAAATTCGTCAGTTAACCGCTTACACCATCAAAATTGCGCCATCGCAACCGAATCGTTACCAACTTTGCAGTGCCTTAGACAGGATTTAAGCTGACTTTATGATGCCCTCCTTAAACTCATTATTAATCCAAACGGAAATGTTCTTATCACTTCAGCGAGAGCGATAACCCATTTTCAATTCACTTACATGAGGAGGAAATTTATCATGACAACTTTAGAAAGTAAATTTATGACCCGCATTGTTAACGTCGCTGGGACACCCTTCAGCATTAAAATGGGTGTTGTCACACCGGATGATCAGGCACATGCTTTGTTCGATCAAACGCTGAGTAACATCCGGCATTTTCTTCGTCACGTCAATAAAATCACCACGCCGGCCCTCAATGCAGGCAATCCAATTGAGACACGTCAGGCACTTACCAAGCAAGAACTTGTTCCCCTTCAACACCAGTTTATGTTTGTCGACAATGCAACACCAGCCACGCTAATGACAGATGGCATCACTTACACAATGATTCAACAGTGGGCAATGCAACAAGCCTATCGGAAATACTTGGCACCACTACTGAGTCATAAGCAAGTCTTCGCCGTCGCCATTGAATCCAGTGGTAACGTTCAAGTCGGTACGGCCGCCGATACGGCCTTTACGTGGACACTTGGCGTAACTTCACCTCGTCACCAGCAAACGATGTTGGCCGTTTACAGTTTGCGTAATGGCGCCCTAGCAACCCAACGTTTTGATCGTCCGAAACAAACGATCACCCAAGCAACCATTATGTCCCGTGACCTCGCCGAGGCTGGCGCCTGGGCAGCAATTGCGGCCGTCACTTCCGAATCTGAATTTCTGCGAATCGCGGTTATTCAACGTTTGTCAGGCCTACTCATCAGTTCGGAACAAGAAAGTCAGTCGCTGGAGCGCGGTATTGTACAGCAGCACCAATTGGTGGCAGTGTAATCGAAGAGCGTTTCTAAAGTAGTAAAAAACACAAACTATTCCAGCTAAATTTAAAAAGGAGTAATTACGCACTTATTTCGTCAAAGCGTGTGATTGCTCCCTTTTCTTTTACGCTATTAAAAAATTATGCATATCGTTGAATTAATGAATTTAGCACAATAGCAGCCCGATTCCGTTTCGATTTATCTCGATAATAATTTTTAAATCGCTGATCCGACACATACAGCTGGGCTAAACCCTTATGGGCAGTGGTCGAGTAACTAGGCCAAAAGTAATTCAGCCACTTACGATGCAGCTCAACCACCTCATGAGCCATTTCACTATTTTCATTCTTTGAATCAATCACTAGTACCAACTTATCAATCATTTCTGTTTCAATGACCCTAGCATCTGCCATATCCTTTTGCGACAAGCCCAGATATTGCTGGTTGGCGTCCACCAAAGCAGCATCACCCCACTTTTCCGTGACCTCAGATCCAAAATCATGTGCATTTTGAGTAACCTGTGTCTGTTTAAAAGCGGCAAACTTTTTTTCATCTGTCATAATACTATCTCCTTGTTGATTTAGTTGGAGGGCAGCGTCCAAAGTCGTAATCAGCTGAGTTAACTGACGCTGTTGATCGACCAACAAATGCCGATGCATACGCAATTGATTTTCTCGTTCAGACAGAGGTAATCGCATAATTAAACCAATCTGCTTTAATGGCAAGTTGAACTGCTTAAAAGGTAGATTGCAAATTTAATCCGAATTTTTGGACAAATTTGTCAGCATAACCTGATACGGTGTTTGCCAGTCGAGTATTTTAAGCGGTCGCTGGTTAATCAGCTCCTAAAAGATGGGTTTGTGGTAAACACCATTTTAAAGGAAGCTGATCTTTTTTGTCCGAACAGCGTTCGGATTAATTTTACAATCTACCAAAAAAACAAATTTGTTGGAGACGCAAAACTGCTTCTTCATCATATTGGCGATAACCACTACCTGTTTTGCCAGTTGAATGCAACAAGCCTATTTGATCGTAATAGCGAAGGGTTCGTGCACTAACTCCTGCTAAGGCCGCCAAATCTGAAATCAAATACGACATTTCATTGTCCTCCATAAAACCAACATAAACGTTTACGTAACGTAAGGGTCAAGCATATTCGCAAAAAAATCAATACAATATTAGCTTTCATTTAATACACGCCTATTTTAAACTTTAAAGCGCAGTTTGATACAAGCCAGCATCGTAGAAGACAAAAGAAAAGACCTCAGCTTTTTTATCACTGAGATCTCAAAATAATAATTATTTAATTATGGCAAGGTGTTTCGTGGTCGGCTAGTGTTTCTGGCCTACCCAAACGTTGAAGCTGTGTGGGCTGTTCGCGTCCGTTTCCTCTGGTTTCGTGAATAATTGATCCACGACCCAGTCCATTTTCGGACTATCAATATCAATAACACAATTCTTACTCAAATGTGCCACACTCCTTTTCAGACGTAGCCTTGATAAAACCATCAATGTTAACGCCTTGATGCTTAGGTTCCTAACAACAGTATTAAGTATAACAGGTTCGAGTCACTGTAAGGCAAGTATTAATCTAATAATTTTTTTCTAGCGTTCAAATGTTCTCTACAAACAGCCTCCCAGCGGCCACAATGGGACATATTAACATTTTCATTAGTTTTTAAGCTATGTAACAAAACCAGGAACAGATTAATTGCAGAAATCCGTCTTTCACGTTATCGTACTGCTATAAAAATATTTATTGTGGAAGGGGATCACTGTCATGACTAATAGCACATTTTCCATTGATTCCGTAAACTTTGATGGTCTGTCCAAAAATGAACTCAGTTTGTTCTTCGCAGTATTAACCCGTATGCACCACTTACGAACCACTAGCGTCGTGTTTAACTTCGACGAATTAACTTGGCTAACAAATGACACGGATGATGACGTCACTATCGACGACATTATTCCAGAAATACTGACAGACCTAAGTCGCACCAATATCACTTATGACTTAGGTGATGGTAAAGCACGTCACGATTTCTTCACTCGTGCGACTACTGTCGATGATCAACGCATTGTTTCGATCCAACTTAATCCCGACTTTGAATTCTTGGTTCAAGTAGATGCCAGCAAATGGAAACAACAATCCTAATGACAAATTGAAACAATCTCAAAAAACACGTCTGTTGGCGTGTTTTTTATTTGTCATATCATCCATATGCCCTATTAACAGACAACTTGCCGTATTTTAGCTTACACCGAAAACATAATTGATCATCTTTGGAGGCTTTTTCACATGAGTAAAGAACGTTTAACTGCATTCACTGACGCGGTCTTGGCAATTGTGATGACCATTCTCGTTTTAGAACTTAAACAGCCAGCCCGTGCCACGTGGTCAGCCATTTGGAACTTAAAACAAAGCTACTTAGCCTACTTTATTTCTTTCGTCGGCTTAACGATCATGTGGAATAACCAGCACCACATCTTTCAACTAGTCCATAAAATTGACGGCAGGGTTCTGTGGGCAAACGGACTCATGTTGTTCAGCGCGTCTTTCTTCCCATACGTGACCAAATTTGTTGATGAGCATTTCTTTTCTTCAACAGCGGAGTTATTCTACGGGTTTGTCTTTTTATTGTTATCAATTGCTTACTTTTCAGTCGATTTGGCATTGATTAAAGCCGATCCGGATAATAAAAAATTACGCTATGCCATCAACCGGCCCGTTAAAATAGTCGCTGATTTCGGCACCAAACTTGTCGGCTTGTTTATTGGCATCTGGTTTCCACCAGCCGTCATTCTCAGCACCTTTATCGCCATGATGATTTGGTTTGTACCAGAGCGTCGTGTTGAAGAAGAATTTGATCAATTTAAACAACAACATCATGAGTCATGATTGATGCCGATTGAAATGTGCGAGTTGACCCGCAAACTCTTTGTGGTGCTGACCAATTTCCGTACTGTACTCATCAGTGTTTTCCGCATGCTCACCATGTTCACTTTCGTCCAGGCCAACTCGCTCATCTGTAGCTGAGACCCGCATGGCGACGAATCGACGCAACACTAAAATAATCGCGGCGCTCGCAATTGCCACTAAAATAATCGTGACACCGGTAGCCAATGTTTGAATACCTAACAAGTGCCATCCACCACCATAAAATAAGCCATTCTCAGCAATTGTGCGATTAACGGTGCGGGTGGCAAACACGCCGGTCAAAATCGAACCGGTAATCCCAGCTACACCGTGACAGCCAAACGCATCTAGGGCGTCATCGATACCGATTCTGGCCTTCAGCACATGAACGAAGCCGTAGCTGGCCAACGTTGCCAATAAACCAATCCAAAACGCCCCGCTAACGGTGACATAACCCGCTGCAGGTGTAATGCCAACTAGTCCGCACAGCGTACCCGTACAGATGCCTGCCAGAGAAACCTGTTTTCGAATCGTCATTTCTAGTATCAGCCACACCACCATTGATGTTGCCGTTGCGACCGTCGTGGTCAGCATTGCCGTAACTGCCAATTGGTTGATCGCCAGCGCACTACCCGCATTAAAACCGTACCAGCCAATCCACAAAATGGCCGTGCCACATAACACCCAAGGCAAATTATAGGGTCGGTCTTGATGTGGATGTAGCCGCCGTCCCAGAAAAGCTGATAGGACATAAGCAGTAACACCGGCATTAATATGAACCACCGTGCCACCTGCGAAGTCCAAGACCCCCATTTGAGCTAACCATCCGTTTGGACTCCATACCATGTGAACCATCGGGTAGTAAATAAGCAAACTCCAAAACACAATGAATACGAGTAAAAAGTTAAAACGAATTCGGCCAACAACAGCACCCACAAACAATGCTGGCGTAATGATGGCAAACATCATTTCAAACAGAAAATACAGTGACTCGGGAATCTTCGTTGCAGTTAATTTCGTTAAGGATACGCCGCCAAGGAAGAAATGATTGATCTTACCAATAACACCACCAATGTCACCATTAAAGGCAAGTTCATACCCTACTGCGATGAACAGTAAAATTGCGATCCCACAAATAACAAAAACGGATAGCATCGTGCTGACCACATTCCGTTTGGACACCAACCCACCGTAAAAAAACGCTAACCCTGGCGTCATAAACAATACCAGAATCGTCGACAGCACCATGAAAGCAGAATTTGCAGCATTCATTTACATCACATCTTTCTCTCTTATTACGAAGCAGTATAGGTGTGGAACGACTGTCTGTAAAGCCAATTGTGTTCATTGGTATAGGTAAATGTCAGCTTTTGTAACACGGGTGCGACGCTCGAATCGAAACATTGGGCTATTTCACTGACTGACCGTTAAAATACCTTTAGGAAAACTTATCTTTTAACGACAACTGCCATGACGAAGCTTGTGTTTAAAGTGTCAATTACCCGTTGCGCCGACCGGAGACGCCGTTCCCTGGGACCGGGTTCAACCTGCAAAGACCGCAGTTTTCGCCCTTGCATATGAGCCGAAAGCCCACGTCTCATATGTCATCCCACAACACTAAGCGGCCAAATTCCCGCCGCCAAGTGTTGTCGACAGGGAACTCTGTCTCCAATCAGCTCCACTCCTTTAGCTAAGGATTAAGCTTTACATGCGTACTGCTGTTATTCAGCGATAGTCGTCCAAATAACTATTCATCACTATATTAGACGGAGGGCGGCAACGGTGATACTGAGCCGTGAAGGTAACATTAATTCGGTAATTTTCCGAATTTAGGTTACGGACGGACGCAAAGACTCGCGGGCTTCACGAGGCTTTGTGTCGAGGTGAAAGACTCCGGTTTTCAGTAGGCTTGAACCGGTCCCACGGCGAGCGTGTCACTGGTGCCAACCGCAGGTGACATCTAACGCTATGTTCTACCGCACATTTTGAAAAGTTTGGTCGAAAACAGCAATCGGTCCATCTCCAGTTTGGGGAATGGACCGATTGCTTTGTTAACTATGCTTGCTCGCTAGTTGTGTTTGAACCATGATCTGTTCGATAAGCCCACATAACAACGACTAAATTAATGATGACCAACAGCGTTGTCATCAGGAAAACGTAACGGTAATCGAGCACACCCGCTACCCCTGAGGCCAACATTGGCCCAACGACGGAACCAATTGCTTGTGACGACTGATTGTAACTGAAAATACGGCTCACCGCGTCATCAGGTGTATTCAATGTCATCACTGTTTGGGTCACTGGTAGTAGCGCGGCATCCGAAATACCGACCAAGAATCGTAAAATACCTAGCATGACAACGGTGGTGACGAAAAACATCGGGAAAAAGACCAGACCACAGAATATTAATCCAGCAATCAACACGCGTTGCGGTCCAATATGGTCGCCGAGCGCACCCAGTCGTGGCGCTGCAATCAACGTTGCAATCCCTGGTAGGGCAGCAATTACCCCACTGGTTAAGGCAATATTTCCACGGCCATGCATCAATTCTTTCACAAACAGACTGATGATTGGATTGATCGATGTCGTCGCTGCCTGAATCAGCATGGACGAAATAATCATCGCCCACACAATCCGTACATGTTTGATACCTGCAAATGCACTCTGGTGCTCCGTGGCGGCCTTACCCGTAATTGGTTTAAAGTCTTCTTTAACAAAGAAGTATGTGACCATTGACGCTATCAACATCAGACCACCGAACATATAAAACGGAATCCGATAGCCAAAAATCCCAGCAATGTAACCACCGATAACAGGGCCAACTAACTGACCACCAACTGCACCTGTCGTTAATGTACCCATCGTTTGGCCGCTTTTTTCCATCGGCACCTCACTAGCAATTAGTGCATAAGCATTGTTGATGTAACCAGAAAATGCACCTTGAATCAAACGTAGCGTAATCAACACCCAAACGTTTGGCGAAAATCCGGTTAACGTTGCCGTAATGGTCATCCCGATGGCTGCCCGAAGTAACATTGGTTTGCGACCCGTTCGATCGGCCAGCCGTCCCCACAATGGTGAAACAATTGCTTGACTTAAAAATGTGACGGAAAACGCTAGGCCGGCATATAGCGTTAATTCCCATTTAGGGTAATGGCCCATTTCACTAATAAATAACGGTAAAAATGGCAGACTCATGCTGGCACCTGCACCGGTAACAAAATTACCGATCCACAATGCGTACATGTTTTTCTGCCATTGTTTAAGTGACTGACGCTTCATTTCGTGACTCCTTCAAAATACTGATAGAATCACTATAACACTTTAATTTTTTTGACATGAAGCGTTGATTACTATTTATTTTGTCGGTCCTGTCGCTAAATTTAGATTCAACGTGCCTTGATAACTTTCTGCATAAACGTTGTCACTCTTCACGCTAAGTCCCATGCCACGGTTAACTGTTTGCTGAGTCGCAGTATCCATCATCCCCGTTCGTTTGAACTGACTGGTAGGATAGACCGTCGTATTCGCTGAATTATTAGTGAAGATTGGCAGAGAACTGGCCGATAATGGTGTTTTGACGCCATTTGCATCTGTAAAGATCAACGGTTGTGCCAACTTATGACTAGGGTTGGTCGTGCTCACCAGTTCATTATTAACGAGCGTTGCTGATAGCGTCCAATTCGCACCGGTGCCACCGTTTAGTGAATTCACAATGCTGACACCAAAATCATGAGCTCGCGGAGGTGTCAGCGTGGTTCCTGTCTTAATGGTAGCGGGTGTAAAGTTCAACGGCGACACTGACTGAATGCTTAGCTGTTCAACCAGCGGAACCTTCAGTGTTTCCGACGCACTAACGCCACCCGATCCGTTTGTCGCACTTATCGTTAATGTTTCACCACCAACAGCAGCTCTATTCAATGCCACTTGATAAGTGCCGCTTCCTGTCACCACAGCTGTTCCCAACGTCGCGCCACTATTATCCTTAACTGTAACCTGACTGCCTGGTTGCGCCAAATTACCCGTCAAACTGGTTGCGCCGTCACCTGCAATAACTGAATGTGGTGTTGGCACTGCAATCACGATTGGTACCGTCCCCGTCACTGCATCATTCATTCCCGGAATCGACAATAGCATGCGGTGCGTCTGCTGTGGATCAAGTCCGTTAAGCGTGGTGACCTTAGTAGCCGGATTCACACCTGTTGTCGATCCGGTAGTTGCCGTTCCACCCCGTGTGATTGGATTATCGGCGCCTAAATTATTGCCGTCAATCACTAGTTCAGTAGCGTTACTGCTGCTTGGAAAACCGGCTCCTGAGGCTGTCAGTTGCCAACCGTCATTTGTATCCGCTGCCGACGCTTGCTGATTCCAAACAAATTTTGGCGCATTAGTCACCTGAACCGTTTGATTTTGTTTGACAACCGTCGTGTTCGTTTCGCTCATCCCTTGGTTGGTCACGGTAACGGTGAGTGTCTCGCCAACGACAACTGCGCGGTTGAGACCAACTGTATAAGTTCCACCATCGGCAACGGCCCCTGTACCTAATACGTTGTTATTACTGTCTGTGACCTTGATTGTTGCTCCAGCCGGTAAGACCGTCCCGGATAAACGCCGCTGACCCGACCAAACATCGTTAATTCCAGGCTTGTCTGGATTGACATACAGATTAATCGTATTGGCGCTTGTCCATGGATTCACAGGTCGACCATTATGATAAGCAACAACCTGCAGTGTATGCGTACTTCCACCTGAAAGACCATTAAGGGCGGTTTTAATCGCCGTCCAGTTACGGGCGGCTATTTTAGCAGTGTTCACTGTCAGCGTCTTCCCTGAAATCACCGTATCAGCACTTGTAAATGCATCTCCGGCGACTTGCTGACCATCGATCATAAACGACACTGTGTTGACTTGATCAGCCGTCGTGTAATTAAACGCAAAGTTAGCGCTTAACTGTAATGACTGCCCAAAAATGGTTGGCATTGTGCCCGTCCGTTTGTCATAGGTCACACTACTTGGCAAACCACCTGCATTAACTTGAGTAATTGACATGCCCGGATCAACCACGGTTTGATTTTCCGTGTAGAGTGGAATCAAGCCGAGTGCTCGGTTGATAACGGTTATTTTGTCGCCGGTTTTCATTGGTGTTCCAATATCAGTCGTCCAATCACCCGTTAAAATGGATACTGTAGCTTTGACAACATCGTTTAAACTAACCGTTAAACCGCCAAGCACACCAAGTATATCGTTGTTTCCTCGAACTGTTTGGCCATTTTGAACCAATGTTGACGTGTCCAAACGTGTAACTAATTGTGTGCTAATGCCGTCATCCTTTAAACGCGCCTCAGCTTCGGCCTGTTGATTCTCAGTGGTATCCTGATCCGCTGCTGTTTCCTGTTCAGATGCATCTACTACCTTTGATCGTGTGTCGTCATTATCAACTATTTCGCTAGTGTCCATTGGCAGTGAATGGTCAGCAGGTTTCGATTCGCCTGAATCATTCGAGCTTGATTGTGTTTGGCTTGACGATTCTGTGTTTACCAAACTAATGGCGGGTTGATTTAACTCCTCGGCATGCACAACTACGCCACTGCCAATCGCCATCACCGGTCCCCACGTTAGCACGCCGATCATTAAAATTCGATTCAGTGTTCGCTGCCAGTTACGCATCTTGCACCTCCTCGGTTGTTCAAAGGGCTAACGCCGACGTCGGAACCACCATGTCGCGCCACCAATAACAACACCTAAAACGATTACTACGCCGGCGCCTTCTAGCATATACAAGCCAGGATGGCTCGTTTTGGCCTTATCAAGAGACTTGTTATTAATTTTGTTTGCATCGCTAGCACGAATCGTAAAATTACGTTTGAAATGCCATGTGTCATTAGCATTTTTGGCCGTCATTTTTAACGTGTATTTGCCTGGCTTCAATTCCTCGCCACCAAACAGAATTGGAAAATCGAAATTAGAGTTTGGTGCCATGATCATCTGCTGCAACTTTGCCTGTTTGACAACCTTATTGGAACCTTGTTGGTAGACTTTTCCCTGCACAGTCAGGTCAGGAATAATGACTGCCGCCGTATTTTGCAAATTCGCAAAGATTCCTTTTTTGTAGTTACGTAAACCAGGTTTCACGTCATTTAATTTCAATGCCACAGAGACCTCATGATTCACCGTTAACTTCATCGCAACTGCGTAAGAGTATTTATTGTTAACAGTCACACCAGTTTTTTTATCTTTTCGTTTTGTGTCGACACGTTCAAAATACCAAGCGCCAAGAATAACACCTGTTTTGGCATTGTCTGGTACGCGAATCGTTGCCGACACTTTCTTTGTACTGTTGGCCGGAACAGTAATCACCTTTGCCTCATGGAGTTGAGTAATCTTTTTCAGTGGCACTTTCAACGTGGAATCCTGTTTCTTCGCCTCAGTTACATACTCAATCTGCCCATTTTCGTTAGTATGTGCAGTGTGAATTTCATTTTTGATCTTCATTGCTTTATTAGACGTATTTTGCACGACTGTTGAGACAGTTTGCGTTTGCCCAGGATTCATCTTCAAGTCAAAATAACTCTGTTTCTTATCTATCTGATTTTCTGGGATCTGTGCTTGCACATTAAAATTAACGATTGAATCATCCTTGGCGGCTTTGACCAAACCCGTTGTGATAAACATTGCGGCTATGCCGGACAGGATAATCAGTAATCCTCTTAGTCGTTTCATTGCGGTTCCTCCGTCGTCTTTTTTGGGTATCTATCAAGGCTCGGTCCTTCCCAAGCTTCGGCACCACTCTTTTAAATGTGCACCTGATGCCCAGAAGCCTGCGCATAACTCTGTTTTAAAAAAGTCGTCGCTCAACTTCGCAGCTGACCGGCGACTTCAATTATGGGGGTCAGAATATTTGTTAACTTGCTGGTGAATCTTGTAGCGTCCACGTTAAGTTTGTGGTGTAGTCCTTAGCCCCGGCTGTTCCGCCGATAATGGTTAATTCCGTTTGTGCTGGTGTCCAGCGGTCAACAGTCAATCCACCACCCTTTGTTGCCGGAGCTGATAAGAGTGTTCCACCGACACCTAACGCATTGCTAACCTCGCTTGCAACTGCACCGTTATCAATACCTGACTCAGTTACAACCTCACCGGCTGGTAGTTTCAATGTTGCACCTTCCAGTGTGTCAGTCCCTGACATCAGTGGTGTACCAGAAACCTTTAACGCCCAACCGGCGTTAGTCCCACGCTCATCAGAAACTTGTGCCGACTGGTATGTGCCAATTACATCAGAACCAGTGGTACCCATACGTTTTGTCGTTGCCGACTGAATTGGTTGGGTACCAAACGAAATCAGCTTCGACACATAGTTCAGTCGTAGTGGACCTGTGGCACCGGTACCAGGATGCTCTGGATCATCGATTGGACCACCGCCAGGATTACCTGGATCAACTGGCCCCGTTGGCCCTTCACCAGCGATAAATCCCGCAGTCACTTGGGTTGTCGCAGAACCAACATCACCGGCCGCTTTAACACTCATTGCGGGCCCAATCAGTAGTCCAAATGCTGCAATGACACCGAAAAGTTGTGTTTTTTTAAACATGTTTGGTCCTCCTTTATAGACTCCGGTCAATGTATATCAACCTGAAGTTCGACTTTGCATGCTTGTAAGTTGACCACCATAATTGTTAGTTCCAGAATAGCAACTCTCGTCATGTTTAGGCAAATTTTATGATTATAATCAGAAAAATCTAAAAGTAAAAAAGTTCCACGTGAAAACAAAAAAGGTGCGCGCCATTTGGCAACGCACTTTCGACACGATTTAATTAGTCTTCGTCAAACTCATAAACTTTACTCTCATATGGGCGTAACGTGACACCTTGGTCATCGGCGTAGTTACCGATAAGTTCTTCACTTGCCTCGCCCTGATGATAATTGCGGGAAACAGTGTCATTAGTGAAGTTACACATAACTAACAAAGTGTGGCCATCGTAATGACGTTTGTACGCATAAACCTGATCGTCATCAGCGTCTAGTGCCTCAAAATCACCAAACTTAATCAGGTTGCTACCATGACGAAGGGCAATTAGCTTCTGATAGTACTTGAGGACTGAATCTTGGTCATTTTCTTCAACCGCTACATTGATTTCAGGATAATTGGCATTCATCTCAGACCACGGTGTGTGTTCAGAAAAGCCAGCGTTTGCCGCTGTGCTCCACTGCATTGGTGTCCGCGCATTATCACGGGAAATGTTAGCCAAGTCCTTCATCATTTGACTCGAGGACACGAGGTGCTTTTCTTCAACCATTTCCTTGTAACCGTTCAATGATTCCAGATCACGGTACTGTGATAGTGACGTGAAGTGAGCATTGGTCATCCCCAGCTCTTCACCTTCATAAACGTATGGGGTTCCTTGCAGCATGTGTAATGCCGTGCCTAGCATCTTAGCAGCTCTAACGCGGACCGCCGGATCGTCATTAGCAAACCGGGAAACGGCGTGTGGTTGATCATGGTTATTCCAGTACAAACTGTTCCAGCCTTTGCCATCTAGCTCCTGTTCCCAACGGTTGAGGGAATCTTTCAACTCTGTCAGTTTGACCGGCTGATCGTTCCATTTGCCTAACCGAACATCAGGGTTAGCACTCAACCCAACGTGTTCAAACTGAAAGACCATGTTCAGCTCTTCGCTCTTCAAACCTGTATATTTGATTGCGTCCTCTGGTGTTGAACCAGGCATTTCGCCCACTGTCATCACATCATAATGTGACAACACTTCTTCATTCATCTGATGCAAGAATTCATTTAATCGTGGTCCATCAGCGACAAAGTCCATTGTTGTGCCAGCGGTCGCTTCACCAGGCACATCCGGTAAACCAGGTTGTTTCGAAATCAGGTTGATGACGTCCATCCGGAAACCATCGACCCCTTTATCCAGCCAAAAACGTTCGATATCAAAGACGGCTTGACGAACATCGGGATTCTCCCAATTCAAATCGGGCTGTGCCGGGGCAAACAAATGTAAGTAATATTGGCCGCGTTCTGGCACATACGTCCACGCCGGACCGCCAAATGCCGCCTGCCAGTTATTCGGTTCATGACCGTCAACTGGATCGCGCCAAATATAATAATCGGCATATGGATTGTCTTTAGACTGACGACTCTGCTTGAACCAAGCGTGCTGATCAGATGTGTGGTTAACAACCAAGTCCATCATCAATTTCATCCCGTGCTCATGAACCTGTTTGAGCAACGTATTGAAGTCATTCATATCGCCATATAAGGGATTAATAGCTTTGTAATCCGCGATATCATAACCATTATCCTTGTTAGGTGATTTATAAATTGGGTTCAACCAGATCACATCGACGCCAAGTTGTTTAATGTAATCGAGCCGTGACGTAATCCCAGGTAAATCGCCGACACCGTCGTTATTGCTGTCCTGAAAACTCATTGGGTATATTTGATATACAACTGAACCTTGCCACCATTGATGTTGCATGATGAACCTCCTCATTTTTCTCTTAGCTAATTTAATTCATTTTTCCAAACTGACTATTTTGTTTCTGAAAGTGCTGGGTGAATCACGCTGACTGCAAACGCACCAAGAATCAGAGAAATACCACCGACGACGATCATGCCAGGCATTGACTGACCGATGAGTGGGAAGATCGCAAAGCTGGCCACTGATGCAATGATCTGTGGCAAACAGATTCCACAGTTGAACAATCCTAAGTAAGCGCCTTCATTTGTGCCATCCAAAGATTCTGTAAACAGTGAGAACGCCTGTGTTTGCATGGTTAAGTAACTAATCCCAATCAAACAGAATGGGAAGATCAAACCCATTTGTGAGTGGGTGAAGAACACCATGATGAAGCCAACACCACCCATCACTAAACCAATTCTGTACCATAACTTACGCTGCGTAGCCTTAGTGCGTGACAGCAACAACATGCCCCACAGTACAGCAGCAACAGATTGGATACACGTTAAAATACCGTACCAGTTACCGGCAGCTTGATAACCTGCAGATGCTGGGTTCGTTGTGTGCCAAACATTATCCGCAATAGCGCCAGTGCTGTATGTCCACAAATACTGGAAAGCAAACCAGGCAAAGAGTTGAACAAATGAAACTTCCCAGAATGCCTTTGGGGCGACTCTAACCAAGTGCCACAGACTAACATCGGGCTTCTTTTCGTTTGGATCAATATCGTGATACAAATCATATTGCGTTGGGTTATATTCCTTAACCGACATAATCGTGTAAAGCGAAGTCAGTAACAGAATTCCGGCGCCAATGTAAAAGGCCAACTTAACTGAGTTTGGCACCTGCCCTTTTGGCGCAATGTTAGTAACACCAAACAGTGTCAGAACATATGGAGCAATCGTCGCAAACACACCACCAAGGTTTGAGAATGATTGCTGCCAAGACCATGCCATGTCCTTTTGGTCTTCGTTAACCATGTCACCGATGATCATCTTGAATGGCTGCATACATACGTTTGAAGATAGGTCCATGAATAAAATGGTAAAGGCACCAAATAATAGCGCTAATAGTGAACCATATCCGAAACCGAATGAACCAGCGTTTGGCAAGAGAATCATAACCAAAGCGGCAATCGGGGCACCAATCATTAAGTAAGGCATCCGCCGACCAAACCGATTCCATGTTTTGTCTGAATATTTACCGATTAACGGCTGAACAACCATCCCTGCCAATGGTGGCAAAATGAAGAAGAAACCAAGTTTAGTTGGATCTGCCCCGATGGTCTGGAAAATCCGGCCCATTTGTGATGATTGAAGTGAAAAAGCCATGTTGATGCCAAAGAATCCAAAGGTCATCGCAAAGATTGCCGATAACTTTAATTTTGGTAGCCCCTTATTAACATCAACTTCCGTCGACGCTTTTACTTTAGTGTCTGAATCCGTTGCTTGCATAATCAAGCCTCCTATAAATATGTACCTGGGTCTTGTTGACTTCGCGTTATACAGTATCGTAAGCGCTTTCAAAAAGTACATTATCACATTACACAAACGTTTGCAACATTGTTAAAACAATAACACAAACGTTTGCGTATACTTGTATAATTACGAATGGTAAACTTGAGACAGTAAATTTTATTGGAGTGCTTATGCGAGTAACCATTAAGGATGTCGCGCAGGCGGCGAACGTTTCTGTCTCGACCGTTTCGCGTGTGCTATCAAATAAAGAAAACTTTTTTGCTCTTGAATTGTCAAATTAAGTGCAACACTACATTAAAGAATATTTCATAAGGCGTTTTCCATCCGAGACATTTACGGGGACGATTATTCATTTGTTCTG
>NZ_WEZT01000059.1 GCF_009863985.1 Furfurilactobacillus milii | reverse complement strand
GTGCTTCCTTTTACTTGATCGCTGTTGAATTATCTTTTGACCCTTACCTCTTCTTTTTGATTTTAGGTCAAGCGTAAAATCTGAAATTTTATTTTGATCTAGCTTACTTAAATGACCGATTTCTTTAAAGTTTAAACCGGCTTTGGGAAAGCGATAAATATTACCAAGATCGACCCAGGAAGGTTTCTTCAACCCAGCGGATTGCCAATCTTGAATCGGATAATATTGTTGCTTGATATAAGGCGACTTCTTTTCATACTGACTAGTAATTTTAAAAGCCTCGACCGTCTGTTCTGATACCCGACGAATTAAAACTGGTCGAGACTTGCCACCGTTAGTTTCTACAAAACTAACGTATAGGCTGACTAAGTCATTAGTCCTCATCTGGATCGTTGAGCCAATCAGCGACCTCTTTAGCGTCTTTGAACTCGGTGACTGGTGTCCCTTCGGTCGCCTTTAAAAAGCGTAAATTAGCTCTTTCTTCTTCGCTTAAAGACACATTAAAAGGTAAAGCACCATTAGCAACAATCCGCTTGTAAAACATGTTAATGGCCGTGGTTGGATTTAAGCCCAATTCGCTTAAAACTGCTTCGGTATCATCGGCCAAATCTTTATCAATCTTGACTTGGACCCGTTTCTTTTCCTTA
>NZ_WEZT01000058.1 GCF_009863985.1 Furfurilactobacillus milii | reverse complement strand
ATTGATGATGCCGATGTCCGTGACCTGATTTCCGATAAGGATTATCAATTTAATCAAAGCTTCTATGGAAAGAGGGACTAAACTAATGGCTAAAAAAAAAGTTATGCGCAAAATTGAACTCCCACTGGTCGATTTATTGGAAAACAAACGTAAGATTGATCTTCTTAGTAATGAAAAGCCCTTTATTATCCCAGAATATATTAAAGGCAATTTAAAGCACCAATTACGACCTTACCAAAATCAAGCTTTAGTTAATCTAGACTGGACACAGCGACAGCCATTAGCTGATTACCAATATAATCAATTACTTTTTAATATGGCCACTGGTAGTGGTAAAACAGACGTTTTAGCTGCCCTGATCTTGTATTTGTATACTGAATTTACTTATCATAACTTTCTTTTTGTGGTAAATACAAATGCTGTGGTGGCTAAGACTTATGACAATTTATTAAATACTGCTTCACCTAAATATCTTTTTTCCCAACCTTTAACTATCCATGGTCAAAGAATCGAGCTTCGCTCAGTAACTCGGTTTCCTAGTACACCAGAGGATGGTGTGATCTATTTAAGATTAACAACTATTCAAACCTTGACCAATGAGTTAAGTGAAACCAAAGAAAACAGCCTCACTTATGATGATTTTAAGGCTCATAAACTAGTTGTTTTAGCCGACGAGGCTCATCATTTTAGTGCTGGTACTAAAAGTAAAGAGGACCAAAAAGAACGTTCCTGGGAATATGTCCTGGATCGTATTCGTCAAGCTAATAAACATAATCGTCAATTCGAGTTTACTGCAACTCTAGATTTACAAAATGAAGCGATTTATCAAAAATATCGTCAAAAGATTGTTTATAGATACGATTTAAGCCGTTTTATTCACCAAGGATATTCTAAACGGGTATATCGATTACAAGCAAATAACGACGATGAGAACAAAATGCTGAATGCTGTTTTGCTCAGCCAGTATCGTAAGCGAATTGCCAATGAATTAAAAATACCTGACTTTAAACCGGTAATCTTGTTTAAGTCTAATAAAATTGCGGTTTCTAAAGATGCTCGAACAACTTTTTTAAGCATGATCTCACAGTTGAATATAACGGACCTAACCGATTTTCTTAAACATCAACAAAACACTAGCCATAGTCAAGCATTGAAACAAGCTTATGATTACTGGTTATCGCAAGATTTGGGTACTGCAATTGTTGAATTAAAACGTGACTTTCAGGCTATGAATACTATTAATGTTAACGATAGTGCCAAAGAAGGAATCTTAGGCGATTTAAATGACTTGCATAATCTAAATACCTTGGAAAGTTCTGATAATCCCTTTCGGGTTATTTTTGCCGTCGCTAAGTTAAGTGAGGGCTGGGACGTTTTAAACCTTTATGATATTGTGCGGATTGGTGAACAATCCACTACCTTGAACCAAACAAACAGTGAAGCTCAGTTGATTGGTCGAGGAGCACGCTACAATCCTTTTGCTTATCAGGGAAAAATTTCTTATACGCGCCGTTTCGATAATCAGAATCCAAAATATCAATTATTGGAAAGTCTTTACTATCACACCATCAATGATCCGAAGTACTTAGATAACCTAAAAAAATCATTGGACAAAATGGATCTACCTGTCGAAGATGATAGTGATTTTGATGTTTTTGAAACTAATGTTAAACCGTCATTTAAACACTCTAAAGTTTATCAACAGGGTAATCTTTACTACAACGAAGTTGAGCCTGTACCAGATAAAGAATTTAATTGCCTTGACCGTTATGGGGTTAATACCACCACAATGGCAGAAGTCAATTTGGTAGAGAGCACTTGGGAAACAAATTACAATGCTGTTGCTATTGAGAAAGATCCTTTAACAGAGACCAGGTTTTTATTTAAGTTTCGAGACGCAGTAATCTTAGTAAAAAAAGCTTTCTCACGTAATAAGTTCTATCGGTTTAATTCTCTAAAGCGGTATATTCCTACTTTGAATTCGTTAAATGAATTTATGACAGCTGATAATTGGTTGGGAAATATTCGTTTGTATGCTCGTGTCAGTAACGGTTCATCATCCTTAAATCGAGAGCAGCAACTTAAAGCAGTTGAAAAATATTTAACTTTTGTTCAAAAACAGATTATCAATAACTATCAAAGACAACGCGGAACAAAGCGCTTTATTCCAGTTCCTATAAAATTCTTAATTAGGGACTACCAAAAGAAAGTTGCCAAACATTTTAATAAATCAGTCAGTGAAATGATCTTACCCTACTCAATGAAAAATAAACCTTGGTTTGTTTTTGAAGAAGCCATTGTTGATAAGCTGGAGAAGTCTTTAGTTGACTTAATCGGCGCTTTTGTTGACCGATTAAGTCAAAAATATAGTCAAATTTATTTATTTAGAAATGATGAACGCAATACTAATTTCAAGCTACATCAATTTAAAGGTCAGACAACTCATTATGCCGGTTTCATGCCTGATTTTATCCTCTATTTACAGAATAAAGATTTTTGTTATCAAATTTATATTGAGCCTAAGGGACCCCAATTGCTTGATCAGGATCAGTGGAAACAAGAACTCTTAGAAAGTATTCGTCCTGAGAATATTGAACTTGTTGGTGAGAATGATCAAGTTAAGCTTTATGGTGTTAAATTCTTTACTTATAATGATGGCAGAAATGTTGAGCAAGAAATGTCTGATTTAAATATTATAGAAAAAGATTTTAATGAGGGGTGAACAAAATTGGAAATAAAAATGAAAAGAATCAGAAGTGTTAAAAAGTATTTAGCTGACATCGATGAGAATGGTACTTTCTATATAGGAGTGCAAGTGGATTCAAAAGTAAAAAATATATTGACCCAATATTTCGATGTGATGGATTCAAAAAAAACTTTATTTATGCCACAACCATATATAGGTATTATGTCTAAAAGAAATACAGTTGGTGAATTTATTGCTGATAAAACTAAACCCAAAGAAACGCAGTATAGAGCACAAAACTGGTCATTAAAAGATTGGGGTGGAACATGGCACTCTGGAACTAGCGAAGTGCCTTATCTAGGTTATCCTAAGAACTTTACGCCACCAAAAAACTATTATTTCCATTACCTAAAAGATTCTCAACACAATAACAATCAATTACTAGTTATAGATAAAACATTCACTAATGTTGATGCTGAGTTTGATAATATTAGATTTTGCATTAATCTTGTTTTAGAGATATTTTCAAGAGCAGAAACGTTCATTTTTGATACTAAAGGACAAAGAATAACCCCTATTATAAAAATAGTCCCCTGGGAAGTTCTCCCTAAAGGAAAAAAGATTTGGAATGTTTTTAAAAATGGAAAAAGCTATTCTAATGTTTCTGAAAGTGAAAAACATTTAATAAAAGAGCGATTTAATTATATTGAAAGTTTTAAACCAGATGCTGAATATCGGGGAATCGGCAATTATAACGGCTATGTGGTTTTTTGCTTTGAAAACAAAAAAATATATGTTTTAGATTCCGCCATATATGGAAATGCAATTTATATCTTCTCTGATTCTTGGAAAAAATTGTCTAAACTCTCAAAACGGGAAATTATAAGGGGAAATTTAGAAAAAAAGAGAATAATCCATTCCCCAAATTGGAAAAGAGAATTAAAGAAAGAACTCACTGAATAAATTACTTAACTTAAGAAACCAAGTAAATTATCGCAGGGGCTATAGCTATCAAATCGCCCCTCGAAAACGTTGAAAGAATAGCCCCCAATATCTATAATGTAGATATTGGGGGCTATTTTGTTTCTTTTATCAATAAATAACATCTGTTTTTCAGAAAAATTGTTGGACCTTTGTACTAATTGAACTAATTTCTTGCTGAGATAAAGTGGCCACAACTTCGCCATCTGATCGTTTTGTTGGATCGACAGCACGGACATGTTGCAATAACGCCGTCCCGTGAATTTTCCCGTTATCTATCCTGATAAATAACGGCGATTTAGCATACTTTTCTTGGGTACGATATTTGTCAGAGGTACTGATTGGCACAACTAGCACCGTATTAAAATAGCGATTATAGTGATCGTTGCTTACAACTAAACACGGTCGCTTTTTCTTAGTTTCAGTGCCCTTAGCCGGATCTAAATTAATCCATAAAATAGCGCCTTGTTTTAATTTCATTAATCAAAGTCTTCGCTTTCTACGTCTTTACCCCAATCAACTTCTGTTGTACTGAGATTTCCAAACTTTTTTTCTTGTTCATCAACAAGTTGCCATAGATCCGGTTTACTACGAACAATCATTACTTTACCATTTGGTTCAATCTGCCATTCAATTGTGTCAGTAGACCGAACTTTTAACAGTTCACGTACTGTTTTAGGAATTGTAATCTGATTTTTACTTGTGATCTTCGAGCTAACCTTAGTTACATTACCTGCGCTCACAATATCATCTCCTTACTTTTTCCTTACAAAAATAATAACATAACTGCTTTAATATCTCAAGAAAAGGAGAAAAGACTATGCAACAAGTTGTTTTACCCATCAAAGATTCAAACGTTCTTAAAGAGGTTCAAGATACGTTACTCAATAACTTTAAAGCTGGCCGACGTAACTATACGATTTTTCAAGTTGGTAAAGCGACGCTACTGCGAGTGAGTGACGTTATGGGCTTAAAACAGGCCGATATTTTTAATCCTGACGGTTCTATTAAACAAAATGCATTTATTCATGACCGAAAAACTGGTAAACCTAATACCTTGTACCTTAAACCTGTTCAAACAGAGCTCTTATTGTACCGTCAATGGCTGCTTGATCATAAGCTGGATTCTGAATGGCTCTTTCCTTCAATTCAACACCCAGAACGCCATATTACTGAAAAACAGTTCTACAAAATTATGAGTAAGGTTGGCGATCTATTAGGAATTAATTATCTA
Organism: Furfurilactobacillus milii; assembly: GCF_009863985.1. Lineage (GTDB taxonomy): Bacteria > Bacillota > Bacilli > Lactobacillales > Lactobacillaceae > Furfurilactobacillus > Furfurilactobacillus milii_A. The sequence continues at coordinate 6,070 of NZ_WEZT01000058.1, read as the reverse complement.
GGTACTCATACAATGCGCAAAACTGGGGCTTATCGTGTTTATACGCAATCAAATTACAATATTGGCCTAGTCATGCACCTACTAAATCACTCAAGTGAAGCCATGACTTTAGCTTATTTAGGCTTGGATCAAGCAAGTACAGAAAACATGTTGAACCAAATTGATTTTGGGTAAATTAGTTTGATTTTGTTGTCGCCAACGGCGACTTCTGATACAGGTTTTTAATGGGTCTAGCACAACATAGAATTTATTCTATGTGTAAGTGCGCATTGACCTCGTTTCACTAGGTCTGCTGATAACCATAAAATCAATTTCTGCTGTTGTTGAATTGACTGTATTTTTAATTCAATTTATGTTTGCACCTGACTAAGATTGTTATGTTTTAAATATTTAAAAAGTGTTGCAGATTACGCTGTTTTAAGCCAAAATTTTTTAATTGCTTTGTGCAGATAATCTTTATAAGCTTGGTAACAAATTTTGAATAACGGTGCTGTAAGATCTGTGAATTTAAACTGAAGTCATTATTTTAATGTTAGGAGTCATTAAGATTGACGAAAAGAGAGTATTAAAACCAATTGATGAAATGCTTGCTGATCTTTGGCAAATTGATCTTCAAGAATTGTTTGAAGCTTCTGTCAATGAACCTGATGAGATCAAGAGGAATTTTTATGATTCCTTAGAAGCTGTCCAAGATCTATGATTTTTGATATACTTCTATGTAAAAAGCGAGTTTAAGCTATGAAAAATTATCCCAGCAATATTACTCGGCAACAATTTGAATTAATTCGACCAGCTTTAGAAAATTTTCGTAAGCGAACTAAGCCTCGAAAATATGACCTCTACGAGGTCTTCTGTGCGGTCCTATATGTCTTGAAAACCGGTTGCCAATGGCGTCAAGTCCCCGGTGATTTCCCAGAATGGCGGTCAGTTTACAACTATTACAAAATTTGGTCAACTAAAGCTGAGCCTACGGCTGATTCTTTATTGGAACAAGTTTTAAAAAAATTGTCATTGCTCGGCGAACTTACCAAGGACGTTCAGCTTTAACTTCCTTTATTATCGTTGACGCTCAGAGCGTCAAAAACACCGCTACTGCTGAAAACAAAGGTTACGACGCTGGTAAGAAAATCTCGGGGATTAAGCGCCATCTGGCAGTTGATATCAATGGCTTTCCGCAGGCCATTCACATCACGCGAGCGAACGTCTCTGATCGAGACGGGGCCAGTGCAATGATCGCTTTACATGCCATGCATTTACGCCAGGTGCAAAATGTCTTAGTTGATGGTGGTTATTCAGGCGTTAATTTTCAGCTCGATGTAGCCAGTAATTTAAACGCAACCGTGCAGGTTGCGAAGCGCAATGAGTTGCATCGATTCGAAGTCATGCCCCAACGTTGGGTAGTCGAACGCTCCTTTAGTTGGCTAGAGAATTGTCGGCGACTTTGGAAAAATTGTGAGCGTCAATTAACCACCAGTCTGCAAATGGTCGTTTTAGCGTTTTTAGCACTATTACTTAAGAGATTTTAGACAGCTTCTTAGACACTTATGTTTTGCAAAAAAGACAAGAAGATATTATTAATCGTCCTGATTTCGTCATCTAGCCCTCTAAAAGCTCACTGAGGGCTTTTTATTTTTGTTTTGGTATAAATATATATAAATAGTCTTAAAATCGCTAGAAACGAAAAATAAGGCCTTTAAAAACGAATATAGCAGTTAAAGTCTTGTTAAGATTCAGAAAAACTAACTGTTTGCTGTCAATGGTAGCGGACGAGCGTAGCGTGGGAGCATAAGGAATTGACAGCTCTAAACCAGTCTTAACACTGAAATGGCGAAAGCCAAAGTTTTATAGAAACTTTGCTTTCCTGCCTAACGGCGAGTGAAAAAGCGGTCAAGCTGGTTCAGCTTGGACGGGGTTCGGGGCGTCAGCGCCCGTATTGAATGTGGCTTGCCACACCTTTTAGGCAACGAACGGAGTGAGGCGCAAGGAACGTAGCGACTGAAATTTAATGTGAGCCGGTTTTGGGCTCACTCCTTTGTGTTTTTTGTTGCTAGGTTTTGACCTCGTACAGTGGTGCCTCTTTTAAACCTCTTTTATAAACCTCTTTTAAACCTCTTTTAGACCCCTCTTGAGCCTTACTCTCCCAAGGCTCACAGAAGGTTATCAAGTACCTTTTGTCTGTTTATCAAGTACCTTTTGTCTGTTTATCAAGTACCTTTTGTCTGTTTATCAAGTACCTTTTGTCTGTTTATCAAGTACCTTTATAAGTTCTGTACTTGATAAAAAGGTACTTTTATTTTAACATGTGTTTGAGGTGATAATCATGTCTAATGAGTTAGTTAAGTATGATCCTGAGTTGAATACTATTCCCTTGAGAAAATTTACCCCAATTGAGATGAATTTATTTTTTTCAATTGTTTCCCGCATGCGGGATCAAGGGAATAAAACTGTTCGTTTCTCTTTTGACCAGTTAAAAGAGCTTAGTAACTATAAACCAACCGCAAATAAACGTTTTATTGATGATATTGAAAATACATACCAAAAGATCCTCAGCCTTAGGTTTGGCCGTAGAAGTAAGAGTGGCTTAAATCGTGAATTTTTTGTTATGTTTACTGAATTTGAAATTAAAGGTGAAGCTGAAGAACCTTATGTTGATATTCAGATTTATCCCAAAGCATTGCACTTGCTAAACGATTTAGAAAGTTGGGTTCGTTATGCCCTAACAGAATTTAGAAATTTAAAAAGCAGTTACGCTAAAACAATGTTTCGTCTAATTAAGCAATTTCGAACTACTGGCTATTCTTATTTCTCTAAAGAAGATTTTTTTGAATTGCTTGATATACCTAAAAGTTATTGGAATAGTCCTTCAAATGTTGACAAAAAGGTTATTAAGCCAATTAGAGAAGAATTAACCCCGCTTTTTAGAGGGCTAACGATTAGAAAAAAATATGGTAAAGGCAGAGGAAAACCAGTTATCGGTTATTCTTTTACTTGGAAACCTGAAAGAAAGGACGCAAATGATTTTTCTCAAGGCAAATTTCAAGATGAGCGTCAAAAACTCTTTAACATTCAGCACAATGATGAATTATCAGATAAAGAAAAGTGGCGTGCAATTGACAAAGTTAAATGCTTGCCTTTAGGAACAACTGAAAAACAGGTACTGGCTGAAAAACAAGCTGAACATGATCAAAAAATCAGAGATCAAGCAAGACAAGAAGCACTTGCTGAACTCCGAAAAGGGTTTGGAAAACATGCCTAAAACTATTAGAGAACTTGCTGATGAATTTGGTGTATCAAAACAAGCCGTTAGGGAAAAAACTAGATGCAAACTTTAGTTGTTGTTAATTCGGGATATTTACTGTTAAAGCAACATTCATTGGTGGCAACAACCAGAACCAAATCAATTATAGTTTAGCTTGAAGATTGATACCTAAAGAAAACCAATCGACAAGCAAAACTTAAACTTGGTTGTCGATTGGTTTTCTTGTCGTTTTTAACTTATAATTTAAGGCGGATTAATTAGGCGGTGAAACTATTGGGCAAGACTATTCGGCAACTTTCAGAAGAATTTAATTTGTCAAAACAAGCTATTAATCAACGTATTAATAGCATTAATGGCTTTCGAAGCAAACACACTTACAAAGTTAAAAACCATCTAGAAATAGACAACCAAGGCGTTAAAATGCTTGCTAATTTTGACAAGCAAAAACGACAAGAACGACAACCAAATCGGCAAGCTGAAAACGACAAGGACAAAAATATTGATCAGATCTTGCTGAAGCAACTTGATGTTAAAGATCAACAAATTGCAAATTTACAACAAGCCTTAGACCAGCAACAAAAATTACAGATAGCAACGGTAACAGAAAACCATCGATTAAAAGAGCACATTCGGAAATTGAGTGGATTGCTTGAACCTTCTAGTGCAAGTCAACAGCAACAATCAAACGACAAGGACGATACCTTGTCGAATAGTTCTAATGCTAGTCACAGCAAGGGAAAAAACGACAAGCAAAATCATGTTGTTGATGAAAAACAAAAAAGAATGCATAAAAATAAACCCAATAAGAGTTGGTGGCATTTTTGGTAAAAATTAAAGGGTGGATTAAGAATGGAAATAGAGCCTAAGATAATGTCTCAAGTCAAAAGTATTTTAGGAGAGTTTGGAAACAAGTATTTAACTAGTAAGGGTTCTCTGAAACGGAATAATGTAATTAATGACTTGGATAAATTTGACCGTGAATTGATGACAAAGCTATTTAAAGATCCTTTAATACATAAAAATTATGTAGAAAAAATTGCTGACAACGAAGTATTTAAACTCAATCAATTTATTGAAATGTTTGAATATAAAGAATTTTGGGAAGACAGTTATACAAAATATACAAATAAAATCGGTTTAACAGCTAATGGAAAGTTTGTTGATGAATCTGCTGACGTTGTTTTAGATTTCCCATTTAAGGATACTGTTTTAAAAGCCGGTATGACAAAAGAAGACTTAGATAATAAAGACGTACCTGCTAATGAACCGTTTTTAAATGAAACCATTGCTCAACCTGAAATTGATGAATTACTAGAGCCTAAAATTTTTGTCAATACTAAAAAGTATGATCAAAGTGGTGAACATAAGATATCTAGTTATTCTGGTCAAGATAATTTAATCATTAAGGGGAACAACTTAATCGCTTTATATAGCTTGAAAGAATTCTATACAGGAACCATTAAATCTGTTTTTTTGGATCCACCATATTATTTTGAAATCAACAAACCATCTGACACTTTTTCTTACAATTCAAATTTCAAACTATCTTCATGGCTTGTTTTTATGAAAAATAGGTTAGAAATAACTAGGGAACTTCTAAGCGAAAAAGGAACTATTTTTATTACTATGTCTGATGAAGGTGTACATTATTTAAAAGTCTTAGCTGACAGTATCTTTGGATTCAATAATTTTATTGCCGATGTAACTTGGGAATCTAGAGCCTCTGTATCAAGTGATGGTTTCATTTCACTAAATAGTAATCATATTTTAATTTATGCTAAGGACTTAAACCAGATCAATAAAAATGATTTCCGATTAAGTTTAGATAAAGAATCATTTAAATTCAATGACAATGACGGTCTTGGCCCATACCGAATTGAACCGTTTGATGCACCAAATGTTAGAAAAAATTTAGAATACGCAATCGTTAATCCTAATACAAATAAAACCTATTTTCCACCTAAGGGACGTTGCTGGAGAACAACTGAAAAAGAGTTTAAAAAATTACTTAAAAGTGGGCGTATTAAATTTGGTTCTAAAGGGAAAACGAGGCCGCAATTAAAAGCTTACTATGAGGACATAAAGGATGCAGGAAAAGGAAAAGCATCAAGTACTATATGGCATGATATTTCTGTCAACAATAGTATTTCTTGGTTAAATACTAATACAAATACATCTGCGACTAAACATTTACGACAAATATTCGGATCAGATGTTTTTACTAATCCTAAACCTGAAGACTTAATCAAACGTGTCTTAGAACTTTCAACAGATAAAAATGATATTGTTTTAGATTTTTTTATGGGCTCAGCAACTACCCAAGCGGTAGCCATGAAGATGCATCGGCGATTTATTGGTATCGAACAGATGGATTATATTAATACGGTTTCAGTGCCACGTTTGCAAAAAGTAATGGATGGTGAACAGGGTGGAATTTCCAAAGACGTAAATTGGCAAGGTGGCGGCTCCTTTGTTTATGCAGAGTTGATGGAAAAGAATCAAGGCTACTTAAAAGATCTGCTAGCGGCTAAAGATATAAATGAATTAGATGCTGTATATAAACGCATGAAAGTGGGAGCAGATTTCGACTTTCGAGTGGATCTTGATAAATATGAAAATGATGCAGAACGTAAAGCTTTGCCTTTTGAAGAACAAAAACGGTTATTAGTTAAATTATTGGATAAGAATCAACTTTACTACAACTTCAATAATATTGATGATGCCGATGTCCGTGACCTGATTTCCGATAAGGATTATCAATTTAATCAAAGCTTCTATGGAAAGAGGGACTAAACTAATGGCTAAAAAAAA
>NZ_WEZT01000057.1:3335-5119 GCF_009863985.1 Furfurilactobacillus milii | reverse complement strand
GTAGATCTTTGAAAACTGAACAACGTTTCGACGAATCAAATGTGTAGGGTCTTTGAACGAAAGTTCGAAGCAATTACAATTGTGAAGTCAATTCACTTTATAACCAAGTAACAACAAAACAAGAGCTATTTCAAATAACTCATTAATTTGAGAGTTTGATCCTGGCTCAGGATGAACGCTGGCGGCGTGCCTAATACATGCAAGTCGAACGCACTTCGGTTTTTGATTGACGGTGCTTGCACCAGATTGACGAGACATTGAAGTGAGTGGCGAACGGGTGAGTAACACGTGGGTAACCTGCCCTAAAGTGGGGGATAACATTTGGAAACAGATGCTAATACCGCATAACAACGAAAACCACATGGTTTTCGCTTGAAAGATGGTTTCGGCTATCACTTTAGGATGGACCCGCGGTGCATTAGCTAGTTGGTAAGGTAACGGCTTACCAAGGCAATGATGCATAGCCGAGCTGAGAGGCTGATCGGCCACATTGGGACTGAGACACGGCCCAGACTCCTACGGGAGGCAGCAGTAGGGAATCTTCCACAATGGGCGCAAGCCTGATGGAGCAACGCCGCGTGAGTGAAGAAGGGTTTCGGCTCGTAAAACTCTGTTGTTAAAGAAGAACGTATCTGAGAGTAACTGTTCAGATAGTGACGGTATTTAACCAGAAAGCCACGGCTAACTACGTGCCAGCAGCCGCGGTAATACGTAGGTGGCAAGCGTTATCCGGATTTATTGGGCGTAAAGGGAGTGCAGGCGGTTATTTAAGTCTGATGTGAAAGCCTTCGGCTTAACCGGAGAAGGGCATCGGAAACTGGATAACTTGAGTGCAGAAGAGGGTAGTGGAACTCCATGTGTAGCGGTGGAATGCGTAGATATATGGAAGAACACCAGTGGCGAAGGCGGCTACCTAGTCTGTAACTGACGCTGAGGCTCGAAAGCATGGGTAGCAAACAGGATTAGATACCCTGGTAGTCCATGCCGTAAACGATGAATACTAGGTGTTAGGGGGTTTCCGCCCCTTAGTGCCGCAGCTAACGCAATAAGTATTCCGCCTGGGGAGTACGACCGCAAGGTTGAAACTCAAAGGAATTGACGGGGACCCGCACAAGCGGTGGAGCATGTGGTTTAATTCGAAGCTACGCGAAGAACCTTACCAGGGCTTGACATCTTCTGCTAATCCGAGAGATCGGACGTTCCCTTCGGGGACGGAAAGACAGGTGGTGCATGGTTGTCGTCAGCTCGTGTCGTGAGATGTTGGGTTAAGTCCCGCAACGAGCGCAACCCTTATGATTAGTTGCCAGCATTAAGTTGGGCACTCTAATGAGACTGCCGGTGACAAACCGGAGGAAGGTGGGGACGACGTCAAATCATCATGCCCCTTATGTCCTGGGCTACACACGTGCTACAATGGATGGTACAACGAGCAGCGAAGTCGCGAGGCCAAGCAAATCTCTTAAAGCCATTCTCAGTTCGGACTGTAGGCTGCAACTCGCCTACACGAAGTCGGAATCGCTAGTAATCGCGGATCAGCATGCCGCGGTGAATACGTTCCCGGGTCTTGTACACACCGCCCGTCACACCATGAGAGTTTGTAACACCCAAAGTCGGTGGGGTAACCTTCGGGAGCCAACCGCCTAAGGTGGGACAGATGATTAGGGTGAAGTCGTAACAAGGTAGCCGTAGGAGAACCTGCGGCTGGATCACCTCCTTTCTAAGGAAACAAATCGGAACCTTACACATTAGTGGAAACGTTGTTCAGTTTTGAGGGATTTACCTCA
>NZ_WEZT01000057.1:0-3235 GCF_009863985.1 Furfurilactobacillus milii | reverse complement strand
CTGAAACGTTGTACATTGAAAACTGAATCATGATTCTTTTTATTATTTAAACCGAGAACACCGCGTTTTTGAGTTTTTTAACAAGTTAAATTGTTTATCGCTAAACTCATGACCGCAGTTCGTATGAACTGTTAGGTTAAGTTATAAAGGGCGCACGGTGGATGCCTTGGCACTAGGAGCCGATGAAGGACGGGACTAACACCGATATGCTTCGGGGAGCTGTAAGTAAGCTTTGATCCGGAGATTTCCGAATGGGGAAACCCAATCAGTTTAACCGCTGATTATCACTAGGGGAATACATACTCTAGTTGAAGGTAGACGTTGTGAACTGAAACATCTAAGTAGCAACAGGAGCAGAAAGAAAAATCGATTCCCTAAGTAGCGGCGAGCGAACGGGGAACAGCCCAAACCAAGCTGCTTGCAGTTTGGGGTTGTAGGACTGAACATTTGAGTTACCAAAGACCTTGATAGTCGAAGACGTTGGGAAACGTCGCCATAGGGTGTGAGAGCCACGTAGACGAAATCAAAGTCCCTCAGTTCAGGATCCTGAGTACGGCGGAGCACGTGAAATTCCGTCGGAATTTGCGGGGACCATCCCGTAAGGCTAAATACTCCCTAGTGACCGATAGTGGACCAGTACCGTGAGGGAAAGGTGAAAAGCACCCCGGAAGGGGAGTGAAATAGTTCCTGAAACCGTGTGCCTACAAGTAGTTAGAGCCCGTTAATGGGTGATAGCGTGCCTTTTGTAGAATGAACCGGCGAGTTACGTTAACATGCAAGGTTAAGGTGGAAAGACCGGAGCCGTAGCGAAAGCGAGTCTGAAATGGGCGACTAAGTATGTTGAAGTAAACCCGAAACCAGGTGACCTACCCATGTGCAGGCTGAAAGTGCGGTAATACGCACCGGAGGGCCGAACCCGTGTCTGTTGAAAAAGGCTGGGATGACGTGTGGGTAGCGGTGAAATTCCAAACGAACTTGGAGATAGCTGGTTCTCTCCGAAATAGCTTTAGGGCTAGCCTCGGATGAATCATCATGGAGGTAGAGCACTGTTTGAACTAGGGGCCCGTCATGGGTTACTGAATTCAGATAAACTCCGAATGCCATTGATGTGTTATCCGGGAGTCAGACGATGAGTGATAAGATCCACCGTCGAAAGGGGAACAGCCCAGATCACCAGTTAAGGTCCCTAAATATATGCTAAGTGGAAAAGGATGTGGAGTTGCACAGACAACTAGGATGTTGGCTCAGAAGCAGCCACCATTTAAAGAGTGCGTAATAGCTCACTAGTCGAGTGATTCTGCGCCGAAAATGTACCGGGGCTAAGCATATTACCGAAACTGTGGGTGCCACGTAAGTGGCGCGATAGGAGAGCGTTCTATGGGCGGTGAAGCCAGATCGTAAGGACTGGTGGAGCGCATAGAAGTGAGAATGCCGGTATGAGTAGCGAAAGATCAGTGAGAATCTGATCCACCGAATGACTAAGGTTTCCTGGGGAAGGCTCGTCCACCCAGGGTTAGTCGGGACCTAAGGCGAGGCCGAAAGGCGTAGTCGATGGAAAACAGGTTGAGATTCCTGTACTAGTTAAACTTGTTTGAACAATGGAGGGACGCAGAAGGCTAAACGATCCGGACGATTGGAAATGTCCGGTCAAGCAGTGAGGTGTGAGATGAGTTAAATGCTTGTTTCTTTAACATTGAGCTGTGACGAGGACCGAAATTTAAGTAGGGAAGTCGTTGATGTCACGCTGCCGAGAAAAGCTTCTAGTTAGAGTTTAATTACCCGTACCGCAGACCGACACAGGTAGTCGAGGAGAGTATCCTCAGGTGAGCGAGTGAACTCTCGTTAAGGAACTCGGCAAAATGACCCCGTAACTTCGGAATAAGGGGTGCTGCACGCAAGTGTAGCCGCAGTGAAAAGGCCCAGGCGACTGTTTATCAAAAACACAGGTTTCTGCAAAATCGTAAGATGACGTATAGGGGCTGACGCCTGCCCAGTGCTGGAAGGTTAAAAGGATGGGTTAGCGTAAGCGAAGCTCAGAATTGAAGCCCCAGTGAACGGCGGCCGTAACTATAACGGTCCTAAGGTAGCGAAATTCCTTGTCGGGTAAGTTCCGACCCGCATGAAAGGCGTAACGATCTGGGCACTGTCTCAACGAGAGACTCGGTGAAATTATATTACCCGTGAAGATGCGGGTTACCCGCGACAGGACGGAAAGACCCCATGGAGCTTTACTGTAGCTTGATATTGGGTGTCTGTATAACTTGTACAGGATAGGTAGGAGCCGTAGAGCTCGGGACGCTAGTCTCGAAGGAGGCAACCGTGGGATACTACCCTTGTTATACGGCCACTCTAACCCGCGCCACTTAGCGTGGCGGGAGACAGTGTCAGGTAGGCAGTTTGACTGGGGCGGTCGCCTCCTAAAAGGTAACGGAGGCGCCCAAAGGTTCCCTCAAAATGGTTGGAAATCATTTGTAGAGTGTAAAGGCACAAGGGAGCTTGACTGTGAGACAGACAGGTCGAGCAGGGACGAAAGTCGGGCTTAGTGATCCGGTGGTACCGTATGGAAGGGCCATCGCTCAACGGATAAAAGCTACCCTGGGGATAACAGGCTCATCTCCCCCAAGAGTCCACATCGACGGGGAGGTTTGGCACCTCGATGTCGGCTCATCGCATCCTGGGGCTGTAGTCGGTCCCAAGGGTTGGGCTGTTCGCCCATTAAAGCGGTACGCGAGCTGGGTTCAGAACGTCGTGAGACAGTTCGGTCCCTATCCGTCGCGGGCGCAGGAAATTTGAGAGGAGCTGTCCTTAGTACGAGAGGACCGGGATGGACATACCGCTGGTGTACCAGTTGTGCCGCCAGGCGCATCGCTGGGTAGCTATGTATGGATGAGATAAACGCTGAAAGCATCTAAGTGTGAAACTCGCCTCGAGATGAGATTTCCCATTCCTATATGGAAGTAAGACCCCTCAGAGATGATGAGGTAGATAGGCTAGAAGTGGAAGTGTGGCGACACATGGAGCGGACTAGTACTAATCGGTCGAGGACTTAACCACGAAGTGGTGGTCCGGTTAAAGAAAAGAAGATCATGATTCAGTTTTGAGTGGATAACGCTCAGAGTGTGGTGATGATGGCACGAAGGATACACCCGTTCCCATGCCGAACACGGAAGTTAAGCTTCGTCGCGCCAAGAGTAGTTGGGGGATCGCTCCCTGCGAGGGTAGGTCGTCGCCATGC
>NZ_WEZT01000056.1 GCF_009863985.1 Furfurilactobacillus milii | reverse complement strand
GCACTTGAACTAATTAATCAACGACCATTAAAAATACATCATCAACAGACTGCCATTGAAAGATTCCGGGCTTGTTCGGATTAAACTTGTAATTTGCCAAATCAATATCATATTTTTGGCCATATAGGATATCTCCAATCTTGATAAAGATATTCTATCAAAAGTTGTCCATGATTTATACTAACTCCATCTTTTATTGCTAATCCAAGCTTCCAGCAATTTGCTGCAAAAACTGCGAAGAAGGCTCAAATTTCATATACGCGAGCGGTAAGAACTGGCGGGGGAATAGATGGCAGTGAAATCCTTACTTACGAGGGGATTCCAACAATCTGTATCGGAATTCCAGTCAGGTATGAACATACTAATTATGGAATGGTAGCTTACCAAGATTTTGCTGATACAGTCAAACTAGTAGAAGAAATTATTACTGGATTGTCATCCGAAAAAATTGCAGCCTTTTAGAAAGAAAAAATTTATTGTCTAATTGTTAATAATCGATATCATCAAGCAGCAAAAAATGTGGGCGAATGCTTAAAAGTTACTGCAGCCGTTAAAAATGGGGTTATTGAAGCATTAAAATTAATTGATTCTCAGCAAGTGTTGGTTCTTCAAAGGCGCCCAGAATTTTTAGTCGAGACAAGTCCGCAAATACAAATTATTTTTACTGATTTGATCGTAAGATGTTGATTATAAATAACAAGCGCAAAGGTTAACAGGAAGGTATTAATGGTAAATTATGCAAATAGTCTGAGTTTAATTATGAGTAATTAAGCCCAGAGGATCCAACTGCTGAATAATATGAACATTACAAAAATAGTACAAGAGACCAGGTCAGATTGACCTGGTCTCTTGTACTATTTTTATTTAGATTAAATCCAATCTTTACTTGATAGCTCCTTCTGTCACACTTGTCATGACTTGCTTTTGCAATAGGAGGAACAGAATAATAATCGGAACCATTGACAAAACAAGTCCGGCTAAGGCTAATTGCCATTGGCTGTTTGTTTCACCGAAGAAAGAATACATCTTAAGTGGAATCGTGTACATGCCATCTTTATTAACGACTAGTGATGGTAACAGGTAGTCATTCCATATTTTCATTGCATTCAAGATAACAACTGTACCTGTCATTGGGCTGACCGCTGGAAAGATAATATAAACAAAGGTTTTAAAAGGATAGGCTCCATCTAAAGCAGCAGCTTCGTCAAGAGTTTTTGAGACTCCTTGAAAAGCCCCATAAAAAAGAATAATTGAGAGGCTTACTGATAACCCGGTGTTCATAATGACCAGACTCGTTCTGTTAAGGAAATTAACTTTGCCAAAAAGTGAAAGAAGCGGGATCATAATTGACTGAAAAGGGATCAGCATAGTGCCGGCACAAAGATAGTAGAGAATTGAACTGAAAGGCCCTTTAACACGAGAAAGAGCATAGGCAGCAGCTGCCGAAACCAATGTGATTACAATGACACTGGCTACTGTGATAACTAAAGAGTTAAAGAAACTGCTTGTAAAATCAAGCGCCTGGTAAGCAGTTTTGAAATTTGAAAACGTAAAGTCCCGTGTAAACCATAACGGGTTTTGAAAAATCCCCCTTTTTCCCTTTAAAGCATTGATAATAACAATGATAAAGGGGTAAAACCAGAACAGGGCAATGATTCCAAAAAGAAAGCCAAGTAAGATTTTAGTTGATTTTTTCATCTTCTATCCCTCCCGCTTTCTTGAAAGTGCTAATTGAATAAAGGAAACAATGGTTACACAAAGGAAAAGGATAATTCCGGCTGCCTGAGCGTATCCCTGCTGGAAGTTTACAAAAGCAGTATTATAAATATACATCGAAATCATCTCTGTGGAGCGGTATGGGCCACCATTTGTAAGTGCTAAGTTTTGCTCATAGAGTTTAAACGAGTTGGCAAGTGTTAGAAATAGACTGATTGTAAAGGCTGGCGCCAATTGTGGCAGCTTGATGAAAAAGAAAATCTGGGTTGCTTTTGCACCGTCTAGAACAGCTGCTTGAATGGTATTCTTAGGAATTGCATTCAAGAAAGAAATATAGATTAACATAATATAACCGCTCATCTGCCAAACAAACAGAATTACTATCCCCCAAAACCCTGTTGAAGGGTTGCTCAACCAACCTTTGAAAAAGTCAAGGTGAAAAGCAGCGGCAATTGCCTGAAAAGCAGAAGTAAAAATGAATTGCCAGATAAAACCAAGTAGTATTCCGCCGATCAGATTTGGCATGAAGAAGATGGTTCTGAGTGATTTTGTGAGTCTGTTGTTGTGACTGGTGACGATTAACGCAAAAGCCAAACCGACTAAGTTAATTAGAATTACTGAAACAAAAGAAAATTTAACTGTTAGCCAAAAACTCTGCAGAAAGGTGGAGTCTTGAAAAAGGACTTCAAAGTTTTTCCAACCAATAAAAGAAGAGCGTAAACCATTGGAATCGGTAAAGGAATAATAAATTCCTATCAGAAATGGTACGACAATAATCAATAGTATAAAGAAAACTGCTGGTAAAACAAAAGCCAGATATTGATGTTTTTTGATAAGCATTTTTATCACTCCCCACTTTGGATTTCCCTGAGCTGTCGATATTTAGCCGATGTTTCCTTTTTCAATTCTTTCCAAGAGATCCCATTTACAAAATAGCGCTGTATATATGGCCCAAGTGCTTGGTTAGTAAAGCCATTCGGGTACTGTTTGTGAACAGGAGATTGTGCGTTTTTGGAAGTGCCGATCCGATAAATTTGTTTAGAAAGATCATCAGGCAGCCTCGAAACATCAAAGTTTTTAGTTGCAGGAACGAAACGCATTTCGTTAATGATTACGTTCTCAGCTTCTTTTGAAGTATACATCCAGTTAATAAAATCTTTAGCAGCTTTTTGCCGCTTGGGATGATCTTTAGTGATTCCTAAATACCATGAGGAACCGGTCAAAAGACGGTCAGTACCATCATTTTTAACAAAGAACGGTAACATGCCAAGATTTTTTTGAACGTATCCCTTTTCCAGACCATCAAGCGTCGGAATAATCCAATTTCCTTGAGGTATCATAGCAACTTTACCATTGAAAAAAAGGTCTTGGACAGAAGGATCATATTTAACTGAAAGAATCGGTTGTACATTATATTTTTTTACGAGATCATAATAATTTTTCATTTGCCTCTCGTATTTCCAAGGGAAAGTTTTGCTTTTGAAAGCTTTGACAAGATTATTGTTGTACGGCAGAGAAGTAAATTGTGCTGAAACAGAAGCAATTGAATTGGTATCAGCTCCGTTAAAGCCGAAAACGGCATCGATTCCAATCTTCTTTTTTTCTGAATTGAGTTTTTCAACCGCTTTCAAAAATTCAGAATAGTTATTGATCTTTGAGGCATCAATCCCAGCCTTAGCGAACACAGCTTTGTTATACGACCAGCCATAAGCCTCAAGATCGACTGGAATTCCAACCATACGTTTATTTGAAATTCCACCGCTAACAAGATTTGGTACTATGTTTTTACTTGCCTTAAGATCTTTTAGATTAATCAAATGATCCTTATACCGATCTATTTCAGGTAGCCCGCCAAGCATAATAATATCTGGAGCTTCCCCAGAGGCAAACTTCGCTTGTAAAGCAGCGGCCCCACCGCCTTGACCTGAAGTAGTAATTTGGATATTGACGTTGGGATGTTTAGCATGATACATCCGCGCTAATTTTTGATATTGTGCGGTTATTTCAGGCTTTTGATTAAAAAAGTTAAGTGTAATTTTTGAATTTTTTTCCTTTTGCGAGCTAAAACTACAACATGTTAAGACAATTAATGATAAACTCAACATAAAAGTTAGCTTAGCGATTTTAAAAAATCTTTTTTTCATGTCTTCCGCCCCGATTCATTGTCAATTGTTTGTCAAGAGCACCATTCTTTCTTACCTAAATTTTATGTTTTTATTATGAATCACTGCAGAAACAAAAGCAAACAATAAACTCGAGGAGGCATTTCTTATGAGTAAGATTCAAATCGAACACCTTTATAAGCGTTATGATAATGCGGAAAATGATACCCTAAAGGATATCAATCTTGAGATTGATGACAAGGAATTTGTTGCAATTATTGGACCATCAGGTTGTGGTAAGTCTACACTATTGCGTTGCTTTTCAGGTTTGGAAGAAGTTACAAAGGGAAAAATTAATGTAGATGGAAAGCGCTTCGATAATATTCCACCACAAAAGCGCAGCATTGCAATGGTTTTTCAAGATTATGCATTATATCCACATATGACTGTTTACAATAACATGGCGTTCAACTTAAAACTTGGTAAATTTTCTAAAAGTGAAATTGATTCACGGGTCAAGGAAGCAGCACAAAAGCTTAATCTCACAGACTATTTGGCTCGTAAACCCGCGCAGCTTTCTGGTGGGCAGCGACAAAGAGTTGCTTTAGGGCGTGCAATGGTGCGCGCACCTGAAGTCTTTTTAATGGACGAGCCGCTTTCTAATTTAGATGCGAAGTTACGTGTTTCAACGAGGCAGGATATTATCGAGCTACATAAGCAGCTTGGAACTGTAACGATTTATGTAACGCATGATCAAGCTGAGGCGATGGCAATGGCGGATAAAATCTTGATCATGCGAGACGGAGTGGTACAGCAGTATGGTAAACCTGAAGAACTTTATGATAACCCGCGTAATCTCTTCGTTGCTCGTTTTATCGGTTCTCCCAGCATGAATATTTTAAAGGGTACTCTTTCGAACAAGGGAATTTTTAATTCAGGTAGTGTAAATTATGACCTTAGTGAATTCGTGAAAAAAGAAGTTTTGCCAACGGATAAAAGAGAGATTGTACTTGGCTTTCGGCCTGAGAAAGTAACGCAGGTAAAAAAGTCAGGAGATAATGATACAGCTCCTGAAAATTCTGCACAAAAAGAGGGATTTTTTGTACTTTCTGCAAGTAAAAATCTGGCTGAATACATGGGCGGCCATACGCTTGTCTATCTAAAAACTAAAGATGGTGTTAATATTGTGACTCAAACGCCTAAAAGAATTCCTAATGATGATAGCCACAAAAAATTAGATCTTTATATTCGTAATTCTAATATTTATCTGTTTGATGCTAAAAGCGGTCTGACACTTCAAAATGGTTAGCTTTACCAGATAAGAAAGAAAACGGTTAAGTTGGAGAGAAAGATTTGCTTACCATAAAAAGCAAAAACGTACTAATTTGCAATTTGCATGTTAAAGATATAAACAAAGGAACCGGATCAAAAACCGACATTTTCTAATCGGTATTTTCCAACATTTTACAACCGTTGCTGACAGCCAAGTAAGTTACATTGCAATAACAGAGCTAGCATATATCTTGTTGGCATGGCAAGAAAGATTGAATACCGACGATAGAACATTAGGCGATTTGTTCTATTCCTTCACGAATTCATTACCTGATATTACGTTCATTTGCGCATTGGTATACCTAATTTCCGTTCTTAAATGCTCGGGTAATGAGTTTATTGAAGATAAAATTGACCAATTCATGCACACCATCCCATCAAACGTACAAAATATCATTTCAAGAGTGTTGTAAAACTAATTTAGGTACGAAAAACCCAGAGCTCATCAGTGCTCCGGTCTATTTTCGTGCTTTCAAGTTTCAGTTAAAGTGTCAACCCTAAGGGGTATTGTACGAACTAAGGCCGTCCTTAGTTGTCGATTTTTTTATTATTGTGATTCTTGATTGCGCTATAATATTTTGTGAGGTGAAAGAGATGGCTGACAAAGTTGTTGCGCGTCCGCTAATTACGATTGCAAATATTATTTGGAGTTTTAATCCCCTGACCCATTTACCACAAGTCCTGCTGGTCAAACGGGCTTATCCGCCATTTGAGGGCCACTGGGCTTTACCAGAAACCCTATTGCGGCGGGATGAAAGTGCTGACGCTGCCTGTATCCGCCTGATTAAGGATAAAATTGGTGTTCGCCTATCAAACAGTGCTACCGAACAGTTGGCAACCTTCACCGATCCCGACCGGGTAAGCGGTGAGCGGTCCTTGGCGATTGCCTACATGACTTTCTTACCGACAATGCCTCAACTGAGGGCCGGGTACGGAGCAACCGAAGTCGGGTGGTTTAGTCTTAACTTTGACCACGGGAAGTTTATCTTGCAAAATGGTGACTTAGTTTTGAGTTTGGCTGCAGGGTCGGCGCTAGCATTTGACCACCACCAAATTATTAATACGGCCATTGTACGAATTAAAAATAAACTGGACTACCAGCCAACCATTTTACAGATCTTAGGACCGACTTTTACCCTTCGGCAAGCCCGCGAAGTTTATGCTACTTTCCGCCAAACAACGGTCGATCAAATTGATAATTCTAATTTTAAAAAGGCCCACCAAAAACTGTTTAAGGAAGTTGGTACCGTCGCAACAAAGCGGTCAGGCCGGCCACCAAAGTTATTTAAACTGGTACTACCTTGCGTCTAAAAATAAAAGTGCTACAATCAGTGATAATAAAAGTTCAATATATTTTTATTTTTTTGCAGTAGTTAAAGTATTTTTTACCTAAATTTGTTAGGAGTTATTTAATAATGAAGCATGAATTATTAACCGACATGTATGAGTTTTCAATGGCCAACGGTTATTATCAAACGCTTCCCCACGATAAGCAGGCGCGCTTCGACGTCTTTTACCGTAAGGCGCCCGATGATGGCAGTTTTGTGATTAGTGCTGGATTGATGCAAGTAATTGATGAAGTTAAGAACTGGCACTTTTCAACTGATGACATTGCTTATCTGCGGTCCCTTAACCACTTTAGTGACGACTTTCTCTTTTACCTGACGGCAGCTCACAACCGCTGCTTAATTAAGGCAATCCCAGAAGGCACGCCAGTCTTCCCACGGGAACCAATCCTTAGTATTAGTGGCCCACTAATTGATGTCCAACTTCTCGAAACCCTGATCTTAAACATTATTAACCACCAATCATTGATTGCAACGAAGGCATGGCAGATCACCAGCGTTACTGGCGGACGCCCAGTAATGGAATTTGGTGCACGACGGGCGCAGGGGCCTGATGCCGCAATATATGGTGCGCGGGCTGCCATTATTGGTGGGTGCAGTAGTACCTCCAATGTGCTAGCTGCCAAGCTGTTTAACCTTCCGGCGGCGGGGACGATGGCCCACGCCTGGATTGAAAGCTTTCCTGATGAATTAACGGCCTTTCGTGCCTGGGCCAAAATTTACCCTGACAATGCTGCCCTGTTAGTTGATACCTACGATGTGGTTAACTCTGGGGTACCGAACGCAATTAAAATCTTTAAGGAATTGCGGGCAGCTGGCCACGAACCGGTTGGTATCCGCATCGATTCTGGTGATATTGCCCAGTTGGCAACCAAGGCACGGAAGATGATGGACGAGGCTGGTTTTACCAACGCTAAGATTACTGCTTCAAACGCCCTTGATGCCCACATTATTAAGTCATTGCTTGATGAAGGGGCACCACTGGATAACTTTGGGATCGGTGAGCGACTAATTACCAGTTCATCCAGTCCAGTATTAAGCGGTGTTTATAAAATGTCGGCACTAGAAAATGATGGCAAATGGGTGCCAAAGATCAAGATTAGTAATAGTCGCGAAAAGATTACGCTCCCTGGGAATAAGCAGGTTTACCGGCTCTACGATAAGCATGATCCCCAACACGCTGTTGCCGATGTAATTGCCCTGGCTGACGAGCAGATTGGAACCGAAATTGCGGCAATCAATGCTGACGTTCACGTCACCCGGAATAAAGTGATTCTAACCGACTTCATTGCTAAGCCACTGCTTAAGCAAGTTTTGACGCTGGAAAAAGCGGCGCCAATTGAAACCGACACTTTTGCCATCCAGCATTTTGCGCAGACCGAATTAGCACAGCTGCCGGCGGCTACTAAGCGGTTGCTTAATCCGGACCGCTTCCCGGTTTATTTAACCAAGCGGTTAGCTGACTTGCAACAAAAGCTGGTTGATGAGGCACAAAAATAAGGAGTTAGCAATGACTAAAGCATTATTAATTATTGATTATACAAACGATTTTGTCGCTGACAATGGTGCGCTTACTTGTGGCAAGCCAGCGCAGGAATTAGAAGATTATTTGGTTCAGCTGGCCAACCGTTTTTACCAAAATGGCGACTACGTAATTTTCCCGACTGATGCCCATTGTGGGGACCGGTTTAGTCCAGAAGCTAAACTCTTCCCGCCACATAACGTGGTCGGTACGCCTGGTCAACAGCTATACGGCAAGGTTAATGACTGGTTTGAACAACATCAGGCCAGTGACCGGGTTTACCAGTTTAATAAGAACCGCTATTCATCATTTCAAAATACTAATCTTGATAACTACCTGCGGGAACGAAAAATTGATAACTTGTGGATTGCAGGTGTTTGCACCGATATCTGTGTCCTGCACACCGCAATTGCCGCCTATAATTTTAACTACCAGATTACGATTCCGGTTAAGGGGGTCGCCACCTTTACCAAGCATGGTCAGGAGTGGGCGCTTGACCATTTTAAGAATTCACTGGGTGCGACGCTGGTTTAATGAATTTTGACTGCCTGCTATGAAGTAAGAACCCCGCCTACGTCCAGTCGGGTGAGAATTTTATTCGGGTGTTAGCGATTGCCGACTATCCTAAGCGGGTGTATGGCAACTGGTTATCGGAGTTAAAGCGCAACCAAAGAACAGGCTAATATGTTAAACTGTTTACCTGGTGACGCGTTACTTCAGGCGGAAGGGGTTGTTCTCGATGACGAGAATACAGATGTTGAAAAAGTTAAAATCATTTACAGCAAACAAGCCGATTTCAATATGGTATTAGGAATTGGCAAATTCTATAATTAATCCGAACAGAAATTAAAAAGCCCAAAGCAATCACTTACAATGGTAGTAGCTAATTCCAACCAATATAGGGAGTGATTA
>NZ_WEZT01000055.1 GCF_009863985.1 Furfurilactobacillus milii | reverse complement strand
ATCAGCTCCTAAAAGATGGGTTTGTGGTAAACACCATTTTAAAGGAAGCTGATCTTTTTTGTCCGAACAGCGTTCGGATTAATTTTACAATCTACCATCGTAATTTCTATTCACTACTGTCACATTCTCTGGGAAAAAAACACTTATGTTGATATACAATTCTTTAGGAGCTTTCATATACTTCACATACTGGGTAATTTCTTCTGCCAAAGACAAAGGCACGTTATCCGATTTGATAACAACTTGGTATCCTCGTCCAGCAATTCCGGGTCCGTTCCTAATTTGAATGAGTTGCCAGGGTATTGTTAAATCCTTTTCTTTACTAAGTTTATGTCGTCCTCTGATTACCTGAAAATAGAAGTAAAAATAAGCTCCAAAACCATGTTTTTTTCTAAATTGCATCTGTGCTTCTATAAGGTTTATCCAATGGGCAAATTACAAGTTTAATCCGAACAAGCCCGGAATCTTTCAATGGCAGTCTGTTGATGATGTATTTTTAATGGTCGTTGATTAATTAGTTCAAGTG
>NZ_WEZT01000054.1 GCF_009863985.1 Furfurilactobacillus milii | reverse complement strand
ATGGCCGTGGTTGGATTTAAGCCCAATTCGCTTAAAACTGCTTCGGTATCATCGGCCAAATCTTTATCAATCTTGACTTGGACCCGTTTCTTTTCCTTACCTGCCATGATTGTCTCATCTCCTTTCTTTTGCTACTACCATTATACTACCTTTTGAGTATCTGATCAACGGATAAAACCCTGGCCTCAGACCACTTGAGGTTGGTATTGATCTAAAGACTGAACTTTTGAGCTAGTTAGCTCTGACACTTATTTAAAAGCCCCTGTTCTTCTGTTTAAGCCAGTTAAATCTAGTTTAAACATAAATGGTTTAGTAAGTCTTAAAACCGCTTAGAAAGGATTTTGCAGCCTTTTAGGACTAGTAGTACAACCCACTGTTGTCGTTGTCGGCCGGCTTTTCTTCTTCGGGATGTTTGGCCGCGTATTCTCTAGCCGCTTGTTTATTCCACCAAACACCAAATAGATTTTGCATGGTGCCGTACAGGTAGTTTTCCACGTTCTTGATGTGCTTCTCATTGCTTCTTAGGGCGTTAAAGTAACGTCTCAAGGCTTTAGTCATTAAAAATTTAAGTTCTTCGTCGTCCAGTGGGATTATGACGCCAATATCTTTATGATCCTTCTCAACTCGGTACTTAGCATTTAAGATAATACCAACGAAGCGACGCATCTGTTGCGGGGTACGGCACCAAAAACTAAGCAGTATTCATCATGTTACAGCACCCAAGTAAAAGCTACGAAGATAAAAACATTCATCCTCAAAATATGTAACCTAGAAAAAAGGCCTCCAGTGTTAAACCGGGAGCCTTTTTTAGTATACCAATTTTCACTTTACATAAGGCGGCATTATCCCAAGTAACCACCATTCACAAAGGTAAAACAACGATCTGTTATTTTACCTTTGTGAAAATTTCTGGGAAACAATTGGTCTAGCTATTCAATCCTTGATTTATCGGTAAATATACTTTATGAAATTCTCTTGGTTTATTCCTAGACCATTCGCTTAAATTCAGTAATTTTCTTTATATTCGGCTTGACGGGTTACGGTTTTCCATTCAGTTTAGAGGGAGTGACGTTTTGAGCGCAGAATTGTTCCCTGGAAACAGCTATTTGGAATAACTGAACCAGAGTGCAATTCTACATCTAAAAGTTTCCCCTTAGTTCGTCGGTCGTTAACGCCCGTCGCTTGTCTGTACAATTGCGGTATTGCTACCACCACTCATTATAAACCTACGTTTTCGGTTTAGCCTACTAAAAAACGCCCTAGTAGGCGTTGGTAATACGTATTTATGTTTGTTCGATCGCCAACTAATCAGTGGCACCAAGCCGAAGCTTCGTTTTACCACCCGCGCCGTTAATGGTCGCGCTCACCATTCACCACCCAGCCGTACAGATGACCTTGTTGTGGTATAGCCAGACTTATTGAAGTCGCCCTGGCAAACGTGTCCCCTTGGATTTAGACCCCAGCTTGTCCCCTAGGGCTTTAAAAATCGCACCGGCCATGATATAATAATCATTAATCAAATGATTTTTGTGGCGCTCACCAATGGCTGTTGGTGGGTGTTTTTTTATGTTCTATTTATCGATTTCATTTAGAATTATAGCTCAACCACAACAAAAGTCAACGGTTTTAAAAACTAGCACTACAGCACTATGGCACTATAGAACAAAAGAACTATAGAACTAAAGCATATAAGCACTACAGAACTATAGAACTATAGAACTACGGAACTAAAGAACTACGGCACTGTTTTTTCTCTTAGTAAATGCTTGCACATAGGGCTTAAAGCTATACGGTAGTGCTAGCACTACGGAACTAAAGAACTACAGCACTATAGCACTGTAGAACATAAGCACTACAGAACAACAGCATTATAGAACTAAAGAACTAACGCACTATAGCACTATATCGTGTTGATTCAAAAACGATATAGTGCTAATATAACAACAATCGTTAGGAGGCGTTATCATGACACAAACCATAACATTTGGAAATTTTAAAGGCGGAGTTGGAAAAACTAGTAATTCAACATTAGTAGCTCTAGACCTTAGCAATCGTGGTTACAAAACACTACTAGTTGATTTGGACCCCCAAGGAAACGCCACAAATCTACTCTTGAATACTAAAGTTAATATTGATGGAAAAGTTGGCCATTTTAAAAAAACTCTCATGGCTAGTATTGAAGATGGCGATTTAACTCAATCTTTAATACATATAAAAGAAAACTTCGATATCCTAGCTTCTGCACCTGACTTTGCTCTTTTCCCACGCTATATGGAAAAAATCAAAGACTATAATGAACGCGTCAAAGAATTCAGTAATCTTATCAAGCCGATTAAAGATAAATATGATTATGTCATCATAGATACGCCGCCTACTATCTCGTTAATCACCGATTCAGCATTGTATGCCAGCGATTATTGTGTAATTGTTATGCAAACTCATGAACATAGTTTTGAGGGAGCTCAAGCATTTATAGAGTACATCCAGGAACAAGTTATTGATACCTACAAGGCTCCCCGTTTGGAAATCGTTGGTATATTGGCTGTTCTATTGCAAGCCGGAGCTCCTGTAGATGAAGCAACTATTCAAAATGCTATTAATCAGTTTGGAACTGAAAACATTTTTAAACATAAAATTCACTCGATGCAGAGGATCAAGCGTTATGGAATAACTGGTATTACTTTCAATACTCAGTTTGATAGGCGTGTATTCAAAGTATACAAAGACGTAACTGACGAGATGCTAAAAAGAATGGAGGCAATTGAAAATGGCTAATAAATTGATTCGGTCTAACCGCAACCCAATTAAGCCAGATAAGCAGGCTGAAATTTCGGATTTTTCAAATTCAAATAAAGGAATTAAAACCCCACAAAATCAAGTTGCTTCGGTTACTTTTGACACAAACCTGAAAATCAACAACCACATTAGAAACAAATTGCAAGCAATGGCTGTACTAGGGTATAGTGACAATCAAAAGGCAGCTATTGAAGTAGCTTTATCTGTTTATATTGAATCTTTGACTTCAGACGAACGTAAAGAATTAGAATTTCAAATTGATTCTTTAGAAAAACGTGATGTACGCGTAAAAAGTAAGTAATCACGCACGCTCAGACAACACGTTCAGCTTTTAGACGTATACTTGTCCGTTTAAATGAAGCAGAATGTACAAAAAAAGTCCCTCAATTTTCAAGTCAAGTGCAACGATGATAACGAATTCTTGATAGTGGTCTAGGCTGTTACGCCATGCATCGGTAGTAATCGCATGGGCGAAGATAGTTCAGAATACGTCTGGGACGATGGTTCAGTGCGGATTGGACTGCTTGAATTTCAACCAGGGTAACTGCTCTGAGAGACTTCCCTTTCGGGAAGAATTCCCTAAGCAGTCCATTGGCGTTCTCGTTTGTGCCACGCTCCCAAGGCGAGTACGGATGTGCGAAGTAAATCTGGGTTCCAACAATCTCTGATAACTTGGCAAACTCGGAACCATTGTCAAAAGTGATACTCTCAAATTCCTTGGCCCCGTAGTCGTCGATCGTGTCCTGCAAGGCTTTAAGGCAGGTGCCCGCATGATAGTCAGGAATCTTGACGATGATCTCAGTCCGGCTGTACCGTTCTGTGAGCGTCATTAATGCTGGCTCATCAGCTAAGCGAATACCTTTGACCAAGTCGCCTTCCCAATGTCCCACGCCTGTGCGGTCATTCACGGCCGCAGGACGCAACTCGATTGAGTCGCCGTATATCTTCTTATTCTTGCGCTTGTGGGTGTTCTTATAGCCTTTGATGCGGCGTCGGAGCTTCTTGGGAAGTGTCATGTTGTCTAGCTCAAGCAGCCCGGCGTCGATGTAGCGATACACAGTTGTCGTTGAAGGACAAGCCTTGCCCTGGTCGCGATAGAAGTGTACGAAGCTATCAACGCTGTGTACGCGCGGCTTACGAGTAAGCTCCCTGGCGAGAGCCTTGAAGAACGCACGGCCGGTCTTAAGAAAGGCGTAGTGACCGGTTCTATCGCGTTTACGGTCGTGCATGGCTTGGGCAGTTTCCGCAAGATAGACTTGATGTGAGTGACGCTCCGAGTCGAGCTGAGTTACAGATCCACGCGTGATTTCTCGTGAGATTGTCGCTTTACTGCGATGAAGCTTCTGTGCAATCACGGTCGCGGTGTCACCAGCAGCCTGAAGGGCCTGAATTGTAGCACGGTCGCTAAAACTGAGTTGTTGGTAATGCTTGTGGGTGTTAGTCTGAGAGTGGGTCATGAAGATTCCTGCTTTCTTGTTTAGCTAGCACTAACAAGAATAGGTCTTCATGGCCTTTATGGTCTAGTCGTCAGGGTGTTGCACTTGAATTGTAAACTGGGGGTGTTAATCAATATTGAATAAATGCATAATACATATTATCTACATTAGTACTTTGGAAGTTCAGTGCCAAAATACACTTCATTACCATTTACAGGTATCTTATTAATCCTTTGAATAAATTTCCTACGCACATCACTTAAAGTTTTTTCTTTTAATCTTGATAATTTAGATATTCTTTTTTCTTCTATCTTTGGGGCTAATCTACTTGCATTAATAATAAAATCTTTATTTACAAAATTGCCTTTAATTGGTAAAAATTTATTAGGAATAATAATAAAACCTCTTGAATAATCGTCAACTAAAACTTCCATGCTCCTTTTTTGCAAATGGATATAAGTAAAATCTCTAGATTGTATTTTATGATTATCAATCCAAAATCCTTTTAGAGTACCCTTTTTCCATATAAAAACGTACGAAAACTTATTGATATTATATGCCAAATGAAAAGCTTCTTTATTAGGATCAATATCTGCAAAACTCATATTTTTCGGATATTGACTATAAATGCGACATCCATTCTGCCGTGCAATAAAAGAAAAGCCTCCCCCTTCATCAAAATGATATGAAAAATTTGTTTTAAAAGCTTCTGTGTAGTTCCAAGCGTGATTAACATGCTTTTTATACAAATGATTCATATTATTGGTATTTTTAATTAGTGTAAGATGTCCTAATTCTAAAATTTTATCAAAACTTGTTAAATGTTTTTCATTAATAATTGGGCTTAAATCACCCCAAATTGTATCTATATCACCAAATCCCCACCAATCATAATTTTTAATAAAATCACCAAACATTTCGCCATAAACTGGCTTATAATCGGTTAGTTTATAAGGCATAGATAGTGATACTTGAAATCCAATAGTAGCAGACGCACGTTTTTGCACTTCATTAAATGACATTTTAGTCCAGATAATATTTTCAGGAATACTATTAGGTTTCTTAATATCAGTAAAAAACATAACATCTATTTTCGAATTATATTTAACAGACTCCATCCACAAATTAAAATAATTTGGAAACTTTCCAAAATAGGGAACTATTATTACAACTGAGTTTTTCATGATTTTTTCCTTTCGTGAATGATCATTGGTATGAATCCAGTCACGCACGTTCTTGCCTGAACCATAAAACTTTGGTCGAATACCACTCAAGATATTGGTAATCTGCCACGGAATAAACTTTTCGATGTGTTGGTAAGGGCCATAGTTGTTTGAACGGTAGATTGTAAAATTAATCCGAACGCTGTTCGGACAAAAAAGATCAGTTCCCTTTAAAATGGTGTTTACCACAAACCCATCTTTTAGGAGCTGATCTTTTGTCTAGTATAACCTATTCCGAACGAATTAAAATCGAAACCTTTTGTGAA
>NZ_WEZT01000053.1 GCF_009863985.1 Furfurilactobacillus milii | reverse complement strand
CACTTGAACTAATTAATCAACGACCATTAAAAATACATCATCAACAGACTGCCATTGAAAGATTCCGGGCTTGTTCGGATTAAACTTGTAATTTGCCTTTTCCATATATTTAACGTTGATCGATTTAACATTCTTCTGTTCATCAGCATAGCCTAACTTGTAGAATTGACTACCAGTACCATCTTTATCGGTTGTATTCCATGTATAATCCTGAGTCGCGGAGTAAACAATATGATTCTGAATTTCATGACCAGAAGCATCTGTCAATCCACTATCTACTGGCATACTAAAATTAGTCGCAGCAGTATATTTACCCGTATTCTGAAAATCATCAGCATCTGTCATGGCCTTAGTAACATCATTCAACAAACTAGCCTGTCCTGCCGTATAAGCATTGTTGACCAAAATAATCTGAGCATTGTAAGCCTTATTGTAAACATTTGCCAAAGCACTAGCCACAGCTGTTTGCTTAGTATTTGTCAAATATGTTGAAAACGCAGGACTAACCATTCTATCAGCAGAAATTGTCGTACCCGCCGGAATTTTGGACACAGTCGTATAGACACCGTTCACGATAGAGGCTTTTACAACAGATGAAGCAGCCATATCAACGATGTTAGGGCCTGCTGCCAATTGTGACGCAGTGTCACCTGCCGTTGTGCTAAATACTTTGTAATTACCTAAGGCCGCTTGATAAATCTTCTTGTAGGTACTCAAATAAGCATAACTATCAGCACCAGTTGTACTAGTGCCAGTCAATGCATTTGAAAGATCAGTAGATTTTGAAAAGTCTGTCACCGCTTTATTAGCTGAGTTGTATGCGTTCAAGTATGCATCTTGCAACATCTGGCTGACACGTGTATTCGCTTTTATCTGAGCAATTTGATCAGCAGTTGAAGTTGCAGCTGCACCCTTCATAAGACTAAACGGCATGTTGCCTTGATAAGTACCAATAGGATCAGACACGGCACCGTTACCAGACAATGCGTCGGCAATACCTTGCTGTTGATACTTTTGTAACCAAGTCAAAGCAGCAGCGTAACCAGCATCGTATGCTTGTTTAAGCTGATCCGTATCTGATTGCCATGTAGTCGTCGTGATCTTCCCATCAAGTCCGTTAGCAACGTTGCTGTCAGACACTTTAGTACTGGACATCTTTGTCATTGCCGCATAAGCTGCTTGCATACCTTGAGAATATTGATTAGCTAGCGCACTAACAATAGTAGATACCAACGTTTGATAAATGCTTTCAGTATCTTTATCAAAATGAGTTGGTACATTATCAGCGTTCTTCAATGAAAGACCTAACGTCGATTTAATTGTATCTTTTGAAACAAACGGAATACTGGGAATCGCTGTATCTTCAGTATAGTTAACAGACCCTACTGGTAAACCGGTAACTGGATCAATAGAAACCTGCCATCCGTCTTGATCATGTGTATGATTCGTACTATCAGTTTCAATATGACCCAAACTAACGATGTTATCAGAATTTTTAAACTCATTAGATAAACCATCTAACCAAGCATCTGGCACATTTTTATCAAACCAAAGAGCGGCAGCAATACTTTTAGGAATTCCATAATATGACGTACCAGTATCACTAAGAGTTGTTGGGTTAAAGTGCAATAATCCATCTTTTTTAATTGTCCCAATTAATCCAGTATCAGTTAAAGGAATACCCCAACCAGCGTCATTTTGATTAACACCTAGTGTTAACAAACTAGATAAAACAACGCCGTTGACTAAACCTTCTTGTGTCAAATTTTTGATCATTTGAATAGTTTGAATTAATCCTGAAAATTTAACATGTCCAGCAGCGGCAACCAGTGTACCTCCTGAAATCAAGCTTTGAGCTGTATTAAGCGCTGACGAATCCCATCCACCTGGGATTCCTGCAACGCTGTCAATAATCAGTCCCGTTGCGCCTGAGTGTGGGAAAAGAGTTATTTGTGCTGTTGATAACTTTCCAAAGTCCGCCATAACTTGATTGTTAGGCGTAAATGGATTTGCTGCTCCTTGCCCGAATACGGAACCTGCTCCCCAATTGTTTACATTCTGAGCAATTGCCGTATCACTCGATGTACCGGACCACTGTTTGCCGCTTGGATTAGTAAAATTAAGCCAGTCACCTGAAGTTGTTGAAATTAATTTTTTTACGTTATCTGCATTGCTGAAATAGGTCGGCAAAGTTTGGGATAGTTGTTTTACATAATCCTTAAATAACACGGCAATCTCATAAACCGTCTGATGGTAAGTATCCTGATCGTTTTGAAGTAAACTACCAGAAGTTGGGAATGAAGCACCCTGCCAGGTTTGTGGGTGATTTAACATATCTTCCCAGTCAACAACAGCAGAATATTGAATATCTGACAGAGCGTCCTTATAGCCATAACTAGCTGTATTTAAATTGGCAATATTGCTAAAAATGGAATTTGGTGTATTTACTTGTACGTTACTAAATAAAGTACCAATAAAGTATTTTTGCTGTTTTAACGTTTGACCAGTCTTGTTGTCATAAACATCAAACGTTACATAATAACCGTTCGTGGCATCCCCACTAAGCGTAATCGGATTACCCGCTGGACTTGTTAAGGTCAGTGTATGTTTAACTAGGTCACCAACACCGCCGACTGTAATTTCAGTACCTGAAGGTAGCGCTTGAATAGCTGTCGCTGCAACTTCACGTTCATATTGAAGCTCAGTTGTCATTTCAACTGATTGATAGTACTGTCCAAAGTCGGAAGTGCCATACTGTTTGCCAGTGTATCCATCGGGAGTAACGATGTATAAGGTATTGCCGTTATCGCTTGCATGCGCAGTCAAACCAGTTGGCAAAGCTGCAATCTGGTTTTGGGCATACTGCTGCCTAGTTTGATCTGAAATCGTTGCATAATAATTACCAAAATCAACAGTCGTGTAATTATCACCACCTGGAGTAATGGCGGTTAATCCCTTGCCGTCGGAACTTACTTCAGTCTGTACCGTGGATGCTAGTGAGTTAATGACAGATTGGGCGTACTGCGCCTTAGTTTCGTTTACAACGGTTTTAATGACATTGCCCTGAAAATAAGCTGGCAATAATGGCGTTCCTAAATATGTTGCATCGGACAACGCATAAAGAGTTGAACGATCCTTGCTTAAAATATAAGTTAAATCCGTTGGCAAACTGATATTTGATAAAGTTTGAGCATCTTTTTGTGCCAAAAGTGTGACACCAGTCATCTGAGTGGATGTTGTTGATGTTGTTGATGTTGTGTCATCCACTAGTGCAAATGATTGCGCTTGTCCTGTTTGCGAGGCCATGTCTGCCAATTTTGATTTAACAGCACTGATTTGTTCATTATTGGGACTGATCAATGTGGCACTACTTTCAACAGGCTTAACGGTTGTACTGGACGCCACGTTCTCAGATGCCTGATTTTCTGAAACTTTTACATTAGCACTAGTAGCACTAGTCGTTGCCTGACTTGAGATGTTATCAGAAATTGTAGAAGCACCATTTCCTACTTTTGTGTTGGCTTCTGACTGTGACACTTGGGAAGAGGCAGAAGTCACACTGTCTGCGTTCTTTGTCTCATTAGCTGATGTAGTAGCTGCAAGCTTATTATCAGACGCTTGCTCGGATGACGCTACTACACTTTTGCTTTCAGTATTGGTTGCATCTGACTTTTGAACAGCACTTACAGTAACGGAACTAGCACTCGTCGCGGAAATACTGCTCTTCTGCGTATTCGATGTTGCTGAAGCATTGTCGACACTCGACGTTTTAGTAACACTAGATGTATTTGCTGTGTTTAAATCGTCTGATGTGCTGGATGTAGCGGAAATACTGCTTTGAGCCGCATTTGTTGTATCCGCGTGCGCTGAGCTTGTACTCAGCCCACTTGCAGCGCCAAACATAAACAATGTAATGCCGGCAAAAAGCCACATTTTACCAGCCTTATACATTTTATAGTGAAGCTTAGATTCAGTTTCGGCTGACCATAAACTTCGATTATTTTGATGCATCATAATGATGTACCCCCCTAATTTACTGCATTCAATGAGTCAATCAACAAACGTGTTCTTATGCCATTTGAGTGCTAAAAATAAAAAATACATATCAAAAATGCAACTAAAAACAGGTATAATCTAACTAAGGTTTGACGTAAGTTGGTTGCTTATAAAATAAGTAAGGTAGATTGCAAATTTAATCCGAATTTTTGGACAAATTTGTCAGCATAACCTGATACGGTGTTTGCCAGTCGAGTATTTTAAGCGGTCGCT
>NZ_WEZT01000052.1 GCF_009863985.1 Furfurilactobacillus milii | reverse complement strand
AAAACCAGCAAATTAGGCTTAGTATAACAGAGATAATCAGCACAGCAAAAACACCATAAGAAGATTTTTCAAACGGGACATCGACATTGATTCCCCAAAAACCAAAAATAATCGCTGGAATAGTCAAAACGATTGATATCTCTGTTAGAGTTTTCATAATCATGTTAAGCTGATAAGAAATCATATTGTTTATCATATCTTCCAAATCAGCCAAATATTGGCTGTAACCTAAAATAATTCTATCCATTGTGTCGCTTGTATCGTATATCTCATCAATTATTTTTTTGGTGGTAAAATCAATATCATTAATAGTTGTGAAATTTTTTTTAATGAAATCCAGCGCTTTGTGATTAGCGCCATAGGTTGTTGACAAAGCTATCATGTATTTTTGAAGAGTCAATAAATTACCAAACGCTGGTCTGAGTGGACCGGACGTTGATATTTCTGAGTCTAAATCATCAATTTTTTCCTTGACTCCACGAAGGTTGTTAAGCATCACATGGAAATCTTTTTGCGTGATCTTTAAAAGTACTTCCTCCATGAAATTATTGACATCACGTAAAACCATATTGGATAAGAGTTCGGGAATGAATTTTAATTTTTGTTTTGTAAAAATTATCAACTTATTTTTAAATACCAAGAAAACAACAGATGCCGTCAGATTATCTAGATGCCCATCTTCATGTACCTCGGGAAACAAAAAACTTACGAGCAAACTTTTTTCATCGTTCTGATCTATCATCGTGTCATAT
>NZ_WEZT01000051.1 GCF_009863985.1 Furfurilactobacillus milii | reverse complement strand
ATTAACCAGCGACCGCTTAAAATACTCGACTGGCAAACACCGTATCAGGTTATGCTGACAAATTTGTCCAAAAATTCGGATTAAATTTGCAATCTACCACAAGTTGAATCCACGTGACCTTGGTCTAGCTCCGACCTGCCATTATCGTTCGTGTAAAACTCTAGGTTGTCCATTGGGTAACTGGCCATTTCTTGTGGTGTTTTAGCACCCCATGTCTGCAAATAAGCAAGCATGTACCAGTCATTGTCTGTCAATTGTGCTGCTAGTTGGCTGTTGGTATCGCTGCTACTACTTGAACTAGATGCTGTGCTAGATGAGGACTGTTGACTGCTGGAACCGGACTGTTTCGACTGGTCAGTAGAGGCCTTTTTAGATGTCTTAGACACTTTACTGGACGTGTCTTTATTGCCTCCAGAATGCGCCGAACTATGCCCAGAATTGCTACATGCGGCTAAGCTAAGTGATGCCAACAGGGTAACGGATAATGCAATTGCTTTTTTCATGATAATCTCCTAAATAATTGTTATGTATGAGGATGAGCGACACCACCATGGTTAAAAAATTCTAAAAAATGAAATGAGGAACCGGCGGGTAGTGGTCAACTCCGGTAAAGAGTGTCGTTTTTGAATAGGTGTTGAGGTCATCGATTTGATGGCGCCTTTCTTAGTGCAATCAAGCTAGTTTTTAGTACCCTTGTGCATCCCCTCAGAACTGAGTTTGCTATTGCGGTATTGTGTAGTCAGTTAATGAAAACTTTGAACGAATTACTTCTGTATGGCTAAGCAAATTAGTTTGCGGACTAGCTTGTACATTAGGTTCAAAGAGTATAGGTAAGTCACCTTTGAGTAGCGGAATTTCTTCCAAGAAAAGTTCTTGTTCGCTGTTAATTCCTAAAGGTTCTTCAGTTAGACCATAGACAAAGTGATCGCCTTGCAGTGCCCCACAGTTGGAGCAGGTATTAGCCAAGTAAGTAGAGTTCACCGCTTGAGAATAAGCAGCTTTGATATGGTAATTACTTTCTGCATGTTGAACTAGTTGAGTTGGAATGAATTTCTCTGCTGATGACCAAGGAATAATCATTAAATCGATTCCAAAATCATTTAGTAAATCTAAGCGTTCAGTAACAAATATCATATTGTTATGTTGAATTCCAACTCCTGAGACCATAGTTTTTTCACCGCAGCGCCAACATTCCATTTTGGCACTTACTATTCCGAGAGAATTGGTTATTACAACGTCAGTATTAATCCACTTAGCAAATCGATAATAGTATTTAGGATTGGTGGCATACCAGAACTTCTCGTTGTGGTTCCAACGAGCGAACAATGATTTTACCTCTTCCTTGTCAGCATATGGAACGTTAAGCCTTAAGTACCTTTCATCAGCCAATATGAACGCCTTCTTTTTGTTTGAAAAGTATGTGAGTAACGAATAAACGTTATCATGACAGCCGATAAAGCTGTTTTAAACTACTGCTCTGGACAACAGACTGATCAACGGAATACACCCCGGTTGGGACACTAGTTATTTTTCTCGTTGTTGATAATTTTTTTAACTTGCTTGTCAAAATCAGATTCTATTTTTTGAGTTTTATTAAACTTCTCGTATTCAAGTGATGCCTTTTCTTTGGCTTTACCCATTGAAACAGAACCGTTGTCGGGAAGTATTTTATATTCCTGGAATGACAAGAAGCGATCTATGCTATCTGAAAATTCCGTCATAGTAAACGCATTCCGTCGTTCTATTAGTCCCTCAATATAATCAAAATAGCTTGAAACACTACGCTCTAATTGGCGTATCTCATCTTGATTAAGATAGTTTTTGGATTGAAGTCAATATTTGAGACAGGTTTTAAGAGACATTCAGAACCGCGTTTACCTTCCACAGCTCAAATAAATCATTAATCGTGATTAATAACTTA
>NZ_WEZT01000050.1 GCF_009863985.1 Furfurilactobacillus milii | reverse complement strand
GGCAAATTCTATAATTAATTCGAACAAAAAACTCAAAGTGATTGCTTACAATGGTAGTGGTCGAATACTAACATTGTGAGGAGAATTACTTTGAGCTTTTCTATTTTAACATCTTTTGAACGTGGTGCGCTTGCCCAACTTGTCACCCAACACATGACCTTGCAGGCAATGGCCGACGCCTTAGGCGTTGCGAAGTCAACGGTCTACTATGAACTCAAGCGGGTTGTCCCTTATGATCCACAGGTGGCACAATTTGATGCTGATCAAAAACGACGCCAGTGCGGACGACCACTTGGTTTAACAGCGGCACTGAAATGTCTGATTGAGAACCATTTACGGTTAACGTGGTCACCAGAGATGATTGCTAAAGCCTATGGCTTGAACACTGCTTCAATTTATAACTGGCTTATCCGAGGTGATTTAGATTTCCCTTTGTGTGAACTCCCCAACCGTAACGTTCGCCATCGGCGAGCAGGAGAAACTCGGGGAACCTTTAAAGTTTCCCAATCCATTGAAGACCGTCCCCAAGCAGTTAATGACCGGCGGTCATTCGGACATTGGGAGGTTGATACGGTTCTTTCCAGCCGTGGACAAGCAAAAGACTGTTTGGTTACCTTTGTTGAGCGTAAAACACGTCTGGTTTGGGCAATTAAAGCACCAAACCGGACATCAGTAGCGCTTAATCAGGCGTTCAATCAGTTCATGGTACGGTTCAGAACCACTGTTAAATCAATTACTGTTGATCACGGAAAGGAATTTTCTGGCTATCAAGAATTAGAAGCCATTCACCACATTAAAGTTTACTTCTGCCATCCATATTCTCCTTGGGAACGCGCCAGTAACGAATACTTCAACCGCAGGTTGCGCTGGTTCTTTCCCAAGAAGACGAATTTTTCAGAAATCACAAAAGATCAGCTAGTGGAATCCTTAGACCTAATTAATCATCGACCATTAAAAACGCTTGATCATCATACTGCCATTGAGTTTTTCAATCGGTGTTCGAATTAAAGTTGTAATTTGCC
>NZ_WEZT01000005.1:504696-507150 GCF_009863985.1 Furfurilactobacillus milii | reverse complement strand
AAGGATACACCCGTTCCCATGCCGAACACGGAAGTTAAGCTTCGTCGCGCCAAGAGTAGTTGGGGGATCGCTCCCTGCGAGGGTAGGTCGTCGCCATGCATATTATTCCGGCATAGCTCAGTTGGTAGAGCACCTGACTGTTAATCAGGTTGTCGACGGTTCGAGCCCGCCTGCCGGAGTTTAAAATTAAAAATGGAGAGTTGTCCGAGTTGGCCGAAGGAGCATCACTGGAAATGATGTAAGCGGGTAACAACCTGCTTCAAGGGTTCGAATCCCTTACTCTCCGTTTTATATGACCCCTTGGTCAAGTGGTTTAAGACACCGCCCTTTCACGGCGGTAACATGGGTTCGAATCCCGTAGGGGTCAATTTTTAATATTTTGGAAGATTAGCTCAGTTGGGAGAGCGTCTGCCTTACAAGCAGAGGGTCACAGGTTCGAGCCCTGTATCTTCCATTTAATGATGGTCCCATGGTCCAGTTGGTTAGGACGCCTGCCTGTCACGCAGGAGATCACGAGTTCGAGTCTCGTTGGGACCGTTGTTTATTGTAAATTTTTAAATACCAAACTTGGTATGGCTCGGTAGCTCAGTCGGTAGAGCAATGGATTGAAGCTCCATGTGTCGGCGGTTCGATTCCGTCCCGCGCCATTTCAGAGTATGGCGGAATAGCGAAGTGGCTAAACGCAGCGGTCTGTAAAACCGCCCCGAAAGGTTCGTTGGTTCGAATCCAACTTCCGCCATTATAGGGATATAGTTTAACGGTAGAACGTCGGTCTCCAAAACCGCCGGTGCGGGTTCGATTCCTGCTATCCCTGCTTATTTAAATATTATGGCGGTATTGGTGAAGTGGTTAACACACTGGTTTGTGGATCCAGCACGCGTGAGTTCGATTCTCACATACCGCCCTTTTTATTGGGATATAGCCAAGTGGTAAGGCAACGGACTTTGACTCCGTCATGCGCTGGTTCGAATCCAGCTATCCCAACTTTGGATTTGCTCCATTATGGTGGTATAGCCAAGTGGTAAGGCAGAGGTCTGCAAAACCTTCATCACCGGTTCAAATCCGGTTACCACCTTTCACGTCGAAGGGCGTGTAACAGAATTTCATAGCTTGCCGCTGTGGCGGAATTGGCAGACGCGCTGGACTCAAAATCCAGTTCCCTTTACCGGGAGTGTGGGTTCGACCCCCACCGGCGGCATATATGGACTCCCTTAAGGGAGTTTTTTTCTACCCTTAGTCAAGTATTTATGTTGCTCTATCGGTATTTACGTCTTTGAATTGGTTTGAACTTAGAGGCACGAAACGGTCACTTCGGGATTAGAACAGTTTGAAATGTAATTTTCGAGTACACTAAATAGACCTTAGTCATTTATTTTTTTGAATAAGGCTAGTACACTATAAACGTAATCAGAATGGTTGGCGCTTGACGCCGTATATATACATCTGATTCGTAATCACGAGATGGTAAATCGTTCGTAATAGGCGACCCATCGCAGCGATGGCAATCTTCTTAGTCCCTGACTGAGGAGATTGTTTTTTTCTGCGCTGATAAAAGTCATTGATGTGATTCGGATGGTAGTGAGCGACTGTAGCGATATTACTAATGGCCCGAAATAATAGTTTTCTGGCAAACTTGTTGTGCCATCTTTCTGAAGTTGTTTCATGTTAATATGATCAATTTAATTTTCAAAACACGGCCTAAAGGTCAACAGACTAAGATCAAACTTGAATTATACCGGTGAAGTTGCCATTTTTGTGTACGACGTCAAAGCGCCAAAAAACCGCACGACTTGTCAACTTCATCACCACTTTAACAGAAACTAAAAGTGGCGAGAAATGATTCCGTCGAATCACTTCTCGCCACTAAGGTTAGTCTGTTTTGTGGTTCATCAAACTTGTGTTTTAGGCTCATCGTTAAGTGAAGTGTTAAGCACCTAATAAGTATTGCTCATGCAGGGTGCAGATTCTCATCAGTAACGTAAATTTTCCAAAAATGCGGTATAGTATGTGTATAAAAAGGAGGAATAATAATGATTTATGATTTTAACTTAAAAAGTGGTGAATCGTTGGTATACAAAACACCGAATGATTTCGATGAAAAGCTGAGCGCAAGTCTTTTGTGGGCACAAATGAAGCAGGACGGTGGATTTGGTAATATTCCGAATCAAAATAATTTCAAAGGTTCAACATTTATTCCAATAAGCTCAGTTTTGTATGTTCGAGTATTTGATAATAATAAGACATACAATAAGTTTATCAAGCCAGGAGAATGGACTTGGTTTGATAAAAATTAACATTTTTATATGTGCCATTATTCTCAATTGGTTAATCATTATGACTAGCTCTTTTTTATGGTTGGCAAATTACAAGTTTAATCCGAACAAGCCCGGAATCTTTCAATGGCAGTCTGTTGATGATGTATTTTTAATGGTCGTTGATTAATTAGTTCAAGTG
>NZ_WEZT01000005.1:452994-504596 GCF_009863985.1 Furfurilactobacillus milii | reverse complement strand
AAGCTCAAAGTAATTCTCCTCACAATGTTAGTATTCGACCACTACCATTGTAAGCAATCACTTTGAGTTTTTTGTTCGAATTAATTATAGAATTTGCCATTTGAAATTAGGAAAAAGTTTATGGCAGTGCTTTTTTGAAAAAAGTTTTGAACTGCTCATAACAAACATATTGAAGGAAATATACTGCTGGTCTATAACATGCTCAGGAGCAGTATATAAATAATTTCATGATAATTTAATTAAAACGGTCTGGTTCCGAGTATCTAATTGTATTCGAACTCAGGCCGTTTGTGTATTCTTAATCGATTGGTATTGCGGCATTTAATCGAGTGCTACTAAATAATTGGTTTGAATAATTTTGAATAAAAGTGATAAAAATCAAAATAAGTTGCTATAATCTCTTGTTTTTATGGCTCTGAAAACATTACCATCTAGTATAGAGGGTAAATGCAATTACTAAATACTTTTTAAAGCGAGGATTCTATTTTGATTATGAACTTTAAAGAATTAGATCGGGACTCTTATTACGCTTTTGAACAACAGCATCCACAAGGCAGTTATACGCAAACGCCAGAACAAAAAGAAGTGCTGAGTCGGCGCAATGTCGACGCGGCATATGTTGGGGTAACCAACGAACACGGGCAGGTGATTGCGGCAGCCTTATTGACGTCTGAAAAATTACGGATGGGTTATTTGTTTGAAGTCAACGGCGGGCCAATGATGGATTATGGCAACGCAGAGCTGGTTAAAGTAATGACAGACGGGATGGTCAGTTATGCCAAGCAACACCATGGTTTGGTATTGCGTTGGTTGCCAAACGTGATCAGTCGTGAATTTGATGATGATGGCAAGGTTATTGCTACACCTAATAAGGATGCCATTGCAAACTTAACGGCGGCTGGCTTTAGTCACTCAGCCGTTAAACCCGGTTATTCCACGATCGAACTGGGTTATCAGTTTGTTAAAAAGATGAGTGGGATTACGGCGGATAATGTGGTGGCAAGTTATCAAAAAGATGCCCAGTATGCGTTGAAGAAAACGAAACAATTTGGCATTAAATTGCGTCAGTTGAATTATGATGAGCTGCCACAATTTAAAAAATATACCGAGGCTACGGCAGAACGGTTGAACTTTAACGATAAAACATTGGACTATTATCAGGCGACCTATAAAGCATATGGCGACAAAGTTCAGTTTATCGTGGCTGAATTGAACTTCGACACGTATATTGCTAATCAGCAGAAACAAGCCGACAAGTTACAAGAACGGGTTGACGGCTTGGATGCTAAATTAAAGGACAAGCCAAATAACAAGCATATCAAGAGCCAGCGGCGTGAATTGAGTGACCAAATTAGTCAGCATGAAAAGCGGATTAAAGAGGCTGAAGGCTTTAAACGTGAGGATGGTCAGTCGACCATTCTGTCTGGGGGAATGTTCTTTATCCAGCCGCAGGAAATTGCCTACATGTTCAGTTTCACGAATGAAGAATTTAAGAACTTCTACGCGCCTTACATGGTCCAGAATCATATGATTCATGTTGCAATTGAAAATCATGTACCTTTATATAATTTCTACGGTGTGTCTGGCATGTTTGATGGATCCGATGGTGTGCTTGGGTTCAAACAGTCATTTACTGGTGTGACACAGGAGATGCTGGGTGCGTTTACCAAACCGGTAAAACCGTTCCAATATCGACTATACGAATGGTTGAAGAAAGTCACCGGTCGAGAATAAAAATAATGACGAGCATGACTTTTTGCGAAAGCTTTCTCTTTAGTATCAGATGGTTTATTTTATTCCATTGCCGAAGAGGATGATTCTGCAATTGGTGTGCTCGTTTTTTTGTTATTTTGATATATAAATGCCAGTATTGTCATCTGTGAGTCGATTTCGAAAAGAGTTGATGTTTTTTGCATATTGATCATCTTTTGGCAAAGTGGCATTTTCTAATTGGGTACAAAATAACCAAGAAGGAGCAATAGTTATGCAGAAGTAATCAACCGGATTTCAAGTGTTCAATTTTTGAATAACATGGTTACGGAATTGATTTTGAATAATTACTGTCTAACGTCAATTTGCGGTCAAAGCGTGCGTTTCTAAATTGGTAACCGGTACTATGATAATTGGATTAATGGCTATGCGTCAAAAATTGTCTACAGTCATATTGTTGCGAATTATTTCAGAGTTTATTATTTAGAAGTATAAGAATACGTCTATGGGGGAGTATATATGAAAATCTTCAAAAAACTAGCTGTGCTTGGAGTAACGCTTGCAATGAGTGTTGGCATCGGCCTGTCGGCAACAAGTTCGGTCCATGCCTCGGCTCACGATACGGACGACTGGTATCAATATCCATCGGGGTGGTATCTGTATGGTAGGTATACACATCAGTGGCTTTACGGATGGCAAAGTGTGACGACAGAGTATAATAGTCCTAGCAATCGTGAGGTGAATGCATACAGCTATATTGATCAAAATCATGGCGCATTATTTGGATGGCAGTATATTGATTCAAACTGGTACTACTTAGGTAATAATGGCTATTTTTATTCCAATACCAATGGTTCCGGTCACTGGCAAGTTATTGATGGTGGCTGGTATTATTTCCGTGGTATAGATGACGGGAACAGGTGGTTTGGAGAATCCAATGGTGAAGGATCAATGGTTGCCGGTTGGCTTCCTCATAATGGGTCCTGGTATTTATTAAGCAGTAGTGGTGCTATGTTAACTGGTTGGCAATGGGCAAACGGAAACTGGTACTTTTTGAATGATAGCGGCTCAATGAGTACAGGCTGGATAGCTCATAATGGTTCGTGGTACTACACAAATAATAGCGGTGCGATGCAAACAGGATGGCAGTGGATCAATGGAAATTGGTATTACTTTGATGCCAGTGGTGCAATGTTGACGTCAGGGAACGTCGGCGGTTGGACAATAACTGGTTCGGGTGCAGCATTTAATTAATTTGTTTATTTGTAAATGATTGATTGTTGTTAAAGTAAAGGCAGTCCTAAAAATAAAATCGACTCGATAGCAAATACAAAGTTTGTTATCGAGTCGATTTTATTTTTTTAACACGGTTATCGTACTTTTGCTAAACAAATAGTCAAAATGACTAGAATTGCAACAATTTCACCATCTCTAATGTGTAGGTGATTTACTCGAAACTTGGTTCGGTTGGCTGTTCCAGAGTAACCACGGGCTTCCATCGCGGTGCCTAACTCGTCCGCTCGTCGAAAACTAGTCACCAATTGGGGAATTAACAGAGGGATGAGCGCCTGCATTTGTTGAAAGACATTGCCCTCGCCAAATTCGACGCCGCGTGAACGTTGAGCGGCCATTAATTGACTGGTTTCATCCATGAGGTTGGGCACAAACCTGAGTGCCAAAGCAAGCATGAGTGCCACTTCGTCTACTGGAAAATGAAACCAGCGCAAGGGGCGCAACAATGATGCTACGGCATCTGCCAGTGCTAATGGGGCAGTGGTCAGCGTCAGCAGTGTTGAGACAAACACAATAAAGACGAAACGAAGGAACACGTAAAGCCCATTTTGAAGTCCAGTTTGTGAAATGATCAGCCAGCCCCATTGCCAATAAACAGTGCCGCCATGAGTAAATAGTAGCTGCATGGCGACTGTAAAGATGATGAGCCATAACATTGGCCTCAGACCGCCGAGAAAGAAGCGCAGGCTAAGTCGGGCGCACAATACACCAATCAGAACAAAACCGTATAGCAATAAATTTGTTTGCCAATTGTCGGCCAGAAAGATGATTAAGATCAGATATAACGTTGTTAATAGTTTGACTCGTGGATCTAGTCGATGAATGATGCTGGTTCCGGGAATGAAACGACCTAACAGAAGGGCGTTACTCATGTATCGTGCGCCTCCCTTCATCAGAAAGTAACAATTCTGCTAGGATTGACGATTTAACAATGAACTGGTGAGCTGTGACAAGACGGCGCGAACGGGCATGTCCGGTAATTTCTCAATAGCAGTTAATGCAGTGTCGGTGTAATCTTTGGCGAGCTCTTGTGCCTTAACAACACCACCGTGGTCACGAACGAGTTGATCAACTGCTTTAGCATCATCGTCCGTCATTTTTAGCCGTTTGCTAAGGTACGGTGCAAAGGCCTCGGGCGCCTCACGCAAGGCGAGAATCAGGGGTGCTGAGTAAACACCTTGGCGCATGTCTTCCTGGACAGGTTTGCCAAACTGACTGCTGCTGGCAGTGTAATCGAGGATGTCGTCCAACAACTGGAAAGCAACTCCAATATTGAGACCAATCGTTTGAGCATTGCGAGCAAAGCGTAGACTGTTGCCAGATTCATACGCACCGAGAAAGGTACTGAGCGCGAATAACTGGCCTGTCTTGCCGGAAACTTGGTTCAGGTATTGGTCGATGGTGATAGCCATGTTATATCGCGTGGACATCTGTGCTAACTCACCATTTAGAATGGCTTCCATATGTTTGCCATCCTGTTGCACGCTGCGCAAATCACTGGCATAACCGGCCAGCAGTTTGAAACAGACGGTAAAAAGGTAGTCACCCGCATAGACGGCGGTGTCTTTACCAAACGTTGCTTGAATAGACGGCAGGCCACGACGCATGTCAGATTCATCGATGATATCGTCGTGAATTAACGTTGCAGTGTGTAAGGTTTCGACAGCAGCGGCCAATGCAATTATCTTGTGACGATCCGTTTGCTTAAATTGTGAAAATAAGAGGCAGTACGCCGGCCGTAACATTTTGCCGCCGGCGTTAATCATGTCTAAAATAGCGTCTCTTACCGGGACGTTATTGGTGGTAATGTTCTGATCAATTAAAGTTAGCACCTGTTCAAGTTCCGTTTGGAGAGCCGGGTACTCACGCCACATTGGGTGAATTTTCATGATTGGTTCCTCTCTGGTGAGTGTTGATGGTCGTACCGAAGTCGACTCAGTGTGTCGACGTGTTCAAACAAAAAATTTGCAGTAATGCCAATCCCAATTCCGGCAAGAATACCGATAACCGCTAGAATGGGCAGATAGAGCATAACGGTCCAGCTTTGTGCGACCAAACTGGCAACAGCTAGCTGACCGACATTAAATAAAATTCCGCCACTGGCCGAAATGCCAATCATGCTGACCCGTTTCTCACCGAGCTGTTTGATTAACAGCATTCCCAGCCAGGATAGGAGGGCACCAGCTGCACTATACATAAAGGTGGCCACGGTACCACCAAGCAAGGTCGTCAGTAACAAACGCATACTCATGAGTAAAAAGCTGTCGCCAACAGGCATTGTGAATAATGAAACCAGGGTAATAATGTTTGAAAGGCCTAATTTTGCGCCTGGTGCGAATGCAAACGGAAACGGGATCATTCGTTCAAGTAAACCGATAATCACGCCCTGAGCGCATAAGAGGGCAATGTAGATGTACTGTCGTGTTCTTGATGACTGAACATTCATGGTTTAACAAGTCCTCCCGTAGAGTTGCTGTGTGTGGCACCGTTTGAACTCTTCACTTCTACCAATACTTTGTGCGGTAGACAAACGATGGTTTGACCTGGCTTGCTGATGGCCGAGTGGTGAACACAAATTTGATCGGGACAGTTGGCATCACTGATTTGAATACGATTGTCAGTCACCAACGTGTCGTTATAGGCACCGTGACCCATTGTGAAATGATAACGTGTTTTACCTTGATGCCCAGTTAACCGGATCCGTTTAAGTACGTGACCATTGTGGGAAACCACAGCGGTATACACTTCATGACTTTTGGCCGTTGTTTGAGCGGCTGCCTGGTGATGTTGGCTAGTGGTGAAGACCATCAGGGGGATGAAAGATCCGATAATCAG
The DNA here is from genome assembly GCF_009863985.1 of Furfurilactobacillus milii. Lineage (GTDB taxonomy): Bacteria > Bacillota > Bacilli > Lactobacillales > Lactobacillaceae > Furfurilactobacillus > Furfurilactobacillus milii_A. The sequence goes on along the minus strand of NZ_WEZT01000005.1, from coordinate 498,758 downwards.
TAGAGTCACGATGATGATGTCAAACGGTCGGATCATTTTCAAATACCGTTTGACTGTGGGAGAAAGCTTCACGTAATCACACTTTCTTTCATTATTAAAACCGTTACATATTTACCTATAGAGTTGGACGCCTGCCGTTACTTCGGTCAGAGATGCCGTTCCATGGGACCGGTTTGAGCCCTGAAAAGCGGTCTCGCACCTCGACTTTGAGCCGCCAAACCGGTCTCAAAGCTCGTCCAGCACCACTGAGTAGCCTAAAGCGCTACTCAGTGGTGCTATCACGGAACTCTATCTCTGACCGAATCCACTACCTTGAGGCATATCAATTAATCAGTAACATCAAACCGAAAACGGGGTTAGTGGTACCAATAAGTAGGGACATATTTTTCAAAATGCTCTCAAGTTGGGCTACGGCATCACTCTGTTCCAAAAAAGAGCCCTAGGGCAAGTCTACCCTAGAACTCTACCACTGACAATATAAGCTATGAATGATTACTTCATGACATCGCTGCCATACAAGGCTTTCGGAGTTCCATATCGCCACTTGCCGAAGACCCGTTGTAGGTAAGGCACTACCCACTTGTCGAGACCAAATGCACGACCAGAACCGTTCATGCAGGCAATTGCGACGAAGAAGATCCACATGTTAACCCAGTAAAACATCCCACTGAGACTAAAGACGACAACCATGGCTGCTGAAGCAGCTGACATCACCCAAGTGAACAAACCGAGAACCAAACAAACTCCAATAAAGATTTCAATAATGGTCATAAACTTTTGCATGAAGAAGGCAGTTTGTTGGTTTGGAACAAATACTTGAGTTACGGCTTGGAACCAGTGTGGCATCTTGGAGAAGACCATCTGTGGATCATGACCGTAATCGTAGGAAAGGGAGAACATTGTTGGATTTGCAGTAGCTGTGGTACTTGCTGCGCCACTTGCACCGCTAGCTGCACTGGTAGTGGCAGCACCGCCACCGCCAGCTCCGGCAGCACTAGCACCGCTTGTTGTTGCTGGCTTTAACCATGCGAATGGTAATCGCAGCTTAGGTAAGAACCATGAGCCTTTACCTTGAATCTTTGGCCAAATATCAACCAACCACATCATGCCTAGGAAAATCCGTGCAGGGACAGTCCATAGTACGTTACCTTGACGAGAAATGTGACCGCGGAAGAGGTTCCGGTTATGACGGGTCCGGAAGAACTCATGCATGCAGTACTGGAAGAGGTAGTAGGCTGAGTAAACTTGAATGAAGTAGAGGATATTAACCAAATGCTTCATTAAAATGGCCCAGAAATTGGATAGGTGAATCTTACCCATCAAATTAGCGACACCATATTGGGAACCCAAGGAAACCATGAATCCTGAATAGTTTGGCTTGAATTCAACTAACGGTTTGCCGTCCTCTGTGTTAATGATGTTGGAAACGGCCGCTTGAGCTGTTTCTTCAGCACCTTGGACAATTTGAGGTTGACCTTTACCGGAACCGTCTTCGTCAAGTAAGGACACGTCACCAACAACGAAGATGTTTGGATCTTCTGATTGAGTGTACTTATTAACCTTGATTCGGCCGGCACGACCTTGTTCCAAACCGAAGTTGGCGGCTTGATCGGTTGCTTTAACCCCGGCAGTCCAGATTAACGTGCAAGTTGGGAAAGTGGAGCCGTCTTTGAGGTCAACGTGATCTTCATGGACACCGACAACACCGGTGTTCTTCATGATCTTGATACCACGTTTGGTCATGTAACGTTCCGCTTTATCTGCATCGCGGCGATCCAACATGTTCATGATGGTTGGCGCCATTTCCATCAAGGTAAACTTGATTTCAGTTGGCTCAAGTTTGTTATCCTTGGCCAATTGGTCACGCCAGTCGCGCATTTCACCAATGGTTTCAGTACCGGTGAAACCAGAACCAACGACAACAAATGAAAGCAATGCTTTACGTTTGTCTGGATCTGTTTCGATAGCACCCGCCCGAACAGATTTTTCAATGTGTTCTTTAAGGGCAACGGCCTGTTCCCAAGAACCGAGGGTGAAACCGTGTTCCTTAACGCCAGGTGTGCCGAAGTCGTTAGGCTGTGAGCCAATGCCTAAAATGACATAGTCATAGTCAAACGAACCGTGTTCCGTAACGACCTTTTTATCGGTTCGGTTAATTGACTTAACCGTATCCGTCACTAACTTAACGTTCTTACGACGGCAGAACAAACGTTGTAAATCATACTGAATGGCAGTTGCATCCACCCGGTTGGCGGCAATTTCATGTAGCTCCGTCATGTAGGTGAAGTACGAGTGCTTATCGATCAGTGTGATCTTAACGTTGGAATCTTTTTTGAAATGCTTGGCCAGATGCTTGGTGGCGTAAACGCCAGCGAAGCCGGCACCGACGACAACAATATTCTTTTGGGCCATTTCCAACAACTCCTCTGAGATAATATAAAAGTTGGCAAATTACAAGTTTAATCCGAACAAGCCCGGAAACTTTCAATGGCAGTCTGTTGATGATGGATTTTTAATGGTCGTTGATTAATAAGCTCAAGTGCGATCTAATTCATAGCTAATAGTTGATTTGGCAACGCCTAAGGCGTCAGCCATATCTTGGTAAGTATGATGGCCTTCACTGACCAGTTGAGCTAGCGCATCACGTTGAAAACGTGATAAAGTAGAAGTACCCAAAGTAATCACTCCTTATAGCTGGTTGGAATTAACTACTACCATTGTAAGAGCTTGCTTTGGGCCTTTTTTTATTTTTGTTCGGATTAATTATAGAATTTGCCAGTTATAAATAAGTGCATTAACTATGAAACAATTATAGCGTTTACATTCGTCGATTGTCTAGACCTTCAGGAATATATTCACAAAAAGAAGTCATTTATTGTACACAATTATGTTGAACGCCGAAACCGTTTCCAAAATTGATAAACAAGGGGTGAAATAAAACTTATTGTTTATTATTTGTTTTAATGAATTGAGAAAGGTTGCATTTTACGTAACACGTTTCACAAACTAATTGTTTGCTGTTAAATTGTGCGAACTTTGATGAAACCAGTGTACTCGCCAAGTAACCAGTAGCTTAAGGCAGTGCATGACTAATGAATATGATTTTCAGCCGCTATTGGTAAAGCATTCAAGTTTTCGATATCATGAGAGTAAGTAGTTGTGATTGTTGCAAGAGGGTAAAATTAGATGAAAGAACGTTTTGATTATGTAACGGGGCAAAGTTGAGGGGGAAGCTATGAGATTATCATCTTTCGGTGAATTAGTGGCGCTGCGAACAAAACTCGCCAGTATTTTTCCGTTTCTAGTGGGGGTCTTTTTTGCAATTGATTTTGGATATGATGTAAATTGGGCTAATACAATTGTGTTGTTTATCGTGACATTGACGCTCGCAATGGCGACTACTGGCATCAGCAACTTAGTGGCCTACAATAAGTCACAAGGATCAGTGAACGCACAGTCACAAACGGTTATTGGCAAACGTCAGCTGCCGTTGTTATTGGTTCAACTTATGCTCGTGGTGATGCTGACGTTGGCCACCTGCCTTGGTATTTGGCTAGTTTGGCGCACCAACTTAATGCTTTTACTATTGGGAATTATTGGGTTTGGCATCGCCATCTTTTATACGATTGGTCCTGTGCCATTGTCACGTTTGCCGCTGGGCGAAGTACTCGTAGGCGGTTCATTGGGATTATTGCTACCGTTCACTGCTTTTTATGTAAACGTACCATCACAAAAACTGATCGGCATTATTTTGCACTGGCCGGGGATGCTTGTTATGGGCAATTTGTGGTCGTTAATTGCTGTTGTGTTGCTTTGTTTACCATTAATGGCGACGACCGCAAATTTAATGTTCGCGGAAAACATTATTGGGTTACGTGATCAGACGATTGATGAAGATAAACACACCTTGCCTGAGTATTTAGGGCAGCGGTGGAGTTTAATCGTTTACCGTAGTTTCCTCGTTATTGGTTTTCTCGGTATTATCATCGGTATGGCGACAGGAATGTTATCTTGGTGGTTAGCGGTCATGATGGTAGCAGTGCCAGCTGTTGTACTCAACGACCGTCATTTTAAACAAATGGTTGCGGGAAAAACAACATCGACTGCTGATGAAATAACGACATCGGCACATAGCGGTTTGTTTCAAAAAGAGTTATGGCCAGCAATCAGTAATATTCTTTGGGTCAATGGATCATTATTACTGGGATTGATCTTGGAAATGGTGGTGCAATAAATGAAAACAGATTATAAACCGTTAACGTGGCCACTGTTTTTGGAGCTTATTCGTTTGCCAGCCAAAACAGCCAGTTTGTTACCATTTTTATTGGGGACAGTGTACGCATATTACGCTTATGGTCAGTTTAACTGGCTGAATACATTGATTTATTTTATTGGCCAAATGAGTATTGCATTCTTCGTGACAGGTTTTAACAATGTTCAGGATTACTACAAAGCCAAGGATTTAGCCTACCGTGGCCGGGATAATATTTTAGGCCGGGAACATTTGAACCCGCATCACATGATGGCATTAATGTTGGTGTTTTTAATCATTGCATGTAGCATGGGAATCCTGCTGATAATCCGGACAAACTTGGTGTTGCTCTTTATCGGTGGCTTAGCCATTTTGATTGCAATCACATACACGGCAGGGCCAGTGCCGTTATCGCGAATGCCATTAGGAGAAATATTAAGTGGTTTATGTGAAGGGTTTGGTACAATCTTTATTGCAGCTTACGTGAACATGCCTAAACAACTGCCGATAGCGATGTATTTTGATGGTTGGCATTTTGTCATTACCGCTAATCTGGCCGTGATTCTGACATTATTTGTGATTGCATTGCCCATTGTGATTTTAGACGGTGGGGTTATGTATGCCGATAATATTTGTGACCTGCAACAAGATATGAAAAATCAACGTTTTACGTTACCTTATTATCTGGGAAAGCAACGGGCGGTAAAGCTTTATCCGTTTGTGCCCGGAATGGCATTTGTCTTTGTGCTTATTGGAATCTTGCTTGGCTGGTTACCATGGTTAATGATCATTGTGTTCGGTTTGATTCCAGTTGTGATTCGGAATACGAAGGCCTTTCTCGCGGTTCAGGATAAAGGTAAAACGTTTATTACTGCAATTCAGAATTTGTTAAGCGTTGCTTCTTTGGAAGCCGCTGTATTAGTAGCAATGGATATAATCAGATTATTAAAGTCCTAATCAACTAATTGGCATTGCCAAAAAAACATTTTTCAGTAAAAATGCTCTTAAAAAACACGTCCGCTTTTCAACGCTTGCAACCAAGGCTTGAAAAGCGGACGTGTTTTAATTGTATGTGTTAATTGATACTAAGCAATGTTACTGGGTGATTTTTTGAAATGATGTCGTGAATAACTGATGCGTAATTTGAAAGACCTGATCCTTGTTAGCATAATCGGCACCCAACACAACGGTGATCACTCGATGGTGGTGCTTTTTGGCTGTGTCAACAAAACAGTTCCCCGCGCCTTCCGAAGAACCAGTTTTTAATCCATCAACAGGTGTGTCGTTAAAATGATCCGGTTGCGTGGGCAACATTCGATTCTCGGTTGGAAAGGAGCCTGATAGATCGAAATTTACGCGTGGTTCACTTGCAATACTCAATAACTGATCACCATAGTAACTCAAAGTCTTTCTAGCGACTGTCGCAACGTCTTTGGCACTCATCTTATTTTCCGCATCTTCAGGTGTACCAGGGACGCGTAAGTCGCCAATCAAGTAATTGTTTAGACCGGTCACGTTAACAAGTTGGTAATGTTTCAGGTGCCACACGTGTGCCTGATGGTTAATTTGCTTAACAGCTTTTTCTTGGCTCCCAAACATTTTTTGAGCCAGTAACAATACAGAACTATTGGCCGAATGAATGAGTGATGTGTATAACAAGTCGCGAACCGAATACTTCTTGCCAGCTTGGAGTGGCACATTGGCGAGTCTTGAATCTTGGGATAGGCTGGCAATGTTTGCTGGTGCTGTAACAGTATCCGTTAGCTTAAGTTTTCCCTGGTGGATCTTTTGCAAGGCAAAATAAACGGTGAAAAGTTTAGAAATGGACGCAATTGGGCGAACAGTTGACGCATTCTCTTCTTGGTATACATGACCAGTTTTAGCATCAAGGGCCAGTTGGGATACTGGCATTGCATCTGCCTGGACTGGCGTTGTTGGAGAGACAATTACGCCGCTCAACCCCGACAGACATAGTAGTATTAGCAAACAGCGTTTCATAATTGTTGCGACCTCCATAATTGCTGATAGCGTTGAATGACTAGAATGATGAGTGTAACGATTAACATGATTAAAATAAAGGTAGGCGAGACACTAGGCCAGTGAAAAAGGGTGGCTAACAAATCATAAAATAAGTATAGCAATAACATCATCACGAGAGAAAGCAGACAGTTATACAACCACTGATACTTTTTGGAAAAACGTTTAATTTGAAAGGCTAGTTTATCAACAAAAGTCATTATTAGATTAACTCCTTACGATTTTAACGGTCGTACCTGTTGGAATTGTTTCATAAACCCATCGTGCATCGGGGATGGAGAGATGGACACAGCCATGCGAAGATGGTCGTTTTCCTAGGTCGGCTTCTGGACCAGGAAGGATATGCTTTTGTTCATCTGTAGGCGTGGAATGAAACAAATAAACACCGTGATCTTTCCAAGATACCCAGTCGTAGGCACCTTCGTTAAATTTAGGTGCGTAGAAATAGGTACCTCGTTCCGCTTCCACGTGAAATGTACCAGTTGGCGTACTATCATGCATGCCAGTAGAAGCCAACATCGTATATAGACGTTGTTTACCATTCATAATGTAAACACGTTGATGTTTTAAAGAGACGAGAATCCAAGCTTGAGGATACTGAACAAGGTTAGGATACGGTTTGTTTGTGGTCGCAACTGTCTCTGACGATGTTTTTTTATTGTTGACAGTTTTTGACTTGGCAACTTTTTCACTTTTAAGGCTTGACTGTGGTCGAGTTGAGGCAAAACTTGCCTTTGCAAAGTTGCCAACGATTGACACTGTAAAAATAATAAACACGACGACTAACATGTGTTTCAGCTTGATTGACATAATGTAATTCCCCTCAGGTTGTTTTAAAAAAACTATTCTTTAGACTAAAATTAGTTTACTCGAACCAAATCATTAGTTTTCATACAATATATTACTAATAACATATCATTTTTCAAACAGATAAAGTGGCGTAATGTAAAAACTTTGCAAATTTAAAAACCATCAACTTTTGAGGTTGGTGGTTTGATTGAAAAGCGTTAAAGAAAGGTGCCATTATTTTTGTCCATAAAATACATTTCAGTGCAATGCAGCAATAATCAAACAGACGATGACTAACCCTAGAACAGAGTAGCCACTGTAAATACGCATTAGACGAGTGGAACGGTGTGCTAGTCGAGTTGCGACGTAACGAGCTAAGTTAAGAATCGTTAAGATGATAAAAATCCAGAACAAAATCCATAAGAATGTCATGGTGATGCCCCCTCAGCGTGGTTTGTTCCACTGGCAAAGGATTACGCCCCTTACTCAAACTGACGAGAAGCGTCGCCAATTAAAGCCAGTGGGTTCTGCACGTTTGTTATTATTCATCTTTATTGTAACCGCTTTATTTACGGATTGATAGTTTTATCACCGTTCTTTACGGGGTGAAGTTTAGATTGAAAAACGTATAATGAAAGTAAACTATCTATCAATAAGTGGGAGGTGTGCGAATGACAATTCGGTGTGCGTGGGGTCAAGAACCAGGGTTAATGCAGACTTACCATGACGTGGAATGGGGCAAGCCGCATCGTGATGATCATGCCTTGTTTGAATTAATGTGTATGGAAATGTATCAAGCTGGACTATCGTGGCGCACGGTATTAAACAAGCGGGCAGCTTTTAATGAAGATTTTGATCGTTATGACATCGAAAAGGTGGCGAACATGACCGATGCAGATTGGCAGCCGTTCTTACAGGATGCTCGAATTATTCGTAATCGGGCTAAGCTGGCCGCAACGGTAAGCAATGCGCAAGCCTTCATCAAAGTTCAAAAAGAATTTGGGAGTTTTGCAACTTATTGGTGGGCATTTGTAAACAATCAGCCACTTGTAAACAACGTGGCTACTGAAAATGATGTGCCTGCGAAGACAGCACTGTCTGTCAAAATTGCTAAGGATTTAAAGCGTCGAGGCTTTAAATTTATGGGACCCGTGGCTGTCTACGCGTTTATGCAAGCCAGCGGACTTGTAAAAGATCATCTTAATGACTGTGCGTTTAAATAGCTTGGCTTCTTGTTGTAGCGTGCAAAAAGGATGACATCAAAGCTAAGAGATAATATAGGAGGAGTGATTAAATGGCAATCCAGCATAAAGAAACGATTCCAGATAATATTGAAGTGCGTGGTGCACGAGTCAATAACCTTAAAAATGTGAATGTTGATATTCCGTTAAATGCGTTTGTCGCCATTACCGGGAGATCGGGCTCTGGGAAGTCCTCGCTGGCGATGGGGGTATTATACGCTGAAGGGGCACGGCGTTATTTAAACGCACTGTCTACATATACGCGACGGCGGATTAGTCAGGTCGGCGCGGCCAATGTTGAGTCGGTTCAATACTTGCCATCTGCATTAGCGCTGCGTCAACGACCACAGGTGCCAGGTGTTCGCTCAACAGTGGGCACAATGAGTGAGAGTCTAAATGTTTTACGATTGATGTTTTCACGATTAGGGTCCACAGTCTGCCCAAACGGTCACCGTGTGCCACCGACCATTGAAGTGGCGGAAAATGATGGTTGGATTGTCTGTCCAACATGTGGCGTTCGATATCGTGGTCGTGGTGCCGAGGATTTTGCTTTTAATGCAGGCGGCGCGTGTCCAACGTGTGGTGGGGTTGGTGAAGTTCGTCAAATTGCTGCTGACCGGCTTATTGGGGATAAAAATCTCACTATCCGTGAGGGAGCCGTTGCGTCCTGGCACTTAGCTGGTCGCAACTTTATGCCGTTGGTAGCGGAAGCGGTGGGAATCCCCATCGATGTGCCTTATAAGGACCTGTCTGATGAAGCAAAGGATTTAGTATTACATGGCAAAAAGCAGCCTTACGCCATTAACATTCCGAGTTCGAAGGGCAAGATCTTCCATATGGATAATGCAATGTACGAAAATGCCTACAATGCCGTGGAAGATTCAATGGCCAACACGACTAACGAGCGGGCGATTGAACGGCTCAACAAGTTCTATGTGTTTGATACATGTCCAACGTGTCATGGCTCTCGTTTTGATCCAGCACTGTTAAATCAGCTTGTTGTAGGACACAACATCGCGGAAATTACCAAAATGGACTTGGATCAACTAATGAAGTTTGCGGATACGATTGTTCCGTGGTTACCCAAACGCGTTCAGCATTTAGGCACGGACCTGGTCAAAGAATTTAAAGACAGTTTGACGCCACTTACGGATTTGGGACTTAATTACCTGACGTTAGATCGTGCCGGTAACACATTGTCGACGGGTGAGTTGCAACGAATCCAATTAGGACGCACATTGCGCAGTGAAACCACAGGCGTTTTGTATGTTCTTGATGAACCCTCTGTCGGTTTGCACCCGGCCAACGTTACTGGACTGATTAAAGTTTTCCATCAACTAGTTGAGCAGGGTAATTCACTGGTGGTTGTAGATCATGATGTTAGTATCATTGCGGCCGCCGACTACGTTATCGAAATTGGCCCTGGAGCGGGGAAGCAAGGCGGACAGGTTGTCAATCATGGAACTGTTGCCACGATTCGTAAACATGAGTCTTCCTTAATTGCGCCATTCTTAAACGGCACGGCACCAATTCGAGAACGGCCACAATTGACTGATAAACAGCTTTTTGCAAAGGGCAAATTATCAATTGAGGTAACCAATCGTTTTAATATTAGTGATGTTAAAGCGCAATTTCCCAAGAACCGGTTGTCTGTTGTGACGGGGATGTCTGGAGCTGGGAAAACAACGCTAGTGCTAGATAGTCTAATCCCTGGGATTCTGGCGGATGTTAAACATCAGCCACTGCCAAAACAGGTCAAACAGCTAGATCGAGCTAAGATTCATAATGTGGTCATGGTTGACTCTGTGCCAGTGGGTAAAAATGTCCGTTCAACCGTTGCGACTTACACGAGTGTGTTGGACACTGTTCGAACTTTATTTGCCAATACCAAAGATTCACAAGAAAAAGGATGGACGGCCAGTCACTTTTCTTACAATTTAAATGATGGCGCCTGCCCACTATGTCATGGTACTGGCACAATAAGTATGGATGTTCAGTACTTACCAGATGTCGAGGAAATTTGTCCTCAATGCCACGGTCAACGCTATAATCAAGAAACATTAAGTGTGAAGTGGCACGATCTTTCGATTGCTGACATTCTGGCGTTATCCGTCGATGATGCACGTAACTTGTTTGTCGATGTACCAAGCGTAGCAAATACGTTGAGTGCTCTACATGACATGGGTCTAGGTTACCTTGAACTCGGTGAAAGCACTCCAACATTGTCTGGTGGTGAAGCGCAACGTTTGAAGCTGGTATCACGACTGGGTCGTCGCCAGACCGGTACGTTATTTGTTTTTGATGAACCGTCTGTGGGGCTTCATCCATTAGATATTCAGCAGTTGCTGCGGGTGTTTGATCAACTCATTAATGAGGGCGCCACAGTTATTGTGATCGAGCATGATTTGGACGTCATGGCTAACGCTGACTACATTGTGGACATGGGTCCTGAAGGTGGTACGAAGGGTGGCCAGTTGGTCGCTGCTGGTACCCCAACCGAGGTAGCCCAAACAAAGACCAGTGTCACGGGAAAGTACCTCAAGGAAAAACTGGCTGGTGGACCTGTCACGGCTTAATTATTAGCTGCCGTTTGTGGTTGTTAACATTGGTACCGTTCTGCTTATATGGTTGCAGATTCCATTTGACACGTAACAACCTTTTTTTGTAAATAGTCGGCTAAATTGTGATAGGAGTGAAGCTGACCGGAAACAGAGTTCCATGTCGGCAACACTTGGCGGCGATAATTTGGCCGCTTAGTGCGGGATGACTTATGAGACGGGCACTTCGGCTCATAATCAAGGTTAAAGACTCCGGGTTTTAGGAGGCTGAGACCGGTCCCATGGAACGGCGTTTTCGGTCAGCGTAACGGCATTAGCATGAGACTGTTTTTCTTAGTATCATTAAACAATTACGCCCGCTTAAACTTAAGAAAGCGTAAACAAAAAAAGAGGAACTTTCCGAAAAGATGGAAGGTTCCTCTTTCAATGTAATTAGCAGTCAATAAGCTAAGCAAAGACTAAGATTAAATAGGCGAGCAGTTCGAGCACAATGTAAACTACAGCCGTATATTGTGCTTTTAGATTAGGATAGTTGATACTAAACCAGAACGTTATAATCACAACCGCCATCGCCAACACACCTAGCAAAGAAAAATGGAAGAATAAAATGGCTGCGATTAACAGCACACCGGTTACCGCAGTAGCGATGACACGTCGTTTGCCTTCAGTTTCAAAAATTGGCATCATAAAAAACAATTGGCAGGCCACCAACGGAATTAGCTGGATTAAAAAGGTCATTGAAAGAAAGCGGTTTTGAAAAAAGAAAATGGCGCTACTGATGGGAAAGGTTGACAGTAAGGCGTAAATGATGAGCCCCCAAATGTTTTGTAAGTTCAACCAGCGCATTTCGACCACTAACCAAAAGCCCGAGAACATGAGTAACATAATCAAGATTTCTAAGTTACCACGAATGATGCCAGAGAAGGCCAGAATTAGACTGATCAAAATGGGGACGTGCGCCCATAACGATTTAAAGTTGGCCTGAAACATCAAAAAAGTTGTGAGACTCATGACGATTGTATAAGCCAATAACAGTAATTGATTGCCATGAAAGGCAGCCCCTGTAAGTCGGCCGTAATGGATTGGAAAGCTCCACCAGATGATGTTTTGAGCAATTGTGAAGATAAGTAGTGGTTGCCAGGGCATATTGTCTAAAAAACTTGTGGCATGACGCTGTTTGCGAGTTTGCGTGGGCATAAGGGCCTCCCTTCTCAAAATGACATAATATGTTTCTATGCTAATCAACTTTATGAGCGGGGTCAACGAAATCACGTCTTTTTAACCGGTTAGTAACGTGTTACCATAAGTAAGTTATGAGTTTCGTTCCCGATAGGATAAACAGGGAACAGTTACGTCAAATTCTGATGATGTAACGGTTCTTTTTGTTTAGAGGCCTTGTAACCGGAATTTATTAGATGGGGGAAATCTTTTATGCAAGAACGTCATTTATTTACTTCTGAATCTGTTTCAGAAGGACATCCGGATAAAATCGCTGATCAAATTAGTGATTCAATTTTGGATGCAATTTTAGCTCAGGACCCACAAGCGCGTGTGGCCTGTGAAACGTCTGTTACTACTGGGCTCGTCCTCGTGTTTGGTGAAATTTCCACCTCCGCATACGTTGATATTCAAAAAACGGTACGGGACACGATTAAAGGGATTGGCTACACCGATGCTAAGCTTGGTTTTGATGGCGACACATGTGCCGTCCTTGTCGCAGTTGATGAACAGTCACCTGATATTGCACAGGGTGTTGACGATGCCTTAGAGCGTCGCGAAGGTGATGAAGATCCACTGGACAAGATTGGTGCTGGTGACCAAGGCATGATGTTTGGCTATGCGATTGATGAAACACCTGAATTGATGCCATTGCCAATTGCTTTGAGTCATGCGTTAATGCGTAAGATTGCGCAGTTACGTAAGGACGGTGTCATTGATTACTTACGGCCAGATGCTAAGGCACAAGTGACCGTTGAATACGATGATGATGGTAAACCAGTTCGTGTTGACACAGTGGTGCTTTCCACGCAGCACAACCCCGACGTTGAGCTGGATCAAATTCGCCATGATGTGATTGAACAGGTAATCAAGGCGGTTATTCCGGTTCGTTATCTGGATGAGAACACGAAGTACTTGGTTAACCCAACTGGTCGCTTTGTTATTGGTGGCCCTCAAGGGGACGCTGGCTTGACTGGTCGGAAAGTTATCGTGGATACGTACGGTGGTTTTGCTCGTCACGGCGGTGGTGCATTCTCTGGTAAGGACGCGACTAAAGTGGATCGGTCTGCTTCATACGCTGCGCGGTACATTGCTAAAAATATTGTTGCTGCCGGCATGGCTCATCGGGTTGAAGTTCAGTTGGCATATGCAATTGGTGTAGCGCAACCAGTTTCTATCTCTGTCGATACGTTTGGAACCGGCAATGTGTCTGAACAAACGTTGACTGCGGCAATTCGGAAAGTCTTTGACTTACGCCCTGCTGGTATCATCAAGATGCTGGATCTCCAACGGCCAATTTACAAACAAACGGCTGTTTATGGTCACTTTGGTCGTCCTGATTTGGATTTGCCATGGGAAAAGACCGATAAGATCGATGCATTGAAGCAAGCTGTTGCTGACGCAGGTGTTGTTGTCAACGAAAGCAAGTAGTTATTTAATTAACACAATAGCAAGACTCCCGGTGGACTGGATTACGATCACACAGACACCAGGAGTCTTTTTTTGTAAAAAACATAGCTAAAAAGGAATACACAATGAAAAATAATAAAACCAATGTTGTGTTGGTAACCATTGCACTGTTTGTGGCGACGTTTATGTCGGCAGTTGAGGGGACGATTGTGTCTACGGCGATGCCGACCATCGTTGGAGAACTGCACGGCGTGACCTTAATGAACTGGATTTTTTCAATTTATCTACTAACGAATTCGTTGTCTACGCCGATTTATGGCAAACTGTCTGATCGGATCGGCCGTAAACCGGTATTTTTGTTCGGGCTGGCTGTGTTTACGTTTGGTTCAATGATGAGCGGTCTTTCCAACTCTATGCTGACACTGATTTTATGGCGTGCTGTGCAAGGCATTGGGGCCGGAACGATTATGCCGGTTTCCTTTACGATCATTGCCGATATTTATCCATTTGAGAAACGGGCACAAATCATGGGACTGAATGGTTCGGCATGGGGCATTGCTTCGGTCGTCGCGCCGTTACTGGGTGGTTTTATCGTAGATCAGTTAAGTTGGCATTGGGTTTTCTTCATTAATATTCCGATTGGGCTCATTACGATGCTACTAATCGCACTGTATTTGCACGAGCCTAAACAAGCGGCAGCTTCCAGTCCGTTAGATGTTGCAGGTAGTGTCTGGCTGTCGGTTGCCTTATTGGGGCTAATGTATGGTTTTCAAGTGGTGGGCGAGCGACACAGCAACCTGTTGATTGTTGCTGGCTGTTTTATTATTGCAGCAGTTGGGTTATGGCTATTCATCCGCCAAGAACGTCGTGCCAGTGATCCGATTATCGATCTCAGTTTATTTAGCAACCGGACGTTTGTGATTCAAAATGGTGTAGCTGCACTCATTTCTGGTTTTCTGATTTGTTTTAACGTTTATATTCCAACGTGGACCCAGGGATTATTAGGACTGCAGGCCGCTCAAGCGGGGTTTGCGGTTACGCCAAGTTCAGTGATGTGGATCGTCGGTTCATTTATCGCAGGTCGGGTCATCGGCAAGTTACGGCCACAAAAAATTTTGTTTGCCAGTATTACAACCGTGTTAATTGGCGCAATTATCTTGGTTCTACTGCCAGGGCAAACACCATTCTGGGGATTTTTACTGATTTCAGCGGAACTCGGCGTTGGTTTTGGGTTAACCATCACTAGTACCACGGTGACAACACAACACTTAGTTGATCCAGCGATTATTGGGATGGCGACATCCTTCAATACCCTGGCCCGGAGCTTGGCACAAACAATTATGTTAGCCGTTTACGGTATTGTCATGAATGCAACGTTGGCTCATGGTGTGGCACAACATCACGACATCAATTTACGCATGCTTAACGCATTGATTAATCCGCACACGGCGAAAAATTTACCAGTTGCATTATTACCAACTTTGCGGCGTGTATTGGCTAATGGTGTTCATAACGTATTCTTAGTGGCATTATTGCTAGTCATTGTTGCACTACTGGTCAACGCCCTGGATCACCGAAAAATAAGATAAAAATGTTTAACAATTAAGTGTATCGATATTTATTTCTTGAAATTGCTTTTTTTTGATTACTCTATGGGAACAATATGTTATGCTTTCAACAGTTAAACGGATTGTTGAATTGGGTGGAAACATGACAGAAAAAAAGCAAGACTTAGAGTTAATGCAAGGCTACATTGAAGAATACTTGTTTGTGGGCAAGTATTTAAACGAATTTGCCTCCGGACCAGCGAGTGATTTTGGAATGTCGTTTGATCAATGGTTGATTTTGACTGAAATTGCGCAGGCAGAAACACTGTTAAGCGTAATGGATCTGGCCGACATGCACCGTGTTACTCGGAGTGCAATTTCCCGTCAAGTTGCGGGATTACTTAAACAAGACTATGTCTACGAGGAAGATGACATGGCTGACCGTCGTCACAAGACACTTCACTTAACGCCTAAGGGTAGTGAAGTTGAGACTAAATTATGGGATGTTGCACAGGACCGTTTCAAGGGTTGGCTGGACGTTTTTGGTCGCGGTAAATTCCAAGAGACACTTGATTTCATTCGTGATTTCGAAGAAAAAATCGTGCAACGTGATCGTTGGGGGTCACGAATCAAGAAGTCTCACGAAGGTTGATTGCTAAGCATTAAAATAAGGTCGTTGATGGTAACTAATGGATTAGTTATCGTCAACGACCTTATTTATCGTTTTGCATGAATCGAAGTTGTTTTGAAAAAGAGGTATCGTGACATGAGTAATTCGGACCAGGCGAGGGCGCTTCCGGCCAAAACATCACTAGGAAAATGAACACCGAGGTACACGCGACTGAGACAAATAGTAATAATGAGTAATGTTAGGAGTGTGTTAAAAGCGGCCCGTAAATGCAACCGGTCAACATACAGATTACACAGAATAATCAGTGAGCCATACATCAACGTGACATTCATTGAGTGACCACTAGGAAAACTAAATCCTCCAGCGGCCACTAAATGCGTAATGATTGGTCGTGGTCGTTCAACCAAGCTTTTAAGAATCGTATTTACAGCAAGTGCAAATACGCCAACGTTAACAAAGAAGAAAACAGCGCCTTGATATTTCTTTCGCCACCAGAGGCCGAGTGAAAAGATGACCATCACGATCATAGTAAATTTTACATTGCCGAGCCTTGTTATATTGCGAAAGAACCACGTTCGTTCCTCAGTCACTGGGTGGCGGACAATATGGGTGCCGAATTGATCGAGTTGATGCAGCCAGCTTGCATCCGTTACGACACCGGCTAATAGGATTAGAAAAATAATAAAACAAATAATGGCAACGAGATTTCTGACGCGTTGCCAGTGTGTTTGTGACAAAACAAAGATAGTGATGGCCTCCGAAGTTGTTTTAAAGCCAGTATAGCATTCTCAAGCGGATGCTGACTTGTAATGTCACGCGTATTTTGCTATGCTATGAACAATATTTTAACAAGTAAAAGTGACGGATTAGTAGTTGTGTCGTGATCTTAAGCGAGCTGACAGGTGGTGCGAGTCAGTGTTGACGACAGAATGAACTCACCGATAATCACTAAGATGGTGAACGGCGTTATCATAACGCCAGTAGCTATTTTCGTTTGTCAGCGTTACCGACCTTAAGTGTTTACCATAATTGTTGTGGTAAGAAGATAGGTGGTACCGCGATCCGCATCGTCCTATCGGTTGTCGTTATTGATGTAACAGTGACGATAATCGACAGGGCGTTTTTTATTTGTTAATTAATTTTTTCTGGGAGGGCAAAACATGCCATACGATCATACAAAAATTGAAAAAAAGTGGCAAAAATTTTGGTCAAAGAACGATACGTTTAAAACGCCAGACTTTTCCGATAAGCCAAAATATTACGCATTAGATATGTTCCCTTATCCATCCGGTCAGGGACTGCATGTTGGTCATCCAGAAGGTTACACTGCAACGGATGCCATGAGCCGAATGAAGCGGATGCAGGGATACAATGTGTTACATCCAATGGGTTGGGATGCTTTTGGACTGCCAGCGGAACAGTATGCACTGAAAACCGGTCATAATCCCAAAGGCTTTACTGACCAAAATATCGACGTCTTCCGTAAGCAGGTTAAATCGCTGGGCTTTTCTTATGACTGGGATCGCGAAGTCAACACGACAGATCCTTCGTACTACAAGTGGACACAGTGGATTTTTGAACAGCTGTACAAGCGTGGTTTAGCCTACGAAGACGAAATCATGGTTAACTGGGCCCCTGACTTTATGGGTGGCACTGTTGTTGCCAATGAGGAAGTCGTTGATGGTAAAACAGAACGTGGTGGTTATCCCGTTTACCGTGTCCCAATGCGGCAGTGGGTGTTGAAGATTACAGCTTACGCTGACCGCTTGCTGGATGACCTAGATGATCTTGACTGGCCTGAAAGCATCAAAGAACAACAGCGAAATTGGATCGGTCGTTCAGAAGGTGCCAGTGTTCAGTTTGCTGTTGACGGTCACAAGGATACAAAGATTGAAGTGTTCACTACCCGTCCTGATACGATGTTTGGTGTTTCTTACCTTGTGCTGGCACCGGAATACGACCTTGTTGATCAGATTACAACGCCTGACCAAAAAGCAGCCGTTGATGCTTATCGCAAGCAAATCGAGTCCAAGTCAGATTTGGAACGGACGGATTTGAACAAAGATAAAACTGGTGTCTTCACCGGCGCTTATGGGATTAACCCAGTTAACGGTGAACAGGTACCAATTTGGATTGCTGACTACGTGTTGGCTTCGTATGGTACTGGTGCCGTAATGGCTGTGCCAGCGCATGACCCACGTGACTACGAGTTTGCTACCAAATTCAGTTTGCCAATCAAACCTGTTATTGAAGGTGGCGACTTGGATAAGGAAGCCTTTACCGGCGATGGTACGCACATCAACTCTGGCTTCTTGAACGGGATGGATAAGAAAACGGCCATCTCAGCAGCGATTGACTGGCTAACTGAGCATGATGCCGGTGCCAAAAAGGTCAACTACCGTTTGCGGGATTGGATTTTCAGTCGCCAACGTTACTGGGGTGAACCAATTCCAGTGATTCACTGGGATGATGGTGAAACAACCTTAGTTCCAGAAGATCAGTTACCACTAACACTGCCTGACACGGACCAGCTGGAACCATCTGGAACTGGTGAAAGTCCACTTGCTAACATTGACGATTGGGTCAACGTTACGGATGAAAATGGCCGGCATGGTAAACGTGACACGAACACGATGCCACAGTGGGCCGGTTCATCATGGTATTTCTTGCGTTATATCGATCCACATAATGACAAGGCTTTGGCAGACCCTGAAAAATTGAAGTACTGGTTGCCTGTTGATTTGTACATCGGCGGTGCGGAACATGCCGTGCTTCACTTGCTGTATGCCCGTTTCTGGCACAAGGTTCTTTATGATCTCGGTGTTGTGCCAACAAAGGAACCATTCCATAAGTTGGTTAACCAGGGGATGATTCTTGGTGACAATCACGAAAAAATGTCGAAATCTAAAGGGAACGTTATTAATCCTGATGAAATCGTTGAAAAATACGGTGCTGATACGCTTCGTTTGTACGAAATGTTCATGGGACCTTTGGAAGAATCCAAGCCATGGAGTGAAGACGGCATCAATGGTTCATACAAGTGGATTCAACGCGTTTGGCGTTTGCTGATTGATGAAAACAATCATCTGCGTGATCGTGTAACAACGATCAATGATGGCAAACTGGACAAGGTGTACAACGAAACGGTCAAGAAGGTCACGGAAGACTACAGCCGGATGCACTTTAACACAGCCATTTCTCAAATGATGGTCTTTGTTAATGAAGCCCACAAGGTTGATGATCTACCAGTTGAGTACATGGAAGGCTTCATCAAGATGTTGTCGCCATTGGTTCCTCACGTTGCTGAAGAATTGTGGAGCTACTTCCATGAATCTGACACCATCAGTTACCAGCCTTGGCCAACTTATGATGCTAGCAAACTAGTAGAGGCCACGATTGAAGTGGTTCTGCAGGTTAATGGTAAAGTTAAGAGTCATGCCACAGTTGATAAAGATATCAGCAAGGATGATTTGGAAAAGATCGCGATGGCTGACGAGCACATGCAAAAGGCCATTGATGGCAAAACGGTTCGTAAAACGATCGTTGTGCCAGGCAAGTTGGTTAACGTGGTTGCTAATTAGCGTCGTCTTAATGTAAATAATGTGTCACTAATTGTTTTTTGGTGTTAAGCCAACAATTAGTGACATTTTTTGTTGAATTAGATGCGACAATCTCGGTATAATCAATGGTATTACTGCGTTTTACGTGGCTTTAGTGTTGGCCTCGAAGTAACAAGTATCAGGCAATTCAGTTACTGAGTGGCACTAGTCAATAGTATGTCGGCATGTTAGGTTTTCAATTTTCGACCATTAACTAAGGTTCATTAAAGCTTGGTTTAATAATGGCATTTAAGGTGTTTGAAATTGCTACAACGCGGTACACTAATAGTTTAAGAAAACAATTTACGCATGTTGGAAACTATCCAAATCGAAAAAAGAATTGAGAGTTTTTATGTCAAAGGAAGATCCACAAAACGAAAATAGTCAGGCAATTCCGACCAGAAAGCAGTATCGGCGGCGCCAACGTCGTGAAGCATTACTAAGCAAACTGCATTTGCAGGGGGGCCAATCGGAAGTTTCTTCAATGGCCGATTCAACAGCAACAGTTAGCCCTCAGAATGAATCAGTTACTGCATCCACGAGTCACATTTCCGACAGTGATATGGTTGCTGATTCGACTGCTGCAGTATCGAATCTTACACAGTTGAAGTCGAGCGCACAGGACAAACATGTTGCTGACAGTGCTCAATCTGAAATTGTTGAAGAAAACACAAGTGCAGCATCTGATGTGAAAGCCGAATTGCAATCAAAGGCTCAATCAGAGACTGAACTCGAACGTGAGGTTGAGAAAGAAGAAAAGCCACTTCACTTAGTTTCGAGTCGTTGGACGGCTTATCCTGATTCATCAGCAGAGTCGGCGATGGCTAATACTGATGGGGATACGCGTAATGCTGAGGGTTCCCAAGCGGTTCCTTTAGAACGGACCATTCCTGTTGTCCATGAAGAAACAACATCTGCTCAAACGAAAGACGATAGTAGCGACAGCGAAGATCTCGGTGAGATTGTTGAACGACCGGGATTTGAATCGGGAGCCGTATCTGACCAAGAGCAGATTCTGCGTGGTACAGGATGGATGACGGCAGCCAGTATCACATCGCGAGTATTAGGCGCGCTGTACATTATTCCGTGGGTTGCTTGGTTTGGCACATTTTACAATCAGGCCAACGCGCTGTTTTCAAAGGGATATAACGTATACTCCATTGTCTTAATGATTTCTACTGCTGGGATTCCAGCAGCCATTTCTAAGTTGATTGCCCACTATAATGCTTTGAATGAGTATGGGGTCGGCTACCGTTTGTTCAAACGTGGCTTATTACTATCACTGGTTACGGGATTAGTGGCTGCTGCGTTGCTGTGGTTTATGGCACCAACGCAATCACTAACTACTGGTGATCCAAACGTCATCCCAGTATTACGGTCATTGACCCTTGCGGTGTTTGTTTTCCCAACATTATCGATGATGCGGGGGATGTTCCAGGGATATCACATGATGGCACCGAGCGCGATTTCTCAGTTTGTGGAACAAGTCGTGCGAGTCATTTATATGTTATTAACGGCCTATCTGATTATGCAGGTTGGGTCGGCACCAGCACACAATTGGCCACGTGCTGTTGTCCAGTCGACATTTGCGGCAGGGCTGGGGGCTGTTGCTGGTATTGCCGTATTAATTTATGAAATGTGGCGTCATCGTCAGTATTTCCATAAAAAGATTGAAAACGCCAAGGGCGGCTTGGTCATTACAACTGGTCAACTGCTAAAACAGATTATCTGGCAGGCAATTCCGTTTACCATTGTGCCAAGTGCCATTGCTATTTATCAGTTATTTGATCAGGGCACGTTCTTTAGAATCATGCACGTGACTTCAAACTTAAGCTATGCCGTTCAAAACACGCTGTATGCTTACTTTGATTTCAATGCCAACAAAATCATTATGATTACAGTATCGTTAGCCTCCGCGTTAGCGGCCACTGCAATCCCGATGTTAACTGAAGCGCATACGCTAAAGGATAGTGCTTCGACTAGTCGGCAGATCAACTTTACGTTAGAACTATTCAGCTTCATCATGATCCCATCTGCCTTGGGGATGGCTGCTATTTCTGTGCCACTCTACACATTCTTTTACCATTACTCACTGGCCGGTTCATTAATTCTTGAATTTTCATCGTATTTATCTGTTTTGTTTGGTTTATTTACAGTGTTGTCGACAATTATGCAAGGCGTTGATCAAAATAAGGCAGTTATCTGGTATATGGTGGTTGGTTTGATTGTCAAAATG
Source organism: Furfurilactobacillus milii (assembly GCF_009863985.1). Lineage (GTDB taxonomy): Bacteria > Bacillota > Bacilli > Lactobacillales > Lactobacillaceae > Furfurilactobacillus > Furfurilactobacillus milii_A. The sequence goes on along the minus strand of NZ_WEZT01000005.1, from coordinate 477,240 downwards.
GTACTTCAATTTCCAATGGTGGCATTGGCACAACCATTAGGACCGTTGGCTGCAACGTTGATTGGTTTCACTGTTTCCAGTGTACTAATCTTACGTAATTTGAACCGGCATTTTGATATCGACTGGGATGGTCTTTTACATCGACTCAATCAAATTATTGTGTTCTCGTTAGTTACGTATATTGTGGCCCGATTATCTGTTTGGGGTATCGATCACGTTATGAACACGCAGTTCAAAGTAACGGCGTTCATTGAATTGTTGATTTCTGTTGTTCTCGGTGGTGGTGCATATGCTTACCTTAGTTTGCGGTTTAGACTGGCAGATAAAATGCTTGGTAGCCGGGTGGAACGGATTCGCACACGTCTTCACATTAAATAATTGATAGTTTCGGAGGTAACATTGTGTCCAAAGGCATTCGCTTAGATAAATACTTGAAAGAAATGCGGGTGGCAACGCGTAGTGAAGCGCACACGCTTATCCGTGATGGACACGTTGAAGTTAATGGCAATGTTGCTAAACAAGCACGTCAATCGATTGATCCGAATCATGATACTGTTTTAGTCGGTGGTCAACGTGTTGTCTACCAACGTTATTTTTACTTTTTGTTGAATAAACCTGTCGCAGTGGTGACGGCGACTACAGATAAGGCAGCACAAACAGTAATGGATCTGTTTAATAAAGCTGACTATCGTGATGATTTGTTCCCGGTCGGACGTTTGGATAAAGATACAACTGGGGCATTGTTGATTACGAATAATGGTGAGTTAGGGCATCGGTTGACCAATCCTAAACATCACGTGACGAAAGTTTATCAGGCCATTGTGACTGGAACGCTGACTGAAGATGATGTTGCCCAAGTTGCAGCAGGCGTTACGTTAAAAGACGGTACAGTGCTGAAACCGGCTGATATGAAATTGGGCGCATATGACTCAGTATTGGATCAAACAACGATTCAGCTTACCTTGACAGAAGGTAAGTACCATCAGGTCAAACGGATGATTGGTAGCTTTGGACAACGGGTCGTGCGGCTGGAACGCTTATCATTTGGGCCGCTTAAACTGTCCACGGGATTGTTGCCGGGTCATTATCGGGCACTATCAGAGGATGAAGTTAACGCGCTTAAGGCAGCGGCTGACCTCACTCAGGATTAAATCAATAAAAAAATGAGCATCACTTTGACCTGCCAAGAATTGGCGGTTGAGTGATGCTCATTTTTTATATTTTAGTAGATTGGGGTAACGAGTATTGTTTCATATACCAAGGAATTTCTTCGCTGATTTGTGTCGGTAGAACAACGTAGGCATTGTGCGCCAAGTCGTCAGCAATCTGGCTATGAATATAAACGGCTGACAAGACGGCATTGAGTTGGTCCGCAAATTGAGCAGCGAAGCCACCAACCATGCCAGCCAGAGTGTCACCCATTCCGCCAGTGGCCATTGCAGGTGTGCCACCAGGATTCTCAAAAATTTGGTGGCCTGCGTAGACTTGAGTATGATGTTTTTTAAGGACAACAATGCCACCAAGTTTTGCGACAGCTTGTTGATTATTGTCTGGGGTTTGATCCTTGATTGTGATGCCGGATAACCGTTGCCATTCCATTTCGTGAGGTGTGAACACAAGTTTAGCGTTTGGCAATGGCAGATCGTGTTTGGCCACTAAATCGATGGCAGAACCGTCAATTGTGAGTGATTGTTGTGGTTGAACGGTCGCAAACACGCGTCTAAGGGCAGTTAACCCCGCTTCATCTGAACCGAGTCCAGGGCCGACAACGATACTGTTGGCGTTACTGATCAATTCGGTTAGGGTTGTCTCATCGTGAAAATCGGTCACCATTGCTTCCGGCATACGGGCGTGTAACGCTGTGATATTAACGGGATCGGTCAGTGTTGTGGTCAAGCCAGCGCCGGAATAGATGCCAGCAGTTGTTGCCATGATGATGGCGCCGCCAAATTGAGCATTACCGCCGACTAAAGTTAACCTGCCGTATGTGCCCTTATGGCTATTTTCAGGACGTGGCTGAATTGTTTGACGTAAAATTGTTTCTGTTATTGGTTGAATGGACATAAGCAACCTCCTTGGTCCGCTTTCATAAAGTATAGCATGTCCTGGCAAAACAGCGGGCTAAAACAGGAGCCGTGAGAGGGTGGATATGCTAGACTATAACTAGTGCTTCAACCTTAATGAAGAAACGGAGAGACGATGCATGACTGATTGGAAAGCAGAAGTTGATAAACGAAAAGCGGATCTAATGACGGATCTGCAAACGATGTTGGAGGTGCCCAGTGTTCGTGATGACAGCAAAGCCACCGATGATGCACCTTTAGGCCCTGGTCCTAAGGCTGGCTTGGAAACGTTCTTGGGCATTGCTAAACGTGACGGCTTCCGCGTTAAAAATATTGATAACGTTGTTGGTTACGTTGAACTAGGTGATCCTGATGCAAAAGAAACATTGGCCGTTTTAGCACACGTGGACGAAATGCCCGCTGGAACAGGTTGGGATACCGATCCATTTACACCAACCATAAAAGACGGTAAGTTGTTCGCCCGTGGTGCGTCTGACGACAAGGGACCTGGGATGGCTGCTTACTATGGCCTGAAGATTGTTTCTGAATTAGGTTTGCCACTCAAACGTAAAATCCGTTTCATTGTCGGCACAGACGAAGAATCAGATTGGACGGGGATGACCCGTTACTTTGAAGTTGAACCAGCGCCAACACTTGGTTTTTCTCCGGATGCAGAATTCCCAATTATCAACGGTGAAAAAGGGAATATCACATTAAAGGCTAGTTTCGATGGTGATCAAAATGCGGATACAGTGAACACGTTAGTTTCGTTTGCCTCTGGTGAACGTGATAACATGGTGCCTGCTGAAGCTGATGCTGTTGTGACCAGCAGTGACAATGAAGCATTTGTTGCTGCTTTCACTGCCTTTTTGGATAAAGCACCAGTTACCGGCGAAGTCACCACTGATGGCGATGGCATTCATTTGCATGTTGATGGGAAAGCCTCACATGGCGCATGGCCTGAAAACGGAATCAATGCTGGAACTTATCTAGGCGCCTTCTTAGCGACGCAAACATTTGATGGTGCGGCAGCTAACTTTGTTCAATTTATTGCAGATGATGTTCACGACGACACTGTTGGCGCCCATTTAGGCGTTAAGATTACTGATGACGTGATGGGTGCGTTATCGATGAATATTGGGATTATGAACTTTAAGGATAATCATGGTGAAGTAACCTTGAACTTCCGTTATCCAAAGAACACGTCTGCAGAAGAAATCACAGCTGCTGTTGTCAAAGGTGCCGAAATGCATCATGGAACAGCGGTTGCCGGACGCGCGATGGAACCACATTACGTTTCTCCAGAAGATCCCATTGTAAAGACGTTGCTCAATGTTTACCATGATCAAACCGGTTTGCCAGCTAAAGAAGAAGTTGTGGGCGGTGGCACTTACGGCCGTTTGATGAAACGTGGGGTAGCATTTGGGGCAATGTTCCCTGGCGTTCAAGACACGATGCATCAGCCAAACGAATTTATTCCAGTTGATGATATCTATCGTGCTTCAGCGATTTACGCGCAATCAATTGCTGAATTGGCCGCCCAAACGGATGACTAGTTAGCGTTTCGCACAACATAAGTAATAAAAATACCGACCAGAAAGTTGAAATCTTTCTGGTCGGTATTTTGGTTTAATTGCGGATACTCTTCAAATGTTCGTCGATTTCACCAAGAACTTCGGTGACGTTTTTAGGATCTTCAAGATTGTATTTTTGTAAGTCAACTTTCATTTTTGGAGAGGCATCGTAATCGCGATACCATTCCTTGTAAGCTGACCACATTTTATAGTAGTAGTCACGCAGGGCAGGGTCATTGTCGAATTGTTCATAGTCACGACCACGTTTTTTGATTCGGTACAGGATGGTCTCAAAATCGGTTTCTGAGTAGACCATCAAATCAGGCGCTTTTTTAGGCAATTCCTGAAGTTCATTCATCATGTTGTCTAAAAGGTTGAGGTACACTTCGAGTTCAGTATCTGAAATGTTACCTTCCTTGTTATTTTCTTTGGTGAACAAGGCATCTTCATAAATCGAGCGATCCAGCACATTGTTATCATCTGCCAATGCTTTCTTGATCATTGAAAAACGTTTGTTCAAAAAGAAAATCTGTAATAGGAACCCGTATTGTTTAGGATCCTTGTAGTAAAGCGGCAACACTGGGTTGTTACCAACGGGTTCAAAGAACGCCTTGGTATGTAAGTGGTCTGCAATTAAGCCTGTAAGAGTTGTTTTACCAACCCCAATCATTCCTGCGGTAATTATCACCATGGATATCTCCTCGCTCAAGTTTTTTAGCGCTACAACATATGGTACAACATTTTGGCTTGTCATACTGCATCTATTGCAAACAACTTAGTCAATTGTAACCATCAAAAAGCGCCGAGCTGTGAACTCGACGCCATAAAAAAATTTAGGCTTGCGGTCCTTCGTCATGATTGTTGGATGCCTTAAGCTCATCACGAATTTCCATCAGTAGGTGTTCAGTTTTGGTTTCTTTCGGTGTAACTTCCTTCCTTGGCATGATCTTATTAATTGCTTTAACCAATAAGAACACGACAAACGCGGTGATTAAGAAGGAAATAACCGAATTAATGAAACTGCCATACTTGAACTTGGCGGAGCCAACCGTGTAGGCCATTTTTGAAAAATCGATGCCGCCAATGAAAATCCCGATCAACGGATTGATTAAGGTGCTAACCAGTGATTTAACAATCGCTGTAAAAGCAGATCCGATAATAACCCCAACAGCTAAATCAATCACGTTCCCACGGGTGATAAATGCTTTAAACTCTTTCCACATGTGTCTCTTCCTCCGTATATGTAAATTGCAATAACAAACGCTAATTCATATTTTAGCGAACATTTTGCGTGCATAAAAGGGGCGTTGCCACATACGATAAAATAAATTTTAGAAAATTAATTGTGTAAACTCAAGCGTTGACGATGTGCTTAGGCTGCTCACCGTGTTCGACTGCAATGACGTTTTCTGCCACAATGGTTGCCATAGCATCCCGGGCTTCAACCGTTGCGTTACCAATATGTGGCGTCAAAGTGACATTTTCCAGTGCTTTATAACCCTCAGCAACCTTAGGTTCATTTTCGTAGACGTCCAGAGCAGCTCCGGCAATTTGGTGTTGTTGTAATCCTTTAAGCAGGGCGGTCTCGTCGATGATGGGACCCCGAGCAGCGTTAATGAGAACGGCGCTAGGCTTCATTTGCGAAATGGCAGTCGCATCAATAAGGTGATGTGTATTGTCGGTCAATGGTGCATGGATGGTGACGACATCCGATTGGCTCAACAATTCTGGCATAGTCACGTAGGTTGCGTTTAAGGCCAGTTCCTGGCCATTCGCCAACGGGTGGCGCTGTGTGTAAATAATGTGCATGCCAAATGCATTTAAACGTGTTGCGACAGCTTGACCAATGCCACCCATCCCGATAATACCAACGGTCTTTTGATTGAGTTCGTGGCCAAGGAAAAAGCGTGGTGCCCAGCCAGAGAAACCAGTTGTCCGCATCAAACGATCACCCTCAGCGACGCGACGTAGGGTGCTTAGAATCAGGGCAACCGTCAATTCTGCCGTTGAAACGGTTGAGACAACTGGGGTATTGGTGACAGGAATACGACGCTGTTTTGCCGCCTGAACATCGATGTTGTTGAAACCGGCACCGTAGTTAGCAATTAATTTTAGTTTGGGAGCCGCCTGGATTAAATCAGCATCGACCATTGTAGACAGCGAGGTAATTAAGTAATCTGCTGTTTCGAGGTTCTTTGCTAGTGCTTTGCGATCAACGAGTCCTTTGCCGTCATAACTGTTAACGGTTAAACCAGCCTCAGTCAACATTTGCTGGGCCTTGTCAGGAAATTGAGCTGATAAATAAACGTTTGCCATGTCATAGACTTCCTTCTATACAAATATAGTGAATCATACTAACTTCATCTTACACCGTTTAGAAATCGTTTACATGATTGTCAAACCGCCTTTTTTTCGGTATGGTAGTGACAGAAGTAATGCTCGCCGCCAACCGTCATTTTAGCTTATGACAGTAGCGGGTGGGTGTACGTTTAAGAAGAGTGATGGGGCAGACTTGGCATATTAAAGTGATGACCCATCTGATGGGAGACATACTGTGATTAAAATCATTGCGAGTGATTTGGATGAAACATTATTGGATACGGATGGTTCATTAAATCAGAAAAACATTGACGCCATCAAAGCTGCTACTAAGGCGGGCGTTTATTTTGTACCAAATTCAGGTCGCGGTTATGAATCCTTTGAGGATAATTTAGTTGATCTCGGACTAGCACAACAGCCGCACCAATATAAAATTTCTTATAATGGAGCCGCTATTTTGGAAAATGCACATGACCGTGTGATTGCGACTAATGGCATTCCCTTTAACTTAGCAAAAGGCGTATTTGATGCCGGGCGGACGTTTGATCACGTCAGTTGTCATGTTTACTTATTGGATCAGCTCTATATTTATCACCAAACACCAACGGATGCCGCTTATATGGCGTCTCGCCAGGTTCCGTTTACCAAATTAGAAGAGCCGGACATTGATTTTTTGAAGAATCGCCCAATTATGAAGGTGATTTTCGAAACACCGGATGTTAAGCGTCAGCACGAACTGGCAGACCACGTTATGGCCACTTATGGTGATGGCGTGGACGTGACCTTTTCATCCGGTCGTTACATTGAGTTCAACAAGAAGGGCGTGAACAAGGGCCGCGCCTTGTTGCAACTAGCTGATTTACTGGGTGTAGATCATGAAGATACGATGGCTGTTGGCGACAACTTTAATGATTTGCCGATGATCAAGGCGGCTGGTGTTGGCGTCGCGGTGGCCAATGCTGTTCCAGAAGTTGCCAAACAGGCTGATGTACAAACTAAGGCCACCAACGATGACGGCGCGATTGCCGAATTAGTTAATGAGTATGTACTGAAGGGATAACGTGAATGACAGATATTGAGACACAACTGGCCACGGCCCAAGACCGTGGTTTATTAATTGCGATTTATAATTTTATAGATGAGGAAACCTTCTCCGTCGGTTACGTGATGGCTCAAGATGCGACTTCAGTGTGTTTGCGGGTGATTGATCCTAACGGTGCTGTAAACGGCATACAAATCATTCAGAAGGCATTTATTTCTAAGATCTTGTTACGTTCCGATTATTTGCGGAGCACGGAAGTTTGGCAACAAACGGCCATTGCTCAACATCGTGAAGACCCATGGCAGATTGCACAGTGGACAGATACATTGACGCTTAATCCCGATCATTTACTAGCCTCGGCATTGCAAACAGCGCTTACCCACAAGTGGATCATTAATCTTGGAACGTTACGTCAAATTGATGACGAGACGGCAGAGGATGCGGATTTCACTGGTTTCTTAGGTGACTTTGTTGGTGACACATTGGCCCTTAATTATTTGAACCCGTGGGATTTAAGTGACGCCTGGCAGTTGGACATGAAGCTGGATGAGATTAATTATATTCGCATTGGTGCAGGCGTCTGCGTGAATATGCAGGCACTGTTTGAAGCGTATACGGACGAGCGTTTTTAACAGATTTGTGTTAATCATGAAGGGAGAAAAATGAAGTTGAGCAAAAGGTTAAATTTGGTGGTTAAGGTATTCTTTTCATTGTTTTTGGCATCTTTACTAATAGTTATGGGTAACCTTCAGCGAGTTTATGCATCGCGTAGCTTTAGTTCAGAAGACATCTCAGAAATTAAGTCGGATTTCTTCAGAGACGTGAATTTATTGAGACAGGCGAACGGAGAAGTGAATTTAACTAACTTGGACGGCCAGAATGATACTCGTCGAATAAACGGCCTAAGTTTGTCTGAGTACACAGTGGCCGAAGTAAACAGGCAGGTTCAATATGATTCATCTGGCGCAGGTATTAGTCACATTAATACAAGCGCCTCTAAAATAAATGGGCAATATCCCACAGACGCGCAGGAAATAGGATCTGCCGGTTATTTAATGGCGGCTTCTAACATTGCTCAGCTGACTAATGTGAGCGATGGCTTATCGAATGAGCAAGTCGCACGAACTTTGCTTTTTTCCTTGTATGATGATTCCAACAATGTTGGGATTACAACTGACAAACAAAATGATTTTGGTCACAGAAAAAATTTATTGAATCCGTATGTCGATGCTTCGAGCGTTGCCGTTACAACGAATGTGAATTCGATTTTTCTTGTACAATCGTTAGTGATTTCCAAAATTAGTAGTCAGTTTACACAAACACAAATAAATGCAATTAATGATTATGCAAACTACACATCTTCATTAACAAGCGGTCCAAAAAGTGAATGGTACTATCCGTCTTGGTTGATGGCGCAGAGTGTTGAACAAATACCTAGCATGACGACGGTTAGTGAGCCAAAGTGGCCTGCTGAGCCTGCAACGGGTTGGTCAAATAACAACAATCAGTGGAAATACGTGCTTCAAAATGGTGCTACAGCGTACGGTTGGCAATGGATCAATGGTGCTTGGTATTATTTTAATGGCTCAGGTGTAATGGTTACAGGCTGGCAATGGATCAATGGTGTTTGGTACTACATGTATAACAACGGTGTAATGGCCACTGGTTGGCAGTGGATTAACGGCGCCTGGTATTATATGTATAACAACGGTGTAATGGCAACGGGCTGGCAGTGGATTAACGGTGCCTGGTATTACATGTATAGCAATGGCGTAATGGCTACCGGCTGGCAATGGATCAACGGTGCTTGGTATTACATGTATAGTAACGGTGTAATGGCTACTAGTTGGCAGTGGATTAATGGTGCCTGGTATTACATGTATAACAACGGCGTAATGGCCACTGGTTGGCAGCGGATTAACGGTGCCTGGTATTACATGTATAGTAACGGCGTAATGGCCACAGGCTGGCAACGAATCAATAATGAGTGGTATTACATGAATTACAGTGGTCTTAGGTAGCTGGTATTATATGTCCAGCAACGGTGTAATGACCACAGGTTGGCAACGAATCAATAATGAGTGGTATTACATGAATTACAGCGGTCTCATGGTTACGGGTTGGCAATGGATCGGTGGTGCTTGGTATTATATGTACGATAATGGCGTTATGGCAACTAACGGTAATGTATCCGGTTGGAATATAATAAGTTCTGGACAGGCCTATGCTTAGTTAGATTTTTTACACAGCTTTTTGTTCTCCTAAATGTGGTTTTGCATAAAAAGCGCTTGCCGTCAGAGTGGAGGTCGTGTAAACTAGTATCTTGTTGAGGGCGAATAGCCATTAACATGCCCCTGTGGCGGAATTGGCAGACGCGCAGCGTTCAGGTCGCTGTTCACCTTGGTGAGTACTGGTTCGAATCCAGCCAGGGGCATAAGAAAACATTCAGTTATAAGAAGACCGTTTCTATGTGTTAATTTATTGGCATACAGAGACGGTCTTTTTATGCAGAAAGCAGTGTGTTATGAAATCTAAAAGCAGAATTTTTAGTCAATTTTATCAGCTATTCATCATTGTTTTGGCGATTATCTCTGTGGTGCTAACGCTCTTCGATCTTACTGGTGAAATTAACTTATCTTTGGCACCATATTCAATTATTGATACTGCCATTTGGTGTATTTTTGTTGTTGATTATATCGTTGGTCTTTTCAGTGCAACATCAAAGCAGCAGTATTTCAAAGCGCATGTAATGGATCTACTTGCGATTATTCCCGTTAATGCTGTGTTTAATCTGTTTCGTTTTGCCCGTATTTTTAGGATAATTCGTTTATTACGGATATTTCGAATGGCTGGTATTATTGGCAAACTGCAGGATAAGCTTAGGAATTTCTTGCAAACAAATGGATTCATTTATTTGCTTTATGCCAGTATTGCAATTTTGCTTGTTGCTGCTTCGGTGTACGCCACTGTTGAAAAGATTTCCTTTGGCAATGCGTTATGGTGGGCGATTACGACCGCCACAACGGTAGGATACGGTGATATTTCCCCGCATACTGTCATTGGCAAAGTCGTGGCAATCACATTAATGCTGATTGAAGTCGGTTTTGTTGGCATGCTGACTAGCACGTTGACGACCTATTTTACTAAAAGGAGTCAGCGTAAAACAGCAGTCTCGAACGATGAACTGTTACGGGAAATTAAACAGTTGCACGAAGAAAACCAGTTAATGCAACAAGAAATCAGAGAATTAAATACGTTTATCAAACGTGAGGACTAATTAAGGATTACATCGATAATTGATGCAACCCTTTTTATTTTCCAAAAGAACAATCCTAAACGTTGACGATGGTGAATTCAAAACGAGTTTTTTATGCAGAAATAGTGAGAAACGATTTTTTAAACGATATTGTGTTGACTTTTATATTATACGACATATAATATAGTCACAAACAAAGTAGGAGACCAAATATGTTTAAAGCACACAACGCTTCAGTTAGGAGGCCAGGCTCATGAGCATTCAAGTTAGCACAGAGTTGCTAGATGGGATGGTGCTTGCGTTGCTGGATCGAGAAGATCTATACGGTTACGCATTAACACAACACATCCAATCATCCATCACAGTTTCTGAATCGACCATGTATCCAGTGCTCCGTCGGTTAAAAAAGGAAGCGTGGTTGACGACGTATGATCAACCATTTCAAGGCCGCAATCGACGGTACTATAAAATCACGACAACCGGCAAGAAACGGTTAAAAGAGATTCTGCATGAGTGGGATGCGTATAAAGACAGCCTAGATGGCATTTTTAATCCACCAGCGCACATGCAAAACAAAACGGAGGGGACAACTGATGACAACTGACGCCTACTTAAAAGAACTACAACGACGTTTGCACGGGTTAAGTGACAGCGAACGAGCAGACGTGATGGATTTTTATACGGAATATGTGGAAGACGCTAACCTGACATCGGGGGATGCCATCGTTAGTAAATTGGGGACACCGAAACAACTGGCTCGCAAAGTACTCGCCGACTACTCCATTAAGGAAAATGAGACAGCTGAACAAAAGGGCGAGCGACGAACACCACGTTCCAATGCCAACATGGTATGGATGATTATTTTGGCGATTCTGTCAACGCCAGTGACCATTCCGGCGGCCATTGCAATCGTTGCTGTGCTGTTCGCCGTAGTCGTCGTCATGGTTGCACTCATTGGGTCCGGGATTGTTGTAGCAGTGGCCTTGGTTGGTGGTGCTATTGCGGTCGCTGGCGTCTCACTGTACACCGGTGCCTACATGGTCTTTACAAACTTCTTTGTCGGCATTGCCTACTTGGGCGTTGGTCTGACTGGTGTTGGTGTCATCTTGATTTTGATCCCGTTATGCTATTACATCATTCGTTTCCTGATCCAGATTTCTGCAAACTTTATTCGCTTCTTGTACCGTAAATTTTCAAATCGGCGTCAACAGCCGAAGGGGGATCATTAATCATGAAGAGAACTTTAAAAATTGGCATCGCAGTGCTCATCGTTGGTTTGATCATGGTTGCTGCCGGTGCTTTTACCCACAGTTTTAAAGACGTTACGTTTAATCATCATGGACGACCAGAACTAAGAACAACGCAAACAGTCAGCAAGAAAGTGAAGGATTTTGACGCGATAAGCGTCGACTTGAAAAGCGATCAGATTCGTATCAAGGAAGGCGACACCGCTCGTGTCCAAGTTAGCAGTACTAAAAAAGCCATGCCAACAGTTAGATCGGTGGGGCACAAACTGGTTATCGAACAAAAACGTGCAGACAATTCGATGACCGGCTGGAGTTTTGGTGACAATCCTGAAGGTACGTTTGGTTTTGGAACATTCTATGAGTCTAAACACCCCGACCGGACCGTTGTTGTGACGGTTCCACGGGGCACTAAGCTCAACAACATTAGTATTAAAGAACGTCAAGGCGCCATCCGGATTACTGATGTTTCAGCAGATACAGTCAGTATCAGCGCTCATGATGACGTGATGCTGGAGCACATGACAGTCACACAGCCACTGAAAGTGAATAGTCATGACGGGAATCTTTATGTGACGGGGATGACACTAAACACACCATCCATTAAAACTGATGATGGTGCGGTTAGTCTACGAGATGTTCAATTGAACCAAGGCTCCATTCAACTGACTGACGGTACGTTCAACATGACAAATGGTGGGTTTACCGGTGCCGTTAATGTAACCAACGATGACGGCGATAATGAGATTGTTAACGCTGATCGGAATAAGGGTTATATTCTTCATGGCGACGATGAGAATAAGTTGTTTGAGCAACACAATGAAGATGGCGGCACATTGCAACAAAATGAAACGGTGCCAGACATTATGCACTTAACTACCAATGACGGTAAAAATTCCGTACAATGAAATTAACGATAATCAAACGAATAACGGGGAGGATGATTAACGATGAAAAAGAAATTAACGAAGTCTAATGATAAGGTTCTGGCGGGGGTCTTTGGTGGTATTGCGGAGTACTTTGGTTGGGACATCGCCTTGACACGGGTGATCGGCGGGATTCTGATTGCCGTTTCGTTTGGCCCTGGTATTGTTGCTTATGCGATTGCTGCGCTGGTTATGCCCGACGCTGAGGGGCACCATTTCTCAGCGGATGCATCTTATGAACGAACAGAAGACGAGCATCGCAATTCATTCGATGGCGAATTCACGGATCCAGACAGCAAACAGAAACACGACGATCAATAATTAATTGTCATCGTATAAAAAAGGCTGCTAGCGCTTGACGAACTGTCAGGTGTTAGCGGTCTTTTTTAGTAATCTGAATCTAATGCATCATGCTAAGGAGTTGCGTAATCGCAACTGCGTTAATCATGAAATGAACCATGATGGAATTAAATTGTTTGTGTGTTTTTTGGTACGTAAACGCTAAAATGGCGCCCATCATAAAGTAGAGCAGGAAACTGATTGGATTGCCGGAAATGTGGCCACTGGAGAATAACACGCCAGACAGTAACACTTTAGCCCACAGGTTATTTCGTTTGAAAAAAATGTTGGTGATGACACCGCGAAAGACGAGTTCCTCTAAAAAAGGTGTTAGCAATACGGCCGATACGCCGAAGCCAACCATGGCCACTGGACTTGTTTTCATAATGGAACTGATTGCCTGATTATTTTCAGTCGATTGTGTGTGGTACAGCACCTGTTGGAGGCGCATTAATATAGCTTCACTAAAGATGATGGCCAGATAGGCCAAGATAGCGACCCCAATGTCTCTTAGCTTAAAATCATGGAACAACCGTTCACCAGACCAATGGCGAAAGCGACGGTAGGCGATCCAAATGCAGATCAGGAAGGACCCCCAGAAAGCAGCGAGGAGAATGTACCCGCTAGCGTTGGCAAACGTCGTCTTACTGGCAAAGGCCAAGATGGTAGGAGGCAGTTGAACCATAATCCAAAGTGATGCCACTTCCAAAACGCGCGGCAACCACGAAAATAAAAACGGTCGATTATCGTTTGTCATCGGAACCTCCGTCTTTTGTTTGTTGCAAACGTAGCTGCCAAACCTTGATGAGGGTCACCAACACGGTTGTTAAGATGAATGCACCAATCCACAAGGCGAAAAGGGTGACGCCGGTTAGGTGTTGGGCTTCAGTGAGCCACACAACGCCGCCGAAAATGACAATGGCAAGTACGATAATGCTGCTGGACAGAATTCTTTGCATAGCAAACTCCTCGAATTAAGATGGTCCAATTGTATCACAGTGATGATTTGAACATCATAGGACATAGATATGATGTCACTTGTGGTTGTCAACATTTAAACGCTGCCGCCCTCCACTGACTATGTGGGCCATGTTTGTTAAATCTTTCTTACTATCAATTTTTATCAGAAAAAAGCGGGCAGCCTAATGAGTGCCAGACTGTCCGCCGAGTACGATTTGAAGGATACTGCCCGCTACTTTGCCAACCCATTGCATTGGCCTGCATCCTACCTAAGCAGGATATGAACCGTTGCGCCAGTTTAGCTTAAAACGGGTCCGCCATGTGGTGGTCGATCTTTTGTCAAACGACTCAACCGACTTTCATCACTTGGTGTTCCTTCTTGAGGTTAGTGTAATCTAATTTGGAGAAGAAGGGCGATTAATGTGCCTGTGTAATCAGGTGAATTATGAGGGAGAGGTACTGAATTGCGTGTTTGTCTACATGATGTTTTACACTTTTATATTGTTGCAAACCGGTTCATGTTTACAAACTCGTTGTCTTCCACATAGCGATAACGCGCTCCAGCCCCAGAGACCTGTGCATAACACAAAATGAGTATTGCTCGGTCTCTCCCAGGGACTTGTCATAAACGTGTTCACGCCCCACAAGCCTGTGCATAACCCAAATTGCCTGCCGTAAAGGCAAAGAGCGCCCTCACAACAGGCAATTTATGTTATTGCTCGACTTGCAATCGGGGGCGTTCACACTCTCACAAAAAAAGCCACCACAACTTTCGCTGTGGCGGCACGGAAGGACAAATCCTGATCAGCAAGTGGTTTTGCCGCCCACTGATGAACGAACGTGTTTTAACATCGTGAGAGCCTCAGCGACCTTCACCATGGCTCATTAGCAGTGGCCTTTCAGCACGATGGTTGTCAACGACGTGAACCGTGCGCCGATTCACGTGACGTTTGAAACCCTTGACCATCACAGCAGGGATAGGGACAACAATCGGATTAACCGTTTGATTTGGACAACGAGCACGTTCCAGGACTGCGACCAACCAAGCTCGTTCAACACGAGGCACTGTTGATCTGCGCTAACTTCCGCTCAGGATGGCGGTATCAACGATTGTGATGTGAAACATCGCCGTTGACGGTCGGAATTAAAGATTACGACATGACCGCTGCTCCTCTGTGAAAGCCTTGTTCCTTCTGATGGTTATAGTATATCGCCATTTAGAAAAGCACACGCAAAATAGCGATAAAATAAGGCCGGATGACGTTACTTTTGTTGGGCTCGATTGCTAACTTGTTAAACAAACAATGACGACCTAACGGCGATAAAACAAACTGCACCACACTAAGATGGTGCATGTGATAAGATGAGACTTGATATTCGCACAGACGATCGTTGGTTCATGATCATATATTGGACCACGTATTAATTAAGGACGTGACTTATTTAATGGGTAAAATTCGTATCAATAATATGCAATTTCATACGTATAATGGCGTTTTTCTGGAAGAAAAGAAACTGGGCCAGCGGCTGGAAATGGACGTTGAACTGAACTATCCACTTGAGACAAAAGTGCATGATGATGACCTAACAACGACCATTCATTACGGGCATGTTTATGATGATATTGAGTCGTTCGTTTCAAATCATTCCTACGACTTAATTGAATCGTTGGCTAACAACACGTTGACGATGCTTCAGGAAAAATATCCTGAAGCTACCGGTGTTACACTCCGCGTGCGCAAATATTCGGTCCCAATTGCCGGAATCTTTGATAACGTTGAAATTGAAGTGGCTGGTGGTGATGCGCAGTGACTATGGCTTATTTAAGTTTGGGATCAAACGTTGGTAATCGCCGCAAACACTTATTGTATGCGTTAGCGCAATTGCGCGCGGATCACTCGACTGTCTCAATGAAAACGGCTCATTTTTATATCACTGAACCCGTTGGTGGCGTAGTTCAAGACAACTTCCTGAATACTGCGGTTGCCATTGATACCAAACGGTCGGCAGAATCTTTGCTGGCATTGGTTCATCAAATCGAACAAGCACAGCACCGTCATCGTTTCATCCATTGGGGACCACGCACAATGGATCTAGATATCATCTTTTATGGTGATGAACACATCAATACGAAAACGCTCACAGTGCCACATCCGGAAGCACCAAATCGGCGGTTTGTGCTCGAACCGATTTTAGAAATTAGTGGGGATGATCGCGCAATTCAGAGACAGGTCAGTGATTGGTTAGCTGAAACGGACGATCATCAACAAATCAACAAATTATCGTAACATCTTTGAATTATCAGCATTGTTAGTCATTAGGCTAACAATCTTACATAAGTTCGTTATTTAGAAATTGTTTTAAAGGAGACACGCATTAATGACAGATGAACAACAAGCCACAATTGAAGGCGCTGTCCGCCAAATTTTAACTGCAGTAGGGGAAGATCCAGACCGGGCTGGCCTTGTCGAAACGCCGGCACGGGTGGCACGTGCGTACGCAGAGATGTTTTCTTCGCTGGAACAACCGACATTTAAGGATTACAAGTTATTTCATGAAGAGGATAACGCCGACATGGTTGTCGTCGGCCAAATTCCGTTTTATTCGATGTGTGAACATCATTTACTACCATTTTTTGGCCGTGTCAGTGTTGCCTATGTGCCCACAAACGGGACTATCATCGGCCTTAGCAAGATTCCTCGGCTCGTTGATTACGTCAGCCGCCGACCAACGGTGCAAGAAAATATTACGAACCAGGTGGCTGCTGAGTTAGAAAAAATTTTGAAGCCGGCTGGAGTGGCTGTCAGCGTTGCTGCGCGACACATGTGTATGGAAATGCGCGGCGTTAACAAGACGGGTTCTGTCACGCAGACAGCGACATATTTGGGTGAGTTTAAAACAAATAACGCATTACGCCAGGAATTTTTAATGAGGGCCGAACATGGCAACATTAACGTATGAGACATTAATTAATGAAATGAATCAAGCAATGCTTGCGGGCGACGAGGATCGTGTGCCGCTGTTACGTCAGGTATTAGCAGCGGTTGGACAACCCGATACGCAGGCGCCAATTATTCACGTGGTTGGCACAAACGGCAAAGGATCAACGGTGACGTTGATGGCAGATACATTGATTGCTGCTGGTCATAAAGTCGGCGTGTTTACGAGCCCAGCCATCTCTGATCAGCGCGAGCAAATTGTGATTAACGGGCAGATGATTGACAAAGAAGTTTTTGTCCGTTTGTATCAGACAATGTTGCCGATCGTCAGAAAAATTGTGCCGGAAGACTCATCACTAACCATTTTTGAGTGGGAGGTTGTCATTGCGTTGGCGTGGTTTGCTGAACAGCACGTGGACTGGATGATTATCGAAGCTGGCCTCGGTGGTTTGATGGACGCTACTAATGCGATTACATCCCCGCGGTTCAGTGTGTTTACGCACATTGCGTTGGACCATACCCGCATCTTAGGCGACACGATTGCAAAGATTGCGCAAAATAAGGCGGGCATTATCAAACCAAACACGACGGTAGTGATGGCGCCTGGTCAAAGTGATGATGCAAAAGCGGTTATTGAACAAACTGCTAAGCGTGCTCACGTGCCAGTGATGCTAGCCAGTAAACAGCCATGGTTTGATAATCCTCAATTTGGCCTGGATGGCACAACGGTGGATGTTCACTGGTCCAGCAAGACCATTTGGCATCACGTTCATCTTAATTTGGCTGGGCAGCATCAATTAGCTAATGCGGCCACTGCACTGACGGTGCTAAAACAAGTTGCCGAACATGACAGCCACATTGATGAAGATGCCGTGCGAACGGGTTTTAATCAGGCAGCCTTGCCTGGGCGACTGACGACGCTAGCGGCGACCGATAAACATCCCCGATTGTTGGTCGATGGTGCGCATAATCCAGATGGGATTCAATCGCTGGTTCGGTTGTTAAAGCAGGTGGCGCCAACCCGTCGGTTTACGTTTGTACTTGGCTTTTTAGCGGATAAAAACGTGGCGGGAATGCTGGCAGAATTGCTGCCGTTAGCCAAGCAAGTCGTGTTAACGGTTCCAGATCAGCATCAGCGAGCACTACCGATTGATGCATTAACTGAGATGGTGGGTGACACATTGGCCAAACTACAGTTAAATGACGTAGCGGTGTTTTCAACGGCAACTGCGCGTGAGGCTTTAGCTTGTTTGCGCAAATGCAACGTTGAACCACCAGTGATTGTGACGGGGAGCTTTTACCTTATCCGGGCGTTGCGGGAGGCTGGTTTAAATGACTAATCCACTATTTGTCGCAGCAACCAACAATCGACAAAAATTTGCCGAGTTGGCACGGACGTTTGCTTTTTTTGGTCAGACGATTCGCCCTTACTGGACTTATCTTGGTCGATTACAATTTCCCAAAGAAGGGACTGCTGATTTCAAAAACAATGCTGAAGGCAAGGCAACATTTATTCAACAGCGCTTGCCAGAAGCGACCGTCGTAGCCGATGACAGTGGCCTGTTTGTCGACGCATTGCCAGACCACTTTGGGGTGACAACGATGCGCGAACTGTCTGCTCATGCGCATGATGATGCGGCCATGAATCGTTACATTCTACGTTTATTGGGCACACAAACGAATCGCCATGCGATGTTGACGACAACACTGACAGTACTTAGTCACGATGGTCAGTGGCTCACGGCGACAGGGCAGCGCCGGTTTCAGATTCCGTTTGTGCCAGTCGGCCAGTACAGTGTCGGCTTTGATCGGATTATGTGGGATTCTAAAACAGGACTGACGCTGGCTCAGCTGCCGAATCAGGCGCGCATTCCGTTTACGCCAAGGGGCATTGCGGTGCCTAAATTATTGACACAGTTGCGATAGTGGGAGGATACGACATGAAAGTTACAGAAATAAACGCTGACGACCTCAGTCAAACTAATGGTCTGGCCGAGGCTGCTTTGCTAGATGCCATCAAACATCAGCGTCAGCTGGCATTGATGTTTGAACTCGATAATGCGGATGATCGAACCAGACTGGTCAACTTGATGGGCAATCTTGATGCCGTAATCACAGTGGCTGGCAATACTGTGCAAACATTGGTTAATGAGGCCGCTTTGCCAGTTTTGGAACAACAATTAAGTCGTCAGTTTGATAATAATGTGCTGGCAAAAGGTGTTGGCACGATTCGGCAGCAACATGAAATTCATTGGCAAGCAGGGCGTTTTGATTTTAATGTGACCGCCAAACCACTGATTTACGGCATTTTAAACGTCAGTCCTGATTCATTTTACGATGGTGGCCGCTACCATGATATGGATTCCGTGTTGAAACGGGCTGGTGAGTTTGCCCAAGCAGGTGTGCCCGTGGTTGAAATTGGTGGTCAGACGACGCGACCTCACTTTACGGAGATTACGCCAGAAACTGAAATTCAACGGGTTATGCCTTATATTAAGGCCATTAAGACGCAATATCCTGATTTGGGAATCGCGGTTGATACTTATAAGTTACCGGTGATGAGGGCGGTATTGGCCGAGGGGGTTGATATCATTAACGACGTTAACGCCTTTACTGATAATCCTGACAAACTGTCGCTACTCGCCTCGAGTAATGTTGGTTTGTTAACGATGCATGAAAGTCGTGCCCGCGAATACGATAATTTAACGACGGCAATGACAGATTTCTTTAAAACGAATTTGAATGCGCTGAAACACGCTGGCATTGATGAGCAGCGGATTGCTTTGGATGAAGGAATTGGGTACGCCAAAGTGGCTGATGGCTACCAGGATTTCACCATGATGCGCAACATCAACCAGTTTTTGCCGTTTGAACGACCGATCATGATTGCCATTTCGCGAAAGGGTTTTGGTCATAAACTGTTCGGTTTGGCAAAGGAAGATCGCCTATCCGTAACGTTGATTGCAGAGGCCTATATGTATTTGCACGGTGGTCGTATTCTGCGGGTTCACGATATCGAAGAAACTAAACAGTTAGTCACGTTACTAGACACGATTGAGGGCAGTTACTGGTTCCCAGACAGAACAGAAATGCATCAGTAACTTTTTGTACGTCATCAATGTCGTAACTAGCTAAAAAGAATACTTAAGGTTTAGTCAAAGCTTTAGTTGTTAAGAAAAATGGCGGCGTTGGTTGATAGTTCTGGTGTATACTGGATATTCAAGAAAGATAAAGGGAAGTTTGGGAACGCATGGCGAAATTACAATTATCAGCATCAGAAATTTTGACGATTTTACGTGAGCACCATTTGTTGACCAACGTGATAAATGCCAATGATCAGTTAGTAGTGACCGATGTCACATACGACTCACGAACGGCAAAGCCGAATGGCTTATTCTTCTGTAAGGGTAACTTCAAGCCGGAGTATTTAACTACGGCGGTCGATGCGGGTGTCACGGCCTATGTCTCAGAAGTTGCGGCTAAAGAGTGCGAGGCCACTGGCTTTATCGTGGCGGATATTCAAAAAGCAATGTCACTGTTGAGCGCTGCTTTTTTTTGCTACCCACAAGATGATCTATTTATTGTGGCCTTCACTGGGACGAAGGGGAAAACAACCTCTGCTTACTTTACGCGAGGCATTCTGCAACAGACGACGAATAAACATACCGCATTATTTTCAACCATTGACCGGATTTTAGGACCAAAACCAGAGCAAGAATTTAAGTCTGATCTTACGACACCTGAATCACTCAATTTATTCCATGATATGCGTGAAGCCGTTGATTCTGGCATGACGACGCTGGTCATGGAAGTGTCTTCACAGGCGTACAAGAAGAACCGTGTGTATGGATTGACGTATGATGTTGGAATCTTTTTAAACATCACGCCAGATCATATCGGGCGCAACGAGCACCCAACGTTTGCTGACTATTTGCACTGTAAATTACAGCTCTTAGTCAATTCTCGCCAGTGCATTATTAATGCGGAAACGGATCACTTAGAAGATATTTATATGGCTGCTAAGGCGACGACAGAACCTGAGGATATCTATCTGTATGCTCGTGATGGCTACAAGCCAAGTATTGATGTGCCAATCGACTTCCGCTATCACAGCAATGAAGATACCCTGAAGGATGCTAAATTTACGGTGTCGCATACGGATCTAACGCCAGCCAAACTGAATTTGGATGGCGAGTATCAATTGGCATTGCCTGGTGATTACAATGAAAATAACGCGGTGGCATCAATCATTGCCGCTGGTCTAGCTGGAGCGACAGCTACCGAAGCCCAGCAAACATTACCGGATATCACGGTACCCGGTCGGTTTGAATCAGTTGCCACCAAGAATCACGGGATGGTGTTCGTTGATTATGCCCACAATTACGCATCCGTCAAAGCTTTGCTGTCGTTCTTACGGAAGCAGTATGCTGATAGCCGGATCATTGTGGTGGTTGGTAGCCCTGGTGATAAGGGTATTTCGCGTCGAGAAGGGTTTGGTAAAGCGTTGAACGAAGAGGCCGACGTAGCTTACTTAACCGCTGATGATCCTGGTTTCGAAAATCCTGCTGACATTGCCCAACAGATTGATGAACATATTGATCACAACCGGGTTGATGTTCACGTTCAGATTGATCGACCAACTGCCATCCGTGAAGCTATTAGTGATAGTCGTGCTGATGATGTGGTTGTGTTGGCAGCAAAGGGTGAGGATCCTTATCAAAAGATTCGCGGAGTAGACACACCATACCCGACTGACATGGCTGTTGCCAAACAAGTAATTGCGGACATTGAAGCGTAATATTATCTCGTTTGTAAGATTAGCATTGCTAAAGCTTGGACCATTGTTGTCCAAGTAAGCTAATAAGATAGCGACAAAAAAGACAGCTCACTTCAAAAATGTGAGCTGTCTTTATGTGCCATGACAAATGAAAACGAGCTTTCCATTTGTCACGGTACGGATTGTTTGTGTTCTGATGATTAGGCAGTCAAACTGTAAATGGTGTAGCCGAGGATAATGGTAGCGGCAAACAGCAAGCCGAGGACGACATACAGCCATGGAGTGACGTGGGTTTCTTGCTTTCTAGCGAAGACGATTTCAACGACACCAATGAGCAGAATTGCCAACGCACCTTTTAAAATCGTGAGAATGGGAACCGTTGACCAGGTCTTGGTTGCAGCAATGAAACCAGTGATAATCATCACCATGTAGAGTAGCCTGCTCCACATTAGCCACCATTTGACGCGCTTTTCTGTTTTACTGAACACGCCAGCGAGAACTGTCAGAACTAATAAAATGGCAATCCAAAAATGACTGGCAATTAAAAAATTCATATTTTTTCCTTTCTGAATCAAGTTTTTTGAGTGAATCAACTTGACATGAAACTGAAGCTATCTTAGCATTGTTAAACCGTGTCGTTAAGCGGTACAATCAATGTTTATACAGGCCTTGACATGCATCACAAAAATGAGCGGGTCTGACAATTTTAAGGAGGGGTCACGTGCACGATTTAACTGAGGGGAATCCAATCAAATTAATATTTTTGTTCACGATGCCCCTACTTATTGGGAATTTATTTCAGCAATTATACAACATTTCAGATACGTTGGTCGTTGGTCAAACATTGGGCGTCAACGCATTGGCCGCAGTTGGTTCAACCGGATCCATTAGTTTTCTAATTATCGGGTTTGCCCAAGGACTGACGGCCGGTCTCTCGATTGTGACGGCACAGCGGTTTGGCGCACGAGACTTGAAAGGTGTTCGTGAAAGTTTTGCGGCGAGCATCTGGATTAGTTTGTTTGTAACCGTTGTTCTGACAGTACTCTCGTTGGCGTTTGTTCATCCCATTTTACATTTGATGCAGACACCAGCAGCAATTTATCACGATGCTCTAATTTTTATCTCCATTATTTTTGCTGGTATCTTTGCCTCCGTTGCTTTCAACCTGTTATCAAACATGATCCGTGGACTGGGTGATTCACGGACTCCGCTATACTTTTTGATCGTTGGGACAGTCGTCAACGTTGTGTTGGAATTAGCGTTTATTCTGATTTTTCATATGGGCGTTGCTGGTGCGGGATTGGCCACCGTTATTTCTCAGGTTATTTCGGCCGGTTTATGTTTGATTTACATCTGGCGCCACGTACCATTGCTGCGGATCAACCGTCAGGACATGCGTGCAGGGGCTGGTCAGTTGTGGGAACATTTCGCAACGGGGTTACCGATGGGCTTTCAGATGTCAATAATCGCGATTGGTGCCATTGTTATGCAGGCTGCTTTAAACAGTTTAGGAACCGCTTCGGTTGCTTCTTCAACAGCGGCCAGCAAGATTGACCAAATTGCCACAATGCCGATGTCTTCGTTTGGCGTAACCATGGCGACGTTTGCGGCCCAAAATATTGGGGCTGGTAAGTATAACCGTATTATTAAAGGTGTTCGTCAGACGCTGATTTTATCCAGCTCATTCGCGATTGTGATTGGTGCGTTGGAAATTATCTTCGGTAAGGCGTTAGTGAGCCTCTTTATTAGTGGACATGACCCAGCTGTCATGAGGTTGTCGCAAACCTACTTCAACGTGATTGCCAGTTCATACGTGTTACTGGCCGTACTGTTCATTATTCGTAACACGTTACAGGGTGTTGGTCAGCAAGCAATGCCGACCTTTGCCGGCATTGCGGAACTCGTTATGCGTTCTTTCACGGCCTTTTTCCTAGTTGGCCCCTTAGGCTATGCCGGAGCTGTATCAGCGGAGCCATTGGCTTGGCTAGGATCCTGTATCGTTTTGATTCCGTCTTACCTGCGTGCTATTCGACAGTTGCATAATTTACAATACATGCATGATCAAAATGAGCAGGCTAAACAAGTGACGGCGGAATCCGGGACGGGTGATCACACAGAAATTAGTGTCCCAAATTCGACACAAGCCCCGCACGGGTTAAGTCGAGCTGGCCAACACAGTACGAAGCAGGATAATTAAAGTTCGAAACATAAGACTTGAAATCCAGTTGTTTTTTTGATAATATACAAACTCGTATGCGTTGGGCATAAGACCAGAATAACCCGTTTACCTTCTTGCCGAAGAGAACGGGAATTGAGGTGAAATTAATGGCTGAATTACATGTTGGTGATGTTGTCACTGCGAAAAAGTTTGGACCGTTTGAACACAATTTCGGTGGCGAATTAGAAAAAGTTTATGAAAATTCGGCACTTGTATTGATTGATGATTACAATGACGCTGACAGCATGACTGTCAGTGAAATGAATCGTCGTGCCGTCGTTAAGAACGGTGATATTAAGGTCATTAAAGCTGCACCAGTACCAGAACCGGATCCGGATGAAGAAAATGCCGATGATGCGGAAGATGAGAAAAAATAATAACTGCTAGTTCGTGAGTTCTGTTAGCAGATAATTCAAAGTGATTCCTGTGGTGTATAATCCGCAGGAATCTTTTTTATAACCGGGATCAAATATGAAAGTTTATTTTGAAGGGCAAATTCTATAATTAATCCGAACAAAAAAAAAAAAAGGCCCAAAGCAATCTCTTACAATGATAGTAGTTAATCCCAACCAGCTATAAGGAGTGATTA
>NZ_WEZT01000005.1:389484-452894 GCF_009863985.1 Furfurilactobacillus milii | reverse complement strand
AGCACTTGAGCTTATTAATCAACGACCATTAAAAATCCATCATCAACAGACTGCCATTGAAAGTTTCCGGGCTTGTTCGGATTAAACTTGTAATTTGCCTTTTTGAAAAAGTTTGCCTTATAGTTGCTCGAAGGGGGTAAAGTAGTAACAGTTAGTTAGTTACCTTCAATCGGCTGACCGAAGTTTTAAGAACTTGAACATGAAAGAAGCGAATCCTTTTTGAAAAATATTGATCAACAACAATACGTTGGTGAACGGCCATTATTCAATGCCGCTAATTTAAATATTACCAACACAACTTTTGCAGACGGGGAATCACCACTTAAAGAGGGCCATCACCTGACGCTAGAACACGATACGTTTGAATGGAAATATCCACTTTGGTACTGTACGGATGTCAGCGCAGTAAACACGACACTACTGGAAACGGCACGTTCAGGCATTTGGTATACGCACAACATTGATATGAAACAGTGTTTAATTGAGGCACCGAAAACATTTCGTCGTGCCAGTGGCATTCACTTGACCAATGTGCAGATGCCAATTGCTCAGGAAACATTGTGGAGCTGTGATGACATTACTTTGGACCATGTATCCGCTAAGGGCGATTATTTTGGCATGAACAGTCAAAACATCGTTGCCCATGATTTTCAATTGTCCGGTAATTATTCGTTTGACGGTGGACGGAATATTGAAATTCACAACGCCACGATGCTATCAAAGGACGCCTTCTGGAATTGCGAAAACGTAACCGTTTATGATTCCACCATCATTGGTGAATATCTAGGTTGGAATTCAAAGAACATTACGTTTATTAATTGTCGGATCGAAAGTGAGCAGGGTCTTTGTTACATGGATAATTTGGTTATGAAGAATTGTTCACTGATCAAAACCAACCTAGCATTCGAATATTCATCTGTTCACGCCGATATCATGACTAAAATTGACAGTGTCAAAAATCCTGTTAGCGGTGAAATTACAGCACCAGCTATTGGTGAGATTATTTTGCAGGAGGACCAAATCGATCCTAGCAAGACAACAATTACGGAAACTGGGGTGACAGTGAAATGACGTACGACTTTACAACGGTTCCTAATCGACGTCACACGAATTCAGTAAAATGGGATGTGGCCGACAATGAGTTACCGATGTGGGTAGCTGACATGGATTTTCAAACGGCACCAGAAATCAAGGCAACGTTAGCCGATAAGGTTGCTAAGGGGATTTTTGGCTATTCCATCATTCCAGACAACTACTATCAGGTAGTGGCAGACTGGTGGCGTAAACGTCATGGATTTGCTGTGCAAACGGACTGGATTTTATTCTGTAGCGGGGTTGTGCCAGCCATTTCGTCAACTGTTCGGCGGATGACGAATCCAGGTGAACAGGTTTTAGTCCAAGCACCTGTTTACAACATTTTCTATAATTCGATTATTAATAATGGTCGGCGTCAGATTTCCAGTGATTTGGTCTATGAAAACGGTCAGTATCATATTGATTTCGATGATTTGGAAGCCAAGTTGGCAGATCCATTAACGACGATGATGATTCTCTGTAATCCAGCTAACCCTGTTGGCAAAGTGTGGTCGCGGGAAACTTTGCAGCAGATTGGTGAATTGTGCTTGAAACACCATGTGCTAGTATTGTCGGATGAAATTCATTGTGATATTGTCACGGATCCAACTGTTCAGTACACACCGTTTGCATCGATCAGTAGCGATTTGGCCAACAATAGTATTACTTGTGTATCACCGACAAAGACGTTTAATTTGGCGGGTGTTCAAACATCGAGCATGATTATTCCTAATCCGGCCATTCGCGAACGGATTGATCGAGGCATTAATAACGATGAGATTGCTGAACCAAATATTTTTGCGATCGATGCTGCGGTCGCGGCCTTCACTAAGGGTGAACCGTGGTTAAATGAACTGTTAAAGCAATTAGCCGCGAACAAACGGTCAGTGACGACCTTTTTGAGTAATGAACTGCCAGAGGTAACAGTTGCCAGTGGTGCAGCGACTTACCTCATGTGGTTAGACGTATCCGCTGTTACCAATGATTCGGTGGCACTTTGTCACTTTATTCGCCAAAAAACGGGATTATTCTTGTCTGATGGTGTGGAATATGGTGGCGATGGCAATTTATTTGTCCGGATGAATGTGGCTTGCCCTGACGCCGAACTACAAGATGGCTTAGGACGTTTGAAACGCGGTATTAAAGCCTTTTTAGCTCAAAAATAAATAAACGTGTTGCCATTAGATAGTTGCGATTATCTGAGTGTTTCTTGAAAAAAGTGGTTGACACTAAATTTATTTCGCTGTATCTTGAATTCAACGTTAAGAAAACATTAGATAAACATTAAGCGTTGAAGAGAAGAGTAATCGCTCGACAGTTGATAAAGAGAACCCGGTTGGTGAGAAAGGGACAACGACACAGCGATGAAGATGAGCTCTGAGCGATTCAGTTGGTTCACGCCGACCGAACGGTTGCAACCGTTAACTTGCCGGGTATCAACAGGTACCGTCGAGGCATCATTTGTGAAAATGATGTAAATAAGGGTGGTAACACGGTTAAATCCGTCCCTGATTGTCAGAAGTGACAGTTAGGGACGGATTTTTTTGTTTATCAATGTTTTTTAATTAAAAATGCCGCATACAGCGACAACATCTTTCAGGAGGCTTTTGAATATGAGTGAAGCAATTTCTTTTTCTAAACGGACCAAGTCACCATTTCGGTATGATATTGTCGGCAGTTTCTTACGACCAGAAACCTTGAAGCAAGCGCGGGCACAATTTGCTGCAGGAAAAATTGATCGTGCTGCATTGACGGCAGTTGAAGACACCGAAATCATTAAATTAATCAAACAGGAGGAAGCTGCTGGCCTCAAGGCGGTCACAGATGGTGAATTCCGTCGGAGCTGGTGGCACCTCGACTTTTTCTGGGGCTTTCAAGGCATCTCGTATAAAGTCCCTGAGCATGGTTATTTCTTCCACGGTGAAGAAACGCGTAAAGCAACCGTTACGGTAACCGATAAAATTGATGGGCACAACCATCCGTTTGTGGATCATTTTAAATTTACTCAGGCTCATGTCAGCAAGGGTGTTCAGGTCAAGCAAACTTTGCCGGCACCAGCGCAATTGTTGGTTGAATTATTGAGCCCAACTAATTTGCCCGAGGTTCGGAAGATATATCCGACTGATGACGCACTATTCGCTGATATTACTAAGGCTTATAAACAAGTTATTAATGATTTGTATGACGCTGGTGCACGCACCATTCAATTGGATGACTGTACTTGGGGAATGTTGGTGGCAACACTGCCAAAGGACTTTATTAATGGTCTGGCGGGCGGTGAACCAACAACTGACGACGAACTAAAACAATTATATTTAAACATTAACAATTCTGTGATTGACGGATTGCCTACTGACCTAACTGTCAATACCCACATTTGCCGTGGTAACTATCACTCAACCTGGGCTGCCGCTGGTGGTTACGACAAAGTTGCAGATCCATTGTTTAATCAGGAACATGTTAATGCCTATTATTTGGAATATGATTCAGACCGCTCAGGTAGTTTTGATCCATTGGCAAAGGTTAGCGATAACAAATTGGTTGTGCTGGGATTATTAACATCGAAAGATGGTAAGCTCGAAGATCGGCAAACGGTTATTGATCGTATTCATGAAGCCGCAAAGTTTGTCCCGTTGGACCGTTTATGTTTGAGCACACAATGTGGTTTTGCTTCAACAGAAGAGGGCAACATTTTAACGCCAGATGATCAGTGGGCTAAGATTGCGTTAGCTAAATCGATTGCCGAAGAAGTTTGGGGCGTCGATGAAAAGTAGGCCAGACAACTGGTGAGTTTTAAACGGATTTATCAAAATAGTTATGAATGAGGGTAATCTATATCAAACATTCTAAAAAAATTCTAGTGGCTGTCGCCATTGCGGCGGGACTGGTATTAGGATTAGGAACATCGACCGGTGCTAGTGCAAGCAGTGTGACCGTTGGGACACAGGGAACAGATGCTCAAATTTGGCGGCACATTGCTAAATCATCAGCGGCTAAACAAGCGCACCTCACAATTCACGTTAAAGAAGTAACGGATAGTGTTCAGTTAAATCAGGCTACTGGCGATGGGACGATTCCAGTCAATGCATTTCAGTCATTTAGCTATATGCAGGCTTATAATAAGGAAAATCCGACGAAGAAGTTAACGGCAGTTGGTACGACCTATCTAGAACCATTGGGATTGTATTCGAAGAAGATTAAGCATTTAAAACAGTTACCAAAAGGGGCAACCATTGGCATTCCGGAGGATCCAGCTAATTTAACTCGTGGCCTGAAGCTGTTAAAAACGGCTGGATTAATTACGTTGAAGCCTAATTTCAATGCACTTGGTAATGTGAGCGGCATTAAGAGTAATCCACGTCAATTAAAGTTTCGACAAATTGATGGTTCGACTGGACCACGGGTTTTATCAGATGTTGATGCTGTCTTAATGTCCAATACAGTCGCACAAGATGGCGGTTTGAACGTTCTTAAGGACTCATTGGTACATGAAAAGGTCAACCGTGAAACGAACCAAGATGTTAACATTTTGGCAGCCGGTGATAAGTACCGGAATAATAAATCCGTTAAAAAGTTGATTAAGCTCTATCGTAATAAGGGCATTCAGCGTTATATTAAGAATGAATTCCATGGCACGAAGGTTGAAGTTATTAAACCGATTAGTGCACTAAAAAAATAAGGGAGTCGAGTAGATTATGGCAAAAGTAGAAAGTTTTACATTGGATCACACGAAGGTTAAGGCACCATATGTTCGTTTGATTACAGTTGAAAATGGACCTAAAGGGGATGCCATTTCCAACTATGACTTACGTTTGGTACAACCTAACACTAATGCGATTCCAACTGCCGGCTTACATACCATTGAACATTTATTAGCTGGTTTGTTACGTGACCGCATGGACGGTGTTATCGACTGTTCACCATTCGGTTGCCGGACTGGTTTCCATTTAATTATGTGGGGTGAACACTCTACAACAGAAGTTGCCAAGGCATTGAAGAGCTCATTAGAAGAAATCCGTGACACGATTGAATGGAAGGACGTTCAAGGCACTGACAAGTACAGTTGTGGGAACTACCGTGACCACTCTTTGTTCTCAGCCAAGGAATGGTGCAAGACTATTTTGGATCAAGGCATCAGCGACGAACCATTTGAACGTCACGTGATCTAAATGTTGTCTGTTCTGACTGACGCTTGCGGTTGTCAAAGATGAATGCCGCCGTGGGACCGGTTCAAGCCTTCTGAAGTTCGAAGTCTTTCACATCGTTGACAAGCCTCGTGGAGTGCCGAGTCTTTTCAACCGTCCTGTGTTGTAAATCCGGCAAAAAACGCCTGATTAACAACACGTTCACGGCTTACATTCATCTTTGACGCCCTCCAGCTCAGGGTGTGTGAAAACATTTGAAAAATCGTCGAAACTTGATAAAAGTTTTCGGCGATTTTTTTGTGGTGTTGGTTCCTCAATTTTTAGTCCAAACGTCCAAATCAGTAATGACAGATTGAGGGCGCTATGCTACACTATAAAAGTTGGTTCAATGCGGGTGTAGTTTAGTGGTAAAATTCAAGCTTCCCAAGCTTGTGTCGCGAGTTCGATTCTCGTCACCCGCTTAAATAATATTTAAAAAGCGCTTAATGATAAGCGCTTTTTTTGTACAATTTTTCTGAAAAGCGTTGTGATATTTGGTTAATTTATTGGGATTGCTTGCTTAATCTAGGTTGAATTAAACGTTTTGTTTGAAGATTTTGATGTTTATTATTTCACCTTTGTCATTTTTTTCAAAATGCACCTGATAGCTTTTATCAATTATTTCTGAATAATAGCTTGAATCTTCATCGGAAATTGTAGAAGCTTTTGAAGCATCGTCCTCCATAAAGTCGTGAACATGTTCATTAATGGCATGAGCGTCTAATTTGGGATCCAAGGGTAGATCAGAAAAATCTTCTTTTACTACATTGATTGACATATCACTGTTAACACCATAAGTTACATAATCTAAACTTTTATCCTTATACGCTCCATCTGATAAGTTTTCACCTTTAGCAGTTAATTGACCATAGACTTTGTTGTCAGAACCTTTGTCTGAGTTGTTTTCGGATGATGAACCGTTTGTGACAGAGTGGGGATCGTTCTGATTTGATTCGTCGTTTTCGTTACTTGAAGAATTGGTCGAGCTTTCTGCATCATCTTCGGAGTCATCATCAGTTTGTGCTTCATCTTTAGGATTCGACCAGTTATCTTCTTGTGAAGAACTCGTCTTGGACGGAGATGAACTAAGTCCCGATGCATTAAAAAATATTATTACGAATAGGGCTAACAATATTGTGGTGAGTTCAATTAGCTTTAACGACTTCTTTTTGAACCATAAAATGATCCAAAGAATTATTGCGATAAAAAGGAAAATGACAGAGAGCAACAGCAGAAAGGCAAATACGTCGTTCATTATCGTAGACTCCAATAAAATTCAGCTTTTTATGTCGTCAGTATTTGGACTTGAGTTTATATGAGGCATTGAAAACTATTATGAGAAAAGATAGGAGGATGATTGAAATGATATGAAAACTTGCATAGTACGTCAATGACAATTATTAATAGGTTAAACAACAGCTTTTCAAAATTTACTTTTTACTAAAATGATAATCTAAGAAAATAATTGAATTGTTAAAAAATCCCCGTCTGCAATGTGATTTAAATGCAGCCAGGGTCAGTGTGCGATAATCCCTCTGTGGTTGTCAGATGAAATAATATAATTCA
Source organism: Furfurilactobacillus milii (assembly GCF_009863985.1). Classification (GTDB taxonomy): domain Bacteria; phylum Bacillota; class Bacilli; order Lactobacillales; family Lactobacillaceae; genus Furfurilactobacillus; species Furfurilactobacillus milii_A. Next base: position 446,070 of record NZ_WEZT01000005.1, on the reverse strand, counting down.
TCTGATAGTTACGGAGGGATTTTTCGTATGCCCAGAACTAAACATACAGCTCCAGAAAAGCTGGCCATTCTAACTGAATATCAGCAATCTGCTTTATCCATGAAAGCCACGGCCAAACAATACAATATTGACGCCAGCACACTTAAGCGCTGGCGTGATAAATACAAACGTGATGGTTTAGAAGGATTGAAAGAAACCCACAAGAACAACCATTACTCTAAGCAACTTAAACAAATGGCTGTGCAGTCTTATCTAGCGGGCGACGGAACTTTACAATCACTAACAATGAAGTTTGATTTGCGTTCAGCGAAGCAACTGCAGGACTGGGTTTCACTGTATAATGGGGAAAAACCTTTAACGGCCTCGCCGTTTAGAAAGCAGGTCCCCACTATGAGCCGCAAAACGACATTTGATGAACGGATTGAAATCGTTGAATATGTGACTAAAGATAACCATTCATACACCGAAGCGGCTGCTCACTTTGGCGTGAGCTATCAACAAGCCCGTTCTTGGGTGCTCAAGGTAAAGGCCGGTGGTTATGAGGCTTTGGTTGATAATCGCGGACATCATAAGGAACTTAGTGAATTAACAGACCTAGATAAAGCCAACCGGCGGATTCGCGAGTTAGAAGACCAGCTAAAAGATCAAGAACTGAAGGATGCATTCGTAAAAAAATTGCTGGAACTTCAGCACAAGGGGTGAATGAACAACATCGGCTGGCCTACCGTGCAATCAAGGAAGTCAGCCACCAGCATCACGGTGCCATCACAAAACTCTTAGCAATTCTTGGAGTTAGTCGACAGGCATACAACAAGAGTTTTAAACGTGTTGAAACACAGTGGGAAAAACATGATAAAGTACTTAAGCAACGCGTCCAGTATTGGTTTGATTTTCATTACCAAGGGATCGGCGCTGGCAACTTATTGATTAACCTCGAACAAGATGAACAGATCACCTTTGCGGTGACCCCAAAGCAAGTTCGTCGTGTGATGCGAGCGCTGAATATTCGATGTCAGATACGGACAAAGAAACATAATCGAATTAAGCAGTCAGAGCAATATACGCAGGATAATCTTCTTGATCAGGAGTTTACCGTTGAGCAACCCAACCAGGTTTGGTTATCTGATTCAACAGAAGTCACTTATGGTGTCAACGGTGAGCATAAAGTGAGATTTAGTGGCGTGTTAGCTCTGTATGGACGTCGTTTGATGGCTTATCACCTAAGTCCGACAGAGACCAGTAAAGCTGAAATTGCGGTTTTCCAACGCGCGTTTGATGCCGTTGGTGAAGAAGTTCATCCGATGATTCACACTGATCGTGGTTCTGCATACACATCCAATGAATTCAATGACTTCCTGGTACCATTCAAAGTCACCAGAAGCATGTCGCGACCAGGCACACCGTACGATAACGCACCAATGGAGCGATGGTGGAACGAGTTCAAACTACGCTGGTTAGCACGTCACGCACGTCCTAAAACGTATGAGGAACTGCTTCAATTAATCGAAGCAGGTATCGAGTACTTCAATCACCAGAATCGTTCGGCGCAAAGAAACGGCCTCACTCCAGATGAATACTGGAATGAAGCCGCTTAGAGAATACCAAAACTTTATATTATTTCATCTGTCAACTTGACAGGGCACAGTGCAGTGAAAGGATTACTTATTTATTTTTGATTTTTCATACAACGATTCACGCTGCGTAAAATAATAGTAAGCACAGATACCAACGTATATCGCTATGGTCAGTACTGTGACAATGATATTAGTGGAGAAAAGAATACCAAAGAAAACGAGTACTAATGCAATTAAAGAAAAGTACGATGTCCATGGGTACAAGCTGACGTGGTAGGTAGTGTCATCAAATTTATAGCGACGACTGCGGATATGGCCCAGACAAAGCAGAATCCATATTACTAAAATTGTATAACTAATTGAGCCGACTAAATAATCAAACAATGTATTACCAATAAAGTAGGTAAGCAGTACACCGGCAAATAAAGATAATGAACACATGAGGACGGCCATGTAAGGGACAAAATGTTTATTCAACCGGGTTAAGGCAGTTGTAACCTTCGTTTGACGTTTGTTGCGTTGGTTTTGAACGAATAAGAGTCGTGATGCTGAGTAAATACCAGAATTGATGGAGGAAATCAACGCTAGAATAATCACGAAGTTAACGATGTCGGAGGCAAACGGAATGTTTAATAACCGGAACACTGAGACAAATGGACTGACTTTATCCGTTAATTGGTCCCATGGAAATAGAGTGACGATGATGAAAAAAGGAATTAGATAGAATGAAATGATCCGGAACATGATGCCGTGAACTGCGTGCGGGATGACTTTTTGTGGATCCTTCACTTCGCCTAATGTAATTCCGATTAATTCTGAGCCGGCAAATGAATAAATTACGATCAACATAGCGCTTAGAAAGCCAAAAGCACCATGAGGGAAGAAGCCACCGTGAACGGTTAAATTAACAAATGCATGGTTAGTGGTCATCATGTTTCGAGCAATTAGGAAGATACCAGCGAAGATGAAGAAAATAATAACCGCAATTTTCATAATGGCTAGCCAGTATTCCGTTTCGGCAAACCAGCGGACTGAAAGTAGATTAATGCCAGAAATGACGACCGCAATGACTAAAACAATTAGCCAGGTAGGAACGGTTGGAAACCAGATTTGAATAAAACTGGCCGCGGCCACGGCTTCAGCTGTTAAATCCACAAACCACATCGTAAAGTAGGCCCAGTCCACTAGATAAGCCGCAAAGGGACCAAGAATTGGTTGTAGCAAACCTGAAAAGCCGGTGGCGGATGGATTATTTGCGGCCATTTCAGCCATGCCTTGCATGATAAATAGCAGAATTAAACCACCAAGCAGGTAACATAAAATAACCGAAGGGCCGGCAGTATGGACGGCGTTGGCACTGCCTTTAAACAGACCAGCACCGATAGCACCACCTAATGCCAGCATCGTAATATGGCGGCTTGTTAATGATCGTTGCAGATGCGCGTTGTCGTTGCTTTTGGTTTCGTTTGTCATTGCAAACTCCTTTTCTCTATATCTGACTGTTTTGATTTTTAAAATGAAAAATAAAAACGTCCTTTGAATCAACATGGATTCAAAGGACGTTTACACGTGGTACCACCTTTGTTCGAGCAACAGGCAATTTGTCTGTTGCTCCTTACTGCACACGAATATGCAGTTTACGATAACGGGTAACACCGGTATTTCTCATAAAAAATACGCTCTAATGGGTCTTTAGTTAATCAGTCAACACACCGTTCCAGCCGTTGGTGCTCTCTTTAGATCACTAATTAACGCATCCACCACATCAGTTCAGCAGAAAAATTAAGTTAAAAACATATTAAACGACAATGAGAAACATGTCAAACGAAATTTATAAGATGACTACCCCAAAACTTGTTACCCAATGTGCCAACAGGCTTTTCTTTAGCAAAACCAATGGTTTCATGATACCAGCGAATAAAAATGCCAATTATGGTTTTAACACTGTGACATGGCGAATATCGTCAAGACGCAGAAAACCATTCTCTTCAATATACACACTGACATCGTCGTAGCCCTTCACATGACCGATGATGTCAGCGGAGAGCTTACCCTCACTATTGTGGGCGTAACATTGGATGCTGACACGATAAATATTGGCATATGCTGTGGCCAGCAGTTGACTTATTTCGGTCATAGATTGTAGTGGCTTGGGTTCAAAGTGACGCTGCTTTTCTTCTGCTTCTTTGTTTAAAGCACTTGTGTGATCTGATAAATAATAACCTTGCCACTTCAGCATGCCACGATCGACATAATGGTTATCGAAAAAGTCTTGCACAATTTTAGGATCGTAATCAGGATACCTTTCATCACTCATCCCAATGCTTCTTTCTTTGGATGATCCGTTGTGATTTTGGCCAATGCTGACCAGTAAAACCTTCAAACTGAATGCTCAATTGGGTGTGCTTTTGAATATCTTCAACAAGCTCCTCAAGATACGTTAAATCATAAATGGTGACAGTATGTAAGGGGACAGATTTCTCTCGATGAGCTTTTTTTAGACTGTCAAAGAAAAAATTATACGTTTTGTCATAGGGATCATCGACAATCTGTAGCCAATAGCGGGTATTGTACTGCCGTAGAAATAGCTCATCGATGCGTTGGCAAATTAAATCTAAATCTTTATTCATATGCATTTCCTCCGTTATGTCCACCTACCAGTGAGGCACGGTTAATAGCTGTACCGCCGTGAATAATACTTCGAGCAAAAACGATGGCACGAAAACCGTAACGGTCACGAATAGCATCAACAATGGCTTCAAAGCGGGCATTTTTAATTTGTCGTTGAGGGTCTGAAAATAAGTCAAGTTGCTGACCAGTATTAGGAGATAATCGTGAAGTATAAACAGCAATGTTACGAATAGTTTGACCCTGCCAGTGGTTGCGAAACATATTGGTTAGGTGGCTCACAATGATTTTGTTGCTGTCAGTTGGATCAATGCGGATCGATTGATGGAAACCACCTCGGCCATCTTGTTCGCTAGCAGCATAGGAAAAGCCAATGGAGAGGGAAAGACAGCCAGCTAATTTGTGATGGTGGCGCAAACGAGCCGTAACTTGTTCGCCAATCTCTTTAATAACTGTTTCAATTTCAAATTGATCATTATAATCACGTGGTAATACTTGTGAATTTCCTAGACTAGCTTCACGAACTTTGACACGTTTACGTATTTGGCTACGATCAATGCCCCATGCTAAAGCAAATAATTGGGCGCCAATAATTCCCATTTCAGCGGTCAAATCGTAGGGATCATGGTGAGCCAAATCGTTCATCGTGTGAATTCCCATTCGTTCTAAATGAGCGGCTGTTCGATGGCCGATACTCCAGACAGAGTCCAGCTGAGAAATCGTCCAGATTTGACTTGGAACAGTATCGTAGCGGATTTCACCGATTAAATCTTGGGCGTGTTTAGCGTATACGTCCAAAGCAATTTTAGCTTGCACAGGATTTTCACCGATACCAATTGTGACGTACAGGCCTAACTCTCTACGAATTGTGTGTTGAATGAGCTTGGCAACTTCTCGCGGTTGTTGTCCAAATAATTTATAAGAATGAGTCATGTCTAAGATGGATTCATCAATTGAATAGGGCCATAAATCTTCATCTGCAACAAAACGGCGAAAAATATCGTTAATTTGCAAATTCTTTTTAATATATAAATTCATTCGTGGCGGCACAACAATGAGTTTTTCGTCCTGGGGCAAGTCACGCTGGCGAGACACATTAGCTGTGAGATGGTACTTCTGCTTAGCATCAGGTGAAGTCGCCAGAATGAGACCACCATTGGTGTTTTTTTGTTCACTCATAACAACCAGTAATTCTTTTAGGGGATTGAGACCGCGTTGGACGGCCTCGACACTGGCATAGAAGGACTTGTTATCAATAAGAAAGTAAACGCCGTGTGGTTCCTTTGAAGCATCGTAATCATAGGGCATTAAGATCACCTCGAACATCCGTTTGCTATGAATAAATAATACAAACAAGCGTTCGCAACGTCAAGCGAAACTTTATGCTTTTTTAGCGCGATTGTGTACTAAGACACACTCTTATTAAATTGTAATTAAACCCATTACAGTTTAGACTCTGATAATCCCATTTTTAAGGGAGATTAAGCTCATAATGAGGAATGTGAAAATAAATGTTTGTGAAAATTTATTGCCATTAATTGCTAAGAAAGCCTTTTAAAAACTATAATGAAAGCGAATTCAAAGATAGTGAATAATCATTAATCCGCTTGGAGGTAAATAGTATGGCATATCAAACAGTTAATCCCTATACAAACGAAGTTGTTAAAACATATCCTGATGCAACCAGTGATCAAATCGAATCTGCGTTGGCAAGTGGCGATAAGCTTTATCATGAATGGCGACACACCGATATTCAGTCCCGTGCAGAGATCTTACATCGGATTGCAGATTTAATGCGTAAGCACGAAGATAGTTTGGCTAAAACAATGGTTATTGATATGGGAAAGCTCTTAAAGGAAGCTAAGGGTGAAGTTGAGTTATGTGCGATTATCGCGGATTACTTTGCTGATCATGGCGCTGACATGCTCAAGCCAACCCCAATTAAATCTGGCGCTGGTGATGCGTGGGTAGAAAAACACGCGACTGGGGTTGTCTTGATGGTTGAACCATGGAACTTTCCTTACTACCAAATTATGCGTGTCTTTGCGCCAAACTTTATCGTGGGTAACCCGATGATTTTAAAGCATGCCGCTAACACACCCGGGTCAGCAGTAGCATTTGAACAGCTCGTTAAAGAAGCGGGAGCCCCTGAGGGTAGTCTGATCAACCTATTCTTGAATTATGATCAAGTTGGTACTGTGATTGCAGATCCTCGTGTCCAAGGTGTTGCGTTGACTGGTTCTGAGCGCGGTGGTCGCGCTGTTGCAGCCGCGGCTGGTGAAAACTTGAAGAAATCGACGATGGAACTTGGTGGGATGGATTCATTCATCGTATTACCAGATGCCAACCTGGACGAGGTCATGAAAGTCACCCGTCAGGTTCGTTTGTACAATGCAGGGCAGGTTTGTACCTCATCTAAGCGATTCATTGTTGCAGAAAATTTGTACGACGAATTTTTGAAACGATTGGGGCAGGAGTTTGCCAGCGTAAAGCCTGGTGATCCGCTTGACGATGCTACGACATTGGCACCAATGTCATCTGCTAAAGCTAAACACAAATTGCAACAGCAAGTCGATGAAGCAATTGAAAATGGGGCAAACTTGTATCAAGGTAATCAACCAATCGATTTACCTGGGCAATTCTTTGAACCGACGATCTTGACAGATATTAAACCAGACAATCCAGCTTATTCTACGGAAATGTTTGGGCCAGTAGCACAAGTTTACAGAGTGGCTACTGAACAAGAGGCGATTGATTTGGCCAACGATTCACAGTTTGGACTTGGCGGTATTGTGTTTGCTGGCAGCAAAGAGCATGGCGCTAAGGTGGCTAGTCAAGTTGAAACGGGGATGGAATTTGTCAATACGTTCATGTACACATTGCCTGAATTGCCATTTGGTGGTGTGAAGAAGTCCGGTTATGGACGTGAAATGAGTACGTTAGGCCTCGAGGCATTTGTTAATGAAGAATTGATTGTAGCTAAAGATCATCCTGAACTGGATAATTTAGCCGGTGCCTTATTCTAAAAATTAAATTGATTAATGAAACAGGTTCGTTTGAGACAGGTGATTGCCTGAATCAAACGAACCTGTTTTAAGTTACATAGATTAACGAGATGAATCTTTAAAGTTAGGGTAGCCATATAAAAATATGAAAAGTGTTGAAAAAACATCAAAATAGCCTATTGTTAAAGGTGATTGAAAAAAGATGAAAAAAGGCACACTGATTACTTGCAGATTCCAATCAGTGTGCTAATATATAAATGCATGTTAGAATGATTCTAAACAGAGAGAACGTACCAATCTTCATTTATTATAAATGGTGATTCTGGTATTGAAAAGGGGCAATCACGTGGAAACGACACAACCGCAAAAAAGTAAAAAAGGTGCATCGCTTGCCCAGCGGATAAACATCATGCGGGCGAGCGTCATGGGTGCCAACGATGGTATTTTGTCCGTTGCCGGTATCGTTATTGGGGTAGCTGGTGCAACCAATAGTCCTCGGGCAATTTTCCTAGCAGGGATTGCTGGTATGCTGGCTGGTACAATCTCAATGGCAATGGGGGAATGGGTCTCCGTTAGTACGCAACGTGATTCTGAAAAGCGTGCGATTCAACGTGAGACAAGCGCAGTGGACAATCACGTGGATACAGAAATTGATTTTATTAAAGATAAGTATATGGCACAGGGTATTTCGGAACAGTTATCCAATCGCGCTGCTCATGAAATGATGTCTGGCGATCCGCTATATACTGGTGTACGTGAACGTTATGGGTTTGATCCAAAGGTTAAAACTAGTGCCATTGGTGCAGCGATTGCTTCTATGATTTCATTTCCGACAGGATCAATTTTACCGCTGGTCGCCATTACGTTCTTTCCAGCAAGAATTCGGGTGTTGGCAACCGTAATTTCTGTGATTATTGCATTATCAATTACGGGTTATATCGCTGCCTCATTGGGACACGCCAACCGTGGCAAGGCAACCATGAGAAACGTCATTTCAGGCTTATTAACCATGGCGGTCACATATGCCATCGGACTATTATTTGCCCATTAGTCATGTGTTGAAGAATGGCGTTTGAAGAGATAGAGAAAAGAGGTAGTGTTTTATGCAAGTAAGTCCAACTAAACCAAAGAAACGAACTAAAATGACCATGGCTGAGCGTTTAAATACGTTACGTGCCGGTGTTTTGGGATCAAACGATGGTATTTTAACCGTTGTCGGGGTGTTATTTTCTGTTGCCGTCGCAACGACGAATCAATTTACAATTTTCATTGCCGGATTGTCCGATTTATTAGCTTGTGCTTTTTCTATGGCATCTGGCGAATATGCCTCAGTTAGTTCACAAAAAGATACTGAGCGGGCTGCGGTTGCACAGGAAAGTGAATTGTTAAAGACGCAACCTGATCAAGAAGCTGCGATTGTTCGTGATTACTACGTTAGCCGGGGTGTCACCAAACAAACGGCGCAGGAAATCACTGACGAATTGATGACAAAAAATCCGCTGGGGACGCTGGCACGAATTAAGTATGACCTTGAACTAGGGCATTACATGAATCCATGGAACGCCGCTTTTTCCTCACTGATTGCCGCATCGACGGGTGGAATTTTCCCATTATTTGCCATGACTTTTTCACCGGTCAGCATCCAGTGGCCAATGACCATCTTGGCCGTTACACTATCAGTTGCCTTGACTGGTTATTTAAGTGCCAAACTTGGTGATGGTTTGACTAAGACGGCGATTATTAGAAACGTGATTGTCGGGTTGATTACGATGTTTATTCACTACCGTGTTGGGTTACTGCTCTAATTGAATTAGTTAGATCTCGAAAACTGTTATGGCTTTCGGGATTTTTTTATGATTGCAAAATGAAAGTTAGAACAGAGGTGACTTACGCCTACGGTTGGCAACATTGATACGCTCGCCGTGGGACCGGTTCAAGCCGCCTGGAACCAGCGTCTTTCACCTCGCCACAAAGCCTCGTGGGGAGCCGAGTCTTTGCGACCGTCCGTAACTTAAATTCGAGCAAACCACTCGAATTTAAGTTACCTTCACGGTTTGGTATCAATATTGCCGCCCTCCAGCTGAAGTTGTGGCAAGCTGTCTGTCATGTTCATCCGATAGTAACTATCAGAAAGCTTAATCGTTGATTATAATTGTTTACTATAGAAGTGAAGCTGACCTGAAACAGAGTTCCGTGTCGGAAACACTTGGCTGCGGGAATTTAGCCGCTTAGTGTTGCGGGATGACTTATGAGACGTGTACTTCGGCTCATAATCAAGGTAGAAGACTCCGGGCTTCAGGAGGCTGAGACCGATTCCCATGGAACGGCGTTTCGGGTCAGCGTAACGGCATGAAGGTTGTCTCCAAAAAAATTACTAGCGGTTTAATGGTTTTACACGTATGTGAGTTGTTTAGGCCACTTCAAACTTTCACTATTTTGCGGTAAAACTAGTGGTAATATAGTTAACAAATTTAACGTTAGGAAGTGGCCCAGCATGTTACAAGACGCGTTATTAGTGATCGATGCTCAAAAGGGAATGGTCAATGCAGCCAATTACGAACAAGTCATTAATCAAATTAATGATCGAATCGATGCCTATCGTGCGGAAAATAAACCACTATTATTCATTCAACATACGGATGATGAACTTGTTTATGGTTCTGACCCGTGGATGTTGGCACCGCAACTACATCGTCAACAAACGGATCAAGTCATGTTGAAGTACCATTCAGATTCTTTTTATGAAACAGGGTTGGCATCATTGTTGCATCATCGGGCCGTTCGATTTGTTGAAATCTGCGGTTTTCAAACGGAATATTGTGTTGATACCGCTATGCGAGTTGGTCATGACCAAGGCTTCGATATGTCAATTATGCAAGGATTGTCTTCGACGATGGCCAGTAATGGGTTGACAGCTGCTCAAATCATTAAGCATCATGAACAAATTTGGCAAGGGACGTTTGGCCACGTAATGCCGAATCCGACAGTCCAATCTGAATCAACGACTGAAGGTGCGGCGCATTAATGAAAATTTATTTATGTGGATCAGTTGGTAGTGGTAAGTCAACAATTGCTCGAAAATTGGCTAGTCAGACCGGGTGGCCCGCGTGGTCACTGGATGATATTACCTGGGTTCGTGGACCAGTTGCTCAAAAACGGCCAGAAGCAGAACGAATTGCAAGGGTGAATGAAATCTGCCAACGACAGGATTTTATCATTGAAGGCGCTCAACTAGGTTGGATTGGCAAGACGACAATATTTGAGCGTGCAGACTTATGTATATTACTCGAACCGAGTATCAAAAAAGTTCGTTGGCAGATTGACTCACGTTTTGTAAAGCAGTTGTTGCATTTAGAACACGCAGACTATCAGCCGACTTGGCAAGGATTAAAAGATATGCATCGGTGGCAGCGCCAATATAACCAAAATGATCGGCAAAAGGTTCGTTTGCTCATTGCTCAGGCCGCAAAAACGCCAACAATTTGCGCTAATTTTGTGGAAGTGCAACAGGCAGTTTTACGTTTTTCAGAAAAGGGTGGTCAGGAACATGTGGATAAAAGAATTTAAGGCGTTAACAACACGGGAATTATTTGAAATTTATCGTGCACGAACGGATGTCTTTGTCGTTGAACAAGCTTGTGCTTATCCCGAAGTGGACACCGTAGACTTAACTGCCCAGCATGTATTTTCAACAGCTGCAGACGGGCAGGTACAGGCGTACTGTCGAATTTACCGTGATGAGTCGCAAACAGACCATTGGCATATTGGACGCGTTCTGGTTGTTAAGACGGCTCGTGGTCACGGTGTAGCCCGTGAATTGGTCCAAACGGCGATTGACTGGATTAAAAAGCAACCGGAGGCCAAGGTTATTGATATTGAGGCACAAGTTTATTTATCTGCCTTTTATCAACAAATGGGATTTGAAATTATGAGTAAACCGTTTGATGATTTTGGTATTGCGCATCAGGAAATGTCACAAGCTTTAGTAAATTAATTGACTTATAGACTGGCTATGCCAGCAGGGCAGTAAAACGCGGTTTCGCTCAAGCAAATAATATTGTGTTTCACAGCCGTAGTTGGTATAATAGCTTGCGTTCACGTTTGAAGAAGTAGTCTGTATTGGTATTGTTAAGCGAGTCGCGTTGGTGGAAGGCGATCAAGAGAGCAGACGAAGCGTGTCAAACGGTTAAAGTTAAATATTAAATGAGTGGATTGGGTAATTACCTGATCAAAAAGAGTGGTACCGCGGAAAATCGCCTCTTACATACACATGTAAGGGACGTTTTTTTGTTTTTTAACACGACATTTAGAATTTGAACCATGAAAGGGAGATTTAATGAATAATCGCGAACAAGTTGCGCAAGCCATCAGTGAAGCGTTAGATGGTCAATTAACAGCTGAGGATATTGTTGTCAAAATTGAACAGCCGAAAACTTCTGACCTTGGTGACCTAGCATTTCCAACGTTTGTATTAGCCAAGACACTCCATAAAGCACCTAATTTAATTGCCGCTGATTTGGCAGATAAAATTGACCAAACGGTCTTTGAAAAGGTTCAGGCGGTTGGCCCTTATGTTAACTTCTTCCTAAAGAAGGGCAACTTTGCTGCAACTACGTTGGCTGCCATCTTAACTGATAAGGATCAATACGGTGCTCAAAACCTTGGTAATGGTGGTAATGTGCCCATCGACATGTCGTCACCGAACATTGCTAAACCAATGTCGATGGGTCACTTGCGGTCCACAGTGATTGGTAATGCGATTGCCAATATTTTATCTAAAACTGGGTATCATCCAATTAAGATCAACCATTTAGGTGACTGGGGTACACAGTTTGGTAAGCTAATGCAAGCCTACAAAATGTGGGGAACTGAAGCCGAAGTGAAGGCGGATCCCATCAATAAGTTGCTTGAATACTACGTTCGTTTCCATAAAGAAGCAAAAGAGCATCCGGAAATGGACGAAGACGCCCGTGAATGGTTTAAAAAGCTTGAAGATGGTGATGAAGAAGCAACTCGCCTATGGAAGTGGTTCCGTTCAGAATCACTTAAATCCTTTATGCGGATTTATGATGAATTAGGCGTGAAGTTTGATTCTTACAATGGTGAAGCTTTCTACAACGACAAGATGGACGAAGTTGTCCAGATTCTTGAAGATAAGCATCTTTTGCATGAAAGTAAGGGTGCGGAAGTTGTTGATCTGGACAAGTACGACTTAAACCCAGCGTTAATTAAAAAATCAGATGGTGCAACGTTGTACATTACACGTGATTTGGCTGCTGCTATTTATCGGAAACGTGAATACAAGTTTGTCCAGTCGCTTTACGTTGTGGGTGCGGAACAAGTTAACCATTTCAAACAATTAAAGGCAGTGTTGACGGAAATGGGCTTTGACTGGGCCGACCAGATTCACCACATTCCGTTTGGTCTCATTACCTTGAATGGTCAAAAATTATCCACGCGTTCTGGGCGGGTTGTTCTACTGGAAGATGTGTTAAAAGATTCCATTGATTTGGCCATGAAGCAAATTGAAGCGAAGAACCCATCATTAGCTAACAAGACTGAGGTTGCTCATGAAGTTGGTGTGGGTGCCGTAATTTTCCACGACTTGAAGAATGAACGGTTAAATAGTTTCGACTTTAATCTTGAAGAAGTAGTTCGTTTTGAAGGTGACACTGGTCCCTACGTTCAATATGCACGTGCGCGGGCCGAAAGTATGTTACGGAAAGCCAACAAGACGACGTTTGATTTGGATGACATCAGCATTGACGATCCAGCAGCTTGGAATACGATTAAGGCGTTGAGCGAGTTTGGTGATGTTATCAAACGGGCGGCTACAGAGTATGAACCATCTGTCGTGGCAAAATACGCGATAAATTTGGCGCGTGAATTTAACAAGTACTACGCTAACTCGAAAGTCTTAGTTGAAGATGATGGCTTAAACGCTCGTCTAGCACTTGTTAAGAGTGTCAGCATCGTGTTGAAGGAAAGCTTGCGGTTGCTTGGCGTTGAATCACCAGACGAAATGTAGGGCGGTGGTCACGCATGCAAAAGCAACAACGGCAAGCGGCCATTGTAAAGTTGATTGAATCAGCTAATATTACTAACCAAGATGCGCTGCAAAAAGCGTTGGTTGCACAGAATGTGCACGTAACACTGGCCACACTCTCACGTGATTTGAAAGAACTGCATATTGTCAAGGAACCTAATGCGGAAGGACACGCAGTCTATCGAGCTTTAAAAACGACTAGTAGTGTGTCGAATAATCGCTTTGAACAACGCTTCGGTGAAGTGGTGATTGACTTTACTCAAGTTGAGTTTATGAATGTTGTTAAGACGACGCCTAGTGATGGTAACGCATTAGCGGCGTTGATTGATGACATGGATGACGATGCTATAACGGGCACGTTGGCGGGTCATGATACGATATTAGTTATCAGCCCTAACCGTGAGGCAGCGAACACTTTGCATGACCGGTGGGCAGCGTATCAGCATTAAAAGCAGGATGTTAGGTAATTAAAGCTTTCTTAGTTGTAAGCTAAATTAAAGGTGATGTTTGAGAACGTTTTGCGACGTTTTTGAACATCACCTTTTTATCATCCATGCGGATAAAATGCGTGTTTATCGGGTTACATTCATAAACGGACTAATAAAAATTGTTAAAACTGCCGATTTCAACGCTGACGCCACGGTTTAGTGTGGTACGATACACTGGATTAATTTAGACAGAAGGGTACAAATTTATGAAGCGCAATCAGCATCCGGATTCCGGTCAGTCTTGGCGGGATTCCGCCTTTATGCAGGGCCTAAAACAATTTAAAAACTCTGCATTTATGCAGTGGTTAGGACGTTTGTGGCATGCCATGTGGCGTCACATTCGCCATTTCTGGCGTCGCTTTCAACTCACCCGTTGGGTTATTGTGGCTATCTTAAGCGTTATTTTCGTGATGAGCGCTTACTTTACATTCGAGGCAAAGACGGCCCACGTGGGTAATTTAAAAGCAGCATTGTCGCAGCCAACGGTAATTTACGACCGGAAGAGTCAAAAAGCCGGGGAGCTGTACTCACAAAAAGGGACTTATGTTTCATTAGATAAGATTTCCCCTAACATTCAAAACGCGGTGTTATCAACAGAAGATCGCAATTTTTATCACGAACACGGGTATTCGATTAAAGGGTTGGCACGGGCCTTCTTTCTGTTAGCTCGAAATAAGCTCCTTCACCGAGATTATATTAGTGGTGGTGGATCAACGTTAACTCAACAATTGGTTAAGAACGCTTATCTGTCACAAGAACAAACGGTGACACGTAAGGCACGAGAAATCTTCTTGTCTATTGAAGTTGAAAATGTTTATTCCAAACAGGACATTTTGGCAATGTATCTCAACAATGCTTATTTCGGACATGGTGTTTGGGGCGTTGAGGATGCATCTGAGCGATATTTTGGTAAGCATGCGACTCAGTTAACTGTTCCGGAATCGGCGGTATTGGCGGGGATGTTAACGTCGCCCAGCGGTTATAATCCGGTAGATCAGCCGGCCGCCTCGAAAGCGCGGCGAAACGTTGTGCTCGGCTTGATGGCAGACAACAAAAAGATTTCATCGGCTGACGCGGCTGCCTATCAAAAAACAGCCTTAGTGACGACGGATAATTATGCGCCGGATAGTTCTTACCGGTACCCTTATTTCTTTGATGCAGTGATTGATGAGGCCATTTCTAAATATGGCCTAACAGAAGCTGACATCATGAACCATGGGTACAAGATCTATACAACCTTGGATCAAACGCAGCAAACAACCATGCAGAACTTGTTTAAGAACTCTGCTAACTTCCCAGCTAACGCTAGCGATGGCACAATGGTTCAGGCAGCAAGTATTGCAATGGATCCTGATAATGGGGGCGTGTCTGCCGTTATGGGAGGCCGTGGTGAACACGTCTTCCGTGGCTTTAACCGAGCAACACAATCATTGCGTTCACCAGGCTCAACGATAAAGCCATTTGCTGTTTATACGCCGGCACTTCAAAATGGTTACTATTATGATTCTGAGTTGCAGGATAAGAAACAATCCTATGGCGCTAATCATTATTCACCAAGTAACTATGGCGATACTTATCGTGGTGAGGTGCCAATGTATCAAGCGCTTCAGAACAGTTACAATGCGCCAGCGGTTTGGCTGTTGAACAAGATTGGTGTTCAAAAGGGTTATGACTCTGTTCAACGATTTGGAATTAACTTGGATAAATCCGATAATAATCTGGCAATGGTGCTTGGTGGTATTAAGAAAGGTGTGTCACCTGAGACGATGGCACAAGCGTTCACGACGTTTGCCAACGGTGGTAAGTTAACTCAGGCTCACTTTATTACTAAGATTGTGGATGCTTCCGGAAAAGTCATCGTAGATAATGACTACGATCAGCCAAAACGGATTATCAGCAAGAATGTCGCTAACGAAATGACCAGTATGATGTTGGGGACATTTACCCATGGTACCGGTGTCTACGCCAAACCAGCGGGTTATCAAGTGGCTGGGAAGACCGGTACCACTGAAGCAGACGGTGTTGGCGACACTACTGGAACGACAGATATGTGGGTTGACGGCTACACGCCGGACTTAGTCATGGTTAACTGGGAAGGTTTCGACCAGACTAATAAGGGGAACCATCTAGATGTTCCCCAGGGGTTAGCTGTTAGTCAGCTCTACAAGGCCGAAATGACGAGCATGTTGCCGAATACCAAACAAACGGCGTTTACCGTTAAAGATGCCAATACGTTGGCAGCAACTGAAAGTTCAGCGGAAAGTGGCAACGTTTGGGATGAGGTGCAACAAGGCGCTGGTAAAGTCGGCAAATCAATTGGTAAGGGCGCCGATTCGTTGCTTCAAAAAGCTGGCGATCTTTGGAACCAGTTCACCGGTGTTCTAGGACGTTAAACGATAAGGCACTGACTGATTGAAAATTTGATGAGATTTTCAAAGCGAACAGCTGTTTCCTTTTGAAGGAAATGGTACACTAATAAGGAATTAAAAAATGAGGAGGCTACCGTTTATGGCAGCAGATATTTTGGCCGACGCAAAGTCCATGGCCACGACCCTAGAAGCAAGCGACGAATTTCAAGCACTGAGTGATGCCTACGATAAAATGAAACAAAACGATGAGGCTTATAAAACTTTTCAAGAATTTCAGTCAACTCAATTGAGTTTGCAACAAAAGCAGATGCAAGGTCAAAATCTGAGCGAAGACGAAATGAACAACGCCCGTGAGTTAGCCACGAAGTTTGGTAACTTTGAAGAGATCAAAACATTGATGCAAAAAGAAGAGGCTGTTAACAACTTGTTGAACGAACTCAACAATGTGATTACTAAGCCAATTCAGGATTTATACAGAAAATAATTAAGTTCGATATCGCAGTCTGGTAGTAACGGTTAGTCCCGTGACTGCCAGACTGTTTTTAGTAAGCGATAGGCGAGTATTGCGTTAAACAAAAAGTACCGAGGTAAAGGAGACATCAGCATGAAGTTCATTCATACGGCTGACCTACATTTAGACAGTCCGTTTTTGGGCCTTAAAGGTTTGCCGGATGCTTTATGGCAAAGAATTTATGAATCGCCTCTAACGGCCTTTAAACGGTTGGTTAGCGACGCCATTGACACACAGGTCGATTTTGTTTTAATTACCGGTGACGTTTATGATCGTCAGGAACGTGCGATTAACGCTCAGGCAGCCTTTTTAACCGAGATGGAGCGGTTGAATCAGGCACAGATTCCAGTGTATTTAAGTTATGGCAATCATGATTATCTGGATGCGGCAACAGATGGTCTTCAACTACCTGCCAATGTCCATTCGTTTGGTGAAGAGGTGTCTAGTTTTAAGCTGACGACGCGAGATCAAACAAAAGTTGAAATAGTCGGTTTTTCATATCCGGCTCGAGTTGTTGCCACAGATATGGCGGCCACATTTCCTGATCGCGATCCGCAAGCGGACGTTCAAATTGGCATGTTGCATGGTTCAATTGCTGGCAAACCAGGACCACATGACACCGATGCGCCGTTTACTGTTGATGAGCTTATGAGCAAGCATTACGATTACTGGGCGCTTGGCCACATTCACAAACGGCAGGTTTTATATGAGGAACGACCGTGGATTATTTATCCGGGTAATATTCAAGGACGCCACATAAACGAAACTGGTGAAAAGGGGTACATGCTGGTTCAACAGGAACAGAGTCGTTTGGTGCCAACTTTTCATGCGGTGGCTCCCGTCGTGTGGAATATGCAAACGGTGGACTGTGACAGCATTACCAGCACAAGCAGTTTGCAACAAGCAATCGCCAAACAGTTAAGCCAGTTAGCTGACCGAGTGAAAGCACATTCCACTAAACAGTCTTTAGAAATGTTGAGTCTTAAACTAATCCATACAGATCAATTGGCCGCTGAAACTAAGCAACGGTTGACTAACGGGAGTCTGTTAAGCTTACTTCAATCCCAAGAAATGGCCCGATTAGCTGAAGCTAACCAACTGGTTGTGGATCTGCAACTGGCAGATGAAGACAGTGAATCGACACACTTTACACAATTGGATCAACATTATTGGAATCAAGCGGCGGATTCAGTTTTTGCGGCGGAAAACATTGCGAAAACTGCTGATCAACTTTTTGCTGAGCCGACAATTGCAAGCGCGTTGGCTCACAGTGGCGAAGATCTGAAACAGGCTGTCATTCGACAAGTTAACGCGGCTGGAAGGAATGAGTAATCGATGAATATTACAGAAATCAATATCGACGGTTTCGGTAAATGGCAAAACAAAACTTTTCCGATCAATCCGCAGCTACAAGTTTTTTATGGCGAAAACGAAGCAGGAAAGACAACGATTCAAAAGTTCGTTAGCAGTGTGTTATTCGGCTTCGCGACGGCCAAACATCCGGCTGAACAATACTTACCGAAAACGGGCGCCGGCTATGGTGGTAGCTTGACGTTTACGATGGATGATGCCCAGCAGACACAATATCGGCTACGCCGTACTTCGGGTAAGAATGGTGGCGACATTCAGCTGACAAATTTGACCACTAACCAAGTAATGCCACCCGAGCTGTTGGACCAATTGTTAGGACCGGTTGATCGAACATTGAACGATGCTACGTTTAACTTTGACCTGAGTGGGTTACAACTCTTGACCACGGTGACGCAACCCGAGTTGATGGCAAATGTTCAACGTGTTGGGGCAGTCGGAAGTACATCGTGGATTGAGCTGGCTGAGCAATTTGATAAAGACGCAGACGATTTATACCGTCCTAGAGGTCAAAAGCCAGCCTTAAATCAACAGTTAACAGCTTATCATGATTTGCAGGCGCAACTTAAAGCGGCAGAAGCGAGCTATCCCGATTTTGTCAAACGTCAACACGACATTTTATCTGGTAAACAGAGGATTGCTCAACTTGGTGATCACATTAAAGAATTAACGAGTAAGCGGGACGAGTTAGCAAGAATTAAGCAGTTGTGGCCGGTCTTTGAAAAGTACCGGGACATGTCAGATGGTCTGCCTGACGTGAATGAAAAACTGATTACGGCAGAAGATTATGCTGACTTTTTAAAACTGCAAACACAGCGTGAACAGTTGATGCAAACGTCAGTCCGTCAGGTGGCTCAACTAAAGGAACAGACGGCAGAAACGCCTCACGACGTTCAATTCTATATTGATCATCAAAGTGCCTTTAAGTCGCAGGCTGCGTCGTTTGATCAGATTGAAACGGCAATTCATGAACGTCAGTATAGTCGACAGCAAGTTGCTGAGCAAAGTGATGAACGGGATCAAATCGTGGCAAAGCATCGATTTAATGCGCCGTGGCCGACACCACTAAATGATTCGGAATATGAGCAAGTTAGTCGACTTACTCAAGCTGGACAGCAACGGGCCACAAATGGTTCAAAGACGCGTGAACAGTGGTTAATGATGGGCGTCGGTCTTGTCCTTTTGTTGCTTGGACTGATAATGAGTAGCGGTGTGAAATGGGTGTTTGTCCTTTTGGGTATCGCTGGCTTGGCTGGTGGCTGGTTCAATGTTTTGGACTGGTTTCGGGCTCAACAGGCTCATGGAACGGCGGCAACAAAAGAAAGTAGCATATCCGAGTTAACCCAGCAACATCACATGGCCGGATTTCCGGTGGACACATGGTTAGCCTTACAACCGGACATTCAACGATTAAATCAGTTAACGGATCAAATTGATTCATTAAAAAGTAGAATTCAACAGTTGAATGCTGATATCAATCACTTCTTTGAAGGCTATCAATTTGCTGAGACACAATTGCCGTTAACGAATTTGTCAGCAGCAGATGCGTTATTAAAGGCACGACAGTATACATCGGAAAAGGAACTAGCCGTCGCAACTGTGCAGGGACAATCACAGCAGCGCTTGCAACTTATCCGTGAAAATAGTGACTTACAGTCCAAATTAAGTGAGGTAACGACATCGTTACAACAAGTGATGCAACGTTATCATATACAAACGCCAAATGATTTTGAAAATCTATATCAACAGCAACTTCAGTTAGCTGATCAAACAGCGGAACGTCGTGCACTTGGTAATCAGTTGACACCGGAGTGGCTAGCCAAACTAACTTCATATCAGGATCTATCAGCCGTTGACCAACGCCAGGCGGAAGTGACAGCAGATTTACAAAGCGATATTGAGCAACGTGATCAGGTGCAAGAAGACATTGCAAATCAACAGGCGCTGTTTGCTCGTCAGAGTGAAGATGACACCATGCCAATGCTCCGACAACGTTTGGCAAACATGGAAACTCAGCTAGTTGAAACCGCGCAACAATGGTTGGTTGACCGGCTAAGCGCACAGTGGATTGATGGGGCACTTAATGCTGCGTCTGCTGACCGTTTGCCAGCAATTGTAGAGCGCGCGCAAACATATTTTGCGACGTTAACACTGGCGCACTATACTAAGATTGAGTTTATTAACGAGGCGTTAACAGTGACGACGTCTCAAGGAACAGTTTTCGACGTTACTGAATTATCTCGTGGTACGACCGAGCAACTCTATATCGCGCTTCGACTTGGCTTTGCCAGTGTCATGGCCGACAGGACTGCAATGCCGTTGATTATTGATGATGCGTTCGTTGACTTTGATCGTCATCGTAAACAGGCAATGTTTAACTTGATGAAAGAGCTCGCTCAACAGGTTCAGGTAATTTACTTTACCGCGGATGCAGGGGCACTAACTACGTTTGACGACAATCAGATTACTGAGCTTTAGCGACTGCATAAGTTAGTGTTGGTTTCGGAGAGACAAAAATAAACGTAAGGAGTCGTGGACATGGCGGAAAAACAATTGCTGTCATTTCAAGTAGATGAACAATTTGATTTGTTCTTGTTACTGAAAGGGGCAGACGTAAGAACGGCTAAAAACGGAAAGCAATTTATTCGGATGACGTTTGAGGATCCTTCTGGCGAATTGTCCGGTAATTTTTGGGATGCAACGGATCAAGATATTGCTACGTTTGAACCGGGAAAAGTGGTCTTGGTTAGAGGCAAGAAAGAACTTTATCAGGGAAATCCGCAACTCAAAATTATGAATCTGCGGTTGGCTAATACCAGTGAACCCAATGATCCGTCTCAGTACGTCGCCCACGGGCCGATGACGCGGGCTGAAATGGAAGAGTCTGTCTCAAACATTATTTTTGAAATCACTGAGCCAACATGGAATCGGGTAGTTCGAACTTTGCTTCAGCGCCATGCAGATGATTTCTATAATTTTCCGGCTGCCAAGAAAAACCATCATGCATTTGCAGGTGGGTTAGCTTATCACACGATTTCAATTGTGAGACTGGCCAAGACTGTTGCCGATCTGCATCCAAATATTGATCGTTCATTGCTGTACTCCGGAGCGCTTCTACATGATTTGGGCAAAACCATTGAATTGTCGGGGCCAATTTCAACAACCTATACATTGGCTGGCAATTTAATTGGCCATATTGTCCTGATTGATGAAGAAATTGTGAATGTCTGTCAAGAATTGCACTTTGATCCCGAAAGTGAGGAGATGCTGTTGCTGCGGCACATGATTCTGGCGCATCATGGTTTATTGGAATACGGTTCGCCAGTGCGGCCACATTTGCTAGAAGCAGAAGTTCTCCATGATTTGGATGAACTGGATGCTTCGATTCAAATGATGACCACGGCAGTTGAACATACTGAACCTGGTGATTTCTCTGAACGAATTTTTGGGTTAGATGGCCGTAATTTTTACCGACCAACAGCATCCAAAGCTAATCAGTCAGAGGATGATTAGTGATTCGTTATTGAACATTAAAACGTGTTCAGCATGAGCCATGCTTCATTCGGTGGCAAACTTCAATGCACGATAAAAGGCAACCCCATAAATGAGGTTGCCTTTTATCGTGCATAAACTAATTCAATGACCTAATTGCTTAGTTTGCAGAAGATGATGAGGTTGAAGTGTACTGTGAAAGCACATTCTTCAAGTCATTGTCCTTAATGTTAACGTTACCTTTCTTCAATTCCTTAGCAATAACGGATTGAAGGACAGTACCACCGTTGCTGGTGTCCATGTCTTGGTTCCAAATTTGTTCCTTAAGATCTTGTTTGTGTTGTGTCCAAGTACCCTTAGAAGGCTTGTTCAACATCTTAATAACGTAGTAACTCTTTGTTCCAGTTTGTGAGTTAGTGTCTGTCACAGGAGTCTTCGTATATTCACCATTGTTCAATTTGAAGGCAGCTGTTTTAATACTGTCATCAACTGAAGAGGTGGCATTATCAAACGTTGGCACTTTTCCACCTTTATTTTTGGTACTCGTGTCGTCTGAATATTTCTTAGCGACTTTAGCAAATGAAGTACCAGAGTTTAATTCATCAATGGCTTTGGTGGCAGTGGCTTTCTTGCTAGTTAGGATAACGGCCGTTGAAACTTTAGGTTCCCAACTCTTGAACTGTTTCTTCAAGTCAGAGTTAGTAATCTTGACGTCGTTTTTCACGGCCTCTTTTAGTAACAGGTTCATGCGAAGGGTGTCTTTCAAGCTGGAAGCTGTCATCCCTTGTTGGGTCAACATGCTGTTGAAGCTAGAACCGTACTGTTTCTTAACCGTGTCATATTGCTTGTTGACTTTACTGCTTGAAACCTTGCTACCGTAATTCTTTTCAAGCACTTTTTTGATGATCATTTGTTGCAGGACTTGCTTACCCTGACTAGTGGTCTTCATACTTGAGTAGTATTGGTCCTGGGTGATTTTACCACCATTGGTCGTTGCCACAGTTTTGTTTCCACACGCAGCAAGTGAAAAGGCCATCATTAAACCAGCTGGAACAAGAAGCCATTTTTTCATAAAAAATATTCACATCCATTTCGATTTTTGTTTGCCATGTCAACATGGCGAAACGTACAAAGGCTATATTAACATAGATTAATGCCGATGTAGAAACAAGCTGCCGCCTTAACGGAAACTTTTACTTGCGTTAAGGTACCGTTAAGCTACTGAATAAAAAATGCACTAAGGCCTAGATAGCAGGCATC
This sequence comes from Furfurilactobacillus milii, assembly GCF_009863985.1. Classification (GTDB taxonomy): domain Bacteria; phylum Bacillota; class Bacilli; order Lactobacillales; family Lactobacillaceae; genus Furfurilactobacillus; species Furfurilactobacillus milii_A. The sequence goes on along the minus strand of NZ_WEZT01000005.1, from coordinate 423,329 downwards.
AGTGCATGTAAACAACATTATTTTTTATCCTTGTGACGATTAATGGCAGCTAAGTCATCATTCAACTTGTCCAAGTTTTCTTGAATGACTTTTTCATGAGCTGCTGTTTTAAACTGAAATTGTTCAACGGATTTCTGAATATCATTAACCGTTTCTTGTGCTTTAGCTGTTGATTCAGACAATTGCGAAACACTATTTTGCAAGCGATGTAGTGCGGTGGTGAAGCCTTGAACTGAAGCAACGAGTTCTCGAATGGGCGCAGTTAGTTTAGCAAACATGGATTACGCCCCCATATGTGCCATGATGTCTTGCTGAATTTTGCGGTAGGCCGCATCATCATAGTTATCACTGTTATCTTTAAAAATCATTTTGAAATCATCGTCATCGCTATAGCGAGGAACAATGTGAAAGTGTGAGTGGAACACAGACTGATAAGCGACCTTGCCGTTGTTGTTGACAATGTTCATGGCAACAATATTAGGGTTTGATGCACGGACAGCACGGGCGATTTTAGGAATCCTGGCAAACACACGTTGTGCCAAATCTTCGTCATAAGCAAAGATATCTGGTACGTGTGTCTTAGGAATGACCAAAGTGTGGCCTGGCGTGCCTTGTGAGATATCTAAAAACGCTTTAACTTCGTCATCTTCATATACCGTGTAGCTTGGAATTTCGCCTTTAATAATCTTACAAAAAATGCAGTTATCGTCTAGCATTACAGTTCCTCCTCATTTACGTATAGGTGCACACGTTTCGTTTGATTTAACGATTCGTGATTTAACCCATATGCACCTATACATCTTTTCACTTATCTTGATTATACACATCTGTCTTGACTGCGGAAAGGATTGTGAGACGTAAGTGTGTTAATCACTTGCACCACGCAATCCGTTTTTGAGGGGGATATATGCTATAATCAGGGACAGCATTTTTAAATGTAAGCACCAATACTAATGAAAATAGTGTTGTAACAGGTTAACGTTTATTTGCGCCGAGACCTAGTCTAAATATGGCACGATGATCGGAACAGAATAACAAAATAATATGAATGTAGATAAAATAATTGAAAGGATATAACTATGGGAATTGAAGTTGAACATTTAGTGGGCGGTTATTCGCAGGTTCCAGTACTAAAAGATGTCAGTTTTTCCGTTGCAGACGGCGAAGTGGTCGGCCTCATTGGTTTAAACGGGGCCGGCAAGTCGACGACGATTAATCATATTATTGGTTTGTTAACACCAATTCGAGGACATATCCAATTAGGCGGGGTGGACCTCAAAACGGATCCGTCTGCGTACAAACAGCAAATTGCGTATATTCCAGAATTACCAGTGTTATACGATGAGCTAACCCTTCAAGAAACACTCACGTTGACCATGATGGCTTATGGTTTAGATGTCGAGAAAACGTGGATTCGGGCACATGAATTATTAAAGACATTCCGTTTAGATAACAAGTTGAACTGGTTTCCTGCCAATTTTTCTAAGGGAATGAGACAAAAGGTTATGATTGTGAATGCATTTATGACCAATGCGAAAGTTTTTATTATTGACGAACCGTTTTTAGGCTTAGATCCGGTTGCTGTGCATGACTTGCTTCAATTGATTGAGGAAGCACGTGGCCGTGGGGCAGCCGTTCTCATGTCGACACATGTGCTTGCAAACGCTGAAAAATATTGTGACCGATTCATCTTGCTAAACCAGGGCGAAGTGAAGGTTTCTGGGACGTTAGATCAGTTAAGGGCCGCTTTCCCAGACGTAGGTGATTCTCTGGATGATATTTATTTGGCACTTGCAAATGGTGAACGTAATGACTGATTTGCAGAAACTGTTTTCCCAACGTTTATCACGCCATGCCGGCCAGTTATTGAAATATTTACGGCTTGTCTTTACCGATCACTTTGTTATTGCGTTATTTTTCTTCTTTGGCGCGTTGGGATTTGCCTACCAGAATGAATTAAAAACGTTAACATTAGGTGTCTGGTGGGGACCATGGTTAACGATGCTGATCTTAGTTATTACACTACAAATGGGAAGATTAGCAACCTTGTTGGAACCTGCTGACGCTGTCTTTTTGCTGCCCGCAGAAACAACTCTTCATCAGTATTTAAAGCATGCCCGCAATTATAGTTTGTTAATGGCAAGTTTCATTCAAATTGCGGTTGGCGTGGTTTTATTACCATTTTTAGCTCGTGGCGACCAGATGACGTTGCTTGAAGCGGCTATCCTTATTATGACTCAGTTAATTACTAAGGCAGCATGGATGAATTGGCAGCTACAGCAAGGCGTTCAACAGGTAAAGCATTCGATTGGCCAAGTTCGATTGGTGAACTGGTTGGGCGCAATTGTTATTTTCGGCCTCAGTTTGTTTGTGTCTGTCTGGGTTGGTTTGATCGCAGCTTTACTAGTTTTGAGTGCCTCAATTGCTGGTCTTGGAAAGCGTTGGCACAATGGTCAGTTGGCTTGGCAGTCGCTAATTACAAATGAAAATGGACGCATGATGGTTTTGTATCGTTTCTTTAACCTATTTACAGATGTTCCACAGGTTAAAGCAACGGTTAGAAGACGACGTTATTTAGACCCATTGTGGAAGCTCGTTATCGGTCATTCGACCAATCCGTATTTGTTCCTATTTACGCGAGGGCTTGGCCGTGATAGCGATACGTTTGGACTCATCACACGATTGACAGTTATGGGAATGATCATCTTAATCTTTTTGACTAATCAATGGGCCAGCCTTGTTGTGATGCTGCTAGCAATCTATTTGATTGGTTTTCAATTGTTACCTTTCTATCGCGAGTATGAGGGAAAGGTATTTACTCATCTGTTTCCAGTTACTAAGGGACAACAGTTGTCGGCTTTCAAAACAGTTTTAACTGACGTTTTGACAATTTGCGCCGTTTTGTTTGTCATCGTTGATGTTGCGGTCAACTGGTCATGGCTACGGCTTCTGATTGATGTCGTTGCGATGGCGGCTGAATTGATTATCTTTATTGGCTGGTATAGCGGTTGGCGGTTGAGAAAAAGCTAGGCTTAAACTACTGATAAAGTATAAAAACTGGACTCAAAGCGCCATTCACAATGCGAAATGCTGAACAGTTTGGTATGCTCAACAATCAACTCATTATCTGAAAATCACATAACTTGTTAAAAACAGTACAAGGAGAACCTTTTATATGCGAGTAAGAAACAAACCATGGGCGGACGATCTTATTGCTGAAAACCCTGCAGCCATTGTATTAGATCCTGCTGCTCACCGAGGTCATTGGCAAGATCGTTTTAAACAGCAACAGCCGCTACAAGTAGAGATTGGCACCGGTAAGGGTCAGTTTCTGATTGGTATGGCAAAAGCCCATCCGGAAATTGATTTTGTCGGTATTGAATTACAAAAGTCAGTCTTGGCAGCAGCCTTAAAAACGTCTTTGCCAGAAGCGTTAGATAATTTACAGTGGGTTTTGGCAGACGGTGACGGTGTTGAAACTTTCTTTGAGCCAGGTGAAGTTGATCAACTCTACTTAAACTTTTCTGATCCATGGCCGAAGACTCGACATGAAAAGCGGCGCTTGACGTACAAGACTTTTCTGGCCAGCTATCAGGCGGTTCTGCGTGACAATGGTAAGATTCAATTTAAAACAGACAATCGCCATCTATTTGAGTATTCACTCATGAGCATGACGACATTTGGGTTGCGACTAACTGAAGTTTCATTGGATCTACATGCAGACATTGCGGCTAGTGATGGTAAGCTGGAAAACATTGAGACAGAGTACGAACAAAAATTTTCAGCAAAAGGTCAACCCATTTATCGACTCGTTGTTGAAATGCCGGACAAGGCTAAGTAACCACTTAGTCGAATTAGAAATCAAAAGAGGTTGCGACATAAGTTTATTTGGGACGAATAATGTGAGCAGTATCGCGCTCCAAAGTCCTGAGGATTCCACTTAAGCCAAAACTGACCCATTCCCAAGTTCGGGAATGGGTCAGTTTTGCGTTAATGCTTGTTCTCAAATCAGACTTATGCTACAGCTCGTTTTTGATTATCACGAAAAACGGTTTCCGCTTGCACGTCGACAGAGCAAGCGGTATAAAGAACGTGACATATTATGAGGACGTGACTGTAATGATGAAACAACTTGGAAAAGATTTTCACATACGTAACGCAGAAGTAGCTTTATTTTTGCGAGACCGACCAATGACGTCTGTTATTCGTCACTCGTTAACAATTTTGTTTCCGTTTGTCTTAATGGACGTCTTATTGAGTTGGATTGATGGGGCGTGGTTGCGGCCAGATGGTTTTTACTATCAAATTTTTCAATTCAAACGTGCTGGTAGTGCATTAATTGAGGCCGGTTACTCGCTGAGCGATTTAGTTATCATGCTAAATGTGGTTGTCAGTATTTGCGCGGCCTATCTTGTGGGTTATTACTACGCAGAGTTTTTTCACAAGGACAAAATGACGACTGGACTCGCCAGTGGTGCAGCGTACATTATTTTAAATTATGACTATCGAAGTCCAGATAACTTATTCTTATTTGATAATTTTGGCTTGCGCGGTCTGTTCTTGGCGTTTGTGACTGGTATCATTGTCGGCCTAATATTCCGAATTCCTTTTAGCAATCACTTCTCCAGTCATCAAGTTGTAACGGAGGATGACCGACTTTTTTCGCGTTCTCAACGCATGTTTTTTCCGTTGGCAATCGTAATTATTTTGTTTGTGGGAATCGGTTTTAGTTTGAGTTTGGTTACTGCGGCTGGGCCACTTGGCATCCTCAATGAAGGGATTGCAACCCTTACTTTGGGCAAGGCGACAACGCATGTTTTTGCTATTCTGGCATCCGCTGTAATTAGTAATCTGTTAATGTTTTTTGGCTTGGCTAGTCCAATCGCGCAACCGCGATTAACTGGTTTTACGACGTACTCCGGTGCAAATTATCAATTTTCACAAGCGCATCATACATCGTTTGGTGCACCATACCCGATTACCTTACATACGCTGTATGATGTGTTCGGTAATATTAGTGGCGTGGGTGGCATGTTGGCGCTGATGATTGCGATTTTACTAGTCGGGATCGTTCATCGTGAACGGCGAGTCGCTTATCGTGGACTCCTACCAACGTTATCTAATATGTCGGGGATAGGGTTGGTTGGCTTACCAATGATTTTTAATTCAATTTACTTACTACCAATGCTGATTGTTCCTGTATTCAATATGTTGGTTGGGGCGGTGTTGATCAAATCGCGCATTATTCCACCAGCAGTTTATCGAATTCCGTGGACGACCCCAGGGATTCTTCAGGGATATGCAGGCACGGGTGGTGATATTGCCACATTAGTTGTGGCGATTATTCTCTTTTTCTTGGACATTATTTTCTTTATACCGTTTGTTAAAAACGGAAATCGCCTGCAGGCATTATTAATAACGCGTGAGCGGAATCATAAGACAGAGACGGGACGTGATCAAAATGACCAATAAAATCAAACGATGGTTGTTTGTCGGCGGTCTGTTTGTGTTTGTTATTGTAGTGACTTGCTTCACGATTCCGTGGGTCAAGAGCTCAGTCACTAAGCCGCGAACCATTCGACAATCCCAAATGTCGCCAGTTATTTTTATTCCTGGATCGTCGGCTGGACAAAACCGCTTTGATGATTTATTTAAAACGATTAATTCAGGTCAGGGCGTGGCCAAAAATGTTCAGGGTGGTCAAAAGTCAACGCCAGTTCAACATAGCATTGTTAAAATTACGGTTAAGGAAAATGATACCCTCCAAGTCACGGGTCAAGTTCGGGCCGGTGACAACACGCCGTTTTTCGTCGCGGCGTTTGAAAATAACCATGACGGCTATGAAAATATCAAAAAGCAGGCCAAATGGTTTAATATCGCTTTTAACTATTTAGCAAAAACGTATAATTTTAACAACTTTTCTGGGTTTGGCCATTCTAACGGTGGGCTGATATACACATTGTTTCTAGAAAACTATTTCAACCAGTCTAAGTTTAAAATGCACGAATTGATGATGCTGGGCTCACCGTTTAATCTCGAAGAAAAAGATCAGAGCAAACGAGTCGCTATGCTAGATGACATGGTCGATAACCGTAATAAATTGCCGGCCTCATTAAATGTGTATTTGGTTGCTGGTACGGAAAACTACACAAATGACGGGATTGTGCCCGTTGATAGTGTGTACGCCGGTAAATATGTCTATCAAGATCAGGTCGCACATTTTACAGAACTCACGGTGACGGGCAGTGACGCGGAACATTCTGATTTGCCACAAAACAAGCAGATTGTGTCATTAATGTCACAAAACCTGCTACAATTCCAAGAACGACAGCCACGCATGAATAACGGAACGACTAATCAAAAATCGAAGAACAACTATAATAATCCTGACAATAATCAGCCATCTTCAAGTCAATCAAGCAGTGGTAGCAGTAAGAAAAAATAGAATTGCTATGGTATGTAAGGTTAGATTGATGTATTCGTAGATGAAGCACGATAGCGAAGAAGCCACCGAGATTGTGATTAATCTCGGTGGCTTCTTCACTATATTATGCAGATAATTTTTCATGCTAACAAAGATCATGGTTATGATTGGAGTTGTGAAGTTACCTTCCAAACGTCGACTACTTTGCCGGTTTTTGTATCGGCTAAAAACTCATAAGCAACAGGCTGACCATCCTCATGTTTGATGACACCGCCACGATAGACGAGCGTTTGAGAAGCAAAACGTTTAAAGGGTACAGGATGATGTTCAATCCAAGCACCATCAAGAGCGCCTGATTTACGGAAGGAAGTTTTAACCTCCGTTAAAATTCGATCCGGACGTTTTAGATGTAGATCCTGGATAAGCGCACCAAGAGCAAGACCGGCTGATATCCCCAGTCCTGCTAAGATGGCTAATTGGCTAAAATGCTGATTGTTTGTCAAGGCAATCCCTCCAGTTGTGGTCAAAATGAATTGCTCATAGTGTACACCATTTTAGGAAAACAGGAAAATGTTGTCTGAACGATTGACCACGTAAGTGCAAGAGGCTAAACTTTAATAACGACATTATATTCGGAGGAAGAACATGTTAATTGCAAGTATGAACCAGCAAGCATCCCCAGATGTACTGGTGGTCATTTTGGCTCCCAATGTGGCGGAGCAGTCTGTGGAAACCAGTCAGAACATTGCGCGTATCTATGATCCTAAAACCGATACAACCTTGGGTTTTAACTTTATTGGTGTTAGCCATATTGACAAGAGTATCGCCGGTAATGGACCAATCGAATTGTCAGATGATCAAATCAATGCCTTAAAGGCAGCAGTTGAACAAGCTGGCTTTGACGCTACAGTTTTAGTTGCTGACCGCACTCCAAAGTTTGTGGTTGGTTATGTTGAATCAACAACGAAGCATCCTGATTCTGATCACTTGTTAGTAACAAAAACGCGTGTTGACAATGATGAAACGCTGCAAATTGTGAGCGGATCACCAAACATGCAGGAACACATTTACGTTGTTGTTGCCAAAGTTGGTGCAGTGATGCCAAACGGTGAAATCATTTGGCCTGGCGAATTGCGGGGCGTTTCCTCAAATGGTATGATTACTAGTGGTCGTGAGCTTCATTTGCAGAATGCACCTCAGAAAAAAGGGGCACTGATTCTACCAGACGATTTTGCAAAAGTCGGTGATCCGTTTGACTTTGAACGCGGCAATAAGCTTTTTGTGTAATGCATTTAATTGTTAGTTAGTCCTTTTTCATGTTTTAGAAGTCTGAATTGCATGATAAGGATGCGAGGGGGCAGAGGCCTCCTCTTTTGCTAGTTCAAATTTTTATTCAAGCTGGGTTGGTGGACTGTTGTTACAAGAATAGTGATGACGCTCACTTAGAATCCGATTTAATTTGAAATTAGTGGATTGCAGAGATGGCTGTTTGAAAACGATACTCAATAATTTGACTTAGGTGATTCAATGAAACATTACGATGGTCCGGCGTTTCTCCGGCAACATCCAGAAGAATTAACAAGAATAAAACAGCATCGGCATCATGTTCTACACGCACCTAATGGTACCGAACGTCAAGTTGGCGGTAGTCAGCGCGTGTCTGAGAATCGACAGGAGACGTCTCCTGTCAATGGCAGTCAAGAAAGGACGCCAACTAGTGCGCCAGTTCGTTTCGGTAATGATGAGGTTCAAATAGATCGTGCAACTGCAAGCATGTATGCTTCCCAGCAGGCACGAGCTCTTGAGCAGACAATTCGTCCTCGTCGACGTCCTTGGCAACCCAAGCCTAAGTCGGCTGCTCGTGATACGCAGTACGTATCTGCACTGAATAAACCATTTGCGCCAGCATCCGCAGCATATTCCGCAACCTCTGATAAGACAACCAGTAGTTGGGGTAAAGATGACTGGTCACATAAAAAAGAGGATGTAGCAACAAGTTCAGATTCGGCGACAACATCGGCGAAACGTGAACCAAGCAATAGTGCTTCGAGCGCTGAGGTAGTTGCTCATCAGGATTCTGATCAGTCGTCAACTAGTGCCGTTTCGGCTCATTCTGCCGTTTCTGAAACATCAGTGCAGGTAACGAATGCGGTAAGTTCGACACAAACTAGCCATCAAGATGATAGTTATGAGACGAAAAGTATTCAACATTCGGATAGCTCCGCCGCTCTGCAGGAATCCGTCGCAAGTAGTGAGGAACATTCAGCGCAGAGCATGGTCAATGTTACTTCTCATGCAACTGAAAGTGATGCGGTCGCAACAAGTTCACCAGCTGCACGTTCGCAAACAGCACTTGGTCATGGATTAGCTGATATTTTGAATGAAGAGCAAAATGGTCAGAAAGACTTGGCGTTGTTTAATCATGATCATGCTGATTCTGATAGGACGACGGATGGTTTGGATCAACAATTTGTTCCAGAAAGTGCTCAAGCGAAGAATAGTACGCAGACCGTTGAGCAAACGGTTGCGCAGCTTTCTGGTCGGACGTACGCATCTGAAAGTGATAAGGGCCTAATGAACTATCATTTTCCAAGTTTAGACTTGCTTAAGCCGCCAGTACTGCGTGACGAAGCGAAGTTGGACGCTTGGATTGAGAAACAAATTGATGTGCTAAACAGTACCTTGTCCGCCTTTAACGTGGATGGGGAAGTGGTTGATTACACGGTTGGACCGACTGTTACTCAATTTCAGGTCAGTCTTGGCCCTGGGGTTCGGGTAAACAAGATCACTAATTTACAAGATGATCTTAAACTGGCTCTGGCGGCTAAAGATATTCGAATTGAAGCGCCAATTCCCGGTCAATCGACGGTGGGAATTGAAATTCCTGACTTGAAATCTCGGCCAGTTATGCTGTCTGAGGTTTTGCGTTCTGACGTGTTCCAGAACAGTTTGTCACCGCTGACAGTTGCGTTGGGTGTTGATTTATTCGGTAAACCTCAGGTAACTGATTTGCGCAGCATGCCACATGGGTTAATTGCTGGGGCAACGGGTTCTGGTAAGTCCGTATTCATCAACAGTTTGCTTATGTCAATCATGTACAAGGCAACGCCACAGGAAGTTAAGTTGATTTTAATTGATCCTAAGGCCGTGGAAATGGCACCGTATAACGGTATTCCGCATTTATTATCACCAGTAGTTTCCGAGCCACAGGCAGCTGCTGCCGCTTTGAAGTGGGCTGTTAATGAAATGGAAGAACGTTACCAGAAGCTTGCTGCTGGTGGTGCCCGTAACATTGAACAGTTTAACGAGAAGGCCATGGCGAGTGGTCATCCTGAACAGAAGATGCCCTATATCGTGATTATCATTGACGAACTGGCTGACCTGATGATGGTTGCCGCCTCAGAGGTGCAAGACTACATCGCCAGGATTACTCAAAAGGCGCGTGCTGCTGGTTTACACTTATTGGTCGCTACTCAGCGGCCATCTGTGGACGTTGTTACAGGAACGATTAAAAACAATATTCCGACACGGGTAGCCTTTATGGTATCTAGTCAAATTGATTCACGAACAATTTTAGATACAGCTGGTGCTGAAAGTTTGCTGGGACGAGGGGATATGCTGTACCTCGGTAACGGCAAGAGTCAACCGATCCGATTACAGGGAACTTTTGTTGACGATGAAATTGACACCGTAACTGATTTTGTCCGCGAGCAGATGGCGCCACATTATGCCTTCGAACCGAAAAAATTGTTAGCAACAGAAATTGCCGCTGAGGATCAAGACGATTTATGGCCCGATGTTCTAAGCTACGTTGCAAATGAGAAGACTGTCTCTACTTCCAAACTGCAACGCGTCTTTTCTATTGGTTACAACCGTGCAGCTAACCTGGTTGACCAATTAGAAAGTCACAGTTATGTGTCCGCTCAACAAGGTTCTAAACTTCGAGAAGTTTTCCTGACACCGGATAAGTTAAAAAAGAGTGATGAAGATTAGCTTAAACCTGTAAAGAACCTTGATTGTTAACGATTAATGTTGTTACATTAGATTTGTTCATTACAAAATATAGATAGTTTGTAATATTAAGGAGCCCATTATTCATGGATAACACAGACACAACTTATTACTTTGTTGGTATTAAAGGGTCAGGAATGGCCTCGTTGGCATTAATCTTACATGATCGTGGGGACCGCGTTGAAGGCTCTGACATTGAGCAGTACACCTTTACACAACGACCTTTGGAACAGGCTGGCATTAAGATTTATGGATTTAATCCAGACAATTTGCATGCCGGTTTAACCGTTATCGCTGGGAATGCTTTCCCTGATACTCATCCGGAAATTGTTCGTGCCAAAGAATTGGGATTGACCGTGGTTCGTTATCACGAATTTTTAGGCCAATTGATGAGGGGTTACACAAGTATTGGGATTGCCGGTGCACACGGTAAGACCAGCACGACTGGTTTACTTTCACATGTTTTGAGTGGCATTGCACCAACCAGTTATTTGATTGGTGATGGTACAGGTAAAGGCACGCCTAACTCACGTTTCTTTGTCTTTGAAGCTGATGAATACCGTCGTCATTTCTTGGCTTACCATCCAGATTATGCCATCATGACGAATATTGACTTTGATCACCCAGATTATTACAAGGGCATCGACGATGTTTACAGTGCCTTTGAAACATTTGCTGGCCAAGTTGGTAAGGCAATCTTCGCATGGGGCGATGATCCTGAATTGCGCAAGCTTACGGCTAAAGTCCCAGTTTATTACTACGGGGTTAACGATACAGATGACATTCAGGCCCGTAATGTCAAACGCACTACGAAGGGTTCAAACTTTGATGTTTATATCCATGATGAATTTATCGGAAACTTTGAAATTCAGTTGTTTGGTGAACACAATGTGCTGAACAGTTTGGCCGTTATCGCTGTCGCTCATTTTGAAAAAGTGGACATGGACGATTTACGTAAGGAATTGCTTTCTTTCCAGGGTGTCAAGCGGCGTTTCTCAGAACGTAAAGTTGCCGATATGACAATCATCGATGATTACGCTCATCATCCGTCAGAAATCAAGGCAACAATCGATGCTGCCCGTCAAAAGTATCCTGATAAGGAATTAATTGCTGTCTTCCAGCCGCATACGTTTACGCGGACAATCGCGTTGATGGATGATTTTGCCAAGAGCCTTAATTTGGCAGATAAAGTTTACCTAACGAATATTTTTGGTTCTGCCCGTGAAAAGACTGGGGATGTCTCTAGTGCTGATTTGGGAGCCAAAATTACCAAGGGTGGTGAAGTGCTGACGTTGAATAATATGTCACCTTTACTGGACTATCATGACGCTGTGGCCATCTTTATGGGGGCTGGTGACGTTCAGAAGTATGAACGTGAGTATGAAACGCTTCTGAGTAACACGAGCTTGAATAATGGTTAATGTTGATTAAATACGATTCTTAGACATAAAAATACCGTCGCGAAGTTAAATTCGTAACGGTATTTTTGTTTGTCCATGTCTTTTTATAGATCCTTGTTGCTAGCTGTTGAGCGACTAAAGTGTAGCAAGATTAATCCCAATGCTTCAAAAATTGAGATAAGAATAATCATTGGGTAGGCAGTGTTGGAGCCAAATAAACCGACAAGCGGCGAAGCTACACCACCGACTAATTGAGACAGAGTACCTAAGATTGCTGAGGCTGTGCCAATGTTTTTAGTTGTGCTTTCCATGGCAATAGCAGTGGTGATAGTGCTATTGAAACCGACCGACGAAACGACAAACCACAAAGCGACTGCAAACAGCCAGAGCTGGTTGATTGTTAATGCGTTGATGACTAGGATGACACACCCGATTAGAGGGACTAGGAAACCGACTTGGGCAATTTGATGCTCGTTGAGGAATTCAGAAACACGGCCGACAATTTTACTTCCCAGTGCGATTCCTAGACCATTAATAGCATAGATAATACTGAAAGCAGTTGTACTTAGATGATAGTCTTGCTGAAAGATAAACGAAGAATCTGCAATGTATGTAAACAAAGCACCGTACACAAGTGCTAACAGACTTGCATTGAGCATAAAACGTCCGTTTGAAAAGACGCTCTTGAAATCGAGCTTTTCAACAGGCCCGCCGATGCTAGTGGCTGTCTCTGGCAGACCGAAGGCACTGGCGATGACGAGTAAAATGCCAACAATTGTTAATGTCACAAACACTGATTCCCACGGGAAGAAACTTACTAGAACAGCTCCTAAAATTGGGGCGATAACTGGGAAAATTCCGTTGATGGACATTAATGTGGCGTAGAAAGTAGTTAATCGGTGTCCGGAGAAAAGATCTCTGGCTACTGCCCGCGACAGCACCTGACCAGCCGCACCAGCAAGGCCTTGAATAACACGAAGAACTAGAAAGACTACGATACTATGGACAAAGATAAGTGCCGCTGACGTGAGCGTGAAGACAACCAGCCCAATCAATAAGGGTTTCCGTCGCCCAACCCGGTCACTCCATGGGCCAATAATTAATTGACCAACGGCCATGCCAATGAGGCAGGCACTAATACTTGCTTGAACAGCTGCTGAACTGGTGTGAAAACTAGCTTGCAGCTGGGGTAGTGCAGGCAGATACATATCTAGGGATAATGGGCCAAACGCAGATAGCGTACCCAATAAAAGTGTTAAGAACAGACTGGGTTTTACAGTCTGTTGTTTTTCGACTGGCATAATGGCTCCTTACACTAAATAGTTTATAAAACAAGGTAGACATAATTTTAAGCGTCTTGTGGTCAAAAAACTAGAGGGGATGGACAGTTATCTATAAGGAATTCTAAAGTTGCGTATTGCACAGGTAAAACGCTTGCGTGTTTGGGTAAATCTGTTAGAATACATCTTGAACATGAATTAGTCAGTATTTGTCAAACGACAATTAGTTAATTAATAAGAAATGAGGGATTTTTGTGAATAACAATGAATATCAACAACCTCGCCGAGAGGTGAACTCACAGGCTTCTGGTTTATCAGCCTTCATGAGTAAAGTCTTCGGTTACATGGGTGGAGCAGTGCTGATTTCCGCAATCGTTGCCGTGCTTGCCGGCGTTGTTTTCCAACAGCAATACTTTAGTTTTATTGCTGCTAACCGCTGGTTCCCAATTGTTCTAGTGGTGGCTGAATTTGGACTCGTAATTGGCACTAGTTTTAAGGCCAATCGGAGTGCAGCAGCAGGGCTGACAATGTTGTTTGGATTTGCGGCAATCAACGGGTTGATGCTGTCCAGCATTTTCCTTCAATATGCGAGCGCGACAATCTTCTCTGCGTTCTTTGCTTCAGCTGCTATCTTTGGTGGAATGGCTTTTTATGGCTCAACGACCCACCGCGATTTGACTAAGATTGGTACGCAAGCAATGTTTGCACTGATTGGGATTCTTATCGTTAGTTTGATTAATATCTTCTTACGTTCATCCTTTATCAGTTTCATCTTTAGTTTTGTTATCGTGGCTGTCTTTGTTGTTTTGACGGCTTGGGATACACAACGGATGCGCAAAATTTATGAACAATACGGCAATCAGATTTCGTTGAGTGGCCTAGCCGTTCAGGGTGCCTTTCAGTTGTACCTAGACTTCATCAACATTTTCATTTACATCCTGCAGATTTTTGGCTACGGTAGCAACCGCAACTAATTAAACCTGAATGACTAAAATCATGCTATGAGCAGGGCTTTAATGTTTGTGAATAAAATGCTCGAATAAATCATAACTAGAAACCGTGTTGACATTGTTGTCGGCACGGCTTTTTGTTTGCCAGTGTTTCTTGAACAAGTGGAATCTTTTTTCTACAGGGGGTGCGACTACGCCAGCAAAATCAGAATCAGTCGATAATTATCAGCATCGAGCTCACTTAAACATTCAATTACGCTTCTGCTTCAAATTGGTGCGAGAGCGCTTAATTTGTTAAAATGGAATCATTAAAATCAAAGAAAGCGACGGCCTCTATGAGCGAACAATTAACGTTATCAACAAAGAAAAAACTATTACTGATTGACGGCAACAGTGTGGCCTTTCGTGCCTTCTTTGCACTGCATCAACAATTGGATCGATTTACTAACCATGATGGCTTACATACGAACGCTATTTACGCGTTCAAGACGATGTTGGATAAAGTAGTTAAGGCTGTTCAACCAGATAAGGCATTAGTGGCATTTGACGCCGGGAAAACAACTTTTAGAACTGGTAAATTTTCCGACTACAAAGGTGGCCGATCTAAAACACCGGAAGAATTATCAGAGCAAATGCCTTACTTACGAGATCTTTTGACCGGTTACGGCATCAAGAGTTATGAACTTAAGGATTGGGAGGCCGACGACATTATCGGCACCATGGCCCGTGAAGGCGAAGCAGCCGGATATCAAGTGATCATCGTAACTGGGGACCGTGATCTGACTCAGTTAGCAACAGATCAAGCAACGGTGGCAATCACGCAAAAAGGTGTTAGCGAAATCGAATATTACACACCTGCTCACGTTCAGGATAAATATGGCTTAGAACCCAAACAAATTATTGATATGAAAGGACTCACGGGTGACACTTCCGATAATTATCCGGGTGTTACCAAAGTGGGTGAGAAGACGGCGATTAAGTTACTGACGCAGTTTGATTCCGTTGAGGGTGTCTACGATCATCTAGATGATATTAAACAGAGCAAGATGAAAGATCACTTGATTGAGGATCATGATCAGGCCCTGATGAGTAAAGATTTGGCGACGATTCGCACCAATGCGCCGTTGGCAATTCATTTGGATGATATCGATTATAACGGTCCTGATATTCACAAGTTGATTGCCTTCTATCAACAGATGGACTTTAACAATTTCCTGAAACAGTTGCAGAATGCCGGTCTTTCTTTGGATTTAGGCGACGATGAAACAAGCACAGCTTTAAAGACTGTCAGTTGGACTGAATTAACCAAAGATAATCTAGACTTGGTTGATAATTTTACCGATGAAGTTAGTTTTATTTTGGAAATGCCTGATGAAAATTATCATCTCAGTGCATTTGCTGGTTTTGTGATGACCGATGGCAAACAGACATTGGTTAGTCGAGAAGTCGATCTGCTTCAATCTGCCCAAATTAAGAAATTGATGGAAAATGGCAATATTGAAAAGAACGTTTTTAATGCTAAAGCTCAGTATGTCGGTCTACACCGTCTCGGAGTCAAACTTATTGGTGTTGATTTCGATTTGTTACTCGTTTCTTACTTGCTGGATACGAATGATAATTCAAATGATTTGGGGAGCTTGGCACAACAACATGGTTACGACCAGGTTGAAACAGATGAAGCCATTTACGGCAAGGGTGCCAAACGGGCGATTCCTGACGATGATGAACAATTCTTCGACCATTTGTCGCGGAAGGCATTGGCCATTCAAAATCTCCATGAAGAGCTGTTTAAAGAACTTGATCAAAATGAGCAGCGTGATTTATATGTCAACATTGAATTGCCGTTAACTTTTGTGCTGGCGGATATGGAAATTGCCGGTGTTTATGTGGATACTGACCAATTGACCAATATGCGAGAAAAGTTCAAGGAACAATTGTCATCGCTGAAACAAACCATTTACAACGAAGCTGGAGAAGAATTTAACATCAATTCGACCAAGCAATTGGGCCAAATTTTGTTTGAAAAAATGAAGTTGCCAGTGATCAAAAAGACTAAGACGGGTTATTCAACTTCAGTTGATGTCTTAGAACAGCTGGCGCCTCAAGCGCCTATTGTGGAAAATATCTTGGCCTACCGTGGCTTGTCTAAGTTACAGTCGACCTATATTGAGGGACTGTTAAAAGTCGTTCATGGCCATGGTCACAAGGTGCACACGCGCTATTTACAAACTCTGACGCAGACAGGTCGCTTATCGTCAGTTGACCCGAATTTACAAAACATTCCGATTCAAACTCAGCAAGGACGTGAAATTCGGAAGGCGTTTGTGCCAAGTCATGATGGCTGGGAAATCTTTTCTTCAGACTATTCACAAGTTGAATTACGTGTGTTGGCTCACATTACTGGGGATGCAAACTTGCAAGAGGCCTTCCGTGAAGACGAAGATATTCATGCGGCAACAGCTCGCCGAATTTTTGGGTTAACTTCTAATGATGAAGTGACGCCATTAATGCGGCGGCAGGCCAAGGCAACAAACTTTGGAATTGTTTACGGAATTAGTGATTATGGATTATCACAAAATCTGGGAATTTCCCGTCCTCAGGCAAAACAATTTATTGATACTTATTTCCGCGAATACCCAGATGTCAAAAAATATACAGAAGACGTTGTTGAACAGGCAAAGAAGCAGGGCTACGTGGAGACAATCACGCATCGCCGCCGGTATTTACCTGATATCAATGCGAAGAGCTTTAATCGCCGTTCGTTTGCAGCACGGACAGCGATGAATACGCCAATTCAGGGATCAGCAGCAGATATTATTAAGATTGCTATGATTCAAATGCAGAAGGCATTAACTGATCACGATTTAAAGGCTACTATGTTGCTGCAAATTCATGATGAGCTGGTCTTTGAAGCACCCAAGGAAGAGATTCCGATTCTTGAAAAATTAGTTCCAAGCATTATGGATTCAGCTGTTAGTTTGGACATTCCGTTGAAAGTTGAAAGTGCTCACGGATCTACTTGGTATGATGCGAAATAACGATTTATCGCAAGATTGAATTTCAAAATGGAGGCATGAATGATGCCAGAATTACCTGAGGTTGAAACGGTTCGTCGTGGGCTAACACGGATGGTTGTTGGAAAAACGATTACTGGAATTGACGTTTATTACCCGAAAATGGTGTTAAACGATGCCGACGCTTTTGTGACGCTGTTAACTGGACGGACAGTTACCCGAGTCGATCGACGTGGCAAGTATTTGTTGTTTCGTTTCGATGGTGGGCTGACGATGGTTTCTCATTTGCGAATGGAAGGCAAATACTTTGGGGCACCAGCCGACACGCCAAGGGATAAACACACCCATGTTGTTTTTCATTTAAGTGATGGTCAGTTACTGTGTTACAACGATACACGTAAATTTGGGCGCATGGTTGTGATTCATACTGGTGATGAAGACACGGTCGGTGGGCTAAAAACGTTGGGGCCAGAGCCCACACCTGAAACCTTAAGCGTGGCGTATTTAGTTGCTAAAATGGCAAAGAGTCGTAAGGCAATCAAGTCTTGGCTGCTGGATCAAAGTAACATTGCAGGGCTGGGCAACATTTACTGTGATGAAGTACTGTGGCTCAGTAAAATTCATCCGGAACAACCGACAAATACAGTGACCACTGCGCAAATCAAACGATTACGGTTGAGTATTTTTGTTGAATTGCAATTGGCAATCGAACATCACGGTACGACAGTGTTCACTTACAGTGCGTTTGGACATGCGGGAGAATTCCAAAATGAACTTCATGCATATGGTCACGGCGGTGAACCTTGCGAACGGTGTGGCACCACAATGGTGAAAATTAAAGTTGGTGAGCGGGGCACCACTTTTTGTCCCAAAGAACAAAAATTACGTGTTGTGAAGATAGCTGCTTCCAAGGCACGTTCTGCAGCAGCGACTAAGGAGACTTCTAAGTGACAACGGTAATTGGACTAACTGGCGGTATCGCCAGTGGCAAATCGACAGTTTCTAAAATGTTTGCAACGGCAGGCATCCCAATTATTGATGCAGATAAAATCGCTCACGAGGTGGTGGCGCCTAATACAACCGCTTTGGCAGATATCATTAGTACGTTTGGGGATACGGTTTTGACAGCAACGGGTCAGTTAGATCGTCATAAATTAGGCAACCTAGTCTTTAATAATGACGACAAGTTAGCTGAGCTTAATGCAATTGTTCAACCCGTTATCCGAAAAGTAATTCGGTCGCGAATTGATCGTTTTAAGAGCAGAAACACGCCCGTAGTTGTCTTGGATGCGCCATTGCTCTTAGAACAACATTATGAAAAGGACGTTGACCTGATTGTGGTGGTCAGTGTCCCACTCAAGATTCAACAGGCTCGGTTGATGGCACGTGATAACTTGTCGTTAGCAGAGGCGAATGAACGAATTGAAAGTCAATTATCCTTGGCTAACAAAGTTGCCAAGGCAGATGTGGTTATCGATAATTCCCAACAACTTGAAGAGACCCGTCTACAAGTGGTAAACTTGCTTGACAAAGTCCGTCAGACTGCGGATTAAAACGATTTAGTATTGATTAAAGGAGCACAGACAGGCTATGCAATGTCCACGGTGTCACCATAACGATACCCGAGTTGTTGATAGTCGTCCGACCGCAGAGGGTCAGGCGATTCGTCGACGACGCGAGTGCGAAAAATGTGGTTTTCGATTTACAACGTTTGAACGGGTTGAAGTAGCCCCATTATTAGTCATTAAAAAAGATGGCACCCGTGAGGAGTTTAGTCGCGAGAAGATTCTTCGCGGAATTATTCGCTCTGCAGAAAAACGACCGGTTACCATGCAGCAAATGAATACCGTAGTTGATAAAGTCGAGTCAAAGGTCCGCGCATTGGGCGAGAACGAAATTTCTAGTCAACTGATTGGTGAGTACGTTATGAACGAGTTGGCTGATGTTGATGAGATTGCATATATTCGATTTGCCAGCGTCTATCGTCAGTTTAAGGACATGAGTGTCTTTTTGGATGAAATGAAAGAAATGGTTGAGCGGGACAAGCGCTCGGATAAACGTTAATTGCTGAATACAAGAAGGGAGTGTCAGTCATGAATGTTGCACCAACTTTAACACCGCGGTCAGGATTTGTGGTTACACTGCCACCTCGTGATGAGCAGCATCTGTTGAGTTGGCAAACGTTGTACGCACCGATACTGGGTGTTACTGCGTTTGGCTTATACACAGGGTTGACTACGTTCGCTAGCCAGCACCCCCAGTTGTCTAATCGCCGTCAACACAGTGAACTGTTGACATGGTTGCGATTGGATTTGGATCATTTTCTGTCTGCCCGTAAGCGATTGGAAGCGGCCGGTTTATTGGATAGTTTTTACCAACAAGACGCACTAGGGGATGTTTACGCTTATCAACTGCAGTCGCCACTTTCGGCGACTGCGTTTTTTGCTGATGATTTACTCAGTGTCTTGCTTTTACAATCTGTTGGTCAAACACGGTACGATGAACTGTTAGCAAAATTTGAACAGAAAACGGTTAACGTAAGTCAGATGAAAAATGTATCAGCTAATTTTTTATCTGTATTTCATATGAGTGATGCTCAATTGACTAACCGTCCAGCGCAGTTGTTGATTCAGTCCGATAATCATCGCACCGAGCGTGAGTCTAGCTTGGTTCAGGTTGACTTCAAACTGCTAAGCGATTATTTAAAACGAGAGTACGTTGAGTTGGATTCGGTAATGAATCAACGCGATTTAATTGCTACCGAAGCGACAATGTATGGGTTAAATGAGCGAAGCTTAGCTAACTTTATTGTTCAGGCGACAAGCGTGACAACAAATCAGTTTGATGCTAACCGTTTCAAACAAGTCGTTGCTGCTCAATTTCAAGCGACTCAGGCTGTGGACAATACTGTGAATGCAAACGATGGTGATGCCCAGGAACAACCGGTGACAACAACTGGTGATAATCAGGATCAGGCACAAATTAAAGCATTGGTGGCGGCCGTTAAGGCATACGCGCCAGCTGATTTTTTGGCCAGTTTAAAGACTGAAAAGAATCAGTATGTTAGTGATGGTGAACAACGCGTTTTGGCTAAATTCATGGATCGACATTTGTTTGCTCCCAGCGTTGTGAACATGCTAATTTACTACCTCATTAGTGATAGGGATAAAAACGTTCTTTATCTTAATGATGTTGATCGAGTCGCCAATGACTGGGCCAAGGCCAAAGTGCAGACGCCTGAGCAAGCAATTGATCACATGCGAAACTACAAGGAAGAACAGGAATCGCAGCGGATTCAACGTCAAAATGGCCGAGCACCTAGGGCACGAGAACAACTGACGGATTGGAATGCGCAGTCACAGACACCAACTTCAGAAGTGGCTGCTTCTGAAGATGACGCTAATGAAATTCAAAAATTACGTCAACGTTTAAATCAGGCTAAAAAGAATCAGGAGGATCAATAATCATGCAGGACTTAGGAAAATCAATGCGCGATTTACTTAATCGCCAGAATCTGAACTCTGATTACCAACGGCTGATTGCAAATGCGATTAATGATCCCGATGTACAAGCGTTCATTAAGGCACATCAAGATGAGTTGGCAGAGGATGTGTTGGAGCGTAATGGGTCCAAGTTGTACGAATATGTGAGCCAGCGTGATAAATTACGTGCCGGTCACCAGGTTTTTGCACCTGGCTACGAACCGAAATTAGTGGTCAGTGACCATTATGTGGAAGTGACCTACGAACCAACGGAAGACACGTTACTTGCACAAAAACAATCAATGCTTAAGAAGCGCGTTCACGCAGTCTCCATGCCAAAAATGATTGAACAAGCGTCATTTGGGGATTACAACGTGGATGGTGAAGAGGAGCAGCGTGCAAAAGCCTTGCGGCAAGCGATGCAATTTGTAGCTGACTATTCACAAAAGCCACATGAATTTCATCAAGGCTTGTATTTCTATGGCAATTTTGGAGTCGGTAAAACATTTTTGCTCGGCGCTATTGCCAATGAACTTGCTACATTGGGATACCAGTCAACGTTAGTTCACTTTCCCAGTTTTGCTGTGGAAATGAAAAATTCGATTGGTAAAAATAATGTTGCCGAAAAGGTTGATGCCATTAAACAGGCGCCAATCTTGATGATTGATGATATTGGCGCGGATTCGATGAGCTCATGGGTTCGCGACGAAGTGTTAGGCGTTGTTTTAGAGTATCGAATGCAAGAGGAATTGCCCACTTTCTTCAGTTCAAACTTTTCTATGCAACAGTTGTCAGATCAGCATCTCTCAATTAATCAGCGTGGTGAAAAAGAAGAAGTTAAGGCTGCGCGGTTAATGCAGCGGATTCGTTTCCTAAGCCACGAAGTCGTGATTCAGGGACCAAACCGTCGGCCACAATAAAATATTTAAGAGTAACTGTGACAGAAGTCCGACTTGAGAACGAGCATTAACAAAAACAGACCTATTCCTGAACTTGGGGAATAGGTCTGTTTTGAACTAAGCGGAATTCTCAGGACTTTGGAGCGCGATATGGCTCACATTTTTCGTTCCCAATAAACTTATGCCACAGCTTTTTTGTTTGCCACAATCATAAATAACGGTTAAAAGAGGTTCACTTTAGGAATTTGGCGCGATTTCAACTCAAAATCATAAGAAAGTTCAGCTTTTAATGGAATTAATGACATGTTTTGCAGATAAAGTTCGACTTTAAACGGAATATGTTCGTGTTTTACATTTAATAATAAAAATGGTACGATATTACTCGTTCTTTAATGAACCATATCCGAACGATCACTAACGGCCGTTATGTGAATTTTAGGAATAATTATCTAAGGGAGCTTGTACTCGTGATTGAAAAATTGAATCATTATTTTATGTTGGATGAATTGCACACGACTGTTCCTCGAGAAATGCTAGCAGGATTCACAACTTTTATTTCAATGGCATACATCATGTTTGTGAACCCGAGCGTTTTAGGAGCCGCAGGTGTGGATAAAGGGGCCGTGTTTACGGCAACGGCATTGGCTAGTGCTATCGGCTGTATTCTGATGGGAGTTCTAGCACGTTATCCAATTGCGACCGCTCCGGCACTGGGTATCAATGCATTTTTTGCTTATTCAGTTGTTATCGGAATGAAAGTTCCGTGGCAGACGGCAATGGCTGGAGTGTTTGTAGCTTCGCTGATTTTCTTGGTAATTACAATCTTTAAGCTTCGTGAAATGATTATTAATGCGATTCCATCGGATTTAAAGTATGCGATTTCGAGTGGTATTGGTTTGTTTATTGCTTTTATTGGGCTACACGATGGTGGCTTGATTGCCGCCAACAAATCAACTGTGGTGGGCTTAGGATCATTTTCAACGGCGACAACTTGGCTAACGATTTTTGGTCTTATCCTAACGTCGATTTTAATGGTCATGCGCGTCCCTGGTGGTATTTTTATCGGGATGGCGGCCACTGCAATTGTTGGACTCATAACGAAACTGATTCCGATGCCACATCAGTTGGTTGCTGGTGCGCCGAGTTTAGCACCTACATTTGGTGTTGGCATTAAGCACATTGGTGATATTAATTCCGTTCAAATGTGGGTGGTTGTGTTGACGTTCCTGTTAGTAACCTTCTTTGATACGGCAGGTACGTTGGTGGGGCTTGCCCAGCAGGCAGGGTTTATGAAAAACAATGAAATGCCACGAGTTGGTAAAGCGTTGATGTCTGATTCTACAGCGATGCTGGCAGGCTCTGTGTTAGGTACATCACCGGTTGGTGCGTACGTTGAATCATCAGCTGGGATTGCTGTTGGTGGACGAAGTGGTCTAACTGCCATCACAACTGGTATTTTGTTTGTCCTTGGGATGTTCTTTTCGCCACTTTTGACGGTTGTGACTAGTCAGGTGACAGCACCTGCGCTCATTATTGTTGGTGTACTGATGGCGCAGTCGTTGGCACGAATCAATTGGACAAAGATGGAAATTGCCATTCCATCATTTTTAATTGTCCTGGGCATGCCGTTGACGTACAGTATTTCAGACGGATTAGCGCTGGGTGTCATCACTTATCCAATTACAATGATTGCTGCCAAACGTGGTCGTGAAGTTCATCCGTTAATGTACGTTTTGTTCTTTGTCTTCATCGGCTTCATGGGCATTTTAAACGTCAATCATTAATTCTTATTGTTGATTTTTGTCAGTCATTTTATCGTCTAGTGATTGACAAGCAATTATTTTGTGGTTTAATAAGTTTTGTAAACCAATCAGATATGATGTCAGTTAACAAACCTTTTAGAGAGCATCCGGTGGTGAAAGGATGCAGGTGTTAAGTGGTGTTACCCCTGATTCAAGCGTCCGGTGATCAAGCCGGGCCGATTGACCGCGTTATTGGTCACTAGAGGCAGTTATTGAGCGCGATATGCTCTAACTGTGAATTTTGGGTGGAACAACGTTAATGACGTCCCTGACCGCGATTGCGGTTAGGGACGTTTTTTTGTTTCATGTCATAAACAAGCAGAACTGCAAAGTGTAATTTCAAGGAGGAAAAGCAGAATGGCAGATATTAAGATTACGTTTCCAGATGGCGCTGTTAAGCCGTTTGCCAATGGCTCAACGACGGCAGATGTTGCTAAGTCAATCAGCATTAGCCTTGCTAAAAAGGCCGTAGCCGGAAAGTTTAACGGTGAGTTAGTTGATTACGAGGCACCGTTAACAGAAGATGGCAAGATCGAAATTGTCACGAAAGATACACCAGAAGGTTTGACTGTACTTCGCCACACTGCATCTCAAGTATTGGCTAACGCACTTCACCAGCTTTATCCAGAAATGCATTTTGGTCAGGGTGAGGCCAGTGATGACGGTTTTTCGTTTGATACGGACAATGCCGATCACCAAGTTAGTTCTGATGACTTGCCAGCCATTGAAGCCAAAATGAAGGAAATTGTGAAGGCCAACTTGCCAATTTCCCGTGAAGTATTGGCTGAGGCTGACGCGCTTAAATTGGTTGATGGAGACCCTTACCAAACACAATTAGTTAAACAAGCGGCTGCCACCAATGATGGCCAGGTTGCTGTTTATCGTCAGGGTGATTTCGTTGATTTAAGCGACGGTGTGCAAATGCCATCAACTGGTGACGTCAAGATCTTTAAGCTGCTGTCTGTTGCCGGCGCGTACTGGGAAGGCAAATCATCTAACCCAATGTTGCAACGGGTTTACGGAACGGCCTTCTTCAATCAAAAAGACATGGACGCCGATGATGTTCGCCGTAAGGAAGCTCGTGAACGCGATCACCGTGTGATTGGTAACGACTTGGATTTGTTCTTTGTTGATCCTAAAGTCGGTGCCGGTCTGCCATACTGGATGCCAAATGGTGCAACGATTCGTCGTACCATTGAACGTTACATTATTGACAAGGAAATTCAGCATGGTTATGAACATGTTTACACGCCAGTTCTCATGAACTTGGATGCTTATAAGACATCTGGTCACTGGGAACACTATCGTGAGGACATGTTCCCACCAATGGACATGGGTGATGGCGAAATGTTGGAACTGCGTCCCATGAACTGCCCAAGCCATATTCAAATTTACAAACATCACATTCGTTCTTATCGTGAATTACCATTGCGGATTGCTGAATTAGGCATGATGCACCGTTATGAAAAATCCGGCGCGTTATCTGGTTTGCAACGTGTCCGTGAAATGACATTGAACGATGGTCACACATTCGTTGCTCCTGATCAAATTCAGGATGAATTCAAACGTATTTTGAACTTAATGGTTGAAGTATATGCAGACTTTGACATTAAGGATTACTCATTCCGTTTGAGCTACCGTGACCCTAAGAACACCGAAAAGTACTTTGCCAACGACGAAATGTGGGAAAAGGCTCAGAAGATGTTGAAGGGTGCCATGGATGATCTTGGCCTTGACTACGTTGAAGCTGAAGGCGAAGCAGCCTTCTATGGTCCTAAGTTGGATGTACAAACTAAGACAGCCTTGGGCAATGAAGAGACATTGTCTACCATTCAGTTAGACTTCATGTTGCCTGATCGTTTTGACCTTCATTATGTCGGTGCTGATGGTGAAGAACATCAACCTGTTATGATTCACCGCGGATTGGTTTCAACGATGGAACGTTTCACCGCCTACTTAACAGAAATGTACAAGGGTGCTTTCCCAACGTGGTTAGCACCTCATCAGGTATCTATCATTCCAGTTAGTGAAGAACATCAAGGCGATTACGCTGAAAAGTTACGTAAACAATTAGCAGCTGCCGGTGTGCGCGTAACGGTCGATGCTCGTAATGAAAAGATGAACTTTAAGATTCGTGATGCCCAAACGCATAAGATTCCTTACACGTTAGTTGTTGGTGACAAGGAAAAGCAAGACGACACGGTTTCTGTTCGTCGTTACGGTCATGATGAATCTACAAGTGAAGCAAGTAAGGACTTCCTGAGTGATGTTCTGAACGATATCGCTTCGTATTCTCGTGAAAATTAATTGCAGTTAAGTTTCAATAAGTGTCGCCATGTTAATTTGGCGGCACTTATTTTTGTGATTTGACTATTTTATGTTGTTTTTACTTATTGACTTGTAATATTCTAATACTATTCTAATGTTTCATTAAACGGATTGCATGCAAGACAGTCTGTTTAGCGAAGATACACATGTTAAGGAAGCGAAAGCCTAAATGTAAGTTTTTCCTTTAATAAATGGACAAAATTCGACTGTGTGATGATGAATGGCCACAGAAACGAACGAATCTATAATTTAATTTTTTTTGACCATTTGACGCAGCTAAATTTCGCCATTTAATCTCTGAATGAATTCACAGATGATTTTTATAGGGAGAAATTGAAATGTGGCAAGTATTGGTTAAACCTCAAAAAAAGTTATTTAGTCTCTTTTTCTTAGTGACGATAATACATGCGATTGTGACAACGGCTTACACGTTAATTATTGCTTTTTTAACGGCTTATATGACGCGTAAAATCAATATGTCCTTTGGTCAGGTTGTGACGATCACTTTATTATGTACGGCGTTTATTGCATTAGTAAACGTAATTGGTGGTTATCTTAAGGGTAAGGTTACCAATGGTGCAATGTGTCATTTAAGACGGCAGATATTTGAACGATTGATGTTAACGGTGGATTTTGGTGATCGGCGCAAGGTTGGCGAAAAAGTGGCACTGCTGACGAGTAAGTTAGACGTCGTTGAGCAGAGCTACGTCAATAATTTTCTGCTTGGTTTATCGTTAGTCATGCAGTTTGTTTTAGGCATATTGCTCGGCGTGGTAGTGGATGTACGGCTGACATTGATTGTTATTAGTCTTGATGTTCCAGCAATATTATTACCACTTATAACACAGCGACAATTAAAGCGAGCTAAACTGCCGGTGCTAAACAACCTAGATCGTTATACCAGTGCGATCACAAACTGGTTTTCAGGTTTAACAACAATTAAGAATTTTGGCCGTGAGCACACCTTTATCAACATGCACGCGTCCATATCAACGGATGTAAAGGTTAGCGAGAATCACGATATTTTAGTGCGTAAGGTTGTCAGCGGTATTTCACAGTTTTGTGGAGATTTAGTTTACTTTGGTACTTGGGTCGTTGGTGGTTACTTTATTTTGAATCACAGTCTAACGCTAGCGGCGTTTATGACTTTTACGCAGTTATCGGTTCAAATTTCATTTCCATTGGAAACGGCGGCAGATGTTTTTTCTGATTTTTTCGGTGGTCAACGGGCTTATCAACAACTACGTTTGGTTATTGAAGCGGTGGCCCAAAATAATGAAAGACTTGCTCAGTTGCCAGAGCAGGACGACGTATTCATTGATTATGTTCACGCTACGATTGGCGGGGCAGATAAAGATACAAGGCCACTACTAAAAGACGTTAACTTACAGATTAACCAATCAGATAAGGTCATCATTATTGGTGATAGTGGATCTGGGAAATCTACATTAATCAACGCTCTGTTTGGCTACCGACCATTGTTGGCTGGCTCGATTTTTGTTGATGGACGCTCACCAATCGTTGGCCGGTCCGCGGATATTGCTAAGATGATTGGTTATCAGAACCAGCAAACGTTCATTTTTGATGGTACAGTTAGGGATAATTTAACGATGTTTAGTGATCAATACACTGATCAAGAGCTTATCGATGCGTTAAACAGGGCTGAGCTGCAAACGGCTGGCGGACATGCTCACACTAATGCTTGGTTGAGTATGATTCTTCATACTCAAGGTGGACCGTTGTCCGGTGGTGAAAGACAACGTATCGGCTTAGCTCGCAATTTATTAACGCACAAACGGTTTATGATTTTTGACGAATTGTCTAGTGGGCTAGATCATAAAACAGCTGAAACAATCGAGAAGCGTCTATTCAGGTTGAACATTGGTTTTATTTACATTACGCATAGTTATAACAGGTCATTATTGAAAGCAGCTGATAAAGTTTTCGAAGTGCACGACAAACGTGTTACGGCGGTATCACTAGACTAATTTACTTGACCGATCGATTGAAGTTGTTTATGATTTACTCAACATGATGAACCTTTAATGTAGTCCTGTGAGGCTAACAAGGGAACGGCTGTTGTGACGTTTAGAATAGCGCGATTTGTGCAATTCTAGAACATCTTCACACGTAAACCAGACCACTTGCCTTCCGGGTGAGCGGTCTTTTTTATTTGGATGATCAAACGTTTAGGCCGGGACGGGGTTCGCGTGAAGTGAGGAAGGGAGCGTTTTAAATGACGCAAAAAGAATTTCACGATGACGCTGCAGTGTTGGATATCCATGATCGGCCTAAATTCTGGCCATGGGTAGGCTTATCGATTCAACACATGTTTTCAATGTTTGGCTCAACTGTTATTGTGCCGTTACTGGTTGGTCTTAGTCCAAGCATTGCTTTATTTTCATCTGGGGTAGGTACGCTGTTACATATTATGATCACCCAGCGAAAGATTCCGGCTTACATGGGATCGAGCTTTGCGTTTATTACACCAATGCTCGCTTTAATGAAGACCACGGGGTATCCAGGCATTGGGCAAGGTGTTGTGGCGGTCGGAGCTGTGTATCTCATTGTCGCATTACTGATCGGCATGATTGGATCTGATTGGGTTGATAAGGTACTACCACCAATTGTTGTCGGGCCGATTGTCATGGTCATTGGCCTTTCTTTAGCGGGCAGTGCGGCGACAGATGCAATGATGAAAAACGGTCATTATAATTTGGAATACTTTGCAATTGCGATGACCACATTATTGTTGGCAATTTTCTTTAACATGTTTTTAAAGGGATCATTAGGCTTAATTCCTGTATTGTTGGCGATTGTGTGTGGTTACTTGATTAGTGTATTTGCTGGCATCGTTGATCTACATACGATTGCTGTGGCGCCATGGTTTAAGTTGCCTAAATTTCAGGTTCCTGGATTAACCTATCATTTTCATTTGGAATGGGGCGCGATTGTGACCATTGCACCCATTGCGTTTGTTACAATGACGGAGCATATGGGTCACATTATGGTTCTGGATAATCTTACACACCGAAATTTCTTCAAGGATCCCGGCCTAAACAGAACGCTTGCTGGGGATGGCACGGCTTCTATCGTTGCGGGACTGATTGGTGGACCGGCAGTTACCAGCTACGGTGAAAATATTGGTGTGATGGCAATTACTAAGGTACACAGTGTTTATGTGTTGATGGGTGCTGCCATGTTTGCGATTATTTTTGCCTTCATTAACAAACTGAACGTTTTGATTATGGCCATGCCGTTGCCAGTGATTGGTGGCATCAGCTTCTTGCTATTTGGTACGATTGCAACAAGCGGCGTTTCTGTGATGATTGATCATCATGTAGATCTGGGCAAGAAACGGAATTTGATGATTGCGTCGTCCGTGATGGTCATTGGAATTGGTAATGCCTATCTGCAATTAGGCAATTTTCAGTTCACTGGATTAGCGTTTGCGACGATTTTAGGAATTGTGTTAAACTTAGTTCTACCACAGAAAGCTGCTAGTGAAAGAGCAGACGCGAATACGCTTGACAAAGCCAAGTAGCTCCTGTAAACTTATTAACTGTTGAGAAAAGCAGAAGCACCCGCTTCTCGCCTTGGTAATTTTGTTGCCGGGCTAAAGATGAGTTGAACCGTACTGTTTCAGTGCGGACAGCGGGTGGCGATGGCCATCCGCTATTTTTCTGTTTAAATCTCACCATTGTTGATTCGTTTAGAATTTTATGGAGGTGAATACCATAGCTCAAGATACTTTGGTAAATAACGCAATCCGCGCCCGCGAGGTTCGGTTGATTGCCGCTAATGGTGACCAGCTCGGGGTTAAGCAGACCAGAGAAGCACAACAGCTTGCGGATGATGCAAACTTAGATTTGGTTCTGGTTGCCCCTAAGGCAAAGCCACCAGTTGCCAGAATCATGGATTATGGAAAGTACCGCTTCGAGTTACAAAAGAAGCAGCGTGAAGCTCGTAAGAATCAAAAGACGGTCGAAATGAAAGAAATTCGTCTTAGTCCGACGATTGACGAGAATGACTTCAACACTAAATTGAAGAATGCAGAAAAGTTCCTGTCAAAAGGTAACAAAGTGCGTGTCTCAATTCGGTTTAGAGGTCGTGCAATCACGCATAAAGAAATCGGTCGCGACGTGTTGAACAAGATGGCAGCTGCAACTAAAGAAGTAGCTGACGTTCAACAACAAGCTAAGATGGATGGTAGAAGTATGTTCTTAGTACTGTCACCAAAACCAGAAAAATAGTTATCAATATTTAGGAGGACATTCTTATGCCAAAGCAAAAGACAAACCGTGCCGCTGCTAAGCGGTTCAAACAATCTGCAAAGGGCGGCTTCATTGGTGCCAACGCTTACACGAGTCACCGTTTCCACGGTAAGACAAAAAAGCAACGTCGCCAATTACGTGGAACTAAGATGATGGACGCAACTACGGTTAAGACATACAAGAAGTTATTGTTGACCAAGTAGTTTTTAAACAGGAATCTGACCAGACTTGGTCAATTATTGGAGGATGCAATTATGCGTGTTAAAGGTGGAAGTGTTACACGGCAACGTCGCCGTAAGATGATCAAATTAGCTAAGGGTTACCGTGGCCCAAAGCATATTCAATTTAAGGTTGCTAAGCAACAAGTTTGGAAGTCATGGCAATACGCTTACCGTGACCGTAAAAACACGAAGCGTAACTTCCGTAAACTCTGGATCGCTCGGATCAATGCCGCTGCTCGTCAAAATGACATGAGCTACAGCAAGTTGATGCATGGTTTAAAGGAAGCTAACGTTGAAATGAACCGTAAGATGTTAGCCGACTTGGCTGTTAACGACCCACGTGCGTTCACTTCTTTAACTAAAGAAGCTGCTAAGGCACTTAAATAATTCATGATTAAGCACTCATTCTTGAAAGATATTCAGGCGTGAGTGCTTTTTTATACGGAAATAACGTTCAAGTCCTGCCTCAGAAACCCTTGTTTATCAGTTTGACGAACGTCTCTTGACGATTCACAGCAAAATATAATCTATCGTTCGGGTCTGGCTGTTGACGACAATAGGCTGAACCTGATAAATTAGTAACAATTTATTTCATTAGGAGGAATTGTTCACCATGACCAACTGGAACGAGAAATTTGCCAAACAGGGATTAACGTTTGATGATGTACTGCTGATTCCTGCAGCAAGTGATGTTTTACCAAATCAGGTTGAATTGCATACACAACTTGGAAAAAACTTGAAGCTGAATATCCCAATTTTAAGTGCCAGTATGGATACGGTGACCGAAGCACGCCTTGCAACAGTGATGGCGCAACAGGGTGGTTTAGGTGTTATTCATAAAAACATGAGTAAGGATGACCAGGCTGCAGAAGTTAGCAAAGTTAAAGCGACAACAGTTGATACTGCTGTTACACCTGAAGCCGCTGTCGATGCTCAAGGCCGTTTACTGGTCGCAGCCGCTGTCGGTGTCACAGCAGATACGTTTGAACGCGCAGAAGCGCTGTTTAGCGCTGGTGCTGATGCAATTATCATCGACACAGCACATGGTCATTCGAAAGGCGTGCTGGACAAAATTGCGCAAATCCGTGAGCAGTATCCAGACCAAACATTAATTGCCGGGAACGTTGCGACGGCTGCTGGTACCCGAGCTTTGTTTGACGCTGGTGTTGACGTGGTTAAAGTCGGTATTGGGCCAGGTTCGATTTGTACAACACGGGTTGTTGCTGGTGTGGGTGTTCCTCAAATCACTGCCATTTTCGATGCCGCTCAGGTTGCTGCTGAATACGGCAAACAAATTATCGCTGACGGCGGCATCAAGTACTCTGGTGACATTGTTAAGGCGTTGGCTGCCGGTGGTAACGCAGTTATGCTAGGCAGCATGTTGGCTGGTACCGATGAAGCGCCAGGTGAAGTCTTTACAGCTGAGGATGGCAAAAAGTATAAGACCTACCGCGGCATGGGATCCTTAGCTGCCATGGAACATGGTTCTTCAGACCGCTATTTCCAAAGTGGTGTTAAGGAAGAGAAAAAGCTTGTGCCAGAAGGTATTGAAGGCCGAACGGCTTATAAAGGTGCCGTAGCGGATGTTTTGTTCCAGATGATCGGTGGTTTGCGGTCAGGCATGGGCTACACGGGGGCGCATACTGTTGATGATTTGATTGAAAAGGCTCAGTTTGTTCAGATCACTAATGCCGGACTGATCGAATCACATCCACATGATATTCAAATCACAAAAGTTGCACCAAACTACAAGCGTAATTAGATCAGCTAACTATTTAAAAATGGAGAAAAACATGCAAACAGTGGACCAAACTAAATTTGATCGGGTGATTGTATTAGATTTTGGTAGTCAATATAATCAACTGATTACACGACGAATTCGTGAATTCGGTGTGTATTCAGAATTAAAACCACATACAATTTCAGCCACTGAGCTTGCGGCCATGAATCCTAAGGCTGTAATCTTTTCCGGTGGACCGAATAGTGTTTATGGGGAGGATGCTTCAACGGTTGACCCCGCAATTTATGATATGGGTTTGCCAATTCTCGGTATTTGTTACGGAATGCAGCTAATGGCAAAAGACCTTGCCGGCGGTGTGGTTGCGCCAGCTGAAGATAATGGTGACTACGGTCAGTCAGAAATGCACATCACTAACATCAATTCACCTTTGTTTAAGGAAATGGCAGCAGATCAAGAAGTTTTGATGAGTCATGGTGATTACGTCAAAACTGTGC
Organism: Furfurilactobacillus milii; assembly: GCF_009863985.1. Taxonomy (GTDB): domain Bacteria; phylum Bacillota; class Bacilli; order Lactobacillales; family Lactobacillaceae; genus Furfurilactobacillus; species Furfurilactobacillus milii_A. The sequence continues at coordinate 391,009 of NZ_WEZT01000005.1, read as the reverse complement.
CAGATGGTTTTGAGCAAATCGGAACCGGTGCCAACTGCCCAACAGCCGCCATGCAGGATGTCAAACGGGGATTTTACGGATTGCAATTTCATCCCGAAGTCCGTTTGACAGAAAACGGTAATGATATTTTACGACATTTTGTTTTCGATGTAGCTGGTGCCAAAGCCAACTGGACCATGCGTGATTTCATTGATCTGCAAATTGCTAACATTCGCCAGACTGTTGGTGATAAAAAAGTATTGTTGGGTCTTTCAGGTGGTGTTGATTCTAGCGTTGTCGCTGTCCTTTTGCATGAAGCTATCGGTGATCAATTAACCGCGGTTTTTGTCGACCATGGTCTGTTACGCAAGGATGAAGCGCAACAAGTGCTCGACAGTCTTAATGGTAAGTTTGGCGTCAATATTGTCGCTGTGAATGCCAGTGACAGATTCCTGGGAGCTTTAAAAGGCGTTTCCAATCCTGAACGCAAACGTAAAATCATCGGTAAAGAATTTATTGATGTGTTTAGTGAAGAGGCTCGTAAGTTAGATGGCGTAGAGTTTTTAGCACAGGGTACGCTTTACACAGATGTCATTGAATCTGGAACCGATACTGCTCAGACAATTAAGTCACACCATAATGTGGGCGGACTACCAGAGGACCTTAAGTTTAAATTGATTGAACCATTGAATAAATTATTCAAAGACGAAGTCCGTGAGTTAGGTGAACAGCTGGGTATGCCACATGACCTTGTCTGGCGTCAACCTTTTCCTGGTCCAGGACTTGCTATTCGGACGCTGGGAGAAGTAACGCCCGAAAAGTTGACATTGGTGCGGGAATCCGACGCGATTTTACGTGCAGAATTCGCTAAAGCCGGGTTGGATCAAACCGTTTGGCAATACTTTACTGCACTGCCAGGCATTCACAGTGTTGGTGTCATGGGGGACGGACGTACTTATGATGAAGCAATTGTCATTCGTGCCGTGACTAGTGTTGATGGTATGACTGCTGAGTTTGCAGAAGTTCCTTGGGCCGTGTTAGGTGAGGTATCGACCAAGATCGTTAATGAAGTACCGGGAGTTAACCGTGTACTGTATGACATCACCGGTAAGCCACCTGCCACGATTGAATATGAATAGCCTAGAAAAAAATCAGTCATTATCTATGGGTGTCTATCCCTTGATAATGGCTGATTTTGTTATGGCCTGGGAATTTCAAAAACGGATATAATCGGACGGTTTGGAAATGTTTTGAAGGATTTTGTTACAGCTATTATGATTGCGTGAAAATTATATTTGACTTTAATTGATTGATCGATTAAGATGTATTCAATTAATAATTAATCAATCAATTAATAAAGGAAGATCACTATGACAAAATTACAAACAGCGCAGGCAGCCACAGTTTCGCCATCGGCACAAAAAATGTTAGCCGGTTTTAAGTATTTGGCAAATTACAAGTTTAATCCGAACAAGCCCGGAAACTTTCAATGGCAGTCTGTTGATGATGGATTTTTAATGGTCGTTGATTAATAAGCTCAAGTGCT
>NZ_WEZT01000005.1:340016-389384 GCF_009863985.1 Furfurilactobacillus milii | reverse complement strand
TGAGCACATTAGTGCTCAAGATTTAACAACGACGTTACTCGAAATTAACCAACGCCCCCTTAAAGTACTTAACTGGCAAACACCTTACCAAGTGATGCTGACTAATTTGTCAAAAAATTCGGATTAAATTTGCAATCTACCATAAGTATGCTTTTTCGTTTTAAAATAAGCTACTAAATTTGGCTATAGTACAAACAGGGATTGCTCTCAACAGCAATTCTTTTTTATTTTGGCCTCGTATTCAAGAAAACAATTTTTTTAATTTCTGGAACATAGGTCAGCATTTTTCTTGATTTCTATTTTGAGCCCTAAAGGAACTTTAAAAATAAGTCGCTGAGTTCCGGTCAAGGCGTCTTTTTTGGTACAATGAGTCTAGTTTGAAGTTCGCTTATTGAGGAGTGTTCACATGTGGAAGAAGATTGTGGCAACATTTGCCGTTTTGGGGTTATTGATTACACTAGCGGCTTGTGGTCAGAAAAGTTATGCAGGCGTTCAGGTTTCGGAGAAAAAGTACGAACGGGTTCAATCGGAAAATGACGATATCAAAACATTGGTAACGGCGCTACAAAAATTTCGGTATGATGATGATAAAAGCGCCAATACTGTGTATAAGGCTGCTGACAAGCTGAATCAGGAGTTGCGTCCTGGACTTAGTGAAGCACAGAAAAACCAATTAGGGGTTGCCCTAGGGGATGGTGCAACAGGTGTGAAGGGCATTGTCAAAGCAGCGGTTAGCAAGCAATACAATTTTGACGATGAGGTTGCATCTCAATTTCATGCTAATTTCCGTATTGTGTTCGACTTAGCCTCATTTTCAATCGGTAATTCAGTTCAACAACGTAGCAAGATTGAAACACAGATGCGAAAAGACACCAACGCAGACACAGAACTCTATAAAATCGGTACACAGGAGTAACCGTTTATTAACGATTTGGTAAAAGATGACATAAATCTCTTAAGAAGGCTTAAAAATTGAATATGAGCCTCTGTGATTGATAAACTGGAAACAGATACTTAATCAAGTTAAGGGAGGTTTTTAGATGCTTGCCGTATTGATTTTATCCATTGTTTTGATCGGAAGTGGCGTGTGGGAATTGATGGGTCGTTCGTCAGCATCGCATCTGTCAACTAACCGTACAACCGCTCAACCAGATCATCGTCAGCATTAGTTTGTTTGAAAAATCGACTATTAGCTCCTTAACGTAGTGTGAAACCAGTGTGTTTCCACTGCGTTTTTTGTTACAATTAAAAACGACTGAGATGTTTTGCCAGAAAAAGGACTTGAAGCATTTGACGCACCGGGTCTTCTCTGGTAAACTCTTATTGTTGTATTTGTGGACTTCCCACACTGCAACCGCGCAAAATAAGTTTTAAGTTTTCTCTGTTTAGGCAGTGAAACGCTTATCTTTGGCGAGTCTAAGAAACTTTTAAGGAGGTGCACAACGTGTACGCAATTATTAAAACTGGTGGTAAGCAATACAAGGTTGAAAAGGGTTCACCTATCTTTGTTGAAAAGCTTGATGCAAAGGAAGGCGACAAAGTTACTTTTGACGAAGTTGTGTTAGTTGCTAGCCGTTCCATTAAGATCGGAACACCATATGTTGATGGTGCTTCAGTTACTGGAACTGTTGAAAAGCAAGGCAAGGAAAAGAAAGTTGTTACTTTCAAGTACAAGCCTAAGAAGAACCAACACACTAAGACAGGTCACCGTCAACCTTATACGCGTGTCATGATTGATGAAATTGCCGGCGCAACTTCATCAAAGAGCGCTGACGCAGACAAGTAAACAACTACGAAACCACGCTAAGCTATTATGATTAAAGTTGATATTTCGAGAAATGCTAAGCGCCAACCGGTTCGGTTTGTTATGACTGGCCATGCAGATGCTGGTGATTATGGTGAAGATATTGTTTGTGCGGCAGCCTCCGTGCTGGCGATTACCACTGTTAACGCACTGGATGAAATTGCTGGGGTTCACCCGACAGTTTCATCAGATGATGACAATGGTGGCTTCTTGGAAGTGATTATCAATGATCGCAATCAAGCAGTTGAAACAATTTTAGCCACATTTATTTTAGGCATGACGCAAGTTGCACAGAAATACACTCAATTCGTTACGATTAGTGATGGTCACATTAACTAATGGAGGTGTAACCACATGTTATTGGATATGAACTTACAATTTTTCGCTCACCATAAAGGGGGCGGATCTACTGCCAACGGTCGCGACTCTGCTGGTCGTCGTTTAGGTACTAAACGTGCCGACGGTCAAAAGATCAACGCTGGTTCCATCATCTACCGTCAACGCGGAACTCACATTCTGCCAGGTATGAATGTTGGTCGTGGTGGTGATGACACACTGTTTGCTTTGACAGATGGTGTTGTTAAGTTTGAACGTAAAGGTAAGGATCGCCGTCAGGTGTCCGTTTACCCTGCCGCTGAAGCAGCAGAATAACAATCGATCAATAAACGGGCATAATGTTAAGGCATTGTGGCCGTTTTTTGTTTGATTTAATTAGTGATGAGGAGCGATAGCATGGGACAAAAACGGGTTGCTAAGGTTCAAGGTGTTTTGGATCAATTACATTTAGATGCTTTTTTGGTCACGGATGAGTTTAATCTACACTATTTAACAGGTTTTGCTAATGTTGGTGGTGACGGATGTTTATTAATTACTGGCGATCAGTCTTTTATGATTACCGATGCTCGGTATGAAACCGAAATGAAGGCTGAATTAGATCCACAAATCACATTAATGATTACGCGGGACTATTATGGAACAGTTGTTAAGCTAGCTGCAGACCAAAATCTTAGTGTGATCGGGTTTGAAGACACATTACCATACGTTATTTGGTCTATGTTAGATGAGCAACTTGCCGCTGATTTTGTTGGACTACATGCAGTGGTGGATCATTTACGAGAAATTAAAGATGCTGACGAGATTGCTAAGTTACGTCGTGCGATTCGTTTGTCATGTGAAGGTTATGATGCGCTGTTGCCGAATGTTCACGTTGGCATGACGGAAATTGAAGTGGCCAATAAGTTGGATGCTTGGATGCGCGCGCATGGTTCGACCGGGCCTTCGTTTGATACAATTGTGGCCAGCGGCTATCGTTCTGCAGAACCACATGGGTCAGCCACAACAAAGAAGCTCGCTAAGGGCGAATTAGTTACTGTTGATTTTGGCTTCTACTTCGACGACTATACGTCTGACATCACTCGCACGTTTGCGTTGGGGCAACCAGATCCCGAGTTAGTGGATATTTATAATCTAACTAAGACGGCTAACCAGGCAGTTATTGATGTAATCAAGCCTGGCGCAACCGGCGCTCAATTGGATGCTGCAGGTCGTGATTTGATTAAGGCGGCCGGATATGGCGCCGAGTTTAATCACGGCATGGGACATGGCATTGGTTTGAATATTCATGAAGAACCTCAAGTTTACGGACCAAGAATTCCTTATGCCATTCAAGCTAACCAGGTAATCACTGTTGAACCAGGGATTTATCTGCCAAACCTTGGTGGCGTTAGGTTGGAAGATGATGTTTTGGTGACGGAAAACGGTGCTGAGGTGTTAACAACCTCTTCAAAGGACTTAAAGATTTTGTAGTCGTTTAAAATTGCCAACTATTGCAACGACGGGATGCGTTACTGTATACTGAACAAGAATGAATTTTAACAAGTGTCATATTTGGGCGTTTTGTGTGCCCAATATGCCTTTAGGAGGAACAATTATGTCAATCTCTACTGCAGACTTTAAAAATGGTCTGACGATTGAAGTTGATCACGCTATTTGGCGGATCGTTGAATTTCAGCATGTTAAGCCCGGTAAGGGTGGCGCCTTTGTGCGTTCAAAGTTAAAGAACTTGCGGACAGGTGCCGTTCAAGAAAAGACTTTCCGTGCCGGTGCAAAAATGGAATTGGCTGAAATCAGCCAAGCTACCATGCAATATTTGTACAACGATGGTTCGAACTACGTCTTCATGAACACTGAAACTTATGACCAAGTTTCAATTCCAAACGAACAGATGAAAAATGCTGCTAAGTACCTGTTGGAAAACATGGAAGTTAGCGTAACCTCATTTGGTAACGAAATTTTGGGTGTTGAAGTACCAAACACGGTTACTTTAACGGTTAAAGAAACTGAACCCGGCATTCGTGGCGATACTGCTACTGGTGGCTCAAAGCCAGCAACAATGGAAACTGGTTTAGTTGTTCAAGTACCATTCTTCGTGAATGCAGATGATAAATTGATCATCAACACACAGGACGGTTCTTACGTTTCAAGAGCTTAGTTTGGATTGGAGGCCATTATGCCTGAAGTCAATAACATTACCTTAAATCAACCAGCTGATGCACTAGGTAGCATTGAAATTGCATCGGATGTTCTGGAGATTATCGTTGGTGTTGCGGCTAGCCAAGTAGACGGTGTTAACCGGATGCGTGGTACGATTGCGAATAATGTTTCGGAGTTGTTTGGCCGTACTGAACACAGCAAGGGTGTCAAGCTGAGCGTTAACGATGGCGAGATTTCTGCTGACGTCTTTGTCTACCTAGACTATGGTGTTAATGTGCCTAAGGTAGCCTTGGAAATGCAGGATAAGGTCAAACAACAAGTTACTTTGATGACGGAACTGCCAATGGGTGAGGTTAATGTTCACATTGTTGGTATCGTTCCAGAAAAAAATGATTCTGATATTGATCCAGATGACATTTTTGGTGACCGCGCCGCTGCCGCTGGCGACGACGAACAAACGACCAGCAAAGATGGTGACTTGTAGTGAGCTTAAATAGACATCAGATTAGAAAAATTGCATTTCAAGTGTTGTTTGCAAAACATATGAATGCAGATGCGAATGTGGAAGATCTGTATCGTCAATTAATTCCTAGTCAATCAGATCAACCCACTGTGGTGCCTGAGTATTTAGTCACATTGGTAAATGGTGTGACTGAAAAGGAAGCTGAACTTGATGAACAGATTAGTCCATTGTTAGCAAACAAGTGGTCCATTTCTCGATTGGCCAATCCTGATTTAATTATTTTAAGATTGGGTCTGTATGAGATGGAGTACTCTGCTGAAGTTCCCACACGTGTCGCTCTTAATGAAGCCTTGGAGTTGGCAAAAGAATTTTCTGATGACAATTCACGACGATTCATTAACGGGGTTTTATCAAAGCTTTTTGATAAAGCAGATGCTTCTTCTGCGGAATAAAGTTGAATAACGATGTCATTAATTGAGACTATGTGGTCTGAATTAATGGCATCTTTTTTATGCTTCTTCGTTAATTTCTCAACGAAAATGCGTATGTAATGAGTATCTAAAACACACAGTGAATGTGTTAAAATTATTCAGTATGAACGAATAAAAGTGTGAATTTAAAAAGTTAGGGGCAGTTTTATGACAGCAATAAAAATTGATGGTCGTGCGACCGCTAAAAAAATAAATGCGCAGTCTGCTGAGCAAACACGGAAGTTGACGCAAAAAGGTGTCATTCCGGGATTAGCTGTCATTATGGTGGGGGATGATCCTGCCAGTGCCATTTACGTTCGAAATAAGGAACGTAAAGCTGCCAAGTTGCAGTTTAATTCTGTTGTGAAGCATTTGCCGGCCGATGCTTCACAAGCCGAGGTCATTGCCCTAGTCCAGCGCTACAATGAGGATCCGCAAATTCATGCGATCTTGGTACAATCACCATTGCCTAGCCACCTTGATGAGGAGGCGGTGGTGATGGCGATTGATCCACGCAAAGATGTTGACGGTCTGCACCCCGAAAACTTGGGTCAATTGTTTGCTCAAGTTGGTGAGAACTTTCCTGTTGCGTGCACGCCGAAGGGCATCATGACGCTACTTTCTCAATATCAGATTTCACTACCAGGTAAACGCGTCGTGATGGTCGGGCGTAGCCGATTAGTTGGCAAACCATTATTAGCGTTGCTTAATAACGCTAATGCGACGGTAACATTGGCTCATCGGCATACGACAGATTTAGCGGGGCTAACCCGTTCTGCAGATATTGTCATTGTGGCGGTTGGACAGGCTGATTTAATCACTCGTGAAATGATTAAGCCAGGCGCTGTCGTCATTGATGTGGGCATGAATCGTGACGAAAATGGTCAACTCACGGGTGATGTTGCAAAGGATGTTGAGGACGTTGCTGGTTATTTGACACCCGTACCTGGTGGCGTTGGTCCGATGACGATTGCGACGTTAATGCAACAAACGATTCAGTTAGCAGCATGGCAAACCGGACAAGTGGTGGATTAAATGGCAGATCGTGAAGATTATCTATCCGTTACAACGTTGACACGTTACCTTAAACGAAAATTTGATGCTGATCCTTACCTTGGTCGTGTGTATCTAACAGGAGAAATTTCCAATTTTCGTCCGCGACCGAACGCCCATCAATATTTCAGTTTGAAAGATGACCATGCCAAAATTAATGCAATTATGTTTAAATCCGCTTTTGCAAAAGTGAAGTTTCAACCTGAAGAAGGCATGAAAGTTCTTGTGACCGGGCGGATTTCGCTGTACGAGCCATCCGGTAGTTATCAAATTTATGTAGAGCGGATGGAACCAGATGGTGTCGGTGCCTTGTACCAAGCTTATGAACAATTAAAGCGTAAGCTAGCCAGTGAAGGTTTGTTCGAACGTCGTCAACGGCCGTTGGTTAAGTACCCAAAGCGTATTGCGGTTATTACTAGTCCATCTGGGGCTGTCATTCGTGATATCATTACAACTACTCGCAGACGTTATCCCATTGCCCAGCTTGTGTTGTTTCCAGCGCTAGTTCAGGGTGATGCAGCGGCAGATGATATTGTCCGCCGTATTCAACAGGTGAATGAACTTGGCACATTTGACACCCTGATTATTGGTCGTGGTGGTGGTTCTATAGAAGATTTGTGGCCATTCAACGAGGAACGCGTAGCGCGTGCAATTGCCGCTAGCGAAATCCCTGTCATCTCGTCAGTGGGCCATGAAACGGATACGACAATTGCCGATTTAGTAGCGGATGTGCGAGCAGCTACGCCCACTGCGGCTGCCGAGTTAGCTACACCTGTGTTGTCAGAAACATTGTTGGCCATTTCGCAATTACAGGGTCGGTTATTTCAAGCGATGACTAGCCAAATTCAGTTAGATCGTCAGCGGTTAAAACAAGTTCGCCAATCTTACGTATTCACGCAGCCACAGCGTTTGTACGAAGGTTATACGCAGCGTGTTGCACAGCTTACCGATCAGTTAGTTAATGATCAACGTCAGCTGTTGAATGGCAAGCAACAGCAGGTAGCAACTGTTCGGGCCCGCTTGAGTACGCATTTGTTAACGGCTCGTGTGAAAAATGGTCGTCAACAGACCGATGCATTAAGTCATGAGCTTCTTAGTGTGAGTGTTAATATGATCAAAACGAAAAAAACGCAGTTACATGCTCTGATTAATCAACTGGATTTATTGAGTCCACTAAAAATTATGACGCGCGGGTATAGTTATGTGACGGCTGAAGGTCAAGTTGTTAAAACAGTTGATCAACTGTCTGAAAAGCAGGCCGTTACGTTGCACTTAGCAGATGGTCAAGCGGCGGCTACAATAAATAGCGTGGATAAGGAGAAAGACTAACATGGCAGAGGAAAAAAAGGCACAACCAACGTTTGAAGAAAACCTTACAGCGCTTCAAGCAATCGTAACAAAATTGGAGCAAGGTGACGTACCGCTAGAAACAGCGCTAACTCAATTTCAACAAGGGGTTACGTTGAGTAAGCAGTTACAAGATACTTTGGACAATGCAGAAAAAACGTTGACCAAGATGATGAATGATACTGGTCAAGAAGTTGATTTTGAGGCTGCTCCCGATTCGGCAACAAATCATGAATAAACAATTACGTAGTTTCGAACAAGAATATGTGCCAAAAATCAATCGGTTGTTGGATGAAAAATTAGCAACCAGTGCTAATCAGTCGTTGCTAGGTCAATCAATGGCTTATTCCGTTAAGGCCGGTGGCAAACGGTTACGACCATTACTGACGCTGGCAACAATAGTGAGTTTGAATAAAGAAATTACGGCAGCTGAAATGCAAGCAGCGGTGGCTGTCGAATTGTTACACACGTATTCGTTAATTCACGACGATTTGCCCGCGATGGATAATGATGATTTACGTCGTGGTCAAGCAACAAATCATAAAGTGTTTGGCGAGGATATTGCTATCTTGGCCGGTGACGGACTTCAAGCGTTGGCCTTTGACTGGCTAGCGACAGCACCGTTAGATGCTTCAATCACAATTCGTTTGGTGCAAAAATTAGCTGTTGCAGCAGGGCCTAAAGGAATGGTTGCAGGGCAAGTAGAAGATGTTTCAACTACTGGCAAGCGGATTCCACTGGCTCAATTACAAGCGTTACACAAACGTAAAACGGGTGCACTCTTGGAGTACGCGGTTATGGCGGGCGCCGTCATGGGTCACGCAACGGCGGAACAATGTCAACATTTTGCTCGTTTCGGCGCAGCGTTTGGTTTGGCATTTCAAATTTATGATGATATTTTAGATGAAACTGCAACGGCTGAGCAGCTAGGCAAGACGCCTAATAAGGATGAGGTTGAGGGCAAAAACACCTATCCACGGTTGATTGGGTTACCTGCTGCACGGCAAGCGTTAAACGCCAGTATTGAGGATGCTCGGCAGGCTTGTGATGCGCTGTCAGACAGTGGTGCTGATGGAAACATCCTTAGCGCGTTCTTGAGTTATTTTGAGGGTTAGAAAGGGAAAAACACATGGAAAAACAACGTGTCGACATCCTGCTTGTTGAGCAGGGAGTATTCACGTCTCGTGAGCAGGCCAAACGGGCAGTAATGGCCGGTGAGGTGCTAGGAAAAAATGAAGAACGATTAGATAAACCGGGTGAGCGAATTCCAACAGATACGGAATTGCATATTAAAGGCGATCCGATGCCGTACGTGAGCCGAGGCGGTTTTAAACTAGCCAAAGCACTTAAAGTGTTTAACATTGATGTAACTGGCCAAACAGTGCTAGACATTGGTTCTTCCACGGGTGGTTTCACCGACGTTATGTTACAGAATGGTGCCGTCCGCTCATATGCACTAGATGTTGGCAGCAATCAGTTGGTGTGGAAGTTACGCGAAGATCCGCGTGTCGTTGTTATGGAACATACGAATTTCCGTTATTCGAAACCTGCGGACTTTACCTTTGGTCGGCCAACATTTGCTAGTATTGACGTATCCTTTATTTCACTACATCGCATCTTGCCTAACTTGAAAACAATTTTGCAGCCTCAAGGCGAAGTGGTTGCGTTGATTAAACCACAATTCGAGGCAGGTAAAAATTACGTTGGTAAGCACGGCATTGTTAAAGACCCAAATGTGCATGAATCTGTTCTGAATGATATTGTCTCCTTTTCATTGGCAACAGGTTATTCTGTTACAGGACTGGATTTTTCACCAATTAAGGGTGGCGAAGGAAACATCGAGTTCTTAATCCATCTTGTGAACACAGACGGAGAGGGACAACTGTCGCCAAATGTGTCCGTGAAGGAAACGTTGACGTCAGCTTATGCCCAACTGAATCAAAAGTAGAGGGTGGATCGTTCATGAAAAAACGGGAACGGCAGGCAATCATTCGGCGCGTTATCGTTAATAATGCTGTTCATACACAGACAGAACTGGTGCTTTTGTTAGACCGAGAGGGACTTGATGTTACACAAGCGACAATCTCGCGAGATATCACTGAGATGCAATTGATTAAAGTGCCTGACGAAAATGGGCGCACGTATTACACATTTTCTAGCGACCGACCAATCGATGGTGAGAGTAAGTTGCGACGAAACTTAAATGGCAATGTTATTGATATGACCATTAATAATCAATTTTGTTTGCTTAATGTGCTGCCAGGAAACGGCCCGGTTATTGCTAGTTTAATCAAACAGATGAATTATGATGAGGTTTTTGGTGTGTTAAGCGATGACAGTACCGTTTTGATTATTGCCTCAACGATTGATCATGCTGTGCAAGTTCGTTCAAAACTCGCCGAGTTGGGTGCGGAATAAGTTAAGTTTTAGACATACCACGATAGGGTCCCTAAACGAGGGCTTAAGGAGCAAGGAATGCTACAGGAATTATCCATTAGGAACTTTGCAATTATTGAAAAATTGAATATTGCCTTTGATGATGGAATGAGTGTTCTGACTGGTGAAACAGGTGCAGGTAAATCCATTATTATTGACGCTGTTGGTTTACTGGCCGGTGGCCGCGCTTCCGTTGACTTTATTCGTAAAGGGGCAACCAAAGCGTCGATACAGGGATTATTCGTGCTACCAAAGTCTTCTGTCACTTTTGAAGTGTTGTCAGACCTTGGTATTGATCATGCCGATCAACAAGTGGTTATCGATCGAGAACTGAATAAAAACGGACATAATACTAGTCGTGTTAATGGCACATTAGTTAATACCACCACCCTCAAACGCATTGGGGAGACAATGGTCGATATTCATGGTCAGAACGAACATCAAGAATTGATGCAGCCAGAAAAGCACTTGCAGTTGTTAGATGAGTATAGACCTAGCGCTTTAGCTAAGTTGAAGCAAACGTATACAGATAAATATGATGAATACCGGCGATTGCGTAAGCTGGCAATTGACAAACGTGACCACGCCCAAGAATGGGCGCAGCGAGTCGATATGTTGACATTTCAGGTGCAAGAAATTGAAGATGCCAATCTGTCGCCCGATGAAGAGGACACGTTGATTACAGAAAGAGACCGTTTGGCCAATTATCAAAAAATTGTGACAGCCTTAGAAAGCAGTCATGAAGCCATTGATGGTGGTGAAGATGGTTCAGCCTTGGATCGTATTGGTGTCGCAATGGCAGCTATGCAAGAAATCGCCACATTAGATCCTGAATATCAGGCATTGTCTGACACAATTGCGAGTGCCTACTATGGGCTTCAGGATGCAACTAATGGTCTTTCTTCACAACTTGATAATCAGGAGTTTGATGAAGGACGTTTAGACGAAATCGAAGCACGTCTGGAGGTTATTCACCAATTAAAGCGTAAGTATGGCGATTCTGTACCTAAGGTGTTGGCCTATTTCGATAAAATCAAAGTTGAATTGGATCGTATGCAGGGTGATCAGGATGATGATCAGACACTGATGACCCAGTTGAACAAGGCTAAGACTGCGGTGCAAAAAGCAGGCAATGAGCTTAGTGAAATGCGACAAAAATTGGCTAAGCAATTAGAGGAAGATGTTCACGAACAATTGAAAGCTCTCTATATGGAGAAGGCCGTTTTTGGTGTACGGTTTTTGAAACATGAAGAAACGCCATTTTTTACGACTGGGATTGATAACGTTGAATTCTATATTCAAACAAACCCTGGTGAAGATCCCAAGCCATTGGCCAAAACTGCCTCTGGCGGAGAACTTTCGCGGATGATGCTGGCGTTGAAGACGATTTTTTCTGAAAATCAAGGTGTGACAAGTATTATTTTTGATGAAGTGGATACTGGTGTTTCGGGGCGGGTTGCTCAGGCCATTGCTGAGAAAATTATGGTAATTGGTCGCCACTCTCAAGTTTTGTGCATCACTCACTTACCACAAGTTGCCGCGATTGCGGATCATCAATTTTATATTCAGAAGCAGATCAACAAGGGACGCACTAAGACCAGTGTTGATAAGTTGACAACTGCTAAACGGGTAACTGAACTAGCACGGATGCTGGCCGGCACGACTGTGACAAAATTGACAACTGAACACGCCTCAGAGTTGTTGAAAATGGCAGATGCAGAAAAAAAGCAGTTAGCTGAATCATAAGGTACAGTAGTTGGGCTGACGATATTTAAAATTAAACGAAAATAAAAAGCACTTGCGTTAACAGTTCCTGATTAGATACTCAGGAACTGTTAACGCAAGTGCTTTATTTTATACAACTGGTGTAATGTCATTCTTCAAATCTGTAATCAATGGTCGCTAAGGTTTAAGCGACCATCAAGCCGAAACAGATTTGACGAATTTGTTCTGGTAAAACTAAATAAGTTTTGCCAGTTGCGTGATTGGTAATCGTCAGAATGTCTTGGTCCTGCCTAAGAGTACCAGTAACTGTCGTGAGTTTCTTGGCAAACGGGTTTGATGGTTGGTTTAACATGATTGAGACAACTGCATGCTGTTTAAGCGCACGATCAAGATGGGCAATAATCACGTCAGACGAAAACTGTGGATGACGTAGTGTATCGCCACGTTCTGCCGTGAAAAAGCTTCTAATACGCTGACCAAAAGAGAGACGACTATGGTGTGAAAGAACCGATGAATGGCGAATACTATGATGAAGTGTTGATTTTGTCATCACAGGGTTGATATAAGTATTTGGCATTAATTGTTCCATAGTCGTGGCCTCCGAAATTTCGTATCGCTCGTCATTAAGAAAATGACGAAAACAGTTGAATTTTTTTCTAACGTTCGACAATCTGTTCGTGATAGAGAACGTCTGTTTGACTATTTATATTATACGAACACGCGTTCAAAAATGCAAACATAAATTTCAATTCTGTTAACAAGCTTTTGTAAAGGGACACTTTTCACGCAAAAGTTTCTAAAACGGCGTATTTAGCGGCAAATGTCGTAGTTGAACGCTTGAAATTGACGCCAAAAAAGTGCAAAATAATTGTTAAATTCTTTTTTAGGTTATAGATGAAAGGAACGAAGCAGTCGATGCCGAAACGTGGAATGTTAATTGTTCTATCTGGTCCATCAGGGGTTGGTAAAGGAACAGTTCGGAAAGCAATGTTTGACCAGGGAGGAACTGATTTTCAGTACTCCATTTCAATGACTACTCGTCAGCCACGGGAAGGCGAGGTAAACGGGAAAGACTACTTTTTTGTGAGCAAAGAGACATTTGAGCACAACATTGAAACCGGTGAAATGCTTGAATATGCTCAGTATGTCGATAATTATTACGGAACACCAATGCAATATGTTAAGGATACCTTAGCTTCTGGAAAAGATGTTTTTCTTGAAATCGAGGTCAACGGTGCCATGCAAGTTCGTGAGAAGATGCCTGACGGTGTTTTTATATTCTTAACCCCACCTGATTTAATGGCATTGAAGCAACGGCTGGTTGGTCGTGGCACAGAAACCATGACAGTTATTAACGAACGCATTCACCAGGCTGTTACAGAAATTAAAATGATGCGGAACTATGATTACGCAGTTGTTAATGATAAAGTGGATCTTGCTGTTGATCGAATCCGCGAAATTATCAGAGCGGAGCGTTTGCGGGTGCCTAGGGTTTACCCAGACTATGCACAAATGTTAGAATCGAAGCAGGTTACCGAGACGGAAAATGGGAAGGACGCTTAAATTATGATTTTATATCCATCAGTAGATAAGCTTTTAAAGAAGGTTGACTCACGTTATTCACTGATTATGTTGGCTTCCAAACGTGCACATGAGTTAGACGCTGGCGCACAGGAATTATTGCCACATTATCAATCAGTTAAGTCTGTCGGCAAGGCGCTTGAAGAGGTTGAGGCTGGTGAAGTCACAATTGATCCTGACCACGAAGAAGACTTGGGTACTTCAACACCTAAACCAACTGTTCAATAATAGTGTTCTTTAAAAAGAGAGTTAAGCAACAAATCCAGTTTAAAAAATTAATCTTTATTACACGATGATTCTATTCCTAAATTGTAGGAATAGGGTCATTTTAGTTTCGGCTTCTATTAAATGATTGTTAGTACTGTCTGGTCCTTGAAAATTGGCGCTACTGCCATTTGAAACCTGATAAATAATAATCTAAGGCTAAGACTTCGGCTTTCACTCACTGACAATTCACAAATAAGAGACTTCAAAAAATCTTGACTGGAGGGAGTCAAACAATGTCATTTTTTCCAGAATGCGCTATGCTTAAAGGGTAGTGAAAACGAGGGGGTTGTTCTCATGAACACGGAAATTAAAGCAGTTGTTTTTTTTGATTTAGATGGAACACTGTTTGATGATCAAAAAAATGTCCTGCCTGAAAGCATTGCTGCGATAAAGGAAATGCAGCAACACGATATTTTGCCAGTGATTGCAACAGGCCGTAACATCTTTGAGATTCAGGACGTATTGGACGAAACGGGCATTGACACGGTGGTTAGCGCCAATGGGTCGTACGTTCAGTATCGTGGTAAAGAGTTATTCCGCGAAGCAATTGATCAATCGCTTATCGAATCATTCACAGCGTTTGCAAATGAACAGGGTGACGCGGTTGCTTATTACAACAATGAAGGCTTTGCATTGACCAAGACAACGGATGATATCGTTAACAACTATAAGGCACTACGCTTGTCGATTACGGTGGATCCGGAATACTACCTTAAGCATCCCATTAACTTTTTAAATGTTTTTAACCGTGACAAAGAAGATCTCTATAACGAGCATTTTGCCGGTCAATTAACCTTGGTACGAAATAATCCGGTCTGTTTGGATACCATGAAGAGTGGCGTTACCAAACGAAGCGGATTAGAAAAATTGCTTCAACAGGCTCATTTGGAAGGTATTCATACTTATGCTTTTGGGGATGAACTAAACGATCTTGAGATGTTTGCTAGCGTTGATACAGCCATTGTTATGGGAAACGGTAATCCCCGTGATAAAAAGGTCGCCGATTACATTACTACGACGAACACAACGGATGGAATTGTTAACGGCTTAAGGCACTATCAACTCATCGCGAGTAAATGATGCCGATAAAAAACATTCAGAAAGGGAGCAGCAGATTCATGAAGATTAAAATTCCAACTGAAAATGGGTACATTGGTGACCGTTATAGTCGTCATGCCCAACCGGATGAAATGTACGCAGGCCAACCAGTGATTTCATTTCCGATGACGTTCACTGATTTACCAGCAGGTACAAAAACCGTTGCTTGGACACTGTTAGATGATGACGCGATTCCCGTTTCAGGATTTACGTACATTCATTGGATTGGGGCTAATCTGTCTGCTGAGCACGCTGAACTTAAAGAGGATGCCAGTCGCCGTGAAGGTGAAGCCTTTGTTCAAGGCAATAATAGTACGGCAGGTGGCCTGATCCACCGAACGGATCCGGCAATTACACGGCATTACGTTGGTCCAACGCCGCCAAATGGTGATCATGTCTATACGGTCACGGGGTACGCTTTAGATACCACATTGCCACTGCAAAATGGTTATTGGTTAAATGAGTTTTATCGGGCAATTAAGGGGCATGTTTTAGAGACTACCAAGACAACGTTTCTTGGGCGTTCTTAATAGGTGCAGTTTTTGTTTTATGTTCTAAGATAATCAAAAAACGACTTATCGATTATGAAATCGGTAAGTCGTTTTTGAAACTTATTATCCTGTATTAATTTGAGTCGATTAATTGTCCATTTGTGCTTTGATATTATCAAGAGTTAATGCACTAGTGTCAGCAAAAATAACATTAGCAGCACTTAGTTCTTGCTTATCGCCAATTCCAATCGAGGTTTCGTTAGCGGCATTGATACTGGCTACTCCGGCCGCAGCATCTTCCACACCAGCACAAACAGATGGATCTAAGCCAAGAATTTCTGCGCCCCGGGTGTAGATTTCTGGATCAGGCTTGCCCTTACTCAAGGTAGCAGGGTCAACAATTTTGGTAAAGTAGTCGGACAAACCGATATGACCTAAAATTGTTGGTGCATTTTTTGAAGCAGAAGCCAAGGAAATCTGGTAACCGTTGGCAATCAAATCATCTAAAAACTCCTTAATACCAGGGAAGACGTCATTAGGTGTCATGTTTTTGATGAGTGACAGATAATTGTCGTTTTTCTTTGTTGCATAGGCAACTTTTTCTTCAGGGGTATAGTCATTTTCTTTACCGCCGGCTTTTAAAATCATTTCCAAGGAATCCATTCGGGAAACGCCTTTTAAGCCATTAGCTAGTTCTTCGGTCCAGGTCACACCAAGTTCGTCAGCTAGTTGATGCCACGCTTGTCCGTGGTACTTTGCTGTACCAGTAATTACGCCATCCAAATCAAAAATAAATCCCTTTAAATCCGCAAACTTTGTCATTAATAAAACCTCCGCAAATAATTTTTAATTTTGATGATTCGTTTGAACACCTGCAATTAATTTTTTAATTGTAAGGGTTTGTCCGGTGTAACTGAGAACTCTTGCCCGCGAACCGTGAGTTTAGCTGGCTTATCTACAGTCACATGAATGCTAGTGTGGGTGAGATTAAACTTGTATAGTACACCCTTAAAGCGTTCACTAAACGCGAGACGGTGCCAATCTTCTGGTAAGTGTGGATCAACAGCTAATTCAGATTCGAATTCATTGACACCACCATAGTTACGCAATTCTAGCATTAAGACGGCACCCATAACGCCGAGGTGAATACCTTCAGCAGTTGTTCCACCCTGAATGTCATAGTAGTCAGAACGCAAAGCGGTGTTGAAGAAAGCAAATGACTGATCCATGTTGCCGTCGATCAGACTTAATTCTGAATAGACGATCCTTGATAAGGTTGATCCGTGAGTGGTTCTTGCCAAGTAGTATTCGATGTTCTTAGTGAGATATTCACCTGGCATTTTATAACCCAAGGTTTTCAGAACATTATCAATCGTGTCAAAGCTTAGGTTATAGTAAGCCATTAAGGCATCCGCTTGTTTGGCAACCTGATAAGAATCGGGTGATTTGCCTTCCGCTTTTAACAACCGGTCAACTCGCGAAATGTTACCATACTTTTTACGGTATTTTTCAAAATCGAGCGTTGGCAATTTAAAGTAGCCAGCAAACTGACCGATGATCCCATCTTTATTGATGTCCAATGCTAAATGATGAGCGATGTCATCAAACCGATTGAAATCATCGTCGTTAAGCCCGACTTTGGTTGTGACCGTTGACCAGTCCTTGGCTGGCATTGCCTTATGAATGTTGGCTAAAGTTGTAAACAGCCAACTTACCATGATATTGGTGTAGGCATTGTCTGTTAGGCCAGGCTCATCGGCATTAGGATAGTTTTCGTGGAACTCATCTGGACCCATGACATTTTTAATATCATAACGGCCGTTATCATTTTTGACGGCCTTACTGGACCAGAAGTGGGCAATTTCAAGTAACATTTCCAGACCATATTTGGTCATGAACTCGGTGTCATTAGTTGAGTGGTAATAAAGCCAAACGTTGTAAGCAATAGCTAATGAAACATGGCGTTGCAAACGACTGTTGTCGGGATCGAATTTGCCACTGTCGGGATTAAAGTGAAGCAGTTGCGACTGTTCATCCCCGAATTGCGCCGACTGCCAAGGATACATAGCGCCGTCATAATGTTCAGCAGCCGCATTTTGCTTAGCAGCGTCCAAACGTTTGTAGCGGTACATGAGCAATTGGCGGGTGAGGGATGGCGTGTGCAAGGTGTAGTAAGGCAGGATGAATAATTCGTCCCAGAATACGTGACCTCGGTAAGCTTCCCCATGGAGCCCACGAGCCCCGACAGAGGCGTCTAAATGCGGATTACTGATTGGGGAAGCAGATACGAATAAGTGATAAATGTTAACTCGTGTTAACTTTTGGGCAGTCAAATCCCCGTCAATCTGAATATCACTGTCTTGCCAAACTCCGTTCCAGAAGCTGGCGTTTTGTTGCACGATACCGCTAAAGGTGGCACCGTCTAATTCTGATGTAACAGCGTTATTTAAATCATCCTTGGTTTCCAAGGATGTGTTGATAGCAACCGCTTTTTCAATAACATAAGTCGTGCCAGTTTGTGCTTGGAACGAGAAGTTTTGTTCGAGGACGTCATCGGTAACGCTTTCATTTATCTTTGTTGATGGCGTTATTTCTTGACTTGAAAGGCGACTGCCAATTGAAAAAGCAACCTTGGAAGTTTTGGTTTGACCGCTGAGCATAGCATTTGAGCCATTAATGGTGGTTTCGGTAACGTCGAAATGACGACCATCGAACGATTTGTAACGGTCTACATTGGCGTTAGTAACGCTACCATCGATTCTTGAGAAAACGGTGACAGTACCTTCAAAGTTCATGGGTGTGATTTCATAACGGATGGCAAAACGGTGCCACTGATTCATATCGGCGACCCGTTGTGCACAGATTTTGAGCAAGTGGCCAGTTGGTAAGGATACCAACATTGTTGTGGTGAGCACACCTGTATGTAAATCTAATGAACGGTAAATGTCAGAAATGTTTTCTTTTTTGACGGTAAACGGTTCTTGATGATCGATGCTAAAGGACAGGTACTGGGCATTTGGCAAGTTAACTAAATCTTCGTTCACCACGTCACGACCATTGATTTTGGTGGTTAGCTGATTGTATAAACCGGCAACATACATGCCAGGGTAATTGTCAACATCTGCATTAGCTGCCAAATATGCACCCCGTAACCCATAATAGCCATTACCAATGGTGAGCATTGCTTCTTGGCCGTAATTACGTTTGGCTGCATATTCGCCGTAGTAGTCAAGGTGCCACTGATTGTATTGACGCTTGTTTTCAATGGCTTCGGCTAAGCCATTACGATTAGCCGTTTCTTGACTGACAACGGGGATGTTCAGCATGTTGGACAATGCTAGACCCATGTCGATTCGCTGGTGATTGACCCCAATAATGGTATCTGAAAAATCATATTCCAACGGATTTTCAATCAGTGCGGCATCGAAATCGATGCCGGCCAGTTTTTCACGAATCTTTTCAAGATTTTCACCAATGGGCACATCAGGATCGCACACAATGGTAATTGTTTTTGTCGCATTTGTTTTTCCGTTTGGTACGTAGGAGAGCTCAAAGGCGTCATCGAGGACGCGGACTGAAAACGTACGCATATTGCCTTACCCCCTAAAAAGTATGTGATGTAAATACATCTACTATTATCGTAAATTTAATTTTGCGACTTCTCAACCTTAATGTCTTATTTCATTGAAAAAAGTGCGTTTATTATGATCAAGTTTGTTTGACGGGTGAAATGTTGATCAAAGTTGTCTGTGTTAAATGTGCAACACAAACTATTACGCGGCATTTGACCGTAAAATCGCTGGTTGTACGGTTTTTTGTTAGTGAAATGATCATCCAGGACTGCACCTCATATTATGATGCATTAAATCGGCATCTTGAAACGGCATAGTACTTGTCATGTCTGGTACAATTGGAAAAGACAAAAACACATTGAAACTCAAAAATTGAGATTAAGACTAGCAATTACTAGCAATGATCAGAAAGGAACGCGTGATGGCAAAAATTGCACAGGTAATTGTGGATGTGCCAACAATGCAAACGAACCGACCTTATTCTTATTTAATTCCAGATTCGCTGACGGATGCGGTTCAGCCCGGAATGCGCGTTGCCGTTCCGTTTGGACAAGGTCACCGCGAAGTCGGTGGCATGGTTGTTGCCGTGAGCGACACAGGTACTCTAGATGAGACTTTCAGTGGCAAACTTAAACCACTGGGCGCTTTATTAGATTTAGCACCCGTATTAAATGAAGAATTACTATCGTTAAGTGACTGGATGGCTCAACATACGTTTGCATTTCGTATCTCAACTATTCAAACGATGCTCCCGGCAGCCTTAAAGACTAAGAGTCATAAGTTTCTCGTTGCTGATGCATCAATTGATGATCCTCAGTTAGCCTCATTATTTGATGATCAACGGCGGTTGGATTTTACGGCAGCTTCGTTAACTGATGAACAAACAGACGCATTGGCAAAGTTACAACAGCGGCAGATTATTCATGCTGAGTATCAGGTTGCTGACCGTGCTCGTGTCAAAACAGCCACATGGGTGAAATCATCATTATCAACAACCGAGATTGAAACAGCGCGAAAGGATGTCCGTCCGAATGCAATTAAGCAATTGCGGGTGTTGACTAGGTTAATGGATTTGCAAGAAGCACGTCCCTTACAGGATGTACTCGCAGATGAACGATTAACACGTGCTGATTTTACGGCCGCCGCAAAGAAAGGGTGGGTTGAATTAAGTGAACGCGAGGTTTATCGCGATCCATACGCTGATCATCAAATTGCTAAGACGGCGCCACTAACCTTGCAACCTGACCAACAGAGTGCCGTTAATGCCATAACTGACGCGATTGATGCCCATGATCCTAAAACGTTCTTGTTACAAGGTGTCACTGGTTCTGGAAAAACCGAAGTTTATCTGCAAAGCATCGCAGCCGCATTGGCTAAACACAAGACCGCACTGATGTTAGTTCCCGAAATTGCGCTAACGCCACAAATGGTAAACCGGGTGAAAGGTCGCTTTGGACATCAGGTAGCAGTGCTCCATAGTGGTTTAAGCGCTGGCGAAAAGTATGATGAATGGCGCCGTATTGAACGACATGAAGCAGCCGTTGTGGTTGGCGCCCGTTCGGCGGCGTTTGCACCATTGACAAATATTGGTCTGATTGTGATGGATGAAGAACATGAAACCAGTTATAAACAAGAAGATAATCCCCGCTATCACGCCCGCGATGTGTTGTTATGGCGCGCTCAGCGTCATCATGCCCCGGTGGTTTTGGGATCAGCGACGCCATCGCTAGAAAGTCGCGCGCGTGCCGAACGTCACGTATATACCCGATTGGCATTGCCACACCGGATCAACCAGCAGCCATTGCCACCAGTAAAAATCATTGACATGCGTGAGCAACTTAAAGCGCATACGGAAAGTAACTTTTCTACGCCTTTGCTAGAAGCGTTAAAAGTTCGGCTGGAACGACATGAACAAAGTGTGTTAATGCTAAATCGACGCGGCTTTTCTTCCTTTGTGATGTGTCGCGATTGTGGCTTCGTTTTAAAATGTCCCAACTGTGATATCTCGCTAGTATTGCACATGGACAGTCACACAATGAAATGTCATTACTGTGGTCATGAAGAACCAATTCCGCGAATTTGTCCAAATTGTCACAGCAAACGCATCAGCTATTATGGCTCTGGTACCGAAAAAGTTGCTGCGGAGTTAAATAGTTTGCTGCCAGATGCACGGATTATTCGGATGGACGTTGATACGACGCGTCGCAAGGGGATGCATGAAAAGCTTCTCAATTCATTTGGGCAACACAAAGCAGATATCTTGCTGGGTACGCAAATGATTGCCAAGGGACTAGACTACCCGGATGTGACACTGGTGGGCGTACTCAATGCGGATACTGCGTTGGGACTGCCAGATTTCCGTTCAAGCGAACGGACTTTTCAATTGTTGACACAGGTCAGCGGTCGTGCCGGCCGGGCTGACAAGCCGGGTGAAGTCTTGATTCAAACGTTTAATCCGGATCATTACGCCATTCAATTGGCTAAAACACAGGATTACGAACGATTCTTCCGGGTGGAAATGGGGATTCGCCATATGGGTAATTATCCACCATACTTTTTCACGGCCTTGATAACCGCCAGTGACAAAGACGAGGGTGTTGCCGCTAAGAAAATGTTTGAATTGAGCGATCAGCTTAAACAGACTTTGTCACCGGATACAATTATCTTAGGACCAACTCCACGACCAATTGCCCGCATCAAAAATCGTTATTACTATCAAATTGTTTTAAAATATAAGCGAGAGCCTAAACTGCAGTCGGTTTTGGATGGCATTTTGGACGATGCGCAGCGTGAGCAACGTAATGGTCTGCAGGTTGCTATCGATATGGAACCGCAGAGCTTTATTTAAATGGCGGGCCCAGGATTGGGTAATTTCGAATAATAAAGATGAGGTATAAGGAGCAAATTCATGACAAAAATTGTATTTATGGGAACACCGGCGTTTTCTACACCAATTTTGGAATCATTGATTGAAAAATATGATGTTGCTGCAGTGATGACACAGCCAGATCGGCCAGTTGGCCGGAAACATGTTTTAACACCATCACCGGTTAAAAAAGTGGCCTTGGTCCACAATATCGAAGTTCTTCAGCCGGAGAAAGTAAGTAAGTCACCGGAAATGCAACGGGTGATTGACATTGCGCCTGATTTTATCGTCACGGCCGCATTCGGTCAGTTCCTGCCGACAAAACTATTGAAGGCGGCTAAGATAGCGGCTGTCAACGTCCATGCTTCATTGCTGCCGCTTTATCGTGGCGGCGCCCCAGTCCACTATGCCATCATGAACGGTGATGAAGAAACGGGTGTGTCCATTATGTACATGATTCGTCAGATGGATGCTGGTAACGTCATTTCACAAATTAAGTGTCCAATTACTCAAGCGGATGATACAGGGTCGATGTTTGACAAACTGAGTCTGGCGGGCCGGGATTTGTTATTAAAAACGTTGCCGACGTTAATCGATGGTCCAGTTGAGGGGATTAAACAAGACGAACGAGCAGTCACATTTTCACCTAACATTTCACGAGCTCAAGAAGAAATTGACTGGACGCATACGGCCAGTGAAATTGATTGGCAAGTACGTGGCTTGCGGCCGTTTCCGACTGCCTATGTAGTCATGGATAATGTTCGAACAAAGATCTTGGATGTCACAGTATTAGCTGATCAACAGACGACTCAGATGCCAGGAACGGTCGTGAGCCGAACCAAGCACGAATTAGACGTTGCTGCTGGTCAGGGGACGGTTCTAAGAATCAATCGCTTGCAACCAGCGGGCCATCCGCAAATGGCGATTACTGATTTTCTGAACGGTGCGGACACGCAGTTTGAGGTTGGTAAACAAATCATGAAAATGAAGTTTGGAGCGACAAATTAATGGCAACAAAGCTTAAAAGTCAGTCTGATCACGTTAGCAAACAGGTGAATGCAGAAACAAATCCACGTTTTGTCGCCGTCTCAGTGCTCGAAAACGTAGCTAAGGGCGGTTACTCAAATCTAAGTTTAAATGCGTCATTGGACGATGCTCAGTTATCGGCAGTGGACGCAGGTTTATGTACAGAAATTGTCTATGGCGTTTTACAGCACCAAATGACACTGGATTTTTGGCTAAAGCCGTTTATTAAACAACCAGCCAAGGTTAAACCGTGGGTTCTTATCTTACTTAGAACAGCCTTGTTTCAAATGCAATATTTGGACAAGGTGCCAACTCGTGCTGTTTTTGATGAAACCATTCAGATTGCCAAACAACGTGGGCATGAAGGCATTCGTCGGTTTGTGACAGGCGTTTTGCACGCGGCTGATCGACATGGCTTTGCAGATTTAGCAACAATTAAGGACCCGTTGACGCGCTTGAGTACGACTTATAGCGTGCCAATGCCATGGGTCCAGCAGATGCGCAAAACAGTTGGTGATGATAAGACAAGGCAGATTTTAGCCAGTATTAATCAGCCAGCGTTTCAGTCCGTTAGATTAAATCCAGCGCTTGGAGAGCGACAGGCACTTTTGCCACAGCTTACTGCGGCGGGTTTAAAATGGACGGACAGTGAAGTCAGCGGAGAAGGGTTAAGAATCAACGCTGGTCATCCAGCAGGGACACCGCCTTTTAATGAGGGGCTTATTACGATTCAAGACGAAAGCGCGATGCTGCCTGTTGAGGCTTTGGCTCCGCAACCTGGCGATGCTGTCTTGGACGCATGCGCTGCCCCAGGCGGAAAGACAACACAAATTGCCGCTCAGCTGAATCCATCGAAGGGTGGGCATGTCACGGCACTGGATTTACATGCGCATAAAGTGGCACTGATTGAAGCAAATGCGCGTCGGATGCAGGTTGCAGACAGAGTAACGGCGGAACAGTTGGACGCTAGAAAGTCGGCTCAACAGTTTGGCGATGAAGCATTTGACCGAATCTTGGTCGATGCACCATGTTCGGGATTGGGACTGTTGCGTCGAAAACCAGAAATTCGTTATGCAAAGACACTTGCGGATAGCAAACAACTTCAGCAGATTCAGTTAGCAATTCTTGATGCAGTAGCACCGACGCTGAAGAAAAACGGTATACTAGTTTACAGTACTTGTACCATTTTGAAACAAGAAAACGATGACGTGGCAACTGCGTTTGTCAAAGCACATTCAGACTTTGAACTTGTACCAGTGGAGACAGTTCATCATCTGAAAGAAAATCGGTCAACACCTTGGTTGACCATTTATCCCGATGATTTTGGCTCCGATGGGTTCTTTGTTTGTGCATTTAGAAAACGTCACGACAACGATTAGGTGATTGGCTTATGGAAGTAGCATATCTGTCAGATATTGGGCGGCAACGAGAAAGCAACCAAGACTATGTCGGCATGTTTCGGAATCAATCGGGACTTGAATTTGCCATTGTGGCGGACGGCATTGGTGGTCATCAGGGTGGTGATGTGGCCTCAACAATGGCCGTTTCACACATGGGCAGTCGGTTTGAGGACACCTCTTTCACTGACCCCGGAACTGCGGCCAAGTGGCTGTCTAGCGAGGCCCAACAAGAAAATGACACCATTATTGAAAAAGCACATCAATATCAAGATTTAAACGGCATGGGAACCACCATCGTTGTTGCGATCATTTTTCAACGACAATTTTTGTTAGCCAACATTGGGGATTCACGTGGTTATTTACTGCGTAATGCACAGCTTGCTCAATTAACTGAAGACCATTCATTAGTTAATGAGCTGGTCAAGTTGGGACAGATCAGTGAAGAAGATGCGCGCACTCATCCCGAGAAAAATATTATTACGCGGACACTAGGCATCAATGACGAAGCTGATATTGATATTAATTTGTATCACGCTCAACCGCACGATGTGGTTATGCTTTGTTCTGATGGGCTGACCAATATGGTGACAGATGCCCAAATACAGGCGGTCTTGCAGAGAAATCTGACATTGCAGGAGAAGTGTCAACAGTTGATTGATTTGGCAAACGAGGCTGGTGGCAAAGACAACATCACGGTATTACTGATTTCAGCCGAGGGTGAGGTGACTGCCTCATGAGGCCGAACTACACATTAGCGGGTCGTTACCGAATCATTCGTCCGCTAGGTGAAGGCGGGATGGCCGATGTCTATCTGGCACATGACCTGATTTTGGATCGGGATGTATCCGTTAAGTTATTACGTTTGGACTTACGCGATGATCCTTCTACGGAACGGCGCTTCCAACGCGAAGCGATGGCCGCAAGTGAACTCGTGTCACCACATATTGTGAGCGTGTATGACGTTGGTGAAGATAACGGAATGCAGTATCTGGTCATGGAATATGTGTCCGGAACTGACTTGAAAATGTATATTCGCAATCATTTTCCGATTCCTTATCCGACCGTTGTCAATCTCATGCAACAAATTTTGGATGGCGTTCGCATTGCTCATGAGCATGGTATTATTCACCGTGATTTAAAACCGCAAAACGTGTTGGTGGATCAGTCTGGCCAGTTAAAAATCTCGGATTTCGGGATTGCGGTAATTAGCAGCGAGTCTTCGATGACACAGACTAATACCGTGTTAGGATCGGTTCATTATTTGTCCCCTGAGCAGGCGCGTGGTGGCATGGCTAGCAAAAAGAGTGACATTTACTCATTGGGGATTATTCTCTATGAGATGTTAACCGGCAGTGTACCATTTGAAGGCGAAACGGCTGTGTCGATTGCGTTGAAGCACTCACAGAGCAACATGCCATCGGTCCGCGATTATGACTCCAGAATTCCGCAACCGTTAGAAAATGTTATTCTTCATGCCACGGCAAAAAATCCCTCAGATCGTTACGTATCTGTTCAGGCCATGGCCAACGATTTAGCAACGGCGTTGTCACCAGAACGGCGTGACGAGAAACGATTTGAACCGCGAATTGTCGACGACGGTGCCACTAAGGTGATTCCAGTTGATCAAATATTGGCAGCGAGCAATCAACAACGTGCTGATAGTCAAATTTCGCGTCAGGAACCGTCTTCCGCAGCTGCCGAAGTGGCGGATACACCAAGTCGAAAATCGCCTGCACGAGCCCGCAAGCTATTCGGGTGGTTGTTTGGCGTTGCTGTCGTCTTAATATTGGGTGTTTTAGCGTGGATCTGGTTGATCCCTGGTCAGGTAACGGTGCCCAACGTCGCAGGGATGACGCCAGTTAAAGCAGCCAAGGTGTTGAAACACAACCAGTTGCGTTTGGGCAAGCAAACTAAGGCAACTAGTGAACGGCGTGCCAAGGGTGAAATTATCAAGGCTACGCCGGCAATTGGTTCACAGGCAAAGCAGCAGGCAAAGGTCAACGTGATCGTCAGTTCAGGACGGCCAAAGATTAGTGTCGACGATTATACCGGTGAACGGTATACGACGGCTGTGCGCCAATTAAAGAAGCTGGCTTTAACAGCAACACGTGTTGATGAATATACGGCTGACGCGGCTAACGGGGTCATTGTTGATCAAGATGTCGTGCCAGGCGACACGGTTTATCGTCACAGCACCATAACGTTTACTGTTAGCAGTGGGTCTTCTCATGGCTCAACGGTTAAACGCTATAAAATGCCAAACTTTGCCGGTGATAAGCAGACTGAGGTGCAGCAGTGGGCAGAAGACCATAGTGTGACTGTCACATTTAGTGATGAAACATCGACAACGGTCGCTCAGGGTAAAATTATTCGCCAGGCACCGACGTCTGGCAGCATGATTTCAGCCGGTCAAACGTTCGCAGCCGTAGTGTCATCTGGACCAGCGTTGCATAATTTCCATGTCAATCTCACAATTCCGTACAAAGCACCAAGTAATGATCCAACCGGAACGAATGATATTAAAATTTATATCAAGGATCACGACAAGAAATTAACGGATGTGTATCAGCAGTTACAAATTTCATCAGATACAGATGTTTCGCTGCCATTTACAACAACGACCAATGGTGAAGGCGAATACGTCATTAAGCGTGATGGTCATACAATTATGGCGGATCATAGCGTAACCTCAGGAAATTAGGAGAAGTCTATGAAGGGACAAATTCATCAGTTGTTGGCCGGTTTTTATGACGTTCAGACAGCTGATGGCCAGTTATACAGAACGCGAGCTCGTGGTAATTTTCGCAAACGGAAAGTGAGTCCCATGGTTGGCGATTTTGTTGAATTTAGTGCAGAGGCCGGTTCAGACGGTTACATTTTAAGTATTGATGATCGACGAAATGCTTTAGTCCGGCCCCCAGTTAGCAACATTGATCAGGCTGTCGTCGTGACTGCGGCCACGGAGCCAACCTTTTCGAGTAACTTACTGGATCGTCAGTTGGTCGCACTCGAGAGTCAGCATATTCATTCCATTATTTATTTCACAAAAACAGATTTGTTAACTGCTGATCAGCGAGAGCATTTTGCACCACTCATTGCTGGTTATAAAGCGATTGGTTACGATGCTTTCTTTAGCCAGCAGGCGTTTTCAGATACCGATTTAAACGGGCTACGCGATTGTTTTAAGGACAAGTTAACTGTTTTTATGGGCCAAACAGGTGCAGGAAAATCGACTTTACTCAACCATTTGTCACCAGAGCTAGACTTGGCAACGGGTGAAATTTCACAGGTTCTGAATCGTGGGAAACACACAACTCGTAAAGTTGGCTTGTTAAGTGTCGGTGATGGCTTAGTCGCGGATACACCTGGTTTTTCATCGTATGAAGACTTCAATATGGATGCTCGTGAATTAGGGCAGTACTTTCCTGAGTTGCAGGCACTCTCACCATCCTGTCGTTTTCGCGGCTGTCAGCACATTAATGAACCAGGTTGTGCAGTTAAGGCTGCCGTGGACGCAGGCGAGGTCATGAAAAGCCGATATGAGAATTATTTACAGTTTCACCAGTTGATTGCCGACCAGAAACCACGGTATGATAAGAGTCGGAAATAAAAATTTGGAGGAAGATTTTATGATTAAGGTAGCCCCATCGATTTTAAGTGCAGATTTTGTTAATTTTGAACGTGACATTAAGATGGTTGAAAAAAACGGTGCTGACTTGTTACACGTCGACATTATGGATGGTATGTTCGTACCTAACATGTCATTTGGCTGGACAACAGTTGCAGCCATTCGTCCAATTACTAACTTGTTCTTGGATGTTCACATGATGGTTCAAAATCCTGAACGGTACGTTGACCAGTTTGCTAAAGCAGGTGCTGATTTAATTGGTGTTCACGTTGAAGCAACTTCTCATATTCACCGTGCACTTCAAATGATCCATAACGATGGCGTTAAGGCTGAAGTTGTGATCAACCCAGGCACGCCTGTTAGCCAAATTGAACCATTACTGCCATTTGTCGATCAAGTATTGGTAATGACGGTTAATCCTGGTTTTGGTGGTCAAAAGTTCTTGCCACAAATGATCGAAAAGATTCAACTTTTGGATGATTTGAAGAAGGACAAGGGTTACGACTTTGACATCGAAATCGATGGTGGTGTTAACGACAAGACAGTTGTTGACTGCTACAAAGCAGGTGCGACGGTTGCTGTTGCTGGTTCGTTTGTATACGGTGCTGATGATTCTGCAGCTGCAATTGCATCTATTCATAATGCAACGCGCTAATTGATGAGGGCAATTCAAACATGGTAAAGACAAGTGGGACACCTCAAAGCCTTGAACGACTCAATATTTTAGTTGGCGGTCCTCAATCCGAATGGCCGGATGACTTGGTCAGAGGGGCGGTTAGTGGTCCATGGATTGGTGTTGACCGTGGTGCAATTAGGCTATTACAACTTGGGATAACACCGTTAATTGCGCTTGGCGATTTTGATTCTTCAACTGATGAGGAGTTTGCACGTGTACGCAAGGCAGTTAGTGATCTTCGTCAAGTCGGTTCTGCAAAAGATGAAACAGATACGCAAATGGGTGTTTCAGTAGCTATGACCGAGTTTGATGCTCATGAAATTGTTGTGTACGGTGCTACCGGTGGCCGCCTTGATCACTTGTTAGCTAATGTATTTTTACCATTAGAACCTCGGTACCGATCAGTCGTTAATCGGCTCACGTACGTTGACCGCCAGAATACGATGCGCTTTTATGTACCGGGAACTTATCAATTACAACGGGAATTAGATAAGCGCTATTTGGCGTTTGTTACGTTTGGCCCTGTTCGACAGTTAACTCTTCCAGATGAACGTTATCATCTGGATCATGCTGATATCACGCGACCGGTTTCATTTGCCAGCAATGAATTTGTGGGCGACACAGCGTCATTTTCATTTACCAGTGGTATCGTTGGCGTTATTCAAAGTCGCGATTTAAAAGATAATCGTGCGGAACGATATGATTTAAATGCCTAAACCTCAGATGACGCTGCTTAGTTGTCATTTATATTCATAAAAAAAGTTGATTGCCAGATTTGGTAATCAACTTTTTTAGTAATGTGAATTTTTTTGAACATTGATCAAAGTGATTGTGAGATGCTTTGTTCTGACTTGGTTTTTATAAGGTACATTTTCAAAGAGAAGCGGGGCATCTTATTGAAACCAAAGAAAAAACGCCAGTCAATTGACTGACGCTATCGTGTTTAATTAAACACGAGTCACTTTTCCTGATTTTAATGTCCGGGCAGAAACCCAAACACGCTTCGGCTTGCCATCAACTAAGATGCGAACCTTTTGCAGGTTAGCCTTCCAGCTACGACGGCTGCTGTTTAAGGCGTGGGAACGGTTGTTACCAAAATGTGTCCGTTTGCCAGTAATAAAATCTTTAGCCATTGTTCATCCCTCCTTATCGGATTTCCAAAGGGAACCTCTTTTTTCTCACCTAAATAATTTACCATATGCTGTTAGCGAATGCAATATAAAATGCCAAGGAAAAATACTTGACACCTTAAATTGCCGTTCAGACGCTTAAACAACACTCTAGACTTTTTTCAAGGACCGTTTTATGATAGCATGATTGAAGATTGCATGATGAACTCTTTATCTAAGAGTGAGTTAAATAGTTGAGGAGGCCTATTCATGGCTGTTAAGATCAAAACGCAATTTGGCACCATCGATATTAATAACGATGTGATTGCCACGGTCGTTGGTGGCGCCGCAACCGACAACTATGGTGTTGTCGGAATGGCATCTAAAAACCAACTGCGTGATAACGTAAACGAAATTTTACGACGTGATAATTATGCACGTGGCGTCGTTGTTCGCCAAGAAGACAATGGTGTGGCCATCGATGTGTACATCGTGGTTGGCTATGGCACCAAGATTTCTGAAGTATCTAAAAACGTACAACAAAAGGTTCGTTACAACTTGGATAGTATGCTTGGCATTGCAGCTAACTCCGTGAATGTCACGGTTCAAGGTGTTCGAGTACTTGCAGACTAGACGATTTTTTGTAACGAAGTGGGGGAAACTGAATTGGAAGCAACATTAACTACCATGACCAACCTTGAATTCGGAAAGATGGTCCAGGCTGCCTCGAAACGTTTGACGAGTCAGGCAGAATTTATTAATTCGCTCAACGTTTTTCCGGTGCCCGATGGTGACACAGGTACCAATATTTCACTGGCGTTTGCCAGCGGTGCAAAATATGAACGCGAAGTTACGTCAACTTCTGTTAGTGATCAGGCGGCTGCTTTAGCCAAGGGATTGTTGATGGGTGCACGTGGTAACTCCGGTGTTATCACATCACAGATTTTTCGCGGCTTTTCAAAGAGTGTTGACGGTAAGCAAACACTTAGCGCTAAAGACTTTGCTGAGGCTTTAGCAGCCAGTGCTCAAACAGCTTATAAAGCGGTTATGAAGCCAACGGAAGGTACTATCTTAACGGTTATCCGTGAGGCTGCCAAGGCTGGTCGCGATAAGGCAAACGAAACTGATGATATTGCCGTTGTGATGGATGCCGTATACGCAGCGTCTCAGAAGGCTTTAGCTTCAACACCAGATTTACTACCCGTCTTAAAGCAAGTTGGCGTGGTGGACTCTGGCGGTCAAGGGTTGGTATTCATTTTCCAATCTTTTGATGAAGTCTTGAACGGAAAGTCTACTGACTCTGATATTGATACACCAGACGATGCTCAAATGGATGAAATGATCAACGCGACTCATCATCGCAGTGTGCAGGGTGAATTAGATCCCAATGATATCAAGTACGGTTACTGTACTGAAATTATGGTGCGTATTGGTGGCGGACAGCAAGTTGACCGCAAGTTTGATTATGATGAATTCTATCAGTATTTAGCTGGTTTAGGCGATTCATTGTTAGTGATTAATGATGACGAAATCGTTAAAGTGCATGTGCACACCGAGCACCCCGGAGATGTCATGACATGGGGTCAACACTTTGGTGATTTAATCAAAGTTAAAGTTGATAACATGCGCCATCAACAAGAAGAAATCATGGAAAAGGATCAGGACGAGGTAACCACTAAGACGGCTACCGGCGTTGCCCAACCTGTCGCCGCACCAGACACTGCTGTGATTTCCGTTTCTGCTGGTGATGGTGTTGCTGAGCTATTTAAGAGTTTGGGTGTCACGCACGTGATCAACGGTGGCCAGACCATGAATCCAAGCACTGAAGACATCGTCAAGGCGATTAATGCCAGTGGTGCCAAAAAAGCGATTGTGTTACCAAACAATGGCAACATCTTTATGGCCGCTGACCAGGCTGCTAAAGTTGCCGATGTGCCAACTGTGATTGTTCACAGTAAATCCATTTCGCAAGGGATGACAGCTCTGCTAGCCTATAATCCTGATTCAGAATTGGATGCTAACAAGCAGGCAATGGAAGATAACTTGGATACTGTGAAGAGCGGTCAAGTAACTCATGCCATTCGTGATACAACGCTTGATGGGATTGAGATCAAGAATGGTGAGTTTATGGGCATCATTGATGGTTCTATCAAAGTGACAGATGCATCATTGCTCGGTGCTGCCACCAAGATGGTGCAAGCTATGATTGATGACGACAGTGAAATTGTCACGGTGATTTACGGCGCCGATGCAACGGAAGCTGACGCTTCATCGCTAGAAGACGCGATTATGGCGTTGGATGATGAGCTTGAGGTCGAAATCCACGAAGGTGACCAACCGGTTTATCCGTTCTTGGTTTCCGTTGAATAATTAAAAACAATTGTAAAATTCCTATTCCTGTACTCTAGGTTTAGGAATTTTTTGATTTAGTAATAGCTGTTTAACTTAGTTTTGCCTATTGTTTTGGATGACGTTTTTACTCGTGTTAGGTCGTAAACTGTTCTTTTTCTATTGCTTATCTGTCGTTTTTTGCCCGTCTTTGATACGATAAGAGTAATGCATTTACTTCAGATTAAATCACACTGCATAATTGGAAGGGAGGTTTCAAAATGTCTGCGCCGTTAAAGTCAATCGAAGATCCAGTGACACAATTAAGCGGCGTCGGTGAACAACGTGCCGCTGCGCTAAAAACGTTAGGTATTCAAACGATTGCTGACTTATTGGAATACTTCCCATTTCGTTATGATGATATGGCTGCTAAGGATTTGTCCAAAGTGACTGAGGGTGAAAAAATCACCCTGAAAGGCACTGTAGCAAACGAACCGACAGTCGTCAGATTTGGCAGAAAAAAGAGTCGCTTAAACTTTCGCTTACTTATCGGTCATGACGTCGTCGGTGTTACATTTTTCAACCAACCGTGGTTGGACAAGCAACTGGCGATTGGCCAAGAAACAGCCGTTTATGGTAAGTGGGATGCTACTCGAAAGAGCCTGTCCGGGATGAAATTAATCACCAGTAGCGATAAGGCAGCGTTTGGTGCCATTTATTCGACGAACAAGCACATTCGTCAGAGTACGATTGCTCAACTGGTGAAACAGGCGTATGAGGCATATCAGGACGTTATCTATACGGTTTTGCCCGCGAAACTGATTGAAAAATATCGTCTTTTAGATCGTCGAACAATGATTCATGATCTTCATTTTCCGAAGGATCCAGAGGCGGCCAAAGCTGCACGGCGAACGGCTGTGTTTGAAGAGTTTTTCTTGTTTGAATTACGTTTGCAAATGATGCGGGCAAAAGATCACCAGGCAGCTGGCATCAGTATTGAATATGATAATGAAGCGTTAAAAAAATTTATCAAGACATTGCCGTTTGAACTCACCAATGCGCAAAAGAAAGTGGTTAACGAAATCTGTGCGGATCTAAAACGACCACTTCACATGAACCGATTACTGCAGGGAGATGTTGGTTCCGGTAAAACAATCGTGGCGGCCATTGTTATATACGCAGCCATTACTGCGGGATATCAGGCCGCGCTCATGGCGCCAACTGAAATATTGGCTGAGCAACATGCACGTAATTTGGCCAATATTTTTAAGGATTTGCCGATCAATATCGTTTTGCTGACGGGATCAACAAAGGCAAAGGCTCGTCGCGAGGCATTGAAACATATTGCTAGTGGTGAAGTAAACTTAATTATTGGCACGCACGCCTTAATTTCAGACGATGTGGTTTATCACCAACTTGGTTTGGCAATTATTGACGAGCAACACCGGTTTGGTGTTAACCAACGACAGGCCCTGCGTCAAAAAGGGCAACATCCAGATATATTGGCAATGACGGCGACACCGATCCCCCGAACCTTGCAAATTACCGCTTATGGCGAAATGGATGTTTCCATTATTGA
This sequence comes from Furfurilactobacillus milii, assembly GCF_009863985.1. Classification (GTDB taxonomy): domain Bacteria; phylum Bacillota; class Bacilli; order Lactobacillales; family Lactobacillaceae; genus Furfurilactobacillus; species Furfurilactobacillus milii_A. The sequence continues at coordinate 355,972 of NZ_WEZT01000005.1, read as the reverse complement.
CGAACTACCGGCAGGCAGAAAACCGATTACTACCCGTTGGATTCACAGCAATCAGGTTGAAGCTGCGATGGATTTTATCCGCACCCAATTAGCCGCTGGTCAACAGGCGTATGTCGTCACACCGCTAATTGAAGAGTCGGAAGCACTGGACGTCAAGAATGCTGAGGCGATTTATGACCATTTAAGTGAAAACTTTGCGCCGGATTATCGAGTTGGTTTGTTACATGGCCGGTTGAAAAACGAGGACAAAGAAGCTGTCATGAATGCCTTTAAGGCTGATGATTACGACGTGCTGGTATCAACAACTGTAATTGAAGTCGGCGTGGACGTGCCGAATGCTACGGTAATGCTCATTTTTGATGCGGATCGCTTCGGCTTGGCACAACTACATCAATTACGTGGTCGAGTCGGTCGGGGGTCAGTTGCGTCAACGTGTATTCTTGTTGCAGACCCTAAGACCCAGGACGGCATTGCTAGAATGCAAGTCATGACGGATACAAACGACGGTTTTCTTTTGGCTCAAAAAGATTTAGAATTACGTGGTTCTGGAGATTTGTTGGGTACAAAACAGTCTGGGGTGCCAGACTTCAGAGTCGGCGATCCCGTTGCGCAGATTAAAATTTTGCAGATTGCTCAACAGGAAGCGATTGCTTTGGTGGATCAGCCTAATTGGCAGACTCAACCAGATAATCGTGAATTGGCCGGTTACGAACAAAGCGAATTAAAACGACATTCAACTCTTGATTAGCGTTATGCCTAAAAAGTTACGGTTGAATGTTTAATCGCTTGACTTAAATGGTGTGAGTAGTTTCTTTATTATAAAAACGGGTTTAGAAAGCGAAGGTAGAACTGTGAAAGTTGCTGTAGATGCAATGGGCGGCGATAATGCCCCAGAAGAAATTGTCAATGGTGTTGAGTTGGCTCGGGACAAATATCCTGACATGTCCTTTCAACTATTTGGACCGGAAAAGCAAATTAAAGCGTTGGTTCAAAACGATGATCGTATTACCGTTGTGCCCGCAAATTCCGTCATTGCGATGGAAGATGAGCCGGTGCGCGCGGTGCGGACGAAAAAGGATTCGTCCATCGTGTTAGCCGCAACTGCTGTTAAAGAACATACGGCAGATGCATTCTTCTCTGCTGGCAATACGGGTGCTGTTCTTGCCGCGGGACTGTTTATTATTGGTCGTGTCAAAGGAATTGATCGGCCCGGATTAACGACCACATTGCCAGTTGTCACTGGAGATGCCACTGGTAGTTTCACCATGCTAGACGTTGGTGCCAACGCTGATTATAAAGTTGCTAACCTTGAACAATTTGCTGTGTTAGGCAATTTTTATGGTCAAACCGTGATGGGTATCAAAACACCTCGCGTTGGGTTACTGAACAACGGTACCGAATCTGATAAGGGTGACAAAGCGCATCGTGAGGCATACCAACGATTGTCAGAAATGACAAACATTAATTTTATTGGTAATGTGGAATCTCGCGAATTATTAAATGGCGCGGCTGACGTTGTTGTGACAGATGGTTTTACTGGAAATGCTACGTTAAAGGCCATTGAGGGAACGGCACTGTCCATGATGACGTTGATTCGCTCAAAAATCATGGCTTCTACCAAGGCTAAGATGGGTTATGTACTGAGTCGCAATGCATTTCACCAAGTTGGTCAGGTCATGGATTATTCCAAACATGGTGGGGCAGTGTTGCTCGGTTTGAAAGGTGCAGTAATCAAAACTCATGGTTCTTCGAAAGCAGAAACCGTTCGCAATACAATGGGTCAGATTCATCAGATTATTGCTAGCGGATTAATTCAACAAACAATTGACTATTTTGATACTTCGGCGGACCAAACAAACGCGGATAACACTGAAAAGTAGCTTCGAGAGGTAGACATTTCGCCCCTAAAACGATAGACTAAATGACTGTAAAACACTTATGAGAAACTAGGTTAAACATGACTAAACAGGAAATTTTTGATAAAATCTCTAAAATTATTGAAGACCGGTTTGAAGTTAGCAAGGACAAGATTACTAATGACCTTAACTTTCGAACTGATTTAGATGCTGATTCCATTGATTTCGTTGAATTTATCATGGAACTAGAAGATACTTTTGGCTCCGAAATTTCGGATGATGATGCCGAAAAATTGACGACCATTGGTCAAGTGGTCGATTACATTTATGATCATCAGGAAAAAACTGACTAAGTTTGGTAAAGCCGCCTCACAGGCGGTTTTTTTAAACAGTCAGTTTATGTAAAAATGCATTGTCACAATAGGACTTAAGGAGCGTTCACATTGATTGCAGGACTAGAAGACGAGTTAGCAAAACGATTTGATATTCATTTTCAGCATCCGGAACTACTGGACGAGGCGTTTACACAAGCCAGCTACGTAAATGAACATCCACATCAAAACTTGAAGTTTTATGAGCGAATTGAATTTTTAGGTGATGCGGTGCTTCAATTGACCGTATCAGAGTACATTTATAAGCGGTATCCAGAAATGCCACAAGGTAAGTTGACACGGCTACGTGCGGCAATGGTTCAAGAGGCTAGTTTTGCCAAGTTTGCACTAGAGTGCCATTTTGATCAATACATCCGTTTGGGTCGCGGAGAAGAAAAAGAGGGTGCCCGTCACCGCTCATCATTACTTTGTGATATTTTTGAATCCTTTATTGGCGCATTGTATTTGGACCAAGGCAAAGATGCCGTTGTTGCCTTTATCACAAAGGTTATTTTTCCCAAACTTGATGCAGGCTGGTTCGATCATGCGATTGACTATAAAACGGCATTGCAGGAATGGCTACAACGCGATGGCGATGTCATTATTGATTACGAGCTTAAACGTGAAGATGGCCCCGAAAACGATCGCAACTTTACGATGACCGTTGCTGCAGATCAAAAGATTATTGGTGAAGGCACCGGTAAATCAAAGAAGAATGCAGAACAAGCGGCTGCGTTACAGGCGCTTCAAAGTCTTCGTGGTCAACAAGAAACATTAGTGACGCACGGTAAGGACGAACTCGATTAATTAACGGATGGATGTTGCATGAAATTAAAGGCCTTAGAGATCAGCGGCTTTAAATCGTTTGCTGATAAGACAAAAATTGAATTTATGCCGGGCATGACTGGTATTGTCGGCCCGAACGGAAGCGGTAAAAGTAATATTATTGAAGCCATCCGTTGGGTTTTAGGCGAGCAGTCTGCGCGTGATCTTCGTGGAACCAAAATGACTGACGTGATTTTTGCCGGCGCAGCGAACCGAAAGCCACTTAACCGAGCGGAAGTCTCGATTACGTTTGATAACAGTGATCATTATCTAAAGAGTGATTATGCTGAAGTTCGCGTTACACGGCGTCTTTTTCGTAACGGGGAATCTGAGTATCGGATCAATGGTAATCAGTGTCGGCTTCGTGACGTTGTTAGTTTATTCATGGATACTGGCTTAGGTCGAGAATCATTTTCGATTATTAGTCAGGGGCGTGTTGAAGCCGTTTTTAATAGTAAACCGGAAGACCGCCGCACAATTATCGAAGAAGTAGCCGGTGTCTATAAGTACAAGCAAAATAAGGACAAGGCTGAAAAAGAATTAGGCACGACTCGCGAGTATTTGAACCGGGTCAATGATATTATTGCGGAACTGGAAAGCCAGATGGAACCGTTGGCTGAGCAAAGTGCCATGGCTAAGGACTATCTTGATCAAAAGCACCGGTTTGACGATTTGGATAAATCTAGATTGGTTATTGAAATTCAGGATAATCGACGCGCTAAGCACGAGGTCGATCAGAAAATGACCCAGGCCAAGATGCTTGTGAGTGACTATGAGCAACAAGTAAAAGACCAAACGCAAGCTGTCGCAAAGATGAAACAGCATCAAACAGAATTGCTGAACAAAAAAGATACTTTGCAGAACAAACAGTTAACACTTACGCAGCAAGTTGAGCGGTTAACGGGTCAACGGACTAATGCCAGCACCAAAACAGCCTTTCAACAGCAACAATTGGAAGAAGTAAACCATGCACTAAGCGAAGCAAAGACAAATGCACAAAAAGTGATCGCTGATAACGATACTTTAAAGGCGGCTATTGCTACTCAACAACAGGCCATTGACGAAGCCAGTAGTGTCGTTGCAGGCCTTAAAGATGGCCAAAACAAACAGCAACAAGCAACGTTAGAAAGCAAAATTAGTCAGTTACAAGACTCATACATTGAGCAAATGCAGTCACTGACAACCTTGCACAATGAGTTGCATTATTTGGAACGGGAACATGAGCAAGGCGGTCAGGCCCGCGCCCACCTTTCGGATGAAGCTGGCAAAGCCCGTGCAGAATTGGATCAATTAACGGCCCAGCGTGATCAGTTAGCTGCTCAACTGAGTATTAGTAAATCCAATCAAGACAAAGTACGTGCTAGCTTTAAGGATGCTGGTGATAAGTACCAGGAGCTTACACAAGCCTTTGAAAAAGCACAAAAAAATTGGTACAACGCGTTAGGTGTACAACAACGGGCCAAGGCCCGTGCGGATAGTCTGGCAGCTTTGAATGAGGAACACGCTGGTTTTTATCAAGGTGTTAAGGCGATTTTGAAGCAACGAAACAAGTTTAGTGGCTTAGTCGGTTCAGTGGCGGATCTCATCACCGTACCCAAGGATTTGGTCAAGGCCATTGAAACGGCTTTAGGAGCTCAATTACAGCAATTAGTTGTTCGTGATGAACAGACGGCCCGTGATGCAGTGCATTATTTGACCCAGCAACGAGCCGGGCGAGCAACCTTTCTGCCATTAACGACCATCCATGGCCGTCGACTCTCATCAGCACAGCTGTCAGCAGTTTCATCCACCAACGGGTATGTCGGCTTGGCAGCGGAACTAGTGACGTTTGATCAGTCATTGGAGCCAGTCATTGATCATTTGTTGGGAACCACTGTTGTTGCGACTGATTTAGATGCTGCGATTGCGATTGCGAACATCGCTGGTCATCGCTTTAGAATCGTGACACAAGATGGTCAGGTCATGAATGCCAGTGGTTCGATTACTGGTGGGGCCAATCGAAACGCTCAGGCTGGTTTATTAAGCCAACGCGCTGAACGTGATGAACTGACAGCGGCTATCGCAGAAATGCAGGCCAAATTGGATCAACAAGAACAACATGTTGCTGATTTGCAATCACAAGTCGACGCCATGGCTAGCACGGGGACAGACTTACGAAATCAAATGAACGATGCTGATACTCAGGTTCAGCAGCAATCAGGTCAATTAGAGCTGCTCGGTGACAAAATTAAGGAAGCCAAGCGAAAGCTTTCTGCTAGTCAGTTTGAACGTGACCAACAGGTTCAGGATGCAGCCGATTATGAATCACAGTTGGCAAAGAACAAGTCCAACACAGCTGCAACTGAGCAACAGCTGGCAACAATCAAAGCTCAACGTGAACAAGCACAACGGGACTTGACGAGTTTAACGGCAGACGATGAAACGAAAGCGACTCAGTTACAAGAAAAGATGACTTGGTTGGCGGCTGCTAAAGCCCAATTAGCCGCTAAAGAAGCTGATTACAGGCGGGGCGTGCAATCCTTAAAGGATCTTACTGACCGTCAGCAATCATTATCTGATCGTTTGAAATCGTTGCAAACGAGCCAATCGGTTTCGGGGATGTCAATGAGTGAAGTTGCTGCTCAATTGACCAAATCGCAGGCCGAAGTTAAGCAAGTTGTGAAGCAGTTAGAACAAACAAATGCTGACTTGACGGAATTGAGTGATCAATTAACGACTGGCGATGCCGAGTTAACGAGGATTCAGGGGCTTCAACGCGCATCTCTGAGTGAGATGAATGATTTGAGTGCCCGTCAATCCCGACTGGCAACATTGTTAGATAATGATTTAAATACGTTGAGCGAAACCTATCAATTGAGTTTTGAAGATGCTCAAGCTGGTTTGAATGACCTCGATCCGAATGAGATTAGAAAGCAGTTGAAGCTACTCAAGCGTGGTTTGGATGAAATTGGTGATGTGAATATTGGCGCGATTGACGAATACCAGCGTGTTTCAGAACGTTATGATTTCTTGGCACGCCAACAGTCAGATTTATTGACCAGCCAACAGCAGTTACAGGAAACCATGACAGAAATGGACGGAGAAGTTCAGACGCGATTCAAACAAGCATTTGATGACGTGGCCAAGGCCTTCAGCAAGATTTTCGTTCAGATGTTTGGTGGCGGTAAGGCACAACTAGTTCTGACTGATCCGGAACACTTATTGACGACTGGAATCGACATCATGGCGCAGCCGCCTGGCAAGAAGTTCCAGCGAATGAGCTTGCTTTCAGGCGGTGAGCGAGCCTTGACTGCGATTACACTCTTGTTTGCGATTCTTGACGTGCGGCCCGTTCCGTTTGCAATTCTCGATGAGACAGAAGCGGCCTTGGATGAAGCCAACGTTACGCGGTTTGCTCGCTATCTGCGTGAATTTGCAGGTGATACACAATTCATTGTCATTACACATCGTAAAGGCACAATGGTGAACGCAAACGTGCTGTACGGGGTCACTATGCAGGAATCGGGTGTTTCAAAAATGGTTTCGGTTTCTCTCGATGATGTTGAAGCTGTGTCATAATAAATTTAAATTTGAGAAGGTGAAGAAATGGGACTATTTGATATTTTTCGTCGTCGAAACGCTGAAGAAAATAAAAAAGACTCAGATCAGGCCAGTGAAAATTCTGAAACGGCCTCGCAATCGACGGTCGGTTCAGAATCTGCTCAATCGGCCAATTCTGACTCTGAACGAGTTGAAATAGCAACTTCCATTGTGCCCAGTCAGGATCATGATAGCCAGTCTGATCATGATTCGCAGACACCTTCATCGGCTAACAGCCAACATGGTGTGTCGGATGAGGCGATGGAATCGGCAACAGGAAGCACGGTGGCATCTAGTTCATTAGTAACTGACGAGAGTAACGATGCTTCTGCACAAAAATCAGGCTTAAACGCCGATTTAAACGGAAGCAAAGACCATCAACAATCAACTGCAAGTGTTGCCTCGTTAACGGACAGCCAACCGTCTGAGGCAAAGTCGGCCGTTACTAGTAGTAATGCTACGAGTGGCCTGACGGCGCGGCAATCTGTCGCTAATTCGATAGCGGCGGCTCGTCAATTGGCACATCGGACCGCTTCACTGAGCGCTGATGCTGCTGAAAAAAGCGCATCTGAACAACAAGCATCTGAATTAGCGTCTCAAAGTGAACAGGCCAGTCAGTCAGTTGCGAGTGAGTTTGCTGTCAGTACATCTGTTAGTGCCTCCGAAAATAACGTATCTGAGTCTGAGTCGAGTGAAGCATCTGAGTCAGCGACAGATACGCGAACGGATGCTGAACTTTATGATCAGGGATTAGCCAAGTCGCGTAAGACGCTTGGTGATCGTTTGAATGCGTTCTTAGCTAATTTCCGTTCTGTTGATGAAGATTTCTTTGATGATCTTGAAGAAACGCTGATCGGAGCGGATGTTGGTTTCAATACTGCAGTTCAGATAACCGATGAGCTTCGCGACGAAGTTAAATTGAAAAATGCGAAAAAGCAACAGGATGTTGAAAACGTGATCGTAGAAAAGTTAGTCAACTTATACGATCAGGATGGTGCTGACGAAAACATTGCCGTCAACATGGCTGAAAGTGGACCTACCGTCATCTTCTTCGTTGGTGTCAACGGGGTTGGGAAAACCACAACGGTCGGGAAAATGGCTAACATGTACAAGCAACAAGGTAAAAAAGTTTTGTTGGCTGCGGCCGATACTTTTCGTGCTGGTGCCATTGAACAGTTACAAGTATGGGGACAACGCGATGGCGTTCCCGTAGTGGCGTTACCTGAACGTAGTGACCCAGCCGCAGTTGTTTTTGACGCAGTGCAACGCGCAAAAGATGAACACTTTGATATTTTGATGGTTGATACGGCTGGTCGTTTGCAAAACAAAGTTAATTTGATGAACGAGTTGTCAAAAATGAAGCGTGTGTTAACGCGTGAAATTCCTGAGGCTCCGCATGAGGTCTTACTCGTGCTAGATGCCACAACAGGTCAAAATGCGTTGAACCAAGCAAAGACGTTTGGCGAGATTACAGCCGTTACTGGTATTGTATTGACGAAGCTTGACGGTACTGCTAAAGGTGGTATCGTGTTGGCAATTAGAAATGAAATGCATTTACCCGTTAAATTTGTTGGTCTGGGCGAACAAGTCAACGATCTGCGACCATTTGATGCAAACGAATTCGTTTACGGACTGTTTAAAGGATTGATTAAAGAATAGTCAGGTTTTTAAATTAAGCGTTAATTATAAAAACAATAAAAAAAAGGACTGCCGGCAATGTCGACAATCCTTCTTTTCTTATATCGATGCACGAGGTGGGGTTCGAACCCACAACCCTTGGTTTCGAGGACCAATACGCTATCCAGTTGCGCCACTCGTGCATAACTTGATTACACTACTAATACTAGTGGTTTCGATTGTCTTCGTCAATTGCAATGTTATCAGTGCAAAGGGTAAACTATTTATTGAAAAATATTTTTTGATTTCAAGCGATGATTTACGCGGGGCAATAATATGGAAATTGATACGACAATGCTACAACAGGCAATTATGGCTAATAAGGCAGCTCATAACTGGAACACGACTGATGTGCGGTTTGAACTTTTACAATTGTACAGTGAAACAAGCGAACTATTTGAGGCTACTTTGAAAAAAGATCAGGACAACATTACTGAAGAATTGGCCGATGTTGCAATTTTCCTACTGGGCATTGCTGAGATGGAACACGTCGATTTGGGTGAGGCCATAACAGACAAACTAAAAATTGATCAGCACCGTGGCTATGATGAGCAAGGGCATAAACGGTTGATGCCGGACAAATCGCCCAAAAAGAACTAATTCTTTTGATTGACGTGGCTGCGCAGTGTTCTTTAGTGAGTCAAAATGTTAAACTATTACGGTATCGGGAATAATGAAGGGTGCGTGGAAAGATGGAAATCGCAAAAAATGATCGCATAAATTCATTATTTGAGTTTTATGAACCGTTACTGACGGAAAAACAAAAAGCTTATATTGAACAATATTACGGCGATGATTATTCCCTTGGCGAAATTGCAGAAAACTTTGACGTAAGTCGCCAAGCCGTTTACGACAATATCAAACGAACAGAAAAAATTCTGGAAGGTTACGAGCAAAAATTGCATCTATTTAGTGATTTTCGCAAACGCAATCAGGTGGCTGATGAAATTTCCGTTTATGTACGACGCGCATATCCTAGCGATAAACAGCTAATCCAGTTAGCTGACCGACTTGAAACAACAGAAAGCGATTCTGAATAAGCAATTATTTAGAGTCGCTGACGATGGAGGAATGACACATGGCCTTTGAAGGGCTTACTGAACGATTACAAAATGCAATGAAAACACTGCGTGGTAAGGGCAAGGTCTCTGAAAGTGACCTTCGTGAAACCATGCGGGAAATTCGGCTTGCCTTGTTGGAAGCTGATGTTAATTTTGATGTTGTTAAAACATTTGTTAAAACGGTGCGTGATCGTGCCATGGGTAGTAAAGTGCTGGATGGTTTGAATCCAGCTCAACAAATTGTCAAAATTGTGAACGAAGAACTCACAAAAACGATGGGGTCTGATGCTTCAGAATTAAATAAGTCACCAAAAATTCCAACAATCATTATGATGGTTGGGCTTCAAGGGGCCGGGAAGACTACGACTGCTGGTAAGTTAGCCAATAAGTTGAAGACTGAACAAAACGCTCGACCATTATTCATTGCGGCCGATGTTTACCGTCCCGCCGCGATCGATCAGTTGGAACAAGTTGCTAAACAAATTGATGTCCCAGTCTTCCAATTGGGGACTGATGTTGATCCCGTGGAAATTGTTCGCCAAGGTCTGGCGAAGGCCGAAGCCGATAAAAACGATTACGTGATTATCGATACGGCTGGTCGTTTGCAAATTGATGAACAGCTGATGGATGAACTGGCTAACATTAAAAAGTTAGCTAATCCGACTGAAATTTTGCTGGTTGTCGATGCGATGACCGGTCAAAATGCGGTCAATACGGCGACTGGATTTAATGACAAACTGGATATTACCGGTGTCGTCCTTACCAAGCTGGATGGTGATACGCGTGGTGGTGCTGCACTGTCAATTCGGGCCGTGACTGGCAAGCCAATTAAGTTCGTTGGTGAAGGCGAAAAGATGTCCGATCTGGATACTTTCCATCCAGACCGAATGGCCTCACGAATCTTGGGTATGGGGGATATGCTTACCCTGATTGAAAAGGCTCAACAAGTTTCTGATGAGAAGCAAGCTGCTGATTTGGAACAAAAGATGCGGGAAAATTCGTTTGACTTTAACGATTTTCTCGATCAAATGGACCAGATGAACAAAATGGGTGGCATGGAGAGTATCATGAAAATGATTCCAGGATTGGCTAACAATCCTGCGCTCGCCAATGCCCAAATTGACCCTAAGGATCTTGCCCACATGCGTGCGACAGTGTATTCGATGACGCCACAAGAGCGTGAACATCCCGAGGTGTTAAACCCGAGTCGTCGCCGTCGAATTGCTGCTGGGGCTGGTCGACCTGTTCAAGAAGTCAACCGGATGATTAAGCAGTTTGATCAAATGAAAAAGATGATGAAACAGATGTCTAACGGTAATATGGGTGCGTTGGACCAAATGGTGCCAGGTGGTTTAGGCGGCATGATGGGCAGCGGTTCTGGAATGTCCGGTCGTTTAGGCAAAATGGCGGTTAACCGAATGGTCCGTCAAACAAAGAAGAATAAAAAGAAGCGGCTTAAGAAGAACAAACGCCGTCGCTAATAGAAAATGACTTGTGAATGCCCAATTTTTTGAAGGCCGCAAGTCATTTTTTGTTTGTCCAAAAATCGTGTAAACATTCATTTCAGGATGCTTTAAAAAATTCCGTGTTTTAATTTGAAAGTCAACCATCGGTGATGAAAAAAGTTTTCGACTGGGCGTAGGATAATGTTTTTAATGAAGCAAATATGGTTACGGATTTATCACCCATATTGAATAAACATTTACTATTTCAAGCATTTATTTAATGAAGTTCTAACACTTCTAGTTTAAAAATTTTAAAAGTCGCTAAAATTTTTTTCATGTTTTTCAGCATTGTTTGATATATGACATTGTTTCCGATCAGTGTAAGCGCTATGCTAAATATGTGAAAACACTTTCAAAATTGGAGGGATGTTGAATGGCAATCGTAGTTTCTGCGCTTAAAGAAGCTGATGGCGAGAATCGTGTCGCAATGACACCTGACATCGTTAGTCGGTTAGTTAAGAGCAACTATGAAGTTTTAATTGAACAGGGCGCCGGGGTAAACGCGTTCTACCCAGATGACGCCTACACCAAAGCTGGTGCAAAGGTCGTTAGTCGGGATGAGGCCATTAATCAGGCTAGTATCATTGCCATGATTGACAAGCCAAGCGCCGCAACAATTCAGCAGTTAAAGGCAGGTCAGGCAATTATTGGCTTGTTGGCACCTTTGACTGATCAGGATACGGTGAAGGCACTTGCTGATAAAAAGGTTAGTGCGTTAGCTTTTGAGCTACTGCCACGGACTGTTTCGCGTGCGCAAACAATGGATGTGCTCAGTTCACAATCCAGTGTTGCAGGTTACAAAGCGGCTTTATTGGCGGCAGATCGCTTCTCACGTTACTTCCCAATGATGATTACCGCTGCCGGTACCGCTAAACCGGCTAAAGTACTAGTTTTGGGTACCGGTGTCGCTGGATTGCAGGCCATTGGGACAGCCAAACGTTTGGGTGCAGTTGTATCGGGTTATGATGTCCGTCCGGCCTCACGCGGTGAAGTTGAATCACTGGGGGCCACGTTCTTGACGACATCTGTTTCAGGCGCTGGTGAAGGCGGTTATGCTCGTCAATTAACACCTGAAGAAACGCAACAGCAACAAGATGAATTGGCTGGTTTCATTGCAGAGAATAATGTCATCATTACTACGGCGCAAGTGCCTGGTCGAAAGCCACCATTGTTGGTAACTCAAAAATCCGTTGATGAAGCTAAACCTGGGACGATCTTTGTTGATTTAGCCGCTAGTGAACTTGGCGGTAACGTTGCTGGTTCAAAACCTGCGACGACAGTAACAACCGATGCTGGGGCGCAAATTATTGGTGCTGGTGACATGGCAAGTCAGTTGCCATCCGCTGCTTCCGATATGTTTGCTAAGAACGTTCAAGCGGTCATTACTTACATTACTAAAGATGACCAGTTGACACTGGATGTGGACGATGACGTTATTGGTGAACTATTGGCTACCAAGGATGGCGAAATTATTAGTAACCGTCTGCGTGGGGCAATGAAGTTGCCAGAGCGGAAAGCTGCTGAGGAAACTGTCAGCGCTTCAAGCGAGGCTGCCAAAGATGGTCAATCTACGTCTAAAAATGATTCGAAAGGAGCTTAGCCGTCATGAGTCAGGAATTATATACCAACTTGGCCATCTTTGTGATGAGTCTGTTAGTTGGATTTGAAGTTATGAGTAAGATTCCGTCAACGTTACAAACGCCCATGATGTCTGGGGCAAACGCCATTCACGGGGTTGTTGTCGTCGGTGCATTTGTGATCGCTGCGGAAGCAAACAGTTGGATCTTTTATGTTTTAGCCTTCCTTGGCGCCTTCTTCGCCGCAGTTAACGTGGCTGGCGGTTATACTGTTACAGACCGGATGCTGGGCATGTTTAATCGTCCTAAGAAATCCGCTTCAAAGGAGGATGAGAATAAATGAGTGCGTTAACGACTGTTGCTTCTTTAGTTTATTTGATTTCCGCCGTTTGTTATGTGATTGGTGTGCACTTAATGCGGTCACCGAAAACTGCTCGCCGTGGTAATGGCTTATCTGCAGTTGGGATGTTCTTAGCCGTGATTATGATTGTGATCACGATCATCGCTGAGGGCAAGATTACTGGTACCGGTTGGGTTGTATTGATTCTTGGTCTAGCACTTGGTGTTTGGTACGGGGTTGCCCGTGCACGCAAGGTGCCAATGACGGATGTGCCTCAATTGGTTAGTTTGTTCAACGCCGTTGGTGGTGGTGCTGCCGCTGTAATTGGGATCTTCGACTACGCGGTCAAAGCGGGCGGCACCCACTTGAGCGTTGCCTTTTCACTACCAGTTTTACTAGATGTTATTATTGGTGGAATTACATTCTCTGGTTCGCTGATTGCGACCGGGAAATTATCTGGTCATGTTCCAGGTAAGCCAATTACATTCCCAGGCGCTCGTCTGGTCAATGTGTTAGTTGTCATTGCTATTTTAGTGGCTGCCTGGTTAATGATTGGTTTGCCAACAAATGTTTGGTTCATGGTGCTTGGCTTAATTGCCAGTTTGGTCTTTGGTCTGTTAATGACCTTGCCAATTGGTGGGGCTGATATGCCGGTTGTTGTTTCACTGTTAAATGCCTTTACTGGGTTGGCAGTTGCGTTTGCCGGGTTTGTTATCGATAACCAAGTATTGATCATTGCTGGGGCATTGGTTGGTGCTGCAGGGACGATCTTGACCTTACAGATGGCTGATGCGATGAACCGTTCAGTTGCCAACATCCTTGCCGGTGGTTTCGGTACGGGCGATAGCAACAGCAGTTCTGCTGCCGATGAAACACCCGTTAACGTTAAAGAAACGTCAGCTGACGATATTGGCTTGCAACTCGCTTATGCTAACAATGTCATGATCGTTCCTGGTTACGGGTTGGCTGCTGCTCAAGCGCAACATGAAGTCGCTGAGTTGGCCAAACTGTTGACGGACAATGGCATCAATGTCAATTACGCCATTCACCCAGTTGCTGGGCGGATGCCAGGACATATGAATGTGCTGTTGGCGGATGTTAACGTGCCTTACGACCAGATGAAACAGATGGAAGAAGCAAATTCCATGTTTGAAAACACTGATGTTTCACTTGTTATTGGGGCAAACGATGTTACCAACCCATTGGCTCGCGAAAGTGGTAATGCCATTTCTGGGATGCCGATTCTGGATGTTGATAAGTCGAAGTCCGTGGTTGTTATCAAACGGTCAATGAGCACAGGTTATGCTGGTGTTCAAAACCCACTGTTCTCGATGGATAACACGCAGATGTTCTTCTCCGATGCAAAGAAGGGGCTTGCTGACATCATTGCATCGACTAAAGAGTACATTAACCAGTAAGATGAGTAATTGTTCGTGATGAATAGAAAGACCATTTCGATGGATAAACTTTCATTGAGAGGGTTCTTTTTATTGTCTTCGACAGAATTTGGCGCAGTTCAATATAATGGGTTAACGCTTGTGGTTGAATTCATTAAAAGTTCTTTCAGTTACCAAAATAACTTAAGAGTGTTATGTTGGTGGCGAAGGAAGGCGTTTACATGAGTGAAACAGAGGACTCAACGACTGAACAGTTTAAGGTCAACGAGCACGTGGTATGCAAACGATTCACAGGTTTGCCAAGAAATTTTAAAGGCACAATTGTGAAAGTTTACGATCATGCGTTGCTGTTGAAACTAAACGTAAAGGACTTCACAGCCCGTTATCAATCCACATTAGATGACCTTAACGACAAGGTTGTCATTGCGAAAAAATTAGTCGTACCGACACCGGTTGTATAAGTTTTTGGTGATAAAAGATGTTTATGCTTGCTCTATGGTCTAATTAGGGTTAAAGTATAGTCATTGTATTGATAGTTCGGTAGTAAGTGTACTAGTTCTTTTGAATGACAACCTTTCTCGCCCGGCTTTAGATGCAAAAATTAATTTGCGCAATGCGCATGGAGGTTTCATTCATATGGAACAAGGTACTGTTAAATGGTTTAACGCTGACAAGGGTTACGGCTTTATTACTCGCGAAAACGGTGACGATGTATTCGTTCACTTCTCAGCTATCCAAGGCGACGGCTTCAAGACTTTGGACGAAGGTCAACACGTTTCCTTCGATGTTGAAGACAGCGACCGTGGCCCACAAGCTACAAACGTTAACAAAGACTAATTTTAATAATTAGATTTTAAAGAGCATTCACATTTGTGAATGCTCTTTTTTTGTGTTTGACTTTAGAAATTACGGCTTCACTTGCTTCTCTTGCTAGGGATCGAGTAGCTCATTTTAAAAATAATCCTGTAGTAATACAGGTGTAATGAATGTTTCGATGATAGCTGAGACAACATACAACAAAGGAACAATACTACACATATCAATTAATAATGTTGACCACTGAATCGCTGGTGGACATTGAGTTGGATGACAGAGCTGGTGGATTGACTGCTGAATGTATTTAGTAATCTGAGCCGCAATACAAAATGTTAATATTTGCGCGGTGATTTCAAATATCCCATGAGGCAGAATGCCCAAAAATAAAGTCGCAATTGGTTGAGAACCAACTAGAACTATACCAACAGTTAAGGCATTAATGATGGCAAATAGTCAGTAGCAGGGCAAGGGTAAGAAAGCAACGCTGACACAAAACCATGCAAGGCCATAATTGCGTTCAAAAAGACTGAGAACATTTTGCCAGTTGTTTAAACGGCCACTAGTATTTACGTTAAGGCCGAGTGTAAGACCATCGCGGGCAGACTGACCATCTAAGTGAAAGACATAAAAAATAGTCGGTACAAGCAACCAGATTAACATCATTATGATCGCGAAATAAACAAATTGTGGCCAATACAGTGCCCATCTTTTTTTAAAGGCAAATTCTATAATTAATCCGAACAAAAAAAAAAAAAGGCCCAAAGCAATCTCTTACAATGATAGTAGTTAATCCCAACCAGCTATAAGGAGTGATTACTTTGGGTACTTCTACTTTATCACGTTTTCAACGTGGTGCGCTAGCTCAACTGGTCAGTGAAGGCCATCATACTTACCAAGATATGGCTGACGCCTTAGGCGTTGCCAAATCAACTATTAGCTATGAATTAGATCG
>NZ_WEZT01000005.1:232105-339916 GCF_009863985.1 Furfurilactobacillus milii | reverse complement strand
TAATCACTCCTTATAGCTGGTTGGGATTAACTACTATCATTGTAAGAGATTGCTTTGGGCCTTTTTTTTTTTTGTTCGGATTAATTATAGAATTTGCCATTTCAATTTACCGGGGTTCATTAAAATTACGCCACGCCTCATTAACCGAATTCGTACACAGTTTCAGTCTGGTGAAGATCCTATTGAACAGAGTCTTATCAAGGATGGAAATTTAACAACAACGCCACTGGCACTGAATGACGTTACTGGTCTCAGGATAACCGAAGCTGGTGTTAACGAAGATGGCCCAGTTATTCTGAATATTCATGGCGGTGGTTTTATTATGGGGACGGCCCGTGAACGAACAGCTTTGTTAGCTGCAACCGAAACATCGTTGCCAGTTTATTCGGTCGATTATGACTTAGCTCCTGAGGCACAGGCTCCGCAAATCGTTAGTCAAGTGCTCAGTTTTTATCGCGGTTTAATAGAGGCCGTTGGAAATCGTCCGATTGTGATGATGGGGAGTTCAGCAGGTTCAGGCATCGCGGCGGCAGTGGTCGAACAGGCTCATGCGCAAGGCCTACGTTTGCCGGCAGCAATGGTACTATTTTGTCCAGCGTTGGATATCTCTGGTAATGGAGATTCGTCGATTTTTAACGAAAAACGTGATGTTGGTTCAGCCAAAATGGCGCTTCGTTTGGCAAAAGCGTATATTGGAGCTAATGATCCGAAGAGTCCAATCGTTTCTCCAATGTACGGGGAGGTTGGTGACTGGTTCCCCACGACTTTTATGAGCACTGGCACTCGTGATATAATGCTCAGCAATGTCGCTCGTTTTAACGAAAAGTTGCGTCACGCTGATGTCGAGGTAACTGCAGTTATCCGGGAAGGAATGTGGCATGGATTTAATTGGGAACCTAAGTTGCCAGAAGCGGTTGAGACACGTCAAGCGGCTTGGCAGTTTATCAAACAACATGTAGGGGAGACGTTTTAATGCGCGGTAGAGATGAAACGAAGCGAGCACGAATTCTTCAGGCGACGAGTCAAATTATGATGAACGAGGGTATTGCTGCCGTATCGCTAAGCAAAATTGCGAAAGAAGCAGGAATTGCTTCAGGAACACTTTATACTTACTTTGAAGATAAAAACGACATGTTAAAAGCGCTCTATTTGAATCGCAAAGCGGATGTTGCCAGGGTCATTACTGCATTTGATCCTAACGGAGATCCAACTGCTGAATTGGATAAGTTTATGTCATTAGTATATGGCTATGCGCAACATCATCTTGAAAATATGCTGTTAATTCGTGAGTTTAATCAGTCACCGATTTTAAAACAATTAGGGATTACGGCTGAGGAGTCATATTTAGGTTACGAACCGATTCAACAATTAACCCAAAATGGTGTTGCAAACGGAATTTTTGTGCCAGTGACCTTTGAAGTTCTGATGTCTTATGCATATACCCCAGTCATTGAATATGTGGTTGCACTTAATAATGGTCTAATTAACGAGCAGGATGTTCCATTTGATCGGATCAAAATGTTATCTTGTCGAGCGATTCTGATTAACCCGCGGTCCTAACTTAAAATACTGAACAAGTTGCTTTTCTGATTTTTTATTCAGCATAAAGAACCCGCTAATTACTGTTAATCTAGTAATTAGCGGGTCTATTTTTTGCTTATAAGGCCAATTCGAATTCTAAATTGACGTGTAACTAATTGTCGTTGTTGGCACCAAACAAGCCGCCAAGCTTATCCATGATGCCGGAAGCGCCACCGCCAAGCAAGTCTTTAGCTTGGTCATAGTAGTCGCCAAGGTCGTCCTTGTGATCTTCGATAAATGACTTTGCGTCGTCGATATTGCCGCCGCTCACAAGATCTTTAGCCTTGTCCATAATCTCATCTTTATCCATGAAAATCCCTCCACACAATTAGTCAGCTTTTAATGTCGTCAGGGTTGGACAGTTAACTATTTACGTTGTTAACAATTAAAGTATAGCATTGTCGAGACAGAGGTAAAGTCATGCTGCTGAAAAAATGAAGCCGTTTTCAATTCAGCAATAAAAATGATTCATATTTCATCGTCCATTTTCAAACAGAATCCGGTATAATAGCGTAATATTGCCGTTTAGGAAAGGAAGATTTTTCATGTATAAAAACCGTGTTTACCTTGCTAGTCCGTTTTTCACTGATGAACAACGGGATCGTATTGATACTGTGGTGACATCATTACGTCAAAATAAAACAATTGATGCAGATGGTATTTTTATTCCACAAGAACACCAAGAAGAAAGTCTAGAATTTGGCTCATTTGAATGGCAAGATTCTGTCTTTGCAAGCGACATGCGTCAGGTCAAACGTGCCGATGTCGTTGTTGCGATTTTAGATTATAAATATGAAGAGCAAAATCTTGAACCTGATGCTGGTACCATTTTTGAAATAGGTGCTGCCTGGGCTTGGCACATTCCAGTAATCATGGTTCAATTTCACCCAGAAAACGAGCTTAACCTGATGCTTGTGCGTTCACTGACGGCAATGTATACCGGGGACAAGATTAAACAGGGACTTGCCACATATGATTTTAATAATCTGCCAACAAAATATACAGATATGAAAATCTTTTAAAGAAAGCGAGACACAACACGATTTGGCTTTCTCAGGTGTCATAAAAATGATGTTCATGGGTGATTTCTCCCGTGAACATCATTTTTTATGTTAGATGAGCAAAACGTAGTGTTATGTCTCGCATTTGTGGCAAATTTTTAATCCGTGCGAACCTTGGCAGTTGAAGAAAAATGGCTTGTTGCCGTTGCGCTAAGATTCAAGCTGAGGTGTTTTGTTCCAATCTCGTTCATGCAGTCCCACCGCGTTGATCCCAAATCATTAAAATGAGTACAACAATTAGAATCAAGACGCTGCCTAGCAATGCCTGCGGTCCGATAGCATTTGTTAGTTTAGTGGAAATGAAAGCGCCAATGCCAAAACTAGCGGCCACCCAAAAACTATCTCTTAATAAAAGCCAGTTAGTGGTTAGTTTGCCGCGGCGGAAAAGCAAATTTAACGAAGCTGCACCGACAGTTCGCAAGTTACCAGTGGTCATGGTTGTATTGTACGGATGATTATTCATGACCCGAAATGTATGAACCTGAAAGGCAGCAAATAAGGATAGACTACTAGTGATAAATGAACCGGGGATAAAGCCAATAAACAGATCGATTATTAAAATACCAACTAATTCGGCAATGATACTAAGCTCCTGCCAAATCACGGCTCCGGGACGGTGAAAAAATTGTTCCACCAAGTTAGCTAACCCAGCACCCAGTGTGAAGCAGAAGATTGGAATAATGTATGTGATTGCTTTAGCAAAATGACCGTTGGCTAAATTTAATCCCAGTAAGATAACATTCCCTGATTGAAGACTGGCGAACACTTCGTTGTGAAGAATATAGGTGTAAGCGTCCAGGTAGCCACCGACACCTGCCAATAAAGTGCCAATCAGGAGGGTTTCATAAATCGGCTGACGTACGTTTTTCATGTTTGCGCCTCTTTATCTTTTTTAAGTTTAATAGGCATATTGTAGCCAAAATTTGAATTTATTGCTGGTAAAAATACTTGTTTTAAAACAAGTGTCAGTTAATGAATGGGGTGAAGAGGATTACTTTGCGAACTAAATATATTACCCTGAAATTTTGTTTGGCAACAAAATGACAAACTGAGTGATTTAATCAAAATTTTAATGGACATTGACGTGTGAAATCTGTATCCTATTGCCAATGACTAAAAAGGAGCGATTGCACGTGATTACAAATGCAGAAACTTTTTTAACTGAGTTGAAGAACATTTTACGCGGAACCTACACGGATGATCAATATTTGATTGAGGCTGTGGTGAATAGATTGCAAATGTCTACTACGACGCACTATGAAGTGTCGAAATGGCGCGCTAACGATCATCGTGATCATGAGTTCACGTTTAAACAAAATGAAGATCAAACATATACGTACCTTACAACACGTTAATCATGTTAAAAAACATCGCTAAGCAAACGCAATTTGTCTGCTTAGCGATGTTTTTTTAATGAGTGTTGTTTATTGTGAATTTGACCTATTAATTGATTGTTTCGACTGATGCGCTTCTTTTACGAAAACGTAGCCACAAGAATAAGAGGTAGCTGGCAAAACTTACGAGGCTGATGATGAGCCCTAAACGAAAACCAGGCGCCCGGTAGGTTAAACGTATGCGATGTACGCCTGGCGTCAACTTTATAGCGCTGAGATTGCCAACAACTTTGTCAATTGATACCTGTTTGCCATCAACATAAGCATGCCAACCATTGTCTTTAGGAATGCTCAGGAATAACAAGGGTTTCTTCTTGGTAGCTGTTATCGTACCTTGCAAGTGATCTGGCCGCCAGTCTTGATCAAGTTTGAATGTCGATTTATGAAGGTCACTCAGGGACTGATTAAAGGATTGTTGGTCCAGTGTCTGCAACGACTGTGCAAGATGTGTTAGAGGCGTTTTACTAGTTAAATTGATATGGACACGTTCACCTTTTTTGAAATTTCCTAATGATAATACCGCTTGTGTGCTCACATCTAACCGTGTTGTTTTCTTAGTTCCGTTGACGTGAATATTGGCGTTTGCCACGCTAACATTAGGAAAATAGGCATACAATGTACCGGTGGCGGTTGGTCTGATGATTAACTGGTAGCGGTACTGTTTGTTTTTATATTCATAGCCCGTGCGCCGGACATTAACTGATTTAAAATAACGTATGTTACGGCCGGTGATGGCCTGCCAAACGTTATTTTGATTTTCTAAGGCCACGCCACCCTTAAGTTTGACGTTCAATAAGTCATCATTCACGGCAAATCCTAGCGGCAGTGCATGGTCGTGGACAATAAGATCATAGTCATGGGGTGTCATCTGTAACTGATATTTCACTGCAAATAGTGCATTGGTCAGGTGAGTACTACCTTCAGAGCTGATTCGACGCTCATTTTTACTATAAAAACCAAGTCGATTTAACATAACCCGCGTTGATTCATTTAACGTTGAACTGTATAAATCTATACCATGACTATTGAAGAGCAGCGGGTCATTGTAATTGTTATACGTCTCTCCAAATGCAGCATTAATTAATGAGTTGCTGTTGTCGACTCGATAAAAGGCATGACTAGCACGTCTGATTTTGTTGAAATAGTTTTTTTCAATCGTGAAATTCTTTTGATAAATGGTTTGATTGCCAAATTGAGCAGGTTTAAGACCGAAATAGAAGTTTGCGGACAACTCAAATACAGTGACAAGAACAATACCAGAAAGGGCTAAACGGTGCCAATGCTGGGTGTTATATAAGATGAGTAAGGCGGCAATACAGATAATAAATCCTGTTGCAATCAACCAGTACCTAGGACTGACATAAAAGTTCGCCAAATCATCCCATCGTCGCACGATCGGTTGCACAATCATGGCTGTCAGATAACCGATGGCTAGCAGCACTATCGCAATCAACGCCGCACGCATCACTAACCTGGTTTGTTTGAAAGCGCCTGTTTGCCACGCTTCGTATGCACTAATCACAACGATAAATGTGAAAAAGTAGGCGTCACGAAAGGGAAATCCGTTCGGCTGTTGCATCATGTGCCAAATAGTGTTGAACAGTGTCAAAAACATACTGAGTCCAAGAAAGGCCAGTAAAGTACCGGTTGTTCGTTTGTGATGATTGGTAATGGTCTTATTTAGGAAAAATAAAAGTACAAGTAACAGTGCAAAACTGCCGACAAAGATGCTGGGATCATGTTCTAGGCGTTGTGGATAATCGGCTGCGTTTAGGCCAAGCTGTGCGAAACCATCTAAGCCGAACTGAGGCGTAGGCAGGAAGGCCTGCCACGATAGACTCTGTTTACTCGTTTTAAGCATGCCCAATAGTGTAGGTATCAGGACGAATAGGGTACTTAAACCACTTAAGACAGAGGTAATCAAAAATCGTTTGATTGCTTGAGCGTTGTGATGCCACCATTGTTTCCACGATTGTTTTTCTGTTTGCTGATCAAATGTAAAGTAAACAAAATAGGTCAGCGCGAACAGGCAAGTCATGTAGCCTAAATAATAGTTAGTGACGATCGTAGCCCACAATGCAAAGAAGTAAAGGACCGTGCCTTTGTTGTTAACTAATCGGCGAAGACCCAGAATAACCAGCGGCAGTAAAATAAGAGCGTCCAACCACATAATGTCATAAAAGTAAGTAGCGACAAAACCGCTAAGACTAAAGACTGTTGAAAAAATAAGATTTTGCCAGTTGGTATTATGGTACACGCGGCGCAAATAATAACTCATACTAAAGCCGATAGTGCCAACTTTTAATAAGATGATGAAAGTTATTGCCAGCGGCACTTGATTGGCCGGAAAGAAGAACAACAGTAGATTAAACGGGCTTAACATGTAGTAGGCAACTAACGGAAAAGCATTATCGCCCAGAGATAGACTAAACGAATAAAACGAGAATTGGCCGGTCGTAATTGCATGTCGAAATTGTGTTAACCAAGCAACATACTGTGCCCCCATGTCGCTTATTAGGAGGTTATGACTGCCGAATGGCGTAATGCCTAGTGTCCAAAATACTAAACCAACAAGTATCATTGGAACGACAAAAGCCGTCATATCGTATTGAAAACGTTGACGGCCGTACTGATTCATAGTTTGAGGAATTTCAGGTTTGGACGATTGCGGATATTGACTTGGAATCTTACTTTTCCTCCTTAACGATGTAGATTGGACGGTGCTTGCTCTCTAAATAGAGTCGACCAACATACTTACCTAAAATTCCTAGGCAGAATAATTGAAGCCCGCCGATCAAAAGGATGATACATACAAGTGATGGCCAACCAGCGGTGTGATCACCATAAATAAGTGCACGAATTACGATGAAGATTAGCGCGAAAAAGGCGGCCACGAAAGATAAGAACCCTGTATACGAAGCAATGGATAAGGGCGCATCAGAGAAATCAATGATACCTTCTAGAGAATAGCTAAATAATTGAAAGAATGACCAATGCGTGTCACCAGCAACTCGATCCTGGTTTTCGAATTCGATGTACTTTGTTTTAAAGCCAACCCAGCTGAAAATTCCTTTAGAAAAACGGTTGACTTCGGCCATTGATAAGATGGCATCGACCACTTGGCGCGTCATTAGGCGATAATCTCTTGCACCTTCAACAATGTGCGTTTGGGAAATCCAATTGATGACGCGATAGAATGCGCGACTGAAGAAAGAGCGAATTGGTGGTTCGCCTTTACGTGTGACACGACGAGATCCGACAATGTCATAATGTTCATTTTGAATGCCGGAAACCATTTGGATGAGTAATTCAGGAGGATCTTGCAAATCAACATCCATGACGGCAACAAAATCACCAGTAGCATGTTGTAGACCAGCATAAAGTGCAGATTCTTTTCCGAAGTTACGAGAAAACGAGACATAATGAACATGATCAACATCTTGTTGTTGCAATTTGCGCAATTCAGTTAATGTGTTATCCGTTGATCCATCATTAATGAACCAATACTCAGGTTCGAAGCCTGGAAACTGTTCGCGTAGTTTGACAAAAACTTTTTGAACTGCCGGATAGAATAGTGGAATTGTTGGTTCCTCATTGTAACAAGGAACAATAATTGAGATGACTTGTTTTGACAACGGATTTACTTCCTTACTTTATCTGTTTAGTTTGAGCTTCCATATCATAGTCTACTAATAATTATACTTAATTATAAACGACAAAGTCCACCAAACGGCATAAACTTACTCAAAAGGTGACGTTACTGACAATTGTTAAAGCTGTTTAGAAATCCGTGCCATAAGATTATTGATATACTTTATGCCATATACAATAAAAAAGATGTATATCGCAATCCGATTTTAAAAAAGTGAATTCAAAATTTTTGCTCATCTAACCTCTGATTGTAAGGCAGCGTTACCAACGTCACTTGAAAAGAAAAGTCTGCTGACACTTTTTGAATGATGATTAATTGCGATTCCTTATGAATATCGGTAGATTTGCTGTGTAGTCAAGCAAAGATGTTTAATAATAGGAGGCGCATTACAATGGCAGTTGAAGGTTCACTCTATCACACACATGTAGTTAATGAGAACGGTCTAGTTGGACAAAGCTTTGTTGAAGGTAATGAAGGCTTGTCACTAGGTGTTAGTAGCTCTTTAGTCTCCGCATCGGGCACTAACCCAGAACAATTTATTGGATTTGCACTGAGCACTTGTTTTAACGCAACGTTACGTATTGTTGAGCAGCAACGCCACATGCCACAGGATACTCAGGTTCGAACAAGGGTTGATATCGTTAAAGATACGATGGGATATAAGTTTATCGTTGACGCTCAGATTATGTTTCCAAATGAGAATCAAGAGGATGCCCAGGCAGTTTTGGATGATGCTTTAAATCAGTGTCCAGTCGCGAAATTGTTAAAAGCAAATGATAATGTTAATTTTAGGATTGTGAATGCTTTTAGTGATGAGGATACTGAAAGTTACGGTGAATAATCCGTAATTTCGGACTAGCGCCACTCAAAAGTTGAATTTATTCATTGAAAACGCTCACTCGTCTGCTAGCTACAGGCAGTGAGCGTTTTGCTTTACTTTGTTCTGAAAATGTTTAGACTGAATATTCCAGTAAAGAAACAGGAGTTCTCACTGTTGGCGAACTGGCGTCGATAATTGTTTTGAGAGCGCAGAAAAGAGGTCACCTATGAAAACTTATAAAATGCAAACACGTGGAGAATGGAATGTTGAAGTTCGCCACGGGAGACAATGGGTTTCAATTCTTGACCACGTTTCATATGACACCGCTAAGTTAGCGTTGGATCGTATTAATGCCACACGGCAGGCTAACTACCGTCTGCATTATCTAGGACATGAAAACATGACCAACTCAACGAGAACAGCTTAAAATTGGGCTACGATGCGGGGATAATGGTACATCCTTGACAGTACGTAGCAGTCACCGGTTTCGATTTTAAAAACGTTGGTGAATTAATCGTTTTTGGGGCAGGCGACTATTGAAGTCTGACAGGAAGAAATTTCCTGTCAGACTTTTTTGTTTTAGTTATTACTGGTTTGACTTGTGCCCGTAGAGAATTCGGGTTACGATATCGTCACCGCAATTGAATATTGAACAGTCTTTGTAACGAGTGAGACACTCAGAAAGGATCTAATTGTGAACAACGAATCTCTGAAAACGCTACTCGATGACCATATTGGTCAAATTTTTGCGACACCTGATCAAATTGAGGTGATGGCGTCTGCTGTTGCTAAACAGATCAGTGAAAAAAATAAGGCAACAAATCCACTACTTATCGGTGTGATGAAAGGCGCTGCTCAGTGGACAATTGCTGTCAGTCAACGGTTGTCGATTCCCTCTGATCTCGATTTTGTCTCTGTTACCAGCTATACTGGCGAACAGCAGAGCGAGCCGGTAATGCTTCAGGAGCCGACCATTTCGATTACGGGTCGTCATATTATTTTATTGGACGAAATTATTGATACGGGCAATACCTTGTTTTTTCTAAAACGTTGGTTATTGGCTCAAGGTGCTAAAAGTGTTGAGATAGCAGTTATGGCTGACAAACCAATGACACGCGTGACGCCAGTTCACATTGATTATCTTGGCCTGACGGTTCCTAACGTGTGGTTGGTCGGTTTTGGCATGGATTTAAACGGAGCATACCGTAATCTGCCAGCAATAGCCGAGTATGTTAAAAATCCAGTTTCGAAGCCGTAGTTAGATGGCTTTATTGTGCTTTTGATCAAATATTATTATTAAACTTGTGATATATAATAGTAGAAATACACCAGAAAGTGGGTTAGCAAAACATTGAAATTTAGTTGGCGTTCAACCGCAACTTATGTCAGCGTCAAACAATTTTTGTTTACACAAGGCATCAGCCATAATTTATGGACTCGTCAGCGGCATCTTGGAGGCAAGATAGCGTTGAATCAACAAATCACTCAGCCAGATCAGGCAGTTGCAATTGGTGATGTTGTCACGTTGTCGTTGCCCAACGAGCCTAGTGATGGGAACGTTACTGTCGATGAGGAACCAATCGATGTTTTGATGGCCGATGAAAATTGGCTGGTAGTTAATAAAAATGCAGGTGTTAACGCTGTTCCTGGACCGAGCGATCAGCAAACAACGATGGTCAATCGCATCAAAGGCTGGCTCGTGGCCAATAATGCCGATAATTTAGTGCCACATTTAATCACTCGTCTAGATCGCGATACAAGTGGCATCATGTTGGTGGCACGTAATGGTATTGTTCAGGGAATGATTGCCCCTCAAGTAGATCAGCACACAATGCGAAAAACATACCTCGCACTGGTGGAAGGAAGATTTGAGAACGATCACGGTGTTATTGACAGTCCAATTGGACGAGTGGATGGACAGGTTGCTAGAGCGATAACTTCAAACGGACAATCTGCAATTACTGAATATAAAGTGTTAGAACAGTTTGAAAATATCGCATTAGTTGAATTAAATTTAAAAACAGGACGGACTCACCAGATTAGAGTGCACATGCAGAGCATCGGTCATCCGCTACTCGGTGATCGTTTATATGGTGGATCGCTTAGGTTAATGCAACGACAGGCATTGCATGCATGGCAATTATCATTTACAGATCCTGTCACGCAAAAGCGACAGACCTACACTGCGCCATTACCTGAGGATATGCAGGCGGTGGTAAATCGTTTACGTGATTCGAAACCGGTGGAATAAGCATTTTTAAGTGCTTTCTGGTATAATGATTTAGATAATTTTGTGCTAAAAAATAGTCAGCAGCAAGGAGCTTTAAATGATCGCCAACTTCAAACCAACTTGGATGATTTCAGCAATATATAATGTTTCGCCTGAACAATTAAAGGCAGCGGGCATTCGTGTTATTTTGACAGACTTAGATAATACGTTGATTGCTTGGAATAATCCGGATGGAACGCCGCAGTTACGACGGTGGATCCAAACGATGCATGCAAATGATATTCGCATTGTAGTCGTTTCAAATAACAATGCTGCCCGTGTGTCGCGAGCAGTCACGCCATTAGGACTTGAATTCGTTTCACGTTCACTAAAACCTTTAACGCGCGGTATTCGTCAAGCACAACGGCGGCTCTCATTGAGCAATAGTGAAGTTGTGATGGTTGGTGATCAGTTAATGACAGACATGTGGGCGGCAAATAACGCGCATGTGCGTAGTATTTTAGTGAAGCCGTTGATCGAAACGGACAAGTGGGATACACGGATTAACCGCTTTTTTGAGCGTTTTGTGATGCAACGATTACGCCGTGTTTATCCGACGATGACATGGCAGGAGGACTTACGATGAGTGAAGCAGTAACGAATGAAACGGCAGAGCCACTGTATTGCATTGGCTGTGGGGCTAAGATTCAAACGACAGATTCTACGGCCGTTGGCTATACACCACAATCGGCCTTAAAAAAAGGTCTTGAAAACGGTGAATTATATTGCCAGCGTTGTTTTCGTTTGCGTCATTACAACGAAATCGTACCAGTGTCATTAACGGATGACGATTTTAGACGGTTATTAGCTCAGATTCGGGATGCTAACGCCCTAATCGTCTATGTCGTTGATATTTTTGACTTTAACGGCAGTATGATCCCTGGATTACATCGTTTTGTTGGTGATAATCCGATCCTACTAGTTGGTAATAAAGAAGATGTTTTACCACGTTCGCTCAAACGAAGTAAACTGACTGATTGGGTACGTCAACAAGCTAATGCCAACGGATTGCGACCACTGGCAACCACATTGTTGAGCGCAAAGAATGGCCACGATGTGGATGATCTGTTGGCATTGATTGATAAATATCGCGGTGATCGTGACGTTTATGTTGTGGGTGTTACCAACGTTGGTAAGTCAACATTGATTAATCAGATTTTAAAACAAAACTCTGGTGTTGCTGATCTGATCACAACCTCACGTTTCCCTGGGACGACGTTAGACAAGATTGAAATTCCACTTGGAGAAGATCATGTTTTAGTTGACACACCAGGAATTATTCATCCTGAACAGATGGCTCATTTTCTAAGTGCAGGGGCTTTAAAGTATGTTGCGCCACAAAAGGAAATCAAGCCACGTGTTTATCAGCTACAAGGTGAACAAACGTTGTTCATGGGTGCAGTAGCGAGGTTCGATTTATTGTCTGCAACAACAGACAGTCGAACAACCGGTGTTAGTGCCTATTTTGAGAACAATCTAATGATCCATCGAACAAAATTGGCACACGCGGATGATTTTTATCGTGATCACGCTGGTGAGATACTCACACCACCTTCCCAGGAAGAGTTGGCAGATCTACCTGAATTGACAAGACACGAATTTCGCACAACGGAGAAAAGTGATCTCGTTATTGAAGGATTGGGCTGGGTAACAGTTCCTGCCAATGTAACGATTGCTGGCTGGGCGCCAAAAGGCGTTAACGTCTTGCTAAGACGCGCAATGATTTAAAACGGGAGAGATATTATATGGATTTAAAGGGTAAACAAAAACATTTTTTACGTTCTGAAGCACATTCACTACGTCCACTGTTTTCAGTGGGAAAGAACGGCTTGACAGCAACGTGGTTAGACCAATTAACTGGTGCCTTGGAGAAACGTGAACTGATAAAGGTAAATTTGTTACAAAGTGCAGATGCAACCGTCGCAGAGGCAAAGACCTTTATTGAAAAAAATCCGCGGATTACTGTGGTCCAAACAATCGGTCATACGCTGGTATTGTTTATGCCTGCAACGGATCCAGATAATCAACGGTTATCTAAAAAGGTTGCAGCATTGGTTTAGTGTTAGGGTAAACACGTGAAATAAGTAGGGATGGACAATGATTACATCGACGTTAACGACTAAACAGACGGGCACTCAAGTGATGACGGAAATGGTCACAGAAATGCCTAAACAACGGGTAGGCATTTTGGGTGGGACTTTTAATCCGCCACACTTAGGTCATCTTATTATTGCGGATCAGGTGGGTAAGCAATTGGGATTAAATAAGGTTCTTTTTATGCCCAACGCTCAGCCTCCGCATATTGATCCTAAACTTGCAATTGATCCTTTGCTACGTGCAAGAATGGTTCGCCGTGCTATTTTCGGAAATCCGTTGTTTGACTTAGAGATGAGTGAAATTCAACGTGGCGGCAAAAGCTACACGTATGACACGATGGTGGATTTGAAGACGCGTCATCCTAAAACTGAGTATTACTTTATTATTGGTGGGGATGAAGTGGCCTATCTGCCGAAATGGCATCGTATCGACGAGTTGGCAAAAATAGTAACGTTTGTTGGTGTTGGTCGAGCTGGCTATAAGAAACAAACGCCATATCCTGTTATTTGGGTTGATGTGCCGACAATTGACATCAGTAGTTCAATGATTCGTGATCGTGTCAAACGCGGGCAATCGATTCACTACTTAGTTCCAGAGGCAGTTGAAGCATACATTAAGGAGCATCAGTTGTATCATGAGTAAGACAATGCGTTATCAGCAGCATCTTTATAACGGCACACGTGATGAATTGGCTGAAGCAGTTCATCAACAGTTGCGTGACAAACGGTTCAATCATTGTTTACGCGTAGAACAGACTGCAATTCAGTTAGCTGAAGAGAATGGTGTTGATTTGGAAAAGGCTAGTATTGCTGGTTTGATCCATGATTATGCTAAGGAGCGTAGCGATGAAGCGTTCATCGGCATGATTAAAAAACATCAAATGGATCCAGATCTCCTGAATTGGGGCAACGCCATTTGGCATGGTATTGTGGGCGCAGAATTTATTCGTGATGAGCTCGGCATTGATGATGAAGACATTTTAAACGCTGTCCGTTATCACACCACGGGCGCTGTGGAAATGTCATCGTTGGCTCAAGTTGTTTATATGGCGGATTACATTGAACCCGAGCGTAATTTTGATGGTGTTGATGAGGCTAGACAGATAACCCACAAAGATCTGCGTGCTGGGGTTGCTTTTCAGACGAAGCACACAATGCTGTATTTAGCTGAAAAGAATGCGCCGATTTATCCGGCAACCTTATTAACGTTTAATCGTTGGGTCGCTCAGAAGCAAATGAAATATAACTATTAATCAATTAAGTGAAATGAGGAACTATTTTGGAGAGTAAACAAATGTTGGAAGTGGCTGTTAAGGCCGGAGATGCTAAACGTGCTGAGGATATTGTGGCGTTAGATGTTGAGCAGGTTAGCTTAGTGGCCGATTATTTTGCCATTATGAATGGTGGTTCTAAGCGTCAAGTTCAGGCGATTACTCAGGCTATTTTGGATGCTGAAGGTGAGGCCGGTGTAACGGTTCGACGGGTTGAAGGTAAGGCAGAAGGCACTTGGGTTCTGCTAGATTTTGGTGACATTGTTGTTCACATTTTCCAAGAAGAACAGCGTCATTACTATGATTTAGAAAAATTATGGTCAGATGCGCCGATGGTTAACCTAACAGATTGGTTGGGCGAAACAGCATGATTTACGGACAGTTTGCCGATTTTTATGATGAACTGTTTGACCCAGCTATGTATGACTCATGGCTGGGTTTTGTGCGCTCTCGAGGAGTCGCGAAGACTGACAGCGTGCTGGACTTAGCATGCGGTACTGGTCGGTTAGCGATTAAGATGATTCAGTCTGGATACCAAGTGACCGGTCTGGATCTAGCGCCAGAGATGTTGAGCATTGCTGCAAGCAAGGCGCAGACAGTTGGTGTTGAATTGCCGTTGATTCAGGGGGATATGACTGCATTAGGCGATCTTGAAATGTATAATACAATTACTTGTTTTGACGATTCTCTTTGCTATTTGCCCAATGAAGAGGAGATGGCGGAGGCGTTTCGCGAGGCCGCCGCACATTTGACTGCCAATGGTCATTATCTGTTTGACGTCATTACACCGCATCAAACAGATGACGTCTATCCCGGATATATGTACAATTTTCACGATGATCATCGTGCGTTCATGTGGACCAGTTATGAAGGCGATGCTGAACACCAGGTTGAGCACGATTTGAATTTTTTCATTTGGAATGACTCAATTAAGGGTTATGACCACCACGCTGAACTGCATGTGGAAAGAACGTATCCACTGGCAACATATCAACGATTATTGACACAGGCAGGCTTTAATCAGGTTCAGGTGTTTGCCGACTTTGGGAAAGCAGAGCCAAAGGCAGATACAACACGTTGGTTCTTTGACTGTCGACGGGAAGGATGACATTATGCAGGCAGTAGGTGTTGTGGCGGAGTATAATCCATTTCATAACGGTCATCGATATCATTTGCAGCAAGCACGAGCGGTTACAGGTGCTGATGTCGTTATCGCTGTCATGAGCGGCAATTTTGTTCAACGTGGTGAAGCAGCCATATTCAATAAGTGGCAGCGAGCGTCAGAGGCACTTCACAATGGGGCTGATCTCGTAGTAGAGTTGCCATTTCACTGGGCTGTTCAGCCGGCCCACTTGTTCGCACAAGGGGCCTTGTCATTGTTATCTGCCATGCAAGTACCGACGCTAGTTTTTGGCGCCGAACATGAGCAAACGGACTTTGCAGCGTTGGCTCATGCGACAGTCAATGATTCGCAGGCGTTTAAGACGTTTAATGAAACCTATGCCACGTTATTTAACGCGCAATTAGAGTCACAAACCGGATTTCGTTTGGACCAACCCAACGATATTCTTGGCTATGGTTACGCCGTTGCGAACGCAAAGTTGTCGTCACCATTGAAGTTGATGCCGGTGGCAAGGGTTGGCAGTGAGTACCATGATGACCAAATGAATCCACGGGGCTATTCGAGTGCAACTGCCATCAGACAGACCGTTCTCGGTCATCAGCGTGGTGTTAATGTGGCAGCAAATGTGCCGGCTGAGACGTTTGCTGATATTCGCCATTTGACGCCATTGAAGGGGTGGTCACCCAAGATGTGGGCGTTGTTACGGCATACTTTATTGATGATGCCAACGGCGTCTTTGCACCAAATTTATCAGATGTCTGAAGGCTTAGATTATCGTTTGAAGGAAGCTGCAGAAACGCAGTCGCACTGGGATGATTTCTTAGTCGCTATTAAGACAAAACGATATACGTATTCACGATTACAACGTGTCTGTTTGTATGCTTTAGTTCACGCGCTTGATAACGAAATGACACCTGGTCAAACAGACTACTTGCGGTTACTTGGCTTTACATCAGCTGGTCAACAGTATTTAAACGCACATAAAAAAACGTTTGGACTACCCGTCGTTACTAGGTTTGACCAGAACTTAAAAAAAACGACGCTAAATTTAGACTATCGTGCCGGTATGCTATACGAAATGTTAACGGGGCAGTCGCAGGACTTTCGTCATGACCCGATCCGAATACGTACCAAATAGAATCATTTGGCTGTCAAGGATTTTACGTTGACATTGTATTAATGCGCCGGTATAATGAAATTCGTTGCATTAGGAGGTTTATCGATGAAATGGTCGCTCAAAGAGCTTGAAAAGTATCGTAATGAGCCACTGCGGATCGACGAAACTTTAGATGTGAAAGTGAAGATGCTTGATCGGTTTGCCGATCGGGTTATCGACATCGATCCCGTTAAAGTGGTTGGAACCGTTATGGTTGATCGTGACGATGTGCTACTAGATGTTAAGGTTAGCGGTAAAGCTATAGTGCCTTCGAGTCGTTCGTTGGCACCGGTGGATTTTCCGTTTGACTTTGACATGAACGAGATTTACATCACGGAAGAGAGTCACTTTGATCGCTATGAGGAAAACGAAACGGTTTTACTCTTGGAGACTCAAACTGTTGACTTAGATGAGGGTGTGATTGACAATATCATTGCCCAAATTCCTATGCAAATTCTAACTGAGTCAGAACGTAATGGTCAGGACATGCCAACTGGAAATGGTTGGGAAGTTATTTCTGAGGACGATTACACAGCTGAACAGGAAGAAAATCAACCCATTGATCCACGTCTCGCTAAGTTAAAGGGATTGTTCCCTGATCAGGACCAAGACCGGTAGGATGGCTTAGCAGATTTTAAAAACACATGTGTGGATAAAATCATTCAAGGAGGTGCTCGTTCACATGGCTGTACCAGCACGGAAAACATCTAAAGAAAAGAAGTTGAAGCGTCGGGGTCACATCAAATTAGCAACGCCTAATTTGGCTCCATGCCCAAACTGTGGTGAATTACGGATGTCACATCGTGTCTGCCCTAGTTGCGGATATTACGATGGCAAGCAAGTCGTTAAGACTGCTAACAACGCTTAATTCATTATTGAAAACATCTGAGAGGCCTAGGCTCTCAGGTGTTTTTTTCTCGCTTTTTTGCCAGTTAGTTTAAGAGACTCACTTTATATTGAAGCTACGGGGAAAGGCTGGCAATACACCACCGGTTAGCTGGGCGTTTTACTGGCCTCAAATATTAGTGGTGATGTGGATTTGATTTTTACCTTTGGGGCGAAAATACTGTGAGAATTACGGTATAATCATTGCTTGTAATCTTTATGAACGGAGTGTGATCCATGCGAACGGGACTATTAGCAGTATTAATCATCGTGGGCGTGTGTTTTGCGGTATATGTTGGTGTCGACCTTTACCGTCACTGGGATGCGGTGCGTCGCTCGCCCGCACCGACAATTGGGGTAGCGTTGAGCGGAATGCTGATTTTCTTTTTATCCACGTTAGGGGTGTCCGACTTTGCGGTCAGCACAGCCATTTATACACCAACTAAATGGGTGTCCGTGAAGCGACTGCCAGGAACACTTAATGTTCAAGGCGTCGTACCATTTGTTCTGATGGCTGTCGGGTTCATTGGTGTCGTTAAAGTGGACCCGGTGACCCTATTGGCATTAGTAGTTGCGCAAGTAGTGGGAGCGGTGTTGAGTCCTCGCTTTGTTGTGAAATTGCCTGAAAGGACGATCAAACGATGGATTGCATGTGGTTTAATTATTGCAGGGCTATTCATTTTAGCTGGCCGGTTACATTTAATTGCTGGCAATGGGACGGCCTTACGACTCAGCGGACTGTCACTGATTGTCGGTTGTGGGTTGCAGATACTCTATGGGGCACTGAATAATATCGGTATCGGATCTTATGCGCTAACGACAGCTACTATCTACGCGCTAGGATTGAACCCCTTGGTCGCTTTTCCAATTATGATGAGTGGATCAGCACTATCAGTTGCAGCTGGTAGTAGTCTGTTTGTGTACTATGGGGACTATGATCGCAAGGTAGCCAGTATTGCATCATTGTCTGGTATCGTTGGCGTCCTCGTCGGGTTGCTGGTATTTTCACACTTCAATGTGGCGATTGTTTCTTGGCTTGTAATTGGCGTGCTTTTTTACACGTCATTTAACTTATTTTATTCGCTGTCTCGGACAAGACACTGAGGCTTCAAACGGACAACCGGTGATGCTAGCAGAAATGGCGGTTAAATGATAAAATGAGAGCGTTGTTAAAAATTGAACCGTTCAGACTTAGAGAACGATAATAAAATGCGGAGTGTTAATTAAATGGAAAACACGGAACAAACAAATGCGAAGAAGTATAGCATTCTCATCATTGAAGATGAGAAGAACCTAGCTCGCTTTGTTGACCTTGAATTGAAACATGAAGGGTACACAACCCAAGTGGAATACAATGGTCGGACAGGTCTGGAGGCTGCACTTGAAACCGACTTTGATGTTATTTTACTTGACTTGATGCTACCGGAATTAAATGGTTTAGAGGTTTGCCGGCGAGTTCGGGAAGTAAAGAGCACACCAATTGTGATGATGACGGCGCGTGATTCAGTGATTGATCGAGTTTCTGGTCTTGATCACGGAGCTGACGACTACATCGTTAAGCCATTTGCTATTGAAGAACTACTGGCTCGTGTACGGGCACTGCTACGGCGGATCGATATTGAAGGTGAACAGAAAAACTTCAAACAAACGGTTGTTGAATATAAGGATCTGCGAATCGAAAAGGAAAATCGGATCGTTCGTCGCGGTGATGAAATTATTAATTTGACCAAGCGTGAATACGAGCTGTTACTGACACTGATGGAAAACGTCAATGTTGTGTTAGCACGTGATGTACTGTTACAAAAAGTATGGGGTTACGAATCAGAGGTTGAGACTAATGTCGTGGACGTTTACATTCGTTATCTGCGTAATAAAATCGATCGCCCAGGTGAGGAAAGTTACATTCAAACAGTTCGTGGAACAGGATACGTAATTCGTTCATGATGACTGATAAACAAACAACCAAAAAAAGACGACGCATGTCGTTAAAATGGAAGTGGGCACTCGGTACCGGTACGGGTGTCTTTGTCATTTTTACGATTGTATTAGGATTATTATTTTCTAGCTTTACCTCAGTCCTTTTGCGTCAAGAACGCCGACGGACGACGGATGCGATTAATGTCGTGACCCAACGGTTAAATGACAATGTTAAGGACCTGACGAGTGATGATGTTGAACCGGTTCTTCGTCCCCGTGAAAACCCTTATTTACCGCATAATCCAAGTAAACCGGATCAACAGCATAATTTATATAACGATGCGATCATTCGAACGTTGGCCAATGATAATTTAGCCGTTAGTGTTTATGACCGTAGTGGCTCTGAAATTTTCGCATCACGAGTTGATCCACAGCCGTTTGAGTCCGTTGGCAAACGCCAATTGAAGCTAAGTCATTTGAACGGTCACGTTGTGTATGTTGGCCGCGCACCGATTTATCAGCACGGCACCAAGCGAGTTGTTGGTTATGTTCAAGTTACTAATCAGCTCAATGGTTATTGGCGAACGTATCAACGAACTGGGTCTATCTTGATTGTGTTGTTACTGATTGGGTTACTGGCAATATCGGTATTTGGTTACATTTTAGCTAGTTATTTCTTGCGGCCAATTTCTGATATTAGTGCGACAATCACTAAGGCAAGTGAAGACCCCCAGTCTAGTACGCGGGTGCCGGAGTCTCGCCGCAATGACGAATTGTCTGATCTGTCGGAATTATTGAATCGGATGCTAGATCAAATGCAACGGTATATTGATCAGCAGCAACAATTTGTGGGCGATGTGTCTCACGAATTACGGACGCCAGTGGCCATCATTCAGGGCCATATGGAGCTACTAAATCGCTGGGGTAAGGATGATCCCGAAGTGTTAAACGAATCCATCCAGGCTTCTTTAGCTGAGACCAAACGGATGAAGAGTCTCGTACAAGAAATGTTGGATCTGTCCCGGGCTGAACAAGTTGAAATTGATTTTCGTAATCAGGTTACGGATATCAAAATGGTGGTCAACCAGGTCTTTAACAATTTCAAGATGATTCATCCGGACTTCACGTTTTCTTTGGATGATGATTTACGTAAGCCAACTTACGTTTCGATGTTTCGTGATCATTTGGAGCAGGTGCTCATTATTTTGATGGACAACGCAGTTAAGTATTCGCAAACTCGCAAAGAGGTCCACGTATCTTTGTCAGAAGATGGGCGAAACGCTCAGGTGTCCGTGCAGGACTTTGGAGAAGGAATTGCACCTGAGAACATGGATCGGGTCTTTAATCGTTTCTATCGTGTCGACAAGGCGCGTTCACGGGAAAAAGGCGGCAATGGACTCGGATTATCCATTGCTAAACGATTGGTCGAAGGGTATAATGGTCACGTTTCTGTTGAGTCCTCACTTGGTCATGGCTCGATCTTTCAAATTTCTTTGCATATCTTGAATGACCAAGAGCGGCACCATTTGGAGGAATTACAAGCAACACAAGAACCAAGCAAGCCGCTTGATGAAACGCTTAAAGACAGCAATTTACTTGAATAATTCATTCCTTTACCATGAAAATTTTGAATTGAGTTAAAAACAGTATTTCCCCATTTTTGCCACAAGTTTTACTAACTAATCAGTATTTTCAATATTCAGTTAAATAGCACAAAAATAAGAGGTCGTCCTTCGAATTGAAGAATGGCCTCTTATTTTGTGCTATTAGTGAACCATCGCATTCATTGCAACAAACGGTTAGTCATTATGATGTTGTTGCTTACCAGCATTACGTTTGCGATTGTTATGATCCATGTTGTCATTAGTTGACTTTTCTTGTGGTTGACGTGATGTTATTGGCGCTGCACTGACTGGTGTTTCCGTTGCCTGAACAGGCTTAGGTTGAACATGAGTTGCATTTTCAGCTTGTTTCTTTTCGAGCTCTTTAGCCACTTGCTTCCGTATCCGTGGTCGGTACCAAGCGATGATGAGTGTCTGCAAACAAGCGAACAGACCACCGACGAAGAAGTACAGTCCTAAGGCTGCTGGAGTGGAGAAAGTAACAAACAGAATCATAATGGGACTCATGATCATCATGGAACGCATTTGTTTCTTTTGATCTTCCGGTAAACCAAGTAGTGATAGGTAGCCTTGTAGCAGATAAGCTAGGAATGACAGGATCGCCAAGATAATGTTTGGCTTTCCCAAATGAATACCATAGAATGTAGCGTTTACTAATTCAGGGGCATATCGGATTGCCGCATACAGGGCTGCGAAAATAGGTAGCTGAATAATCAGTGGCAAACACCCGATGCCGCCAGTCATTGAAATACCGTTATCACGGTATAGTTGCATCATCTCTTGACTGATTGCATTACGTTCTTCAGGTGTTTTAGCAGCTTTCTGACGGGCCTGAATGTCATTCATTTGAGGCCGCACCATTGACATTTTTTCTTGTTGAACCGTTGCCTGTCTGGATTGACGGACCATTAGTGGGAGCAAAATGAGCCGAACGATGACAGTTAGGAGAATGACGGCCCAACCATAGCTGCCGCCAAGTAACTTAGCAGCCCATTCCATAAAGTGAACCATCGGCTCGCCAAGGTAGTTCCAGATATAACCAACGGGTTTTCCGTGACTGGTACGCACACAGCCACTTAAAAGTAGGGTGAGGGTGCCGAGGGCCGTGATGACCGCTAGGCGGTTTCTTTTTTTCATTATTATCTGTGAATCCTTTCAAGTTAAACTTCATTAACTTGCTAAGAATACTAGATAATCACCGTGATTTCAATGCTTAGTCAGTAAATGTCAAACTTTTTCAATGGCTGAATTGCTTGCTTTGTTTGTTCAAGTTGAGTCACGTTAGCCCAACTATTAGGTGATTTTTTGATTGCTTCAATAAAAGCGTTCACCATGTCGGTCGAACCCTGTGCGAGGATGGTAACGGTGCCGTCTGCGTTGTTGCGGGCAAAGCCATAGATGTGGTGGCGCACCGCCAATTGGTAAGTTGAGTAACGAAAACCAACTCCCTGAACACGACCATGTGCGGTAAGTAGGACAGCTGTTTGAGCCATTGTTCGATGCCTCCTTAAAGTTTAATCGCGCTTTAACATCCATGCTAGCATGAATGGCTACTGACTATGCTATAATTTTGACCAGCGAGGTAAAAATTATGGAAAAAATTGTATCACTTCAAAATGGTCGGGTTAAGACTTGGAAAAAACTAGCAACTAAAAAGGGCCGAGAACAACAGCAAACGTATTTGCTGGATGGCTGGCATCTGGTTAAGGAAGCAATTGCTGCTGGTACTACATTGGTTTCAGTAATGGGCACGCATGAGGCATGGCGTGAGTATCGTGATGAGCTGCCAGCAAATTTAAACGCGTTTGAAATTAGTGACGAGGCCGCTAAGGCTATCGGTGACACGGTTACGCCACAAGGTATTTTTGCCGAGGTCAAAATGCCGGCGACAAGCACGACGTTGCCAGAGGTCATTCACCAACCATGGGTATTTTTGGATGCCGTTCAAGACCCGGGCAATATTGGAACCATTGTGCGGACAGCCGATGCGGCGGGATTTGAGGGTGTTGTCTTTGGTCGTGGCACAGCAGATCAATTTTCTCCTAAAGTTGTTCGAGCAATGCAGGGCAGCCAATTTCATGTCAAACTGGTTTCTGAAGATTTATTTTCTGCAACCCGTTATTTTAAACGGTCTGGTATCGGGGTCTATGGCACTCAGCTCAATCCAGAGGCAAAAAATTATCGCGAAGTAAAGCCAGAAGGTGCGTTTGGACTCATTATGGGCAATGAGGGTAATGGCATGACACCAGCATTAGGGGATGTTACGACGGCTAATTTGTATATCCCAATTCTGGGCCAGGCAGAGTCATTAAATGTTGCTATCGCTGCCGGTGTGCTCATGTTTCGGCTGAAAGAACAATAGTTTCAGACAAGACAGTGACTTTTCCGAAAGTGAAAAATATTAGTGCATAAGACTATGCAAAAGTAAGCAAACCTGCTACAATACCTTTCAGATTCAAATGGGCACTTCATACAACTTAAAAAGGAAGCATTGAATGAAACCAAATGAGTGGAAACAGGATTCTGAGTATGTTGCATTAGTGAGTGATTTATTGGCTCGTCCAGAAGTGCAACGTTTAGCGAACTTCACCCAACATCATCACAGCAACCGACTGGAACACAGCTTAGGTGTTTCGTTTGACAGTTATAAGATTGCTAAACGGCGGGGATGGAATTACCAAGCCGTTGCCCGTGCTGGATTACTTCACGACCTGTTTTATTACGATTGGCGGACAACTAAGTTTGATTTAGGCACGCATGCCTTTATTCATCCACGGGTGTCATTACGAAATGCCGAAAAGATAACGGAATTGTCGGACATGGAAAAAGACATCATTTTGAAGCATATGTTTGGTCTAACCATGGCGATGCCAAAATATAAGGAAAGCTTGTTGGTCTCGCTAGTTGACGACTATGAAGCCTCTCACGAATATTTTGGGCCCTTACGTTCAAAAGTCGCAGGTCTTGTTGCGCGTGTGAAAACGGCGGCGTCTTTTTAATGAGAAAAAGCAGTTAGCATATTTTAAAGAGGAAGGGGGCGTACATGATGTCAGAGACAATGACAGCAATGACAGATTTCAAACTCTGTCCAAAGTTTGAACGCACCTTTTCAATCTTGGGTAAAAAGTGGAATGGGTTAATTATTGAATCACTGTTGGCTCAGGGTGCTTTGCGTTTTAAGGACATTGCCAGTTCAATTGATAAGTGTTCTGATCGGATGTTGGTCGAACGGTTAAAAGAGCTGGAAGAGGCAGGTATTGTGTCTCGTACAACGCACGATGATTCTGCGTTGATCGAATATCGACTGACCGACAAAGGTCGCGATATGCAAGACATGATGGATACAATTCACGCGTGGTCAGACAAATGGAATGGCGAAGGTTGTTAGTCGGCCATTGACTACGTGGCACCATTAGCATAAAATTAATTTTTGTAAACTTACTCATAATTAAATGCGACGATAAAAAAGAGTAACTGTGTTGAGTTAGCCAGGAAGAACGGCCATTGATTGAAAGTCGTTCATGAGATGCACAGCGAATTCACTTTTTGAGCAGAAGTTGGGCGCTTATGTTTGATAATGTAGGCAAAAAATTCTCCGGGACCTCCGTTAACGGTTTTAAGTGGTGCATTATTTGTGTTTGTAAATGATGTGCAACGAGGGTGGTACCGCGATTCGTCGTCCCTTTCCTGATTTTTATCAGGAAAGGGATTTTTTTGTTTAACAAAGATTAAGCACACATTTGGGTAGATAGACTAACTTTTAGGAGGCAGCACATGGCATTAAGAGAACGATTGCAAGAATTGCATGATCGGGGATTGGCTGACATAAAAAAAGGTGACAGCTTAGACCGTATTAATGAAATTCGCGTTCAATTACTAGGTAAGAAAGGTCCAATTACGCAAGCTTTGCGTGGTTTGCGTGATGTTTCAGCAGAAGAACGTCCCAAGATTGGGAGCTTCGCCAATCAAATTCGTGATGAGTTGACGGCGGCTATTGAAGAACGGAATCAAGAACTTAAAAAAGCGGCGATTAATGCTAAGCTGGCATCCGAAACGCTGGATGTTACATTGCCTGGCACGCCGGTTGCACAGGGCCAACCGCATGTGATTCAGCGAATTATTGATCAACTGGAAGACATGTTCTTAGGAATGGGTTACCAAGTTGTCGATGGACCAGAAGTTGAAGACGATCACCACAACTTTGAAATGATGAACTTGCCAAAAGATCATCCGGCCCGTGACATGCAGGACACTTTTTACATTACACCGGAAATTCTTATGAGAACGCATACCAGTCCTAATCAGGCGCGGGCAATGGAAGCTCATGACTTTAGTAAGGGATCGTTGAAGATGATCAGTCCTGGTCGGGTTTATCGTCGCGATACTGACGATGCTACCCACAGCCATCAATTCCATCAAGTGGAAGGGCTAGTAATTGACAAACATGTAACCATGGCTGATTTGAAGGGAACGTTGGAAATGGTTGCCGCTAATCTGTTTGGTGATGAATTTGATGTTCGTTTGCGACCAAGCTACTTCCCGTTCACGGAACCTTCTGTTGAAGCAGATATTACGTGTTTCAACTGTATGGGCAAGGGCTGTGCTGTCTGCAAGAACACCGGTTGGATTGAAGTGTTAGGAGCTGGTATGGTGCACCCTAATGTGCTGAAGATGGCCGGGGTCGATTCTTCCGTTTATGGTGGATTTGCCTTCGGTCTAGGACCTGATCGGTTTGCTATGTTGAAATACGGTGTCGATGACATTCGTAATTTCTATTTAAACGACACACGCTTCTTAACACAATTTTACAAACGGGGGTAAACTGCAGCGATGAAAGTTTCAATGGATTGGTTAAATGAATACCTCACCCTGGACGTGGACCCACAGACGTTGGGTGAGAAGATTGAACGAACAGCGGTCGAGGTCGACCAAGTTTATAAAATGAGCGATGGTATGAGCAAGCTAGTGGTGGGTGAAACGCTCAGCGTTGAGCCACATCCAGACTCAGATCATTTGCACATCTGCCAGGTTGACGTTGGCGAAGATGAGCCATTACAAATTGTTTGTGGTGCACCAAATGTTGCCACGGGACAAAAAGTGATCGTTGCTTTGCCAGGGGCCTGGATTGCCGGTCATCACAAAATTAAAAAGAGCAAGATGCGGGGCGTTGCTTCAAACGGCATGCTGTGTGCGCTTCAAGAAATTGGATTCGACGAGAAGATTGCACCGAAGGCTTATGATGAGGGCATTTATATTTTGCCAGCAGACAGTGAGAACGGTTCATCCGTCTTTCCAATTTTGGGGATGGATGACGACATTGTTGAGACTGACCTAACGCCTAACCGTGGTGACATGAACTCGATGAACGGAACTGCTTGGGAAGTTGGCGCCATTTATGGCAAGACACCTAAAATGCCAACGTTCTCGCTAAATGAGGATGGCTCACGCAAAGTCAGTGACCTATTACAATTTTCAGTAGATGAGACATTGGCACCAACATATAAAATGCGTATCGTCAGCGGCGTCACCATTCAGGATAGTCCACTGTGGCTACAAAAACGGCTGTGGGAAGCCGGTATGCGGCCAATTAATAACATCGTTGATGTGACTAACTACATCATGTTGACATATGGTCAACCATTGCATGCGTTTGACTATGACAAACTTTCTAGTCATCATATTCACGTTCGTTTGGCAGATGAAGGCGAACACTTAACGACTCTCGATGGTGAAGATCGCAAATTGCGTGATAGCGATATGGTTATTGCTGATGACAAACATGCAATTGCCCT
Organism: Furfurilactobacillus milii; assembly: GCF_009863985.1. GTDB lineage: Bacteria > Bacillota > Bacilli > Lactobacillales > Lactobacillaceae > Furfurilactobacillus > Furfurilactobacillus milii_A. The sequence goes on along the minus strand of NZ_WEZT01000005.1, from coordinate 313,277 downwards.
TGCCGGCACGATGGGTGGTTTGGACACGGAGATTGACGATAATACGACGACGATTGCAATCGAAAGCGCCATTTTTGATCCAATTAAGATTCGTAAAACAGCGCGTTTCTTTAATCTCCATTCAGAGGCTTCAATGCGCTTCGAACGTGGCGTTAATAAGGACGATAATCAAAAAGCCTTAGACCATGCTGCAACACTTATGGCTGAACTTGGACAGGGACAGACGGAACAAGGGACTGGTGTTGGCAGCGACACACCCGTTGAACCTGCCAAGGTTAGTGTCACGTTAACGCGGATTAATCATGTGTTGGGCACGCAATTGACAGCTGACCAGGTTCAGACCATTTTTGATCATCTTAACTTTCCGACTGACAACGATGGTGAGACATTCAACGTCACAGTACCGGCTCGTCGTTGGGATATTCATATTGAGGCCGATCTATTTGAAGAAGTCGCTCGTTTATATGGCTATGATAATATTCCGTCTACGCTGCCATATGGCACGATGACGCCAGGTGCATTAACATTCAAACAACGGATTATTCGTGACTCACGACGACTATTAGAGGGCGCTGGGTTAAATCAGGCGATTAGTTATGCTTTGACAACGACCGCTAAGGCTGAGCAGTTCATGATGCGAGATAGTGAACCTACTGAGTTGGCTTTCCCAATGAGTACTGACCATACAACCGCCCGGATGAATTTAATTAGTGGATTACTGGATGATATTGCCTATAATGTTGCCCGTAAACAGAAGAATGTCGCCCTTTATGAACAAGGTCGCGTATTCTATCGCGAAGGTGATGCAATTCGACCATTGGAAGTTGAACACATTGCTGGGGCAGTCACCGGTACACTGACAACCAAAACATGGCATGCAGAAGCCGATACGATTGATTTTTACGGTATCAAAGGAATCGTTGACTTATTCTTGCACGACATGGGTCTGTCAGAACCGGTTCACTATGAAGCAACTCAGGCTCATGCGCAGATGCATCCGGGTCGGACAGCCGACATTTATGTTGGTGACCAGGTCGTTGGTTTTGTCGGTCAAGTTCACCCTGAAGTAGCCAGCGATTATAAGATTCCTGACACTTACGTATTCGAGTTGAATCTGCAGGCACTTATTGACGCACCACATGATCAACAACAGTATGAACCGATTTCGAAGTTCCCGGATGTTACACGTGATATCGCCATTCTTGTGGATCAGTCCGTGACTAATGCGGATGTTGTTGCTTTAATCAACAAGCGTGGTGGCGCACATTTGGCAGATGTTCAGCTGTTTGACGTCTACGAAGGCGTCCATTTACCAGCTGGCAAGAAGTCACTGGCATATACGTTGACCTACCGTGACCGTCAGTCGACATTAGTTGAGGCCGATGTGACTAAGGCGTTTGACAAAGTAACCGCTGCTTTAGAGAAGGAATTTGATGCTGAAATTCGTTAATAAAAATTCTGATTAATTTCGAATGGATTCGTTACTTGTTCCATAAATTAAGTGCCATGGTACTCTCAATTTGAGAAGTCACCATGGCACTTTTTGTCGTCGTAAGGGAAGCATGACCGCAAAAAAGCAATTTGTGATTAGCAAATGTGTCAAAAAGATGTCATTGCTATGTGAAATGTGGTGTTGCAGTCTATTTTTCGCTACAATGTAAAAGATGATTTTTTAAGAGGGGGAACTTAATATTATGCAACGTCGCAGGCGTCGCCGGTCACATGCCGGCCGTTACTGGTTAATTGGTATCTTCATTGCGATTGTGCTCATTATTGTTGGCGTGGTCGTTGGCCGCAATATGACTTACACCAATAACTTGAAGGCCGTTGATCCGAAGAGTCACAAGAAAGTTCAAATCGAAGTTCAGCAAGGAGCGACTTCAGATCAAGTTGCTTCTGAATTGCAAAAAGCTGGTGCTATCAAAAGTGCGTCAACTTTTAACAAGTATATTGCTGATCATAATCTGGCAGACTTTAAGGCCGGATATTTCGTTGTGACAAAGAACATGGATGTCAAACAAGTGGCTAAGCAATTGAACGGTGTCGGGTCAGATACGCCGCTTATTACAACGTCGAAAAATTCACTTCTTATTACTGAAGGCGAATCTGTTGATCAGATTGCAGCATCTTTGCCAAAGCATTCCAAATATACAAAGCAGGATTTCCTAAACTTGATGAAGGACCAAGATTTCTTGAATGGTCTTCAAAAGCTTTATCCAGATCTGTTGTCGTCGACGATGTCGGCTTCAGATGTTCGTTACCATTTGGAAGGCTATTTGTTCCCAGCCGTATATGATACTAAGAAACCAAAGAATTTAAAGGGATTAGTTGAACAAATGGTTGCCGCTACTAATCAACGTATTCAACCATACTTGTCTGAATTCCAGCAGGAAAACTTGACCGTACAACAAGCCATGACGCTGGCTTCATTGGCTCAAAAGGAAGCTAATACGCCAAGTGATATGCAGAAAGTAGCTGGCGTATTTTTCAACCGGATTAAGGCTAAGATGCCGTTACAATCAGATGTATCCGTTCAATACGCTTTGCAGACGCATAAACCTAACTTATCACTGGCAGATTTAAAGGTTGATTCGCCTTATAATTTGTATGCCAATACCGGTTACGGACCAGGGCCATTTAATAACCCTGGGATATATGCTATTAAAGCTATTGCTCAGCCAACTGATGAAGATCAAGATTACTTGTACTTTGTAGCTAATATGAAGACAGGTAAGATTCATTTCTCCAAGACGTTGGATGAACAAAATGCTTACACGCAAAAGTATCAAAACGATAATAATAAACAAAAATAATGAGTAAGAGGGCATCAGTGATGACAGAGCAGACAAAACGGCCAATTGTAATTGGCGTTACCGGCGGGTCTGGTAGTGGTAAAACGACAGTTAGTCGGGCAATCTATAACCAGCTTGCCGGCCATTCAATTCTGATTATGCAACAAGATTCTTACTACAATGATCAAGCTGAAATGACGATGGCTGAAAGAAAAGCGGTTAATTATGATCATCCGTTAGCGTATGACAATGATCTTTTAATTGAACAGCTTGATCAGTTGATTCACTATCAAGCCATTGATAAGCCAGTTTATGATTATAAAGAATCAACGCGCAGTGCCGAAACGATTCGGCAGGAACCACGCGATGTAATTATTTTAGAAGGTATTTTGATTCTTGACGATCCTCGTCTGCGTGACTTAATGGATATTAAGGTATACGTGGATACGGACGATGACATTCGGATCATTCGACGGATTCAACGTGATATAAATGAGCGAGGGCGAACATTGGATACTGTTATTAAACAGTATTTAGCGACGGTTAAACCGATGTATCACGAATTTGTGGAACCAACTAAGCGTTATGCTGATATCATCGTTCCTGAAGGCGGCGAAAACACAGTCGCCATTGATCTTCTGTCAACGAAGATTCGTGACATTTTGGCGCGAGATGGTAAGGATAACCTGTTTAAGCAGGCCAATCATAAAGAAGCATAAATAGTTCACCTTAAACGGCAAGGACAGGAACTTTATCTGGATTTGCTGTTTTTTGTCTTTTGAGGTTGTGATTTACGTAATTCAATCGGAGAATGTGCGTTTTTTTACAGGAAGCCGTTTACAAGGTGTAGATCACATGGTAACCTTGTGACTGTCGAAATTAGTTACAAAGGAGCCTCTAACTATGGCTGAAGAAAAAACATACCCAATGACTGAAGAGGGTAAAGCTAAACTAGAAAAAGAATTAGAAAATTTAAAAACAGTGACCCGTCCGCAGATTATTGAACGCATTAAGATTGCGCGTGGTTTTGGTGATTTGTCAGAAAACTCTGAATATGAATCTGCCAAGGATGAACAATCTAACATTGAAAGCCGAATTTCATTGGTCGAAACAATGTTACACAATGCTGAAATTATTGACAGTAATGCAGTGGCTGCTGATGAAGTTTCAATTGGTAAATTGGTCAGTTTTAAGGAACTGCCTGATGAAGAACCAGAAAGTTACACCATTGTCGGTGCTGCCGAAGCTGACCCGATGAGTGGCAAGATTTCAAACGATTCGCCAATCGCTCGCAGTTTGATTGGTCACAAAGTTGGGGATGAGGTAGAAATTAAAATTCCTGCTGGGTCAATGAAAGTTTCAATTTTATCCGTTAAGAACGCTGAATAAGCTTTTAGTAGTTTTTAGCGTCATTAATAGTGAATAAAGCCTATCTCAGAGGCTGTGAAAAATCAGATTGTATCGCCGTTTAGTCTTTGCAGGTGATATTGTCTGGTGATTTCGCAGCTTCTTTTGATTACCTTAAGGTAGCGTCCGCTGTTTGTCGTCATACCTTAAGTACGGTAAAATAATGAACAGGTTTATACCAATTAGTTAATTTTGAAAGGAACGACAACATGCCGATTATCAATGAACAAGATCATGATGCAATGACGCGCTACACAGAATTTGTGCGACGCGCACCCTTTACTTCAATTACACAGGATCCAGGTTGGGGAGAAATTAAGAACAACTGGGAACCGTTACATGTCACCCTTGAGAAGGATGGCAAGATTACAGCGGCGATGTCCATCTTAATGATTGCAAATGAAGACGGTGAAAAGCTCGCCTATTGTTCAAAAGGACCGGTTTGTGATCCAACGGATGTTGCGACTATCGATGCATTGGTAGCAGAAGCAGAGCCTGCCTTACGAGAGAACAATGTGTATGTTTTACGGATGGACCCTGAAGTTGTTTACGACGATGCACTAAACGATACGTTTAAACAACACGGTTACCAGGTAAGAAATCGTAATGTCGGCATGCATGATACAATTCAGCCGCGGTTTAACATGGTGATGGATTTAAAAGATAAAAGTATTGATGATGTGTTAATGACATTTCGGCCGAATACGCGTCACGATGTGCGGCACTCAATTAAGCCTGAATTAACGGTAGATTCTGGTAGCAGCATGGCAGAAATGAACCGGTTCTACGCACTTTATGAGGCAATGAGTCACCGACAAGGAATCACCTACCGTCCGCGAGATTATTTTGATCGAATGGTAACGGCCTTCGAAGGCACGGATATTTTACGCATCTTCGTCGCCCATTCTGAAACACAAGATCTAGCCGGTTCATTAGCCTTCAAGTATGGTGATAAGCTCTGGTATATGTACGGTGGCAGTATTAATGAAGAACCGAAGTTACTTGCACCGTACCGAATTCAGTGGGCGATGATCAACGAAGCCGTTGATGCACATAAGGACCGTTATGATCTAGGCGGCGTCTTTGCACTGGACAAGAGTGACGGTTTGTGGCTGTTTAAGCACGGTTATGTGCGCGAAGCCACTGAATATATTGGCGAAATTGACAAAGTTTATGACGAACAGGCTTACCAAAAGTTTGTTAACCGTTAGTACTTGTGAAAGCTGTCACATCAACGTTTCACAGGAATGTATTCATTGGTTTTCCACTTCATTTGTGCTAAAGTATACGCATGAAAGCGAATTCATTAGAGTGGAGGCCCACGTATGCAAATTACAGTTACAGATGCTGCCAGCAAATGGTTTCAAGACGAAGTTGGTCTAAAACCAGGTGATGGGATGAAGTTTTACGGTAAGGTTTATGGTAAAACACCGATTCATGATGGTTTTTCAATGGCAATGGTGCCGGATAAAGATCCCGATCGACCAGTTGGCGAGACTGAAAAAGATGGGATTAAGTATTTTGTGAATTATGGTGATGCGTGGTTTTTCGCTGGTTACGATTTTGTCATTGATTTTGACGAGAAAAATGATGAACCTAAATATGAATATGTTGCGCAAAAACATGATTCACGGTTACAGTAAGTTACTTGAAATTAAGAGTAATGATGCAGTTGCTTAGCTTAAAATGATGGGGATTAAAAAGCGTTCTGCCTTTTCCAAACGGAAAAAGGGAGAACGCTTTTAGTTGTTGATGGCTAAAATAACGAAGCAGTTAGTAGCTGACCTGAGATACTCATTTGACGAACTCATCGTTATTGTGGCGACGCTTTAGCCATTCACTAGCACCTAAGACAGCGAGACTAACTAACGAGATGAAAATGCCGGCACCGAGGTAAGGTGTTCGATAGCGAAGGGTAATGTGATGAGGACCAGGTGCGAGTCGCAATGCAATAAACTCATCGGCGATTGTATAGGTGCTGACACGATGACCATCAACGAACGCTTGCCAGCCGTCTTGAGCAGGAATGCTTGTCATTAGAACCGGTTGTTTATGAGTCGCAATGACATGTCCGCTAATGTGCGTTTGCCCCCAGTCCGTAACCTTCAGGGGGTGTTGTTGCAATTGCTTAATGCCCGTTTGAAATGCTTGCTGAGGCAATTGGTACAAAGTGACATTTTGAAGCCAGAGGGCATTTTTTTTGAGGGCAAACGTGATTTTTTGTGGTTCATCTTTTTGTTGATTTGCGATATTGACTAAAACTGTATTTCGGAATGTTTGATACTGTGCCAGCGGTTGACCATTCAACAGCATTTTAACATTGTCCTTTTGCAAATTGGCACCAAGCGATAAATAGTAAGCGTCGTCAGTTTGTGGCGTGAAGGTCAAGGTCATTTGCGCAGGTTTCCGCGGTTTGATTTTGGTCAAGGTAGACCCGGTGATATTGGTCAGATGGTTTGTGTTGGTAAACGTTACACCATTGAAATTAGCGGCCGTGAATAACTTCGTTTGGGAGGATTGGCCTAATAAAGCGTTCCATAATTGATTTTGATTAGTCATGGGATCATGAATAATTTGCTTGACGTCAAGCGTTTGTTTGGCCGCCATGAAGCCCATTCCTAAGCTATTAGGATTTTGATAAATGGTTGTCTGTGGCAATTGCTTGGCAGCTGAGTAGTCGTGAAGATCTGGCTTGCGAGTTAACGTTGGTAAGTATTTGTATTCTGAATGATGACCAACAAGAGGAATGTCATTGACGCTCCAGAAATATTTCATATTCAGTAATGCGTCCATAAATTCGGTTCCATTAGCGTATGTGACGAAACCATCGCCATCAGGATTACCTGTCAGATCGTAGAATCCCGTTGTTTTACGCTCTAGCGTTGATCCAAAATGTGAACCGCTGAAGTAATCGCCTTGCATGGGATCATCTTTCGTCCGTTGAAAGGTGGTGCCAACACGGTACAAACCAGAATTCAATTTCTTTGTTGCTTGGCTGGTCTGATCGAGAATGTTGGTATAGATTGCAAACTGGTTCTGCGGTACATAACTAATTTTATTGAGTGATAAAACCGCGTTAGCACCCATGTCAACGAGCGTTAGCAGAGGAATTAGATAGAGTAACCAGCGGAACCGGTGTGCCAATGGCGACAAACAAATGAGTGCAATCAGCATCATGACAGTGCCGGTGATGATTTGGCCTGTAGTAATGAAGTTTAACTGATGACTGTTTGTAAAGACGTAGGTATCGGTTGCGACTAAAAGCAAGGTTGTCACGCCAATTGACCACCAGTTGAGGTGTTTTTCCGGACGCCATGTTATGGCAGCTAACCAAATAAGCCAGAAACTAACGATAAATGAAAAACGGTAAGGATACCAAATTGGGAATTGCCCCGCATGCCATAATAAATTTAACGGTGTGAATGAAACAGAGAGGACAAAGAAAATGGTGATGAGACTGGCTACTAGCTTAACCGACCAGTGAAATTTGCCTTCTATGAAAAAAGCAACGACTAGGATAAGAACGGCAGCACCGACAAATAAATTAGGCTGTCCCTTAGGCATTTGAGCGAAATTAAAACCGCCTGGATAAAGTTTACCCAACATTTTTAATGGCGCATAATCCCACGTCCATTTAAATTTAGTGAGGGTGTAACTTGCCTTACTTAGCTGTAACGCGAAATATGTGGGAAGTAGGATAAATGCTGCGATGCCACCGGCTAATACGGAGGCGCCGACGTACTGTAAGCCATTAATGAGCAGTCGATGCCATGATTGCCAATGCCAAACAACACTAAAGATGAAGTACAAAATGGTGAACAAACTAATCATGTAAGCCATGTAATAGTTCACGATGAAGGCAACTGCTAGCCAACTTACGTATGGCAACCAACGCTGTTGCTTAATGAGACACTCAAGACCATAAACAACTAATGGCAAAACAATCAGTGCATCTAACCACATAAGGTTAAGCTGATTGGCAATGGTCCAACCAGACAAAGCATAGATGGTACCAAACATAGGTAACCGCCAACCAGTTTGAATCTGCAACCGGTTTAATACCCAGCCCAGACTGAGACCTGCACAACCGTATTTGGCAACGGTCATTATGAGCACGCCGGTTGAAAGGCCACCTTTGCTAAAGGGGAGCAGCAATAAGTTAAACGGACTCATTAAATAGTAGGCCCATAAGCTGGTTGTTTCTCCACCAAGTGCTTTGCTAAAACTATAAAAGAAACTACATGGGTGATGTAGCAACGTATTTCTAAAGAACGCAAAAAAATCGATGTATTGTTGCCCCATGTCAACAGTTAATAAAGAACTACGGCCAAACGGTGCCATGCCGCGGCTGGCAAAATAAATTAACATGAAAAGACTGGGCACAAGAAAGCTCAGTAATAATGGCCATGTTTTGTTGATGACGTGTTTGATCATTGTTTTAGCGGATTCCTTTCTCTCAAAAAAAAGTAAAGTTTGGCTTGGCCACTTTAGCTTTTTGATAACTTCCTATACAATGATAGACGATACTTTTCGACTGGCAAAGTGCTTTGCCGAAATTTTACGTATATCGTGTTAAAAGATGTGCAATTATGAATTAGATAAGGATGGTTGAGGATTCAGTGTTTAATAAGTTTATTCAGCGCAGAAAAACGCAAACCAATCACGATGATCAAACGACGCGGATTCCGTTTCGGTTAAATTTACTGCTGGTCATTGTGTTTCTTTTGTTAGCAGCCTTGGCCTTTCAAATGGCTTATTTACAGTTGAAAAAAGGTTCAATGTTTAAGGCAGAAATTAACCGTACGGATAATACGATTGAAACCAACAATGTGCAACGTGGGATGATCTACGATTCAACGGGTAAAGTGTTAGTTGGCAATGAAGCCCATCAAGCCATTAGTTATACCAAGGGAATCAATGTTACCGCTGAAGATATGTACAAAGTGGCGAACAAGCTTGGCGATTATCTGACGGTGCCGACGAATACACTAACAGATCGTCAGGCAGCGATTTATTATTTGGCGGATAGCAAACACAGTGCAGCAGTCACTGCTAAAATTCCTAAGGCTAGTTCCATGAGCACAACTGCTCTGCAGGCCGCTCAACAGGATTACGTGGCCAAACATAAGCCTGAACTATCTGACAGTCAGAAAAACGCTGCCACGATTTTCACCAAGATGAATGGTGCCTATGCCTTGTCCACGACTTACATTAAAGAGACGGACGTAACGCCCACAGAAGTGTCACAAATTGGTGAACACATGTCTGATATGCCCGGCGTAAAAACGGCAACCAGTTGGTCGCGGTCGTACCCTGCAGGAAATTCCGTTAAGAGTTTCGTAGGGACTGTTACGACTGAAAAACAAGGGTTGCCGGCTGATGAGGTTAATGAGTTGCTCTCACAGGGATACTCACGTAACGATTCCGTTGGGTCGAGTTACTTAGAGAAGGCCTATGAGCCAATTCTTCGCGGAACTAAATCCAGAACGTCTGTGGAAGTTAGCAATAATAGCAAAATCACCAAGGAAACCAAAGAATACGCTGGTGCCAAGGGTTCTAATTTGGTCTTAACGATTAATTCTAAATTTCAGGATGATGTTCAAAAAGTCATTGATAAACGCTTGCCAAGTGGCACTTGTCAGGGTGCTTATGCAGTGGTCATGAATCCCCAAACGGGGGCTGTGCTAGCAATGGGCGGTGATTCCCGTGATCCAAACACTGGCAAAGTGACCACTGATGCATTAGGTGCAATTAACCAACCAATCGTTATGGGGTCTGTTGTTAAGCCCGCTATGTTGACCGGTGGTTTCGAGAGTGGCGCCATTACACCTTCGAACAACACACTGGTTGATCAACCGATTGTTCTGACGGGGACGTCGAAAATTACGACTGACTGGAACCAAAACGGGGCTTTCCCGATGGATGCGGCACTGGCGCTAGAAGAATCTTCTAACTCATATGCCGTTCAGGTCGCGATGAAGATGGTTGGTTTCAAATACTCGCAAGGTGAATCCATTAACGGATTACCAAGCACAATGTTCCAGACACTTAGAAATAATTTCAGTCAGTATGGACTAGGTGTTAAGACGGGTATTGACTTACCTGGTGAGTCGGCAGGTTTAAAGGGGCTGTCTGGCCGTGCTAACATTGGGTCAGCCTTAGTTGAGGCGTTTGGTAACTATGATGCGTACACAACGTTACAATTAGCTCAGTACGTGTCAACGCTGGCTAATGGTGGTTACCGGATGCAGCCATACTTAGTCTCACAAATTCGTGGAACTGACAAAAATGGTGGATTAGGAAATGTTGAATATCAGGCCCATCCAAAAGCATTGAACTACGTTTCAGCAAGTGCTGATGCCAAGAAGATTATTAAACAGGGGATGTGGCAAGTGGTCAACGGTTCCTCTGCGCATAAAACTGGTGCTGAAGTGCTAACTAAATTGAAGCCTGGGATTGTTGCTAAAACGGGGACTGCCGAAACATTTGTTAACGGCAAGCAGACTGTTACTTCCAGTATCATTAGTTATGCACCAACAGATAATCCACAAGTTGCAGTCGCTGTAGCGGTTCCTGGCTTGCCGGAAGAAACTGCTTCATATCTTGTTAACCAGGATATTGCAGCTGACATTTATAATTTGTACTGGAAAGATATTCAAAGTTCTGACGGATTTAAATAGTCATTTGTCAGAAAATACTGGTCAACAATGAATAAAAATGATAAAATTGTTCGAGTTGAGGCGTCTTCGCCAATTTCAAGCAGAGTGGAGGGTTAAAGATGCGCGTACACATTACCTTAGAATGCACCGAATGTGGTCGGCAAACATACTTGTCATCAAAGAATCGGCGCAACAATCCAGACCGGATCGAATTAAACAAGTACTGCCCTCACGATCGCAAAGTCACTTTGCACCGTGAAACTAAGTAATGACTAATTAGCGCCTGGGATTTCCTCGGGCGCTTTTTTGTTTTCAATAGAAAATAATCGCAATCATTATCCGCTGATGGAGGTGCATGATGCAAACAAAAGATGCAATCAGAAAAAACGTAATTAATGCATTGGAAAGAATGGCGCCGGCGGATAAGGCGGCTGAAAGCCAACAACTCATCGATGGGCTGGTTGGAAGTTCAATTTGGCAAGATGCTAAATCAATCGGCTTAACCATGAGTGCAGCAGTCGAGTTAGATACGCGTCCGTTAATTGCTCAGGCGTTGGCAGCTGGCAAACAGGTTAGTGTGCCCAAAACACGCCCACATCGTCAGATGACGTTCATTACGTTAGGGACTGGTGTTTCTTTTGAGGCGTCTACATTTGGCATTCAGGAGCCTGTTGGCGGTCAGAGCATTGACCCTAATCAGATGGACTTAATCGTTGTGCCTGGCGTTGCCTTTGCTGATGATGGTAGTCGCATCGGTTTTGGGGCTGGCTATTATGATCGTTATTTAGCTGTGTTTAAGGGTGAAACAGTCAGTTTAGCTCTGTCACCACAACGTTTTCGTAAACGGACGTGGACAGCCGATTCTTTTGATATAAAGATAAAACAAATCATTTCACTCAAGGAGGCAGATTAATGAACGTTTGGCAACGCATACGGCGAGGGTCACCAGTAACAGTCGGACTAATTATCATCAATGTACTCGTTTTTTTGTGGATGCTGTTTGAATTTGGCATTCAGGGCATTTCATTAGCGAGCCCATTTTCTGTTCAATCGCTGGATCAATCAGGCGCATTGTCTGGAACCGCAGTTCAAGCTGGCGAATGGTGGCGGTTAATTACACCAATGTTTATTCACGTCACGTTTGAGCATATTGCGCTGAACATGATTACGCTTTATTTTTTGGGTCGTTATGTGGAGATGACGTTTGGTCATTGGCGGACGTTGGTCATTTACTTGGTCAGTGGTTTTACCGGTAATGTTTGGAGCATGTTCTTTCATCCGGAAGGATTGTCTGCAGGTGCTAGTACAGCCATTTTTGGTCTTTTTGGTGCGTTTATTGCATTAGACGTCATTGAACAAAATAATCCCGCGATTCATGCAATTGCTCGGCAATTCTCAATCTTAGTGGTCGTTAACTTGGTGTTTGATATCTTTGCCGTTGGTATTGATATCTGGGGGCACATTGGTGGGTTGATTGGCGGAATTGCCGTGGCCTTCTTGCTGAGTGTCCCAAAGCGTTATAACAATCCAGCCGTTTCACGCTGGCTGCGTGTGGTCGGCCTAATTGGTGTAGTTGTTGCAAACTTTGGACTCATTCGTTTGTTTTAATCTGGATGAGTTGAAATCGTCAAAAGTGAGGCAAAATTTATGTATCGGGACAATCCGAAATCATTACGCACGTTGTACGATGTTCAGCAGGTGTTAAAAGCATTCGGCATCTATGTCTATGTGGGTAAGCGAATGTGGGATATTGAAGTCATGGCACTGGAGCTGGATAATTTGTACCGGATGAACGCCATTGACAAACCAACGTGGCTACAAGCGAAAGTGGTGTTGACACATGAACACCGGATTGAAGAGCAAAAATCAAAAAAGACTAATGAGCACTAGGCACTGTTTGAACAAATGTGTACAATGTGAGTATTGAGTTTAGAAGATGGAGGGATTGTTCGTGTTAGTTGCTGCTTCTGTAGGAGAAATTATTTTTGACGTTGTTGGCCTGTTAATTGTGTTCGGTTGGATTGGATGGCGTGTTTATCTAGTTATTAAACGTCGGCAAGTTTCAACGTTGTTAACACAGGAAGAATTTCAGGCAGGAATGCGTAAGGCGCAAATTATCGATGTTCGTGAAAAAAAGGACTTTGATTCTGGCCACATTCTTGGCGCTCGCAGTGTGCCCTATTCAACCTTCAGTCAACGTTATAAAGAAATTCGTGATGACTTACCAGTTTATCTTTACGATGAAGGTAAGGCATTGAGCACACGGGCAGCCCTTCGTTTGGCTCGCAATGGTTACAAACAGATTTTTATCTTGACGGATGGCTATGGCCACTGGGAAGGTAAAACGAAAGCTAGTAAGTATTAGATTTGGTGTTTTGAAGTTATTAAAAAATCGGTATCCATCATGAATTCAAACGAATGCATGATGGATACCGATTTTTTGTGTAAAATAAATTGGAATATGCGAAACTACTAGTTGAGGTGAGATGAACGGGATTTACGGACAGCCCGTCGACGATTGTCATCCACGCGTTGTTCTTCGTCCTCAATGGGTGAAACAACGGTTTTGTGGAATGAAAAAACACCAGCGGCTACAGCACCAATAGTTGCTAATGTGCCTAATAAAAATCCTTGTGTAAATTTCTTCATGGTTTGACCTCCTCAATTTTTTATAATAATCAAGATGCGATTTAAACTACACGTTTATTATGTCTTTTTTTAACCGTAACGTCCAGTGAAAGGGGGTACATTTCGGTGACACTGATTATCGCTCATCGCGGTCTTGCCCGTCAACGTCCTGAAAATACAATGGCTGCGTTTAAAGCAGCCTTGAGCTGTGATGCTGATGGCCTCGAAACTGATGTTCAGGAAACAGCAGATCACGAGCTAGTTTTGTGTCATGACAGCCGTGTCGATCGGACAACAAATGGCACTGGTGAAATTAGTCGCCTACGGTTGACGACAATTCAACAGTTAGACGCAGGCTGGCGGTTTTATGGCCATAAATCTGACATCAGAATACCGACACTGGTCGAACTCTTGGATTATTTAGAAAAACAAGCTTTTCAGGGTGTTCTCAATTTAGAAATTAAGGTCCCAAAAAATGGCAGTGTATTGGTGGCACAACATTTAGCCGACGTGTTAGCCAGTTTTCCGACGTTACTGTCGGCCATAGTGGTGTCTAGTTTTAGCCACCAGTTACTGGCAGTTTTCCATCATGCCTTACCTGTCGTTGAAACGGCGCTACTCACGCGTTGGCCAATGTCAGCTGTACGACTTGCTCATCGTGGCGTGTCAGTAACCAGTGTGCACCTTAAGTGGTGGTGGTTGTTTATGGATAAGAGATGGATTTTCAATAATCGGGCCATCGTTAGAGTTTGGACGGTTAATCAATCATCAGTGCTCAAAAAATGTTTCCAGCTAGGTGTGGCCGCCGTTATTACCGATGAACTTGAGCTTGCCCAAATGTTACGATCAGTTTATTCAACAAGTGAATTTCCAAAATGTGAATCAAAGGAAAATAGAAAATGAAACCAAAGGTATTAATGATTGTTGGTCCAACGGCTGTGGGTAAAACAGATTTATCCATCAGACTGGCGAAAAAATTTAACGGGGAGATTATTTCCGGTGATTCAATGCAGGTATACCGTCATCTTGACATTGGCACGGCTAAGGTGACTGCTGAAGAACGCCAAGGGGTACCACACTTTTTGATTAATGAATGTGACGTTCAGGATTCTTTCACGGTAGCAATGTTTGCTGAACGTGCCGCCACGCTTATCTCAGAAATCACTGCGCGCGGTCATCTGCCAATGATTGTTGGCGGGACCGGCTTTTATTTACAAGCATTGCTAACTGGGCTACAACTGGGAACACCGGCAAATCAGCAATTTCGTGACCACTGGCAGACACTGGCTGTTGAACATGGCAATCAGTGGGTTTGGGATCAGCTCAAACAGCGGGATGAAATTGCCGCTAGCAAGATCCCTGCTGGCAACGTTCGCCGCGTGATCCGGGCACTAGAAGTCTTTGAGACAACCGGAAAATCCATTGAGGTTCAAACAGATCATCCGAATCGGTATGACGCGTTCATCGTTGGTTTAAATACGGATCGAGCGGTATTGTACGAGCGGATTAATAAACGGGTTGATTTGATGTTGCAAGCTGGCTTGTTGGATGAGGCCCAGTGGCTTTTTGAACAGGGCGGTGAAAACCTGCAGGCTGGCCGCGGTATCGGCTATAAAGAACTGTTTCCCTATTTCCGCAAAACAGAATCGTTAGATCAGGCGGTGGGCATATTGAAACAAAACTCTCGTCATTATGCCAAACGGCAATTAACTTGGTTCCGTCATCAATTACCAGTTAACTGGTACGATTTGATCCAGCATCCTGAGAAACTTGAGGCTATAGAAAGACAGACACGAGTGTGGCTGGCAAACCAAAATAACTGATTGCACAGAAATGATATGCCTCAATTTTGTTATTTTTAAATTAAAGTCAGTCTTTCATGTCAGAACTTATGACACGAAAGATTGACTTTAATACTTTGCGGTGGGATGATGCAGTTGTTCAAATGTTTGTGAGTTTTTGGGAGGCTGACTGATGGCGGAAAAACAGTTGCGTCGGTCATTGGCAATTTTACCGATGAGTACGGTAATGGCGCTGACTGACCTTTCAGCACGACAGATTCGGTATTATGAGACACAGGCGTTAGTCCATCCAGCACGGAATGAGGGAAATCGTCGGCGTTATTCATTGAATGATGTGGATCGTTTGCTGGAGGTGAAGGATGGTCTAGCAAGTGGGATGGACTTTGCGACAATGCGCCATTTGTATGCAAAGACACATCAGGTTGAGTCTACACAACTGGAATCGAAACGGTTGTCAGACGAACGTGCACGTCATTTGCTTGAAGCTGAAATGCAACAGTTAGCAGGGATGCGGCCACCACAGTCTGGTCTTCAACAACACTTATAAGCGCTTTTCTTTAGAAACAACAGTTGGCAATTGAGGTTAGTCGAAAGGATAGGCAGGAACATGGCAAAGAAGACATACACGAAGGATGAAATTCGCGAATTGGTCAAAACGGAACACGTGGAATTTTTACGATTAATGTTTACTGATCTGATGGGTTCAATTAAGAACGTTGAAGTGCCGACGAGTCAATTGGGCAAGTTATTAGATAACAAGTTAATGTTTGATGGCTCATCCATCGATGGCTTCGTTAGAATCGAAGAAAGTGATATGTACCTTCACCCAGACCTGTCGACGTGGATGATTTTTCCGTGGGGCAGTGAACATGGTCGGGTAGCCCGAGTGATTTGTGAAGTTTATACAACGGATGGAAAACCATTCGAAGGTGATCCTCGTAACAATCTGATTCGTGTCGTTGATGAGATGAAGGCTGCCGGTTTTACGTCTTTCAACATTGGTCCGGAACCAGAATTCTTCCTGTTTAAAATGGATGAAAATGGCGAACCAACATTGAAGCTGAATGACAAGGGCAGCTATTTTGATTTGGCACCAATGGACCTTGGTGAGAATTGCCGTCGCGACATTGTCCTCGAACTCGAAAAAATGGGCTTTGAAGTCGAAGCTGCCCATCATGAAGTTGCACCTGGCCAGCATGAAATCGACTTTAAGTATGCTGATGCACTGGAGGCGGCCGACAATATTCAAACCTTTAAACTAGTCGTTAAAACAATTGCGAGAAAGTACGGACTATTTGCCACCTTTATGCCCAAGCCACTTGAAGGGATCAATGGGTCAGGCATGCATATGAATATGTCATTATCAACTGCTAAGGGAAATGCGTTTTACGATGCTGATGGGGAATTGGAACTCAGCGAAACCGCTTATCATTTTCTTGGTGGTCTGTTGGCTCATGCCCGTAATTTAACTGCTGTTGTAAATCCAATTGTGAACTCTTACAAACGTCTGGTACCAGGTTTCGAAGCCCCAGTTTACGTAGCCTGGTCAGGTTCCAACCGTTCACCACTGGTTCGTGTGCCTAGTGCACGTGGCAATTCGACACGCTTAGAGTTGCGTTCAGTTGATCCTGCTGCCAATCCATATCTTGCCATAGCTGCGATGTTGGAAGCCGGTTTGGATGGCATTCGTAATGGGATGACACCGAACGATTCTGTGGATCGCAACATCTATTCAATGGACGAAAAAGAGCGTGAAACTAACCACATTAGCAATTTGCCAGACAATTTACACAATGCCACGAAAGCCTTGCAAAGTGACCCCGTTATGAAGGCAGCTTTAGGCGATCATTTATTCCAAAGCTTTATTGAAGCCAAAAAGCTGGAATGGGCATCGTATCGTCAGTCTGTCACTAAGTGGGAACGTGATCAGTATCTGGAACAATATTAATATTTGAAGGCTGTTTCTTGGTGCAGCAATGTGCTTTTCAATTTAGGTTGGTCAGTCATCAAGTTATAGTAAAATAAATAAACATTTAACCGTGATGAATAGCGTCGCTTTTTGGCTGAAATGCGACTGCGGATATTCATCACGGCTTTTTGTCTAAAAAATTCTAAATTTAAATGTTAAGAAAACGTTTGCAACACTGCCGGGGCGATTGTCGACATGATGGCAGTAGTGTACGATATAAGTGTATGAATTTAGTGAACAAGGGGTAAGACGGCATGGATAATCCACAAACGAAAAAAGTCGGATCACGTAATGTACGTCCTGAGTTGTCTGGTAAACTCGGACAAAAGTCACGTTATTTGGATGAATTAACCGGCGCCATTAATGATTTTAATGATCGTCGGGTCTACGAATTAGTTGACCCACAACGTTACAACACGTTGATTAGGGGCAATAAACAAACGGAAGGCAACCAATTAGCACGTTTGGTCGATGATATACACCCTGAACTCAGCCATTATTTGAGTGCGGCGCTTATTGCTTATTTAAAGCACACATACCCATTCTTTTATTTTGAAGAACCAGAAAATGGCAAATTCAATGTATTCTTTGGGAACTGGTGGGATCGTCGCCAGTTTGGTGAATTAGACGTTTTAAACGCCCAATTCATTTTTGACAGCGAAGAATATGAAAAACTGACACAGTCGTTTGCACTTGAATCAGAAGGCAAAAACTACAATTCGGATCGCATCAAAGACATTGCTCGGCAAAGTCAAGAATTGCAGGAACTGGTCAAGAACCAAGAACAACGAGATTTGCAAAAAGAAAAATTACGGTCTCAACTTAAAGAAGTTGGGGAATCGCGCACGTTGTTTAACGGCGGTCATTCGAAGGCTGAACGTCAAGATATTTTGGATCAGTTGACCAAGCTCGCTGACGAGGATGATCAGGCAAACAACGCTTATAAAGGGATGAAAGCCAACGAAGATGAGTCGTTAGTTTTGTCTAAGGAAGACACGATTCTAAGCTACGAAAAGCAAGCGATTCGCAAAGTGTTTGGTGACTTTGCCACGTTTAAAGATCGTAATGCTAGCTTATATGTTGACTATATCAGTCATCTAATTGGTCGGGCAATTGAAGCAGGACAAGCTGACCCGGATGAAAAAATGCCATCCAGTGAAATTCGTTCTCAGGATAGTGCACTTGCTGCTAACGCAGAGAGCGCAAGCAATTCAGCAACTAGTGAGGTGACTTCAGATGACAAGTGATGATAAAAGAGATTTGACGTCAGCTAGTGCTGAATCTACTGAAGCAAGCACGGCCAATGATGTCCATTCTGATCAGACTGCATCAACGGCAACTAAGCAGCAACAATCTTCCGAGACTGATTCGGCAGTAGCCACAGATTCTGCAGCTGTCAGTGCAACGAAAAATGACGCTGAGTCTGGCACCAGTAAAGAGAAAAAAGTAGATACGTTAACGCCAAGTCAACGTTTTAGAATCTACAACAACAACATAAAAGATGGTTTGCAAAACGGCATTCAGTTCACTAAGTATTTGGATCAACTGACTGAGACGCAAGACACTGATGAATTGTTAGATTCGGCTACGCATTTATTTGATTTTAAAATGGATACCGCGTTTGTAACTTTTCCCCACCAATACACGGCTTCTGACTATTATTTGCTCTTTATGAGTCGTTTGCTGGAGATTCACGAAGAAAAAGGATTAATTCTCACCAGTGCAGCTGATCATGAAGAATTAAGCGTTACGTTTGACGCGTTAGGCACACAACCTGACTTTAAGTTTGTCTTGGTTGGTGGTCGCAATGGGGGCGCCTTCTTCACAGATAAGGCTTCCGGTCTCCACTTGTTCTATATGAACCTGGAACGTCAGCAAATTCGGTTCAACAGCAAAGCATTTACTGACCTATTTGCGGTGGCGTTAGCTGATCAACCAGCGGACAAGAAGATGTCTGCTATTGATACACTCATTACGTTTGCCAAAGATTTACAGCGTGACTATCACTTTACGGCTGACTATAACTTGTTAGAAACTGACAATAATGCGGAGTATCAAACGAAACATCCAGCATTGCCAGCAGGAACAGTGGACAAGCTCTTTGTGGCCTCGGCTGACAGTCATTATATGCTACAAAATGCCCCCGCAGGCAATGGCGCTATCATTGACTTAGAAGATGAACTTGTCTTTGGTATTGCGGACGCTGGCACGCAGACAGCACCTAAGTGGGTCATCACCACGACGGATCCTAAGAACCAAATTTCTTTGATGGCAGTGTTGTTGAACTATGATTTCATTCGTCAATGGTACTTAGCTAATCGTGATGATTTAGAAATTCAGTCCGATCCGTTAATTTTTGCTTAATAGACAGGTTAGGGGAATTACAATGTTAGATTTAGCGATGCTTTTGCGCGAATGCATTGAGTTTGATCAACAAGTACATGATGCAAAGCAATTACATTGGTCGCGTGAGGATAGTCTACAGAACGCATATTTAGCCTTAGACGTCGAGTTGGCCGAGATTGCGAATACGAGTGAATGGTTTAAGGTGTGGAAAACGCACCGCGGTAAAAGTAATCCTGGTCAAACATCCCATCAGACGCTGTTAGAAGAATATGTCGATGCATTGGATTTCTTTTTGTTGATTTTCCATAAACAGCAATGGACGCATTTAACAGTCTTAACGCCTGACGAATTGACTAAGCTGACAAAGGGACCGGATCTTAATCTAACCAAGACCTATTTGGCCATTAACAGTATGATTTTATCCAGTCTAAAAGAACATCGTCAGGGCGATTTTGGCCATGCGTGGCACTTATTCTTAACAATGGGTTTGCGTGGCTTTGGCTTTACGCAAAATGAAATTCAGGAAGCTTATCAAGCAAAGCGCGAAAAAAATTTAAAACGTCAGGCTAATGACTATTAGTCTTTTCGTGATAATATAGCAATCAAAACAAGGCTTAACGTTGGGTTTATAGCCCAACGTCAGGCCTTATTTTGTGTTCATTAGCACGCTTACGCCTACCAGTTATTAGTTTGACGAGCCAATAATTGCGGATCTGAATAGAAAAAGTTGGTAAACGTAACTGTTTTTGGAGAACCGGCGCTCACGAGCGAAATCATTTTATGAACTGATCCTGTCATATAATGTGGTGTATAAATCATGCCTTCAATGAGCCAATTTTTGATTAAACCAACATAAGCAGAAACAGTAAAGGCAATTTGAATGTTGATTGGTACGCCGATGTCAGCAAACGCCGGTTTCATCTGATCATAGAAACGATTTAGATAGCCAGTCATTCGGGCATATAATTCATGTTCAAATAACCCATTTTCCTGTGTATTCAACAAAACGTTGAACATCTGAGCGTCTTTTTCAATGTAATTAAAGGCGTTGTTTAAGTAAAAGACATTTACTGCATGACCGTTCAGAAAGGCGTAATGCTCTGGTAAACTGTCAGTGCCGTCATCAATGACGGCATCAAAAAAGTCATCCAAAATTTCAGTCATGGCACGTGAAATGAAATCTCGCTTGTCTTTATAATGTAAATAAAATGTTCCTCGAGTAATGTGCGCAGTTTCAGTGATCTTTTGAACACTGATATTTTCAATTTTGTATTGTTGCATCACACTGATTAGGGCAGTTTTTAAACTTGACCGCGTTTTAATCACCCGAGGGTCCAAATGTTTAACCATGATGCACCCCCAAGTTGCTCAATTTATTAGACAGCACTCTGATAAATGTTTACAAAGCCTATTATATAAGAAATGAAAGCGCTTCGTCAACAGATAAAGGGACTATATTACACATTCTTGCAAGCGAATACATTTGTGCAGTATAGTAATCTTTTAGCTTATATTTCGTGGCCGGCACGTGTAGTTCAAGAAATCTAGATATAAAAAAGAATTTTGTCCTTTTCTTTGCGGTTTTAACTGTGATACACTGTTCCAGTCCCGAACTTATCCGTTTGGGATCATTCCAGGCGGTCACTTCGGTGATCGTCTTTATTTTTGGATCAGCACTATACATGACTAAATTTGGTTTTAATTGCTTAGACAATTTGTTCAATACCAACTTGTTGCTTGGCAATTATATTGAATAATCTTCTAAACTTAAATTGACACTGTCGATTCCGTTTTTTATACTAATAAGGTTAAGTTTCGCAACAGTAGCTCAGTTGGATAGAGCATCGGTCTTCTAAACCGAGGGTCGTGGGTTCGAACCCCACCTGTTGCATTTTTGTATTATCGGTTTTATTACCAACTGATAAGCGGCGAATGGTATAAGGTAAATTGTAAAATTAATCCGAACGCTGTTCGGACAAAAAAGATCAGCTTCCTTTAAAATGGTGTTTACCACAAACCCATTTTTTAGGAGCTGATCTTTTGTCTAGTATAACCTATTCTGAACGAATTAAAATTGAAACCTTTTGTGAGCTAGGACTGACCAATATCCAAATGGCTGAGCGGTTAAAACGATCTCCGTCTACGATTTCTTATGAATTATCTCGTTGTCAACCTTATCAAGCTGAATTAGCACAGGCCAACGCTGAATATAAACGGGCGCATTGTGGCCGAAAAACTAAACTGAATGCCAAATTAAAGCAAACCATTCTAAACCATTTACGTCTAAGCTGGTCACCGGAAGTGATTGCGCATGAGCTTAAACTAGCCACTAAATCTATTTATAATTGGCTATATCAGGGGAAAATTGAATTCTCCTTGAGTGAACTACCTGAACATGGGCTACGCCAACGGCGTAACCTTGACCAACGTTCTAAATATAATCAATCATTAGGGCGTTCAATTGAACAACGACCAATTGTGATTAACCAACGTAACCGCATCGGTGATTTTGAAATAGATACAGTGGTTGGACCTCGTGGACATAGCAAGGCTGCTTTATTAACGGCACTTGAGCTTATTAATCAACGACCATTAAAAATCCATCATCAACAGACTGCCATTGAAAGTTTCCGGGCTTGTTCGGATTAAACTTGTAATTTGCCTAAAGTAATTAATTTGCACGTGAACACGTCCCTAAATGAATTACATTTAGCATACAACATTTCAATGAATGAAAGAATTAGCAATTGGACCTGATTCGCTCACAGTTTGTTGTTATACTAAAATAAATGATAGAAATACGATGGCATTTTTAAATGAGTTAAGGGGATTAAACAGGTTAACTTATTTTTCAAGGTCATTATTTTGAATGACGGGAATGAGCAAACGGTAATGTCAAAAAGATGGGTAAAGCGATGGTTAGTTTCAATTGGCGTGAGTGTGTGTGCTTTAACATTAGTATCAATAATTCATACGCCTTCTGTATCAGCTGCCACTTATACTAATGCTGAACAGCGACAAATCGATAAGCAGCGTAAAATGTACCATAAAATTAGTCAACGTGAGTATGACGATCACAATAGTTACGCACGACGCCCGTCTTTTAAAAAGCATTTGGTGGCTGGCAAACTTTCCAATCAGTATCAGACGCAATTATTGGCATCACTGAATTTTTATCGTCAAATTGAGGGATTGCCAACTGTTCACTACGAATTTAATACTAATCAACAAGCCCAAACTGCAGTGGCTGACATGGCTGCCGCTAATAACTTTCAACATGGTTTAAAGGGGATCGAACGACCGGGAATTGTTAGTCAGCAACAGTGGCAAGAAGGTCAGCAAATCACCCTTAATAGTAATATTGGTGAAATGAACGTGCCAGAGCGTCTTGACGCAACTATGGGCAATTACATTCGCGACAATTTCAATGTGGAGGGCAACAATACTGGTCATCGTGCGTGGTTGTTGTCTCCGGTTATCCATAGCGTTGGCATAGGCGTCGCACACCGTCCTAACGCGACGTTTGCCTACAGTGACATTTATTTTACGGATCAGGCACAACGAGCCGTCACGCCCAATCGCGCTGTCGTAATCAACTATCCGACCACCGGTGTTTTTCCGAAAGAGCTTTTAACGAGTGACGTTAAAAATCGCCCCGTTTATTGGTCGAGTGCTTTCACCATGGAACAAGGGACAACAGGCAGGGTCCAAGTACAGGTCACTGACTTAACTGCCAAACGGACGGTTAACGCATCTCACGTCAATCTTGATCGTACGAATCATTTTGGCCAGTTTGCATCAATCATTACTTACCGGCCATCTTTAAAGATTGTAAATGGTCACAAGTATCGTGTTCGTTTGACGGGACTAACTCAGTATCCTAAGGGTTATCAGTATCAATTTAAGCCATTTTCACTTTCCCGTGATGCTTCACATTAAACGTAAAAAAGGTATCAGCCTCTGACTTCCAATTAAATGGGATGACAGAGGCTGGTACCTTTTTTGATAATGCGTTCATTAAGCTATTAAAAACTGCTGAGCAAGTCCTGCATTTTATTAACGATGCCGTTAACGCCACTATCTTTTAGTGTACTGCTAGCATCAGAAGGGCTGGAACTATTTTCTAAATCACCGACTGTGGTCGAAAGCTTATTTAGCTGAGATGACATGGCACCACGAACGACAGCGTTCGAATTTCCTTGTTGCACTTGTTGCTGAAGATCTGAAACTTGTTGCTGAAGAGAGGAAATCGTGGACTCATATTGTGCTCGATCGTTACTATCTTTGTAGTCATTAACCGCTTGTTGGGTATTTTTAACGACGGTAGTCATTTCTTTGACTTGCGATTTTAAACTGCCAACCTTGTTAGATAAGCTGCTGTTTTGAGAGGTTAAGGATGCTTGTTGCGATGAGGCAGCGGCAGATGATTCAGCAGCCTTAGAAGATGCCTCGGCGCTGCTAGCGGCCGCTGCAGAGGAACTGGCGGCCAAACTGGAAGAAGAAGCTTCGGCTGCCTGATTTGCTGCATTTTGGTGAGCGGAAACACCCCAAATGACGAGCACCAGTACTAAAAGTGCAGCGACGCCTCCAATGATCAACCGTTTTGGACGACGACGTTTACTTTTGGGCTGGGTAGCACCTGAAGCAACTTGACTCGCGGCAGCAGACTCTGGTGCGGATTCAACAACAATCGGGGAATGGCCGTCAAGATCGGCTTCCGTATTGACAATGGTCAAAGTGAAGGCAGCACGGCCGACATTTCCCCGGTCGTCCATCACGGCAACGGGTACCTGATGCTGACCTGCGACTGAAAAATCAATATTTTCAAGATTGGCGTTTAAATGCGCGGTGAGGTCTGTGCCCCGACTGTCCATTGCTGTCGCGCCTACAGCTTGCAATAACCGTGCATTCGTGGGACGATTGATCGCATCCGTTTTAACAATCCGCAATTGTGGATGAAGAAAGCTAATACGCGGATCCAAATTATTTTGCATATGAAACTCCTTTTAATGGATCGTTTTTATCGAATTAAATGTACTGTTAATGTATCATAGCGCATTTATTATGAGGTTTAAGTTTAGCCAATCTTGACCAGACTTTAAGTATCTTAACTTTTTTTACAGAATTGTTGAGGGTTGAAAATCTGCGTCAGAGTGGGATAATTTCAACTGTAAAGAAAAACCTCTTGACACCCTAGGTGAGTTTAGATAAACTAGTACACGTTAAGAAATTGAGGGAGGAAATCTCATGTCTGTAAAAATTCGTTTAAAACGTATGGGTTCTAAGAAGCGCCCATTCTACCGTATCGTTGTTGCTGACTCACGTTCACCACGTGATGGCCGTTTCATCGAACAAATTGGTACTTTCAACACTTTGGTTAACCCAGCAGAAGTTAAATTAGATGCTGAATTAGCAATGAAGTGGTTAAACAATGGTGCGCAACCTTCTGACACTGTTAAAAACATCTTCTCACGTGAAGGTATCATGAAGCAGTACCACGAAGCTAAGTTCACTAAGAAGTAAATTCGAGGCGACAATTCATGAGTACGAATCAAAATAATCGTTTATCAGTCGATGCAGTTGCTTCACTAATCCAAACGTTGGTCCAACCACTTGTTTCACATCCTGATGCAGTTTCTGTACAGGCGGAACAAGGGGACCGTTTTATGAATTATTCATTAACGGTTGCGCCCGATGATATTGGTGAAGTTATTGGCCGTCATGGTCAGGTTGCGCAAGCAATTCGCACATTGGTGTACAGCATTCGGACGGTTGACCAACAAAAGGTTCGTTTGATTATTGTTGACGAGAATAAATAAGGGACCTGAGAATGATTATTTCTCGGTCCTTTTTTTATAATATTTATTAGTTAGCTGTGAGAACAGCACTTATATTTAGTTATAGAGTGTTTGCTGTTGCACGTTAAATGTTAAGGAGATTGGAATGGCATTTTACACCATTGGTAAAATTGTAAATACACAAGGTCTGAAGGGAGAACTTCGGGTTATCTCCAGTACTGATTTTCCAAAGTCACGTTTTAAGGTTGGCAGTCAGGTTTACGTCACGGCACAAACGCCGGGCGCGCACCAAGAAAAATTAACCATCGCCTCCTCAAGACCCCACAAAAGTTTTATCCTCATTACTTTTACAGGAATGAACGATATTAATTTGGTTGAAAAATATAAGGGCGCTGATCTGTATGTTACGGAAGATCAGCAGCAAAAATTGCCTGAAGGTCAATATTATTACCGGGAAATTATTGGGCTTCATGTTATTGACGAACATCAACAAGACCTTGGCACGATTTCTGAAATTATGGCACCTGGTGCAAATGATGTCTGGGTGGTTAAGCGACAAGGTAAGTCTGACTTGTTATTGCCGGTGATTGATCAAGTTGTTAAAGATGTCGACATCGCTAATGGTGTCGTTCATATCGAAATGATGGCGGGGTTGGACAGCGATGAGAATTGATATTTTAAGTCTCTTTCCGGACATGTTTAGTGGGCCATTAACTGAGTCCATCGTTGGTAAGGCTGTTGATAAAGGAATTCTAGATATCAACGTGACTGATTTTCGTCAGTTTACGACGGATAAACATCATCATGTCGATGATACGCCTTATGGTGGTGGCGCTGGTATGCTGTTAATGCCGCAGCCGATTTTTGATGCCATGGATCATGTTGAACAAGAAGCGGGTGATCGAGGGCGCGTGATTTTACTCGACCCGGCTGGCGTTCCTTTTACCGAGCATGTTGCGGAAGACTTTTCTAAAGAGTCACATTTGACATTTATTTGTGGCCATTATGAAGGTTATGACGAACGGATTCGTCATTTAGTCACCGATGAAGTATCCCTAGGCGATTACGTGCTAACCGGTGGGGAGCTTGGCGCTATGGTCATGATTGATGCAACGGTTCGATTGATTCCTGACGTGTTGGGAAATACGGATTCAGCCCCCGGAGATTCATTTAGTAACGGTTTGCTGGAGTATCCGCAGTACACACGTCCGGCAGATTTTAGAGGCATGAAAGTGCCTGAGGTGCTGACAAACGGTAATCATCAATTGATTGATCAGTGGCGTGAAACAGAGTCCTTGAGAAGGACCTATCAACGGCGACCAGACCTGCTTGATAATGCCGAATTGACGGTTTCACAACGTCGTTTATTAGCTGATGTCATAGATGAAGAAACGCGGGGCTAAGCGCGCTTGATAAGTTTGCGGCATTACGTGGTCCGCATCATTCATTAATTCTGTAAAGGAAAATGCCTTTACAAATGCGCTTGTTCTATGGTAATCTAATTTGTGGCTTTGAGCCCAATACTACCAATATTCCGCTGGCGGGATGCCCGTTTATGAATTTTGAGTGAAAGGAAGTTCTCACATTATGAGACAGAACCAATTAATTGAAAAGATCACCGCAGGGCAACTTCGCGATGACATGCCAGATTTCCGTGCCGGCGACACTGTTCGTGTATTCGCACGAATTGTTGAAGGTACTCGTGAACGTATCCAGTTATTCGAAGGTGTTGTTGTTAAGCGCCGCGGTGCTGGTATTTCCGCAACGTACACTGTTCGTAAGATCAGTAACGGGATTGGTGTGGAACGGACATTCCCAGTTAACTCACCACGAGTTGACCACGTTGAAGTAACTCGCCATGGCCGTGTTCGTCGTAGTAAGCTTTACTACTTACGTGCATTGCATGGTAAGGCAGCCCGGATCAAGGAAGCACGTCGTTAAGATTTGCGATTTGAGCCAAACGTCATTTGTCTTCGGACAGGTGGCGTTTTTTGCTGGCTTAATTATTGCTTTTCAAAAATACTAAAAACCACCAGCATTACCGTTAGCACGTCGAAAAGGACAATACCAATGGCAATGATGGTGGTTTTTATTTATTGACTAAAAATGTTTAGTCGGTGGTGTGATGTTCCCGGTTTGCATAAAAAGCCCAGGCAATACATCCAAAAATCAGTGGACCGGCAACAGTCGCAATGGCAGTCACCCAGTCCTTTTCCAAAAATGGTTGCAGAATGGAGAAACCAATTCCGATGCTTAACGTTACCATCACAACAGTAACAACGAACATCATCCAGCGATGTGAATGGTAAGCGACAAACGGTCGTGAACGGTCTTCTCTCTTGAAATAGGGAAAGGCACCTACCAAGAAGAGGTAAGGCAAGGTTGTTGACACATTACTCATTGACGTCAGCACATTGTAGAAGAATTTAGCATCTTTGTGGGTGAGCACAGATACTAATGAAATCCCTGCGATAAAGATGACAACTGCAGTAGCTTGCATCCACATCGCAAATTCTGGCATATCATGCTTGTTCAAACGGGTCATTTTCTTAGGCCAAAGTTCTTTGGGTGAACCTAAAATAAAGGATTTTAGAGGTGAGTATATCAGGACGAAGAAAGAGCCTAAATAAGCTAAGAACATACTAATTCCGGCAAAACGTGAAAATACCTCGCCCAAAATATGAGCACTAGAAGCTGATAGACCGATTGAGAGGCCAAGAATATCCCCTAGGTTCTCCATTAAGACATAAGTAATGTTACCCAAATTAACGTTCCCGTGGGCAATCACCATACTCCAGTTGGTTGAAATTCCCCATAAAAAGATGGTAAGCGAGTAGCTAATCCCAATAACAATGGTGCCAATCAAGATGCCCCGGGGAAATGTTTTTTCAGGTTTGTCCAGTGAGTCAGTGACCCCACCAATGGATTCCAAACCACCGTAAGCAAAGATGGCATAAATGACAAAGCTAATCATCGCAATGGGCGATTGGAATTGTGGATTTGGTGAAGTGGCAAAGTCGGATAAATGGTTAACTGGCTGGGCCAGTGTAAAATGATTAGCGATTAAAATGATGAGGCTAGCAAGCACTAAAATCACGTTAAGCGCCATAATGGCAATGCCACCAACCGATGAAACCTTAGCGATGAAGGACATTCCACGTGAAGCTGCCCAAGTAATGGCAATGATCCACAGACAGGCAAGGAGGCCAACTGTTAGCGTTGAGTTCAAGCCTAGAAAATGCCAATTGTTCGTGGTGTCGTGACCGCTAATGATGGTTGAAAGAGTGATCCAAACTTTTTGCGAAATCATAACTTGCCAGATGATCCATGCTGATAGCCAAATGAAGGTTGCAATGAAGGACCATTTTTCACTGATGGACGCATCCAACCATGAATAAATGCCACCCTTTGATTCCTTCAACGAGGAACCGTATTCAGCGAACATTAAACCACTGGGCAGAAAGAATAACAGCGCGCCCAGTAAATACCAGAAGATTGCGCCGTAGCCCATTTGTTCAAAGGCTGCCGGAGTGTTCCCAAAACCAAAAATAGTGGTGAAAATCATTAAGACTAATGCCCCAAGTGACAGGGTCTTTTTCTTTTCCATTTGTATTTACTTCCTCAATATCATTGCCAGTGAAAAATCGCCCGTACTGGTGTGAATGTAATATTTTATAGATTTTCGTCTGTGTTAAAGTTTAGAGGCGAAAAATCAGTGCTGTTAGTGATAAGATCGCTGATTAGGCTTGTATACGTGTCTAAAGCTTGTTTGGCGCATTCGGCGTTGCTATCAGTCAGATACTGAATCAATACGTCACCGCTTAATTTGAGGGCTTTAGCATCGCTTTCGCAGAGGTGTGCGCCGAGATCTGCTTGTAATTTAAGCTGAGCTTGATGATAAGGCGTTTCAAAGTGACGATAATGAGCGTCAAATAGCACGCTAGCCAACTTAAACGTCCAGTAAGCACTGTTGGCGGCGTACTTGCCTTGTCCACGTTGATAGGCTAATGGTGTGCTGTTGATGGCCGTGTAAAAGGGAACATAATTACTTTGAGCCGCAACGCCCATCGCCAACCACTGAACGCCAGCCATGACTGCAGGCACATTTGGCCGAAGCTGGAGGACATGGGATTCTTGTGTTTTGGCTAAGCTAATCGGACGAAAGGCGTGTTTGTGCGTTGCTTCGCGGCCAACTGGATCGTATTCGGTGCCTTCGTAATGATTACTGAGAAAAGCTTCTGCGTCGTTAACCGAAAGACGTTTGCTAGCGTAACGAATAAAAGGCAATTCTTCATCGGTTGGTGACTGATCAATTTCTGGATTAAACATTTTTTGACCGATCCAAACGCGCGGCGTGTTGTACATTTCATCACTCACACCCGTTGTGCCAAAAATATGGCGAAAATTAAAACCGTTAGCATCAGGATTGAGGTGATGCTGCTGGACAAAGTCCTCAATCCCATCAGCAAACATAAAGTTATCATGATCGGTAAAATCGATTTGCTGAATGGCCAACTGATTGGCAACGACTGCATAGCCATCATCTGGAATACGCTGTGCTACCCATTGATGGCCGGCACCAGTCTCTAAATACCAAGCTTCGTGTAAATCCGCGAACAAAATACCATTTGTCTCTGCTGTTCCATAAGTTTCAACTAATTTACCCAGTCGTTGAACGCCTTCTCTAGCCGAGGTAACGTATGGAAGCACCACGGTAACCATTGCCTCTTCCTGAATGCCATCAGCAACTAAGGGGTCAGCTGCCAGAACGAGAGCGTTAGAATAAGCACTTTCCGTCGCAGACATG
This sequence comes from Furfurilactobacillus milii, assembly GCF_009863985.1. Taxonomy (GTDB): domain Bacteria; phylum Bacillota; class Bacilli; order Lactobacillales; family Lactobacillaceae; genus Furfurilactobacillus; species Furfurilactobacillus milii_A. The sequence continues at coordinate 283,069 of NZ_WEZT01000005.1, read as the reverse complement.
GCCACATTTGCTTCATTAATACCATCTTCCTCAAAAAGACCATACTTTGTCGTCCATTCAGGAGTCGCGGTATAACGCATTGCCGTCTTCGGCAGTGGCATCGTAAAACCATTATCCTTTGACTTAAACTGTTGCGTCTCACTAAAGGTTTGAGCTGGGTGAACGACAAAGTGCTTTGGCCAGGAAGCTTTGCTGTCCTCATTACGGCCGATCATCACGGAACCGTCCGTTGAGGCGGAACGACCAATTAAAATACTTGTACATGCCGATGGTCTTCTGGTGTCATCTATTTGCATCAAGGATGCCTCTCTTTCAATCAATCTGAAACATTATGAATAAAATTACAAAAACACAATGAATAAATTGTAGCAGAAAAGAGAAAACAGGTGCGAAAAGGTGACCGATTTTAAGCGGTTTCATCGCATTTTCTCATCAAACGTTTGTAAGAATGACATTTTTGTGAGGATAGCCGCCAAATTGGTTTCAACTTGTGGTCATAAACGTCAAGATTGTGGTTTAATTATGGTCATTGAGAGCAAAAAGAAAGGATCCCCTAAATGACACGATGGAATGATGAAAACCCGTTTATCAAAATTGTAATTTTATTATTTTCGGCCGTATGCTGTGCCGTTGCGTTGAATGTTTTTCTGATCCCCAGTAACATTTTTGCTGGCGGACTCAATGGGATTGCACAGTTATTGCACTGGGGACTTAAATTTACTGGTGCAGATATTTCAACTGGTTGGTTTATTCTAGCTTTTAACCTCCCGATTGGCATCATGGGATGGCGCAAAATTGGGCCACGTTTTACGGCTTGGAGCTTTGCTAACGCCATTGTGACATCCGTGCTGGCAATTGTAGTTCCTGAGGTGAGTGTGTCTCATAATGCATTGCTAAACGCATTGTTTGGCGGTATTTTGACTGGTATTGGCATTGGTTTTCCATTTCGGTTTGGATTTTCAACCGGCGGCATGGACATCATTGCCATGGTTTTGCAAAAAACGACTGGCCGCTCAATAGGGACACTGACGATGATGCTCAATTCCGGAATCATTGCTGTTGCCGGTTTCTTCATCGGTTGGGAAAATGCGCTATTTACGATTATCACTATCTACGCAACCTCACGAATGGTCGATACAATTCACACACGTCATCAGAAGATGACTGCTCTTATTGTGACGAACCGGCCGGATGAATTAATCGCGGCGTTGCGAGAACACCTTTTTCGCGGTGTCACTGTTTTACCCTCGCGTGGCGCCTTTTCGAATCGTGACAATTCAACATTAATGATCGTCATTTCACGTTATGAATTGTACGATTTGCGAACGACCGTTAAGGAAACAGATCCAGACAGTTTTATGAACCTGGTTGCAACGGTTGATATTGCAGGCAACTTTTTTGATGAAGATAAGCAGGCAGAATTGAGGCAATCGTCAAAACAGGGGTAACAGATGCCTAAAAGTTTGCTAAACTTATCTTTGTTTGGTGGAACGTGTTCAAAAATTCGAATCTTGTCAATGAATGGAGTTGCGACATGAACGACGAGCAGTACATGATGGCGATTGACCAGGGAACGACTAGTAGTCGGGCCATGATTTTCAATCATCAAGGACAGATTGTAGGAAAAGCTCAGAAAGAGTTTCCGCAATACTTTCCGCAACCGGGATGGGTGGAACACGATCCCGAGGAAATCTGGAGTAGTGTTCAATCAGTGATGGCAGATGCCTTGATTCAGGCGCACCTTGCTCCATACAAAATCCGTGGAATTGGGATTACCAACCAGCGTGAAACAACCATTATTTGGGACCGCAAAACGGGAAAGCCCGTTTATCACGCCATCGTTTGGCAGTCAAAACAGACGACCAGCATTACAGAACAATGGCAACAGGCCGGGTTGACTGAGACAATTCGTCAAAAGACGGGGCTTGTGGTAGATGCTTATTTTTCTGCTTCTAAAATCAAGTGGTTATTGGATAATGTGCCAGGTTGTCGTGAACGCGCAGAAGCTGGTGACCTACTGTTTGGCACCATCGACACATGGCTGTTATGGAAGCTGACTGGTGGTAAGGTTCATGCGACAGACTATACAAACGCCAGTCGGACAATGCTGTTCAACATTCATGATTTGAAGTGGGATGCCGATTTGTTAAAGGCTTTTGATATTCCAGCTGAGTTATTACCTGAAGTGCGAAGCTCGTCCGAAATATACGGCTATACGGCAAATTACACCATGTCAGGTGTGTCGGTGCCGATTTGTGGTATCGCAGGCGATCAGCAAGCGGCACTCTTTGGTCAAACAGCTTTTGACAAAGGCAACGTCAAAAATACTTATGGCACTGGTGCCTTTATTGTTATGAACATTGGTCAACAACCCACATTATCAACTAAGGGGTTACTAACGACCATTGCCTATGGTTTAAATGGTGAAGTAACTTATGCCCTTGAAGGATCAATATTCGTTGCTGGTTCGGCGGTTCAGTGGTTGCGAGACGGAATGAAGCTGGTTCAAGACGCTGGGGATTCTGAAGCAATGGCCATGGCGGCGGATCCAGATGATCATATTTACGTGGTACCGGCGTTTACAGGGTTAGGTGCGCCATACTGGGATCAAGAACTGCGTGGCGCTGTGTTTGGACTCACACGTGGAACAACCCGTGAACAATTTGTGCGGGCAACATTGCAGGCAATTGCGTACCAAACTCGCGACGTGGTCGATACAATGGCTGGTGACACCGGTTTGAAAATTGACACATTGCATGTGGATGGTGGTGCATCCAAGAATGACTATTTGATGCAATTTCAAGCTGACATTCTAAATACAACCATCAAACGTGCCAAGATTAACGAAACGACAGCGCTTGGAGCAGCTTTCCTAGCTGGACTAGCGATTGGCTTTTGGGAAGATCAAGAAGAGTTACGTCGGTTGTATATGACAGGCGACCAGTTCGAACCACAAATGGCGGAAGGTAAACGTAATCAACTTTATCATGGCTGGCAGGTCGCCATTAAAGCCGCCCAAGCGTTTGAACACTAATCGTTTTCTCATAAAAAGAAAGCTGAACTATAGTAAAAACAGTAAATTATTAAAACGTATTAACACGGCAAGAATGACGAGAAAAAGTTTACTGTGAAGTATCCATCCTTGATTGAAACTACCAAAAACGGGCAAAATGGAGTACGGATTTTATTGAGTTCAATCAAGTTAATGATGGCGGTTAAAAATATACATTAGGTTAGAGGATTGATTCATGAAAACTCAAAATTACACAAAGGGTATTCTGTGGGCAGCCTTTGCTTCCACAATGTGGGGGATTTCAGGCACGATCTTGCAGTTTATTTCTCAAACACAGAATATCCCAGCAACCTGGTTTTTATCGGTGCGGACGCTTGGTGCCGGCGTTATTTTGCTCTTAATTAGTTGGTTTCGCGAAGGTCGTCACATTTTTGACCTGTTTAAATCGTGGCGCTTGATCGGTTGGCTGTTCGCCTATGCACTGATTGGGCTAATGGCAAACTTATTTACCTTTTACATGAGTATTAAAACTGGTAATGCAGCTTCGGCCACTATCTTGCAATACTTAAGTCCGCTGTTTATTGTGCTAGGGGCCTTAGTCTTCAAACATGAACGGCCGTTAAGAACTGACTTAATTGCGTTTGGCATTGCATTAGTAGGTGTTTTCTTAGCAATCACAAAGGGCAATATCCATTCTCTGGCGGTACCGATGAACTCAATTATTTGGGGCGTGTTAGCAGGTGTCACGGCGGCATGTTATGTGGTGTTACCAAGGGAAATCGTTGCCAAACATTCACCATTTGTAGTCCTTGGCTGGGGGATGTTTATCAGCGGTGTGCTATTTAACTTATGGCATCCATTTTGGAGTCACACGCCGGTCATTACTGGTAAGCTGGTATTATCTATTAGTGCTGTTATTCTTGTTGGCACCATCTTCGCGTTCTCCTCATTGCTGTACAGTTTAAACTTTGCGCCTTCAGCGGTAATTAGCATTGTTGATGCGCTGCAGCCAGTTGTTACTTTTATCCTGAGCATCATTTTCTTTCATCTGCAGATCAGTGTGATGGAAGTGATTGGTTCCATCCTGGTGGTTGTAGCCGTATACCTGTTACAAAGAATGGGTAGCAGTGCAACGTGATTGCGACTACATGTCTTATTCTGGCAGGATAGTGCATTATACATTTGCTTTAAGTGTATAATGCAACTACTGATTTTCTTATTTAAAAAATCAAAAAAAGATGCTTCCTTTTGTGGAAACATCTTTTTTTATATTGTGATTTAATTGCTAGTATTGAATGGAACCTACATTTTTTTAATAACGCGGTAACGTTTGCCATCCTTAGGATCATCTGTTTGATCAACTTTATCAAACAGGACGTATGGTTTACCATCCGTCTCTGAGACAATAAACAGGGCGTGCGGGTGTTTATGCTTGTATATCTGTGCGCTTTGATATACCGCGTTATAATCATGCGCATTGGCAATCGCATCACCAGGATTGAAAAGAACATGTTCTTCAGTCATCAGCAAGACCTCCTTTGAGGTAAAAAATGATTACCATCATCATGCTCGCAGGCAGAACAAAAAGCAATTATTCAGCTTTCGCGAGGGCAACTGGCAGATTGAGATAATCGAGTAGGTAGTGAGCCAAACCGTCATGATCGTTGTCTAAAGGTGTCACATCCTGAGCGATAGCTTTAAGATCGTCGATGCCGTTAGCCATGGCAACACCCCAACCGGCATAACTAATCATTGCGTGATCATTGCCTTCATCGCCAAATGCAATAATGTCATTGCGGTCAATGTGATAGGTCTGGGCTAAAAACTCGAGACCTGTGGCTTTTTCAACTCCTTTGTGGGCGACCTCTAATACGGGCCAACGACCGCCCCAAACATTCATATCAATGTTATCGCCATACCTGGCAGTGATATTGTGAATCAGTTGGTCACGGTGTTGTTCACTGAAGTAAAGGGTGAGCGCAGTTGGATCAGTCGTTAAGTTTTGTGCATTGAGAATTTGTTGTGGTTGCAGAATGGTTGGGAAAAAGTCAATTGTGCCATCACTCGCATGATTGGCCCATACATTTGTTTTGTTTCCGGCAGCAATCGTCTCAATTCCAAGCGATGATTGATGTGCCAGAAGATCTAATGCAATGTCGCGATCAATGGTGTATTGGTACTCATGCTGCCATTGATGGTGCGGTAAATGCCCAAGTGAGCCATTAAAATTGATCATTGCACTATGCAAGCCGAGTTCATCATAATATTGACGTGAGATACGATAAGGCCGGCCAGTGACGATACTAACAATGTGACCACTAGCAACAGCTGTTTGTAAAACCTGTTTTGTAAACGGTGAAATGGCAGATTGGTTATTTAAGGTTGTACCATCCAGATCGATGGCAATAAGCTTGCGGTTCACGAATTCATCTCCCTTAGACGATTTTTTCGTCCAAAAATATCTTCGTTCTAATTTACCTTATTCATTTGGGTTCTGCAAGTTTGCTAAGAAACTCATCTGTAAGCCTGTGATTCATGGCGATGACGTGACGTACTAAAGATTTCGGTGTAAACTGATGCGAGTGTTTTAAAACGGTTATGGAGGGAACAAAATGGAGTTACCGGCGGGTTTTGCCGAGAAATATTCAACATTAATGGATGAAAGCGAGGCCAAGGACTTTTTAGCCAGCTTCGATCAGCCAATCCACCAAGGTTTTCGTGTCAATCCGCTAAAGGCTAACGCGGTTCCAGAAAACGTTTCATTAAGCGATCCTACAGGGATTCCCACAGGCTATTACGGTCATGTTAGTGGTCATACGCCTGCACATACGACGGGAGTGGTTTATAACCAAGAACCTTCTGCAACTTATGTTGGGGCAGTGGTGGATGCCCAGCCGGGAGAACGGATTCTTGACCTGTGTGCAGCACCAGGTGGCAAATCAACTCAAATTGCTGCCGGATTACAACAGCAAGGGTTATTAATGACAAATGAAATTTTTGCCAAACGTGCAGCCGTGTTAGCAGAAAACATGGAACGCTTTGGTGTTGCCAATGCAGTTGTTTTGAACGAAACGCCTGCTCATCTTTCAAAACAGTTAGCCAACTTTTTTGATAAGGTCGTGGTGGATGCACCGTGTTCTGGAGAAGGCATGTTTCGTAAAGATCCAGACGCAGTTCAGTACTGGACGCCTGACTATCCGCTTGAGTGTGCTACGCGTCAGCGAGAAATTTTGACTGAAGCTGTCAAGATGGTACGACCAGGAGGCCAACTCATCTATTCGACGTGCACGTTCGCACCAGAGGAAGATGAGCAAATGATGGCGTGGGTATTGAAGTCATTCCCGGATTTTGAACTGGTTTCATTGCCGAAATTACCTGGTTTGGAAGCGGCTCGGCCGCAATGGGCCAATAATAATTCTGAACTTAGTAAAGCTGGCCGGTTGTTCCCCCATCATATGGATGGCGAAGGCCACTTTATTGCTAAATTGATGCGTCATTCGAGTGAGACAAATGTCACCCATAAACCGGCGAGATTGCCAAAGCCTGACGCAAACGAGGTCAAGCTGTGGCAGGCATTTGAGCAGCAACACTTTACTCAACCAATTACGGCGGGGCAATCGTTGACCGTATTTGGGGCTCAATTGTACGCTGTTCCTGCGTTAACGCCAGATCTCGGTAAACTGAAGGTGTTGCGGCCTGGTCTTCATCTGGGCACGTTAAAAAAGAACCGGTTTGAGCCAGCGTTTGCGTTAGCACTTGCCACGCATCCGGATCAGTATCGGCCAACAGTGGCTTTGACTCAAGCTCAATGGGCACAGTTTGTTCACGGTGACACCGTGACATTAGAAGAACCAACTGAAAACGGATGGACACTGGCGACCATCAACGGCAACGGTATTGGTTTCGGCAAGGTGGTCGGTCAGACACTTAAGAACGGTTACCCTAAAGGACTACGTTTTCTAGTGAAAACTGATTAATTAACAGGTTTAGTGTTAAATCAATTCAACAGCTAATAAAAAATGTTCAGTCTCAAACGGACTGAACATTTTTTATACGACTCGTCTTTGCTATTGGTGTTTTAAGTTTCGTTGCTGACAATAATTCATTAGGGCGGGAGATAAAACTGTTTTTACAGTTCGTAAGTCGGCTGTTGTACGTGATCCCGTTAACGCGTACAGCAAGCGTAAATCACTTTGCCAATCCTTAATGTACGTATGCAGGGTCTCTTCATCATGGGTCATGAGAACACACAGAAAGTGGCCAGCTACACCAACGGCGTTTGCCCCTAGGATTAACGCTTTTAAAACTTCCAGTGGGGTTCTCACGCCGCCTGAAGCAGCAATCTGCATATCAGATACTGCTTGTGCTTCCAGAAGAGATTGAACGGTCGTTTGTCCCCAGTTAGATAAATAGCCCAGTTCTTGATGATGGCGGCGCTCATTTTCAATCCGAGCAAAGTTAGTACCACCACGGCCACTGACATTAACGTATTGAACGCCCATCTGCTTTAAAGTGTTAATGGTTTCCTGGCTCATGCCGAAACCAACTTCTTTAACAATAACAGGGACGGACAAGCCGTTAATAATTTCGGTAATGTGGTCGCGCCAGCGCAAATCCCGATCACCTTCAGGCATAATTAGTTCTTGCGCACTGTTGATGTGTAATTCCAATGCATCGGCAGCAACCATGTCGACTAATCGCTGTGCATCGTCAAGTGAGTGACCAGCACCAATGTTTGCGAAGATTTGGCCGTGCGGATTTACCTTTCGGACAATGGTGAAGGTTGACGCTGCTGCAGGTTCCTTTAAAGCAATACTTTGCGAGCCAACGGCCATTGCCAAGCCGGTTGCTGCCGCAATTTCAGCGAGTTTAGCATTGATGTGACCGGTTCTCTCAGAGCCGCCAGTCATTGCCTCGATGTAAAACGGTGTCGATAAGGTCAATCCAGCAAAGTGAGTTGACAAGTCAACGTTATCAACTGCAATTTCTGGCAAGCTTTGATGAATGATTTGAATATCGTCAAAACCGGCGTCGCTTTTTTCTTGGTATTGTTTTAAAGCAATAGCGAGATGCTCATCCTTACGATGTGCGTGGGCGGATTCAGTTAACTTGCTCATGGATGGCCTCCTAAATTTTATCCTCAGCGAATTCTGTTATTTTAATCAATCACAAAGATTTGAGAAATAAAACCGTAGAACCGATAATCGGGTTCTACGGTTTTTAGTTTGCATATGGCGCTCACTTTTATTTTAGAGTGGTTAAACTAAATCCATGACATTATGAACACTCAATGGCAGGGTAGTGATGCCCTGAGTTTCCCAATCCTGCAACAGTGTATCAACGGCCTCGTGCCGATCAATCAAAACAATACCGCAATCACCACCACCAGCACCAGAAGTCTTAGCTGCGCCACCGTGATCTTCAGCAATCGCACATAAGCTATTTAAAGCGACTGTTTCGATCGGGACATGACTGAATGCACTTAAATGCTGCAACAGTTTGCGATTTAAGCGAAGCTCACGCTGGATGATATCGATCGCACCATCTCGAAATCCTTGAATCATCCGGTTTAAACAATCACGGCTTGATTGCAAGAATGTTCGGTATTCGAGTTGGTCCATACTTTTAGCCCAAGTGACCTTATCAACTAAGTGAGACGTTGATGCGGGAGAACCAGTCCAGCCGATTAACAACCTTAAGTCTGCTGGCGGCGTCAAAAGTTCAACAGACAGTCCAGGCCAGTCAAGGGCTAGCAAATCAATTAGCGGTAGATCATCACGTTTGGCTGTTAGCCACTGATGGTCGAATGAATGGTAAGCAATCCAGCCACCGTAAACAGATGCTGCGATATCCCCTAGGGAACCGTTACCTTGAACATCCAAATGGGCAATAGCCGCTAATTTAAATAGCGTGTCCTTAGTGATCGGCAGTTGATAAAACTTGCAGAGTGCTTTGACTGTGCCTACCGTAACAGCAGCGGAAGAGCCTAAACCAAACTTTTTGCCATCCTTGCTATCCAACTGTGAATTTACTGACAGGTGATAGAATTTCAGTTCACGTCCGCATGCGCGTGCGTAACTTTCAGTCAGACGAATAGCGGAGAGCAAGTAATGAAAGGGATTATCCCGATTGTCAAACACAAGTTCATCGCCAGCCCGCCGCCAGTTCACTGAAGTTTCTTTGTATTGTTCAGACTCGATTGTGCCGAAGTTTTTACTTTCCTCAATTGTGACAGTTACAAACTGGTTTAATGCCACAATAATGGCAGGGAACCCCGCTTCAACAACCGCATATTCGCCGGCAATATATAATTTGCCGGGCGCTTTCACGCTAATCAATTAATCATGTCCTTTCAAGACAAAAAATGTGTGCGTTATTCATGTTGAATAGCGCAAACATTACTCATTTCAAAATTTTATAAATAGGTCAAGCCTGGGCCTGGCTTTGCAACAACCAATTGGTCGTTACCAAATGCTGGCCGTAGATGGTCCAGAATGGCGTCAACTTCATCTGCTAGGCAGATAACTTTGACGTTCGGACCTGCGTCCATCGTATAATAGCAGTTCAGACCTATTGAGCGCAAGTCGTTAATTAATTGCATTGCCTTAATGGTATCGCCATTAAAGTATGTGAAAGGCGGTGTGGCACTAAGAGTCGTTGCGTGCATGCACATTGCATTGTGTTCCGCGATTGAACCAACACGGTTTATATCTTTTTTAAGTAATGCGACCTTCATTGGCTCGATGTCCGCATTTGCTTGCTGAACCCAGTCATTAAAGAACGGTGATGTTTGTGACTGTTTCATGCCGTGACGGCTGCCAATTTTTTTCTCATCTTGTGAGACAACAATGGCAATCATTCGAATTGGCCAGTTAACTTTTTCATCCAACGGCTCAGCAAACGAGCTTTCATCGTCATGACCAGCGTGCCATTGAACGAAACCACCAAAGATCGAACGGGTAGCAGAGCCGGAGCCTCGTCTTGCAAGCTGAGACAGTTCACGTCGGGATAAATTGAGACCGGCAGCTTTAGCAGCGGCCCCAGCCAATGCTGCAAAACCGGATGCAGATGAAGCTAGGCCAGCTGTGGTTGGCACATGGTTACTCGTTTCAATATGAGCAAACAGGCTAGTGTTAGCACGTTGGCGCACTAGATCCATGAATTGACGAATTCGTTGTTGACCATCTGTCGGCAACTTGATTCCGTCTAAAATGATGTCATCAGCCGCCAATTGTGCGTCAAACTGAACGCTGGTTGTGGTGTAAAAATGGTCTAGCGTCATGGAGATTGAATCATTGGTGGGTAAAATAAGGTGTTCATCTGCTTTACCCCAGTATTTAACTAACGCAATGTTTGTATGCGCCTTTGCAATTACAGGCGTCTGCGAAATTGTCATATTGCTAATGTCCCATCTTTCGTGCTTTATTCTGATCTTCGTGGTCAGGCTATCGTTGTGTCAATGGTTCGATCCAAGTTGCCACAGCCCCATGCTGTTTCAAGGCATTGGCCACTTTAGCGGCTTGCTCGGCGGTTTGAGTCAGTGCAAACATGCATCCCCCCAGGCCACCACCCGTTAGTTTGGCACCCAATGCGCCTGCATCATTTGCGGCATTAATTAGACGCTGTAGAACAGGGTGATTGACGCCAAGATCGGTTAAGTCCTGCTGAGCAGATGTCAATGTTTGTCCTAACAGACGAACTTGATCGTGTTGGAGATACTTAGCCGCCGCAGCGGTTAGAGTGCCGAGATGATTGATCAAATGTTGGCCGACACCAGGCTGTTCATCATCTTTCAGCAGTTCGCTGACCGAATTAACCGCCATGCTGGTTTGACCCGTCACACCTGTGTCACCAACAACTAAAAAGGCGTTCATGTGAATCGGAAAATGCTTGAGCGGATTACCTTTGACTAACCACACTGGTTGTGTAGAACTAACCGTTGCTGCATCAATGCCAGATGGTGAGCCGTGCGTGATAACTTCCTCAATGTTAACCGTGTCTAATAATAGCTGTGGATCCAGCGCGGTTTCAAAAAAAGCATAAACGGCGCGCGTAACGGCGGTCGCAACCGCCGCTGAAGAGCCCATACCACGTTCTTCCGGAATGGCACTATCAATTTTCAAATCAAAGTTTAAAGATAAGGCGTTAAACCGACGCAACAAGCGTTGCAGTAAGACGCGTAATCCCTCAAATTCACCTGGTAAGTCGACCAGTGCTCCGGTGAAGTAGCTACTTACTAGACGTTGACCGCGCGTTGTCTCACTTAATGTAGCGGTTACGGCAACGTTGAGTAAGGGAACAGCTATCGCTGGTTGGTGATGAACAACACTATGTTCACCAATTAAAATAATCTTTGCATGAGCGCTACCTGTTGCAACACGCATGATGACGTCACTCCTTCGGCATATTTTACGACCATCATCATACCACAGACACAAATGCTTTATCATGCTTAGCGGGTCTTTGCCTACTGCAACAAACAGAGTAGAATGAAACAAGGATCATAATTTCAACATTGGGAACGCGGAGAATAAGATGTAAAACCGGTGTTGTCATTATTTAGTAGAAAGGTATTCAGACTTAATGGATAAAGACACAACTTACGCCGTCGTTGATATTGAAACGACTGGCACCAGCGTAAAAGATGGCGATCGGGTCATCCAGATTGGCTGCGCGTTTGTTAAACACGGTAAGGTCGTCAATCAATATAGTACGAAAATTAATCCGGGAAAATCAATTCCAAGCGCCATTACACATTTAACCAGCATTACGAATCGTGACGTTGCTAACGCTCCTTTTTTTGATGATATTGCGGCGTCGTTTTATGCTATGCTCCAGGGCACGGTCTTTGTTGCGCACAACGTGAACTTTGATTTTCCTTTTTTAAATGCCGAATTTGCCAGAGTGGGGTATCCGGCACTTCAAATCGAGGCAATTGATACGGTGACGCTGACCCAAATTTTATTTCCAACGCTGCCCAGTTTCCGTTTGCGGGATTTGAGCGCTCATTTTCACATTGAGCACGACCAGCCACACACAGCCGACTCAGATGCAGATGCAACGGCTGTTTTATTAATTAAATTATTGGATAAACTTCATCAGCTGCCGATTAATACACTGCGGCAATTGACTAACTTAAACCTATCATTACCACAGGACACGACAGCAGTTTTCAACGTTGCGTTAGAAGAGGCACGTCATCATCCCAGTAAATTACCGGCTGGTGAATATGTCCGTGATCGGTTAGTGCTTCATGAAGCCACACCCATCAAGTCAGTTGATTTGGGCCAGCCACAAGCTTACCCAAAGTCAAAGGCGGCCAAGCAGAAATTATGGGGTTCCAAAATTAGTTGGCGAGATCCGCAAGCCAAAATGATGAATCAAATTTTCAATAACTACAGTCATGAAAACACTAAAAATTTGATCATTGAGGCGCCGACAGGTATTGGTAAAACGTTGGGGTATGCGGTGCCGTTTGCTTATCTATCACAAACGGGCCAATCAACTGTCATTTCAACCCAAACAACGCTATTGCAAGGGCAGTTTATGCAAGAGACACTGCCACAGTTACAAGAAATGTTACCGTTTGATCTCAATGTGGTGGCCGTCAAGGGAAATCAACACTATCTAGACCTTAATCGGTTTGCAGATACGTTGACGGTACCGGAACATTCTCAACAGAGTCAATTTCTTAAAGCACGTATTTTAGTGTGGTTGTTACAAACTGAAACTGGCGACTTAGATGAGCTGCACTTAACGTCATATCGAGCACAGCTGTTTGAAGAAGTTTGTCACCGTGGTCTAAAAACCATTAAGCCAAGCGATCCTTTTTATGAGGACGATTATTTGCGACGGTTAGACCATCGTATTCGTCAGGCAAACTTGATTATTGTCAATCACGCGTATTTGACGCAGCATGCCGATCAACTGGACACGTTGCTTAATAAGCCATATTTGTTAGTTGATGAGGCCCAGCATTTGCCGGATGTCGCTGTTAATCAACATCGCAATACAGTTCGTTTTCACGATTTGGTGTCACTGTTACACCACGCGCAGGCAAATATTTTTAATCAACATGACCATCACCTAACCGAGATGTTTAGTGAGGATGCCGTTGCCGCAACGCAATTGCGGTCCTTGTCCAATACGCTGATTAAATTGGATGCCGATCTAGATCAATTTGGTCATTCCATGTATCGACAATTTTTACTGAGTGCTCAAGTTAGCGCTCGGGGTCAACGCATCGTCGAACAGTTGATTGATAATCGTCAACTCAAGCAACTAATGAACGATGATAAAGGTGCTTTTACGGCACTGATGAACGGTCAAATAGCGTTAACGACGTCGCTGACTAAGTTACAAAAACGGTTTACGGTTCAATCAAAGAAGTGGCTGAATTCGGATGCAGCGCTGATGCATGAATTTGCCGGCACCGTGGGGCGGATTACAGACTTGTTATCACAACTTGATGCATTCAAGGCTCAGTTAAATGATCAAGAAACCGCTAACGTTTACTGGTTACGTCAAAATCAATATGGGGACTCGTCAAGCTTGGAACTCAGTGGCGGCCTGTTACTTGCAACCGGCTGGCTCCGTCAAAACGTTTATGCACATTTCAAGCAACCAACATTCACGGGGGCCACGTTATTCACGTCTTCCCGAGCGAATTACCTAATTGATCAGCTAGATTTAGATCGGCAAGAAACGGCTACCAAACGCCTTGCCGAACGTTTCGACTATGCATCACAAGCGCGTCTGTTTGTTGCGACAGATGCACCGACGATTAATCTTAACCATCCGGATGAGCAAATTCATTATTGGGCTTCAACGATTACTAAGCTTGTCCAAACGACCAGCCGTCAAACGTTAGTCCTGTTTAATTCTTTAGCCGCGGTTAGCGCTGTTTATGAGGCGTTGACACACGGTTTGCTACCGGAGAACCATACTGTATATGCACAAGGCGTGACCGGTAGTCGCGAGAAAAATTTGAAACGATTTACGACTGAAAATAGTGCCGTTTTGTTGGGTGCTGCCAGTTATTGGGAAGGCATTGACTTGCCTAAGGATGCATTAGAATTAGTTGTCATTACACGGTTACCGTTTGACGCACCGACGGATTTACTGGTCGCCGCGACCAATGCTCAGTTGGAAGCCAAGGGGCACAATCCGTTTTATTCCTCGGCCCTGCCCAAAGCGACCCTCCGTTTACGTCAAGGCATTGGCCGGCTGATTCGTACAGACAATGACCGCGGTGTCATTGTCGTGCTAGATCCACGATTGATAACAAAGCGTTACGGTGGCACCATGCAAAAGGCGTTACCAGATGCACTGCCGGTGATCCCCCAAGGAACGGCAGAAATCATCAAACAAACACAAAATTTCTTTAAATGACTAGTAGACCGTTGTTTGATTGGCGATGTTTGCTATAATTAATCAGGTTATTGACATTTTCGTGTTAACAGAACGAATGGAGGTTAGCATGCAGCGAAAACAGCATCAGCAGCGACAGTGGTCACAAATCATTCTATGGACCGTGCTAATCGTGGCCTTTATTGCTGGTAGCATTGGCATCATTTTTCATGAGGCTTTGAGACCAGCTAAAACTGCTGCGGGACAGACTGTTAGTATTGCACGTCAAAAGGGTATCAGCGATACTGGGGATTTTTTGACTTACAATCGACAACACACCTATTATTCGGTTAGTGGTCGCAATGCGAAAAATCAAGCGGTTTACGTTGTGGTGGCTAAGCAAAATGGACAAACGAAGATTTTGAAGCAATCCGATGGTACTTCAAAAACAGCAATCCTCCGTCAAGTTTGGCAGAAGAACAATCCTAAAAAGGTGCTGAATATTGGTTTAGGTATTCGCAAGTCAGAACCCGTTTGGGAGGTTACTTACTTAAATCAGAAGGGCAACCTATGCTACGACTTAATTCGTTTTAAGGATGGCACCATGGTTCAATCCATTCAGAATTTATAATTTAAAACAAAAGGGGAAATTTCAGTGGAAACAATCAGCATCATTCACGCACCGGAACACGTCGATGAAAAAGTTCGTATTGGTGTATGGCTTAGCAATAAACGCTCTAGCGGGAAGATTGCGTTCTTACAGCTTCGTGACGGGACAGCATTTTTTCAAGGTGTCTTACGAAAAAATGACGTTAGCGAAGAAAAATTCGACGAAGCTAAAGAACTACGTCAAGAAACGAGCTTATATGTAACTGGGACGATTCATGAGGACAGTCGCTCTAAGTTTGGCTACGAAATGGAAATTGAAGATTTCGAAGTCGTTGGCGAAAGTGAAGACTATCCGATTACGCCAAAAGAGCATGGCATCGATTTTCTGTTAGATCATCGTCACTTGTGGTTGCGCTCTTCCAAGCCACATGCCTTACTTAAAATCCGTAATGAAGTCATTCGGGCAACGTTTGAATTCTTTAATGACCGGGACTTTATTAAGATCGATGCACCATTGCTAACTGGTTCTGCACCAGAAGGCACGACTGAATTATTTAAAACAGACTATTTTGGTCAGGATGCCTTTCTGTCACAAACTGGTCAACTGTACGAAGAAGCTGCGGCGATGGCGTTTGGCCGGGTATTCTCATTTGGACCTAGTTTTCGGGCGGAAAAATCAAAGACCCGTCGGCATTTGACAGAATTTTGGATGATTGAACCAGAAATGGCGTGGATGCACCAAGAAGATAGTTTGGCCATTCAAGAACAATACATTGCCTTTTTAGTTCAGTCAGTCATTGATAACTGTCAAAGTGAATTAGCTGTTATTGGGCGTGATGTGGAAACGTTGAAGAAGTACACGCGGTTACCATATCCACGGATTTCCTATGATGAGGCGATTAAACTGCTTCAAGAAAACGACTTCGATGTTGATTGGGGCGTTGACTTTGGATCACCTGAAGAAACATTCCTTGCTAATCACTTTGATCAACCCGTGTTTGTCTTGAATTATCCAAAGGCAATCAAAGCGTTTTACATGAAGCGACACCCAACTCGTGATGATGTGGTTATCTGTGCCGACTTGCTTGCACCAGAAGGCTACGGCGAGATCATCGGTGGTTCTGAACGTGATACTGATTTTGATTACTTGCGTGACCGAATCGTGGAATCTGGTCAAGATCCTAAAGACTACGATTGGTACCTTGATTTGCGCAAATACGGTAGTGTTCCGCACTCCGGTTTCGGTTTGGGTCTCGAACGGTTCTTAACATGGATTACACTTCAAGATCATTTACGTGAGACGATTCCATTCCCACGGATGATCAACCGAATTTACCCGTAATTTTAAATGTATTTGCTAAAGTGGTTTTTATGAGACAATCTCATGAAAACCACTTTTACGTGGGGTGAGCGATATCAATTATTTTCAAAATACGGGATGTTTAATCTCCAACCATCTGGAATAGTGTTCAGGTGCAATTACTGGTATAGTACAGGAAGAAAAGAAGGTGCACGAATTGGAAAATTTTGCGTCAGCTTTATTGCAGGCTGGTGAAACGACAATCAATAATTTAATTTTGACTCATTATCGAGAATTAAATATGACTAACGAAGAACTGATTGTGTTTTTACAATATAAACGTTCTTTGGATCGTGGTATTGATTTTCCTGATGCAGAGGCCGTTGCAAACGTAATGGGTACCACTACGGCTGACGTTTATACGCAGCTGGATAATTTGCTCAAGAAAGATTTGTTGTTGATTGAGTCTAAAGCTGATGAGACTGGAAAATTGCGTGATCGTTACGACTTTTCACCGCTATACCAAAAGCTGGCTGCTTTGCCGGATACACTCAGTGGTGTGCATACAACCACTGCTGCTGTATCTGCGCCTGATTCAAAGTCGGCAAGGGAAGATGTGTTTAACAAAATTGAGGTTGAGTTTGGTCGGCCACTCAGCCCAACAGAGCTTCAAACAATCGCACGTTGGTTTGACGAGGATCATTTCAAACCCGAATTAATTCTAATTGCCTTACGTGAAGCAGTGCTAAACCAAGCTTATAGCTTGCGTTATATTGATCGAATTCTCCTCAGTTGGCGCCAGAAAAACCTAACTTCTGCGGGACAGGTGGAAAAAGAATTGTCACAAAGGCGCACAAAACAGGCCACGCCGCCGACACAGTCGACACCAAAGGGGCCAAGCATTCCTTTATTTAAAGTTTCTGAACCACCGGCACAATCATAGTAAATGAAAAGGGCACCTTTCTTAGTTTCGGCTAAGAGGGGTGCCCCTTTAAAATCGTTTTAAATGTAGCTGTAAAAATTATTAGTGACTGCTGCTTTGGTTATTGTTGTTTTCACTATTCGATGAGCTATTGCTCTCGGAACTGCTACTCGACGAACTTGAGCTAGTGTCGTTCGAAGAACTATTGTCATTATTGCCACCCTGAGTAGCGTTGCTTTCAGACTCGCGGCTGGAAGCGGCGTTATCGGACGTGCTTGAACTTGAATTGTTGTCTCGTGAGAAAGAAGAGAAGGAAACCATAGAGGAGGAAGAACCAGTGGAGCTACTTTGATCCTTTTCGTTCAGATATTGTTTCCAGTCTGATCCGACTACGGCAAGTTCATCAACGCCGTTATGCCGAACGACTTGAACACTGCTTGGACGAACCCAATTATCATTGGCTTGTGTTTGTGCCATATACATTTGGAGATTCTTGTAAATGGACTCTGCGATTGATAACTGTGCTGTTGTCATGTAATGATTTGGTTCATTTGGCTGATCATACCCGGTCCAAACGGAAATGGAGCTGTGCTGTGTATAACCGGAATACCAAGCATCCATAACAGCGCCGTCCGGAATACCTGAAACACTGCTTGGATAGCCTGACTGACCAGTTTTACCGGCCTGATATAAACCAGGAATTTGTGCGCCTGGTGCCCACGTCGCTGTTGGCACGCCTTTAAGCATATCCGTCAACATGTAAGCTGTTGCTGAAGTCATCGATCGGTGCGAGGCTACGTCGAACTTGTGGGTAACACCGTCAGCAGTAATGACTTTATTGACTAAATGAGGGGCCCGGTATGTTCCACCGTTGGCAATGGCACCAAAGGCTGCTGATTCTTGTTCACTGGAAACATAGGCACCAATCCCGTTTGAATATTGTAAGGCTGACTTAAACTTCATGCCGTTTTGGGCCATAAATTCAGTTGCCCGGTTCAAACCGACTGCTTCCAATGTTCGAATAGCAGGAATGTTACGTGATTCAACCAACGCCTTACGCATTGTTAAGGAGCCTTGATATTTTTGATCCCAGTCGTTCAGTTGAATGTTAGTACCTGGATAATTGTACTTAGTGTCTTGAACAGTTTTAAACGTTGGCCATTGTTTGTACTCGATGGCCGGACCATAATCCATAAATGGTTTGATGGTTGAACCGGAGGACCGATCCGTTTGTGTGGCTCGGTTTAATCCAAAGGCAACGTTTTGTTTTCGGCTACCAATCATGGCTGTGACAGCTCCGGTTTGAGGATCTGTCATCGTGACACCAACTTGAAGCAGGTCACTAGGAAAATCAACGTATTTATCAGTGTTAACGATGTCGTATAACCGTTTCTGAGCGTTCATATTAAGGTTGGTGTAAACCTTAATACCTTCCTTATAAGGGTTGTAACCCTTCTTTTCAACTTCTTTGATAACTTGTTGAAGATAGGCATCGAAAACTTTATCGTTTGAATCTGTGCCATTAACAGTATGGTTAACGGACAATCCCGAAGAAATCGGGGTGCTCAGGCCATCTGTTAGTTGCTGCTTGCTGATAACCTTGTTTTCATACATTGCGCGCAACACGGTATCGCGCCGTTGCTTAGCATAACTGGGATGGGCCACTGGGTCATAGTAGGTTGGTGACTGTGGCATTCCGGCAAGAACCGCTAATTCAGTATAATTAAGCTTCTTTAATGGCTGGTTGTAATAATATTTGGCGGCAGTGGCCATGCCATAAACACCATTACCCATGTAAACCTTGTTAATGTAGTACTCTAAGATTTGATCTTTGGAGTAATGTTTTTCCACGTAATAGGCAAGTGCTGCTTCTTGTGATTTACGTTTTAACGTACGATCAGAAGCAGCTGTTGAAAAGACAGACAGTTTAACTAACTGTTGTGTCAACGTTGATCCACCTTGTAGTCCCAATGAACTACCGTGGATATTGGCCAATGTTGCACTAATGATTCGCATTGGATCAATTCCGAAGTGGTGTTTATAGAAGCGACGGTCTTCAATTGAAACAACGGATTGCTTCAATGTCTTGGGGATATCTTGTGAGTGCACGTACGTCCGGTTTTGTGCGCCTAAGTTTGAAATCACATTACCGCTGTCATCTAAAATTTCGGTGGAGTTTTGGCTGGTTAATTGTGCAGTCGTGATTTTGGGTGCGCTGGAAGCGTAGTAAGCAAACAAACCGCCACCTGCCAAGAGTCCCAGCAAAATAATGCCAAGGAGCCAGTATAAAATGGTGCGCCAAAGTGGTCGTTTTCGTTTGGGACCGGATGTTTGTAGACTGCCATCGTCGCCATGATACCGGGCGATTCGTGACTGAGATTGATCATTATTGTCAGACATGTTGCTCTCCTTAAACAGTTACTTCTTTTTTGCAATCAATGAATCGACTGCACTTAGGTATGGAACTAGCGGATTAAGCTGAAAGGGAATTGAATATCCATTTGCTTCAATGTCCGCACGGGGGATCGATTTTCGGCCACCGTTTGCCTGATTGTCCCAAAATTTGAACAAGACAGAGGCTGGTAACAAGAACGTATCCCCTTCATTGGTGAATCGAATGATTGCAAAGCCGATCCCACCGGCCTGAACACAGGCACGTAGGTGTTCCACCTGGTGCTCGTGGAAATTTTTTAGCGGGAAAGAAACTTTATTTTTCGTTTCTTTCGCATCAAAATCGATGTAGTGGCCTTGGTACACACCATTATAATCGGTTGTTGATGGGTGCCTAAAGTAGGCTTCTTTAATCGTTGCAGCGGACCGTCTGGGGTAATCAACTTTTACGATCTGAACTGGTGTCGGTTTTTTATGAATCACCGCAATGCCATTTGTCAGGTAGTATTGATTACTTTCGTTTAGTTCCGCCTCCAAAGACATTCCACGGTCACCGTAATTCGTTCTGGTGCCGGTATGCAGGGGGGCAGACTGTTTTGCTGGTCCATGATAAGCTGCTCCGTTTGGGTAACGGATGTTCACAACAGACCACACTCCTTAGTTGTGTGCGACAGCCCGCAAAAGCACAGGTAGTGATTGAATTTTAGTTTTTAAATATCTAAAACTTCCTAACGCTACCAGACTTGCAGGCATTTTCGCCACACTTTCTTACATTGCTCCCATTATATCAGATTTGCCGAATAGTCTCCGAGACTGTAATGATGTTAACAAACCCGTAACTTATGTTTAATGTGTTTGTGATGAAAAAGTGCAATTTTTGACAAAACTGGGCTGATTTAAACAGGAATTTGCGTCACTGACTTTGTTTATGGCAAAATGATATTTAAAACTAAGGATAACTAATGTGAGTTTTATTTATTGATTTTAACTAATCGGGAAGGATATTCACTAATATGAGTCGGTTATGGGTTACTGGTTATCGTAGTTATGAACTCGGCGTATTTGGCAGTAAAGATCCTAAACTCACAGTACTAAAGTACGCGCTCCGGCAAACGTTGACTAACCAAATTGAAAATGGCGTTGACTGGATCATTACAGGTGGTCAGTTGGGTGTTGAACAATGGACGATTGAGGTTGCCAATGACCTCAAGGCTGATTACCCGCAACTAAAAGTGGCCATGATGTTACCATTTGCTGAATTCGGGCAGAATTGGAATGAAAACAATCAGGCCCAGCTTGCAACACTACGGGAACGGGTAGATTTTTCAGATTCAGTATCAAAGCAATCTTATCAATCACCGCAACAATTAAAAAATTATCAAGCCTTTATGCTTTCGCATACAGATGCGGCACTTTTAGTATATGATGTAGAACACGAGGGCAAACCGACGTACGATTACTTAGCCATCAAGGCTTTTAACGACCAGCATCCTTATGAAATGACCCTCATAGATTTCGACTGGTTGCAAGAGAGTGCCGATGAATATCAAGAAAATCATCGACAGTCGTTTTAATTTTCGTCAACATGCGATACAATACTTAAAGTCGTGTTTCGACAGATAGATGATGAGGTGTAATGTTCATGCAAGAGATCAACTTTACGACGCAGGATATTCTGCAAAAGGAATTTAAGGAAAAACGAATGGGAACCGCCTACGATCCAACGGACGTTGACAGTTTCTTGGACCTTGTAATCAAAGATTACGAAACGTTCAATCGTGAAATTTCTCAACTTCGCGCCGAAAACGAACAGTTGTCCGGGAAGGTTGATGATTTAACTCGTCAAGTTAACGCTCGTCAATCTGTTCAAAGCAACGTTGAAACGTCCACTAGCCAGGCTAATAATAGCGTAACTAACATGGATATTTTAAAGCGGCTTAGCAATTTGGAACGCCATGTATTTGGTTCTCAGCTGGATAATGGTGCCAACAACCAGAAGGGTCAAGACACTTTTAGTGCCGGTTCCCAGTCTGGTTGGAACGACTAATTTTATTTGTTAACCAAATATTGCAAATTTCGGGTAATTGGGCATAACTTATGTTGTGTCAGGAAAGTCCATGCTCGCACAGGCTGTGATGCCTGTAGTGTTCGTGCTCAGTGAAAAAATAAGCTGGGGTGCCTTCTTTTGAAGGTAACGGCGGGAAAACGTTGCTAAGGCTTCGGCTATGCGCTAGTATCCCTGAAAAGTGCCACAGTGACGAAACCAGTATGGAAACATGCTGGGTGGAACGCGGTAAACCCCTCGAGCGGGAAACCCAAACTACGGTAGGGGAGCTTCACATAGGTAACTGAACTGATTGTGGGGGAAGGTCTTTGACCTTGAGATAGATGATTACCACGGAGTAGATTGCGCCTGAGGTCTACGAAGTACAAAACATGGCTTACAGAAATTTGCAACAGGCAGTCCTTCTCACGTGTGAGAAGGACTTTTTTTGTACTTTGCATTAGAAAATCAATGGCCGTGTACTGATTACCTAATTAGGTAGCACCTTGTTAATGCAAATGGTAAGATGGTTATCGAATTGGTGGGCATAAGTAATTGCAAAGTAGCAACTGACTCAATTACAGTCACTCACAAAATAGTAAGGAGTAAAGATGCAAACATTTCAATTAATTGCGACTTGTGCCGCAGGTATTGAGGCCTTGGTTGGTCGCGAACTGAGAGATTTAGGATATGAAACCCAGGTCGAAAATGGCCGTGTCCGCTTTAACGGCACTGTTAAAGATATATTACGAACCAACTTATGGTTACGGACAGCTGATCGTATCAAAATTGTGGTTAAGGAATTTCCTGCGCTAACATTTACCGAACTGTTTGACCAGACTGAGGCCGTGGCCTGGGATGAGCTTTTGCCAATGGACGCTAATTTTCCAGTAGAAGGGCGTTCACATAATTCACAGCTGCATAGTGTTCCCGATGCTCAGGCAATTGTAAAAAAAGCCATCGTTACTCAGTTAAGTGACGTTTACCACCGGCGAACCCGGTTACCAGAAACGGGCGCTAAATTTCCACTGGAAGTGGCCATCAATAAAGATCAAGTCATGTTGACGTTGGATACAACCGGAGATTCATTGTTCAAGCGTGGTTACCGGGTAGCTAAAGGGGACGCACCACTGAAAGAAAATATGGCAGCCGCATTAATTTTATTAACGCATTGGACCCCCGCTGACATGCCATTTCTTGATCCTGTTTGTGGGTCAGGAACATTACCAATTGAAGCAGCACTTATTGCACGTAACATTGCTCCTGGATACAACCGCCACTTTATTTGTGAAAGCTGGCCATGGGTTTCTTCTGAAGTGGCAGACACAGTGCGGGACGAAGCAGATGCCACAGCCGATTATGACAGCGAATTTGACATTGCTGGTAGTGATAATGATCCTGAAATGGTTGCCATTGCCAAAAAGAATGCTCAAGCAGCTGGTTTGAGCCAAGATGTCCATTTTAGTGTGGCAGATGTAACGGCATTGACGACCGATAAAATTAACGGTGTTATAGTTGCCAACCCGCCATACGGGGAACGGTTGAGCGATCAAACGGCCGTTCGTGCCTTGTACAAAGGTATGGGGAAGGCATTTAAACCACTGACAACGTGGAGTAAATACATTTTGACCAGTGATTTAGACTTCGAGGCCGCGTACGGTCAACGGGCGACTAAGAAGCGTAAACTTTATAATGGAGCCTTACGGACAGATTTGTACCAATACTGGGGCAAGCCAGTTTGGCATCATGATAATAAGTAGAAGTCCATATGAATAGACATGAGAGCTGAATATCAAAAAACCGATTGGAAAATAATTCCAGTCGGTTTTTTCGAATATTTTGCGTTTATTTCAGTTAGTCAAACCGCAGCTTAATCAAGATCGAATAATCATTAAAATGGTTGTGAGAATAATAAGCAAAACCGATACAACCAAATCGACAAGATTCAGCGGGTTTCTGTCGGCAGTGTCCTCAAATGTCATGAAATGAGCGTTTAAAGATACCATTCCAGCAATGGCCAGCAGTCCTAATCCAGTTTCGTTATAAACAAAAATTGAGGTTACAAGCAACACTGATTTAGCGATGAAACTGAATCTTTTCAGTGGGTTAGACGGATAGTACTTGGTTGCTTCAAGCTTCGTTGCATTTAACATAACAACATCCCCCCAAAAAAACAGCTTAATTAGCTGAGTGGCAAACGAACGTTGTACAAAAAGTTGGCCGAGGTATCGTGATTGAATGTCTACAATCAACACGTCATTCATGTGATTGTTATTAATGTATACTCAAAAGCTTATAATTTCAAGCAATCGT
Source organism: Furfurilactobacillus milii (assembly GCF_009863985.1). GTDB lineage: Bacteria > Bacillota > Bacilli > Lactobacillales > Lactobacillaceae > Furfurilactobacillus > Furfurilactobacillus milii_A. The sequence goes on along the minus strand of NZ_WEZT01000005.1, from coordinate 259,128 downwards.
AATTAACACACGCAAACAGGGTTAAGTATTAACCAATGCCAGTCAAAAGGTGGCAACTGTAATGCATGCAGTCGTTTGTGATTAAACGAATAACAGAAACTGGACGAAATGTTGAAATCCGTTAAATATTGTTTTCAATTGGCTCTGATAAATTCTCGATATGCTACGCTTAATGCGCTTGATGTAGTGCTTGTAATGCAAGCCTGTGAGCACCCATGTTCTGACGGTCGGGAATCCACTGTGTGATGACTAATGAAAACGAATCTTGGAGGGTCAGTAACTTTTGCGTTAGGTCTGGGTAATGTTTCATAACGCCTTTACCGACAGCATCTGCTACCAAACGACTATCTGTAAAAAACATCACCGTTTCTTCCGGCTCACTCAATTTTTGAGCCTCCTTAAAGCCAAGGATAGCAGCCTGAAATTCAGCGGCATGATTATCAAGAGCACTGATTGTTTGTTTGAAGGGATACTGGTGACCATTCTGAACGAGAAGAATGCCCGCACCGCTGGGAATTTGAGTTATTTTTGGATGAGTTGCGACGCTTGCCGCATCTGTATAAAGTTTGATCATCATCTTAGTCCTTAAATTTGGTAAAATAGAAGTGTTTGAAAGAAAGGGGTTTCGTACGTCGATGCACACACAACGTTTTTTTTATCGGCCAAGCGGTTTAACTGCGGTTATTATTTGGTCATGGGTCGCCATATTCTTTTGCGGTGGCGTGATTTTTCAATATGAAATGGCGCGGTTTAACTGGCCGGCGATTATCATCGCTTGCTTATTTATTTTATTGATTGCTTGGGAACTTTTAGGCCGTCAACTGGTCTTTACCGGTCAAAACCTAATTGTTCGTCGGATGCTGGCGCCCAGAGCACTAACTGTCAATGTTCATCAATTGGAACAATTGTCACTTAGTGGTCGCACCATGAGTTTTTCTTTGGGCGGCAAACATTATCGATTCCGCGTAACCAAACACGCATTGGCGAAGATTAAAACCATTGTTAGTGCTGACTAGACCAACCCTAATAAGATTTATTATAACAGACACCCTAAACGGTCTGAGGAGAGGAAGTTGTTCATGACACAACCAAAAGATATTGAGATTGCACAACAAACTAAATTACGTAAAATTAGTGAAATTGCCGAAACGGCAGGTTTAACAGAGGATGAAGTTGAACCATATGGCCGTTACAAAGGCAAAATTGATTTGCCGTTAACTGGCAAACGTCAATCTGGCAAGTTGGTGTTGGTTACATCAATTAATCCAACACCGGCTGGTGAGGGTAAGACAACAGTTACGATTGGCCTTGGCGATGGTTTACGCAAAATTGGTAAGCGGGCCGTTTTGGCTTTACGCGAACCTTCCTTAGGCCCCGTGATGGGAATGAAAGGCGGTGCCACTGGTGGTGGTTATGCACAAGTTGCACCAATGGAAGACATTAATTTGCATTTTAACGGCGATTTTCATGCTTTAACAACTGCCAATAACACATTGGCCGCGTTAATTGACAATCACATTCAACAAGGCAACGAGCTGCATATTGACCCACGACGGATCAGTTTTCACCGTGTCTTGGACATTAATGATCGTGCACTGAGAAATACGGTTATCGGCATGGGCGGTCCTACCTCTGGTATGCCTCGGGAAGATCATTTTGATATTACTGTTGCCAGTGAGTTGATGGCCATTTTATGTTTGGCAACTGATCTGCACGATTTAAAAGCACGAATCAACCGCATTGTTGTCGCTGAAAATTATGATCGGCAACCAGTTACCGTCGCTGACCTACAGGTTGGCGGTGCCATTGCCTTGCTCCTCAAGGAAGCAATCAAGCCAAATCTTGTTCAAACTTTGGAAGGCACACCAGCCATCATCCACGGTGGCCCATTTGCAAATATTGCTCATGGTTGTAACAGTGTGTTGGCAACGCGAACAGCCTTACAATTAGGTGAATATGCCGTTACAGAGGCCGGCTTTGGGGCTGATTTGGGTGCCGAAAAGTTTCTTGATATCAAAGTACCAGTCCTAGGTAAAACACCGGATGCAGTTGTTTTGGTGGCTACTGTTCGTGCACTCAAGTTGCATGGTGGCCAGGCACTTGATGATTTAACAACGCCAAACCTTGATGCATTGCAAAAAGGGCTTGCCAACCTTGGTAAACACATTGAAAGTATGCAACATTATCAAATTCCGGTTGTCGTTGCTATTAATGCATTTACATCAGACACTTCAGGAGAAATTAAGTTGATCCAGGATTACTGTCAACAGTTCCATGTAGAAGCTGTGGAAGCTGATGAATGGGCACATGGCGGTGATGGGACAACTGAGTTAGCTCATGCTGTTGTTCGTGCCGCTCAACAACCGACCGACTTCAAGCCATTGTACGATGCTGACGATGATATTGTGACTAAAGCAACTAAAATTGTGACGACCATTTATGGTGGCCGCGGCGTTGTCTTAGAACCGCATGCCAAGGCACAATTACGGCGTTACGCAAAACGCGGCTGGGATAAGCTACCTGTTTGCATGGCAAAAACGCAGTATTCACTAACAGATCGGCCAAAGCAGCTCGGTGCCCCGAAGGACTTTGACATTCATATTCGGGCATTTGAACCTCGTTTAGGTGCTGGGTTCATGGTGGCGTTAACTGGTTCCATTTTAACGATGCCTGGTCTGCCGAAACATCCTGCCGCTTTAGATATGGCAATTACAGATGATGGCAAGATTTCTGGAATTTTCTAATAATCAGCTTGATGAAAAGGAGTTGTGGCCACGAGCCACGTTACGCCAATGATATATTACTGGATTTTTATTGCTGTGCTGGTGGGTGCTGATCAAGGTATCAAGTACTATATTGCGAATAATCTAGCCTTAGGTAGCACGCATACGTTCATCCCCGGACTGTTATCATTAACGAGCCTTAGAAATAATGGTGCCGCATGGTCGATTTTGACGGGCCGCATTGACATCTTTATTGTTATTACAATCGTGGCGGTTATCGTCTTGGCTTATGCGATGTGGCGGTTACGCGCCCAGCGATTATACATGTGGGGCATCAGTTTTATGATGGCTGGAACACTCGGAAACTTTATTGATCGTATTCGTTTGGGCTATGTCGTCGACATGTTTCAACTGGACTTCATGAAGAGTTTTCCAATCAGTAATTTTGCAGATTGGTGTCTCACGGTTGGCGTGATTTTGTTGATTGTTGCGGTGATTTTTGACCGTGATGACAATACAACAGGACACAGTCAAGCAAGTTCCAAACAGAAGGCTAAGACCCCTAAAAAAGATAATCGACCAATTAAACACAGTGGTCCCCGACACGCAGCAAAATAATTAAGGATTAATTGACACAACTATGAATAGAAACGAAACAACCAGCACATCAGCAACTGATACGAAAGCGCATCGCCAAGAATATGACAGTATGGCAGCTCAAGTTACCACATCAGCCACGCAAACCTTTATCATCACGACGCAAATCGGTCGTTTGGACAAGGTTTTAAGTCAGTTAGCTGGCATCACACGATCCCAAGCACAAAGTGCCATCGTTGATCACCGGGTAACGGTTAATGGTCAAGACGTTAAAAAACGTGATGAGCTGGCCGCTGGTGACAAAGTAACGTTTGTGCCCAAAACGCCGACGCCCATTGCCTTGGTCCCTGAAGATATTCCCTTAGACATTGTGTATGAAGATGACGATGTTATTGTCGTTAATAAACCGCAAGGAATGGTGGTTCATCCTGCACCTGGGCACCCGGATCATACATTGGTCAATGCGTTGTTAGCGCATAGTCCGTTGTCAACGATCAATGGCAGTTTGCGTCCAGGGATTGTTCACCGAATTGACAAGGATACGTCTGGCTTATTAATGGTTGCCAAGAATGATTTGGCCCATCAGAGTCTGTCTGCACAACTCAAGGCTAAAACAAACGAGCGCCAGTACATTGCGCTCGTCCATGGCGTTATTAGCGAAGATGATGGTACCGTTGACGCACCGATTGGCCGTTCTCCGAAGGACCGCAAAAAAATGGCGATTGTTAAAGATGGCCGTCATGCCGTGACACATTTTCATGTAATCAAACGATATCAACAGTACACGCTGATTAGTTGCCGACTAGAAACCGGCCGGACGCATCAGATTCGTGTCCACATGGCCTATATTGGGCATCCACTAGCTGGTGACCCATTATACGGGCCTAAAAAGACACTGCCAGGTAATGGTCAGTACTTAACGGCACAAACTTTGGGGTTCGCTCATCCCCGTACTGGTAAAGCAATGCGGTTTGAAATTCCGTTACCAGCATGGTTTAACACGATGTTGAAACAGCTGGACGAACAAGAAAATAAATAAAAGGGGTAACTCAAAATGGCAAAAGAAGTTGTCGATGCAATGGCGATGCAACGGGCGTTGACTCGAATCACCTACGAAATTATTGAACGTAATCGTGGGATTGGAAATTTAGTTTTGATCGGTGTTAAAACACGAGGGGTCTATTTAGCTGACAGAATTGCATCACGTTTACATCAGCTGGAAGATACAGTTGTTCCTGTTGGCCAATTGGATGTTAGCGGATATCGTGACGACATTGCGAATTCAGAACCAACAACTAAGGCCGCTATCAGTAATCTCAATACGTCTGTAACGGATAAAAAAGTGGTATTGGTCGATGATGTTTTGTTTACTGGTCGGACCATTCGTGCTGCCATGGATGCCATTATGGATTTAGGCCGGCCCAATAGTATTAACCTAGCGGTGCTGGTTGATCGTGGTCACCGCGAATTGCCAATTCGGGCTGATTTTGTTGGTAAGAATATTCCAACGGCCCAAAACGAACGAATCCAAGTTTCAGTGAACGAAGTTGATGGTAAGGATAGCGTTGAAATCATCACCGGCAAAGATTAACAGACAAGGTACCAGATAGAAAGGAACGTGCAGATGACAGAACGCTATTTAATTCTTTCAGATGGCACGGCCTATAAAGGTCAAGCGTTTGGATCGCCGGCAACTACAAGCGGCACCATCGTTTTTAATACGAGTGTCACCGGGTATCAAGAAATTATTACTGATCCGATTTACCACAATCAAATAATTGTCTTTACCACACCAACCATTGGCGCTGTGGGCGTTAATCATGAAAGTTATGAATCAATTTTGCCAACTGCTAAAGGGGTCGTGGTGCGTGAAGTGGCAGAAGTATCTACCAATCGACAACGATCTTTAAGTTTGGATCAATTTCTACGTGTCCACAACATTCCGGGGATTTCAGGCATTGACACACGGCAATTAGTCCGTAAGCTGAGAACCCATAATGGTCTTAACGCCAGCATTGTGGACGTTGCTGATGAGCACGCGTTTGACCAACTTAATGCCATCGTGCTGACAAATCAGCAAGTTTCACAGGTGGCCACACCACGCCCATATGCCAACCCCGGCATGGGTCATAACATTGTGGTCATGGATTTTGGTCTAAAAAGCGGTATTTTAAGGGAACTGGCGGTTCGTGATGCAAATGTAACTGTGGTGCCATACACGACGACCGCTGATGATATTCTTAACCTCGATCCGGATGGCATTATCTTGTCGAGTGGACCTGGGGATCCGCGTGATCTTGGTCAGGACATCTTAACGACCATTAAAACGTTGGAAACGCGCGTGCCGTTATTGGGTATCGGGCTAGGTCACGAACTATTCGCGCTGGCTAATAGCGCAACGATTCAACGCCTGCCAGTTGCTCATCAAGGAATGAATCATCCCATCCGCGAAATCATTACGAATCAGATTATGTATGCGGCACAGGCCGAAGAATACGGTGTTGACCGTGATAGTATCAACCGTGATCAGCTTTTGATTACGCATATTGACTTGATCGATGGTTCAATCCAAGGGTTACGCCACCGTGATTATCCAGCATTTTCGGTTCAATTCTTTCCGGATGCTGCGCCGGGGCCGTGGGAAGCAACCCAAGTGTTTGACGACTTCATCGAGCTCACAGGAATTAGAGGTGAACAGCATTAATGGCAGAAGAAACAAGTCAGGGTGCACAAACGACTGCTCAGCTTGCGACATTTAATCAAGCCGAGCACTCAGCAGAAAAAACGGCATCTGTTCACCAGCGCCTGTTAGTGATTGGTGACGGTCCGAACGATTTTGGCCACGAGACGGAGTTAGATGCTGCGACGTATCAAACGTTGAGTGTCCTTCATAAACACAACTACGATACGGTTTATTTAAACAACAATCCGTTTTCGTTTTCAATGGAAAATGCATGTGGTGCGACAGTGATTATGGGAGATCCATCTGACGTTGCTACGGTGCGCCAGGTAATTGAAAGTGAACATATTACCAGCATCGTGCCAACGGTTGGCGGACTCACTGCCATGAGAACTGTTGAGGAATTGATTGCCCACGATTATTTGGATGACAAGCACATTAATGTTTTGGGGATGCCGTTGACGACAGTTCGCTTAATCAATAATCCTGCGTTAATGAATCAGACGCTTCGTGATTTAGGCGAACCCGTGATTACGTCGCAAGTAGCTAGTACAACATCCGATGCGTTCGATATTGCTCGTCAGGTCGGATTCCCAGTGATTGTTAAGTCGGTGGCGCCGCGTGGTGAGGGTGATCGTGTACTGGCCGAAAATGCGGACCAATTGGATGTTGCTCTATCAGCCGCTTTTGAACGCTCACGCACACGTCAAGTGATTGTGGATCAGAGTATCGTCGGTCTGAAAGAAGTGTCTTTCGAGGTCCTTCGTGATGCACGCGGAACTGAGCTTTTACTGGGTGCGATGGAAGATATGGATCCGGTTGGTATTCATGCAGCCGATTCAATTGAAGTGACCCCAATTCAAACTTTAACGGATCGTGAGTATCAAAAGTTGCGTCAGGCAGCGTTCCACGTAGCTCGGCGATTGCATATCGTCGGTGTGATGCACGTTCAGTTTGCGTTGGATCCGGTATTGGACAATTACTTTATCATGAAAGTAAATCCTTATTATGATCGCGTTTCAGCCATGCTGTCGCGTGCTAGTGGCTATCCGATTGCACTGGTAGCAGCTAATGTCATGACGGGCATCTCTTTGCCTGAGGTTCGGTTGTCGAGTCGTTTTGCGAAACGGACGGCGTTAATTGAACCCGTATTAGACCACGTTGTTGTCCGTTTTCCAATCTTTGCTTTTGATGAGGCAGAACGACGTGGGGTGAAAGTGGACCGTCAGCTCACAACTGTTCAGAAATCGGTGGGTGCTACGCTTGGCATTGGTCGTTCACTGGAAGAGGCGATGTTAAAGGCGATGCGGGCGGCTCACTATCACAATCGCGATTTCGCTTTTGATGCATTATCAAAATTATCAGACAACGATCTGATTCAGCAATTAATTCACCCCCATGATAACCGTATGATGCTGTTGCTAGAAGCAATTCGTCGCGGCTACCAATCTGATGAATTAGCTGAGCTGACGCAAATCGATGAGTTTTATTTTCACAAATTACGCAACATTTATAATCTGGAAGTTGATATTGCGGCCCACTCAGGATCTGAAGAATGGTTGCAACGAGCAAAGTATTATGGTTTTAGTGATGGGCTTATTGCTCAGCTATGGCAGACAAATGCCGATGCCGTTATGAACCAGGCACACACCGCTGGCATTATCCCAACTTATAAGACCGTTGAACCGACTGCCGGTGAGTTTTCAGAAGTAGTGCCAACATTTTATTCAACGTACGAACTGGAAAATGAAAGCCGACCGCTAGCTGACAATACTGCGTTGGTGGTCACAACTGGTGCTTTTCGGCTCGGTGACGGGGCTGCCGGCGAATACGTGATGAGCACTGTGATTAGTGAGTTGCATCAGCAAGGTATCAAAACGGTAGTTGTCAATAATAACCCCAACGCAATCAGCTTAATTCCACAGTTGACCGATAAACAGTACTTGGAGCCTCAGGAAATTTCGGATATTTTAGGCATTATTGACTTGGAACATCCACGCTGGGTGTTTGTGCCCGGCAATCGGCTGAAGCTGATTGGTGCATTGCGATTGCGTCACATTAACGTCATTGTTATTAACAAGGACAAGGCCAGCAAGGCAGCTCAAGATGGCGACCAATTCTTAACCAGAGTTGTTTACCATACTAATAAAATTGGCGTCGCTGACCCAGTTGAAATTGCCCAAACGGCTTATCATGCACCAACGCATCGACTGGTCGTTGACAACCAAGGCGTGCCAGGGATTGATGCGGAACCTGGTTCTATGCGACAAAGCGGTTTTTATAATACCTTGTTCTCTGCGTTCAGTGGTCATTCAAGAATGGTCACCACTGCCTTACCATTCCCAGAGTTTGGCTTGTTGAACAAGGGCACAGGCATTAACTGGATTCGCATGCTGGTCCGCGCCTTGTTAGACAAAACGACGGCCGCTGATCGACGCGATTTCAGTCAGGGACCATTTATCACTGCCACGCGTGGGGATGTCGAAATGGTCGATATTCCTGTTAATCTTGATACGCGTTGGCGTGCCAATTTACCGTTGGCCGGCGCCCAGTTCAAATTAGGTGCCAAGATTAATGTGAAGTTTCCGTACGAGTTTAAAATCATCAACTAACAATCGCTAGTTGATTTACGGCGAGACAAAAAGAGGATTCGCATAATTTTGCGCGAATCCTCTTTTATTTACGTTAGCTGCATAGCGTTACTGGCTTAACCGCGGAGTCTTTTGACTAGCTCAGCATCTGGTGTAGCATAGGCTGTTTGCTGACCTTCATAAATGACGAAACCAGGTTTAGCGCCATTGGGCTTGTGGACACGCTTGACTTGAACGTAGTCAACCGGCACGCTGGCAGAATCACGGGCTTTAGAGAAGTAAGCAGCTAGGTTGGCTGCTTCATCGATCGTCTCGTTCGACGGGTCAGCACTGTGGATAATAACGTGCGAACCGGGCATGTTTTTCACATGCAACCAAATATCCGTCTTTTTAGCTGTGTGGAGGGTAAGTTTATCATTTTGAAGATTATTTTTACCAACGGAAATCAATGTCCCATCACTAGCATGAAACTTTTCTGGCTGGCTAATCTGTAAACGTGGCTTCTTGCTACCGCGTTTACGATGAACTCGAATATAACCTTGTTGCTGCAATTCCAAACGAATTTCATTGATATCTTTCGGACTGGCAAGCTCAATTTGGGCCTGGATGTTGCTCAAGTAATCAATTTCTGTTTGGGTGAGGCTAATTTGTTCCGTCACATAAGCAACCGCGTTTTTCAACTTTTGGTAACGATTGAAATATTTCTGTGCGTTCTGAGATGGTCCAATCTGATTTGACAGACTAATTTTTAATGGTTTTTCATCATCGTAAAAATTAGGCAAGGTGATTTCAGTCATCCCACGTTTGACCTGATTGAGGTAAGTCGTCAGCAATTCACCTTTGATTCGAAAACTATCGGCCTGATTTGTTTCAGCCATGGTTTGCTGCAATTTTTTCAACTTGCTACGGTTTTTCTTAAGTTCGTTACGAACGATGTGAATCAGGTTACCGGCCTGCTCATTAACACGTTCACGTTCGGCCCGATCCTGATAGAAAAAGTCTAACAGTTCGCTGAGGGTCGCAAATGTTTGTGTATCGTCAAGGTTGGGTGTTGGCATAGCAAACGCACTAAAACTTGTTTTACCATTTTTTAGCCGATTTAATGTCGGTACCGGTTGATTGAATTGCGCAAAGAAATGGGTGAAACGTTCTTCTACACCACCGTTAGTGGCATGTAATGCACCTGCTAACCCTAATGCTGTATCGCGGGCCAATCCTTGAAAGGTTTGCTGCAGCTGCTTAGCCAAAACGTCTTCATTAGGATAATCACGAACTAGATCGTTAACGTTGGCGCTGGTCGTAAACGGATTGACGTCGTCTTGTTTTGGCGGCGCAATATAAGTAGCACCAGGCAGTAATGAGCGAACCCGGTTTTGGTCAGGATTAACGTGCTTAATAAGATCAAGAATGCGATTATCACTTTGTTCAATTAGAAAAACGTTACTGTGCCGACCCATCATCTCAATGGTGAGGGCAATTGTCTCCTGGTCACCTAATTCGTTGCGGGTGTTAAATGCCAAACGGACGATCCGGTCATTTTCAACTTGTTCCAAACTATTGAGAATTGAGCCATCCAAGTATTTCCGTAACATCATGGTGAAGTTACTTGGCGTTGCAGGATTGGCGTACGGAATGCGGGTGATTTGCAAACGAGCATAGGTTGGATGTGCTGACAGTAGCAAAGGATAGTTTTGGCTATTGTTGCGAATGGTCAAAACAACTTCGTTAGGATAGGGTTGTGATATTTTAGCAACTCGACCACCCGTTAAGGTCTGTTGCAACTCGGTAACCATTGCATGCGTAAAAGCGCCATCAAAGGACATTTCAAAGCACCTCCTTAATAAGATTGATTGTGTGATTAATGTTAGTCCACTTTTGATCAAGCAAACTACAGAACAGTCTTTATTATTATAGACGTCTCTAATTTACAAGGCAAAATAAAGAATTGAATAATGGTACTTGTAAAGTGCAAGTTTGATATTGTACAATACAATACAGGTTAAGAAAATATTAACGAATGCAGGTACATACATATGAAACAGAGTTTAGAAGCCTTACGAGACAGTGAAAAAATTCATCGAGCACAATTATTAGCATTAACTAAACAATATCAGTTAACCATCGCAGAATGGCAATTGTTGATGAATTTGGCAGACGGTCACACAACGCAAGAACAGTTGTCAGCTGCCACTACGCTTGACACATCTACATTGAGTCGTCAGCTCAAGAGTCTCGGTACTAAGGCCATGATCGACAAAGAAGCAACTGGCCGTGACCACCGGCAGCTCATTTATCACGTCACGGAACAGGGCCAACAGGCATTGACTGATATCAACCAAGGGTACGAACAGCTCACAGCTACGGTATTTGATAAGTGGACAGATGAAGAAAAAAACTTGCTACAGATTTTGTTAAATCGGTTAGAAACGAGCTTATCCCGAACAAATAAAAACGGCGTTAACTAGCGTATAGTTACTGTTTATAAAGAGACCTTTATTATTGAGGCACTATTATTTATGTTCATATAGAAGCGATACCGTCATTTTGTCGATGAGTGGTAGTCGCTTTTTTTGATGTGTGTTAGAATTGAAAAATACATTTTGGAAAAAAGAAGGCTAACGAGAGCTTATGAAGATTGCCGTGGTTACAGACAGTACCTGTTACCTGTCGCAAACTGAAGTTGATGAAAATAATATCCACGTAGTTCCGATTCCGTTTGTTGTGGACGGCAAGACCTTTGACGAGGGTGTCGACATTAGTACGGAAGGATTCTACCAGTTACTGCGTGAATCAAAATCGTTTCCCAGTACGTCGCAACCACCATTAGGTGAAATGATTGATTTATATAACCACTTGGCTGATGAGGGTTATGACACCGTAATTAGCATTCACTTAGCTTCCACCATCTCTGGCTTTGTTAATTCGTTGCAAGGCGTCGCTAGTGAAGTTAGTGATCGAATCAAAGTAATTCCGTTTGACTCGCAAATTACGGTTAGGCTGATGGGATACTTGGTTCTAGAAGCCGCACACATGGTTAAGAATGGTGCCGATGCTGATGAAATTATTGCTCGGCTGGAAGAAATGCGCGCCACGATGGGTGAATACTTTGTGGTTGACGATTTACAGAACTTGGTGCGTGGCGGCCGGTTGTCCAACGCCTCAGCTTTCATTGGGTCTGTGTTAAAAATCAAACCACTACTGACATTTGATGACGACACACATGAAATTGTCGCTTTCGAAAAAGTGCGTTCCACTAAAAAGGCGTTGGCAAGAGTGGAAACATTGTTTACTGAAGCACAGCAAAAGGTTGACTATCCGCTACGAGGCATCGTCATCCATGGCAACGATCCAGTTGCCGCACAAACGTGGCGGGACAAACTAGCCAAGCAATTTCCTGAAATGCCGTTTGAGCTAAGTTATTTTGGGCCAGTTATCGGTGCTCATTTAGGTGAAAAAGCGCTTGCCCTAGCTTGGGTTATTGATTACAAACGCGCTTATAAAGATTAACTAAAATTTTGATTGTTAATTTAAAATGCCATTTTCACAACGGTACTGTCTGATGACAGTGCAAACATGAAAATGGCTTTTTATTTTGCAGTTTAATCAGTGAGATGTGTGGACAATAGGTCCACTAAAATAATGATCAGAATGATTACCGCTAGCAACAGCGATAATTGCCCGAATTGATCACTTAGAAAAACAAGCGTCACGGCGCCAATACAAAAGCCGGAGAAAATACCGAGTAGTTTTAGCCCTTGATTAACCATTACCCAATCATGTTGCCAGAGGCCACCAAACAAAAAGGCCGCACAAGCACGAATATTGCCCGTCATCATCGTCGAATTAAATGTCACATCGTCAATATTGCGAAAGGATTGCAGTTGAATCCCGGATAAAGCCGAGAGTCCCGACGTAATGACGATATTAGGTAGGAAGTTAAGCGTAGCCGATAGGATAATTAACAGCGTTTCGACAGCAATGGTTATCCGTATCCATTGGCGAAGTGACTGAACTGAAATAGTTTGCTGAACGATCCGGGTAACACCAACAGCCAAGAAGAAAATCAGCAATGGAATCAACCGTTGCCAAACAGCAGTCCAATGTCCGCGAGCGATGTTAATCCCAAGAAGGACCAGGTTACCAGACTGCAGACTCGCAAAAACACCGCCGTGAAACCAAAAAGAATCGGCATCGACCATCCCACCAATAAAGGCAAGCAGAATCGCCGTTCTGAATTTCATGATAAATGTGTGATCGCTAATTACCGTAGCTCTTTGCATAAGAATCACCAACTTTCATAGTTGATTGCATTTCATCAGATTTACATACTATCTTTAATTTTACGACAATTATTTACTGTGTGCCGATAACGACTGTCACTGCGCATTCTTTTTCTTAAACGAATGATGAATGGATTTGAAACATGGCGGCATTCACGAGATAATGGACAAGTAAGTTTATTTGAGAAAGGATGACAAACATGAGTTCAAACATTCCTAACATCACACTGAGTAATGGCGTTGAAATCCCTCAAATTGGATTAGGCGTCTTTCGTGTCAATGATCCGCAAGTCGTCGTTGACAGTGTTGTTGACGCAGTGAAAGCGGGATACCGTCATATTGATACGGCTAGTTTTTACGGTAACGAGGCCGCTGTCGGCGATGGTGTTCGTCAAAGTGGTGTGCCACGACAAGACTTATTTGTCACGTCCAAAGTTTGGAATAATATCCGCGGCTATCAGGAAACAATTGATCAATTTAACCGATCACTAAGCCTATTAGACTTTGACTATTTGGATTTGTATCTGATTCACTGGCCGGCTGCTGGCTATGAAGAAAATTGGCGGGCCATGGAAGACCTGTATCACGCTGGTAAAATTCGGGCGATTGGTGTTTCCAACTTTGAACCACGGCACATTGAACATTTGATGGCATCGGCCACGGTTTCACCGATGATTAACCAAGTTGAAACACATCCATACTTGCAACAAAATGAAGTCCATGAGTACTGTGAAATCAACCATATTGTTCACGAGGCATGGAGTCCATAGGGCGGTGGCAAGAGTGACGTGCTCAGTGATCCGGCGATCGTTGACTTGGCCGCTAAGCATCGTAAGAGTGCAGCACAAATTTTTCTCCGCTGGCACGTTCAACGCGGTGAGGTGGTCATCCCCAAGTCCGTTCATCAGCAACGAATCGAGGAAAATGCGGACATCTTTGATTTTTCGTTAACGCCGGAAGAGATGCGCGCCATTGCGACGTTAGACCGCAACGGTCGGGTGGGTTCAGATCCTAACGATGAAGCGTTCTTAAAGCGTTCTACGACCTACGACAATCAGAATCATAAATAAATTAGCTTGCGTTAAGTTACTTCATCGATCACTAACGACGCAGGCAATTAAGGAGTCTGCGAATGGCTAAATCAGCTGGGGTAATTGAATATGATCGCGATTTTGGGAAAGAAACTCATGACGATCAGCGGATGTTTGAATTATTAACTGTTGGTGTTTTTCAGGTGGGGTTAAGTTGGCAAGCAGCTGCTAGCAAGTTGCCAGCTTACCGGCGTAATTTTTATCAAATGGACATTGCTAAGGTTGCTGCCATGGACTTAGAAAATATTGACAACGTTTTAAACGATCCGAATATGATCCGCAATCCCAGAAAAATCCGGGCAGTTATTAAAAATGCTCGGGCCATAATCGGTGTTCAAAAAGAATATGGCAGTTTTGCCAATTACATGTGGAATTTTGTCGACGAAGTACCTCACACTAAGAGTTACGAAACACGCGATGAAGTGGAAACGAGCACACCGTTTGCTGGTAAAGTGGCCAAAGACATGAAGAAACACGGTTTTACGTTCGTTGGACCAACCGTGACTTATATGTTTATGAAAGCTTGCGGCATGATTCAAGATCAGGTGTGGGACAGCTAAAACACACCATACATGTACAAAACAGCACCCCATAATGACGACTATGAGTCGAAATTATGGGGTGCTTTATTTTTAAATAATCGTCCAGATTACTTGGCAGTGCTTTTATAATTTGTTCAAGAATTGTGTCCAAAATATCAATCAGTTCAACATCTCAGTCATGGTTGGATCCTTGACAAAATAGTATCGAAGTTACCTGTTGGAGATGCCTAACCCAAAATAAAAAAGTTATGACGATAATAATTAATCATGGCTTGGAATCTTAAACTATTGTGGTGATGATTTTCATTTAATCTAATAGAGCCAGGTGCGAAACCTGATAGTATGTTTGTTTGATTGCGAGTCATCGTTTAATTACTAGACATTGTTAAAAATGCGATCTAGTTCGTCATAGTCGCTAAAAATATCGAATTGCTGGTGTGTTACTCGAATCCAACGTGTAATTGCATTTACACGACCGATAAAGAAACATTGATTAAGTGGAGAAATTTCTTTGTGTTGACTGATTATTCTCTCAAAGAAAAAATTAGAAAACTCTTTTACAAACTGTTCGTCGTCTGCTTGTGTTTGTATTAATGGCCGTAAGCTAGATGATTTAATTTCGGCAAGCATCTTAAACGGGTGCCGATAGATGTCATGGGTTTCAATGTGGTCATTAACAGTGACTTGATTGAAATGGTACTCAAGCAGTGCAAATTTATCAACAAAGTGTTTGTAAAAAGTTGAACGGTTGATCAGTGAAGCATCGGCAATTTCATTTACAGTAATTTTGCTGAAGGGTTCTTGCGTCAGTAACTCAGTAAAAGCTCGAAGAATCATTGCTTGTGTTCGTCGCGTACGTAAATCTGGCATGCCTAAATCCTCCAATTGTAGATTGTGTTGCATTAAGCAACACTGTTGATTATTGTCTCCCAAATATTAACACAAAGGTGATATTATGTCTCTATTGTTTGGTTATCATGATAATTGAGAAAGGTAGATTTATACATGACAAAAGTATTTATGACTGGCGCAACGGGTTTTATAGGCACTGCGTTAACCAAAGAACTAATTGAAAAGGGTTATGAAGTTACTGCACTTACTCACTCTGATAATGGTGTTGAAAAGTTGACTAAATGGGGTGCACAAGCATTAAAAGGAAGTTTAGAGGATTATGATTTATTAGCCGATACTGCCTCTAAAGCTGATGCGGTATTGCACCTTGGTATGGGGGCAACAGAACATTTTAAAACCTTTAGTGAAATATGTGAACTGGATGAACGCGACATTCGTGTGATGGGGGAGGCTTTAAAAGGAACACAGAAGCCTTTAATCGTTACACATGGAACTGCCGTGATGTTGCCAGGTCAGTTTTTTACTGAAAATGATGAAGCCGATGCTGGATTTCCACAGCGATCACCACGTAAGTCTGAGGTCGTGGCCCGTGAGCTGTTGAATGAAGGCGTGAATGCCTATGTTGTGCGATTGGCACCCATTGTTCATGGAGATGGAGATTTAAATCATGGCTTTGTATCAAACATGATTGCCGATGCAAAGTCTAAAGGATTTGTTGAAAATTATAATGGCGGGCAAAATCGTTGGACTGCCGTTCATGTTTTGGATGCGGGTCATTTGTTTGTACTTGCTTTGGAATACGCTTTGAGGTCGCATGATGGGTTGCATTTCTTCAATGCCAATGATGAGGAACAACTTAAGATGAAGAATCTTCGGAGCGTGATTGCTGATAAATTACATGTAGCAGTGAAAGATGTTTATGCTGACCCACAGCACCCCGACCAACAAAGCGGCGTAGATCCACAATCAATGTTGTTTGCAGCGCCACAATCAATGTTGTTTGCGATGGACATTCCGGCTTCGAGTAAGTTGACTCGGCAAACGTTAAAGTGGAAACCTACACATGCCCAACTTTTAGATGACATGGATCATTACTTTACTGACTAAGTTAACGCATTTTTTCTAGAATGGAATCTAATAGGAACGATATTTTCGATAAAAACTGGCCTGTTTTTTGTCCTTGTGAAATATAAATAATGCTGATATTTAAAAGACGCTAGTAACTGTCAATGCTGACGGTTATTAGTGTCTTTTTGTACAATAAATCTGTTAACTCAGCAATTTGAATTTAGAAGCGAAACTCAGACGTAATCTTGAGCAACTGTCTTGTTATGAACCTTGTCGGAGAAGTCCTCAAAGATTAAATCGCCTAAAACGATTCCATTAGCTTTGGCAATATACCATGCCAAGATTTGGAAAGGAATGATGGTCAAGGGAGGCGATTTGAATGGGGCATCAACGGCTGGAAACCTTGACTACAAGAACTTCCGGAAATTTACCTACTTCAAATACTTGATCACTGAAAGCGATGTTGAAGAGCTACATCTGGCATTAGTTGAGACAAATGTCCTTAGTAAAGCACTTAAGTTATATTCAGGATCATCTTGAATACGTGGATAATGCCCTGATCTATCGGTATTCTAATGGGCCACTTGAGGGCACTAATAATCGCATTAAAGTCCTTAAACGAAATGGGTATGGTTACACTCGATTTAACAACTTTCGTTTACGGATTTTACTCACCAAAACAATTAAAACAAAACACCCAATCATCATTCGATAATTGGGTGTTAAATAGAAAACCAACAACAGTTGACATAGAACCTAAATTGCTAGTCCTGTAATCCTAAGAAACGATAGATTGGCGTTACCCAGTGATTATCGAACCGCGATAAGCGCTTCAGTGATGTTGGCGTATGCGTTATCGGTGGCGTTTTCAAATTTTTTGCCGTTTGCTTAGGTAATTGCAGACTGTTGAAAGAATGCGGCGTTAATCGTACTTTGTAAGCCCGATGCCCGATAACAGCCTGGACTGTTTGTACTTTAGAGGACCGATTTTCAAGCAACAGTCGCGTTGAGCCATCGTGTTGCAAAATGGCTGTGTGATCCAATTGGCGATTTGTCGTTGAGGCAACACTCACGGTACCAGGTTGGACATCACGGCTGACTCTTTTGAGAACGTAATAGGCGGGATTGATCACCAATTGCTCTTTCGGTGTGCCGGCGTGTAAAACATTGATTGCAGCGCCACAGGGATTAACGGCTGCGTGAGTCGGACCGCCTTGGCCATTGAGGACCAAGTTCCAATCGAGATACCCTTGAACATGGTGTTCAAAATCGTTAATGATGTCGTATCCATAACGGGCTGCTGGCGTCCACTGATTGAGCCAAACGCCTTTTTCTTGTGCAGCTTCCGTGGCAATAATCTGTTGTTGGGGCTGCTGACGATGAAACAGGTCCAGGTTGTTAAAATTATCATCCCAAGCCGGTTGACCACTAAGGTTGCCCAAGCTCATCTGAGCATTTAAACTGGCGGCGTACCAGTGCACACCAACGCTGTCGACGTATTGGTGCACACCTCGATGCGCGTAAAACTCCTGGGTCCATTGATTAAAGCCCATCATGATTGGCTGAGTGGCGTCACTTTTAACGTAGTCCCAAACCATAATTTTTGTTTGTGGATGCCGTGCTTTTAATTTAGGACCTAAGTAGTGGGTGATAAAGGTCGCTGCTGCATCCGGTGTCCACGTCATTGCTTCCCATGGCGAGCTAGCTTGTAATTCATTTTGCAAGGACAACGTTTTAATCGCGACACCGCGGCGTTGTTGCGCGTCAACGTACTTAACTAAGTAGTCAGCATAAGCGGACATAGCAGCACGCTTTAATGCGTTGTTGACGAGAAAGTTTTGACCATCACGGCGGTGACTAACTTTCATCCATTTTGGTGGCGCCCATGGTGCGGCCATAATTTGGACGTTGGGCGCCTGCTTGAGAATCTGCTGTAAGACCGGTGAGACGTGAACATCGTCAGGTTTTAAACTGAATGTCGCTGGCGTGGCTTGTTTAGCATACGTATAGCCAAACGTCGAAAAATCAGTCGATCCAATCGTCAAACGCAAATTTGTGTAACGAGCTCCTTGAGCACCAAAGTAGGCCGTCAGAATTTGACGGCGTGTTTGCGGACGGCTCTTTTGAATGACACTGGCAGCACTGTCTGTTAAGGCGCCACCAACGCCAGTAAATGTTTGGCGACGACGATTAGGGAAGACTTGTACAAAGCCAGTACTATTGGAAACGTGATCAATATGTTTACCCATCACAAGATGCCGTTGATCATGCTGACCAGCTTGATTGGTAGTCGTCATCGTCGTTTGGTATCGTGGATCAGCCTTCGACACCGACATGGCTAATGCAGGCCAAGTGCTGCTGATCACGTTTGTAACGCCCACGGTTAGCATGGCAATAACGACTAATTTAATTGACGAACCAAGTTTCCGCTTTGCCACGTAGACCGCTCCTTTACCACGATTTCCTTAAGTATAGCATGGTGTTTATTGAAGAGAAGGGTTTTAACTGGTGAGATAGTTTTAAAACAGGTATGGTAAAAGTGGTTGAAATAATGGGAGGGTGTTACAGATGAGAACAGTCACAATCAATCAGCAAGTACTGCCCGCAATTGGCTTAGGAACGTGGCATATTGGCGATTCTGAGGCGACCAGGTCGCGCGAAATTGGTGCGCTATCTGCTGGACTTGATGCCGGTGCTAAAGTGATTGATACCGCGGAAATGTACGGCAATGGCCGCTCTGAACGGCTCGTTGGTGAAGTGTTAAACCAACATCAGCGCGATGATGTTTATCTTGTGTCCAAAGTCCTGCCAGAAAACGCGAGTGCAAAACAGTTACCGCGCAGTCTAGATCGTTCTTTGGAAGCCTTGAATACTGATTACCTTGATTTATACCTGTTACATTGGCGGGGCAATATTCCACTTGCAGAGACGGTTCGTGCAATGGAAGCTGCTAAGAAGGCAGGTAAAATTCGTGCGTGGGGCGTATCAAACTTTGACGTGGATGATATGCAAGAATTGCTAAGCGTGCCTGATGGCGACCAGGTTGCTGTTAATGAGGTGCTTATCAACTTACAAAATCGTGGCACCTTATTTGATCTGTTGCCATGGCAAGAGGAACATCATATTCCAACACTTGCTTATTCACCTATTGCACAAGGCGATACACTGGGAGGCAACTTGGCAGACAATGAAACACTGAAAAGCATTGCTGCGGCCCACCATGTGTCGGTGTTTGCTATTATGTTGGCATGGGTTATTCAATTGCCTGATGTGTTGGCAATTCCAGAGTCTGGGACAATCGATCATGCCAGAGAAAATGTTGCTGTGGCGGACCTAGTGCTTAGCGATGAAGAACTGACGCGGATAAATACCGCATTCCCGACGCCAACACATAAAGTTCCGCTAGCTGTGATTTAACAAGCCAATTTTATAAAAACCGAAAAATTAAAGGAGCTGTTGAAATGCGTCATAAGGTTGTCTTTCATGTGGATCAGCCTGATCACTGGGCTCACACGATGCAAAATGTCGCTAACTTAACCACATACGTCGAATCTGAACCTAAGGAGCAGTTGCAAGTTGCCGTGTTAGTCAACGGCGCTGCCATCACCAAATATTTGGATCAGGATGGTCAAAATGCCGTTCGCCGTTTTCCCGAAGTTGAATTTCATGCCTGTCATAACTCGATGACTACGCATCATGTTACTGCCGATCAATTGCCAGAGGGCGTGATTGTGGTCCCCGTGGGCGTTCTAGATCTCATTAAATTACAAGAGTCCGGGTACGCGTATATCAAACCATAGACGTGGCATGCTGTGCAAAATCGCTGATTTAGCGACTATAAATGTTCACTGAACATTCAAAGGCAGATTATGTGAGGATGAAATCAAATTATGATATATATAAGTCAGATTTCATAAACCTAATCCCTTTGAAGGAGGCGATTAAGATGGCATTTCCACCAAAAGACATTATGGTACCCCTCGATGGTTCCAAAAATGCTGAACGAGCTTTGACAACAGCCATTGCTCTGGCGAAAGAAAGCAAGGCCCGTTTACACCTCGTCCGTGTCATTGACCCAAACATCTATGCCGCTTACGGTGGTGGCGCTAATGCGACCGTATTTAACGAGGATGTTCGACTCGCAACCGAAAATTATTTAGAGGATGTTGCCAAGCGAGTTAAGGAAAGTGGTTTTACAAACTTTTCAACAAAGCTACTGCAAGGCAATATTAAATCTACGCTTGCTCGTAGCTACCCAGAAGAACACAAAATTGATTTAATCATTATTGGGGCTACGGGGATGAACGCCATCAGTCAGGCGGTCATGGGATCAGTTACTGCCTATGTTGTTCGGCATGCGACTGTTAACGTGTTTGTAGTTAAAGATGACGCCTGAATAATGTTGATTAAAACGCTTCTGCCATTACTTCGTTTTGGTCGAAGCGTTTTAATTTGCTCTGAATATTAATTATTCTGTGTGTCCTGAGTTCGAGTTAGGTTTGCAAAATCAATGACACGACTGAATAATGGCAGAACTTGATCGTGAACCGTGTGACTGATCATAATGAGCGTCAAAGCGGGCATGTTTAATAACAACTTCTCAATATAAATAGCAGTGGCTGGATCGATTGCGGAAGTGCCTTCGTCTACTAGAAGCACCTCTGGTTGACGTAATAAAGCTCTTGCTAATGCTAACCGTTGTCGTTGACCGCCAGATAAGCAATTACCGTCAGTGCCGACTTGTAAATTAAGAAAATGAGTTCCATCTTTTTCTGAAGTTACCAATTTCATTTGTAACAGTTGATGAATCAACTGTTGATCCGTGAATGTTTGATTTAACCGCAAATTTTCACGAACCGTGCCCTGAATAAGCAATGGTTGTTGATCCAAGTAAAGAACTTTTCTTAAGACGTAGTTTGCAGACTTAGCTGATATTTGATGACGTGATATCATAATCGTCCCTTCAGTCAGCGGCAAGTAACCAGCAATCAGTTTCAAAAACGTTGACTTGCCAGTACCACTTGCGCCAGTTAGCAAGATTTTTTGACCTTGATAAAACGTTTGCGAGACATGGTCAACTAGCAGTATCGAGCTTGCTGGATAGTGATATGACACATTATTTAATTGAAGCACGAGTGGTACGTCTTTCTGCGCATTGCCTGGTTTGATGGACGGTACCGCCATGAATGCCTGCTCGTCAACATATTTTTGAAAAATTGGCCGTGTGCCACGAATCAATCCAAGTGTATTGCTCAGGTTGCCCAAACTATTAAAAACATTGCCCGCCAAACTGCCGACCGCGTTGATGGTGCCAATGCTGACAAGGTGCTGAACAGCCAATAAACCGGCTAGACCAATTAAAACGACTTGCGAAAGAATATTACCTAAAAAGCCGATTATACCAATTTGTGTCTGAACGACTGTTCGTTTAACGTTTGCGTATTTCAGTGTCACTGAGGCGGAACGAACTTTAGCAATTAGTAAAGGCAACGATTGAAAAGTATAGAGCAGGTTGAAGGCGTGAAGGGCATCATGTGTGGTACTAACAAATTGCTCATTTTGATGTGTTAAACCAGTGCTCGTAACGCTTAATCGGTGATCCAAAAGGCGCGGCAGTAAAATGATTAGTCCTGTCAGCACTGCCGCCGCTGAAGCTAGCAACCAATGAAAATAGACTAGGGTAACTAAGGCCAAAAGTGCACCAGCAATGTCTTCAATAACAATAAACAAGCTTTCAAAACCTTGCTGATTAATCAGTTGTAGATCATTATTTAGCCAAGATTCATAAGTTGCTGAGTCGCGCCGATTATATATGTTGTAGGGCTCGGCCGTTAATACGGTGACAATATCCGTTCTGATGGCAATATCGAGGTTTTGAATAAGATGTTGTTCAAACACTTCAGAGACATATTGAATGAGTGCGACGGTGCACCAAATACATAACAGTATTCCTACCTGTTGAACGAACTGAATTACTTGTCGTTTGATCAATGCATTTAGAATATTTGCATTGATGACCGACGCATAAACCGTCAATGACTGAGCCAAAGTT
This sequence comes from Furfurilactobacillus milii, assembly GCF_009863985.1. Lineage (GTDB taxonomy): Bacteria > Bacillota > Bacilli > Lactobacillales > Lactobacillaceae > Furfurilactobacillus > Furfurilactobacillus milii_A. The sequence goes on along the minus strand of NZ_WEZT01000005.1, from coordinate 236,652 downwards.
AACAAACAAATTGCGAAGATGAATTGTCGCTTGAACTGCACAATGTACTTTTTCATTTGATTCCCTCCAATGTCTGTCACTAAGTTTAGTAAACAGACATATGGGCAGCTTTTAGAAAATGTGGCGTATACTGCACGTATAGAGGCTTTTAAAAAGAGGGTAACGGAATATGCAAAACGAAGACCAACCAACCTTGCCAGCCGGCATTGTGATTAAACAGTTGCGACAGGCTAGGGCGCTGACCCAAAAAGAAGTCTATCAGGGCATCGTTTCACGTTCTTTTTATAGTCGTTTAGAACACGGTCAGTACGATGTGGATGCAACTCATTTATGGCAGCTACTAGATCGGCTTAGTGTTGGCGCAGCGGAATTTGATTACCTCAGACGTAATCATCAAATCACGTCCGAGGCCAGCTTGCTTAATACAATAAGCGATTTATATGCACAGCATCGCTTTGACGAACTGAAACAATTGTATATAGCAAAACGAAGTTCACAGTTGGAATCTGATCGACTATTGGCCAGTGAAATCTATACATTAGTGCGCGCGTATGGAACAAACATGTTCAAGATGGCGGTTGAACCAAGTTTAATTGCTGTTGAACACTTGGAAAATCTGTCTCAGTGGTCTTTATTCGAACTGCAATTAGCCGGCCCAGCGATTTGGACTGTCAATTCATTAAAACGCAAACAGGCATTAGTTGAGCGAGGAGAAGCTTGCTATCATTTTTATGCTGCCATGAATGGTTCATATGCTGCTAATTTAAGAGAGATGCTGTGGCTTAATTACTTGCAGGACTTGCTGACACGACCAACGTATGTAAAGGACGCTAAATTCAGTGATGCCAAGAAAGCTTGGAAGGAAATTGATGCGTTATCTGATTTGTCATCAGACTTTAATTGCCGACTGGAGCGATTAATGAGCCATGTTATTGGTGCACTCTACTTTGCCGATGACCAACAGGACGCTATCAACCAAGCGCATCAGTTGTTAACGACATTTCGAATGCTTAATGGCAAAGATAAGCATCAAATCTCCATCCAGGAAGAAATTATTACGTTTCAACTCAAACGTGCACAAGAATATCATCGCTATCACTGATCTGAATTAACAAGGTGTTTTTACTCGGCTTTAGCCGCTCACTTTGAATTCTTTTTTTGAGATGAAATGTAAAAACTGTTTGACACGAAATGTCAAAGATGTTTTACTTTAAGTGTCAAAGACGTTTGACATTAGATTAATAAACAAAGGAGCTGACGGTCGTGCAGAACGTGATCAATTCAACACGTAAGCAGCAAAAACTCTCTCAGGCCGAATTAGCGACTAAAACAGGGGTAACTCGGCAAACCATCAATGCAATTGAAAACGATAAGTATGATCCATCTTTGGACTTGGCGTTTAAGTTAGCCGATGTGCTTGGACTGAGAGTGGATCAACTATTTTTATGGGGTGATAAACATGATTGAAACGAAACATGCTATTTTACGACATGCGGTACTAGACACAGTCATGATAATGGAATTTATGTATTTTTTCTGGAGCAGGGTGATAATTAAATTTAGTGCTGGCATTATTTTAATGATAAGTTTGTTTGCCTTTGTGTGGGCTCAAAGCTATTTAGAAAAAATTGGAAAGCCGGCATATCAAGCCAGTATCTTTACCAGTAAAAAACACCGTCAACTTATCACTTTGGAAGCAAATGATGAACGAGAGTGGCAGCAATTACTCAAGGCAGATTATTTGAGCACGCGAATTATGTTGATATCTTTAAGTTTGCCAGTGGTCACAGCCACGATGTTACCAGAGTTCATTCAAGGTTCAGGTGATTTTGGATCAGGCTTTTTTTCACCACATATAATGGGGTCTATAGTTGTTAGCCTCATCGGATACATATTTTTGGTGAAGGAATGGGGCTATGTGTTCATTTATTTTAAAATAGAAGAAGACAGTCAGCGCTTCTGAAATAGTTGATTGTAATATTGATACCAGGTTTCGTTGGTCATCTTGTTCGACTGATACTGTACGCTACTGTCATAGTCAGCGAAATTAGATTGATACGGCTTAGAAAGCAATTAACAAATAACGGGGAAAAAGCAACGGACCTATTTAGTCTTAAACGACTATCACTCGACAGCATTCCAATGATGAGCGTGAGTGGCAAAACACTTTACAGGTCATGCGAATAAGCCAAAGAATAACTGGATTTTACATTGCTTTAGTCATAATTTTAAATCATCACAATTTCAATGTTTATGGATGGAGACTCACTGTTAGCAATGTCGTTAAACCAAACTGATTTTTCAGTAACGCGTATGAGTTGACTGGTGTTCACGTATCGTAAACTTGATCGGCAAAGTTAGATAGACTTTAAAAGCATTCAGAAGTATGTATGCAGTAGAGAGTGGACTCAAACTGATTACATTTTGACTGAATACTTTTAATTTCGCTTTCTAGTTTACATAATATATATTATACAAAGTAGTGAAAGAAGCTCTTTAAATGCTCTTCAACCTCAATGTCTTGTTTTTTAGACGCATCGTTCGACATCAACTGTTCATGTCTCGTATACTTCATTTAGATTCATGAATACTTTGCCGTATATTGACACAGCCATCATCCAATCATCAACTTTCCGGAGGTTTAATTATGATAGTTAAAAATCGCATCATGCTTTATGTGACTAACGTTGCTGTCTGTGCTAATTTCTGGCACAAATATTTTCGCGCTGAAATTGCTGAGACCAATGAGATGCCCGACAACAGTCAAAACATCGTCTTACGATTCACTTCAGCCCTCGAAATCTCGCTATTTACAACGTCGTTCATCAAACGGTATTCACCTGAAGTATCACTTACAACGCCGTCATTAATGCTGTTCAGTGATGAATTTGAACAGCTTCATAAAAGATTACCTAATACTGGCCACATTATCGTGAATAACGGTGTGCGGACATTTAATTTTGCTGACCCCGAAGGCCATTTTTTTGTGATTGCAGAGCAGTTGGATCAGTAATAACGCTTGAATTACTGCAATGCGTTTTAGCATAGGCAGTTGTATAATACAACTAGTTGAAGCTTCTCTACTCAATTCAATATAGCTCACCATTTAATGTTGCTGACGGTATTGTCTAGGCGTTTGACCACACAATCTTTTAAACCACTTCGTGAAGTAACTGGCATCTTCAAAGTTCATCATTGATGCTATTTCAATAATGCTAGCCGAAGTGGTTGTCAGCTGCTCTTGAGCAAACATTAATCTGAACTGATTTTGATAATTCATAAAAGTTCGACCTGTTTCACTGCGAAAACGGCTTGCTAAATACTTGGCAGATTTGTGTTGTTGTGCCGCTAAAGTGGTCAGCTGAATACCGGTATCCCGGTGAGCATAAATTTCAGCCGTGAGTGCATTGATGTCTTTCGAATAATGGTGTTGATTTGCTAAACGAACCTCTTTGGCGAAACGAGTCATTTGGGTCATTAAGACCCCAACAACATCGTTCGTTCTCGTCTGAGCCTCAATCATTTGAATCGTTTGATCACTAATGGCATACGCACTGTCTGCATTATAAGCCACCCTGAATGGCTGACCTAGTCGCCAACGTGGTGGCTGCGATGGCTAAGTCTTTTTCATTGCGCAGTTGATTGCCTGGAACGACCAGGCCGGGTTTGCCACTGTTGGAGAATCGTTGGAATGCAACGATGACCTGATCATCCTGCCCTGCCCTAATGGTGTTATAAAGGGCAGTTTCAGCCTGATAGGGGGCGCGGTTCGATTGTGAAGAAGATGTATCTTTAACCATGGCGTCAACCTTGGGTTGTGGCAAACGAAGTCCACTAGTCAGCTGATGAATTAATGTGTTGACCGTTTTTTGATCAAACAACGCAGTCAGCAGTAATTCCACGCTAGCAATTAATTGCTCTTGGCTGATAACCGTTGGCAGTAGACCATTATAAGTTCGGGAAAAATAATCAAATTGTTCGGCCAATGAGGGTGCCTGGTTCATTTCTTCTCCAGTCACCCTTTTTAATTTACGCCCTTCGTTTGTTGAATTGATAAACGGGCCGATGAGGAGACCATTCTCCTTGCGTCGTTGACACCACAGGTATTGCTCGCCATGGTCGCCAGCAAAATAGATTAGTTGTGTTTGGTCATCAATGATGCGATTAAGCGTTTCAAATTGAGTCTCTCGTAGTTCGTGCCAACGCCCGTTACCCGCACTTATCCAGCGGTTTTTACCGGCAATTTGGCTGACAGCAAGGTGCGTTAAGACATAAAAATTGGCTAACACTTGCGCTGTTTGTTTTTGATTCATGTGCATTTCCTTCTAAGTCACGTTGTTCGTTTACTATTCTTAAATACCAACTAAACCAATTCTAAAAATAATGTCCCAATAGTGCTTTTTTCAAGGATATTTTACCAGCTTTTACGACAATAGTTGATAAAATGGGGCAAATTACAAGTTTAATCCGAACAAGCCCGGAATCTTTCAATGGCAGTCTGTTGATGATGTATTTTTAATGGTCGTTGATTAATTAGTTCAAGTGCT
>NZ_WEZT01000005.1:196164-232005 GCF_009863985.1 Furfurilactobacillus milii | reverse complement strand
GTAATCACTCCCTATATTGGTTGGAATTAGCTACTACCATTGTAAGTGATTGCTTTGGGCTTTTTAATTTCTGTTCGGATTAATTATAGAATTTGCCCTAATTAAACATATTTTTGGAGGCGTCAAATTATGGATAAAAAGGTTTTGGCTGTGCTTGATCAACTCACACTTGAACAAAAGGCCGCGCTGGTAAGCGGAAAAAACATGTGGTTTACTGCTGCCGCAAACGCGGCCGACATTAGCGCCATCATGATGACTGATGGCCCAGCTGGTTTGCGTAAACAAATACCTAAGGAAGGTGAAACGCTTAGTGTTAACGCGAGCGTCAAGGCAATTTCCTATCCTTCGGCAGCACTCGTCGCTAGCACTTTTGATCGCTCGTTGGCACGCGATTTAGGTCAACATTTAGGTGAAGAAGCTCAAGCTGAAAACATTAGTTTACTTTTGGGACCAGGTATAAACATCAAGCGTTCGCCACTCGGAGGCCGTAATTTTGAGTATTATTCAGAGGACCCACTCGTAGCTGGTGAAATTGGTACCGCCTATATCAATGGTTTGCATGATAAGGGTGTTGGGGCTACCGTTAAACATTTTGCGGCCAATAATCGTGAAAATCACCGTTTCACTAATTCATCTGATATGGATGAGCGCACACTTCGAGAAATTTATTTAGCGCCGTTTGAACGCATCATCAAGCAAGCACACCCCGAAGCTGTAATGGCGTCATATAACAAAATTAATGGCGTCCTCAATGTCCAAAACGAGCGGTTGTTAACCGATATTTTACGTCAGGAATGGGGATTTACCGGTGTCGTCATGTCAGACTGGATGGCTGTAGCTGATCACGTTGCTTCCCTTCAAGCTGGTTTGGACCTTGAAATGCCTGGTAAAGGTGATGCCTCAACTAGTGAAATCGTCGACGCTGTTAAAGCTGGCACGATTACAGATGAACAACTAGATCTTTCAGCTGGTCGAGTGTTGACCATGGTCGTTAGTTTGTTAGATAAAAAGTCTGCTCAGGTTCCGTATGATCGTGGGGAACACCATGAATTTGCTAGAAAGCTTGCTGATAGCGGCATTGTGTTATTGCAGAACAAGGATCATGCATTGCCACTAAAGTCAGGCAAATCGGTTGTCTTTGTAGGCGCAATGGCAGATCAACCGCGGTATCAGGGCTCAGGTAGCTCACATGTCACGCCAGACCATGTTGTGTCAGCTCTAGAGGCAGCGAACCAAGCAGATCTAGACGTTCAGTTTGCCTCTGGCTACGAGTTATCAAAAACGGCGATTGATGAAGAGCTTGAAAAGCAAGCAATTGAGTTGGCACAACATGCTGATCAGGTTGTTGTCTTTGTAGGCTATCGTGACGATGATGAATCAGAGGGTTTCGATAAAACGAACCTATCACTGCCAGAAAATCAAACACATTTAATTCAATCGTTGGCACAGCATGTTGCTCATATTAGTGTTGTTCTCGCAAATGGCTCAGTAGTCGAAATGCCTTGGCGAGATCAGGTTGATGCGATCGTTGAAACCTACTTGGCTGGTGAAGCCGTTGGTGAAGCAACAATTGATATCCTTACCGGTCACGTTAATCCAAGTGGCAAACTAGCAGAAACCTTTCCAGTCAGACTGGCTGATACACCAAGCTATGGCACATTTGACCAGAGTAACGAGCACGAGCGTTACCACGAAGGCATTTTCGTAGGCTATCGCTATTATGATCTGCATCATCAAGCTGTTGCCTTTCCATTTGGCTTTGGCCTCAGTTACACCACGTTTGAATTTAGTGATTTAGTTATTGGTGACTGGCAGGAAGATAATCTGAAAGTTACCGTGACCGTTAAAAATACTGGATCAGTTGACGGTTCTGCAGTGCCACAATTGTATATTAGTAACCTCGTCAGTCCGGTTGAAAAACCAGTTCGTGAACTACGTCAATTTGACAAAGTTGCTATTTCTGCTGGTGAATCTAAAACGGTTACCTTCACCTTGCATACTCGCGATTTCAGTTGGTACGACGCTGACAACATGACTTGGCAGGCCGACAATGGTCTGTACGAAATTGCGGTCGGATCATCTTCGCGCGATTTGCCGCTAACCAAGCAACTAACAATCAAACACTTCGCCAGTCAACCACTCGTTGTCGATATGGATACGTACCTCAGTGTCCTCTTAGCAAACGAAAAAACGAAGGTTGTGTTGATGCAGATGTTCGGCGAACAGTTGGCCCAATATACAAACCAGGATGAAGCCAGCGCTGCCGACCAGCAGATGATGTTTAATACGCCATTACGAGCACTGGTTGCCGGTGGCTTTCCAGTTGAGGCAATTCAGGCCTTCATTGATCAAAGCAATGCGGCTTTGAAAAAATAAATTCTCAATCAATAAAACCAAATTTAAAAGCATCCAGTTGATTACTATCATTTAGATCAAGTAAATTACCTGGATGCTTTTTCTTCCCATTTTTGATTGTTCACAACCACTTGTTTTTCTTGGCGATATTAATAGCGTCTAATCGATTATGCGCGCCCATTTTGCTTAGAACGGCGGACATATAATTACGAACAGTTCCTGGGGACAAGGACACAATCCTGGCGATTTCAACCGTCGAAGCACCGTCTTGAGCAGCACTAAGCACTTCCAATTCTCGTTTAGTTAGCGGATTCTGCGAAGCATTATACATTCCGTGAACCAGCTCTGGCGCATAAATGATTTGACCAGCCATGATTTTGTGAATGCTTTCCACTAAGTCATCGCTAGGACTGTCTTTAAGCAAATAACCGGCTACATCAGCAGCTAATGCACGTTTAAAATAAGCTGGCTGGGCAAACGTTGTTAAAATGAGCGATTTAGTGGTACTTTGATCATTCTTTAACCGATCTGCCACGTCTAAACCACTAAGTTTAGGCATTTCGATGTCAAGAATCGCGATATCAGGATGTTTAAGGCGAATTTCATTTAGCGCAGTTTGACCATCCGTCGCTGATCCGACCACTGTTATGTCAGGTTCAAGATTCAAAATGGTGGTTAACGCTGTATTCAACATACCTTGGTCTTCTGCCAGATATAGATGAATCATGATTGAAGCTCCTTTTCCTTATTTGTCTTAGGTTTGGGACAGGAAATGGTCAAGGTTGTCCCTTCAGATGAAGAAGCAACATCCAGGGTTCCATTAATAGTTTCCATTCGTTTGGCCATACCGCTTATACCTGAACTATTTTCACGCGGTTTATGGATGCCTTTTCCGTTATCACGAATTGAAATTGTTAACAAATTTGCCTGCTGTCCAAACGTCAGCCAGCAATGATCAGCATGCGCATGACGAATAATATTTGTGATTGCTTCTTGAATAACAGCACCTAAAGTAATTTGTATTTGACGCGGCCAAGTATTACTAATTGATTCGTTAATAGTCAAAAGTGTAACATTGGCATCTTGCAAATTGCGATTTTGATTAATAATGACTTCAGCAATGTTCAACTGTCGCAAATCGTCGACGATTGAACGAACAAGTTGCAAGTTATCTCGTGAGGCATTTTCAACATCGTTAAGCTGCTCATCAACCTTTTCAGGCGCGACCTTGAGTAATTTTCTTGCCAATTCTGTCTTAATGGTGATCATTGAAAATGACTGCCCTAAAGTATCATGTAAATCTTGAGCAATTCGATTCCGCTCATTCTGTCGAATGACGTTTTCCAAGCGTTCATTAGTTTGCTGGATTGCACGCGATTTGTCAGCAGTTCTCATCACTGACATTGCTGCAATTGGTGAACCATAGGCAAATGCTAGCAGGACAAGTAAATCAAGCCGATCAGTGAGTTGAAAATGCGGCGTCACCGCGACAAGTTTCGTAACTGCAGCAATCACCGAAGCCGTGAAAGTGCCATAATAAGCCGTTAAATAGCGCCAACGAACTCGTTTCGTGAATGGTAAGGAACCAACTACCCACGCAATGAAAATGAATAGTGCCATGTAGTTTTCCACTAACATCATATACACGCACACAATTAACTGGCCCGCGATTGACCATGGCAATAATTTGGTGATTTCGTAGCTGTTTCGATAACACAAAAAGAAAATTGCTAGAAAAAATAACGTAAGTACCCGCCGAATTCCGGTCTCTGCGAAACCAATTGCAATTGGATAGCTTAGAAAAATCAACCAAAAATAAGGGTAAAACCCAAATCTAGATGGAAACAAAATATAACGCCGTAAAAAGGTCATGCTTGAATACTCCTGTCGTTTTTGGCCCTCGATAACAGCCATATGATGATCAGTAACGCCCCGGTCCACCCTGCCAAACTGACGATAAAGGACCAATTAAAGTGCATTTGCTTAGTGACCACATTCAACAAAGAATTAACTGCATATGTGGGCATGAGCTTACCAATTTGTTGCATCCAATGTGGCAATAGCCCGATAGGCCACCACAGACCGCTGATAATTGCCATTGGAAAGACAATCAGGTTGCATAAACTATTGACCGATGATGGTCTTCCTGATTTAGCAACAAGGACGCCAATCAGCATTAATGGTAACCCGCCTAGCGCGGATAATCCGACTATTAAAAGTAGTGAACTTAGTGTCAAATGAACACCATTAATAATAGTCGCGATAGTAAGAATTACAGATGCCGATAGCATGTTCATCACTGTCATCGTCAGCATCAGTCCTACATAATAATATAGTTGTTTTGCTGGTGTAATGGCCAATAAAGTTGGCATGTTTTCTTGGCGATCTTCCGCTAAAAAAGCCGAAACTGAAAAAATCATGCTATCCATATAATTTAAGTTAAATTGTTGTTTTTCACTCGCACTTCCCTGAACAAGAATTTTGGTAAACAAAATATAAAAAAACGCTGGCATTGCGAGATTAAAAAGAAAAAATCTGGGATTACGAAGCAGTTCTCGTTTGATTGCGTACTTAGTTTGCGTGCATAGCTGATTCATGATTGCGTCCTCCAGTTTGTGTTACATCAGTAAAAATTTCGTTTAACGAATTAGGCATTAACGATAAACGATGGATTTTATCGAGAAAATGTTGGCTTTCAAGTAGCCAGAGATCCCCATCACTCAATTTTAAAGTGATTTTATCGCCGTGTTTTTCAGCCTCAAGAACCAACGGAGATGTCTTAAAGTAATTAACAGCTAATTCCGATTCAAATGTGGCTGTTGCCCCACTATATAAAGACGTCAGTGCATCTAATGGACCGTCAAACTTAATTTTGCCGTGTTGCAGAATTAGTAGTCGCTCTGCAACAGCTTCGATTTCTTCCAAATAATGACTAGTAACGAAAAGTGTCTTTCCTTGATGTCTGAGTTGCTCAATGCTCTGCCAAAATTGTTTTCTTGCAATACTGTCCAATCCAACTGTTGGCTCATCGAGGAAGATGACACGTGGATTCCCGGCCAGTGCAATACCAAATGCTAATTGCCGCCGCTGACCACCAGACAAAGCACTCATATTATGACGTCTGAACTCGCGTAACCCGGTCAATGTTAACAATTTTTCCAATGATAGCGGATGCGTATAAAAGCTTCGAACAAGCTGAAAACTTTCATCAACATGTAAATTTTTAATGCTTACATTTTCCTGGAGCATGGCCCCAATCTGATTACGGCAAACGGTAGTTCCTGGATTCGTGCCAAAAACCTTAATCTGACCGGTATCAGGCTTTTGAAGTCCCAAAATTAGGTTAATTAAGGTCGTTTTCCCTGCACCATTTTCTCCGACTAAACCAATGATTTCGCCTTCATCAACGCTTAAATTAACGTTACTAATTGCTGATAATTGTTTGAACTTTTTTGAGACATTCTTTAATTCGATTATTGACGACATATTGCTCACCATCTCTTTTACTTGATGAGCTTAGTTTAGTCACTTCTCGGGTCGAAAAATAGAAGTACATGTCACAACATTATATGACAAATGTCACCTCAACTGATGAAACCACAAATAGCACCCCACCAGTTGGTTAAACTAATCGATGCGATGCTAACCATTATTTTAAAAAAACGCTATTTAAAGTTTACAAACGGTCAAATGTTTCATTTTGCTGCGAACTTTATTTGCGGCCGAACAAACGGGCCCAGAAGCCACGCGTTTTCTTTTCAGCTTCCTTGGCGGCATTATTAGCTACCCGTGAACCAGTCGTCATGTGTCGTAATCCGTGACGAATACCGGCTGCTTGTGAGGCAGCAGATGTATTTTCACGAGCTGATTGACTCTGCATGTGAATCGTTAAATTATCTGCACTACCCTGTGGTCGCAAAATCTCGGGCAGAACCTGTAACGTTGGGTGCACCGTAGCCGTGGAACCATTGACTTCAAAGCTCAGCGTAACGTTATACGTTCCTGGCAATTTATGATTGGCCGTTGGATCGTCATAACTCATGGCCGTCCAACGAGACCGATCACGGTTATACTGGTCCTTCGCATCTGCCACATAACGAGCAGGAATTGGGTCACCATCACCAGCAACAATAATCTGATTATGAGCAGATAGTGAAAAGACATTTTCGTAGGCCGTTACAAACACATTTTTACCATGATCCGTGTAACGAACAGTAACCGGATACCGGCCAGCTTTCTGCCAGTTGACCTTTGACATGTCCACAATCGCCTTTTCAATATCAATGGCATTACCATCCGCATCATAAAGGTGTTGAACGAAACGGTCAGGATTAGTACGTGGACCGTTCACATAAGTCGTTTGGTTGGCCGTGTTAACGTTGACCATATTTTCTAAAATATGGAGTACTTGATGCGCCCCCGCGGTGACACCATTAACGGTATATGTCAGCATTAACCCATAACTGTTGTCTGCCATAATGTTAGGCTCACCGTCGTCAAACTTAATTTTGACATTCTGGGTCGCCTTAGCCATGTGACCTGGATCCACCAGTCGTTTTATAAAAGCAGTTTTGTCAGGTATTGGCTCGCCGGCATGAATAGTAACGTCGCGGCCATCCAACGCAAAAATATGTAAATGTGCAGTTGCAGATACCGTTTTTCCAGGATTGGTATACTGCAAATTAATTCGGTAATCGGCCGGTTGGTCCCAGTCGACGTTGGTGAGGTCAACTTGAACTTTTGCTGGATCAACGGCCTGACCTGTAGCGTCGTATACAGCCTTAACAAAACTTGTCTTACCGTAGTGAGGTCCACCAACATAGGTCGTTTGGTCTTGTGCAATGACAGTGGCCTGATTGGTAATCACACGTAACTGATTTTGTGCCTGTGAATCCTTTTGTTCAGTTGTTTTTCGATGTGGTTCAATCATGGGGCTCACTCCTAAACATTTATCGCAAACTAGAATCATTAAGATTTTCTAAAACTATTGTACTCAATAAAAACCGCCTTGAACAGCCCTATTAAAGCATTTATGTTTCTTTATGGTAGATTGCAAATTTAATCCGAATTTTTGGACAAATTTGTCAGCATGATCTGATAAGGTGTTTGCCAGTCAAGTATTTTAAGTGGTCTCTGATAGCTCCTAAAAGATGGGTTTGTGGTAAACACCATTTTAAAGGAAGCTGATCTTTTTTGTCCGAACAGCGTTCGGATTAATTTTACAATCTACCTTATCACAAAATTCACTAAAGGATTACTGAATAAACTGACCTCAAGAAGTTAAAAAGCCACTAAACACCCTTAACTTTAATTTTCATTCGCCCACTCATCTTCCAACATTGCGTACTGAACAAGACTACAAAAATGACCATTGATGATTTCCTGATCGCGCATCGTTCCCTCTTGATGAAGGCCTAGTCGCTCAGCAACGGCTTGGCTAGCCTTGTTATTCACATCTGCAGTTAAGATGATTTTATGTAAGTTGAATTCATCAAACCCAATTGTCAGTAAACGTTCCACGGACCGGGTCATAATGCCTTGTCCTTGATACTGAGAACTTAGCCAGTAGCCAATCGACGCATGCCGGTTAACGTTATCGATTTCATGTAGATCCAAACTGCCGATCGGCTTGCCATCCATGACGATTGTCAATGGCAACATTTGGTTGTCAGCAAAACGACCGCGGGCATACTGAATAAAGTTTTGTTCATCCTCAACGGATTGCATTTTATCTGCCCACGTCATCCACTTTCTAAGTTCCTGGCGGTCTTCCGCGATATAGGTGATTAAATCTTCGGCATCTTCAGTGTTTAATAATTTTAAGGCTAAGTGAGCATCGATTTGATGTGTAAACATGATTATCCCCTTAGTAAAAACATTTTATGCCTTTCAATTTACCATAAAAGTGCCCGTCAAATTAGCTTTTCTGCTTATTTTAAATCGTTTTTAGAGAAAATCATTTAGCAAACGTACTTGACAAGATTATCTTAAATTCTGTATCGTAGTTAGCAGTTAAAAAAGACAGTTTAAGTGAAAGGAAGTTCGTCATGAACCGTTGCGCACAACAACTCAATACTTGGCAAAGCTGGTAATCAGGTTGCGTAACCGCCGTTAACACGGATGCAATCTGAGTGTGATACTCAAATTGTATCTGTGCCGGCTTATTCATTGATGTACTTTTGACATCAAGTCTGCATGGGTATCAAACCGCGGACTTGGTGTTTTTTTTGACCAAAGACAGTCCGCGTGGGCTGTCTTTTTTTACTTGGTCAATTAAAACTTTCATAGGGGAAGACATTCATGAAACGCTTTACAAAATTTGCATTAATTATTAGTTCATTATTAACGGTCACGAGTTTAGCAGCTTGCCATCGTAATACCACGAGTAAGAAAACCATGACAGTCGTTTCACCCACTGAAATGATTACTTTGGATCCATCAAAGGCCACGGACAGCACTTCTCACACCGCATTGGCCAACACTATGACTGGTCTTTACAAAACGACCAACAGCACACCGACACAGGCACTTGCGACACACACAACCGTTTCGAAAAACGGCCTTCAATGGAACTTTACACTCCGGCACAATACGCATTGGTCAAATGGTGATGTTGTAACGGCAAGGGATTTCGTGCAAGCATGGCAGCGAACCAATGATCCAAAAACTGCTTCCCAGTACGCTTACCTGTTTTCTGGCGTGCACAATGCTGATAAGATTCAAAAAGGCTCGGCCCCAGTTCAAAGCTTAGGCGTTCACGCGACATCACGCTACCACTTGTTGGTTACTCTTGATAAACCGATTCCTTATTTCAGGCAACTATTAACAATGCCACAGTTTCTCCCTCAAGATCATCGAGTTGTCACAAAATATGGTAAGCAATACGGCCTAACCGCTCAACATCAAGTTTACAACGGCGCTTTTAAAGTAACTGGCTGGCATGGTACCAATAATACGTGGACACTTAAACGCAATGGTGCTTACTGGGCTAAACGTACTGTGCATTTAAACAGTATCCACTTTACGGTTGTCAAAGACCCAAGCACGGCATTGAACCTGTATAAGACAGGCAAAGCCGACCTTGTCAGACTGTCTGGCACACAAGTCGCTAATGAAAAGCAGGAAGCTGATTATAAATATCGCAGTGGCGCGGCCTCAGGCTTTGTCGGACTTAATCAAACAAAAAAGTCACCACTACAAAATCAATCTGTGCGCCAAGCCTTGTCGAATGCGATTAACCGTCAACAACTAACGCGGAATACGTTACAAGACGGTTCTACTCCTGCAACTGGTTTTACACCAGCAAAACTGGTTACTAATCCATCAACTCATAAGGACTTTGCGAGCGAGGCAGCGGTACCCGCAGTGACTAAGTATGATATGGCACATGCAAAACAACTCATGGCAACTGGTCTTAAGGAAAGTGGCAAAAAGAACCTGAACATCACGCTATTAGCGAATGATCAAAGCAACGGCAAACAGCTGGCAGAATATCTTCAATCTCAATGGCAAAAACTGCCTCACGTAACGGTTAATGTCCAAACAGTTCCGTTAAAAGCGCAGTTAAGTGACATTACTTCGGGTAAGTATGATGCCACGATTTTAACTTGGAATGGTGACTTTAATGACCCAACAACTTTCTTATCTCTTTTTCAAAGTCAAAATAAACAAATTAGCGCAAAATGGACGAGTACAGCGTTTGATCACGACATGGATTTAGCTGCTGGTCAAGACGCCTTAAACAGTAATGCCCGTTATCAAGACCTCTTAAATGCCCAACGCACGCTGACCAAGGATGTTGGTATTGTGCCGCTTTTCTGGGGCTCATCAGTTGGCGGTACGCTTCAACGTAGCAATATTCGCGATTTGGTTTACAGTAGCGCCGGGGTTAACTACAACTACCAAAATGTTGAACTTAAGTAAGCACACTCAAACTAGGTGTAGCGTTAACTTATGTAGAATCAATGACGTGAATGACCTTACATTTCCAAAATTTTAAAACTCATCTTAATGCAAAGGCATCCTGTTCCCAGAAATCTAGGAACAGGATGCCTTTGCATTTTGTGTTAATTCTTAATAAGACTTCTTTTATGGACCCGAACAGATTCGAACTGTCGACCTCCTACATGCGAAGCAGGCGCTCTCCCAACTGAGCTACGGGCCCAAAATAACAGCCATTTCTGCTGTTATTTCACTATCAAGCATAGCACAACTTAATAACACCGCAATCTACCAGTCTACTTTTTTTCAGCAGTTTGGTCGGTTGACTGTGTCGCGGCCAATTGTGCATTGGCTGCTTTTTGTTTAGCGATCGTTATACGTCGGTAAATAGCCAAAAAAGCAAAGTCAAAAATCAACATGATAACTACGCCTAAGATAAATGAACCGTCAAATGGTATTGGCAGTAGCCAGCCAATAATCCCGCCAACAAGAACGCCTAAAGTAAGCATTACCACCGCAATGTTTGTCGGCATTGCCGGATTTATTGGTTTAGGTCTATTTTTCATTTCACTGCCTCCAAAGGATTTTATAACCGTCACTTAGTGTAGCGATTTTCACAGAGTGTTGCAAGCGTTGAAACACGTTCATAAACAAGGCTCAAGATTTGCTTGAAAAGGCTTGTCGAATAGCAGTTGCGGCGGCTTTTATATTTGTGGCTCTCGTTAATAAACTAATTACCGCAGCGCCTGCCGCACCGGTGGCCTTAATCTCATTAAGGTTATTCAGACTAATGCCCCCAATCGCGACAATGGGCTTCATCGATGCACTAACGAGTTTTGTCAGCCCGTCGGTGCCAACGGCCGGATCCGCGTCAGCTTTTGAAATGGTTGGAAAAATTGGTCCACTGCCAATGTAGTCAACAGCGGTGAGCACATTAGCCTTGCGAATCTGGTCAAGTGTGTGACATGAGTAACCAATAATCATGTCTGGTACTTCGTCTAAAACCTGGGCAATTGCTTCATCTGATTGCCCAACATGGACACCATCGGCCTCAAGACGTCTCGCTAGTTCAACATCGTCATCAACAATAAACGGAATTTTAGCTTGTTTGCATAATTCTCTTAATATGTTGCCCAATTTTAGTTTAGCGTCACCAGAAAGTGCGTGAGAACCCTTCTCACGATATTGAAAAGCCGTGATACCGCCGGCAATGGCCGTCTCTAAAACTTCTGGTAGTTGGCGACCATCAACCATGTCCTGAGAGCCCGCAACAAAATAGGCTGCTAATTGTTCTGTCTGAAATTTCATCGCTCGTTTATTCCTCCGATACCACAGCCCAGTGATTAAGCGGACCATGACCGTGGCCCACTTTGATGCCTTGTGCAATCGTGGCACTAACATAGGCCTTACCCGTCCGAATGGCCGTTTCAATGTCGCTACCCTTGGCTAATTCCGCAGTGATGCAAGCAGATAGCGTGTCGCCGGTACCGTGCGTATTGTGTGTATCAAAGCGCGGACTTCTCAACCAAAAAGACCGTCCGTTTTCAAGCAAAACAAAATCACTGGCCGTTGTCGGATCCGCCTCGTGACCGCCTTTGACCATCACGTTTTTAGCCCCCATCGCCTGCAATTGCTGTCCGGCGCGCTGCATGTCAGCATCATTTTCAATGGTTAATCCTGTTAGTGCCTCGGCCTCAGGAAGGTTCGGTGTCACGATGGTGACTAACGGAATTAGTTCTTTCTTAACGGTAGCGATAGCGTCTTCGGCCAATAACGGCGCACCACCTTTAGCAATCATCACTGGATCAACCGTGAGTGGACCAAAGTCATAACGGGTGAGATTTTCAACAACATTATGAACACGGATAGAGTCTGCGAGCATGCCAGTCTTACAAGCTTTGATGGCCAAATCAGCCTCTAACGAAGCAAACTGTTCGTCAATAATTTTGGTTGGCAAAGCCATGAAGTCCTGCACACCCAAGGTATTTTGGGCCGTAATAGCCACTAACACTGTTGTTGCGAAAACATGTCGTTCTTGAATTGTTTTTAAATCGGCCTGCATGCCTGCCCCACCGCCAGAATCAGAGCCTGCAATGGAAAGAGCCTGTGGGAATTGTGATGTCATCTGTTCTGTCATTATTCATCTACGACCTTATCTTTAAGATATGATGATAGTGTTTCCACTGTCACTTGACTAAAACTATCCATCAGGGCGATACCAAACGAACCAGGCTGTTTAAGCGTTAGTTTGGACTGGTTAACTGCCCACTGACCGGTCGCGCCAAAGATAGCGGTACCAGTCACTGCGGCTGTCATTGCATTGGGCTCCACCGCTAAGTAAGCAGCTACGATGCTGCTGAGCATATCCCCGGAACCAACGTGCGTTGCAAACAATGGTGTTCCGACATGAAGACTGACTGTCTGTTGGCCGTCACTGATCCAATCAATGGCTCCAGTCATCACAGCAACACAATGATAATGCAGCGCCACAGCCTGAACAATGCGTTTGGGATCAGCCACAGCACCGGTAGCGTCAATGCCCTTACCGTTAGATAGATCGCCTGACAAAGCCGCCATCTCTCCCGCATTGGCTCGAATGACTGTTGGCTGGGTAGTGGCTATTAGCCGATCAAACTGCTGGCGGCGGCTTGGTAAGCCAACCGCTACTGGATCGATCACAACAGGCCGTTGATGCTGATTAGCCAAGCTGCCAACAGTCATCATTTGGTCAATTTGATCAGGCGTCCAAGTGCCTAAATTCAACGCAATTGCGCCAGCAATCCCAACGAGATTGGCAGCCTCTTCCTTAGCTTTTGACATGATGGGAGACGCACCAATAGCGTTAACGGCGTTTGCCACTTCTGCAATCGTGACACTGTTAGCAACAGTAAAGACAACAGGATTAGTTTCCCGGATGGCTTCCAATAAAGACAGGTTCATTGTGATCCTCCAATTCGGTGACGGTGTCAAACAGTGACTAAAATTGATGATGCTAATCAGAAACTCAATAAATATACAGCGTCATAAAGCGGCGACAAAAAAGGCACTGAGCCCATAGGAAAAAGGTTCAGTGCCTAAAAGCAATCACACACTGGCCACTTTCCTTCGCAAGTCTCAACTTACAGGTTCGAAGGGTCCGATATCTATCGTCTCAGTTCAGCAGTTGCCGGACACCCCTAGTGGAATAGTTTACATGACATTATTTTAGCATACTCGGCATTCTAATTAGAAGTCAGATTACGTTTAATAACATTAGTCAGTTGTTTTCGATGTCTGTTGGGCTGTCTTCCATTTCTTATCGATAAAGGCTTCGCGGCCACCACTTTCCTGCATTGCATAACGTAATGGATTCTTTTTATAGAAATCCTGATGGTAATCTTCCGCCGGATAAAATGGTTTGGCATCCTCAATTTGCGTCACAATTGGGGCATCAAAACGACCGGACTCAGCTAACGCCTTTTTGGAAGCCTCTGCAATTTGGCGTTGTGTCTCATCTTTGACAAAAATAACGGGCCGATAGCTGTCTCCACGATCTTGAAATTGTCCCATCGCATCCGTGGGGTCCGTTTGTTGCCAATAAATTTGAACCAGTTTGTCGTAAGACATTACTTCTGGGTCAAACCAAATTTTAACTGCTTCCGTATGACCAGTTGTATGGCTGCAGACTTGTTCATACGTTGGATTAGGCACATGTCCACCGGTATAACCTGATACCACCTTATTGATGCCATCTACTGTTTCAAACGGCTTGACCATACACCAAAAACAACCACCTGCAAAAATTGCTGTTTCTTCTGCCATTTAATGCGCCTCCATCACTATTATTAAACCTGCTTAACGTTTGGGAACAGTTTAGCATATTTTTCGTAACCATTGCGTGTCAATTCATCTGCTGGAATAAACTTCAGCGCCGCTGAGTTAATGCAGTAGCGGAGGCCACCCTCTGCTTGAGGACCGTCGGTGAAGACGTGACCCAAATGAGAGTCCGCTTCCTTACTGCGGACCTCCGTTCTTTCCATACCCAATGATTGGTCACGATGTTCCGCTAAAGTTTCCTTCGTTATCGGATGCGTGAATGACGGCCAGCCACAACCGGCATCATATTTATCCGTTGAGGAAAATAACGGTTCACCACTGACAATATCAACGTAAATGCCATCTTGATAGAAGGCGTCATATTTACCAGAAAACGGCCGTTCGGTGGCGGCTTCTTGGGTAACTGCGTACGCTTCTGGGCTCAATTTATCAATGTTTGCTTGTTTGTCTTTTGCCAATTGCCAAATCTCCTTCTTCGTTGTTGAATCAATGTTGCCGTGTCTTGATGACGTTTATGCGATTATCCTTATTCCGCTGTTGAACCAGACATCACCCTGATTTGGACGTTTGGATCCAACTGTTCACTGTCACCGGTTAACTGTAAGGTATGAAATGTTGTGTTTTCTGTTAATTGCATATGTTCAGACATATAGGTTTTACTGTAGTCCTTTACGGCCACAGGACCGAGATCTGAAGCAATCATAGCGTCATAGTCTGGCGTTTCTGCATCCTTGTCGACAATAATCAGATCAAACGAAGTATCCAATGAGCAATAACCAACGTTTGAAAACGGTCCAACACCGTCGTCAAAACTGAGTAATAAACGTTGATTTGGTCCCATAGCGGCCGCAATTTTAGTCTTAGCATCTGATGACATGGATAATTTCATAATGAACCTCCTTGTAGCTCAAAAGAATATATCTCGTACACAACTAAATTGTGTCTTGTGTACTTAACGATACCTTTATTCTCCGCAAAA
Organism: Furfurilactobacillus milii; assembly: GCF_009863985.1. GTDB lineage: Bacteria > Bacillota > Bacilli > Lactobacillales > Lactobacillaceae > Furfurilactobacillus > Furfurilactobacillus milii_A. The sequence continues at coordinate 216,914 of NZ_WEZT01000005.1, read as the reverse complement.
TAGAGAATAACGCAAGCATTCTGCTCAACCAGAAAAGAACAGTATCCCCATCACTTTGTGCTTGTCATAGGAATGGAGCGACGACATAGGTACGTGTTGAAAACGAGCATTAACGAAAACTGACCTATTCCCGAACTTGGGGAATGGGTCAGCTTTGAGTTAAGCGGAATTTCCAGGACTTTGGCGCGCGATATTGCGCATATTATTCGCCCCAAATAAACCTATGTCACAGCCGCATTATGTCACTAGCGTTAGTTTGATTGCGCCGGTTGACTAGCGGATGCATCAACAATAACCTCAACGTTATCGTCGATCTGTTCACCCTCGTCAGACAGCTTAATTGCGTGCATGAGACGGTTAAACGTCGCATGCAAGTGTTTACCAAGGAATCGGCCAGAATAGTCTTTATAGCGTACAGGACCTAAATTAGAGGGAATCAATGCTTGATAGTCATCAACATTTGCATCTTTGCCCACAACAACGAGCTGAAACGACACTTGGAGTGCCACCAGACCATGATGTGAGTATGGTCCAACACCATCATCGTAACTTAATAATAATTGATTTCCGTCGACAAGTAAGGGTTTTAATTGGGCCACGACTTCATCATCAAACGTTAATTCATGTTCTTCTGCCATTTTTAACGCCTCCATTCAGTTTCTCACACGTTTATTATTCGCCGTGAGCTGTTGTGAGGCAACTATTTATACTTAATATCCTTAGTGGTTCGGCAAATTACAAGTTTAATCCGAACAAGCCCGGAATCTTTCAATGGCAGTCTGTTGATGATGTATTTTTAATGGTCGTTGATTAATTAGTTCAAGTGCTAATCACTCCCTATATTGGTTGGAATTAGCTACTACCATTGTAAGTGATTGCTTTGGGCTTTTTAATTTCTGTTCGGATTAATTATAGAATTTGCCGTTCAATTAAAAAAACGTCTACAGATACACTGTAAACGTCTTTATTAAATAGCTTATTTAAATTGGTCTTGCAATGGTGGAACCACTTGTTTCTTACGTGAAACAACACCTGGTAAACTGGCCGTGTTGTTGGTTAACGTTGTGTTAAACGCTTTTTCAACAACATCAGTTGGTTCACCCCATACTAACAAGCGAGAGTCGCTGTCCAAGATGTTGGTAACCAAGACAAGGAATAAATCATAACCTTTTTCTTTGGCGTCGGCGGCCATGGCTGCTTCAAGTTTGTCTTGACGAGCAAAGACTTCGTCCAAGTCAACTGTGTTGATTTGGTCAATGCGGATGTTTTTACCACCCATTTCGAATGACTTTGCATCCTGTTCGATCAATTCGGCTTCACTCTTAGAAGATAGGTTAGTACCAGCTTTAAGTTCTTCCAAACCGTATGTCTTGTAATCAACGTCAGCAATTTCAGCCAATGCAATAACAGCAGCCTTATCGTCATCCGTTGTGGTTGGTGACTTCAATAGAAGTGTGTCTGAGATAATCGCAGACAGCATCAGCCCTGCTAATTGTGCTGGAATTTCAATCTTGTATTCGTCAAACATCTTCATCAAAATCGTGCTGGTACAACCAACTGGTTCTGCACGGTAGAACAGTGGTGATGATGTTGAGAAGTTGGCAATCCGGTGATGGTCAACAACGTGAGTAACCGTAACATCTTCAATGTCAGAAACACTTTGTTGATGTTCGTTATGGTCAACTAACATAACTGAATCAACTTCGTCACTGGCCTTAGTGATAACCCGTGGTGTTGGTTCGTCAAAATAGTTTAAGACAAATTGTGTTTCTTCGTTTGGTTCGCCTAAAGCAACCGCTTCAGTATCATACCCAAGTTTGTTTTGTAAGTATGAATATGCCTTTGCAGCAACAATTGCGTCAGTGTCAGGACTTTGGTGTCCAAAAACCAGTTCCTTACTCATTAATCTTTTGCTCCTTCGTCGTGGTGTTTAACACCATATTTTTGATCATGAATTTGAGTCAGCCGTGAAATATAATCATCGGCTTCCAAGTATGAATCAAATGCATCAAGTAAACGACCCACACGAGGAATCTCATCTTTATCTTTACGGAAAACGAACGCTAAGTCAAATTTAATTCCGGGTTCAAACTGAGCAGCGTGTAAATTGCTGTCAGCTCCCTTAGCAATAATATAACTATTTGGCAGTGCTGTGTAGGCCCCAGTTTCAGCACTGAATTGATAAATTTGGTCCGGCGTTGTGAAACGGGCCACCGCATTAGGTAAATCAACCATGGCGTTTTTGTAGTTTTCACGCAAAACTTGATCTAAATAATACTCACGAGGGTAAATGACCCAAACGTTGTTAAGTGTATCCTTCAAACGGATCTTCTTTCGTTTGGCCATTTTTTCATCACTGTGAATGAATAGCAAATCTTCTGTAATGATCTTCTTTGAACGGTACGGCTTCCAGTTTTTAATGCTGTCATCTGGCAAGTACATAATCGCTAGATCAATGCGGTTATTCTCCAAACGATCCCAGATTTCTTTCCGCGTCAACATGTGGAAGTTGATGGTAACGTCAGGGTTTTCTTTATAGTACTGAATGGCAAAATCTTCAAACACAGAGTATTCAACGGAAGCTAATAGTCCGATGTTGATTTCGCCAGATTCAGCAGACGTTGATTGCTGAATTTCGTCTGTCGCTTGATTCAGCACTTCATAAATTTCGTGTGTTGCACTAAGCATGGTGTTACCAGCTTCTGACAAACGTAATTTTTTTCCGACTGAATAAAATAATGGTGCACCCACTGTTCGTTCAAGCTTTTTAATTTGTTGCGTTAATGCAGGCTGTGTAATCCCAAGGATTTGGGCTGCCTGTGTATAGTTCATTGTTTCTGCCAGTTGTAAAAAGTAGGTCAATGTTTTCGAAGAAAAGATAGTCTCCTGTTTGCTTTTCATTATCCAGCCGCCTTTCAAATTGATCATCTATTATAAACAAAATCTTTTCGATACGATAATTGTACGCAATGGAAGTCTGTTTACGCAAGCATTAAAACTGAATTCATCATTATTTTTAAATAATGCAAAATGATTTTATGTGTTTGTCTTGCAGTCATATTGGTACAGTGATAATCATACGCACTCCGATTCACTAATGCAATGGGAATGCTTGCTCATAAATCCAATAATGGAACGAAAAAAGCATAATGACCGTTAACTTTTAAGTTAACAAATCATTATGCTTAATTTGCGGTGGTATAGCTAGTTGGTAAACCACCTATTGCTTTTTAGACTAATTAAGAATGAGTGTTTGTTCCTTGTGACGCAGTGATGTCGGTACGCCTTCGGTATCAATGTCGATTACAAACGAGCCGTTTGAATACCGCGCATTACGTTCATGTTCAGCGGGCAAAATATCGTGACGAATACCGCGACTTGTAACCACTTCAACTGGAGATACGCTGTCATGAGCAACCGCAATAAAGGCAACGATTTCATGTGGGTTAGCCTTGAGCTCCCTCAGACATAGAACACCTTTACGAGCACGACTTGTCACTGGCACTTCACTGATGGCCATTTTCTTCAAAGCACCACGCTGGGTAACGATGATGGCATCATCGGAATCTTTAACCAGCTGCATGTTGACAACAACGTCATCGCCACGCAGATCCATCGACTTCGCACCACTGGTTCGTGCACCATTAGTTGGTACTTCAGCCAAATCATAGCGCAGTCCGAGACCATTACGGGACATTAACATAACCGTCAATGGCGCTTCTGAATTGACATACGTAATGTCAACGACCTGATCATCATTTTGCTTGAACTTTTCGAAGACACTAGCCCGTTTCTTATACGTTCGTCCCGGTAATAAGTCCATGAACGCCGTTTGTTTGATAAGACCATGCGCAGTCGCAATAACAAAATTGCCCGGCTCTTCCAAACTGCTGAATGTAAAGGCGGCGATAAGCTCCTCATCATCTGCTAGCCCAATTGATTGGGAAATGTGTTCTCCGGTATCTTTCCATCGGGCATCCGTGACCTCGTGAATCGGTCGGTAAATCAAGTTTCCTTTGCTGGTAAACATAAATAAATGATCCAGTGTGGAAACTTGCTTCAATAAGATTGGGTAGTCTTCTTCTTTGAGACCGTTGTCGTTTTCAGAAGAAGCTTGATAAGACCTTGGCGAACTCCGTTTGATATAACCATCATGTGAAACCATTAAAACAACGGTTTCATCGGCAACCATGACAGTTCGATCCACCTTAAGTTCTTCAATTTGGTCTTCAATTTGGGTCAAACGTGGTGAACCAAATTGTTTTTTGACGTCCTGCATCTGCGTGCGCATCACTTTGCGCAAGGAGGCATCATTAGCCAAAATGTCTTCAAGCTTTTCAATCTGGGCGTCCAGTTCCGCATGCTCACGCCGCAACTCTGTTACATCGGTATTAGTCAAACGATATAACTGTAACGTCACAATTGCTTCCGCCTGAGGATCAGTAAAGTCATACTTGTCCATCAAGTTTTGCTTGGCATCCTTGCGGTTTTTACTTCCACGAATGGTCTGAATCACTTCATCCAAAATGGATAAAGCTTTAATCAAACCATCAACAATGTGTTGACGCTTTTTGGCCTTATTCAGGTCATACTGCGTCCGTTTGGTAATCACCTCACGTTGAAAGTCAATGTACGCCTGCAAGGCTGTTTTTAAACCAACGCGTTCTGGTCGCATATTATGAATAGCAACCATGTTGAAATTATACGTGATCTGCAAATCAGTGTTTTTCAACAAATAATTTAAAATACCCTGTGCATCTGCATCAGCTTTTAACTCAACAGCAATGGTCAGTCCCTGACGATCAGATTCATCACGGACTTCAACGATGCCCTCGACCTTTTTCATGATCCGGATTTCGTCCATTTTTTTTACAAGCAAGGCTTTATTAACTTCATACGGAATTTCCGTGATTTCAATTTCCTGCTTGCCACCCTTAAGGGGCTTGAAGGCTGTTTTAGAACGCAACACGATACGGCCAGCACCAGTATTGTAAGCTTTTTTGATACCATCTAAGCCTTGAATAATGCCGCCAGTCGGAAAGTCTGGCCCCTTAACGAACTCCATCAAGTCATCAGTTGATGCCTTGGGATGCGCTAGTAAATAAATCAGTGCATCAATCAGTTCGTTTAAATTATGCGGTGGAATTTCTGTCGCATAACCGGCAGAAATGCCGCTGGCACCATTTACCAGTAAATTTGGGAAACGAGCCGGTAAAACGGTTGGCTCCTGTTCCGTATCATCAAAGCTAGGAACGAAATCAACAGTTTCTTTATCGATATCCTGTAGCATCGTGCCGGATATTTTACTTAAACGAGCTTCCGTATATCGCATTGCAGCCGGTGGATCAGCATCAATTGACCCGTTGTTCCCGTGCATTTCAATCAGCGGTGCTCGTAGCTTCCAGTCCTGACTCATACGCACCATGGCTTCGTAAATGGATGAATCACCATGTGGATGGTAATTACCCATGACGTTACCTACAGATTTAGCAGATTTACGGAATGCTTTATCAAAAGTATTACCATCCTTGTTCATGGCGTATAAAATGCGCCGCTGAACTGGCTTTAAGCCATCACGAATATCTGGCAAGGCACGATCCTGAATGATGGATTTTGAGTAACGGCCAAACCGTTCACCCATGACATCTTCCAGGGTTAGTTCCTGAATGTTTTGTGTGTCATCTGCCACAAGTTCTGCTCCTTTCCTGCATTAAAACAAGCACCTTGTTTAATTAATTAACTAATTATTTATTGTCCCAAACGGTAATCGTTGGACCTTGTTGTTTAGAATCTTGAGCATCGACTGAACTCTTATCAGTCTTTTGTTCTTTTTGACTGCCTGTTGCTACTGTCGTTGCAGTATCTACAGCTTCGTCGTCTTCATTGTTTGGATCATCATCTTCAACATGATGGGCTGAGTTAACGGCTGCATTATCAAGAATTGAACCGTCTTCTTCCAAGTTAAAGGCCACGTTGTCTTCAATCCACTTTCGACGTGGTTCAACTTTATCACCCATCAACGTTGTGACACGACGTTCGGCTAAGGCTGCGTCATCGATTCGAACACGAATTAAAGTACGGCTCGCTGGATCCATTGTCGTTTCCCACAACTGATCAGCGTTCATTTCACCGAGACCTTTGAAACGCTGGAGAGAATAGCCACGGCCAATCTTTTGCTCTTTACCGCTTAATTCTGCGTCTGTCCAAGCATATTCAATCTGAGTTTTCTTGCCAACACCTTTTTGAAGCTTATAAAGCGGCGGTAAGGCAATGTATACTCGGCCGGCGTCGATCATTGGCCGCATGTATTTGTAGAAGAAGGTCAGTAGCAAAATCTGAATATGAGCACCATCATCATCGGCATCTGTCATGATAATAATCTTGTCATAGTTGGCATCTTTAATATCAAAATCAGCACCAACACCAGCACCAATCGTATAAATCATGGTGTTGATTTCCTCATTTTTAACGATGTCTTGCAGTTTAGCCTTTTCTGTATTTAGGACTTTCCCACGTAATGGCAAGATGGCTTGGAACTTACGATCCCGGCCTTGCTTAGCAGACCCACCGGCAGAATCACCCTCAACTAAGAATAGTTCATTGCGTTTAGCATTTTTGGATTGTGCAGGAGTCAGTTTACCTGAAAGTAACCGTTCCTGACGGCCTTTTTTCTTACCGTTACGGCTTTCGTCACGGGCTTTGCGAGCAGCTTCACGAGCCTGACGAGCCTGCAGGGACTTGCGAATCAGCATTTGCGCAAATTCACCGTTTTCCATGAGGTAAAACCCGAGTTGTTCATTAACGACATTGTCAACGATGGTGCGGGCTTCGCTGGTTCCAAGTTTGTCTTTCGTCTGACCTTCAAATTCCAAAATAGCTTCTGGAATCCGTAGTGACAAAATAACGGATAAGCCTTCACGCACATCAGAACCTTCGAGGTTTTTATCCTTCTCTTTTAGCAAGCCAACCTTACGTGCATATTCGTTGAACGCTTTCGTCCAAGCGGACCGCAATCCCGCCTCATGTGTTCCACCACCAGGAGTTCGCACATTATTAACAAATGACAACATCGTTTCCGAGTAACCATCGTTGTACTGTGCTGCCACTTCAACTTCGACACCATCTTTGCTGCCATCAAAATACATGACATCGCCCAACGTGTCCTTATCTTCGTTTAAATAGGCAACAAACTCCTTGATTCCATCAGGGTAGTGAAATTCTTCGGTGCGTTCTTGTCCGGCACGTTCATCGGTGAGCGTGATTTTTACGTTTGTCAGTAAGAACGCAGACTCACGCAGGCGTTCTTCTAGTGTACCGAAGTTATAAACGACCGTTGTAAAGACACTTGGATCTGGCTTAAATGAAACAGTTGTTCCATTGTGTTCCTTAGTTTTGCCCAGTTTAACCAAAGTGCCAACTGGGTGACCGCCGTCCTTGAAGTCTTCCTGATACTTCATTCCGTCCTTAACGATGGTTACCGTTAACCACTCAGATAGAGCATTAACAACGGAGGAACCGACACCATGCAGTCCACCAGAAGTCTTGTAGCTACTGTCGTTAAACTTACCACCGGCGTGTAGCACGGTCAGGATAACTTCAGGCGTTGGGATGCCAGACTCGTGCATTCCCACTGGCATCCCCCGGCCATGATCCTTAACCGTAATGGAGTTGTCTGCGTGAATCGTCACGTTGATTTCTTTACCGAAACCGGCCAGCGCTTCATCAACCGCATTATCTACGATTTCGTAGACCAAGTGATGAAGGCCCCGTGCATCCGTTGAGCCGATATACATCCCCGGGCGTTTGCGAACGGCTTCCAGGCCATGCAATATTTGAATACTTGATGCATTGTAATCTTTGGCTGATGAAGCCATGTACCCAACATCCTCTCTTTAAAACGTGTACTTTAAGCACAACGTAAATAGACTGTCTAAATTAAAATAACACACTCCGACCAAGTTTGGCATGACATTTTTGAGTCACCTGAGTTTTAATCAGCTATTTCTGACTATGAAAAACATCATAAATTTCGTGAAGTTACCATTCGATGCGAATGTATGTTCGCATGAGATTAAACATCTGTCAAGCATCAGTTTGTGAATTGAATTGGCAGCCAATGGTCTTCATGATAAAATAGAACACATTCAGTTTTAACAAAGGAAGTTACCCATGCTCAAATTACTGATTATGCTCTTGGTGGCCTATCTATTAGGATCAATTCCCACCGGTGTATGGATTGGCAAGATCTTCTTCCATACAGATATTCGCAAAGCTGGTTCTGGCAACATTGGCACCACTAACACGTACCGCGTCCTTGGTAAAACAGCTGGCACGGTCGTCATGCTCATTGATATCTTAAAAGGCGCTTTATCAACGTTACAACCAGTTGTATTTGGTGCTCCCATCGTTCATGGCGTCGTTATTAACGGTTTACTGATTGGACTGGGTGCCATTCTTGGTAACACCTTTTCTATCTTTGACGGATTTAAGGGTGGTAAGGCCGTCGCAACTAGTGCCGGAATTCTGGCGGGCTATAATTTTCCATTTTTCATTGTGGCCTGCATTATCTTCGGCAGCCTAGTTTACATTACTAGCATGGTTTCAGTGGCTTCAATGGCTGCCTTGACCATCATCACGTTTTTGTCCCTGCTCTATCAAGACGGCGTACTGACCACGGTCGCATTTGTGCTAACGCTTTTTATCATTTACCGACACCGCGCCAATTTAGATCGCATCAAGGCTGGTACCGAAAACATGGTGCCGTTTGGGTTGTATCATCATTATCGTTTATCCCATCCGATCAAACCTAAGCAGGACGCCGATGATTCGAAAGCGAGCGTTACTGAAAACGACAACGCTGACGCGAATCCAGAAACCGTTAAAGACGAGACTTCTACAGTTAAAGCGCCAAAAGCCGCAACCAAAGTGACTAGTGAAGAAGCGCAGTTGGATAACAACACATCCTCGACGGAGTCAAAATAACGTTTAACACGCTCTAGTTAAACGACTAGAAACAACAGCGTTTACTAACACATCAAAATGTTAGTAAACGCTGTTTTATTGCGCCCATAATTCACTTAAAAATTGTCGCATCTATTAAGGCGTCCTAGAAGTATTCAATACTATAGTCCGCATTAAACATCGCTTGTGGATACAACTCATGAATACCAAACTTTTTGGTCAGGTCACCATCCGCATTAACTGCGTCAGCAATCCCCCACCAAGGTTCGATACAAACGAACGGTGCCTTAGCTGGATATGGTGACCAAACGCCCACATAATCAGCGTTTTGAAGGGTGACGGCAATGCCATGCTCGTTTAGCCCTGATGTTAGTGTTAATGTTGCTGGTTGTTGGTTCAATTGAAGAATTTTAGCATCGTGTTCAAATAAATCATGGTTGAGTTTCATTGGTCGTTCAAAGTTCAAGGTTGTTGGATGGTCAACATCACTAAAGGGACCATCAAGCTTCAGTGATGAATACGTTTGAGCCGGAGTAGCAGCCACGGTATAGTCATTGAACATTCCTTGACTGTCACCGAGTGGCACATTGAAGCCAGGATGACCGCCGATGGAAAAGTAAATGGGTTCATCGCTCGGATTGGCAACACGATATTCCACGCTTAACTGGCGACCTAATAAACTAAACATAATGTCTAATTGAAAAGCAAACGGGTATTTGATGCGACTGGCGTCGTTATCCTTCAAAGTAAACGTAACGCTGGTCGCAGTTTGTGCTGTCACCAAGAAATCCTGATCACGAGCAAAACCATGCTGGGTCATTGAATAAGTTTTGTCCTGATACCGATACTGATCATCGTGCAGCCGACCAACAATGGGAAACAAAACTGGCGCATGACGTCCCCAAAACTTTTTATCTGCCTGCCACATGTATTCTACATGCGTTTGTACATCTTTGACACTAGTTAACTCCGCGCCATGCTCGTTGATAGCAACCGTTAATTCTTCATTCGACAACTTAATCATTTTTTCCTCCTAGATTCAAACCAGATTTAAACAACTCTGATACGTGTATCACTCAAGCTAACTTTCTGGCTCATCTGGACCGCCACGGCCATGATCAACAGCTCGTGGAAAATAATTGCGATAGCTGGCCTGTAAATTCTCTTTGGTTACATGCGTGTAAATTTGGGTCGTGGACAAGCTACTGTGACCGAGTAATTCTTGCACAGTACGCAAGTCAGCCCCGCCGTTTAACATCTGTGTCGCAAATGAATGCCGCAACATATGGGGATGAATATCACCAGTCAGTGAACTTTGTTTCATCACCTGCTTTAATGCGTATTCAATACCTGCGCTGGTCAATGGATGACCGTATCGATTAATAAAGACATAGTCATGTTGTTGATGATATTTAGTCATTAATGGTGTACGGCACTGCTGCTCGTACGTATCAAGTGCATCACTTGCGTAGCGGCCAAACGGAACGTAACGTTCTTTGTCACCTTTACCATGAACTAAGATCATGTGAGTTGAGAAATCGAGGTCCTGATAGCGCAGTCCAGCACATTCAGAAACCCGCATTCCCGTCGCATACAACATTTCGATCAGGGCACGGTCACGAAACTGCAACGGTTTACTACCATCCCCGCTGGCCGTCTTCAACAATTCGTTAATCTCCTTATTGTAGAAAAATCGCGGCAGCGTTGACGGGTGTTTTTTTAAATTAACGTATACAAACGGATTATCTTTAACCAAATCATTTTTAACTAAAAAGCCGTAAAAAGAACGTAGTGATGAGATTTTTCGGGCCGTACTGGTTCTGGAATAATGTGCGTCATATAAATAACTGAGATATACCCGAATATCCAGGTGATCAATTGTGGAAAATGATTTTAAACCACCGTTGTCCTTCATGAATTGGATGAATTCTTGTAAATCTTCCTTGTACGCGGTCACAGTATTCGTTGAATAACGCCGCTCAACCTGCAGATACGTCAAAAATAATTGAACCCAATCGGTCTCTAGCTGACCTGGGTCGGATGTGATATCTTTTTCTGCCATAAATAAAAGCCCTCATTACCGCTAACATTAGCAAAATAACGAGGGCTTGACAAGCGTTTACATACGAACAAAACCATCGACTTGTCAGTTACTTTTTACAAATCAAAACGTTGCATTTACAGCAATACTGTTCATCACTATTAACTGCCAGTGAAATGATTCTGATTGTCTTTACCACAGATATGACCAGCAGAACCCAATTTAGACTGCTACTGACAACTAGGCTTCAGGTGTCGGTTGTTCTGCAGCTACCACAACTGGTTCAATGCCAACCGTAGGCAAAAATTCGTCAAGATCAGTTAACGCGCGATGAGCCACCTCAGTATTCCGTTCACGTTTGTCACGAATGCGATGATCTAATCCTGGCACAATTCCAAAGTTGGCATTCATTGGCTGAAAATGCTCCGCATCCGCAGTCGTAATGTAGTTGGCCATTGACCCGACCATCGTTGTTTTCGGAAAGGTTACGGTGTCTTGTCCCAAAGCAAGTTTGGCAGCGTTAATACCAGCCAGAATACCAGATGCCGCACTTTCAATATACCCTTCAACACCCGTCATTTGACCGGCAAACAGTAGCGTTGGCCGAGCCTTGGTTTGGTATGTCGCTTGTAATAGTTTAGGTGACTTCAGGAACGAATTACGGTGCATAACGCCATAACGCACGAATGTGGCCTTTTCTAGACCAGGAATCATGCGAAATACCCGCTTTTGTTCGCCCCACTTCAAATGTGTTTGGAAGCCGACAATGTTGTACAAGTCACCGGCTGCATTATCCTGGCGCAACTGTACAACCGCAAACGGACGCTTGCCCGTTTTAGGATCATCTAAGCCAACTGGTTTCAACGGGCCATATAGTAACGTTTGCCGACCACGTTTTGCCATAACCTCAACGGGCATACAACCTTCAAACACATCGCTGTCTTCGAAATCATGCACATCGGCGGTCTCAGCGTGAATCAAGGCATCGTAAAAAGCATTGTACTCTTCCTCGTTCATCGGGGCATTGAGATAGGACGCTTCTCCCTTGTCATAACGTGACTTTAAATACACCTTATCCATATCCAGTGAATCTTTGTTTAGAATTGGCGCAGCTGCATCGAAGAAATGCAGGTCGTCTTCTGCCGTAAAGGACTTAATGGCCTCAGCCAAAGGGCCGGCGGTCAACGGACCAGTTGCCATAACGGTGATGCCGTCAGGAATGGCAGTGACTTCCTCACTCACTACTTCAACATTAGGCATTTGTTTCAGCTCGTTGGTGATTTGTTCAGCAAACGGAGTCCGGTCAACCGCCAGTGCGCCGCCGGCAGGCACTGCATTAGCATCAGCTGAGCGGATAACGATACTGTCCAAATGTCTCATTTCAGCCTTGAGCAGACCGGCCGCGTTGCTAATTTGATTAGCCCGCAGAGAGTTTGTACAAACCAGTTCCGCAAAATTACCGGTTTCATGAGCCGGGGTTAACTTTGTTGGTCGCATTTCGAAAAGTTTGACGTTTACACCGGCCTTGGCGATGTGATAAGCTGCCTCACTACCTGCCAGACCAGCACCAATTACGTTTACAGTGGGTGTCGATGCCATGCTGATGCCTCATTTCTATTCGTTAAGTGAATGATTGAATTTTTTGTCAAGCGGTGCGTAACCGCATGTGTGTATTCTACACCGTCTGTAAGTAAAAACGCACCCCTAATCTCATAGCAAAAACCACAAGATCAAGAATGCGCAAATATAACTTAATGACGATCAAGTCGATAAATCGCTATTTTTGAACGTCTTCTTCGTAATCGCCATTTGGACAAACGACCTGTTTGCCACCTTTAACCTTCTTTTCGACCAAGAAGTGACCATCTTTAGGACAATCACGGCCAATTGGCTTATCCCATGACACAAAATCGCAGTCTGGGAAACGTGAACAACCATAGAAAACTCGGTTTCGCTTGGATTTACGTTCGATGATTTGACCCTTATGACACTTAGGACAAATGACACCAATTTCCTTAACGATAGCCTTAGTGTTACGACAATCTGGGAAACGTGAACAAGCGTAGAACTTGCCGTAACGACCCATTTTAATGACCATTGGGGCACCACAGATATCACAGTCAAAGCCGGCTGCTTCATCCTTGATCTTGATTTTCTCCATGTTATCTTCGGCTTTTTTAACTTCAGTCGAAAATGGCTTGAAGAACTCGTCGACCACTTTTACCCATTCTTCTGAACCCTTTTCAATACCGTCGAGTTTTTCTTCTAGACCAGCAGTAAACTCGATGTTTTCAATATCGGGGAAGAAATCGACAATAACACCATTGACGATTTCACCGAGTTCCGTAGGCACAAACCGGCGGGATTCAAGCTTGACGTAGTTACGTCGTTGAATCGTATCCAGCGTTGGCGCATACGTGGACGGACGACCAACACCGTTTTCTTCCAATGCATGAATTAAATTGGCTTCTGAGTAACGTGCCGGTGGCTGGGTGAAATGCTGTTGTGGATCATTCTTAACCATCTTAACCGTATCATCCACGTTTAAGTCTGGTAAAACATTATCCTTTTCAGCAGCGCCTTTGTAGACTTTGGTGAAACCAGCAAATTTCGTTTTAGAACCGTTGGCACGGAACTGAACATCGTTTTGATCAATCGTAACCGTCATCGTATCGGAGACTTCAGCTGTCATTTGTGAAGCAACAAAACGATTCCAGATCAATTGATATAAACGGAATTGATCGTTAGTCAGATACTGCTTCATCTCAGCAGGTGTCCGGTAAACACTGGTTGGCCGAACAGCTTCATGGGCATCCTGTGCCCCTTCTGGCAATTTACCTTTGACCGGCTTGACGGCTGCATATTCCGCGCCATATTCTTCATGAATATACTTTGAAGCTTCTTGCTTGGCAATGTGCGCAATTCGTGTTGAATCGGTCCGCATATAGGTAATCAGACCAACACTGCCGCCCTTACCAATATTAATTCCTTCATACAGCTGTTGGGCCGCCATCATTGTTTTCCGAGTCCGGTAATTCAATTGACGGTTGGCCACTTGTTGCATGGTTGATGTCGTAAATGGCGGTTGTGGCATGCGCCGACGTTCTTTACGCACAACATCAGTGATGTTAAAACTGGCTTTTTGGTCAATCTGTTTTAGAATCTCTTGAACGGCATCGTTATCTTTCAAGCCGGCCTTTTTTCCGTGAATCCCGTAAAAGCTGGCAGCAAACTTCTGCCGACCCTTTTGGAATTCAGAGTCAATGGACCAATATTCTACCGGCTGGAAGGCCTTGATTTCTTCCTCACGCTTGATGATCAGCGCAAGTGCGACACTCTGAACACGACCTGCAGACAGACCTTTTTTCACCTTTTTCCATAGAATTGGTGAAATTGAGTAACCTACCAAACGATCCAGAACCCGCCGTGCTTGTTGCGCATCGACTAAGTCCATGTCAATATCGCGCGGCTGTTTGAATGCGTTTTTAACAGTGTCCTTAGTAATTTCGTTAAAAACGACACGATTCTTTTCTTCAGGATCTAAATTTAATAAGTGGGATAAGTGCCATGCGATGGCTTCCCCTTCACGATCCGGGTCAGATGCCAGATAAACGCGCTTGGCATTTTTAGCATCCTTCTTTAATTCTTTAATGGTGTCGCCCTTACCACGAATTGAAATATAATGCGGTTCATAATCGTGTTCGACGTCAACACCCATCTGTGACTTTGGTAAATCACGGATATGGCCTTTGCTGGCAACAACTTTATAGTTGCGACCTAAGTACTTTTCAATTGTCTTAGCCTTTGAAGGCGATTCAACAATCACTAAGTTCTTTTTAGTCTTAGCCCTTGTTTTGGTTTTAGTTTTTGAGGTCGCCATGAAGCAACTCCTTTGTTAACATTATTGATTACTAGCTGATGAAACATCCTGTTCACCAGTGTCTAACCATACACATAAGCACAGTCAAATCTAAATCACCATACTGCACAGTTACATAAGCTGTCAACTAAAACGAGATTTTTCTACTATATAATAGTCGATGATTTGAACAGTTAGCTCTGAAATTGCAGTTCGTTTAAAATAGTTTCTACATTGCAAACGGGAGTTGCGCCAGCACTAATTAATGCGTTGCAACCAGCGGACAATGGGTCTGTCACCCGACCGGGAATCGCCATCACGTTTCGGTTTTCTTGAAGACCAATATTAGCAGTAATCAAGCTACCCGAATGAATTGCAGCCTCTGTCACTAAGACACTTTGTGCCAGGCCAGCGATAATTCGGTTGCGTTCAGGAAAGCGATGCCGTGCTGGCCCGGTGCCAAGCGGATATTCGCTAATGACTAACTGAGTTCGCATCAAGTTTTGTTGCAAAGAACGATTGGCTGCTGGATAGGCAATGTCTAGCCCAGTACCAATGACTCCGATAGTGTGACCATTATGCTGAACAGCCAGTTGGTGACTAAGCGCATCGACGCCTGCTGCCAATCCAGAAATAATCGGAATCTTTGTCGCGATGACGGCTGGTAACCACTGTTTAAGCGTCGTGTACGAATATGCCGTTGCTTGACGCGCGCCCACAACGGCCAGTCCGGCTTGCTGAGTCAACCGCCAATTGCCACGGCTAAATAGAACTAACGGGGCAGCGTACATTTCTTTTAAATACGCGGGATAATCTTCATCGAGAATAGTCGTCACCTTGCCGAACTGGTGATTGCGCACAATTGTATCCGACAACCGTGAATCACGCCAACAGTTGGTCAGCTGCTTGGCCTTTATTTCTGGCAAAGCTAGGCAGTCCAGTAAATTTGTCAGGGTAAGTGGTACATCCGGCTCTGCCTGCAGGAATTGCCAAACTTTGCGTCGCCCAGCTAAGCCCACGCCAGGCATAAAATGAAGTCGAATCAGTGCGTCCCGATTAATCGTTTGTAGCAATCTCTCCATGTGTAGCCCTCCGTTAACATCTTGTGATCAAGACAAGCACATGAACAGTTCTTAATAACTTTATCCTGACGACTTAACATACGAATTTCTACCCAGCAATGTTCGCTGCAAAATAAAAAAACGGTTCTTTTGAAAAGAATCGGTGGTTATTAATTATTGTTATATCAAGAGCGATTGCAAATTAATCTTGTTGCAATCTTTTAGTGACCGGACTAAACGAACGGCGGTGAATTGGTGTCACGCCAAGCTGATCGAGGGCAGCTAAATGAGCAGCGGTTCCATAGCCGTCATTTTGTGCAAAATTATACCCTGGATAAACGCGATCGTACATCGACATCAAATGATCACGGTACACTTTAGCGACAATGCTGGCCGCACCGATGCTGACGGAACGTGCATCCCCCTTGATAAGTTTCTGTTGCGGCATTGGCACGTCAATTTGCATCGCATCAATCAGTAACGCGTCCGGTTGTTGTGGCAACGCTAGCACAGCATCACGCATGGCCACACGCGTTGCTTGGTAAATATTCAAGTGATCAATTTGCTTTGGTGAAGCAATTCCGATACCGACGCCCACACACGCAGATAAAATCTGTGGATACAGTAATTCCCGCTCATGTGCAGTTAACTGTTTGGAATCATTGACACCCAGTAAGTGAAAATCGTGTGGTAACTCAATGGCGCAGGTAACAACTGGGCCAGCCAAGGGGCCACGACCGACTTCATCAATGCCAGCGACCAATGACTGTCCCTTTGCCCAGCAAGCTCGTTCCAGTTGCAAACGTTGTTCAAAGGCGAATTCAGCGTTGGCCTGTGCAGTTAAGCGCCGATTCGTCTGCAGTAACAGTGAGGCAACCCCTTTCCGTGGATCTGCTGCTAACGTTGCTAACAGCGGATCGTTGGCCTGCTGAACATGAGCCAATTGTTCGCGTAGCATTGCAATGGACGGTTTTTTCGGCTTAGCTTCACTCATGATCCGCCTCAGACACGTTATCGGCAGATTCGTCAGATAATTCATCGGTAGTGTCAAACGTAAACCGACCCAACTTACCCTTGCGTAGATCAAAAATCAGACGTTCACTTGCCCGGTCGTAATCATCTTTAAAGCCCAGTCGTTTAGTGATAGCCAATAATAGATCCACGTCACTCAGTGTCAGTTCATCGTCAGTTAAATGATACCGTTCAGCCAATCGATCAGTTTGATTGTGTTCACGTATAAACTTAATTGCATACAGTGCGACATCGTCCTTGGCAAACAGAGAATCCTTGATTGCACCCGTCAAAGCAAGCTTTTGACCAACCAATGGATCCTCAAACTTAGGCCACAAAACACCAGGTGTATCTAACAGTTGAAGTTCTTCATTGGCCTTCAGCCACTGTTGCTTCTTAGTTACACCAGGCCGATCACCAGTGATGGCAACTTTTTTATTGACCAGTCGGTTCAACAACGTTGATTTACCAACGTTGGGGATACCGGCCATTACAGCACGAATAACGGGTTTCTGAATACCCTTTGCTTCCGCTCGCTCCTGCTGCGTTTTCAAAACTTCGCGAGCAGCTTTAACAAGGTTACCCACTAATTTTCGATCATTCACATCAATCGCAATAACGGGCTGATTGTGTTCACGGTAATATCGCACCCATTCCCCAGTGACTTTGGGATCAGCCAAATCACTTTTTTCGAGGATCAAGAGGGTTGGCTTTTGGGCCACTGTAGCCCGTAGTTCTGGATTCCGTGATGACTCTGGAATCCGGGCATCGACTAGTTCAAACACAATGTCGATGACCTTTAAGTTTTCTCGCAATTGGCGAATGGCCTTCGCCATATGACCGGGATACCATTGAATAGTAGCCATGGGCTTCAACCCCTTTCATGATAAGTAGTTTTAGAATTATTAATTTTTATATTAATGACATACGTGTTCCGTATTTCCTAAGGATATCACGACCGAATAGTTAGCAAAATTAATTTTACCATCTTTGTTATGATCTTGCCTGGGTAGTTAGAGCTCTCAGCCTGAATATATTTTAATTGCCGCTTAATCATTTAAAATGTCGGCGAATAAAAATCGTTTGTTGCAAACTAATGTCGTAAATCATCGAACGGCTTTCACTGAGTGTTAAACGATTCCGCCAATATTGTTGCCTTACATACTCAATTTCACTAGAGAAAAGTTGAATCATATAAAATCTTTCTTGATTCACTTTTTCTACAGTTGAGGTGTCATCGTGACGAGTTACATAGATTCTGGCTAAAACATTGGCCTCTGGGGAACCTGAATTCTGTTTAAGCAGGTACTGCATTATCTTATGATAACTTGCTAATTCGATTCGTTCTTGTTGTTGAAATAATGTCTTGCCAGAATCCGTTACTGAACCCATTTGTTTTGAGGAGTGTGTGCTGTTTAAAACATTCCACCAGTAGATAATTGCAGTCCAAGGAGTCAATTGTTGATTCATTATTTCACGTTTAATAATGTCTGAATGATACTCACTAGCACCTGTGGTAATGGCTTTCGTTTGTAATAACTTTTGTGTTGCCGTATTTTCAAGTCTGTCCGTTACCCGGTATAGATTGAGTAATTCTTTTTGGCTAACATGCGGCAATTTTCTTTGTGTCACAATTAAAACTCTCAAATAATTTTGAACATCCTCACTAAGCCGTAAGCTTTCAATTCGACGCAAACTATCTTGAATAAGTTCTTGCCAAATAACCTGTTTCTCACTGTGATGAATTGGGGTTTTAGGATAAGCTTTTAAAAGTAATGGTGTGACAAACATTGGCATCAACATACTCAGTATTACAACTGTTAAAGTTATCAGAATAATGGCAGCTCTCAAATCAGCTGATAATCCAGTTACAGTTAACGGAATCGACAATGCCATCATCAGAGTTACAGTTCCATGAACACCATTTATCCCTGCTAATAAACCATTAATAACTGTTTTATTATGCCGGTTACCTTTTTGAGGGACAATCCCTGAAGAAAACCAAAACACACGCAAACCAAATAAAACCAAATATAACAAGATGCCAATTAAAATAGATGTGCCGATAGAAACATTATGCGTATTAGCTAACCTAATGATGCTTGGTAGATTAAGCCCCATAATAACAAAAACAGTGCCATTGAGAATTGAGTTGACCATGCCCTCCACTGCAAAATCCGTATTCTGAGTTTGAGCGGTGCTCAATTGCCAATTATTTTGTTCCCAAGTACGCAATATGCCTGCTGCCACAACAGCCAAAATTCCAGACATCTTTAATTCTTCAGCGATAAAATAAACGATATATGGTGTTGCCATAATATACGGCACAATAATCATATTGGTGTTTATTTCATGAATAATCAACCAACGCCGACAAAACATAAACAACCAGCCAAGTATTAATCCCAGTATTATGCCACCGATGAATACATAGATAAAATCACCAATACCACTGACTAGTGAAAAATGTCCAGTTGTTAAAGCACTCAATGCCAAATTAAATGCCACAAGCCCAGAGGCGTCATTTAATAGCGATTCATTTTGCAACATATTATCTAAATATTTGGGCAATGGCGTTCCTGCAGTAATCGATTGATAAGCCACGGCATCAGTCGGTGACAGAATTGCGGCTAGCATAAAGCCGCCAAACCAACTCAGTTGTGGTGTAATCAAATGAGCAACGGTACCAACAACTAAAATGGACATTACCACTAGATTAATAGCCAACGATAACGTTGATCGCAATGAACGTGCAAATCTTCCAAGATTAACCCGGCGACTATCACTGAACATCAGAGTTGAGATAACGACTAATAAAAAGATTTCAGGCGCAATGGTAAAGTGTTGATAGAGTGGAAAGTAGGATAGCAACCAGCCAATCGCAATCTGGAAGAAAAATACTGGAATTTTATCAAACTTTTGAAATAATATTTGTGCTGGAACCACGGCTAATAATAAAAGTATAATTGCAAAAAATAACTGCATGAACTGCCTCCTAAGAAAAATGGCTAGTTTGAATTTTTTTGAAACAGAGACTTTTGACTTAAACAAAATTGATGAAATGACATTCAATTAGGCTAACCCAAAAATCAAAAGACCCCACGATTGATGAGGTCTTTCTATAATCAACTCAAATTCTCTTTACTTAACAAAATTGACTCCAGAAATCTTTTGCATTTCTGTTAGAAACCTATCTTGAATCGTTTCATCGTCGGCTCGACGATCATAAGTGGCTAACTTCATGTGATGATAATAATTTCCACTGACAGAAACATTGTTTAACGTAGCTAACCAAACTTGCGTCGTATACCCGAGCGTTAAATCATCACTAGCAGCAGCGCCACCCATTCTAGTTGGAACCCAACCAGGATCAACCGCAGTTGCTGTGACATTTGTCCAAAAATTCGGATTAAATTTGCAATCTACCATTACTCCCATGGTTTTTGGGGGGTAATACATAATCCGTATTTTTAGACATCTTAAGTCCTCTTTCTTTACTCAAAAATTAAAGGTAAACGCCATTTAAATCTTCATCGGTTATTTTTGATAAATCAGCATTTTCATCCTTTGATAATCTGAGGGCCATCTTTCTCTGTATTTGTTCATTGAGATTTCTGACCCATCTACCATTACTATGATCATTTGAAAGTTCAAAATTATGCTTCACAAGATGGGAGTAAGCTTCACGGTCAACTGCGTATTTTTGCTTTTTTAATTGTGGCAAATTCTATAATTAATCCGAACAGAAATTAAAAAGCCCAAAGCAATCACTTACAATGGTAGTAGCTAATTCCAACCAATATAGGGAGTGATTACT
>NZ_WEZT01000005.1:158977-196064 GCF_009863985.1 Furfurilactobacillus milii | reverse complement strand
GCACTTGAACTAATTAATCAACGACCATTAAAAATACATCATCAACAGACTGCCATTGAAAGATTCCGGGCTTGTTCGGATTAAACTTGTAATTTGCCTTGTGAAAGACCAATTTGAATAAGCTGATCCGTAGAGTAGTCTTCAAAGTTAAACACATTAGGGATTCTGCTCTTCAAACCTTCGTTCATTTTTAAGAAATTTTGCATTTCATCTGTGTAACCGGCAAAGATAATAACGATATCGTCACGATGATCTTCCATGAATTTTAATATCTCGTTAATGGCTTCACGGCCATAATCTTTTCCTTCACCTGCCAGTGTGTATGCTTCGTCAATAAACAGAACCCCACCGAGGGCAGATTTTAAAACCTTCTGTGTTTTAATAGCAGTATCTCCAATAAATTGTCCAACCAAATCCGAACGGGAAACTTCAATTAACTTGTCCGATGTAATAACACCTTTTTCATAGAGCAACTGACCTACGATTCGAGCAACTGTCGTTTTCCCAGTTCCAGGATTGCCTAAAAACAACGAATGAAGTGTTGTGGCTGAGCTGGATAATCCTTTTGCAGACCGTTTTTTGTTCATCTGTGCAACCGCAACGAATTCAGCAACTTTTGTTTTAACCGTTTGAATACCAATCAGGTCTTTTAGCTTTTTATCCGCAGAATTATCTGTTCCAAAGTAGCTAATTTCGGATTGTTTTAAAATCACCAGTTTGTTATTCTCGTCTGGGTCAAAATATTCTGTGTTACCGTTATACCTAGCGATGTTCAATTCTGGAACACCAATTTGAACAGTTCTCTCTAGCTTGATGTTTGGATTTGACAGCTGCCCGAAGTTTATTTGGTCAGCACTAATTGTCGACTTTCCCTTGGCATAAAGGTTAATAATTCCATTATCGTGTCCCAAAATATCTATTCTAGTGGCTTTAAGGCTTGTTTTATCATAAATACCCAAAGAGTCAGTGATAGTCAACCCGTCAAAATTTGCCTGTGAGTCAGTCAATCCGATAGAACTAACATGTCCGCCTGTTAATTTAAGCTTTGAATTAACTGTAGAAATAGCACTGGATACATTATCCTGTGATACAGAAATGTTTTCTGCATCCAATATGGAATTGTTTATCCTTATACATGGCCATGTACTTTTATCGCTGACTTTTCCACCTTTAAATACTGAATCACGTATGTTTGCCTTGCTTTTATTCATATACAAACCGTTTGAATCGGCATAATTGATAGATGATTGATTACAAATCATTTGAGCGTTTTCATCCAAATAAATTTCAGCATTAATTAATGAATTTACTATCTCGACGCTGGAATCATTTACATAAATTTGATGTTCACCATCACAAATCTTGCTCTCATGCACAGTTACGGTGTCCAGAAATAAATGCGCTTTATTATCAGCATAGATGATAGGATAATTTTTACCTGTCGATGCGGTATTTTCAAATTGAACATTCTTGCATGACAATGATGCAGATTTCTGAACTGTAACGCAATTAGCCTTTTCAGAATCCCGACTAACCCATAAATCACGCAAAGTAACATTGGCTTCATCGCTGATAATCAAATGACCGATTAATACAGTTGAAAAATTTTTTGTTCCATCTTGATTTTGGGAAAAATGGCCCATGATAGTAAGATTTTTACTGATTGTAATTGCATCTTCGTAATATCCTCTAAAACCGTCTTCAATCTCTATTGTGTCGCCATTTTCGGCGGTCTCAATTGCATCTTCCAAATTCCAATTTTTATTGGATGAAAAAATTGAAGTTTTTTGTTCCCCTACTAAATAAGTTGACATTATATGTCTCAGGCCTTTCACACAAATCTTCAAATATAGTTTTCGTAATTTACGTCTAATTATTCAGACGCTATTGCTGCACAAAATACTCGGTATAACAGTTATTGCTTGTCCAAAAGACAATCCGATTCTTTGAAGTGTCATCAGTCACACCGTTGTTCATGTTTGTAGGGCCGGTTACACCCTGGGGATAAAAGTCAATCGACCAATTTATTGCATTATCGTCTGACAAATCTGCAGTTACAAAACCATCCCTTAAGGAGTACTTCATATGAAGTGGCTCTTCATTTTTTTGAAAAAGTTTATTTCCTTCAAGAGTGACAAAACCATCACTGATTTTTTGATTGTCCACCGTCAGGGTTGAAGTTAATTCAGAAGGATCCTGCGTCCACTGAACGCCTGGAGCATCTGGATGATGATTACTGGCTGTCGCCGTTTCCACCCAAGTACCGGTCAAACTACTAAAATCACCATTTTGAATTTGATTAAAGCTCATTGTTTCTGGTGAAAAATTTTGTTCGGAATCCACACTTCTACTCTTTTTAACCGAGCTGTTTACTGATGAAGCTTCAGTTGAAGAACTTATTAAACTGCTTGCACTATCGGAGCTATCACTAGTTGAGTTGCTACTTGAATCTGAATTTGAGCTAAACTCATTTGCGTCACTTTTTGATGAAGAAACAGAGCTAATTTTACTAGCCGAAAAACTAGATGTTCTCCTACTACTAGTTTCTGCCGTGTCAGACTGTTTGGATTGACAACCAGCTAGTACACCACCAGAAGTCAGCACTAAACCAATAACAATAGCAACTGTCTTTTTCTTATATGTATTCATTTCACAGATTCCCCTTGTTGCAAAGACTCGTCTATACCCTCATTACGTACAGCTAATATTAGCAAAGTTTCTCAAAAGTATCAATATTAGATGTACTAGATGAGACTATTTCATATACGCAACTTTGCTACTCTGTAACGAGGGTGTAAACTCATGACAATAGAGTTTTTTGGAACAAAGTTAAAGGCCGTTCGAAAATCAAAGCGTTTAACCCAACTAGATTTAGCCGAACGCCTTGAAGTTAGCAAAGGAACAGTTTCTGCTTACGAGCAAGGATTGTCTTATCCGTCAATCGAGACACTCGTTAAAATTTGTGATATTTTGGACACCTCAGCAGATTATCTGCTGGGTCGTTCCGATGACATCCCGTTCAAAATGGGCGGTTTAACTGATGCTCAACAACAGACAGTCCTCCAGTTCGTATCTTTAATTGAACGTTCCAACGAAATTATCAATGACAAGTAAACTGCTTAGCCATTCTTGAAGAACGATTCTATTCAATTCAAAAAGACCGACACAACGAATTCTAAAAATTCGTTATGCCGGTCTTTTTGAAGTTTCTACTCTATAATTCCGATTCCTGATACATATGCCAGGCTTCGTCGAACACATCCATACTTTGCAGATAGTTACCATTTAACTCAAGGTAGCGGGACACATCGTCAAAGTTCTGAGACTGTTTGGGAAAAGCTTGGTCTAAAAATGCGTTATTAGCAAATTGAGCGACTGGTTCATAACTTTCTGCATTGCGTTGCGTCATTAGGTACTGGTAAAAACTACGTCGCATGATAGTGCTCCTTTCTTTGAACTGTTTAATTGCTGAAACCTGATGGAAGTTTCATCTGCTTATTTAACTTCTTTATCAAACTGAGCCTTTGGAATACCTGCTTTGAAAATGTATGTGCCGCTGTTCACGTCTAATGTTTCAGCCCGGATGGCTAAAGAACGACGTGGTCCTATCTTATGCAAATCCAATAGCACCGTGTCTGTTTTAGCGTTGGCACTGACACCCTTTGGAAATTTGTAATGACGAGCGACAAATCCCATCACAAAGTGTACAGGCAATTGAAGCCGTCCAATTGCCATTCTAGAGGCATGGAGTTTAACATTACCGGATTTGGTAACACTAGGATCCATAATCAATCCGTACGTTAGTTTAACACCAAGAAATTTGGTTGTCCCGTATAGCATTGCGTGTTTATTAATCACAAAACGATAATGATACTTGTTATCTTTCGTATTGTTAATGTAGTAATCTGCAAGTGCGTTCACCTGTTTAGTATTAAGCTGCACCTGAAATGTGGCGTTTGATTGTTGCACTGGGCGGGTTACCTCAGCAGGCTCCGGCATCGGTTTTGTTGCTTCAACACCGACCCAGATCCCGGCAATCACAATGAGACTAATTAACGTGATTGCAGTGATTTTCCACCAGTTGCGTTGGTGTTTTGGTTTAACTTCCTGCCTTGTTTGCATACTGATTTATTGAACCTCCGTTGCGGTGAAAATGGTCAAAAATTTATTTGGGCATCCAGGACTGGTGATCCTGCATCGTCTTATACAGCGTGGCAGTCATTTTTGAATATCCCAAATGGTTTGGGTGAAAATGATCTGCCGGCGATAAATAATCATTCAATTCACCAGTAGAACCGCCGACTAGCGCCTTTTCGACATTTTGACCGTCAAAGCTATTGTTATTATTTGCCTTAGCATCCTTGGCAGCCAAAGCAGACCGCTTTGCAACAGTATCATATTGACCGTACGAAAGACGTTCGTTAATATTCATGAAATATAATTTACTGATATTGTTAGCCGTTGCTTTTGTGACCTGGTTAAAGCCAGTGATATAAGTATTTAGTTGATCTACGTTGGCAAAATAAACGTAAACCGGGTTGTAAATACTGAATAAAAAGATTGGCGCATTTGTATTTAAGTTACGAACTGCCGTCAGCAGACTCAGGAGCTTTGTGGCATACTTCTGTTGAGTTGTTGCAACGACAGCATCCATCTGGGTCACAGTGGATTTGCCAGACAGAGTAGCCGTTTGTAATCCCTGCATCAGGTCATTACCACCGACTGTCATCGTAATGGCATCTGCATTAGCAACCTGTTTTTGCATTGCTGGCGACTGATTTAATCGCTTTAAAATTTGATCGGAACGATCGCCGGCTTTTCCGTAGTTATGGGTCGTTACGTTTAACTGATCTTTATCAGTTAATTTCGTTTTAATTTGACCAACATAGCCGCCATTCTTAGCTTGATCGCCGACACCCTGCGTCAAAGAATCACCGAGGGCCACAACGGTCACCTTTTTACGTTTGGCAGAAGTCTTACTTTTTGATTTGTTAGTCGTTTGTTTATGTGACTTAGCGGAACTCTTGCTACTCGAGCTGTCTTTTGAAGACGCTTTTCTGTTAACGTTAGGTGCTAACTGACTTGGTTGTGTGCGATGTTGCGGTTGCATTGCCTCATGGCTGCTTTGATAAAGCCACCAGGTTGCCCCAAGCGCCACCACAATGGCAACAACTAGCAACGCTCTAATCCACCATTTAAAAAATTTCATTGATCGCTCCTTTCTATCAGTTAATCCTATGATCAATTGATTTTTTGGACGCTTGCAAACTAATAAAAAAGTTGAGGGCTAATTTCCGAAACCACCGGGAATCAGGCTCAACCAACTCGTTTTACTGACAATTAGTTGACCAGAAGAAATAACTGGCCTGAATAAACAGTACTAATAATTTCGATGATGCTGTTTAGTCTGTGTAATACATTAATGCAAAGGCACCTTGACCTGCATGCGTTGCAATGATCGGCACCGTTTGTCGAACAACGACCGGTACGTTAGGAAACAGCTCATGAACGTGACTAGCAATTTTTTCGGCTGTTTCTGGCGCACCAGCATGGGAAACACCGATACTAGCAATATGACCAGCCTTCTGCATCTCTCCATAGGCCATGTCCAAAAACTTCGTAATGGTCTTCATGCCGCGACCTTTTGTGGTAACTTCAATCTTGCCGTCAATCACTTCTAAACCAATTTTGATGTTTAACAAATTAGATACCAACCCAGCAGCACGGCTAATACGGCCACCTGCAACTAGATTATCCAGTTTAATCACACCCATGAACAGACGTGAGTGATCACGAACTTCAATCGTTTTAGCCACAATTACATCAGGGGTAGCTCCGTTTTCGGCAGCTTCAGCGGCAGCTAACACTTGGAAAGCCAAGCCCCGGTCCGTCGTTTGCGAATCTACAACCTTAACGTGTGTAGACGTTAATTGTGCCGCCTGACGCGCAGCATCAACAGTTCCCGAAATTGATTCCATCATCGTAATGCAAACAACCTCTGAACCATCCTTACCTAGTTCGTCAAACAAGTCGACAAATTTTCCCAAAGGCGGTTGACTCGTCTTAGGCAACGTATCTGCATCAATCATTTTTTCCATAAATTGTTCATTGGTGATGGTTTCCCGTTCCACGTACACGGTACCATCAATCATAACTGACAGTGGGACGATGTTAATGTGATGCTCTTTAATTTCATCCTCGGTTAAACCAGCTGATGAGTCAGTTACAATTTTTACATTAGCCATAGCTCGAAATCCCACGCTTTCTAAAATCTACTCTGCACTGTTTTGAATGAGCATGCTACAATGTAGAGCATGAATGAATAAGTGTTACAAGTATAACAAACTTTGCCACTAATTTCATAAAACAGCGGGTTTCTTTGCTGATTTTATACTTTCGCAAACAACTACGGAAACCCACTGAACTGTTAGGAGTTTTAACATGCAACAACAGCATTCACGTACATATACCATCGTCAACGAAATTTTTAATGCGATCACTCACGGAATTGGATTTGGACTGGCCATTGCCGGCTTAGTGATCTTAATTATTCGTGCCGTCCACACTGGCTCTTCTTTGCGAGTCGTGACGTTTACGATCTATGGCAGTATTTTAATCCTATTCTACCTATCATCGACCTTGTTTCACGCCCTCGTGTTTACAAAGGCGAAACACGTCTTTCAGGTGTTTGACCACAGTGCCATTTACTTGTTAATTGCAGGTACGTATACGCCGTACAGCCTATTGGTTATTCGAGGCGTTCGGGGATGGATCATTCTCAGTGTTATCTGGGTCATGGCGATTGCCGGCATTGTCTACAAATCTATTTGGTTAGGCCGGTTCAACATTGTCTCTACAGTTATTTACGTCGTCATGGGTTGGATGTGTCTGTTTGCCTTTCCCCAGTTATATCACGGCCTAGGGCTTACCGGTTTTTGGTTGCTCGTCGGTGGTGGCGTAGCATTCACAGTTGGTGCGATTATTTACAGTTTCAAACAAATCCCGTTTGGTCACGTCATTTGGCACCTATTTGTTATGTTTGGTTCAGCCCTCATGTATTTCTCGATCTTGTTTTACGCTTAAATGCGTCGACAAAAAATGCTATGTAAGATTCACCATCAATCGGATAGTGACGCTTACATAGCATTTTTATTTACTTACGCCGTGTGGACGACGAACATACGTTAGAAACGCGTACGGCCACCGATTCTTATCGTCAGCCTCATGCGTCTCAGTGGATTGCAGTGTCCAATCATCTAAGTTGACCGCTGGCATATACGTATCACCGTCAAACGTCGCGTCAATTTTTGTAACTAGCAACCGATCTGCCATTGACATCAGTTCTTTATATAAACGAACACCGCCAATCACAAACAACTGGTCATCTGGATGATGCGTAATCCAATTAGCTAATTCAGCTAAAATGGGAAATAACAAAATTCCCGGCTGCTCAGGTAAAGTTGACGACAACACAAGGTTCTTTCGGTTTGGTAACGGCTTGCCTAAGGACTCAAACGTCCGTTTACCCATAATTACCGCGTTGCCCGTCGTCTGTTGACGAAAGTAACGGGCATCAGCTGGTAAATGCCATGGCAACTGGCCGTTCCGACCAATTAGATGATGCTGATCTTCGGCCCAAATTAATGTAAGCAAAACACAGTCACTTCCTGTCAAAAGTTAGTCATGCGTCTAAACGGCAACGGGTGCCTTAATTGCAGGCAATGGATCGTAATCCTTTACCTTAATGTCGTGCATGTCGTAATCAAAGATAATGTCTTTTTCATCATTGAGCCATAATGTTGGGGCTTTTCGCGGCGTCCGGGATAGCTGTTCCTTAACCTGGTCCAAATGATTGAGATAAATGTGCGCATCCCCAAGCGTATGAACGAACTCACCCACTTGTAAGTGACATTCTTTCGCGATCATTGAGGTTAACAAGGCGTAACTGGCAATGTTAAACGGCACGCCTAAGAAGATATCACCTGAACGCTGGTACAGCTGACAGGACAACTTGCCATCTGCAACATAGAATTGAAACAGTGTATGACACGGTGGCAAAGCCATGGTAGGCACATCCTCCGGATTCCATGCCGACACAATCAACCGCCGTGAATCTGGATGTTGTTTGATCATATTGATGACATTTCCTAGTTGGTCAATTGTTTCACCCGTGGATGTCTTCCATTTGCGCCACTGCGCACCGTACACCAGACCGAGCTCACCATATCGTTTAGCAAACGTATCATCATGCAAAATCTGATCGTCAAAATGCTTTTTTTCTGTTTGATAACGTTCATTAAATTCTGGATCGACTAAGCTGCGGCGACCAAAATCCGTCATGTCAGGTCCCTTGTAATCCGCACTGTCAATATAGCGTTGAAAGGCCCATTCGTCCCAAATATGATTCTTGTGTTCGAGTAAGAACCGAATGTTAGTATCGCCATGCAAGAACCAGAGTAACTCACTTTTTATGAGTCCAAACGGCACTTTTTTGGTCGTCAATAACGGAAAGCCCTCGCTTAAATCAAACCGCATCTGGTAACCGAACGTTGACTTGGTTCCTGTGCCAGTCCGATCCGACTTAACGGTGCCGTGTTCATAAACATATCGTTCCAGTTGTAAATACGCGTCTTCCAGCATATCTTTGCTTCCTTTCACCTGATGCCTAAGCGTTAACGTCATGATAGTTCAAATAAAGCATTTATTCAGAAACAAACTGACTTAAATAATCCCAACGTTCCATGGCTTTGGTCAGTTCCGAATCAGTCTCTTCAAATTGTTTTTGCAAATCGGCCAATTTACCATAGTCGGCGCCGTTCTCATTCATCTGAGTA
Organism: Furfurilactobacillus milii; assembly: GCF_009863985.1. GTDB lineage: Bacteria > Bacillota > Bacilli > Lactobacillales > Lactobacillaceae > Furfurilactobacillus > Furfurilactobacillus milii_A. Next base: position 187,230 of record NZ_WEZT01000005.1, on the reverse strand, counting down.
CTAATTGCGGATTTTTGTTGCTCAAGATCATCGATTTTGCCTTCGATGCCATCCCATTCTTTTTGTTCTGCATACGTTAACTTATGTTTAGTCTTTGTTTGCAGTTCATCGGTCACGGCAGCTTCATCTTGCTTAGCAGATGACTCACTTGTTGATACTTTTTCGTCATGTTGACGGGTCTCAGACTGTGCCTGCTGTTGCAAGTAATCGCTAAATTGACCAATAAAATGATCAATTTGGCCATGCCCATCAAACACAAGTAACTGGTCAGCAATCTTATCCAAGAAATAACGATCATGTGAGACCGTGATAACGGTGCCAGCAAATTTGCTGAGGTAATCTTCAAGGACAGTCAACGTTCCAATATCCAGGTCATTGGTCGGTTCATCTAGAAAGAGTACGTTTGGCTGTTCCATTAGTAACTTCAACAGGTACAGTCGCCGTTTTTCGCCACCGGACAATTTGCGGATTAACGTGCCATGCATAAACCGTGGAAACAGGAACTGCTCCAACAGGTTGGTCGTACTAATCTCGTTGCCATCTTTATCGGTCACGGTTTCCGCTACTTCGTTCAGGTAACTGATGACTCGTTTATCACCTGGAATTGGCTCAGTTTGCTGTGTGTAGTAGGCAAGCTTGACGGTCTCGCCGATTGTAACCGTGCCACTATCAACTGGCAAACGTTGTGCCAACACGTTTAGCAAACTAGTCTTGCCGGCCCCATTAACCCCGGTAATCCCAATCCGATCACCTGCCTGAATCAACAAGTTGAAGTCATTCAATAGTTTATGATCGCCAAGTTGCAAATTAACGTGTTTGGCAATGATCACTTTCTTACCCAACCGTTGCTGACCCAAGTTAATGTCAACATCCTGGTCAACCTGTAAGGTATTGAGATTGTCTTTCAAGTCATTGAAATGATTCACCCGCGCCTGCTGTTTTGTGCTACGCGCTTGCGGGGATGTGCGCATCCATGCGAGCTCTTTTTTATAGAGTTGTGACTGCTTGCGGTCGGCTTCCACTTCGTGCTCAACGCGTTCTGCTTTTTGCCCAACAAACGCCTGATAATTACCTTGATATTCGTAAAGCTGTCCAAACGACAGTTCAAAGATTCGCGTTGCCACGGCATCTAAAAAGTAACGATCATGCGTAACCACAAGAACAGCACCACGATAACTGGCCAAATACTTTTCCAGCCAGTCAATGGAATCAAAATCCAAGTGGTTCGTAGGTTCATCTAGCAGCAACAAATCCGGCGCTTGAATCAACACTTGCGCTAAGCCTACCCGTTTACGCTGACCACCAGACAATGTTTTAACCTGTTGATCCAAGTCGGTAATATGCAATTGCGTCAAAATGGTTTTGACGTTACTTTCGGCCAGCCAAGCGTCTTCCTGATTCATTTTTGCTTCAGCCCGAGTGTAACGAGCTAACGCCTTTTCATCTTCTGGGTGCAAACTATATTTGGCCAACGCTTGCTCATATTCACGAATGGTTGCAAATACTGGCTGCGCACCGGCGAACACCGCTTCCATAACGGATAACGAATCATCCAAGTCAGGAATCTGCCGGAGATAACTGATCCGGTAATCATTTGGTGTTTCAATTGTGCCGGAGTCCTGAGGGTCAACACCAGCAATCGTATTCAAAAGAGATGTTTTGCCACTACCATTTGTGCCAATCAGGCCAATCCGGTCATTTTCACCAATTAAAAAAGAAATCTTATCAAAAAGTGTTTTTTCACCGTAGACACTCGTTAATGCCTCTGCTCGTAATGTCTGCATGATTTATTTTTTGTCCGTCCTATCTCTAACAGTTGTCACTGGCAACTTACGCCAGAAGCAATCTCATTTTTTCGTTGAGGTGTCGTTTTTTGCCAGGATCTTATCCTGAACATATTTCAACAATTCGGCGGCCTCATTATTAAGTTCACCATCAATAACGGCATTTTGAATTTTTTGCAGCGTTTCACCAACTGCAGGACCAGGCGTTAAACCGGCTTTTTTGATTAAGTCAGCGCCGCTCAGCGCAAGGTCATGCGAATCCTTGATTGGTAGCTCATTATAAACACTCAGCCACTCGTTTGGATCATCTGGACCATAGCCACTCATGCGGGCAACATTGGTGCCTGCAGCGATTGTATCTGGCGTCATAGCAAACAACAATTGTTTGGTAACACCATGATACTGTTGTGCATATGCCAAATGAAGCGCCTGATTGGCCGCCTTGATGATATGATTGGCTGTCTTCCATGCTTGCAAGAACTCCACCGTGTCTGGATATGACAGCCCTAAATGAAATGCCACCATCGCCCAAACTTCAACTTCATCTTTAGGTGCTAATGCCGGTACCGTCGCAATCGTGGACAAATCGATCGTATGCCCCACCAAACCAGGACAATAGTCTGCCAATGTCGTTTGAATCATCATAGACAGGCCACGATATGCTGCTTTCCCTAGCATCATCCGCACAAACTCATCATGAATCCGTTCAACCGCAATTTGACTCAACAAATGCGCGTGCGTGTGAATAGCTGCCAACGTTTTATCTTCAATTTTAAAGTTCAATTGACTAGCAAAACGAACGGCGCGCATCATGCGTAGTGCATCTTCACCGAAGCGTGCTTCCGGATCACCGACGGCACGGATAATGCCAGCCTTCAGGTCACTTAATCCGTCGAACAAATCAATAACTTCGCCATCTTGGCGCAGAGCCAGCGCATTAATTGTGAAATCACGGCGTTTAAGGTCATCTTCCAAGTGGCGAACAAATGTCACTTTATCTGGCCGGCGATAATCTTGATAACCAGATTCTGTCCGAAAGGTTGTTGTTTCATAGCCAGTTCCGTGATCCAAAATCATGACGGTGCCGTGTTCAATACCGGTATCTACCGTCCGTTTGAATAATGCCTTTACTTCTTCTGGGTACGCACTAGTGGCAATGTCCACATCGTGAATTGGTTTGCCTAAAATTGTGTCTCTCACTGAACCACCCACAAAGTAGGCTTCATAACCAGCGGCTTCGAGCGTTGCCAAAATGGGTTGTGCACCCACAAATTCTCGCGGCAATTGTGCTAAACGCATGTTATGCCATCCCCTCATTAACTATTTATCACCCATTCTAGCAGAAATATGGCATTGATACACTATGGCTAAACTTCAACTGGTCTGCTATCTTTAGTGATAGTAAAATATTCACGGATCATTGGGGGCCATAATGAGACAAGATGAAACGATGCGGTTACGCGATTTTATATTTATTGCTCTGGGCGCAGCACTATACGCTTTTGGGTTAGTTTACGTTAACATTGTGAACAGGCTAGCCGACGGTGGCGTTGCCGGGATTTCATTAATATTACGGGCATTACTTAATTTGAATCCTGCTTACACTACGTTTGCCATCAACGTACCATTGTTATTGATTGGCTGGCGTTTATTGGGTCGACGTTCGTTTGTATACACCGTTTTCGGGATTTCCATGCTATCTGTATGGCTGTGGGTGTGGCAACGGGTGCCCATTGCCATCAATATTCACCATGACTTGTTCATTGCGGGTGCGTTGGCCGGCATTATGGGTGGTTTCGGCTGTGGTTTAGTTTATCGTTCCGGTGGCACACTGGGTGGTACCGACATCATTGCCCGCATTTTTGAAAAGCAAAGTGGCGTGCCGATGGGGCGTAGCCTCCTGATTCAGGATGTCGTGGTGTTATCAGCGTCATTGGTCTACATTGACGTTGTGCACATGATGTACACGTTGTTGTGCTCGTTTGTATTCACGCAAATTGTTAATTTCACCCAATCTGGCGCCTATGCAGCTCGCGCCATTATGATTATGAGCGACAAAAATGAGGAAATTGCAACAGCCATCATCGCTGAACTCCGACGTGGGGTAACTTATCTGAACGCCGAGGGTGGCTTTACGAATACGCCACGAAAGATGCTCTACTGTGTCATCAGTCCGCGAGAGGTCCAGACGATGCGACGAATTGTAGAACGGATTGACGATCATGCCTTTATGTCGATCTTACCCGTGCAACAAAACATCGGTGAAGGATTCTCATATAAAGTGGTCAAACGCCGTTCGCTTTTCTAAATTTTAATTCTCATGTATTTAAAGGACATTTATGACTAATCAAGTGTATCCGTACCAAACAGAATTTGAAGCTCATTTAAAGCAAAGTGGTTTAGCAACAACCACTATCAATCAGTATCACGGGGATTTACGAGCACTTTTTGATTACTTGATGCAAAACAATACTGGCTTTGCGACAGCACCGAAATTAACCAATATCTTCGAGCACGATGTTCAAGATTATTTGAGCTATCGCCTAGCACACCACACTATTAATCCCAACACCTACAACAAGTTGCTGTCTCATCTAAATAATTACTTTAAATGGGCTTTTGGACATCACCTCATGCAAGAATTGCCAACTTTAACGATGCACGGCAAAACATTGGCAAAGCCTACAAAGGTGACAGTCAAGTGGCTAGATGAACTGGGTGAAATCGTCGAAGACGGTCAATTGAGCTTTTACACACGACTCAGTTTGTTACTCATTAATCAGGGATTTACAGCTGCTGAATTTTTACAACCAGGTTTTTACAAAACATTCGCCACATTACAATGGAAACCGTTTGAGCGGCAATTTATCCGTGCCTACCAGCACTTTATTGCGCCATTGCAAACAAAACAGCAATCACAGGACCTATTTTTAAAGCAACGCCTCGACCTAGAACACTCCCAGCTGACTTTACCCGCGCTGCATAAGTACTTGGACGCTGATGAAGAGCGCCTGGGATTCTCACTTTCGCCGCGTGCGTTGCATCAAGCCTTTATTATTGTATATCTACAACGTCACCGTCATGACGACAATCAAACGCTCTCACAGGCGTTACGATTGACGCCACAAAGTTTGCGTTATTATCAAGAACTACAGCAACAGATTCAGGCATAAGAAAAGCGATTCATCAACATGAGACCACCTATTGAGGTGTCATCATTCGATGAATCGCTTTTTAAATTATTTTTAGTGACCTTGGTCTTCGTAATCTTCTAATGCTGCAACCATTTCTTCGTCCTCCGGTTGCAACTTCAGATAGTTCCGCAGCAAATTAACCGCAACTTCAGGTTGCCCCTGCTCACGGTAGAAGAAGAATGCCGGCTTTAAAAAGTCAGGATTGTCTTCAAAGTAAGGCCGTGCTGCATCATAGTAAGTTTGCGCTTCTTCATTCTTTTCCAAACGAACGTAAGAAACCGCCAAATTCCAGTACACTTGTGGATCAACTTGGTCACGCTGAACGTACTGAGTTGCCAAATCCACATTTGCTACATCATGATGAGCCTGAACATACAAGTTGCTCAACTGGATCATGAGCGTCTGATTATCAGGATCCAGTGCTAGCCCACGTTTGAGGTAGTCCTCAGCAGCTTCATTTTCCTGCAGTTTAAGCGCCAAATTCGCCGCTAACCCGAAGAGGTCCTGGTTATACTCATCGACACCTAAACCCTCTTGAGCGACCTTATAGGCTGCCTCAACCTGATTATCATCAGACAGTGCACGGGCGAGATACGGATACAGTGACGAATACGACGGATCCTCGTCATGCAACTGTTCAAATGTGTGAATCGCCTTTTGATTATCCTTAAGTTGCGTATACACAAAACCAAGTTGAAAACGGACGTCCGGTGTCATATCGGCTGTATGAATCTGCTCAAGGTAACCAACCGCTTGTTCAAATTTACCGGAATTAGCATAAGCAACCCCAATGCGAGAAACCAAATCTACGTCTTCCATCTTTGGAATACCACGTTTGATCAAATCCAAATAATAGTTAATTGATTTTTGATATTCACGCATCATGAAATAGAATTCACCAAGTGCAAACAGCACCACCGGTTCATCTGGGGCAATTTTTTCTGCCGTTAACAATTTTTGTTCGCTAACTTCAAATAATTCCTCTGATTGATATAGGTCAGCCGCCACTAACAGGCTTTGTAGATACGCGTCAGAATCTGGCGAGACGGCATCCAAATAATTAGTTGCAGCGTCCGTGTCACCCTCGTCAATCGCAATGTCGGCCAAACTCGTTCTCAGTTCGTCCTCGTCTGGATACTCTTTTAATAATTTTTCATAGATCCGTTGCGCCTTTTTATTGAAACCTAGGCCATATAATTGTTCAGCCAAATTATACAAAGTGTCGTCATCATCTTTACGCAATGCCCACGCAAATAATTTATTTGATTTATCTACCTGACCACTTTGCAAAGCATCGAGCATTTGAACCGAATAACTATCCGTCTCACTCATGTTTCGGCCTCCTCATAATTCTTAATATCGACATATTATTGTACCCTTATCCGACGTTTAACACCAGCAAACGCACTGATAGTGTTGCGTTAATAGTGCGAGTATCGGCGCATCAACCAGAAACGCCGTTCCCTTGGATCGGTCTCATGGCAACATTCGATTTTGACAACCGCAAACGCTAATATAATCACTATCTCAAACAAACTATGACAATTAGTTTGAGCAAAGAAAAAGGACCCGGATTTCTCCGAGTCCTTATCCATCAAGTAATAAATTACTTAACGGCATCCTTTAAAGCTTTACCTGGCTTGAATGCAGGTACCTTGCTTGCTGGGATTTCGATTTCTTGCCCAGTTTGTGGGTTACGGCCCTTACGAGCAGCGCGTGAACGTACTTCGAAGTTACCAAAGCCGATCAATTGCACCTTGTCGCCCTTAGCTAAGCTCTTTTGAACTGAGTCAAAAACTGCATCAACAGCCTCTGTTGCTGATTTCTTGGTTAAACCAGTTGCTGCTGCAACATCGTTAACTAATTGTGCCTTGTTTGCCATGTGAGATTTCACCTCCGGATTTGGGCTTAGACGTTTAATTATGTAAACATCTAGTAGCCATCTCTGAGTGGTCCAGAAACGGCGAAACAATAACGGTCAACCGCATCATTTCAACATTCAATTTACCACACAGACATCGTTTGAACAAGCAAAAAAGTGCATTTTTCCTTGTTAAATCAATGTTTCTGGCCATTTTTATAATGAAAGTGATTGAATCGTTCTAATTTGACTGATGCAACTACTTTCTTTGACGCGGAATTAGGTGAATTGGCGTCCCCGTAAAGTCGAACGCCTTACGAATTTGATTCTCCAAAAAACGCTGATATGAGAAATGCATCAGTTCCGGATCATTAACAAAGAAAACAAATGTCGGTGGCTGAATTGCAACTTGGGTGACGTAATAAACACGTAACCGACGTCCATTTTGTGTCGGTGTCGGTGTTGTTGCAATTGCATCAGTAATCACGTCGTTTAATGTTGAAGACTTAATCCGTTTGCGATGGTTCTCGTTAACCTGCTTAATTAAGGCTGGCAACTTGTCCAAACGTTGATGTGTCTTTGCAGACACGTAAACAATCGGTGCATAGTCCAAATACTGGAACTGGTCACGAATCTCTGCTTCAAAGTTAGCCATCGTGTAATCGTCTTTGGTTAACGTATCCCACTTGTTAACAATGATGATAATCGCACGACCAGCTTCATGTGCGTAACCGGCAACGTGTTTATCCTGCTCGCGGATGCCTTCTTCAGCATTCAAAACGACCAGCACAACGTCGCTCTTGTCGATGGCACTCATTGCGCGCATGACCGAATAACGTTCTGTGTTTTCATAAACCTTACCGCGTTTACGAAGCCCAGCGGTATCAACCATGGTGAACTCATCGCCATCGGGATCTGTAAACTTCGTGTTAACGGCATCACGAGTAGTACCGGAAACATCCGAAACGATGACCCGATCTTCACCCAATAAAGCATTCACAATGGATGATTTGCCGACGTTAGGCCGACCAATCAAACTGAATCGGATACTGTCATCCTCATCGTTAGCTGCATCAGTTGGAAATTCTTTAACCACTGCATCCAATAAATCGCCTAAACCGGTCCCATGAGCACCAGAAATTGGGTATGGATCGCCAAATCCAAGTGTATAAAAATCATAAATTTGTTGACGTTGTTCTGGATTATCGGCCTTGTTAACAGCTAATAAGACCGGCTTATCAGCTCTGTATAAAATCTTTGCGACCTGTTCGTCCTCGTCGGTGACACCTTCTACTGCACTCGCCAAAAAAACGATTACGTCAGCTTCATCAATCGCAATTTCTGCCTGTTCGGTGATTTGTACACTAAACGGTTGATCTGACAGATCAATCCCGCCAGTATCAATCAAATTAAAGTGACGACCGAGCCACTCAGCAGATGAATAAATACGATCACGGGTAACTCCCGGCGTATCTTCCACAATGGAAATTCGGTCACCAACTAAACGGTTAAAAATAGTGGATTTCCCGACGTTTGGTCGGCCAACAATGGCCACTGTTGGATTAGACATAGCTTTCCTCCTGTTCTTGTTCAATATCGTGTCCTAGTGTACGCAATTGTCACGTATTTCGCAACAATCCGCCCGCTGGGAGACATCGCATTACCATAAAAAAAGATTCCCCCAAAACGGAGGAATCCATGGTAGCTTAATTCAACCTACTTGTTTAAATCGTTACCAGTCAAATCACCAATGGTGAAACCACCATCATCATCGCTTGAATAATTTTGAACATCATTACGGGAAGCGCCACGATCTTCATGTTCTTCATGGTTATTTTCACTGGCTGGTTTTTCTTCCAGTGCCTTGATGGATAAACCAAGACGTTGTTGTTCAGGGTCAACATTCAGAACCTTAACCTTAACATCTTGTCCAACTTTCAAAACATCATTTGGTGTAGCAATGTGTTCGTGAGAGATTTGTGAAATGTGAACTAAACCTTCAACACCTGAGAACACTTCAACAAATGCACCAAAATCAGTCAAACGACGAACGGTTCCGTCAAGAACGGCACCAACTGGAGCCTTTTCTTCGATGTCATCCCAAGGACCAGGCTGTGTCTGCTTCAAGGATAATGAAATTCGTTGACGATCTGGGTCAACATTCAATACCTTAACCTTGATTTGTTGACCAACCTTTAAGACATCACTTGGTTTGTTAACATGCTCGTATGAGATTTCGGAAACATGGACTAAGCCATCCACACCACCGAGGTCAACGAATGCACCAAAGTCAGTCATCCGTGCAACTGTACCTTCGACAACATCACCAGCAACCAGTGTTGCAAACAACTCTTCACGTTTAGCCTTGTTTTCTGCTTCAACAATGGCACGGTGGGACAAAATCAAACGGTTTTCGCTTGGTTCAATTTCCACAATCTTAAACGTCAATTTTTGACCCTTGAATTGGTTTAAATCTTCAACGTAGTGGTCAGAAACCATTGATGCAGGAACAAATCCACGCACACCAGCATCAACCACTAAGCCACCTTTAACAACTTGTGTAACAGTAGCATCCAAGTTGTCGCCGCTTTGGTATTCCTTTTCAATGTTGTCCCAAGCCTTGCGGGCTTCCAAACGACGTTGTGATAACAGGTAACTGCCGCCTTCTTTATCGTTGCCAATTCGTGAAATGACAACTAAATCCAGGACGTCACCGACTTTTAATGAATCTGAATCAGAAGTTAATTCCTTTACTGGTACGACACCTTCAACCCCAGTGTCGCCGATACCAACAATTGCTTGTCGGTCTTCGTCAATGGCCAATACTTCACCCTTAACGACATCGCCAATGTTTACTTGGCCCGCGTTGTTTAACGCATCTAATAATTCTTTGTTGTCTTCGCTTTCGCTCATCAAAAAATCCTCCTAGTGACAATATCTATTTAACATAATAATCGAATTACCGATGAAATACCAGTAATAAGCCTAACCTTGATGATTTAAATATTGATCGATGGTCTTTGAAATTTGTTCGACCACTTGCTTAACCGATAATGAAGTCGTATCTAAACGCTGGGCATCCTTGGCCTGAACCAATGGTGACGTCTCCCGGTGAGAATCTTTGTAATCGCGAGCTTGAATTTCATCTTCTAGTGTCTCAAGTGAAACCTCAATGCCCTTACTCTGATTTTCCAAATAACGACGCTGGGCGCGTTCCTTAACACTGGCTACCAAGAAAATCTTTACCTGTGCATGTGGCAAGACCGTTGTGCCGATATCACGACCGTCCATCACAATACCACCTGCCGCAGCAATCTTTTGCATTTGCGCAGTTAAGGCAGCCCGCACTTGCGGTAAGGCAGCGACTGTTGAAACGTTATTAGTAACGTCCTCACTACGAATTGCCTTTGTAACATTCTGATCACCTGCAAAAACAAGTTGATCCGGCGAACCAGCTGCAAAATGAATCGGTGTCTTATCGACGACAGCCATTACTGCGGATTCATCGTCTAGTTGAACATTCTGTTGCAGTGCAACCCATGTAATCGCCCGATACATTGCACCTGTATCTAGGTAAACGTATCCATATTTGGCGGCCACGAGTTTAGCAACCGTACTTTTCCCAGCTGAAGCCGGGCCATCAATGGCAATTTGAATGCCATTTACAGCAGAATCATTCATGCTTGTCCTCTCCTATACACATTCTCGAACCTTATCATTATACCGAATGTTGAAACACAAAAAAATGTCTCAGTTTAGGTTATTACCAAAATGAGACATTTCTTAGCTTAATTTCATTGTTATTTAACGCGGAGCTTTTGCCCAGGCGCAACTTGGGATGAACTTGAGAGTCCGTTTAGTGTTAACAGTTGCTGTAAGGATAACCCATTATTAACAGCAACACGGTACAAACCTTGACCGGCTTCAACCGTGACATATTTATTACCACTATCGGAGCTGCTAGAACTGCTTTGGCTTGAAGATGAACTAGTGTCATCTGAACTAACCGTATTGTCGCTGGACTGTGTCGTTGCTACAGAACTACTGTCATCTGTGACACTACTGACCGATGTTGTATCAGTCGAACTTGCACTGTCACTAACTGAACTCACAGAAGATGACTTGCTGGAAGCTGTCTTTTTTTTTACAGACGAACTACTCATTTTTTTCTTAGATGAGGAGACCGACACGGCCGCGCTCTGAGGATGATTAAACGTATTCATGTGAGCCAGGTAATACCAGGTTGGTACTGCGGCTAACGCGATGATAACTAGGACAAGCAATGCTGTAATTAATGAATTATGGCTATTACGCTTGCGGTTAGCAGTACGAGATACTTCACCATTATCCTCCGAAAACTTTTTGTCCCAAGGCTTTTGCCCTTGAGGGTCGTTATTTTGACTCATGACGTTTCCTCCCTGTTTCCTATCACTGTCTAACATACTAGCATATTCAAACATTGGAATTAGTAAAGTTTTCGCTAAAAAGTGCCTTAAACTGCTGACGCCAGCCTGGAATTTGCATTGTCTTTTGCAATTCATGCTGATCCTGTACCAATCCCAATTCTGACAATGAAAATTCCGTTCCGATAGGCGCACAGCAACTGTGGTCATGTGGCACCGAAGTTTCATTGAAACCATTCAGTAGCGTTTTTCGCAAGCAGTCAGTTGATCGCGTAAAGTTAATAAATTTGCGTAATGCAAGCTGCCGCTCTTGACGCAGTACACCAAACCGGTCTATCAGTTGTTGTTCGCTAAAATGATGCTTTTTGTAATAGTCAAGTAACTGATCCATATCTGTTTGCAACGCTGGTTGTTTGGTTTCATAAAATGTTTTGACTTGACGATCATTCGGTAGCGGGAGCGTCGCCAAATCAGCTGGCAATTGTTCGTCGCCTGGCGCAATGAGACAGATGGCAATACTTTGTTGCCCATCACGGCCTGCCCGTCCTATTTCTTGCACGTAATCATTTAAGTTGCCTGGTAAATGATAGTGAATGACAAAACGAATGTTATCTTTATCAATGCCCATTCCAAACGCACTCGTTGCACAAACAACTTGCAATTGGTCGGCCATAAATTGTTGTTGGACCGTATATCGCGTTTGAGCATCTAAACCAGCATGGTAGCTGGCCGCAGGATACCCAGCGTCGCTTAGCCGTTGCGCCCATTCATCGGCTTGTGCCTTACTTGAAAAATAAATAATTCCAGGCTTAACAATTTTTGCCATCAGGCCCATAAGTTCGTTAGCCTTCTCCTTTCGCGAAGTAACGGAACGCATCGCTAGGAAAATATTGGGACGATTTACTGACTGCCTGATGACTTGAACATTTTGGTGATCATCAGTAGCCATATTCATCGACGATTTTCCTGCAGCTGTTGGCCTTAACCGTAGCTGTGTCAAAATGTCCGTTTGAACATGTTCATCAGCGGTAGCGGTCAACGCACAGGTTAAAGGATTGCCCAATTGACTTCGAACGTCACCCAAGCTCAAATAGGCGGGACGAAAATCTGGTCCCCACGTCGAGATACAGTGCGCCTCATCAATAACAAGCAGCCCAATATTACAATGCTGAATTGACGCCATCACACCCTCATTTTGAAGCATCTCCGGTGAGATAAAAATAAATCGATATTGTTGTAGTCTACTTAAGATACTGTCTTTTTCCAGCTTAGTCAGCAATGAGTTCAGTGCCACTGCCCGCCGTTCACCACGCTGATTCAATCGTCCTACTTGATCTTGCATTAATGATAACAACGGCGACACAATTAAACACGGACGGTTTACCAAATAAGTTGTCAGTTCATAAATTAATGTTTTGCCACTGCCGGTCGGTAGAATGGCCAGGACATTTCGTCCTTGTTGTAAACTGTCAATTGCTTCTGCCTGTCCAGGTCGAAACTTCTTAAGACCAAAATGAGTACGCAATGCCGCTTGCCGATCACGTGCTAAATCAACGGCAGTCTCTGATAATTTTAAACGTGGATCATTTGGCTTAACATGACGTGGCAATTGGATGTCATTGTCAATTTTATGTGATTCACGACTCATTTTTGCTTTGTCTCCCAAATTTGTGTCATTCGATATTGAAAAAACTGATCCGGCGTGACGCCCAGTGGGCCTTGCCAGTTATCAATATTGACTGGTTGCCGCTTTTCGATACTTTCACGAGTAGCTTCGTCAACGCATTCTTCATACGGAAATTGATCCAACGGTAATAGAATCGCAGCGGTTAATAAATGCTCATTAATTGTACTGGGCTTCAGTCGCCGTTGTTGTGCAATCTCTGTCCTTGTCGCCCCTTGCTGAACGGCACTAAGTGTTTGCTTTACCGGTCGTGGTAATGCCTGATCCATAAACGGACTTAATAAGTTACGCCACCCATGCGTGTCGGCTTGGCAAAACTGTACAAATGCCGCCAAGTTGGCCGCCTGAATTAAATCAATTTGCCATGCCGGCAGTTTCAAAGCTTGTGAAAGCTGTTGACCGGTGTACCCTGGATGCTTTTCCCCAGCCATTTGACTCAAAAAGACGTCTGCGTTTCGCGACGGCATTGTCGTTAACCAACAGTTCAAGGACAGCGTTAAGTCACGTAAATGGTTCTCATCAAATGAACTACTTCTGAACCAGCGCCGCACCTGTACTCTGGCACGTTCACTAACACTAACAGGAAAATACCCCATATCGTGATAAATGGTATGTGAAAGAGCCTGAATGCCTAATAAGGTAGTTTCGGCCACGATTTTAACATGCATAACACGGTACATTTGACGTTGTTTTATGGGAAAGAGTTCTGACAGTTCGTGATTTTCCAGCGCCTCATTGCTCAATAATTGGCCGTCCGACTGAACTGTCACTCGTTTTTCCCGCACTAACTTATTTACCGCTCCGTTAAACGTGTCCCACTGTAACGATGGCAGCACACTCAGCCATGACAACAAATCATAGCGGAGCGCCCAATAGAGCACCGACACCGTTCTCTTGCCAGTCAAACAGTTAAAAATAACTTTGGGTCGACGTGGTTGTGAAGCTGATAATAAACGGATTAAAAATTCTGGATTCACGCCAACCCCTCCTACAATGTTGTGATGTCAGTTTAACACAAGACTGCACACTACTAACGACAGAAAAAAGCAACCAAGCTAAAATGGTTGCTTTTACATTCATTCATTTCATTATTTATTATTAATGGCACGTCGTTGTCTGCTTAACCATGGTGCCATCCGCCAATAAACAATCCAAAAAGCGATGCCAATAATAACACCTTTAATTAGATTGAATGGTACCACTACGGTCCAAATCAACGCTGGAATGTTTGTTGATTGTGGTAAGCCACCGACTTTCATGTATAACGGAAACATTAAAAATGCATTGAGCAATGCCATAATAATTGTCAGCAACACCGTACTCAGTGAAATTCCAACTGACAATTTAAAACTGGTCTTCCGGTTTGATCGCGTTAACAACCAGTAAATCGGAATCACGTACGCCATATTGGCTACAAAATCAATCGTGTCGCCAATTAAGCTAAAAGGATTGATACCCTTTAGCAATAAATGTAAGACCACCGCGATTAGCGCAATCAATGCACCATCGCCCAACCCATAAATTACTGTTCCCAGCAAAATAATTAATAAGCTGAGATCCAGCTTCATAAATGTAGCTCCCGGCAAAATCGGAAACTCTAAAAACATGATGACGGCTGCAACCGCGCCTAACACGGCTACGCTGATCATCCGTCGTAATGCTGTACTGCCCATCTGAAACTCCTCCTTAAGTACCCTCGATGGAACTATCACAGTTTTCACCTTGAGCACCATTTTAGATGGGTCATCTTCTTTGGCATGGCAATAAAAAAGCCTCATCACATTCCTTCAAGGGAACACGATCAGACATGTTGAATCCATCAAAATAAGACTCACAATTGCCGATCTTCTTTATACCAGACTTTACTGTCGGCCTTGGAATTTCACCAAGATCAATCTCCATCAGATGGAGAGTCGCGGGCTATCACCGCCGGTCGGGAATTTCACCCTGCCCTGAAGACGAACCAAGTATTATATTTGTAATTACTTACAAGTGAAGTCTAACACATAACCAAAAATGGTCAACATAATCTTCCTCACCACGTGTAATTATGTGACTAAGCGTTAGCGGCGAAAACCCTTCTTGTTTGAAATCGATTCACGTAATGCTTCGAGTTCAACAGATTTCAATTCACGGTAATCACCAGACGTCAAACCATCAAGGGTCAAAGGACCATAACTGTCGCGTCGCAACTTTTCAACTGGAAAGCCAACGGCAGTCAACATGTTTTTAACTTGATGATTATGTCCTTCGTGAATTGTTAATTGAACGATGGCCGTGTTTTTACGGTGATCAACACTGATCAGTTTACTTTTAGCTGGCGACGTCTTATGACCATCAACAACGAGACCATGACGCAGTTTTTCTAAAGCATCGTTCGTCGGCACACCTTTTACTTTAGCGACATACGTTTTATCAACTTTAAACTTAGGGTGCATTAACTGATTGGCTAGTTCACCGTCATTAGTCATTAACAGCAATCCGGACGTATCGTAGTCCAAACGGCCAACCGGATAAATTCGCTCATCAATATCGTCCAATAAATCGACTACCGTCCGACGCCCCTTGTCATCGTGGGCAGTGGACACAACACTGCGCGGTTTGTACAACAAATAGTACACAAACTGCTCTTGCTGGATCGCAACACCATCTACTTGTATTGCATCATCCGCAGTCACTTTTGTGCCTAGTTCCCGAATGACCGTTCCATTAACCTGAACATGTCCTGTCGAAATCAATGTTTCAGACTTACGCCGCGATGCAACACCGGCCCGAGCCATAACTTTTTGTAATCTTTCTGCCATTATTAATCCTCGTGTTTTTCTTTATCTTCTGTTGTACCGGCCAATTGATCCTGGAAAGCCGCTAGGAACAGATCACCTGTTTCTGCTTGAGCTTCATCTAACGTTTCCGCTTGCGGTAACGGCGGCAATTGACTAATGTCATTTAGGCCAAAATAGTCTAAAAAATAATTCGTTGTTCTATATAAAATGGGGCGACCCGGCTCATCTTTTCGCCCGTGGGCTTCCACAAGATTGCGAAGCACCAATTTTTGCAGTGTTGCTGTGCTAGACACACCACGAATCTCATCAATATCGATTCGTGTTACTGGCTGACGATAAGCAGTGATGGCAAGAACTTCCAATGAGGCCTGCGATAAATTAGTTGCTAGGGGTGCCTCAAAATAACGTTTGATCACACCTGCTAATTCTTTTTTTGTAGCCAGTCGGTAGATACCATCGTTGTCTAGCAAACAGAGTGGATCATCCACACTCTCTTCATGCCGTTTGGCAATCTGATCCAACATCGTGTTGATTGCCGCGCGCATGAAACCTGTTGCATGGGACATTTCCGCAACCGAAATGCCTTCGTCACCTGCAATAAACAGAAGTCCTTCAATTTGTTCGATATTTGTCATGACTCTTTTTCATCCTCAAATGGCGTTAATACTTCTTTATCTAGGTCATCCTTGCTCCGTTCACCGGCAAAGACCTGAATTGGACCGTTAACAACACTTTGGTCGAACCGAACGGCATTCATTTTTGCTAGTTCCAACATGGCCAAAAATGTTGTCACGAGTTCATCCGTTTGTGGTTGCTCAGAAAACAAGTCCTCAAAAGCCGTTGGTCGCTTACGATCTAATTTATTTAACATAACTCGCATCTGCTCGCGAATAGTAAATTGATCGCCCGACACGGTTCGAGAAACAGGTTTGGCAATTTGTCGCTGGGCCAACATGTGCTTAAACGCAGCCTGCAAATCCGCCACCGTAATCCCTGGAACCAAAGAACCCAATTGGACATCTGCCGGCACACCACTCGCAGCGCGAGTAAATTGCTGTTTGCGATCTTGCTCTTTATCGCGCAATTCATCAGCTGCCTGCTGATAACGACGATACTCCAGTAATTGTGTTACTAATTCCGAACGCGGATCTGAATTGTCAGTAGCATCCTCATCCTCGTCAGCTGCTCGAGGCAATAACATTCTACTTTTAATCGTCATGAGCGTCGCCGCCATGACAAAGTATTCGCCTGCGACATCCAACTTCATGTTTTGCATTTGATGTAAATATTTTAGATATTGCGATGTGATTGCAGAGATTTGAATGTCATAAATATCCATTTCTGAACTGCGAATCAGATGCAATAATAAATCTAACGGCCCCTCGAAGTCAGCAATTTTAATCGTTGGCTGGTTTGCTAACGCTAAATTGACTTGTGCCTCCCGATCGTGAGCACGTTGTCCTGGCCATGATTTACGAATGTCTGTCGCATTAGCGCCCATCGATATTCCTCCACCGCATAATCATTGGCGTAGTAGCAATGGTGCCCATTATCCGTTTTCCAGGGAATAATTCTGCAACGGCATCTAAAATAGCCTTTCTCGTACTATCATTCCGTTCTTGGGGTGAAAGAACAAGTAATCGAATGAGCACAAACTGATCTTCCAATTCAAACCCCACGACGCCAGTAAACTGGTTGTGGTCGTTTCGCCATAGATACATTTGCCGACCACTGCCGTCAGTATACCAAGCCATTTCTGCTTTTAGATGCTTCATGTTGTGAAAGTCCGGCAAGAAAGACAGCAATCCCATGGTTGTTTTTTCATAATCATCACGGTATTTAACTAGCATGACTTCGTCCCCTTTCCAACATTTCTTATTCTGCTATCAATTGAGTTATGCTCTCGGATGAGCTTTTTTATAAACCTCTGTTAACCGTTGCTTAGAAATATGAGTGTAAATCTGTGTCGTTGAAATATCCGCATGGCCCAGTAGTTCCTGAACCACCCTTAAATCAGCGCCATTTTCCAAAATGTGTGTGGCAAACGAATGGCGTAACGTATGCGGTGTCACATCTTTCTTGATTCCGGCGCTTTTAACCATCGCTTTTAGATTTTTCCACACACCTTGACGCGTAAGTTGGCGGCCATGAGCATTAACAAAAATCGCCGTTGTTGGCTGCCCATGAACTAGTTTCGGACGCACGGTGTTCATGTACGATGTTAGCCACTCTGTCGCAAGATCACCGATTGGAATGATACGTTCCTTATCACCCTTACCAACAGTTTGAATAAACCCGAGATCTAAATGTAAATTATTCCCAGTCAAATTGACCACTTCACTGACTCGCATGCCAGTTGCGTACATGACTTCGAGTAAGGTACGATCACGAATCCCGAGCGGTTTGCTGACATCCGGAACAGCTAATAACCGGTCGACTTCTTCAACCGTCAAAACCTGTGGCAAATGCCGAGCCCGTTTTGGTGAATCAATTTTCAACATTGGATTTTCATCAACGTACCCGTCCCGCGTCAAAAACAAAAAGTATTTCCGCAGACTGGAAACACTGTGAATAACCGTGTTACGCGCTTTATGAGCTTGATCTTCAATTTGCAGATAATTTAGGATCACGTAACGATCCACCTGCTTAAGACTAGTGAGTCCTTGCCCCACAATAAACTGGCTAAATGCCTGAATATCCTGTTTGTAACTGATAATACTATTCTTGGACAGACCACGTTCAACTTTAATATAGGTTAAATAGTCGTCCATCGGGTCCAAAATCGCGGTTGGAATTTCTTTTTCATTGCTCATTTGCTGCTTTAACACCGGTCTCCGTTAACGTAATGCCATCTGCGTTCTGTTCAATGTAGCGAGCTTTGAGTAAATGACCCACGGCTCGTTTGAACTGTCCCTTACTAATCCCAAAATAAGCCTTGATGGCATCAGGGTTACTTTTATCTGTAAAGGGTAACGTATGACTTGCTTCATGACCAAGTGTTGCCAATAGTTGCGCAGCATCCTCACTAATTGCCTGATAAGCACGCGGCTTCAGTGAGATGTTCAGACCACCATCAGGGTGAACACCAATAACACGGCCATGTACTTGTTCCCCTAGTCGTGGTTCGTGATCACGCTCTGAAGGATGAACGAACCCAAGATAATAATCGTCAGTTATAACTAAAGTACCAGCTAATTTTAATCGGTAAACTGTTGCTGTTAAGTCATGATTTCTGTCTGCAGTTGTCGCCCGGCGACTGATAGCAGTAAAAATCTCAGAATCAGCTAGGTGTGCCCACAAACGATTTTTAGCATCAACGACAAGGCTAACCATCAAACGATCACCCTTTTGAGGCATCAACCCGTCAATCGTCGGTAATTCGTCAACCGAAACGACAAAATCTTTGTTAGGCAAGCCAACGTCCACAAACACGCCCAGGCCGTGTGCGGACCGAACAACTGTCCCAAACGCATAGTGACCAACCTGTGACTTTGGAATCGTTGTTGAAATCTGGTAGTCATGATCCTCATTTTCGTAAGCAAAGCCAGTAACCTGAGCACCTATCCCCAGCTTATGATCTGCTTCTTTTTTATCAAATTGAAACGAAAATCCCTCACATTGAACGATGTAGTAATCTTCGTTTTGATCAGTGACCTTTGTTTCAATCACACGGCCTAATAAATCGTGCATAACTGCCTCCAAATCGGTAATTTCATTTTGTCTATTATAGCAGAAAGCTTAATTGCAAGCGACATCCGCCCAGAAAGACCTGCAATTTAAGAAAGAAAAAGGCCGCCGACAAACGTCAGCAGCCTTAAACGAATTCATTTTAAAATTAGTCGATCCGCATAACACGCATGATGTTAGTTGTACCCTTTGTACCAACTGGTACACCGGCAGTAACTAAGATCGTGTCACCCTTTTCAGCTAAGCCTTCTTCAACAACACGTTTCTTAGCTAATGCGAACATGTCATCAGTGCTTGCTGGGGCAGTATCGATAACTGGGTAAACACCCCAGTTGATCATCAAACCGCGTTGAGTGCGTTCGTCAAACGTAACGGCAAGGATGTCGGCGTTTGGACGGTACTTGCTGATCATCCGTGCAGTGTGACCTGAAGCAGTAGCAGCAACGATTGTCTTAACGTGCAAGTTACTTGCGGTACGGGCAACAGCAGCAGCAACGGCTTCTGTAACATCTGAAGTATCGAAGTTGTGAACAGCGTGACCATCAACACTCAAGTCATTTTCAGCCTTGATGTCGATCCGGTTCATCGTTGCAACAGATTCTACTGGGTAGTCACCGTTAGCAGATTCACCAGATAACATGGTTGCGTCAGTACCATCAAATACGGCGTTAGCAACGTCAGATGCTTCGGCACGTGTAGGACGTGGGTTTTCTTGCATTGAATCCAACATTTGGGTAGCAGTGATAACTGGCTTGCCCAATTCGTTACAACGACGGATCAATTCCTTCTGTACCAATGGCACATTTTCAGCAGGAATTTCAACACCCATGTCACCACGGGCAACCATCAAACCATCTGAGACTTCAAGAATTTCGTCGAAGTTGTCGATACCTTCTTGAGATTCGATCTTAGGGAAGATTTGAACATGTTGCATGTTCTTTTCTTCAAGCAGAGCACGAATGTCCAGAACATCTTGCGCTTTACGTACAAATGAAGCGGCGATGAAGTTGATTTCATGATCCAAACCAAAACGAATGTCTGAGGAATCCTTTTCAGTGATCCCAGGCAAGTTGATGGAAACACCAGGTGCGTTAACACCCTTACGAGAACCGAGCATCCCATTGTTTTGAACAGTGGTTACTAATTCTTTGTTAGCATCGTCTTTTTCGTCAATCTTCATGTCGATCAAACCATCGTCAAACAGTACGTGACCACCAACATGAACATCATCGTATAAGCCAGGGTAAGTAACGGCAATCTTGTCGTGTGTACCTTCAATGGAGTCGTCCATTGAGATACGAACCTTATCACCAGTCTTATATTCGATCTTGCCATCTTTTTGAACCGTTGTCCGGATTTCAGCACCCTTAGTATCAAGCATGATACCAACAGTCTTGCCAGTAATCTTTTCAGCTTCATGGACGTTGTTTAAACGGCCAAGGTGTTCTTCATGATCTCCGTGAGAAAAGTTAAAACGGAAAACGTTGGCGCCTGCTTCAATCAGCTTAACGATCGTATCAACGTCTGAGCTGGCTGGTCCAAGCGTGCTAACGATTTTAGTTTTTTTCATAACAAAAATCTCTCCCTTTGAGTTTGTGCCACAGAGTGGCTTTTTTGAGAACGTTATTGTTCCCTTAAATACGATATTAGTTTAACACTTTTAAAATGTGGTTGTCGCTCTTTTCATGAGTTTTCATAAATATTCATGAAAACCCACATTGGTTTTTCAATTTTGTTGAAGACAGTTTAAACATTTATGTCTGATTTCGCCGAAAAACGACATTACCGTCACCAAAAATCCCGACCAATTGATTTCGAGCTTGTGTCGTGGCCGCTAAATTAAATGCTGAAGCCAGCTTAACTGTCCGGTTATCAACTTGATTATGCAAAATTACCGGATTATTTCCACGTAGGCTGCCCATTTGCTGACGAAAGTCGTTCTCTGCGCCTGCAGCGATGTTTGCCTCCGTCAGTTGTAAATACCAAGTGCCAATTGGCGCAGATTGCGCTTGTGGCCTCGTTGCTGCTTGAGTAGGATGATTCGACCGCGTATTGGATTCATCATTCAGTTGCGCATTTTGACGCGATTGCTGATGCGCGCCTTGCTCCTGAACTGTTTTGGCCAATTGAAGCCGATCCGCTACGATCTCCAGTTGGCGACCCGTATCAATTTTACCGGTCACAACGACGACCTGCTCTGGCGCTAACCATTCGCTAACTTCTTTATAAAGTCGTGGGAAGACGGTGATCGACAATTCACCAGATGGATCATTCCCGCTGACAAACGCCATTCGGTCACCCTTTTTAGTTCTTATTTCACGAATCCGGCTCGTGTACAGAATAACGGTTGTCACCTGGCCAACCGCAACATCGACAACTGGTGTTGCATTCAGTTGTTGGCTGAGCCCTGTGTACTGTTCTACCGGGTGACCAGATACATAAGCGCCAAGTACTTCGGCCTCATGACTTAATTTTTCTTTCAACGACAAATCATGGCGGTGCTCAACCTTAGGTTTAAGCCCCAAGTTGGATTCGAACAGATCGATACTGACCTGGACACCAGAAATCACACGTGGCAACAGGTCCAACAGCTCAGCTCTGTTTAAGCCAAAACTGTCAAAACTACCAGCATAGATCATGGCAGTTAAGACGTCCGTTTTCCGAAACTGTGGTTCAATAGCATTGACAAATGTTTCTAAGTCTTTAAATGCACCGTCTTTTTGCCGCAATGCCAAGATATTGGCAACAAAATCTCGACGCACACCTTTAATGTCACTAAGTCCAAAAACGATTTGCCCGTTTACCAGTGAGAATCCCGTCTGACTAACGTTAACGTTGGGCGCTGCTACGTTGACGCCATGCTGTTTTGCCTCTAACAAATATAATTTCGTTTTTGTTGGATTGCCCAGCACAGAATTAAGTAGTGCTGTAAAAAAGGCACCCGGATGATGCACTTTTAGATAAGCGAGTTCAAACGCCATTTTGCTGTAGGCAACGGCATGTGATCGGTTAAAACCATAAGATGCAAAATTTTCAATATAGTCATAGACCTGAACAGCAACGGCTTGCGTAAATTTATTAGCCACCGCACCCTCAATAAACTCGGTACGTAGTGCATCAATCTTATGATGATCTTTTTTACTCATGGCACGGCGAAGAATATCGGCCTTGCCCAATGAGAAACCGCCCATAACTGAGGCGACTCGCATGACCTGCTCTTGATAAACAATGATGCCAAATGTTGGTCCCAAAATTGGTTCCAACGCCTGGGCCGGATACGTGACTGGTTCCTTGCCCTTTTTACGGGCAATGAAGTGATCGATGTTTTCCATCGGTCCAGGTCGATAAAGTGCGTTAACCGCGACTACCAATTCAAAGGTTTCCGGATGCAATTGACGCAAGACATTTTTAATGCCGCTTGATTCAAACTGAAAGACACCATTTGTATCGCCTTTTTGAAACAAGGCCAGTGTGGCACTGTCGTTCAACGGAATATCGTTAACTTGAAGCTTCTTGCCCGTCGTTGTCTCAATCTCTGATAATGTATTTGCTAAAATAGTTAAATTGCGGAGTCCAAGAAAATCCATCTTAAGCAGTCCAAGTGCCTCAACGGTATTTTTAGGGAATTGGGCTACGAGTAGGCCTTCAGAACCTGATTGAACCGGGACAATATCCGTTAATGGCTGATCACTTAAGACAACACCGGCAGCATGCGTCGACGTGTGCCGTGGCAAGCCTTCCAACGCCATGGCTGTTTCAAACAGTAACGAGTTGACACCACTGTCCGCGATTAGATTACGTAATGGCTGTGAACCACGTTGTGCGCTGGCCAACGTCACACCTAAACCGCCAGGAATCGTCCGGCTCCATTCGGCCATTTGAAATGCGGACAAACCAAATACACGGCCAACGTCACGAATGACCTGCTTAGCACCAAGGGTACCAAACGTAATAATTTGGCCAACCTTATCGGCGCCATATCGATCACGCACATACAGCAACAGTTCATCACGTTTGTCGTCTGGAATATCCAAATCAATATCGGGCATCTGAGCTCGCTGATCATTCAAAAACCGTTCAAAAAGTAGATCATAGGTTAACGGATCAACTTCTGTAATGACTAGTACATAAGCAACCAAGGATCCAGCCGCCGAGCCACGACCAGGACCGGTAGTAATGTGATGTTCATGAGCATAGTTCATTACGTCCCAGACAATTAGAAAATAATCGTCAAAGCCTAGCTGATGAATAACGGTCAACTCGTGGGTCAACCTTTGTTGATATCGATCCGCCAGTGGATTATCTTCGCCTAACCGTTTGGTCAAACCCGCGGCACAAAGTTGTCGCAAATAATCTGCCGTTGGTTCATGATTGGGCGTCTTGAAATGTGGTAATTGTGGGGCTTGAAACGTGAAGTCAACCGTTGCGATGTTAGCAATTTGACTCGTTTCCCGAACGGCCTCATCAAGTCCCAATTCATGATAGTGATTGGCTAGCGGCACAGCCTCACGAAGATACCAAGGACCTGTCTGTTGGCTTACCGCTCCTAAATTAGTGATTTGTTCACCACTACTAATCGACGTCATCACACTAGTCTTAAAACTATCATCAGGGTTCAAATAGCGAACGTCGTTGACAGCCACCAATCGACAATGATTCTGATCTGCAAATTGTTGAAGCGTGTCAATTGTCGCTCTTGATTGTTGATCACTCACACCAAGATATACGGTGTCATTGGCAATTTTTTGCAGTCGTGCCATGAGTTGCGCAGCCACGTTTTGTTGTCCCGTACTGGCTAGTCGGCCAATTTCACTTTGTAAGCCATTAATAATGACTAAGTCTGACAACCAATCGCTGATGTCGTCAATTTTTAATGGATCACGTTCTTCGCGGGTCATCTTTGCCGACGAAATTTGAATTAGATTTTGATAGCCATGTTCATTTTTAGCAATCAAAGTTAATGGGAATGTTGGCAGTGCATTCTGCTTTGTGGCTGGCATCGTCTGGTCATTGGTGGCTGGCTCAGTGACCTCGCCGGTTAGTTCGATGGTCAGCCCGATTAACGGTTTGATGCCAGCTTTTCGCGCAGCATTAAAAAAATCAACAACGCCATACAACACATTAATGTCAGTCAGTGCAACTGCCTGATACCCTCGCTGCTTTGCCGTTTGCACGAGTTCTGTAACTCTTGTTGGACTTTGCAATAGACTATAACTACTGATAACGGATAATGGCACTAGACCATTTATTTCGCGAGATAACGGTACCGCTGCTGCCTCAATTTCAGTCTCCGAAGACACAAGCATCCCCCTTTCATTGAATAATCGATTAAGTTTCATATTCAAACGTTTGTTCGTCTTTCATATTATAACAAAACCCGCCAAAATTATCCGTATTCGCGAATGAAAGTTTATTGAAATCAGTAGTCAGAGTGTTAAACTACTATTGATATGAAAGGTGGTCACAATATGCGTTACTTAACTGTAATCTTTTGGGGCTTCATCTGGGGCGAGGTCATTGGTTATATTGGTGGACAACTAGAATTGTTGCAATATAACGTTTTTGAAATTGGCATCGTTGCCGCCATCGTCTGCCTTGTGACTTCAGTCGCAACACACGTGATGGCCGACAAACCAGCGGCTAATGCTGATGAAGCAAGTCAATCATAATCGTTGTCGCAGGTTGCTAACCAGCATCGCACACGATAGATAATAAAAACGATCCTAACAGATGTGTCTGTTGGGGTCGTTTTTATTTTGTATTACAAATACTGGTTATCGCTTGTTAAGCCTGCCGATTGAGTTCAGTAATCTTCAAGATCACATCAACAGCACGTTCCATAGTCTGCAGAGAAACATATTCATAACGGCTGTGCATGTTCTCACCACCAGCAAACAGATTCGGCGTTGGCACACCCATGAATGAAATCTTGGAGCCATCTGTTCCACCACGAACCGGGTAAATAACAGGTTTGATATTTAAATCAGTCATGGCTTTTTTAGCCAGTTCAACCGGTGTCATATCCTTTTCAAGCACTTCACGCATATTGTAATATTGGTCCGTCAATACCAACTTCACTCGTGGTTCATCCAAAGTAGCATTGAGCTTATCAGCAATGTCCCGCATTTGTTGTTTACGGTCTTCAAACTTCTGACGATCGTGATCACGAATAATGTACGTTAACTGAGCTTGATCAACAGTCCCAGTCATTTTGTACAGGTGGAAGAAACCTTCCCGACCCTCAGTATTTTCTGGACGGTCACTTGCAGGTAATTGATTATGGAAATCAATACCAATTTGAAGTGCATTTTGCATAACGCCTTTAGCAGTAGCCGTGTGAACATCCTTCCCTTGAATAGTCACGACTGCCTGAGCAGCATTAAACGTCTCATATTCTAATTCACCTAATGGGCCGCCATCCACCGTGTAGGCATACTTAACGCCGAAACCCTTAGCATCAAAGTGATCCGCACCAGTACCGATTTCTTCATCCGGGCCAAAACCAACATGAATCTCACCATGCTTAACGTCTGGATGATTAAGCAAGTACTCCATGGCCGTCATAATTTCAGCCACACCAGCTTTATCGTCAGCACCCAAAAGTGTTGTACCGTCAGTTGTAATTAATGTGTCACCAGTGTAATTGTGCAATGCTGGAAATTCGCTAGGCTTTAATGTCCACTGACCATCATCCCTAAGTTTAATGTCTGATTTACCATCATAGTTCTTAACAATGTTGGGTGTAATATTTTCTGCATTAAAATCCGCAGTATCAATATGTGCTAAAAAGCCAATTGGTGCTGTGTTGCCGTCATCATTAGCTGGCAGAACAGCAGTTACGTATCCACTGTTAGGATCTGTTTTGATATCCGATAGTCCAAGCTCAGTTAACTCCTCAGCAATCGACTTTAAAAAGTTTACTTCCCTAGGCGAAGAAGGAATGGTTGTCGAATCTGGATCTGATCTCGTATTGACTTTTACATAACCGATAAACCGCGAAAGCAAGGTTTCATATTGTGCCACAACTGTCACGCTCCTATTTTCTAAAATAAAGTTCAAACATACTTCAAAATAAGTCTACCTGATTCGGCTCGCTTACACAAAAGTAAAGGGATCCGTATTAGGTTTTGATTCTAAGACATCGAGATGCCATTGATATTGTGTAGACCACTGACGGAACATGGATGCCAACTTGGGGATGCAAACAGCTTCAATGTGATGTCCTGGGTCCACCACAGACAAACCGGATGCCAGCATGTCATGCCCAGTATGGTAGTAAACATCGCCCGTAACATAGACATCGGCTCCCGTTGCCTGCGCTTCACGGAAGAACTTGCCACCGTCACCACCTAAAATGGCAACTTTGCTAACCTGTTTGGTTGGTTCATGTGAAATCAACCGCAACCCACCGATTTTAAATTGCGTTTTGCAATACTCAGCGAATGTTTGCATTGACATCGGCTCTGCTAGCTCACCGACCCGACCCATTGATACCTCAGGCGCGTCAGGATTAGGCAGCCATGACTGAACGTGCTCCAGCTGCAATTGCTCAGCAAGCCAATCATTCATACCGCCTGGAGCATTATCCAAGTTGGTATGAGCGGCGTACACAGTAATGTGGTTGGCAATAATTTTGCCATACATCGCTAGCTGTGGATCTGCATCAAAATCCAGATTTTTAGCAGGTCGAAACATAACTGGATGATGGGCAAAAATGAAATCAGCGTGCTCGGCAATCGCTTCGTCAACAACCTCGGGCCGAACATCCAAAGTCACCAAAACTTTATGAATTTCTGCCTGTCGACTACCGATTTGAAAACCAGTTGGATCACCGGCTTCGCGATAACGAAGTGGTGCAAACTTTTCAAATTGATCAATTAAGGTTTGTGCTTGCATTTTGTACAACCTCCTCAATTAGTTGCTGTTCACGTTGCAACTCCTGTTGCTTAGCAACGGGTACGTTTGCCGCATGATTTAGTGACGCTAATACGTGTGCGTTCCGTTGCTGCTCATGTTGCCATTTTTCGACAAACGCAGCATTGGGAGTAGCGCGTAAAAAGTGTCCAAAGCGTGCATCTAGTTCGTTTAGTGTAAACGGCTCCTTGACCTTGTGGGCCACCATAATTTCATAAATGTGCCCATCATCCTTTAAAATTTGCTCAGCCGTAATTTGATAGGCATGGGCGGCCAGCCATTTGCGTAAATGATATTCACCAACGTTCGGCTGTAACACGAGTAATTCGTTGCCAGTCAGTTGTTGCCAACCACGCTCCAGAATGTCACTGATCAGTGTGCCACCCATCCCCGCAATGACAATCGTGTCAATGTTATCGTCGGGTTTAAGCACCGTAACCCCGTCTCCCAAACGTGCATCAATCCGCTCGGTTAAATTCTGGTTGGCAATCTCCGTTTTGGCATTTTCAAACGGTCCGTCAACGACCTCTCCTGCCACCGCATACGAAATTTGTTGGCGTTTGGCCAGATAAACTGGTAAGTAAGCATGATCTGAGCCGATGTCAGCCATGCGTGAATTAGCAGGCACGTAGGCCGCCACAGCAGCCAATCGTTTTGATAAATGATCCGCGTCCATGTATCCTCCTCTTGTGCACCGATTATTAGAACTAAAAGCGATTCATGACGTAACAATCGTCGCCGGTGCATTCGCTATCTTTACTACCAGTATACCAATCACTTCACGCCAGTTGCAGAGTTTTTACAGAACTTTATCGGCAGATAACCTACTGACTATTTTTCAAACTGGCGAATTTACAATTGAAATGCAACACAAAGTAAAAAAATAAACCCATACCGGGTAGAATATGTTTAACGACCAAATCAAACAATTCGAGGTATCCGG
>NZ_WEZT01000005.1:66465-158877 GCF_009863985.1 Furfurilactobacillus milii | reverse complement strand
CAAAAGCAGTTAAATCAACGTCCTCGCAAAGTGTTAAACTATGAAACCCCATATGAAGTATTTTTTGACAAACCGTTGCACTTAGTTTGACAATTCACCCTACAAAAAAAGCATCCATAGTCAATTTAAAAATTGATCATGAATGCATTGCAAATCTAATTATATTCAAACTTTGCGAAACAGGCTCATTACAATCAACTAGCCCATACTACTAATTTTAGTGATGCCTTGACTATTCCAAGAAATCTTTCAATTGCTTAGAACGACTTGGGTGGCGTAACTTACGTAAGGCCTTCGCTTCAATCTGACGAATCCGTTCACGCGTAACACCAAAGACCTTACCAACTTCTTCCAAAGTCCGGGTCCGGCCATCGTCCAAACCAAAACGCAAACGAAGCACATTTTCCTCACGGTCAGTTAACGTATCCAAAACGCTTTCCAGCTGTTCCTTCAGCAGTTCATAGGCTGCGTGGTCAGCTGGTGAAGTTGCATCCTGATCTTCAATGAAATCACCTAAGTGAGAGTCATCCTCTTCACCAATTGGTGTTTCCAAAGAAACGGGTTCTTGCGCAATCTTCAAGATTTCACGAATTTTTTCCGTTGGCATATCCATTTCGGCACCAATTTCTTCAGGAATTGGTTCACGGCCTAAGTCTTGAAGTAATTGACGTTGAATCCGAATCAATTTGTTGATTGTTTCAACCATGTGAACGGGAATCCGAATTGTCCGTGCCTGGTCAGCAATCGCACGGGTAATGGCCTGACGAATCCACCAAGTGGCATACGTTGAAAATTTAAATCCTTTGCGGTAATCAAACTTTTCAACGGCCTTCATCAGTCCCATGTTACCTTCTTGAATTAAATCAAGGAACTGCATCCCACGACCAACGTATCGCTTAGCAATTGAGACAACCAACCGCAAGTTTGCTTCAGCCAATTCTTGCTTAGCTGATTCGTCACCTTGCTCAATTCGCAGAGCCAAAGCAACTTCTTCATCGGCAGATAACAGAGAAACACGGCCAATTTCCTTCAGGTACATCCGTACCGGATCATTGATTTTAACTCCGGATGGTGCTGCATCACTAGCCTTTAATTCCTTAGTCGTAACACTACTCTTTTTGTTCTTTAAGGCATGTTCAGAGGGGTCACCATTTTCATCGACGATGCTGATACCAGCATCCTCAACTTTTTGCATTAAATCATCAATTTTGTCGGCGTCCAACGCAAATGGCTTAACCAGTTCCGTTTGTAATTCATCATAACGGACTTCTTTAGCCTTCTTACGGTTCTTAATTAGTGCGTTAACTGCTGTTTTGAACTTCTTTTCATCAAAATCTTTTGTAGATGTTGTTTTCTTTTCAGACATGCAAGGTCCCCCTTAGTATTCACAATCCGACAAATAAATAAGTTTACACCGATTAATAGAATTATCAAGCATTTTTCATCGCCTGCTTTTGCTTGTACAAATTAACTAATTCCAAGGTTAGCTGATTTTGGAGGTCATGATTATTCAATCGTTTGGCCTCAATCATGGCAATGTTCTTCTGCCGAATCTGCTCCTCAATGGGCGCTTGATTCATGATGATGTGCATACAATCATTCACATCGGTCATATCATCCCGGTCAACACTTGGTTGCTCTGTGATATCAATCAATGTATGTTGTAACTCATCATCGTTGACATAATCCAAGAACGCCGCAATCTGAACATCAGCGTGCGTTTGTTTGAATCCTTGAGCCATTAAAAACAATGTTTGATACTGGTCGTGGACAAAATGAAAATCTTGATTAGCCGTGACATGTAGCCAAACGCTCTGATCAATTAACATGCGCTGCAACAATAACCGTTCCGCACGCTCAATGCGATCTAGATGCGCCGGCTCACGCACTAGCTGTTTCACTGGTGTCGGCGTACTTGGCAACGGTGTGGCTGGCTGTTCGCCAGGAACAACGATTGGCGTCTGCGTTTGACGAATGTCAGCCAGTTGCTCTTTTAAACTAGCCTTATCAACACCAAAGCGATCCACCAGTTGATTCAGATATAAATCCTGCTCAACTGGCGAGTGGACACCAGCGACAATCTTCAACACTTCATTCAGATAAGTCAACTGATCACTTTGATTATCAAGATTGCGTCCACGCGCTAAATAGCGTAACGCAAAGCCAACGGGCGTTTCCTTGGCACCTTCATACACCGCCCGGAAGTGTTCAGCGTCATACTTTCGCAAGTATTCATCTGGATCCAGACCTTCAGGCATTTGCACAACACCTAAATCCATATTGCTTTGACCACTAATTAGCGACAGCGCCCGGTGAGTTGCGTTTTGACCCGCATCATCACCGTCGTACGACACATACAAGGTATTGGTCACACGCTGCAAAATACCGATCTGATCAGTAGTTAAACTAGTTCCCATGGAAGCAATGCCGTTCTTCACCCCAGCAGAATAGGCTGCAATAACATCCATAAACCCTTCAAACAAAATGACAGCATCCGTTTTACGAATCTCACGACGAGCCAGGTCAAAATTAAACAACGTATCACTCTTATGGAAGATCTTCGTTTCTGGACTATTCAAATATTTCGGCGCATCTGGATCCTTATGCAACAAACGACCGGAAAAAGCAATCACTTTGCCACTAGCATTACGGATCGTAAACATCACTCGGTTACTAAAACGATCACGCAACTGCCCGTCTTGGTTCTCAATGAACAATCCGGAACTACGCAATGTTTGATAATCAACGTTTCGCTCTTCAAAGAAGGGTTTCAATAGTCCTTCGGCAGGTGCAAAGCCAATATCAAACGTGTTGATCGTGTCATCGTTCAGTCCACGTTTATGCAAATAATCCAGCGCTTCTTCACCAACCTGCGTGTTCATTAACACATGATGATAAAGTTTAGCAGCATCCTCGTATAAGCCAATTAACTGTCCAAACTCAGAATTAACCGGGCTGCTTTCAGTCTGCTTATACTCGTCAGCAATGGTGATGTTGGCATCATCAGCTACTTGAAGGACTGCTTCTGGAAAACTGATGTTATTCAGTTCCATTAAGAACTTAAACACGTTACCGCCACGGCCACAACTAAAGCAGTGGAAAATTTGTTTTTCTTCGTTAACTGAAAATGACGGTGTCTTTTCTTCATGAAACGGACACAAGCCGAACAAATTTTTACCGGATTTCTTTAACTGTACATACTGACCTACTACGTCCGCAATATTCACTGAACTGCGAACGTTTTCGATGACATCCTCTGGAATTCTCATTGCCACAACATCACCTCCAGTGCTGAAGCCTGGCCTATTGAGCGTAAAAAGACGCACCTTCCGACATCGTGAACGTTAAGTTTCGCGAGACAAAAAATGCGACTAAAATTGAGCCCAATTACACACAATGAGCATTATACACGCTTTGCCAGCAATGTACAATATTTGAATTCGTGTATTTTAGTGCCCGGTTATTAAATTATTTTGTCAAGTGCGCTTCAATGAATTCCTTGAGCACGACTGCATTATTATGCTGCTCATCCTTAGCACCAAACAATAGTGTCACGTTACCCGCCGCTAATCCTGACCGAATCTTTTCAATAAAGGCCTTCGTCATCTCATTAGTTGCTAGTTCCCGTTCATATTCACGTTTAAAAGCCGGAAACTTTTCAGGATCATGACCAAACTGTTTACGCAGTTCTGCGGAAGGCGCAATCTCCTTGTCCCAGTCGGTTAATGCCGCCCGTTCCTTACTGATGCCACGCGCCCACAACCGATCGACAAAGATTCGTTGTCCATCGCTGGCAGCCGGTGCTTCGTAAATTCGTTTCAGCTGTAATGCCATTGCTTACCACTCCCAAACCGCAATCAAACGGTTTCAAATTAAATATTTTTCACGTTTAGTATAGCGCGAATAGCGTCCTAAATAAAAATAGCAGCTGATTGACAGGATGATTTCTTTCCGGTTCAATCAACTACTATTCAAATTATCCACAACAGCTAACTCTATAAGTCAATGTGCTGAATGCCGTTACGTCGAATGGTTTTCTCGAATTTACATCACGGACGGTCGCCGAGACTCGGGGTTTCACGAGGCTTGGCGGCGAGGTGAAAGACTCCGGTTTTCAGGAGGCTAAAACCGGTCCCACGGCGAGCGTATCAATGTGGACAACCGGAAGCGTAGACATCCACACTGTACCTATTTAACGATCAATTGTTTAAGGTCACCAAGGTGAATGGTAAGTTTCGTAAGTTGTGCGAGTTGATTCAAACGGTTACGCCGAATGGCTTCGTTATCATCCATAACCATATTGGCTTCAAAGTACGCATCGATAACTGGTTGCAAATCAGCCAATGCTTGGTAGTTTTGCTCTGGTGTCCGGTCATCGAAATGAGCTTTAACATCATTAACGCCGTCATACAGTTTTTGTTCTGCATCGTTTTCAAACAATTTAGGATCAACCGGCAGTGATGGTGCGTCCAACAGATCTTGTTTCGTTAATCGGGCAACCCGCGTTAAGGCTTCAATAGCATCCTTGAAGTTGCTATCATCCACGTGTGCCACTAATGCGGCCGCATCATCCAACATGTTCACAACATCTGTGGTGTCAGCGCTCGTGACAGCATCCACAATATCGTGACGAACATGCTGGCCAGCAAACCATTGACGGACCCGGTCGTTCATGAATTCTTGAATCCGTTTGCGGCTAGAATCTAAGTTAGCCGTTAGCTCTGGATTGAATTCAACGTGCTTATTAGACAGCGCAATTTCAAAGTCTTGCCCCATCTTCAACAACGGCAAGTGCCATTTTCGATCGCGCAGGATGCGTACGATACCAAACGCCTGACGTCGTAAAGCATACGGATCGTTAGAACCATTAGGAATCATGTCAGCTGCAAAGAACGCGGTGATACTATCATACTTGTCCGCAATTGCCAAAGCTGCGCCAACGTTAGATTGTGGCAAACTACCGTCAGCTGAAACAGGCATGTAATGTTCACGAATAGCCTGGGCAACTGCTGGTTTTTCGCCAAACAACAAAGCATACTTTTCGCCCATAACTCCCTGTAATTCGGCAAATTCGCCCACCATACCAGTTACCAAGTCAAACTTGTAAATTTCACTTGCTCGCTGTAGATCTGCTAACTCGCTTTCGCTAAGACCAACACGTTGGCCAATCAAATTAGCAATAATGCCAGTCCGTTTCATGTGCTCAGTCATGGAACCAATCTTATCGTGGAAACTAACCGACTTCAGCTTGTTCACATAAAAGTCGATGTCATGTTTTTGATCTTCCTCATAGAAGAACATTGCATCTTCCAAACGGGCAGTTAGCACTTTTTCATTCCCAGCAATCACGTTATCTAAGTGCTGATCATTCCCGTTACGCACTGAAACAAAGTTTGGCAACAACTTGCCAGCCTCGTCACGCACATAGAAGAAGCGTTGATGATCCTTCATTGAAGTAATCAAAACCTCATCCGGGATTGTGAGGTATTTAGCATCAAAGTGACCAGCAAACGCCGTTGGCCATTCAACTAGATTGTTAACTTCTTCCAGTAAGTCCTCATCAATATCAATCGTCCAGTTATGTTCCATCGCAAGTGCTTGAATTTGTTGACGAATTTTAGCCTTACGTTTGGCGGCGTCTGCGATAACAAACTGACTTGTCAGGGCTTCTTCATAATCTGCAGGACGCTTAATTTCCACCTCGTGACCAAGGAAACGATGACCTTGACTAGTTCGACCTGTGGTGATGTCGAGAATACTGAATGGCAAAACTTCATCGTCCAGCAATGCAATCAACCAACGAATTGGGCGAATGTATTGAAACTTGTAGCTGCCCCATTTCATCATGGTTGGGAATGTCATCGCCATGATGACATCCTTCATACCAGTCAAAACCTCACTCACAGGCTGGCCAGTTTCGTGTTTTTGAACGTAAACGTACTGTTCACCCTTTAGTTCTTTAAAAATGATGTCATCAACGCTGGCACCTTGTCCGCGAGCAAAACCTTGGGCCGCTTTTGTCCAGTTACCATCTTTATCCTGCGCAATCCGCTTAGCCGGGCCCTTAACTTCTTCTTCAACATCTGGTTGTTTATCAGCTAGACCAGAAATCAGTAACGCTAACCGCCGTGGTGTGGAAAATGGTTTGATGCTGTCAAACGTAATCCGTTGTTCGGCCAAATAGTTTTTTGTGCGTTCAACCAATTGATCAATACTTGGTGTCACCACGTGAGCAGGAATTTCCTCCAACCCAATTTCAAGTAAAAATTGATGTGCCATTATTTGGCCTCCTTTGCGTTCTTCTTAGCCGCCCGAGCAGCTTTCTTTTCTTCCTTTTTCCGCCAATCAGCAAGGACCGCCTCGCGCTCTTTGTCGTCTTTAATCAATGGAAAACCACGTTTGGCACGTGCATTGATAAAGGCTACGGCAACGCTGTAAGCCATCTTCCGAATACGACTTAGATAACCGGCCCGTTCAGTTACGGAAACTGCGCCGCGGGCATCTAGTAGATTGAAAGTGTGTGAACATTTTAAAATATAATCGTACGCTGGGTGAACAAGGCCCTTACTCAGGTTAGCTTTCGCTTCACGTTCGAAATCATCAAACAGGTGCAAGAGCATGTCTTGGTTGCTTTCTTCAAAGGAATACTTACTATGCTCGTACTCTGGTTCTTTAAAGATGTCACCGTACAGTACGCCATCACTCCACTCCAAATCGAACACGGAGTTGACGTCTTGAATATACGAGGAAAGTCGTTCCAAACCATACGTTACTTCGGCGGCAACCGGATTCATTTCCTGACCACCGACGATTTGGAAATACGTAAACTGGGTGATTTCCATCCCGTCAAGCCAAACTTCCCAACCAACACCGGCACAACCCATGGACGGGTTCTCCCAGTTATCTTCAACAAAGCGAATATCATGTTCAAGGGGATCAATGCCAAGTTCACGCAAACTGTTCAAGTACAGTTCTTGCATGTTCTCGGGAGCTGGTTTCATCAATACTTGAAATTGGTGATGTTGGTACAGACGGTTAGGGTTTTCACCATATCGACCATCTGCTGGTCGGCGACTTGGTTCCACATAAGCGGCGTTCCATGGTTCTGGTCCAATCGCCCGCAAAAATGTGTAAGGGCTCATCGTACCGGCCCCTTTTTCAGTATCATAGGCCTGCATCAACATGCAGCCTTGCGCAGCCCAATATTGCTGCAGGGTCAAAATAATTTGTTGCACGGAAAGTTTTTCATCTTTTTTAATTTCCATGACGATCTCCCTTCAAAATAAAACGCCCCTCCATCAGCACAAAATGTGTCGATGTAGGGACGTGAATTAATTACGCGGTTCCACCCTACTTCCTGAATTAAATCAGGCAGCTTAGTTGGTGTTAACTCCCGAAATGCCAATCTATCGCAACCATGACTGAGCTTTCACTATCCCCAGTTCGCTGACCATGACCACGGTGACCCTTTTCGATCGCTGTTAACGTTTATTTACTTGTTCAACCTCATAATCATAGGCATTGTGCCAGAAATTGTCAATGCTGTTCAGAATCTGTCTGTTGCTCTGGTTCATCAGAGCTCGTTAACATTTCGTCATTTACACCTTGATTCGAGCTCACATCCGACTTTTTGTCCTCATTCTTTAACGATGCCTGATGACGCTGTTTCAACTGCTGACCACGAGCTGCTAACTGATCTTCCCACGTCGCCATTTGGTCAATAAACCGTTTGGAACGCAAATGAATCCCAACGCTATTCTCGTAAATCAAATCCAGTACTCGCCGCAATCCACGCTTCGTTCTTGGTGACACATTAATCGTGGTGATTTTGGCTAAATCGATGACAGAAAATTGGCGCAGATAGAAGATCGTTCGTGCATCCAAATGTAGACGATGACTATCTTGGTCAAAATGGTTGGCACAAATTAACCCACCAAACTTTTCAGAGTAATCAAACGGCAAGTCTGTCCGACCACAAACAGCACATCGTTGCAATTCAGGAGCGACCCCGAAGGCCCGCAACAATTGAATTTCAATAATATTGGTAATGATTTGTTCATCAAGCCCGTCATCAATAAGGGTCAACGCGTTCTTAGTCTTCATAAACCAATCTGGCACTATTTGACCATCCCGAAAGGCTGCATCAACCAATCCTAAAATATATGTTGCATATGCATTTTTATTGATGTCAGCGCGAATCTGCTGTAATTGCGCAGTTTCTTTAGCCGCATTAATGAAACTAAGTCCTTGATCATTTACATTGCCGACGTACGTCCCAACCGTAAAGGACAAAAGAGCACTATGGAGACGCATGCCACGGCGTTTACCATTTTTAATAAAGAACATTTTCTTACCATACTCACCGGTAAAAATCTTAATCAATTGATCGCGTTCTCGATAATCGTTTGCATACATCACAATCCCTTGAAATTGTGTGTTCTGATAAGTTGCCACATTGCGCCTCCTAACTCATAAAATAAATCCAGTTGTCGCCAGTGTTAGTGGCACAACTGACGCGAAAGCAAAAGTGAAAAACAACGCAGAATAGACCGGTGACAAAGACTCGTTTAAGTAATAATGCAAAAGCACCCTATTCCCGAAGCTGGGAATGAGGTGCCTTGGTGTCTTTAGGCTTTGGAACACAGCCTTACTACTCAAACATGCACTAATAGTCTTGTGATTTATAACCGTATTCCCTTAGCGCGGAAGGTTTGTCCCGCCAGTGTTGAACCACCTTGACCCATAATTCCAAATAAACGCGATCGCCAAGTAGTGGCTCGATATCAGCCCGCGCACGCGAACCGATTTCTTTCAACATCTTGCCGCCTTTACCAATAATAATGCCCTTTTGTGAGGTTCGATCCACAACAATCGTTGCTGCAATATGCACCAGTTCATTGGGCTGACCATCGGCCCGCTTTCCCGGACGCGACTCACGTTTCATCGATTCAACTTCTACCGCTACAGAATGCGGCACTTCATCACGAGTCAATTGCAAAACTTTCTCACGAACAAGCTCTGCTACAACAAAACGTTCCGGATGATCCGTTATTTGGTCCTCAGGATAGTATTGCGGTCCTTCTGGTAAGTCTTTGGACAGCTGACCCAAGAATTCATCCACGTTATTGCCTTGCAAAGCAGATATTGGGTAGACCTCTTTCCATGAAAGGGCATCCTTATACTGCTCTAAAACACTCAGCAATTTATCCGGGTGAATCTGATCGATTTTGTTAATCACCAAGTAAACAGGCTTATGGATATCCTTTAATCGGTCAATGATGTAATTATCGCCCGCGCCACGTGTTTCTTGTGCATTAACCATGAACAAAACAGCGTCAACCTCGTTCAACGTCGATATGGCCGAATTCACCATAAATTCATCTAGCTTACTCGATGGTTTGAAAATGCCCGGCGTATCAATAAAAACAATCTGTTCACTATTTGTCGTGTATATGCCCTGTATCTTGTTTCGGGTGGTCTGAGCTACGTTACTCATAATCGCAACTTTTTGACCAATTACACGATTCAAAAAAGTGGATTTGCCAACATTTGGTCGTCCAACAATCGCCACAAAACCGGAATGGAATGCTTGTTGTTCTTGCGTCATTTAGTGTTCTCCTTAACCATGATGATCATTTTAGTGTCGTCATCAAGTTTTTTAATTCAAAATCAAACTCCAGATTCGCGGACCAAAAACGAGCAAGCCCGTGATTACTGCAAACAAGGCAGCAACCACTACCGCACCGGCAGCAACGTCCTTAACCTGTTTAGCTAGCGGATCAAACTGACCATGCGTAATTAAATCACTCAGAGACTCAGCGATGGTGTTCGCAAATTCTGCCAGAATAACGGTAAAAATGGCCAATGTAATCCATAGCCAGTCCATTCGAGTGATTTGCAAAATCAAACCACACAATAGCGCCGCCAACGCGAAAATGAGGTGATAGCGCATGTTCGGTTCATTATGGATAGTTCCAATAATCCCATCCATGGCGTGATGAAACGCCTGAATAAAATGATGATTCTTCTCTGTTTGTTGCTTATCTGGTGAGGCCATAATCGTCCAAGATCTTTCGTTGTAAATCAAACATCACTTTTTCGTCTGCTGGTTCCATGTGATCGTACCCGTTTAAATGCAGAAAACCATGAACCGCTAAGAAACCTAATTCGCGATCATAAGTGTGCCCGAGGTATTCCGCCTGGTCCGCAACTTTGTCAACGGAGATCATAATGTCCCCAATATTCATCGGAATTTCCTGACGTAATTCATCGTCCATGACAATCTCATCTTCATCGTCCGGGTCCTCTTCGATTGCGAAGCTGATCACGTCCGTTGCTTTATCAACACCACGATATTCGCGATTTAACTTTCGAATCCCTTCATTGTTCATGAATGTTAAGGACATTTCCGTATTCTCTGGTAACTTAATTGTCTTCCCGGCAAATTCAAGGATTTCACGAACCATCGTAACGCGTTCTTCAGGCACGCCTTGTTCCGTTTGATCAACTATCTCAAGATCCATGTTTATTCTTCACTCCGTTAATTTGATTATCTGACCGTATCTGTAGATTAACACATGATTAGTTTAGTCCTGTGTGGGTTGGTTTTCATAGGCGTTAATGATGCTGGCAACGACTGGGTGACGGACCACATCATCTGCATTAAACGAAACAAAACCAATGTGGTTAATGTTTTGCAACAAATTCTGAGCGTCAACAAGTCCAGAATGTTTCCCCCGTGGTAGGTCAATTTGGGAAATATCCCCGTTCACAATCATCTTTGAGCCAAACCCTAGACGAGTCAAGAACATCTTCATCTGTGCATTAGTCGTATTTTGAGCCTCATCCAAAATGACAAACGCTGCATCCAAAGTACGACCACGCATATAAGCAAGCGGCGCAATTTCAATCACTTCTCGGTCTAACAAACGTTGTGTATGTTCTGAACCGAGAATTTGATAAAGTGCGTCATAAATTGGGCGCAAATATGGATCAACTTTTTCCTTCAAATCGCCAGGCAAAAAGCCAAGGCTTTCACCAGCTTCAACAGCGGGCCGCGTTAGGATGATTTTTTCAACGTCCCCCCGTTTCAGAGCGGCGACGGCCATTACCACTGCCAAGAAGGTTTTCCCTGTCCCAGCTGGACCAATACCAAACGTAATGTCGTTATGGCTAATCGATTGAACGTACTGCCGTTGACCATAGTTTTTGACCCGAATTGCCCGTCCATGATCATCCTTAATCAAGGTTTGTTTGTACAAGTCCTGAAAATACTCTAACGTACCACGTTCTGCCATTTTCATGGCTGACACGACATCGGTACTGTTTAACGTAATGCCACTTTTAATTAGCTGAACCAGGTTATCAATAATTTTAATTGTGCGATCCACGGACTGTTCTTCATCCCCGGATACAGTAATTGTATCGCCAAAGGCGTGAATATTAACATTCAGGCCTTCCTCCAGCAAGCGTAAATTGGCGTCATTAGCGCCAACTAGGCCGGCTTCCAAATCCGGTGTGGACAAACGGAACTGTCGTTCAAATGCAAACTGGTTTTCTGCCAAAGATGTTTCGCTCCTTTGCTGTTTCTTACTTTATTTTTGATTTATGTTTAAAGACTGGGTCACTACGCCATACTGTCAACCGTGATCATCGTTTAATTGTTAAATCGTAGACGACCATATTGAAATCTTTAGATCATAATTAGATAACACTGTACAATGTCTATTTTATCATAATCGACCACCAGCACAAACATTCTGTAATGCTTGAAACTAGTGTTATTACAACACTCTTTTTGACCAACCAATCAAAAAATCCTCATTCCCAAATATGAGAATAAGGATTCCATTAATTGCTCATTTCAATAAACTTTGTTCTGTAACCTGGTCACAAACGAAATTAACTTAACAGGTTTTTAACGGCCTGGTTAACCAACTTACCGTCTGCTTTACCCTTAACTTTAGGCATCACAGCACCCATCAACTTACCAAAGTCAGCCTTGCTTGTTGCACCAACTTGTTGCGCCGTTTCTTTAACAACATTGTTGATTTCATCTTCACTCATTTGAGCAGGCATGTATTTTTCAACAATCGCAATCTCTGCTTTGGTATCGTCTGCCAAGTCTTGACGATCTGCCTTTTCAAATTCGGCCAATGATTCCTTACGTTGCTTTAACCCACGAGAAACCACTGCAACTTCTTCGTCTGGGGTTAAATCGTGACCCAGTTCAATCTTTTCGTTCATGACACCTGTCTTCAATGAACGGATAACGTTTAATTCTAATTTGTTGCGCGCCTTCATGGCCGTCTTCAAATCTTCATTCAATTGAGATAACAAATCCATAATTCCTCATACCTCCAAATTATTCAGTCACTGAATGTAGTATACCGCTTCTTGGACAGAAAAAAACGCCAGCCTAAGCTGACGTTCAATTTCACAATTAGAAACGACTCTTCTTGTTCTTACGCTTACGCGCAGCCTCTGACTTAAGCTTACGCTTAACACTTGGCTTTTCATAGAATTCCCGTTTGCGGTATTCTTGAAGGGTCCCGTTCTTCGAAACGGTCCGTTTGAAACGCCGGAGAGCATCATCTAAGGATTCGTTCTTGCGAACAACTGTCTTTGCCATTTTGAAATCCCCTCCCTTCGAGCGTTTAGTAACGGTTTTGTACGTTCTGCACTTAACTGTCCTTAAAGAAGTATACAGAAACCTTTGACCTTCGTCAATTATTCAAGCCGATTTATTTCAGAAAAATGCGATTAATTTAAAAATTCATCGTAAGGACGGCCATTTGCAATGTCACTAACAAGATGATCATTAAACTTGCCAGCTTTTAATTCAGCAATTTCATAGCCATATGGTGCCCGTTTATCCTTTGGCTTGTTTTCAGGGTCAACGGCAACGTATGGCGTTTCCATAATTTTCGGCACGTTAACAAATCGTTCATCGTGGGCAATCTGATTCAACCGATCAAAGCCAATCGTACCATATCCTAGATTAGTATGACGATCCTTGTGCGCGCCTTGAGGATTTTTCGAGTCATTTAAATGAATAACTTTTAATCGCTCTAAACCAATAATCTGATCAAAGTCATTCATTACACCATCAAAATCACCCTTAATATCATAGCCTGCATCGCTGGTGTGACAAGTGTCAAAGCAGACCGACAGTTTATCATTTAGCGTGACGCCATCAATCATCTCAGCAATTTGATCAAACGTAATGCCAACTTCGGTACCTTTGCCAGCCATGGTTTCAATGGCAATCTGAGCATGCTGATCAGGCGTCAGAATCTCATTTAAGCCCTTAATGATGGATTGAATGGCAGCTTGCGGACCTGCGCCCACATGAGCACCTGGATGCAAGACAATCTGCTCTGCCCCCAGTGCATCCGCACGTTTGACCTCTTCCCTGAGAAAATCAACGGCAAAAGCAAAGCTTTCTGGCTTAAACGTATTCCCAAGATTAACAATATAGGGAGCATGGACAACAATGTGATCTAAATCGTGTGCCGTCATAAACGTGTGACCGGCTTCAATATTTAATTCTTCAATTGGCTTGCGACGCGTGTTTTGTGGTGCCCCTGTATAAATCATAAATGTATTGGCACCGTATCCTGCAGCTTCTTCAGCAGAACCCAACAGCATTTTTTTACCGCTCATGCTCACGTGTGATCCGACTAACATCATTTTCTCCCTTCAAACTTGAACATCTAATTTTTACAGTCTTGGCTCATAAAAATTCCCCAGAATCCTGACAATATTACTCAGTGACACAAATGAATTGGGGTCCGACTCGTTGATGGCTTCCTGCAACTCACCAACTTCATAGCCAGAGATAACTGTAAACAGAATCGACTTCTTATTGTGTTTGTAGGCTCCCTCAGCGCCATGCACAATGGTAATACCACGACGAATGTGATGTTGGACCGAATCCACGACCGTTTTGGGCCGATCCGTAATAATCATCACCTGCATCCGCTGTTGCCGGGTATACACCATATCCATAACACGCGCGTTCACGAAGATACCAATTGCTGAATAAAAGGCGTATGGCCAGCCAAACACAAACCCGGCAGCAACAATGATGAAGGCATTAAAGGTCATGTTAATGGTCCCCATTTTACGACCTGTTGCGCGACGGATCACAATGCCTAAGATATCCAACCCACCGGTAGAGATTCCGTAACGCAATGCTAAGCCGGTACCGAATCCATTAACGGCACCACCAAAAATCGCACAAATAATCGGATCTGTTGTTAAGGTCACGGGGTGCAGCGCCCGAATCATCACCGTTGACATCCCGACGGCAATGATTGTAAAAATCGTAAATCGATGACTAATCTTGATCCAAGCCAAAATGAACAGTGGAATATTAAGCAA
This sequence comes from Furfurilactobacillus milii, assembly GCF_009863985.1. GTDB lineage: Bacteria > Bacillota > Bacilli > Lactobacillales > Lactobacillaceae > Furfurilactobacillus > Furfurilactobacillus milii_A. The sequence goes on along the minus strand of NZ_WEZT01000005.1, from coordinate 144,492 downwards.
AAACAGTAACTCGCCAATGCCAAGGTCCACGCCAAGATAACGTGTCGATAACGTGTGAACCAGCTGAGCCGCTCCTGTAATTCCTGAAGAATAGATATGACCAGGATTCCAAAAGAAATTTAGGGCGATTGAGACACAGATCGAATAAATAAATGCCGTGCCAACCCGACCCGTATACTGGTGCCGTTCAATTAATTGCTGCAAATCATTCATAAAATAATGTCCTTTGTCTTAATGTGCCCCAATTATAACAAACCCATCACGCTGGCGCTTTTTTAATCGACGCTTTTTTTGGCAGAAACCGTTTCCACAGATGTTTGATGGTATACTTAAACGATTGACTAACCCGGAGGTATTCATGAATACGCAAGCAAATCAATTTTATAAAGAGCCGTGGTTTGGGATTGTGCTAACCATTATTTTCTTTCCGGCCGGAATTTACGTGATGTTCCGTTTCGGTCCTTGGCAAAAACGAACTAAAACCATTCTAGCGATTGTCTTAAGCCTCGTTTGCATCGTTGTTTGGACGATTGCTGGTATGGCACCTGCATCTTCAAATCCCGGTGTGGGCGAAACTTGGTTAAGCACAAGCAAGGGCAAACCGGCTATTAATGTTAGTACCAAACTTCACTTTAATGTGGATAACAATGGGCGCGTTCAGCTAAAAGGATCAACTAATTTGCCGGATCAAACAAAGCTACACGTCACCATTAGCCGCGGAGATACAATTGTCGGCGATGATGTAGCGGTTAAATCCCAAGCGTGGTCAACGAATGCTTTGACTCATAATAATCAACCCCTCACCCCAGCTACCTACAAAGTTCATATCACCTCAAAAGGCTGGTCAACACAACCCAAAACCGTAACCGCAAAAGTCGGCAGGCAAGGGCAACAATTACGTGGCCATGAAGTGACCAAAACAGGCAAGCAACGTTTCGTTGACATCCTGAAAACGGTCAGTTATCAACCTTAATTAAAATGTCTCATCAAAAAATACCGCTCATTCGCCTACATATCATTTTTGATCTGTAGCAACGAATGAACGGTATTTATTTGTGCTTAACAAAAGTGTTTAGCAATGTGTAATGGATTAGAATAGCTTAAATGAAAACAAACTATTCGTCTTCTGAAGCGCCAGTGACATCATCAGGTTCAGAATCAGCCGCTGTTTCAGTCGATGCTGATGTTGGTTCAGCACTTGCTACTGACGTTGGTTCTTCCTCATCTTCGGATGCACCAGTGCTGGCATCAGTTTCGGGCGTCGTTGGGGTTGTTGCCGGAGCAACGGCCTGTTCATCCGCTGACGAGGCCCCTGTCGAAGCGTCAGCCGCTTCTGCTGATGCACCAGTCACGGCGTCTGGATCGTCAACTAACTTCTGACCGGTCTTAGCCAAGTACCATTTGATCATTGGCATTAGGTCTTCGACATATTCATTAATACCCAAGTATTTATTCTCACTGTCACGCATCGCACGATAAGCATGCAAAATGTACTTGTCTGGGCCGTTACCCGGCACAGGCATCTTAATTTCGTCTCTTTGACCAGTCCGTAACATGTGAATAACTTCCTTAACATGTTTAACGGCACGAGCTGGGTGAACCATTGACATTGGATCGCCCGCCTGAGCCGGTGTCCGTGGTGCCAACATTTTATCAGCAGGCAGCATGTGGTTATAGTAAATGAACTGATTGTTACTATCTGCATACGTCAATTCAATTGGCATTGAGTTTAAGAACGCGTTCAGCTGATCAACCGTTAAAAGACCACGGTCAAGTTTAACATACGTATCACCTTCGACGGCATTGACCTTTTTAGCGGCCTGTTCGACCCAGTCATCAGCACCCATATCAACGCCTTCGACAGTCGTATCAATCTTGCTAGAAGCAGTCAAGTCTTCGTCTTCAGCACTAGTTGGTTGAGGTTCGTTTAACATATTAATCACCCTTACAAACTTAACAAACTTATCTAACGTACTGCCAAGAAACTTAACGGTGTTGGCATCCTTCAAGTTGTCGTTTTCATCAAAGGCTTGCTTAACATCTGCCAGCAGAAATTCATTACCGGGCATAACAATGGCGTTAACACCAGGTGATTCCAAAATCTGGCGAAGCATCAACTGGGCCCGCGAAGAACCTTGGTCATAGTATGAAGCACCAACAATCATCACAGGTTTGTCTGAAAATGGATGCACATTGAATGATAACCATTCAATAACACTCTTTAAACTAGCCGTTAGTGTGTGATTATGCTCTGGTGTCGCAATAATAACTCCGTCCGCCTGACTGATTTTTCGAGTTAGGTAGGCAATTGGTTCACTGTCCGTTTGATCATCGCTTTGATTAAACATTGGCACATCATTAATATCTAAAATTTCTAAATCAACCGTGTCGCTGAAATGGTTTGCAATAAACTTCAGCAACATCCGGTTATAAGAATGGTCCGCTACCGAACCGGCAATTCCTACAAGTTTCATTATTTGTCGTCTCCTAATCACTCGCTTGAGTCACATTACTGTTTGTCCCAAGAATAGTCGCTTGCTTCTTGGCGATTGATGCTTGTTGCGTGGTTAAGCTGTTTGGCCAAACCAACAAATGTTTGGAAATCGGCAAACAACCCATCAAGTTTGCTCAACTTGTCTTGGTCTAACAAATTTCCGTCGTCATCGAACGCTTGCAAGGAATGATCCAACAAGAATTCTGAACTTGGCATAATGCGTGCCCGCAATTCTGGTGAGTCCAAAATGATGCGCAAATGTCCTTGGGCCCGTGAAGAACCAAGTGCCCCGTACGAGGAACCGGTAATCATCACTGGTTTGTCCACAAACGGATGAATTCCGTAAGATAACCATTCAAGTGCATTCATTAAAGCTGCTGGAACAGAATGATCGTATTCAGGTGTACTGATAATGACACCATCTGACTGATCAATCTTATCAGCGATGGCTAAGGCTGCATCAGGCACTTTCATGTTGTCTGGTTTATTAAAGACCGGTAAGCCCTTAATTTCTACCACTTCAATGTCGGCCTGATCAGCATAGTGTCGCTTCATAAATTGGAGCAATTCACGGTTTGTTGATTTATCTGAATTGGTTCCAACTAAAGCAATATATTTATTCATGTTGAAGATCCCTTCTATTTCGGTAAACTTAATCGTCATTTGTGCAATATCGTTCATGACGACTGCCAACACTATTGTAAAGAATTTCACACAATCAAGCAACATAATCCGGTGTTAATAAATTTGCTCACATCTCTTGAAAAGCTGACGTTCAACCTTTTAAACAATTAAATAAAAAATAACTACCGTTCCGCCAGTGAGAGACGCCGTTTCATGAGGACCGGATTCAACCCGCCAAACCCGCGGTTTTCATCCTCGATTTTGAGCTGAAGTTCGCATCTCAGAAGTCGTCCCACAACACTACATGGCCAAAATGCAGGCCATAAGTGTTGTCGACACGAAACTATGTCTCTCACTGGCTCCACTCTTTTTGACATGAAAATCACACAGCTATAGCACACCACAACAAGATTCAGCATTGTGAAGCCAAATGCTTATTAATCAAAATAATGAAATTCAGTTGCCTTCAACTTTCTCAGCAACTGAACCTTTGTCATGTGTGGTGCTGGATATAAAAAAATAGTGAAAGCAGTAAACTGCCATCACTAAGTTTTCTTGAAATATGAACAAAATGTCGAAATACAAACAGCTTTATGTTGCCCGTCGTAGTCAAATATTGAGCAACCTACTATTGCCAGTTGTGATAAATCAAATTAGCTGAAGGGCGTCAACAGTGATACCGAGCCGTGAAAGTGTTGTTAATTCGAATGGCTCTGTCGAATTTACAACACGGACGGTCGCGCAGACTCGGGGTCCCACGGGGCTGTGCGACGAGGTGAAAAACTCCGGTTTTCAGGAGGTTTGAACCGGTCCCACGGTGAGCGTGTCACTGTTGGCAACCGTAAGCGGCATCTGGCAGTTACAAAATTGTTTACTCTTTGTCCTTTTTTGTAACATTCAGGTACAATTCTTCCAATTGTTTGTCAGCAACTGGACTTGGGGCTTCGGTCATTGGTTCAGTCGCCTTCGAGTTCTTCGGGAAGGCAATGACTTCACGAATGTTGTCAGAACCTGCCAAAAGTCGTGCAAACCGGTCAAGGCCGATTGCCAGACCACCATGCGGTGGAAAACCGTAATCCAACGCGGTTAGTAAGAAGCCAAACTGAGCATTGGCACGTTCAGGCGTAAATCCTAGCGCCTTCAACATCTTTTCTTGTAATTCACGTGTGTGGATACGGATTGAACCGCCACCAAGTTCCAAACCATTCAAAATGATATCGTAACTTTGAGCATGAGCTTCATAAGGGTTCTCACCTTCATTTAAGAAGTGCTCGTCACCTTCGTTTGGCATGGTGAATGGGTGATGCGCTGGTACCCAACGTTGATCCCCTTCGTCATATTCAAACAACGGCCAGTCGATGATCCAAAGGAAAGCAAACTTCTTAGGGTCGATCATGTCTAATTCTTTAGCAATCGTTACCCGCAAATATGACAAGCTGTCAGCAACGACCTTGCTACGATCAGCGACAAACAGCAACAAGTCACCTTCGTGAGCATCCATCGCAGTCGTGATTTCACTGTACTGGTCGTTAACAAACTTTGCAACAGGACCACTAAATTCATCAGCGCCAACCTTGGCCCAAGCCAAACCTTTGGCACCAAAACGTTTGATGTAATCAGTAAAGGCATCAATTTGCTTACGTGAATAATGATCTGCACCACCAGGTACCGCGATTCCCTTAACCTGGCCGCCATTTTCAACAGCACCACTGAAGACCTTGAAAGAACTGTCCTTCACGATGTCAGAGATGTCCTTTAACTCCATGCCAAACCGCAAATCAGGCTGGTCCGTGCCAAACCGGTCCATAGATTCTTGCCAAGTAATCCGGTCGAATGGCAACTTAACGTCTAAATTCAACGTGTTCTTCATAACGCGGGCAATTAAGCCTTCAGTCATATCCATGATGTCATGCTGGCTCATGAAGCTTGTTTCCATATCGATCTGAGTAAATTCTGGTTGACGGTCACCACGTAAGTCTTCATCCCGGAAACAACGGGCTAGTTGATAGTAACGGTCAAAACCGGCACCCATCAACAGCTGTTTGAACAACTGTGGTGACTGTGGCAATGCGTAAAAGTGACCAGGGTAAATCCGGCTTGGCACAAGATAGTCACGTGCACCTTCTGGCGTTGACTTTGTTAAGTCTGGCGTTTCAATGTCAATGAAGCCATTTTCATCAAAGTAACTGTGAACCGCTTGTGTGATCTTACTCCGCAAAATTAAGCCACGTTGCATTTCTGGCCGACGCAAATCAAGGTAACGATACTTCAGCTTTAAATCTTCGGAAGCTTCAACACCATCCGCAATATCAAAGGGTGGCACCTTGGATTTGTTCAAGATAGTTGCATCGCTAACTTCAATTTCAACTTTCCCAGTCTTCATGTCTGGGTTAACTTCTTTGGCACTGCGAGCCTTAACAACCCCGCTGACCTTAATGACATATTCACTACGCATCTGTTCCGCTAAATTCAAAGCGGATTCGCTGTTTGCGGCACTGAATACTAACTGAACTAGTCCTTCACGGTCACGTAAGTCGATAAAAATCAGCTTACCTAAATCACGCCGTTTTTGAACCCACCCAAACAGGGTAACCTGCTGGCCTTCATAACTTTCGTCAATTAAACCTGCGTATTGCGTTCGTTCCATATTCTCTCGCTCTCCTTCTATTAGCTCGACTTCTCTCGAGCTTTGGCACCACTCTATTCTTCTGAATACTTGTCATATACGCTGGCGAAGTCTTGATAAATGGCGTCCATTGGTAACGTTGTTTCTTCACCTGTTCGCATACTCTTGAAATGAACCGTTTGGCTTTCCAATTCCTGGGCACCAACCGTAATGGTGAATTCTGCTTGACGACGATCGGCGGTTTTGAACTGCGCCTTTGGTTTGCGATTCAAATAATCACGATCAGCGCTGAAGCCTGCCTGCCGAATTGCTTGAACCAGCTTTAACGTTTCAACATTAGTTTCCTCACCAATACCAACAACGTAAGCATTTAGTGGATTGTTGATTGGCGCCGTAACGTCTAAATTGTCCAATAAGAGCAACAACCGTTCCATGCCGATGCCGAAACCAAATCCGGGGGTTTCTGGTCCGCCGAGTTCCTCGACTAACCCGTTATAACGACCACCACCACAAATGGTCATCCAACCATGACCGAGCGCAGGCGAATTTGTTTCAATTTCAAAGATGGTGTGGTTGTAATAATCAAGTCCGCGAACCATCGTTGGGTCAATTTCAAACGGAATTTTTAATGCTTCAAGCATTTCCTTAACTGTATCCAAATGCTTTTGTGCATCCGGTGTCATGAAATCGAGAATCGACGGTGCATTAGCAACGATTTCCTTATCCTTTTTATCTTTACTATCAAGCACTCGCAACGGATTCTTGTGCAAACGTGACTGAGAATCTTCACTGAGGTCGTTGAAATGAGGTTCAAGGTAATCAACTAATGCCTGATGGTACGCTTCGCGGGTTTCTTTATCGCCCAAGGAGTTCACGGCCAGTTTTAGATTCGTCAAACCGAGATGATTAAAGAAATCCATTGCCATTGCCATGATTTCAACATCAACTGCCGGTGAATCGCTACCAAATGATTCAACCCCAATTTGATGGAACTCACGGCTACGACCCATTTGGGGACGTTCATAACGGAACATTGGTCCCATGTAGAAAACTTTGTATGGCTTTTCTTGTTCGGGTGCGTAAAGTTTATTTTCAACGTAGGCCCGAACGACGCCGGCCGTTCCCTCTGGCCGCAACGCAATGTGGCGATCACCTTTATCATGGAAATCATACATTTCCTTTGTGACAACATCACTGGTATCACCAGCTGATCGTGAAAACACCTCAAAGTTTTCAAACATTGGCGTGCGAATTTCATGAAATTGATAATCGTTAAATAATAGTCGTGCTGTATCTTCTACATAACTCCATTTTTCCGACATTCCCGGTAAAATATCGGCCGTGCCTTTTGGTCGTTGATATTTCATGTGTTTGCCTCCAGTGCAATTTAATATAAACCATTTATCAGAGCATAAAAAAACGCCCCTGAATGTTCATCATCAAGGGCGCTTTACGCACGGTACCACCTTTTATAAGTTCTCATGGTAACGTCTGCTGCGACGGGATTTTCATCCACCTAAAAAGTGTCTTCGCAACATTGACCGGACAAGTTTCCACCAACCACTTGCTCTCTGAGTGGGTCGCCGTTGCTAGTAATCTTTCATTAACGGTTTTAATATTATTTCTACGTGTTTAAAACTTAGTTTAGTTTTGCCCTTCTGTCAAGTCGAATCACGTTTTTTCCCGCCTTTCTGGCGTGAGTTTGCTATAATTGATGTACTTTATTGTACAAGGATTGAGATAATGAAATTTTTGAAACAACGATGGTTCCAATTACTGCTAACAATTGCTGTAACAGTAACGCTCGGTGTCTTACTTGTATTTCTGACGCGTGAAGAAACGGTGACGGTGAGCATTAATCAATTGAATGTGCGCTCTGGACCAAACGTCAATTATAAAACGGTTCATAAGGCCAAACTAAACTCGCGATTGGTTAAGATTGGCGAAAAGAATCTGTGGTACCACGTTCGCTACGATGATCGTCATACAGGTTGGGTGGCAAGTTGGCTCGTTAACCGCAGAACGAATTTGAAAGAGGCCACTAACCTGTCTGAAGCCACCATCGTGATTGATCCTGGCCACGGGGGTAACGATTCTGGCGCACTTCATACATTAGATGCGACGTCGTCAAAGTATATGGAAAAAACGTACACGCTAAAGGTCGCTCAAGAAGTGGCAGCTGATTTACGACGTCACGGCGCTCACGTCATTATGACACGTGACAGTGACAAGTATGTCGGGTTGGCACCACGGCCGGCCATTGCTAACGAGGTAAAAGCTGACGCCTTTATCAGCATTCATTTCGATTCATCACCAGAAGAAAATCAATCATCAGGATTGACAACCTATTATTATCACAAAAACATTTCAATGAAACTGGCGAAGGCGTTGAATAGCCAAATGAATCATTACCCAATGTCAAATAAGGGCATTGAGTTCGGCAACTTTGAAGTGATTCGTGACAACCAACGACCAGCCGTTTTGCTAGAAATGGGTTACATCAATGACCGTGACGACTTTAAGACAATTTCCGGTGTCACGTATCCTTATCGGGTTGCCCACTCTATCACCAAGGGGCTCACCGATTATTTCAGCGATGCTAATTAATCTTTTTGAATGAGTTACACATTCTACTATTTAAGAAAGGATGAGTACGATGAGAAAAAAGACATGGTTTGAGCAACTACCAGTTCATCAGATCAATCAGGTGACCGCCGTTCACGGTGGTGATGTGAACGAGGCCTACCGCCTTGACACGAGTGATGGCATTCAATTTTTGAAGGTTCAGCCTAACCATCCCCAAGCCTTTTTCCAGCATGAAATTGATGGGCTGACCCTATTAGGCCAAGCTGCGACTGTCCCACAAGTATTGGCGACTGGAGAAATCGACGGCGACGCTTTTCTTCTACTTAGTTGGATCAACGAAGGCACCACAGGTAATCAACGAGCGGTTGGCGAAGCACTGGCCAAGGTTCACCAGCTAGTCAGCCCTAATCAGCAATATGGTTTTGATCATGATTTTCTCATCGGCAAAATTCCTAAGCATAATCAATGGCAAGCAGACTGGGGCACCTTTTTCACGACACAACGTTTGGACGCTGTCGTGGATTTAGCCAAGGTCAATCATTATTGGAATCCAAGTCGGGAAGCCCATTATCAAAAAGCACGCCAAGTCTTTCTGGACTTATATTCTGACTATCAACCATTACCATCTTTATTACACGGAGATTTTTGGTCAGGCAACTTCATGTTTGACGACAACGGTGGTGCCGTCTTAATTGATCCAGATGTTTACTACGGTGACCGCGAATTTGATATTGGTGTCACTACTGTCTTTGGCGGGTTCAACGAAGATTTCTACAATGGCTATCAAAGTGTCTTTCCCTTTGCTAAGGGGTTTGATCAACGATTGCCATTCTACCGTCTTTACTATCTTTTAGTGCATCTAAACTTATTTGGCCTCACCTATGCAAGTGCGGTCGATCAAATACTCGATAATTATTAATCACCCTAAAATAAATAAATTTATATGAAACCAATTTAGCCGTGAGCAGAAATGTCATCACGGTTTTTGTTTGCCCTGAAATACTCAGGTGAACTAAAAAGACGATCAGCGCAATAAATCCGCTAATCGCCTCAAACTATTATTGATGATTTCTTTCATACATCAAGGTTACGGGGCCGTCGTTAACCAAACTCACTTGCATATCAGCACCAAATTTACCCGTTTCAACCGGCACTTGCACCGCAAGCTGTTCGTTAAAGTACTGCCATAATGGCTCTGCCATAGATGGTTGACCAGCATTAGAGAATCCTGGTCGATTACCCTTTGCTAAATCAGCGTACAACGTAAACTGAGAAACGGACAAAATCTGCCCGGCAACATCCTGAATGTTTAAATTCATCTTGTCATTGTCATCACTGAAAATACGGCAATTTAAAATTTTGTGAGCAAGGTAATCCGCTTCAGCCTGTGTATCCGTTGGTGCAATGCCAACCAGTAGTAACAATCCATGGTTTATTTGCCCAACGGTCACCTGATTAATGTCTACCCTAGCCTGACTTACTCGTTGCAACAGAACACGCATTATCTATATCCTCCCAAAATCGGACTACGAAACAACCAAAATCCGATTAGTGTGTTGCCCGAAGCACTTCGTACACATCTGGGACGTTCTTTACGTTGTCCATAATATGGTTAAGAACCTCCAGATTGCGGACACCAACCGTCGCAGAAATGACGACCATCTTATTATGGTCCACTTTACCGGTCACAGAAGTCAAGAACTTAGTCGTGTTGTTGATCATCCGTAGAACATCATTCAATAAACCATTCCGATTATAACCGCGGATTTCAATATCAGCGTTGTAGTTAGTCCGGTTATTTTCCGGATCATCCCATTCGACGTCCACAATTCGCTCACCGTGCTCTTCTGCCGATTTAACGTTAGGGCAATCAGCTCTATGGACAGAAACGCCACGACCCTTCGTGATGTAACCGACAATCGCATCACCTGGAATTGGTGAACAACAGTGGCTCAAGCGAACAAGAAGATTGTCAACGCCTTCGATGATGACCCCATCAGAGGACGATTGTTTGGCATCAGCTTTAGCAGTGGTTTCCTGCGTTTCTTCGCTCTTTTCACTGCTATCGGTAAGAATTTCCCGTTCCGTCTCAGCTTGTTTGTCAGCAGCAATTTTGGCCCGCTCGTCCGAAGTCAAACGATTTGCGACGCCGCGCGGAGCAGCATCCCCAAAACCAATGGCAGATAACAGATCATCTGCTGAACGATAATGCATCCGTTCTGCTACATTCTCCAGTTTGGCATCTGTCATGATCTCTTTAGGATCAAAATTGAGCTCACGCAATTCGTGCGTAATCATGTCGCGACCAGCATCAATATTTTCTTCACGATCCATTTTACGGAAATACTGTTTGATCTTATTACGTGCGCGTCTTGTGTGGACTAGGTTAACCCAGTCACGACTTGGACCGCTGGAATTCTGTGACGTCATGATATCAACAATGTCACCCGTTTTAATTTCAGAATCCAGCGGCACAATCTTACCGTTGACTTTTGCCCCGGTCGTATGATTACCGACCTGCGTATGGATAATGTAAGCCATGTCTAACGGTCCGGCACCTTTTGGCAATTCTAGTACATCACCCTTAGGTGTGAACGCGTAAACGGAATCCGTGAACAAGTCACCCTTCACGCCTTCCATAAAGTCATCAGCATTGGTGGCGTTGTTCTGTAGTTCAATAATTTGCTTAAACCAATTTAGCCGATCGCCGTTACTGGTTTCCTGAACTTCATCCGTTTGCCCTTCTTTATAAGCCCAATGCGCGGCAACCCCAAATTCGGCCACCCGATGCATTTCTTCCGTCCGAATCTGTACTTCCAATGGCTTGCCTTCAGGGCCGATAACGGTCGTGTGAAGGGATTGATACATATTTGCCTTAGGCATCGCAATGTAATCCTTAAACCGCCCTGGCATTGGCGTCCAGTGCGTGTGAATTGCACCTAAAACCGCATAACAATCACGAATTGATTGAACAATAACCCGAATGGCCAACAAATCATAAATCTGATCAAACTGTTTATGCTTGTCGACCATCTTGCGGTAAACGGAATAAATATGCTTTGGCCGACCATAAACTTCCGTTTTGATGTGTAAGTCGCTAATGGCATCTTTAAGTTCGCCAATCGCTTCATTGATAATCTCAATTCGCTGATTCCGTTTGGAATTCATCAAGTGAACAATCCGATAATATTGTTCTGGATTGAGGTAACGCAGGCTTAAGTCTTCGAGTTCCCACTTAATGGTGCTGATCCCTAACCGATCAGCCAATGGTGCATAAATTTCCAGCGTTTCGTTCGCAATTCTGCGCTGTTTATCTGGGCGCAAATGCTGTAAGGTCCGCATATTGTGTAATCGATCCGCCAACTTCACAATGATGACGCGAATATCATGTGACATCGCGAGTAGTAATTTACGGTGATTTTCTGCTAACTGTTCTTTGTTGGAGCGATATTTAATCTTACCAATTTTAGTGACGCCATCGACGATTTCAGCAACATCATTGCCAAATTCATTACGCAAGTCATCAAGTGTTGCAACCGTATCCTCAACCACGTCGTGAAGAAAACCGGCTTCGACCGTTTCTGGATCCATTCGCAGATCAGCTAAAATTGCCGCTACCTGAATTGGATGCATAATATACGGCTCACCAGACTGCCGTTTTTGTTCAGCGTGAACTCTAGCCGCAAACTCATACGCTTCCCGCACTTGGGCCACGTGCTCTGTATTCATGTAAGAACTGACCTGAGCCATAACTTCATCAGCTGTCCAAATATGTTCTTTTGACATTATTTCACCCCAAATGCATTTATTGTTGTCCTAATTTTACCCGAAAAGGTAAATTAAACAATGCCTACGCTTAAATCTAACGCTTACAGTAAGCCATTGATAGCAAAAATGCCAGTCCTAGGTAATCACCTAACACTGGCAGCAACATAATCTAAGTCATTAACGACCAACCGCTAATTTACCGGCAGCAACTGTCTTCGCTTGATGCGCAGGAGCCGAAAGCGAACGGTGGTCAGTGGTAAAACCCGTGTGGAAACCACTCACAAAATAGCTAACACACGCATACCCAATTGCAAGGTAATAGGCGTATTCATGTGCATTGTCTTTCAAGAAATATGTGAACAGCGCAAACAACACTGGGAAAATCAAAACACGCCAACTGTCATGCTGCGACCGACCAATTTGCCAGCCACTTACCAGCGCATATACACCATTAATACCAAGTAACACCCACATTACTTTATGGTAAACGGTCATGCTACTGGCATTAGCCAGCCATGGTAACAAACCGCCAAAAAATAAACCGAGTAACCAATACTGCCAACCACTATGTGCCCTCAGACCTGTCATTGAATCGCCACGCTTTTCATCAAATTTTAATTTATGTTGAACATTATAGCCAATTTACCGAACAGCGTCACGATTAATTTTCATTAATTTACATTTTTTGAATCTTTTTGCAGCTCAACGGCATAAGATAGCGCACTCAAAAAGTACAATGGCGCCGTTTCGGTTCGTAAAATTCGCGGTCCCAATCCCGCGGCCACATAACCATTTGTGGTCAGGTCATCAACTTCTTGAACCGTCAGTCCGCCTTCCGGTCCGAAAATGACATTGATTGTCTGACCAATCCGCATTTTTTCAAATGTCTGAACTAAATGACCAGTCTCTTGTTTTTTGGCCGACTCTTCCCAAGCTACCAGATTAAAGTCGGCGGGCATTGTTGCCGCTTCCTTTAAAGAACTCGCGTATTTCAATTGAGGAATCGCAAGACGGTGTGATTGCTGAGCAGCATTAGTTGCGATCACCTGTAATCGTGACAACTTTTTAGCAGCCTTTTGCTTCCATGAAGCGACTGACCATTGTGTAGGTACAAAAACAATTTCATGAACGCCCAATTCGGTGGCCTTTTGCGTAATTAATTCGGCTTTATCGCCCTTGGGAACCCCACAAATAATGCGGGCGTGCACTGGTAATTCCACATCAACGGTTTGCTTGCGTTCCACATGCATCGTCGCGCTTCGCTGATCACTATCCAGCTTAACTAGTCGTGCAACCAATAATTCGTGTAACGGTGTGACAAACTCAGCTTCAGTGCCTTCTGTGGCACGCAGTACCTGAACAAAATGTTTGTATGTCGCCGCGTCTAACTGGAATTCTGTTGTTTGTTGCCAGTCATGCGGCAAAAAATAGTGTTGCATCAGTCGTTTGCCTCCGGCTTTTTAGCGATAATGCCATACCAGTCACCACGCCGCAAGGTTTCGACAACTTGATAACCAGCTTCCCTCAGTTTGCCAACGACCAACGGATATTTATCCGCAATAATGCCGCTCGTTAAAAACAGACCACCCTTTGGCAACAACGGCCACGTTTGCGGAATCAATGGCACAATAATATCGGCTAAAATATTGGCAACAATGATGTCGGCTGTTTGTGTAACGCCCTTTAGTAGGTCATTGGCACTCACATGGACATCCTTAGCAACTGGGTTGAGATCTAAGTTGCTTTTAGCCGAGTCTACAGCAATTTGATCAACGTCATACGCAAAAACTTCACCAGCGCCAAGCTGTTTTGCTGCAATAGATAACACACCAGATCCTGTACCAACGTCCAGTACCGTTTCACCGCCACGAATGGTTAATTCCAATGCCTGTAACATCAATGCCGTCGTTGGATGAGTACCAGTACCAAACGCCATGCCAGGATCGAGAATTAACGTTTTTTCGTTTTTGTCGGCCGTCTGATAATGCTCCCAACTGGGAACAACCGTCAAATAACGCGTAACACGTACTGGATGATAATATTTTTTCCAAACGTTCGCCCAGTCGGCTTCTGCAACTGGTTTTTGCAACACGGTTGCCGGTCCGGCATCCAAGCCAAAACTATCCAGCTCGTTAATCCGTTGTTCAATTGTCGGAATAATCGTTGAGAGTTCAATGGTCTCAGAATAATAAGCGGTCACCACAGCACCATGAGTCAAATGTGGTAAATCTCGCTTATCCAGTAGTTCACCAGGAAATTCTGGTTGCAATGCAGCAAAATCCGCTGCGTCATCAATTTTAGTACCAGATGCACCAGCATCCATTAAAATGTTGCTCACAGCCTCTACCGCTTCATTAGTCGTTGTTACGCTTACTTCTGTCCACTGCACCTTAGTTTTCTTCCTTTCACTTTTAAAAATTAATTAGGCTTTTTCACTGCCGTTAAACGGTCCGGTAACAACCACCTTACCGACCATCTTGTTGGCTTCAACTAATTGATGTGCAGCCCGCAAATTGTCAGCGTTGATGCCTGAATCAATCGTCGTGGTTAACGTCGTGTGCAAGATTTGTTGATCTGCTAACTCGGCGATTTTTGCTAACAATTGACCTTGGGAGTTGAGATCGACACCATAATCACTTTTTGCAAACATATATTCCCAATCAAAACTAGCAGCCTTATTCTTCAATAGTCCCATTGGCAGCGGCTCGCGATTCTCGACGATGGATGCCACATGACCAAACGGCTTGATTAATTTTGCCGCTGTTTCAAAATACTGATCGGTTGAGTGCAGAATTAAGATACCATCAAAGAAATTGATTCCCGCTTCGGCCACTTGAGGCGCCAGGGCTTCACGATGGTTAAAAATGTGAGTAACGCCCATTTTTTTGACCCAATCACGAGTTTCTGGACGTGACGCTGTTGCTGAAACGGTCAATCCTGCCCACTTAGCCAGTTGAATAGCGACAGATCCTACGCCACCAGCACCATTAATAATTAACAGTTGTTGACCGACGTTGGCATCAGCAGCCATTTTAAAACCCATTTTAGTGAAGAGCACCTCGCCAGCTGTCAATGACGTTAGTGGCAACGCTGCGGCCTCCGCATCCGTTAAGTGTTCAGGGGCATGTGCAATCAAACGGGCGTCAACTGCCTGTTCTTCAGCATTGGCACCATCACGGGCAGTACTACCCGCATAGAATACACGATCACCAATCTTAAAATGATCAACAGCACTGCCAATTTCAGCAATCTGTCCCACTGCGTCATAACCAAGAATTGTGCCTACAGTCTGGCTTGTTAGTGCTTGTCGTAACTTGGTATCGACAGGATTAACTGATACTGCCGTAATCTTAACGCGAACGTCATGCTCTCCAACATTGGGCGTTGGCCGAGTGCCATCGATCATCGCAGCCCGTTCATCGATACTTTGTGTGCCAAATGATTCAATTACCTTCATTGATCTTGACCTCCAACCTTTTTCTGAACTCTATTGTCCCAAAAATTAACTAAAAATACCATCACTGAGCTTGTACCGTCAGTTTATCATTTCTATAACCAACTATTGAAACCACTAGATTAACAACCTATTACACCCGTCGTACCTATTGGATACAGTGTGCCGATTTTCAGCCCTTGAAGCAAAAAAATCTCCCTGCGCCGAATTAATCTACTACTCGACACAAAGAGATATTAATCAGTTATTATCAGTGGCTTAAAACACCGAAGGCGCTCACACCGTGAGTTCATTCACCAACGTGTTCTTCACGTTCAGCCGCTTTCCGAACTTTTGCATATCGTTCCCGTCCATCATCTGTCAAGATATGGCTGGCCAAGTATTTCAATAACTCATTTTCATCTTGAAATACCCGTGGATTATGTTGTCCGTGAAGACGAAGATCAATTTCGTCAATTTTTAACCGCCCAGTCCAACTATGACTGTACTTTGCAATCAAACGGTTATTGAGCTTCTTCTTACCAAAGCGGAGGACGTACACGTGTTGTGGCACCATCATCGGCCGAATGTACGTCTTCTCATATTTAAACTGACTTGCTTTCAAAAACGTTTTGGTCCGTGCTAACACACGCTCACCTCCAATTTGTCTTTCTTATTTTGCTCATTAATTCACCAATAGTCAATGTCAAATGAACAATTATTTCGTTTTATGGCTTTCTTCTTCGTCAGTCTGAAGGACAGCCATAAATGCTTCTTGTGGCACATCGACGATTCCGACGGCCTTCATCCGTTTCTTACCGGCTTTTTGCTTTTCAAGTAGCTTCATCCGACGCGTGCGGTCACCACCATACAGGTGAGCCGTTACATCCTTCCGATAAGCCTTGATATCAGATCGTGCCACTACCTTGGCGCCAATGGCCGCCTGAACCGGGATTTCAAAGTTCTGACGAGGAATAATCGTTTTCAAACGACCAACGATGGTTCGACCACGATTGGCTGCAAATTCACGCGCAACAATAAAGCTCAGCGCATCAACTTTATCCCCGTTCAGTAAAATATCAATCTTAACAAGATCACCTGGGCGGTATTCATCCAACTCATAATCTAAGGATGCATAACCACGGGTGCTACTTTTAAGGCGGTCAAAAAAGTCAAAGATGATTTCAGATAATGGCATGTAGTATATCACGTTTACCCGGTGATCATCAAGATATGCCATCGTATCAAAGTCACCGCGTTTGCGTTGGCATAATTCCATCACTGCGCCAACATAATCGTTTGGCACCATGATGGTTGCCTTAACGTAAGGCTCATTGATCGTTTTAATGTTGGAAGGATCCGGCATTTCAGACGGGTTTTCCACAATGACTTGAGAACCATCTGTCATATCCACATGGTACGTAACAGAAGGTGCCGTGGTAATTAAATCCAGATCAAACTCACGTTCCAACCGTTCCTGAACCACGTCCATATGCAACATTCCTAGGAATCCACAACGAAAGCCTGAGCCCAATGCCTGCGATTTTTCCGGTTCGAAGACTAATGCCGCATCGTTAAGCTGTAACTTCTCCAAAGCGTCACGCAAATCGTTGTACTTACCATTATCAGTTGGATATAGCCCTGCGTAGACCATTGGATTCATTTTACGATAACCCGGCAAGGCCTTTTCAGTGGGATTAACCGCGTCTGTGACCGTATCACCCACTCGCGTATCCGCAATGTCCTTAATGGATGCGGTGATGTAGCCAACATCTCCGGCCATCAACACATCACGTTTGATTGGCTTAGGTGAGTTAACACCAACTTCAGTCACTTCATACTCTGTTCCCGAATTCATCAAACGAATGTGGTCGCCAGGCTTAACTGTTCCCTCCATAATTCGAAGGCTCAAAACAACACCACGGTAATCATCATAGATTGAATCAAAAATCAACGCTTTTAATGGCTTGTCCAAATCACCTGTCGGCGCAGGCACCTGGTGCACGATTTGCTCAAGAATATCAGTTATCCCAATCCCGCTTTTGGCACTAGCTAAAACGGCGTTAGATGCATCAATGCCAATGTCTTCTTCAATTTCTTGACGAACAACTTCTGGCTGAGCCGATGGCAGATCAATTTTGTTAATAACCGGCAGAATCTCTAGATCATTATCTAACGCTAAATACGTATTCGCTAATGTCTGAGCTTCTACACCCTGAGCAGCATCTACCACCAATAAGGCCCCTTCACACGCCGCTAATGAGCGTGAGACTTCATAAGAAAAGTCCACGTGTCCAGGTGTATCAATTAGGTGAAAGATATAGGTTTCCCCATCCTTCGCGTGATAGTGTAGCTCCACTGCATTTAATTTGATCGTAATCCCACGTTCACGTTCCAGCGGCATGTCATCCAGCACTTGATTCTGCATTTCCCGTTTGGACACAGTATCGGTCAGCTCTAGAATGCGATCAGCCAAGGTTGATTTACCGTGATCGATATGGGCAACAATCGAAAAATTTCGAATATGTCGCTGTCGTTCCTGCATTTCCGTTAGATCCATGCGCATTTCCTCCCTGTGACTCACGAAGCTAATCTTCGGTATTGTCACACATTACCTTTTGATGACGTTGAATTCTAAACACTTATTATACCAATGATCTTGGCCTGCGACAATTTATATCAAACAAATGGTCGCCTAAAGTTTCCACTAGTGCTCAAACAATCGGCAGGCTTCAATTCGCTAGTATAAAGATAAAGACGTACTCTGCAGTTATTTTACCGCAGAATACGCCTTGTCATTCATTTCCATTCAACTGCTTATTAACGTCGGCCAAATAGACCGCCATGACCAGTTGGGACATCTTCACCGCTAGCCTTGGCAAAAGCTTTAAGTGCATCCTTTTGAGCCTTATTAAGACCCTTAGGTGTTTGAACCGTTACTGTAACGCGTTCATCACCATTACCATTGCCGCGCAAATGAGGTGCACCCTTGCCGCGCAACCTAAAATTAGTACCAGTCTGCGTACCAGCTGGAATCTTCAAGTTAACGTTACCATGTACGGTTTTCACTTCAATTTCGTCACCTAACGCCGCTTGAGCAAACGTCAACGGTTGACTGAAGTAAATATCGGCGCCATCACGCTGAAAATCTTTACTTGGTTGAACCGTAAAGACAATGTATAAGTCTCCGTAAGGACCGCCATTTGTTCCGGCTTCACCTTGACCTTGTAAGCGCATTTGTTGACCATCGTCGACACCTGCAGGAACAGTGACTTCGATTTCGTGGTTTTCAGTATTGTGACCTGTCCCGTGACAGGTTGGGCACTTTTCTTTAATCTCTTTACCAGTACCGCCACAAACGTCACAAACTTGTTGTGAACGCATCTGACCCAGTGGTGTATTGCGCACTGTTTCAACGTAGCCAGTGCCACCACATTTATGACACGTTACCGGAGAGGTACCAGGCTTAGCCCCGTTACCACCACAAGTGTGGCAAACTTCTTCACGGTCATATTTAATTGTCGTTTTTTTACCGAAAATGGCTTCTTCGAACTTTAAGCTCATCGAGTACTGTAAGTCCTGACCAGGTTGCGGTGCGCTTGGATTGCGGCGAGATGCACCACCGCCCCCAAACATTTGACTAAAGATATCGTCAAAACCGCCAAAGCTTTGACCACCACTAAAGCCACCAAAGCCCTGACCTCCGAAACCACCTTGGCCACCGCCGAACTGCTGCCCAGCATCACCATATTGGTCATATTGTTGGCGCTTTTGCGGATCGCCAATCTTTTCGTAAGCATCAGCAACTTCCTTAAACTTTTCCTCAGCATCTGGGGCTTTATTCAAGTCCGGGTGATACTTTTTGGAAAGTTTACGAAACGCCTTTTTAATCTCATCCTGAGACGCATCCCGACCCACGCCGAGCACGTCATACGGGTCTCTTCCTTGAGACATGTGTGAACCCCCAATTAAAGCTTGTCATGTCGATAACCTAGTACCGAATACCATGAGCTTCTGCCTTTTGTTTAGTATTGCGTAAGTTTACCACAGAAATGGTCTTCACATACACAAAGAGTCAAAGATGCGCATGCGCCTTTGACTCTTGTATCGCTATTTCTTATGCGAAAGACTACTTCTTGTCGTCAGGGTTAACCTCTTTAAAGTCGCCATCAACCGTCTTGCCATCGCCGTCAGCAGAACCTGCTTGACTATCATCCTGACCAGCAGCTGAACCATCAGCAGCTTGTCCGGAGCTAGCATTTTGTTGATACAACTTAACCGTAAGGTCTTGAACGATCTTGTTCAATTCATCCTTCTTGGTCTTCATTTCTTCAACGTTGTTGTCAGATTGAGCCTTCTTCAATGCATCGCGTGCATCGGTTGCCTTCTTAACTTCGTCATCAGAAACTTTGCCCTTAAGTTCTTCCAAAGTCTTGTCAACTTGGAACAATAATTGGTCGACTTCGTTCTTAAGGTCAGCATCTTCCTTGCGCTTCTTGTCCGCGTCAGCGTTTTCTTCGGCTTCTTTCTTCATCCGTTCGATTTCGTCGTCAGACAAACCGGAGTTACTCTTAATGGTAATCTTTTGTTCCTTGTTCGTTCCCATATCCTTAGCGGAAACGTTAACGATCCCGTTCTTATCAATGTCAAACGTAACTTGAATTTGTGGGACACCACGAGGTGCAGCAGGAATATCACTTAATTGGAAGTTACCCAATGTCTTGTTATCAGCTGCCATTGGTCGTTCACCTTGGAGCACGTGAATATCAACAGCCGGTTGGTTATCGGCAGCAGTTGAGAATGTTTGACTCTTAGATGTTGGAATCGTTGTGTTACGATCAATCAACTTCGTGAAGACACCACCCATGGTTTCGATACCAAGTGACAATGGCGTAACATCAAGCAAAACAACATCCTTCACATCACCAGTAATAACACCACCTTGAACAGCGGCACCAAGAGCAACGGCTTCATCAGGGTTGATGGAGTGGTTAGGTTCCTTGCCGGCCATGTCCTTAACAGCTTCTTGAACAGCTGGAATCCGAGTAGAACCACCGTTTAAGATAACTTCGTCAATGTCGTCCATTGACAAGTCTGCATCACGCAAAGCGTTTTGAACAGGTGTCTTAGTCCGTTCGATTAAGTCAGCCGTCATTTGGTTGAATTGAGCACGTGACAATGTTTCTTCCAAATGTAATGGGCCGTTATCACCACTGGAAATAAATGGCAAACTAATTTGCGCTTCATTAACACCTGACAGGTCCTTCTTGGCCTTTTCAGCAGCATCCTTCAACCGTTGCATAGCCATGGTGTCTTTGGATAAGTCCACACCATTGGTCTTCTTGAAGCCATCAACTAACCAGTCAATGATCTTTTGGTCAAAGTCGTCACCACCAAGATGCGTGTCACCATTCGTTGACAGGACATCAAATACACCGTCACCTAATTCAAGAATAGAAACATCAAATGTCCCACCACCAAGGTCGTAGACTAAGATTTTTTCATCTTTGTCTTTTTTGTCCAAACCATAAGCTAAAGCAGAAGCCGTTGGTTCGTTAATGATTCGTTCAACATTTAAACCAGCAATTTTACCAGCATCTTTGGTAGCTTGGCGTTGAGCATCGTTGAAGTATGCAGGAACAGTAATAACCGCTTGTTCAACCTTTTCACCAAGGTAATCTTCAGCAAAACCCTTGATATACTGTAAGATCATTGCTGAAATTTCTTGAGGCGTATATTTCTTACCTTCAATATCAACCGTGTAGCCTGCTTCACCCATGTGACGCTTGATTGAACGAACGGTGTTAGGGTTAGTGATTGCTTGCCGTTTGGCAACTTCCCCGACCTGTGTTTCACCATTCTTGAATGAGACAACGGATGGCGTTGTCCGGTTACCTTCTGGATTAGCGATAATCTTTGGTTGACTGCCTTCAAGAACAGCAACCGCTGAGTTCGTAGTACCTAAGTCAATTCCAATAATTTTAGCCATTTTTATAAACTTCCTTATTATTTAATCTAATTGCTTACTGCGCGACAACGACCATCGCTGGACGTAAAACGCGATCTTTAAGCATGTAGCCCTTTTGAAGCACCGCCACAACGGTGTCCGGCTTCTGATCAGGGCCAACCGGTGTGGTCTGGACTGCTTGGTGCAGCGTTGGATCAAACGGTTTGTTGAGCGCTTCAATCTCCGTCACGTTATTTTCCTTCAAAGCATTTTGAAGGTGGTTATACACCATTTCAACACCGTGCTTCAACTGCTTTGCAGCCTCATCCTGAACATCCGTATTCAACGCGCGTTCAAGGTTATCCAACTCGGGAACGACATCGTGCGCCAGTTGTTGACCATCGTACTTCATCAACTGCGCAGTTTCCTTCTTTTGCCGCTGTTGAATGTTGGCAATTTCTGCCTGTGCTCGAAGTAGTTGATCATCCTTCTCTGCCAACTTATCATTCAGCTTATCAATTTCAGCAGATTGATCGACAGTATCATTTCCCGTTGGCTGTTGAACCTTTTTCTTAATGTCCTTAGCCGTTGGATCCTTCGCTTTAGCTGCGTTTGCCTTAGCTTGTTGATCATCTTTCGCTGCTGATGATTGGGCTTCTTTTTTATTTGACAAACTGCCACCTCCATTTAATTTTATAGTCAAACCACTGGTGACTGTTAAAAAAATTAGTCATCCAGGTTTCGATAATAATCCAAAAGCTTAGCGGCCAGTTCTTGTCGGAATGCACCAACTAAACCAATCATCCGCGAATATGGCATCCGCGTTGGACCTAACACGGCAATCATACCTCTTCCGTGGGAACCCACATCGTAAGTTCCTGTAACCAAACTATAATGCTTTAGCAAATCATTGGTAATCTCATTACCAATTTTCACCTGCACTTTATTGTCCGGTGGGCTTAAAACACTGGCGATGTCATCCGACGTGTCAAACAATTGATACAGTGATTTTAAGTCCTGCGGATTGTGGTTAACAGAAAAGTTCAGCAAGTTTAAGCGACCACCAACGAAGAAACGTTCAGTAGCTGCTTGGTCCAGCACACGACCGAAAATTTGTAAAAAGCCTTCCGGTGTCTGCATGTACTGACCAACTTTCGCAGGGATTTCCACACGTAGTTTGTCCACAATCTCAGTGATCGGCAAGCCAACCAACTGATCATTAATCAAACGAACTACTGTTTCCAGCTGATCGCTGGACATTGAGCGTGGAATCGTGAACGTTTGGTTAGCAACTTCACCGCTGTCCATCACCAAAATTGCCATCACCTGTCGATTGCCTAAAGGCACCAACCGAAACCCACTTAGTCGCGCATCCGCCTGTTCAGGCTTGAGCGTGAACGCAGTGTAAGAAGTCAATTCAGATAATAAATTTGCTGACTCTTCAATGATTTCATCAATCTTATTGAAAGAACCGCTCAATTCATTTTGAATTAACTGAATATCGGCATGTGCCACCGCATCATTATTAACCAGATGGTCAACATAGTAACGGTAACCTGCCAGTGATGGAATCCGTCCCGAAGACGTATGCTCTTTTTGAACATAACCTTGTTCTTCCAACGATGCCATTTCATTGCGGATTGTTGCAGAGCTAACGTGAATTGGCAAGCGGGCTGCGAGGGCCTTAGACCCAACTGCCGCACCGGTTTCCGTATACTCACGCACAATAGCTTGCAAAATCACTTTTTGTCGTTCTGTTAGCGTCTTAATCACCCCTTTTAGCACTTACGCTATTTGAGTGCTAAGAACAGTTACTAATATAACAACTTGGTCAAACAAAGTCAAACAATTTTGGCGAGTTCAAACATCTTTTGTTAATTATTTTTTTCAACGCACTTAACCGTCAAATGATAGATCGAATTGCACAGTATCTTCCGTCTAAAAACAATAAAAGAACGGCTTCTTTCCCAATATGGAAAAAACCGTTCTTTCGTTAAAAGTTACTGTTTCATCGATAAATGTTCAACGGGTCCTTCGAGGTGTTTCGCCATGAACACCCGTGTATCGGCAGCATCCTGATCTAGTTGACGTATCAAAGCATCAGCACCGTCAAACTTAACTTGACCGCGCAGATATGCGCCCCAAGCGACCTTAACCTCTTCACCGTAAACCTCCTGATTAAAATCAAGCAGATTAATCTCGATAGTGACAGGCCGATGTTCACCAAACGTTTCGTTGCGGCCTATTGACGCCATGCCCGGATACCATCGCTGACCGATTTGGAGCCACACTGCGTAAATCCCAATGCCTGGAACCCGTTCACTCGCTGTCGGATCAACATTGGCCGTTGGATAGCCCAATGTCCGCCCACGCGCCTCACCGTGAACAATAATTCCGGTAGTTTGGTACGTGTATCCCAACAACTCGTTGGCTTCTGCCAGTTGACCGTCATCAATTAACTGACGAATTCGAGTCGAACTATCCTTTGCTTGGTCAATGGCCACTTGTTTGACCTCAACCACATCAAAACGCCCCTTAGCATAAGCCGGTAATTGTGCCATCCCGGCGATGGCCTTCTTGCCATACGTATGATCAAATCCGGCAACCACGGCCACTGCATGTAAGCCAACCATGTAATCGTCAACAAATTCCTGTGGGGCAACTGCCGACAACTGGGAGGTAAAACTAATTCCATACACAATATCAACACCGAGCTGATTTAATAATTCTAGTTTACGGTCAAACGTTGATAAGTAGCGAAAAGAGTCAACGGATGTTTTGTAAACAATTGAAGGATGATGCGTGTAGGTCAACACCGCAAGTTTGACACCCCGCTCATTGGCCAGTTTACGCCCCCACTCAATTACCGTCTGGTGACCAATATGCACACCATCGAAAAATCCCATTGCTAAAACAACCGGTCCATCAGGAATTTGTTCTGGTCGGTATGGATGTCGTAAATAAATAACTTGCAATGTTTCGCACCTTCAATATCAAAAATTTTAATTCACACCCATTACAGATGATTCGAAAACATTTTCAGTGGTTTGGCTACTTTACCGTCAGTTGATAATTGGTAAAGCGCCTTAATGTGATTCTGAAACTTAAGGGCAGTGACCCCTTGATCAACCAATACAGAAGGCGACAAAAAACCGCCGTTTGTCACAATCTGCCACTCTGCTAACGTTAGTTCTGTAACAGGATAGTGGGCCAGCGCGACATCAATTGGCAATAAATACTGATTTATATTACCCTCGGTCATTGCGTCGGCAACCTGTTCTAAAGTGACTGTTTGTGACAGATCAAAACCGCCACTTTTCAAACGTGTCAAATCACTCATAACAGCAGGGACGCCCAACGCTTCACCCAATTGAACGGAAAGCGTTCGAACATAAGTCCCCTTACCACACCCAATCTCAAACGGAATCACTTGAGTTCCGCTTTCTTTATCGAAACTAGTTGGTCCCGTTTGTTCAAAACGATCGACATGAATATGACGTACTGGACGTTCAACTGTTTCCCCAGCCCGAGCGTACTCGTATAGCTTCCGCCCATTAACTTTGACTGCTGAATACATCGGTGGAATTTGATCGATGTCGCCAGTCAACCCCATCATGGCGTGCAAAATTTGAGCATCAGTAAATGGCTGCGTTAAGTGTTTTCGAGCAATCTCCGCCCCGTCTAAATCTTCAGTTTCCGTGGCAAATCCCAACGTCACTGTGCCACGGTAAACCTTTCCTGAAGCCATTAAATATGGCACAACCTTCGTAGCCGGTCCCACACAGATAGGCAACACACCATCAACATTGGGATCTAATGTTCCAGAATGGCCAATCTTTTTTGTGTGCAATATTTTTCTCAGTTTAAAGACCACGTCATGACTCGTCATTCCACGCGGCTTATTAATCGGCAAAATGCCTTCCATGGCAGCGATAACCTCACTTCATCTTTTAAGAATAGGCCAACGTACAGTGGCCCATCAATTTGAATTAATAACGGTCACAATTATAACCTAGCAAAAACTAAAAAGCGACTGCCAGTCTTGGCAGTCGCTTTTTAGGATTAGTCACGTTCTTGTTGATGTAATTTATTAATTAATTCATCAATATGATTACCATACTGAACGGATTTATCTTGCTCAAACGTGATTTCTGGTGTCTTGTAAATGCTTAGCCGACTGCCAAGTTCACTACGAATCAAACCACTGGCCTTACTCAATCCAGCTGCAGCCTTTTCGTTATCACTCGCCTTATCGGACAAGATACTGTAATACAATGTTGCTTCTTGCAAGTCGCCCGTTACCTCAACACCGGTAATAGTGACACCGGCTACACGAGGATCACGGACCCGCTTAAGCAAAATATCAGCAACTTCACGTTGAATCTCCTGTTCCAGGCGACCCACACGATAATGCTTATTTGGCATCGTCTTTCACTCCTAACGTTACTTGAATTTACTAGACTACCGAGATTATTCGACGGGAACTTCCTTCATCACGAAGGCTTCGATAACGTCGCCAACCTTGATGTCGTTATAACCAGCTATGGTTAGACCAAGATCAAAACCGGCTTTAACCTGCTTAACCTGATCCTTGAACCGTTGTAGAGAGCCCAGCTTACCTTCGTAAACGACGACACCATCACGAACCAGACGAACACCGGCATCGCTACTGATGTAGCCTTCTGTAACCATACCACCGACAACAGTACCGACTTTAGAAACTTTGTAAAGTTCACGAACCTCAACCTGACCAGTAACTTCTTCTTTGTAGACAGGTTCAAGCATGCCCTTCATCGCTGATTCAATTTCATCAATAGCATTGTAGATAACGTTGTGCAAACGAATGTCCACACCATCGCTATCAGCCTGCGACTTGGCTTGAGCGGTCGGACGAACATTAAATCCAACAATGATCGCATTTGAAGCCTCGGCCAGAGTAACATCACTTTCATTGATGGCACCAACGGCCTGATGAATAATGTTAACCCGAACACCATCAACCTGAATCTTCTGGAATGAAGTTGCTAACGCTTCAACAGAACCTTGAACATCGGCCTTGATGATAACGTCAACTTCCTTCATTTCGCCTTCCTTCATGGTGTCGAACAAATTGTCCAACGTCACGTGGTTAGCATGAGAGCGTTCTTCAACTAAGGCACGTTTAGCACGTTCCTCACCAGCTGCCCGAGCAGATTTTTCATCTTCAAAGACAACAAACTTGTCGCCGGCTTCTGGTACATCGTTCATCCCTGTGATTTCCACTGGTGTTGCAGGTGTAGCTTCTTTAACGGTCCGACCACGATCATTGTTCATGGTTCGAATCCGTCCGTAAGTGTTCCCAATAACAATTGGATCACCGACTTCAAGCGTACCTTCTTGAACTAAGACAGTGGCAACAGGGCCACGACCTTTGTCCAAACGTGCTTCAATAACTGAACCGAGAGCACGCTGTTCTGGATCTGCCTTGAGTTCCATCAAGTCAGCTTGCAAAAGAATCATGTCCAACAATTCATCCAGGTTCTTATCGTACTTGGCTGAAATTTCGACAAAGATGGTATCGCCACCCCAGTCTTCAGGAATCAAATTGTAAGCAGACAACTGTTCAATAACATGGTTCGGGTTGGCACCTGGTTTATCAATCTTGTTAACGGCCACGATAATTGGCGTCTTAGCAGCTTGCGCGTGGTGAATAGCTTCAATTGTTTGAGGCATAACACCATCATCAGCAGCAACGACCAAAATCGTAATATCAGTAATGTCAGCACCACGTGCACGCATAGCGGTAAAGGCCGCGTGTCCTGGTGTATCGATAAAGGTAATCTTACGACCCTTTAATTCAACTTGATAAGCACCAATCTTCTGAGTGATCCCACCGGCTTCACCAGCCGTAATGTGAGAATTACGCAGTTGATCCAACAGTGTTGTTTTACCATGGTCAACGTGACCCATGATTGTTACAACTGGTGGACGTGGTACTAGCTTAGTTGGATCAGTTGTCGATTGCTCTTCGAAGAATTTGTCGATATCGGCAATATCTTCCTTAGGCTTTTCTTGAGCCTCGATACCGTAATCAGCTGCCAAAATTTCAATGGTATCCTTATCCAAACTTTGGTTTTGGTTAACCATGACACCCAGCATGAATAATTTCTTAACGATTTCCGCAGTCTCACGGTGCAAGATTTTACTCAAGTCCTGAGCGTTCATGCCAACGTCATACATCAATACATCTGGTAATGGACGTTCCTTACGAGTTGGTGCTGGCTGTGCTTGGGCAGTCTGCTTAATTCGTTGATTACGTTTATTACGCTTTTGGTGCTTCTGTCCATATTGTTGTTGGCCACGGCCACCACGACGGTTGTTATTGCCAAAACGGTTACCATTGCTACTATTACTGAAACGGTTATTACGACCACTGCCATTGCTGTTGTTATTGGATGACGATGCACCGACATTAGCAGTTTGTCGGCTCGAAGTGCGCGAACTCGTGTTGCGCGAGTTGGTACTGTTCCGGTTGTTTGAGTTACCAGAATTGTTGGAGCCGTTGTTGTTACGTGATCCATAACTACGATTATTGTCACGGCCACCATTGTTAGTATTGCTACCATTACGGTTGTTGTTACTGTTATAGCCACCATTACGTCCGTTTGAATGCGAACTGTTGGTGCGACCAGTACGGTTAGCCGTTGTGTGATTATTATTGTTATTGCGTGAACTATTGTTACCGCCGTTACGTTGATCAGTGTTTCTAGCAGCCGGTCGAGACTGAGTTGGTCGACTCGTCGTATGAGTAGCAGCAGAACGCGGTGCATGACTTGTAGCGCTTGTCTTAGCAGCCGCCTGCGAACGAGGCGTCGTTGATTTAACAGTTGACGAAGCAGTCACTGAAGTTGCAGTGGACTGAACAGCTTGTGATGTCGCTTTAGCCGCAGTACTCGTTGCAGTTTGTGAAGCAGGCGCTTGAGAGCGTGGTGCAGTTGACTGCTGTTCTTGCTGACGCTTTGTTTGACGATTATTCGTCCGTGGATTACTCAAATTCATGATCCGCCCTTCGCCGTGTAAGTTGGCCCCGTTTCGGCCAAAATTAGTATGACGACGGTCCGATTTCTTATTATTGTTGATCAAATGGTGAACGACTTTGCGTTTAGGTGCGTTATCACCAGACTTTTCATTTGCCGCTGCATTGGCAGCTTTCGCTTGAACAGTCGGTTTAATAATCCCACGTAACGTCTTTTCTTGAGCATCACTAATGGTCGCCATGTGATTATTAAAACTCATCCCCTTGGCGCTTGCCTTCGTTAGGAGCTCCTTGCTGGAAACATTAAGTTCCTTCGCGAGTTCATAGATTCGCTTATTGGCCATCCTTTCACTCTCCTCATTTCATTTTATCCAATAACGTTTGCATTTTTTTGGCGAAGCCAGCGTTGCTGACGCCTAATGCTGAACGTTGTCGTCCCGTAGCCTGACTCAGTTCCGCAACACTAAATGCGGTACTGACCGGTACATGGTAAAAGCTTGCTTTATCAGTTAACTTCTTTTTTGAGCTTGCGCCCATGTCATTTGCAACCCACAGAAAACGAATATTACCTGCTTTAATCGCTGCCAATACCATGGGTTCGCCTGTAACCAACTGGCCCGCCCGTTGTGCCAGGCCAAGAAGGTTTAATAATTGCTGTTCTGGGGTCATTTGTGATCGTCCCCGAACAACTCGCGCCGGGCTTGCTGGTGATCGACGTAAGCAATTAACTCTTCATAGAAGGCGTCGTCAACTTTCATTCCAAACGCCTTGTCCAAGCTATGCTCATGTTGTGCCTTTTTAGCCGTCGCTGTATCAATGGTCACATAGGCGCCACGACCATTTTGCTTACCCGTTGGATCGATTGTGACTTCATTTTCCTTATTTTTGACTACACGAATCAAGTCTTTTTTCGGAAACATGTCGCCACTGACGATGTCTTTACGCATGGGTACTTTACGTTGATGCATCACAATTCCCCCTTAAGGTTAAAAACTAGTGCCAGTCTACTCTTCGGACTGATCGTCGTCTTCGCCCTTTTCAAAATCGGGCTTGTCGACCTCAACGTCTGATCCAGCTTCAACATACTCCTGATCATCCGCATCTTCAAACAAGTTGGCAGCTTCAGTTTCTGACTTAATGTCAATCTTGAAACCAGTCAGCTTAGCAGCTAAACGGGCATTTTGTCCACGTTTACCAATGGCTAATGACAATTGATAATCCGGAACAACAACCGTGCAGGCCCGCTCGTTTTCAGAATCAAACACAACGTCAACAACTTCAGCCGGGTTCAGTGAGTTTGCAACGTATTGCGCTTCGTCATCCACCCATTCAACGATATCCATGTTTTCGCCGGATAATTCATTAACAATAGATTGGACACGCTGACCACGAGGACCAACACAGGTACCAACAGGATCCAAGTTAGGATCGTTGGACTTTACGGCAATCTTAGCACGATCACCAGCCTCGCGGGCAATCGAAACGATTTCAACAGTCCCATCATAAATTTCTGGCACTTCTTCTTCAAATAAGCGTTTTAGTAACTCTGGGTGTGTCCGGCTAACGAACACTTGTGGTCCCTTAGGGTTATTTTCAACCCGTGAAACATAAACCTTGATCTTATCGTGCATCTTGTAAGTCTCGTTTGGCATCTGGTCTGAACTAGCCATAACGGCTTCTACCGTATTAGAACCACTGCCTAACGTGACGTACAAGTAACGCGTGTCCTGGCGTTCAACTTCACCAGTAACGACTTCATCCATGTACTGACTATATTCATCGTAAACCAAACCACGTTCAGCTTCACGAACTCGTTGCATGATGACTTGCTTAGCAGTCTGAGCGGCAATCCGACCAAAGTTCTTCGGTGTGACTTCAAACTTGATTTCATCGCCAATTTCATAGGCACGGTTAATAGCAACGGCATCTTGTAGACTTACTTGTAACTGGTCGTTTTCGACATCTTCAACCACAGTTTTAACTGCATAGACCTTAATGTCGCCTTTACGTTCATTAAACTCAACATCAACGTTAGCAGCCTGATTATAATTCCGTTTGTAAGCAGAAACTAACGCGGCTTCCAACGCTTCGATAACGACTTGCTTTTTGATCCCTTTTTCTTGTTCAAGAGCGTCTAGCGCCCCAACCAATTCTTTACTCATTTCCTAGTACTCCTTACATGAACCGTCAGGATAACGATTCGCGACTTTAGCCACGATCGCTGTGTCAGTTGTGTTTTAAATACCACTAAAATCAATCGCCAAACGGGCACTTGCAATGGCTTTGCGTTCAATCGTCACTGTTTTAGCAACCCCTTTGACTTTATGATTCAACGTTAATGTTTCCGGCGTAAGTTTAGCCAAAGTACCTTCAAACACCTTCACTTTGTTAATCGGTTGATACAGTGAAATGTGAATGTACTGATTAACTGCGCTTTCAAAATCGGCTTCTTTTTTAAGTGGCCGTTCCGCGCCTGGCGAGGAAACTTCTAAATAGTAAGCTTGGGGAATGGGATCTGGGTCAGCGGCATCAAGCTCCGCACTCAGAGCATCATTCACGATGACACAGTCATCAATGGTAATACCGCCTTGTTTGTCCACGTAGACGCGCAAATACCAGCTTTTACCCTCCTTGACAAATTCAACATCCACAAGCTGAAAATGATGTTCGTCAACGATGGGCTGAACCATCTGGGTAACCGTTTCTGTCACACTGCTCAAGTTTTCCACCTCCTCATTTAGCCCTGAAAAAAGAGCGAGCCACGAATGGCTCACTCTTAGATTAAGAGTCTTAAATTACATGTCATAGTATAGCATCCCAGCGCCAAAAACACAACCAACGGCACCAATCCAAGCATTTTGAGCGTGTTCGGTATAAAATATGATCAAGTTCAACTGATATTGAGGAGGGGTATCATGCTTTTTTCGCCACATCATATTTCATTACTGACCGGTAATGCTTCCGTTAATGCACAATTTTACATTCAAGTACTCGGTCTTAGACTCGTTAAAAATTCCGTCAATCAAGAAGCCGTTCATATTAGACACCTTTATTACGGTAATAATTTGGGCGAGCCTGGCAGCGTGATCACCTTTTTTGTTTTAGACCGCTTAGGCCAACGTCAAGAAGCAAACCACGGACTAACAGGCATCCGGATCGGCATCCCTCGAAACACGACGTCCTATTGGCAAAAGCGGCTTGAGGCGGCCAACTTTCATCCACAGCTCAGCGCTAGTGGGTTAATAGTCACAGATCCGGATGGTGTTTTGTTAACCTTTGTCGAAGTGGATCGTCAATTAACGGAGCGGCAACAGGTGCCAAATGATGTTCCCGTGGAGAATCAAATAGTGGGTCTGCTTGGAACCAATATTGACTATGTTAATTATTCAGAAACAGTCACCTTCTATCAGGATTGGCTGGGGCTCAACGACTTTAATCATCAAATCCCCCTTCCATCGAGCGGCGCAGCCATCACCCTAACATCAGCGCCTGATTCAAAACACCGCTCGCGAATGGGCCGCGGCAGCGTTGATCACATCGCACTACAAGTTCCGGATCAATCAACACTGTTTCGTTATTACAGACGGGC
Source organism: Furfurilactobacillus milii (assembly GCF_009863985.1). GTDB lineage: Bacteria > Bacillota > Bacilli > Lactobacillales > Lactobacillaceae > Furfurilactobacillus > Furfurilactobacillus milii_A. The sequence goes on along the minus strand of NZ_WEZT01000005.1, from coordinate 112,410 downwards.
ACAATCACTCGGTTTGGACATTGAACTTTATCGTGACCGGGGCTGGTTTCAAAGTATTTATGTTCGTGACCCCTCCGATAACCGAATCGAATTAGCAACTACTGCGCCTGGTTTTGCATTGGAAGAACCAGCCTCCACTATGGGTCAACAACTGTCGCTACCGCCCCTTTTTGCTGACCAAACAGACACTGTCAAGCGTTGGTATGATAAACACAATGTAAAGTTCGACGAAGTAGAACGTTTTGAACATAAGGCCACCCTTAACCAAAGCAAACTGCTGACAAGCAACCTACGATAATCATTACTGAACTGAACATCAAAAGAACGAAACAAGATCCGATATGCGTTCGCGTTGAACATGGCTAGTCGTAAAATATGCCCTATTCCTCAAATTCAGGAATAGGGCATATTTGGATTGATCATGAAGTTGAAGTTTTTCAAAATTTTAGAAACAAGATGACATCAGCCTCATTTGCTCTAAGTAAGGAATTGTCACGGCCACACTCAGTTCGAATTTTGACAGATGAAACACTGACTGGTCCGTTCAGACATTAAAATAGGCTCAGCTGATTTTCGTCTGGCAAATCATCTAACACATGGTTCTCAGTCAGAAAATCAATAATCGTAGCAGAAACTTTACCACGTTTGCTTAGATCTTCTTTGGACAGGAATGGCTTTTCTTCACGAGCCGCCACAATCTGTTTAGCAACGTTATCGCCCAAACCGGGAACTGCATTGAACGGAGCAATCAATGAGTCTCCGTCAATCAACCAGCTCTGCGCATCCGAACGTTCAACATCGATCATCTTGAACTTAAAGCCACGCTCCATCATTTCGTTAGCCAATTCAAGCACCGTTAACAAGCTCTTTTCCTTAGTCGATGCATCGTTGCCTTTGTCCATAATAGTTTTCATCGATGCCTTAACCGCATTTTTACCACGCGACATGGCAACTAGATCAAAATCATCAGCACGAACAGAAAAGTAAGCAGCGTAATACAACATCGGGAAGTAAACCTTAAAGTAAGCCACTCGCAACGCCATCAAAATATAGGCAGAGGCATGCGCCCTTGGGAACATGTACTTGATTTTTAGACAGGAATCAATGTACCACTGTGGCACATTCGACTCCCGCATAGCTGCTTGCCATTCATCAGGAATCCCGCGACCATGACGCACAGATTCCATAATCTGGAATGACATTTCTGAATCCAACCCGTAGTTGATCAAGTCGGTCATGATGTTATCACGACAACCAATCACGTTAGCAATTGTCGCCGTGCCATCTTTAATCAATTCTTCCGCATTACCCAGCCAAACGTCAGTCCCATGTGACAGGCCTGAAATTTGTAGCAATTCAGAATAGTTTTTCGGATGCGTTTCTTCAAGCATCCCTCGAACAAACCGGGTTCCGAATTCAGGAATGCCCAGTGTTCCTGTTTTACTGAAGATTTGTTCTTCTGTAACGCCTAGCACCTCTGTGCCAGAGAACAGCCCCATCACACCAGGATCGTCTGTGGGAATTGTTTTTGGGTCGATACCTGACAAATCTTGTAATGTCCGGATCATCGTGGGATCATCATGTCCCAGAATATCCATTTTCAAAATATTGTCATGAATCGAATGGAAATCGAAGTGAGTTGTCTGCCAAGCAGCATCTTGATCATCGGCAGGGTATTGAATAGGTGTGAAATCGTAAATATCCATGTAATCCGGCACGATGATAATCCCAGCCGGATGTTGCCCCGTCGTTCGTTTGACACCCGTGGCGCCACTGGACAAACGGTCAATTTCAGCTTGGCGGAAAGTAACGTCGTGATCACGTTCATAAGCCTTAACGTAACCATAAGCGGTCTTATCGGCAACCGTTCCAATCGTCCCCGCGCGATATACATTGTCCTCACCGAACATAACTTTAGTATAGTTATGCGCAATGGGTTGATAGTCTCCGGAGAAGTTCAAATCAATATCTGGAACCTTGTTTCCTTTAAATCCAAGGAATGTTTCAAACGGAATGTTCTGTCCATTTTTCTTAAGCAGCGTTCCACATTTAGGACAGTTCTTGTCTGGTAAATCATAACCAGAACTGTATTCACCATGCGTAAAGAACTCGCTGTACTTACATTCTGGGTTGGGACACAGATAATGAGGTGCCAGTGGATTGACTTCCGTAATACCGGCAAACGTTGCTACAACGGATGAGCCAACCGACCCACGGGAGCCAACCAAGTACCCGTCCTTGTTAGATTTATGCACTAACCGTTGTGCAATCAGATAAATAACAGAGAACCCGTTTCCAATAATCGACTTTAGTTCACGGTCAACACGTTTTTGCACGATATCTGGTAATGGGTCACCGTATAGTTCATGAGCCGTGTCCATTGTCCGTTCACGGATTTCATCCTCCGCACCGGCCATTCTTGGCGTGTACAGCTTATCTTTCAGTGGGTGCACGTCTTCGACCATATCAACGATTTTATTCGGATTGGTAACAACCAATTCCTGTGCCAAATCGTCCCCTAGGAAACTAAATTCTGACAACATTTCGTCAGTAGAACGGAAATGAACATCTGGTAAGGAATGACGATTAAGCGGATTAGCGCCACCTTGCGAACTAATGAGGATTTTCCGATAAATGGCATCATGAGGATCCAAGTAATGAACATCCCCTGTCGCCGCAATCGGTTTATCCAATTCATGAGCGATTTCAACCAATGACTTAATGATCGCCTCAAGTTTTGCATTGTCGTGAATTAACTCACCCTCGATTAAGGGTTTGTAAACCGGTTTGGGTTGAACTTCCAAATAATCGTAGTATTTTGCTCGTTTGAGTGCTTCGGCTTTCCCCTTTTGCATGGCCGCTTCAAATACTTCACCAGAGGAACACGCTGAGCCAACGATAAGCCCTTCGCGTAAACGATTTAGTTCACTCCGCGGGACACGGGGTACCCGGTAGAAATATTTCACATTCGACAGCGAAACAAGTTTAAATAAGTTCTTCAGGCCAGCCTGTGTTTTTGCAATCACAGTTGCGTGAAACGGTCGCGCATGTTTGTACGCGTCATTGTCACTCATGTGTTCATTCAACTGATCATGATAAACAATGCCATAGCGTTCTTCTGCATCTTTCAAGAAAATCATGGCTAAATGACCCGTTGACTCAGCATCAAAGATGGCACGGTGATGATGTTCCAATGAAACATTGAATTTTTTGGCTAGTGTATTCAGACGGTAACCCTTTAACGTCGGATATAAAAACCGTGCCAGCGTTAAGGTATCAATAATCGGATTATCGATTTCTGGCATATCATGACGCACATAACCAGTGTTCATAAAACCGACATCAAATGTCACGTTATGCCCGACCAAAATATCGTCGCCATACCAATCGCGGAACATTTTAAAGACTTCTTCTTCAGTCTTAGACCCTGCCACCATATCATCCGTAATACTCGTTAAGTTAGTGGTCGTATCTGACAAGTGAAAACCGGGGTCAATGAATTCCTCGAACTGATCAATGACGTTACCATCCTGCATTTTAACGGCAGAAAGCTCGATAACTTTATCGTAAATGGCTGAAAGGCCAGTCGTTTCAACGTCAAACACCACGTATTCGTGACCTTTTAGCACCTCATGTGCGTCATTGATTCCAATTGGCTCACCATCATCAACCAGGTTAACCTCAACGCCATACAGCATCTTAATGCCTGCCTTTTCAGCGGCCTTAAAAGCTGCCGGGAAGCCTTGAACACCCGCGTGATCAGTGATTGCAATCGCCTTGTGTCCCCATTTTGCGGCTCGACTGACAAAATCAGCAATGTTATTCGTAGCATCCATCGTGCTCATCTGAGTATGGAGGTGCAACTCTACCCGTTTACCATCTTCAGGCGCAGTGTCTTCTCGTTCGGTATGAGAAACCACCTGCAAATCGTTGGCGATAATGGCTAAGTCTCGTGAGAAGTTATCTTCCTGAACAGAACCGCGAACTTTAACCCACGCCTTTTCAGGAATGGCCGCAAAATTAGCTTCGTCATCTTCATTCCGTGAAAACTTCTTCACAATGAAAGAAGAGGTATAATCAGTGATCTTTATTGTCAATAATTGCCGACCCGACCGAAGCACTCTAATCTCTTTTGCGAACACGTACCCTTCAACGGTCACACTACGTTCTTCTTCGGTAATTTCATCCATTCGGCGAATTGGTTCATCATCTTTAATTTTTCGACCCATACTAACCGGGCCGTTTACCGTTGGCGCAGAAGAATGTTCAGCCTTGTTTTTGGCAATGACAGCGGCCGCCTTGGTGACCATTTCTTCATCTCGTTTTTCCTTAGCTGCTTGAAAATCAGCAAGTTGTTGTGCTGAGGCAGCTTCATCAACTGTCGTTGCAAACGACAATTCTGGAAAACCTAAGCGCTGATACGTTGCGACCAAAGCAGTCAATGTATCACCGCTAAGAAAATCTGAAACAACTTGATTGGGCACTGTAATAATTACTCGGTCGCCGTCCATAGTTGGCGCAGTTCCTTCACACAATTGTCGTGCAAACTGCTCATTCAATCCGCTGTGACTAACTGCCCACGTCCAGTACCGTGCAATCGTTTCAATTTCAGCCTGTGTGTCACTTGAGGCGATATGAAAGTTTACCGTCGCAATCTCATCAAACGCTTGGGTAAGCCGTTGTGAAAAGTTCATAAACGTTTCAAACGGCAGAATGTGGTCAAAGTGAAAGCCAAAACTCCAAGTCCGACTCTGCTCATGAACAACCATATCTGTAATCTGCGCGTTCGCAAATGCTGCGTCGTTCGCCTGGGACTCGAGATTTAGTTGGTCTAGTAATTTAATAAAAAGCTCGTGTTGATTTAACGCCACGAAATGCGGCCTCCCCACATGAATGTTCTTAAGTAGCCAATTATAAAATAATCGTTTTTCAGTACAGTGCACACAAGTCGAACCCTGATGGGAAATACCCTAAAGGTTCGACTTGTTATCAGTAACGTTTTAATTTCAAAAGAATAGCGTTAGTCAATGCCCTTGAAAAGAATAGCCACAGTTTCAGTTAACTCTTCTTTGCGGACTTCAACCGTTTCACCAGTCTTACGCAGTTTGATTTCTACAATACCGTCCGCGGCCTTTTTCCCAACAGTAACTCGCAATGGCAAACCGATTAAATCGGAATCGGCAAATTTAACACCGGCACGTTCAGTTCGATCATCAACCAATACCTTGTAACCGGCATCGGTTAGAGAGGTTTCAAGTTCATCAGTCAATTCACGTTGTTCATCATTTTTGATGTTAACGGGAATTAAGTGAATGTCAAATGGCGCAATGGCTTTAGGCCATGCAAGACCGTTTTCATCAGCCGTCTGTTCAGCAATTGCAGACAGTAACCGACTCACACCAATCCCGTAGGAACCCATGATCACATCTTTTTGACGACCGTTTTCATCAAGAACCTGAGCACCAAGTGACTCAGAATAACGAGTCCCTAATTTAAACACGTGACCAATTTCAATACCACGGTTAAACTTCAAGACGCCTTCGCCATCAGGAGAAACATCGCCTTCCTGAACCAAGCGAATGTCTGCAAACTCATCAACACGGAAATCGCGGTTCAAGTTTGCATTCAGATAGTGGAAACCATTTTCATTGGCACCAACCGGCATGTTCATAAGATCAGCAACATCCTGGTCAGCAATAATTTTAATGTCTTCACTGACACCAACGGGACCTAGGGAGCCAAAATCTGCACCTAAGTACTGCTCAGCTTGTTCCGTAGTTGCCATCTCTAAGTCAGTTGCATCGGCAACATTTTTTAGCTTAGTGTCATTAACTCCATGATCACCACGAATCAAGGCAACCAATGGCTCGCCATCAGCCATGTACAACATGGTTTTCAATGTCTTAGTTGTGTCGATATCAAGACGTTTAGCAATCGCATCGATAGTTTTTTCGCCAGGAGTGGCGATTTTTTCTAACTCGCGAGGCTCTTCATGTGACTTCTTCGGCACATAAAGACTTGTTGCCGTTTCCAAGTTAGCAGCGTAATCACTACTGTCGGAATAAGCAATCGTATCTTCACCAACTGGCGCAATGGCATTAAACTCGCGCGACTCCTTACCACCCATCGCACCAGAATCCGCCAGAATTTCACGGTAGTTCAGACCGCAACGGTTAAAGACATTTCGAAAGGCAACTTCCATCTGTTTGAAAACACGGTCCAAGCTTTCAGCATCGCTATGGAATGAATAAACATCCAACATCAGGAATTCACGACCCCGCAGCAGTCCATAACGAGGACGATCCTCATCACGATACTTTTGTTGAATTTGGTACATAACCAGTGGTAGCCGCTTGTACGACTTAACTTCATCTCGAATAAAGCTTGTAAAGGTTTCTTCATGGGTTGGGCCAAGGATCAAATCACGTTCATGACGATCCTTCAACTTATACATCGTCTGACCGTACGTGTCATAACGGCCCGACTGCTTCCAAAGATCCGCTGGCAGTAACGCTGGCGCTAGCATTTCAACGGCATCAATCTTAGCCATTTCTTCACGAACGATTGTTTCCACGTTTGTTAACACTTGGAAAGCCAGTGGCAGGTAAGCATAAACACCAGCAACAACTGGTCGAATATACCCCGCCCGCAACATCATTTGATGGCTCAAGGCCTCCGCATCACTCGGCGTTTCTTTCAACGTCGGAATTAGCATTTTACTTTGTTTCATCGATTAATTCTCCTCAATCTTCCAAAAGTTAACGACCATTGTCAGTCGTTTTAGTGAACAAAATAGCGCATGATGTCATTCCATGTGACTAGAATCATCAAGAACAAAACAAAACCAAATCCGATGATTGTGACGACACCTTCAGTTTGTTGTGACAATGGTTTACGTCGAATTGCTTCAATGACGTTTAAAACCAGTTTACCACCGTCGAGCGCGGGAATTGGCAACAAGTTGACGATTCCCAAATTTAACGATAAGAAACCGAGCCAGTAGAGAATGCCACTCCAACCAGCCTGTGTAGCTGTGGCCGTATTCGCATAAATCGCCACTGGTCCGCCAAGGTCGTTGAGACTGAAATGCGTGAACAAATGACCGAGCGCCGCAAATAACAGCACAGTCGTGTTCCAGAACCCACCAAATAACTTGGCAAAAAAGCCGGTATCGATTCCACGTTTAATGCCGACAGTCCGCGTTTTACTGCCAGAAACAGTTTTTACCTGCGGCGTTATTTTGACATGCTTAACTGTCTTTTGACCACGCTTAATCCCAAGTGTGATGTCACCGTGGGTATCACTAGTAATAGCGCTTGTTACAGCCGTCCAGTTATTAGTGTCTTTATCGTTAACGCTAACGATTCGGTCACCCGATTTTAGGCCAGCCGATTGAGCCGGCGTGTTTGCTAACACCCCTGAAATCGCATTGCTATTACTAGCAACACCGCCCATGGCGAATCCCATAATGGCAAAGACCAACCACGCCAGAATAAAATTATTCAGTGGCCCCGCAAAGTTAGTTAAAATACGATGCCACAACGTAGCAGACTGAAATTGGACGTCACGCGGTGCAATCAACACCTCTGTGCTATCTTTTTCAATGATGGTCGCATCATGCTCCACTGCATACGTTTTAACGACGCTTTCGTCACCATTTTCATAACCTTTAATGACAAGTTGATCCACTAAATCAGACTCTGTCACAATGACAGGAATGCCATTAAATAGTGTCGTTTGATCACTAGCATTAATTCTGGTAACTTTACCGGAATCGCCCATCATGATGCTGATTGGCGTTCCCGGTTGAAGTTGATCATCCTCATCTTCGGCGGCACCGGCCATTCGAACGTAACCCCCTAAGGGCAAAATTCGGATGGTATACAATGTGCCATTTTTGCGTGTCCAAAAAATTTTGGGCCCCATTCCAATTGAAAATTCACGCACAAGAATACCTGACCGTTTGGCAAAATAAAAGTGGCCAAACTCATGTACGACCACTAAAATTCCAAAAACAATAATAAAGGCAACAATTGTTTTTACCATTCACATAGGATCCTTTCACTTGACCTGACTACTATTTCTAAAAAAAAGAACAGCCAGAAGTTTGAACATCTATTTTTCTGAATCAAATACTTGTGCCTAAATCAATCCCGTCAAATGTAGAATAGGTAACACAAACAACAAACTGTCAAAGCGATCCAAAATACCACCATGACCTGGTAAGATTTTGCCAGAATCCTTCACACCATAAAAACGTTTAAGAGATGATTCAACTAAATCACCCAGTTGACCACAAACACTGTAAATCAGTGTCAGACCGACCATTATCGGCAAACTAAAGTGTTGTGGGAAAAAGGCAACCCAAACGCTACCGACAATGACGGCCACAATCGTGCCACCAATGGAACCTTCCCATGTTTTGTTGGGCGATATTTGGGGAGCCAATTTGTGCCGACCTAATTTACGCCCAATCATATAAGCACCCGAATCTGTCGTCCAGATAACAAACAAAATGTAAAACAGTGTGGACAGACCAGTATTTCTAGCAGCAACAAAGTAGTAAAAGCCCATGCCAATGTACAACATTGCAAGTGTCAACACACCAGCGTCATCAAACGAAAAATGGTTGCGCGTGAATACAGTATGTAACAGCAACAGCATCACGAAAATAAAGAATAAAAATTCGCGATTGAGGTTAGCAGGCAAAAATGCCAACCAGCTCTGTGGGGCCAGTAGCACAAGTAACCCCAGAAAACTAATAATCGCTTCCGCAGACACGACCAACTTCTTTTTCATGACTAGCACTTCGCCTAACGCCACAGCGCCAAGGACAATAGCTGCCAATTGAATTAGCCAACCACCATAGACAATCACTGGAATAAAAATCAATAACGCCACAACGGCGGTAATGACACGAGTACGCATATGAAACTCCTCACTTCTGGACAAGCCTTAGCCCGTCACAAACTCTTATTTATTTTTTTGTTGTTTGACGCCACCGAAGCGACGGTCACGTTGTTGAAATTGCCCAATACAGCGACGCAATTCTGTGTCGTCAAAATCAGGCCAATACCCTTCTGTAAATACCAATTCGCTATAAGCAATTTGCCAAAGCAAAAAATTCGAAATTCGTTCTTCTCCACTAGTTCGAATTAGCAAATCAGGGTTATTGTATGGTGCAAGTGGAGCCGTCATTAAAGCCTGATCAACGGTTTCCGTAGTAATGTCCGCAACCTGTTGGTCCCCGTCAGCAACTCTTTGCGCAATTTTTTGGATAGCCGTCACGATTTCCGCTTGTCCGCCATAGTTAAGTGCAAAATTTAAAATCATGCCGGTACAGTGCGCGGTATCCGCAATCGCATTGTTAACAGCTGTTTGGGTTTTTTTCGGAAGCTGATCCGTATATCCCATAACATTAACCCGCACATTTTCTTTAACCAAGTCGGGTACAAAAGTGTCAAAAAAATCGACTGGCAGTTGCATAAGATAGTTAACTTCATTCTCTGAACGTTTCCAATTTTCTGTTGAAAAAGCATACAGTGTTAGCACCTTAATACCTAAATGACTAGCCGCAATGGTCACCTTTTTAACAGCATTCATGCCTTCCTTGTGGCCTGCCACACGTGGTAAATGTCGCTTCTGAGCCCATCGTCCGTTACCATCCATGATGATGGCAACGTGCTTAGGAATGCGTGTCTCATCGAGATCACTTGGCGAAGTTTCAGGTGCCACAGTCTTTTTTCGTCCAAACAAAACAACGTCCACCTTTCAATTCTACGTCTTTCTAGTTTAACAAAAACACCCAGTCATTACATTAAAACACAGCGAAATAAACGCAGTGACCTTCTAAAAAATGACGAAACGTGCCCGGTTGATGGGACAGACAACCATTATGTATGGTCGCCAAACAATAATCATTGTCTTAAATATCTACCTCGGCATTGTATCACTTTAACGTAACTGGTAAAACTGGCCACAGTCAGCACTCATTAGTAAATTGTCACCTTAAATAAAAAAACGACTGTGACTGGAAAAACAAATTTCCAATCACAATCGCTTATATGATAGATTGTAAAATTAATCCGAACGCTGTTCGGACAAAAAAGATCAGCTTCCTTTAAAATGGTGTTTACCACAAACCCATCTTTTAGGAGCTGATCTTTTGTCTAGTATAACCTATTCCGAACGAATTAAAATCGAAATCAGAGACCACTTAAAATACTTGACTGGCAAACACCTTATCAGATCATGCTGACAAATTTGTCCAAAAATTCGGATTAAATTTGCAATCTACCATATGACAAAAAATATCCAGAGCCGTAACTAGATAGTCATTAATTCTTTCTCTTTGTCACTGGCGATATTTTCAACATTCTTAATGCCAGCATCCGTAATTTTTTGAGCTTGTTCTTCAAGATCGTGCAACTGATCATCTGTAAAGTCACCATTTTTGTGACCTTTTTTTAATGAATCCATTGCATCTCGACGAACATTACGAACGGCAACTTTAGCTTCTTCAGCCTTACCATGAACTTGTTTAACCAAGTCTTTCCGGCTTTCTTCAGTCAATTGCGGAATAACCAGCCGGATAGCGTTACCATCGTTAGCTGGATTAATTCCCAAATCAGAAGTCAAAATTGCGTGTTCAATAGCATCCAAACTACTTTTATCAAATGGTGTTATTAATAAGACACGCGCTTCCGGAATCGTGATGGAAGCCATTTGATTAATCGGTGTTGGCGCGCCATAATAATCCGCCTTAATATCAGCGAGCAAGCCTGCGTTTGCACGGCCTGCACGAATATTGCCAAGCTCACGTGACAGCGCATCACCAGCCTTACTCATCCGTTCTTGTGCATCTTTTAAAATCGGTTCATTAACAGCCATTTTATTTCCCCCTAACAGTTGTCCCAATATTTTCACCCTTAACAACCTTCAAAACATTGCCAGGTTCGTTGAAGTTAAAGACGACCAGTGGAATATTATTATCCATTGACAACGACGTTGCTGTTGTATCCATAACATGAAGACCCTTGTTGATAATATCCAAGTGAGTCAAAGAATCGTACTTGACTGCATCAGGATCTACATTCGGATCGGCCGAATAAATACCGTCCGTGCCATTTTTAGCCATGAGAATAGCATCTGCATTGATTTCAGCTGCTCGTAAAGCAGCGGTCGTATCTGTTGAAAAGTATGGTGAACCAGTTCCACCGGCAAAAATCACGACCCGATCCTTTTCTAAATGACGAACCGCCTTCCGACGAATGTAAGGTTCTGCAATCTGGCGCATTTCAATAGAAGTCTGGACACGTGTTGGTACATCTAAGCTTTCCAAACTGTCTTGTAAAGCCAAGGCGTTCATAATAGTTGCCAGCATACCGACGTAATCAGCTTGGGCGCGTTCCATGCCCATTTCAGATCCTGCTTCACCTCGCCAAATGTTACCGCCACCGACAACAATTGCAATCTGCACACCAAGGGCATAAACCTCTCTTAGTTCTTCAGCAACGGTTTTAATCTTTGGCGGATAGATTCCGAATCCTTGTTCACCGGCCAGTGCTTCACCGCTCAACTTTAACATTACACGTTTGTATTTTACATCAGCCATTAGACCAACATCCTCCTTGTCAGATCCCATGTGGGCGTCTCATTCTACAAAAAAGGCGCACATAACGTACGCCCTGGTTTAATTACTTGATTTGACCCATAACTTCGTCAACGAAGTCATCGCTCTTCTTTTCCATGCCTTCACCGACTTGGTAACGAACGAATGAAACAACCTTGGCGTTCTTCGAGGAAACGTACTGGTCAACAGTTTGATCGCCGTCCTTAACGAATGGTTGATCATTCAATGAAATTTCAGCCAACCACTTGTTCAAACGACCATCGATCATTTTTTCTTTGATGTTGTCTGGCTTGCCAGCAAGATCGTCTTCTTTAGAAAGAACATCCTTTTCATGGTTCAAACGGTCAGCCGGTACATCAGTCCGGTCAACATATTCTGGGTTGATTGCAGCGACGTGCATCGCAACATCCTTAGCTGTTTCGGCGTCGCCACCTTCAAGAACAACCAAAGAAGCAATTGAACCACCCATGTGTAGGTATGAACCAAATACTTGGTCATCATTCTTATCAACGACCTGGAACCGGCGCAAACTAATCTTTTCACCTGTTACTTGTGTAGCAGAGATGATTGCATCGCTTAACGTTTCGCTGTCATTAGCTTTCAACTTCAAAGCTTCTTCAACAGTAGCAGGTTCTTCCAAAGCAATTTGGTCACTAACTGTTTGTAACAGATCTTTGAACGTGTCGTTTGAAGCAACAAAGTCTGTTTCTGAGTTTAATTCAACAATTGCTGCCTTGTTGCCATGAATAGCAACTTCGGTTAACCCTTCAGCAGCAATGCGGTCACTCTTCTTTTCTGCCTTGGCGATACCCTTTTCACGTAGGAAGTCTAAAGCCTTGGCTTCATCACCATCAGTGGCAACTAATGCCTTCTTAGCGTCCATGATACCAACACCGGTTTTTTCACGTAATGCTTTAACTTGAGCTGCTGTAACTGCCATCTTAGTATGGCCTCCTCATAATTTTTAATAAACTTAGTAATTTGAGAAAAAGACTGCCTATCAATCTCAGGCCACAACGGTCTCAACTGATAGACAGCCTAAGGTTTTATCGCTTAGTTGTTTTTTTGCTTGTTGTCGCCTTCAACAGCATCAACGATGTCTTCCATCGAATCGCCCTTTGCAGCGGCTTGTTGTTGATCGTCAGCGCCTTGGTCTTCACCTTGGCGGCCTTCGATAACAGCATCAGCCATCTTCGAAGAGATCAAACGGATGGCACGGATAGCATCATCGTTTGAAGGAATGATGTAGTCAATGTCGTCTGGGTCAGTGTTCGTGTCAACCATGGCAACAATCGGAATGTTCAATTTGTGTGCTTCTTGAACAGCGATTTGTTCCTTACGAGGGTCAACGATGAACATAACATCAGGAATACCAGGCATATCTTCGATACCGCCAAGGAACTTTTCAAGCTTTTCACGTTGCTTAGTCAACAAAGCAACTTCCTTCTTTGGCAGACGATCAAAAGTACCGTCTTCGTCCATCTTCTTTAAGTCCTTCAAACGCTTGATCCGTGTTTGAATGGTGTTCCAGTTAGTCAACGTACCACCAAGCCAACGGTGGTTAACGTAGTACATACCGGCACGAGTGGCTTCTTCTTCGATTGAGTCTTGAGCTTGCTTCTTAGTTCCAACAAATAAAATGTTTGAACCCTTAGCAGCTTCATCCTTAACAAAGTTGTAGGCAACGTCAGCCATCTTAACCGTCTTTTGCAAGTCAATGATGTAAATACCGTTACGTTCAGTAAAAATGTAACGCTTCATCTTTGGGTTCCAACGACGTGTTTGGTGACCGAAGTGGACACCAGCTTCAAGCAATTGCTTCATAGAAATAACAGCCATGTGTTAAATCCTCCAAAATATAATGTTTTTCCTCCCCAACGCTCATTTGCACAGATCACTCATCCCTGAGCACCGATTTGCGCATCACGCTAGGTGTGAATTGGTTTTGAACCGACAATTAGTATACCAAACGCCAAGTGCTGTGACAAGCATTAAATCACCTGATCTTCAGAGACACCTGTTTGAATCAAACTCAAGTTGTGATCGAGAGAAACGGTCACCATGTTTTTTACGGCCACATTTGTATAAAAAGCAATGTGAGGCGTCATTAAAACGTTCTCGCGAGCAAACAAATTGTTGAAGGTTGGATCATCAATTTGTTGATTTCTTAAATCGTGGTTAAAAATGGGCAGTTCCTTTTCATAAGTATCTAAGGCGGCGCCTGCGACCTTACCACTATCCAACGCTGTAATCAGCGCCTGACTGTCAATCAACGTGCCACGTCCTGCGTTAACGATCCAAACACCGTCATTCATCTGGGCAAAAGCATCCTGATCCAGCATATGAAAATCATCTTTGGTTGCTGGCGCATGTAATGTAATCACGGTGCTGGCCTGATATAACTCGGCCAATGAGTCAACATAGACGCCCTCTTTTTCCAATTCGGCATTATGGTAAACATCGTAAGCAACGACTTTCGCGCCAAAGCCACGGTATATTTTAATTGCCGCACGCCCAATTCTGCCAGTGCCGATCACACCGACCGTTTGCTGATTCAATTCCTGTGAGACATCTGGTGCCCAGCGGAAATCCTGAGCGTGAATTTTAGCTTCAAAACGACGCGTGTTGCGCAACAACTGCAATAACTGGCTAACCGTGAATTCCGCAATTGCCGCTGGAGAATAGGCAGGCACATTAGTCACCTTAATTCCTAATTTTTTTGCAGTATCGAGCGCCATAGCGTCCGCGCCCACGATTCGCGACGACACTGCTCGCACATTTTCTTTGACCAGTCGTTCAAATATCGCTGGCCCTACTGGATCCGTTTGTAAAATGCTAATCCCATCACAACCAGCGGCCTCATCAACGGAATGTTCATCTAAAATAGCCGGTGTCAACGAAACAGTTACTTCTGGATGTGCTGCCTGCCAAGTTTTAAAGTAAGGCCTTTCGTCATCCCGTACGCCATAAGCTAGAATTTTCATAACGTTTATTCCTCCAAGTAAAATTGACAACTATTTCAATTTTTGAATACCAATTTAGCTTAGCACAAAACTAGCCCCATCTTCGCTGAAAGAATGGCACACAATCACCACCTTTTAATGACACAACTGGACAACCTCGCTAATTACTAATCATTATTTTCAAATGGGTTGGCATGATGATCCTGAAGGAAAGCAATTTTTTTGGCTCGCGGTTGATGTTTAAATGCATACTCAGCCTTTAGCGCGCTAGATTTATCTTCAAACGCCTGTGCATAAATCATTTTTAACGGATGACGAAATGCTGGTCGTGTGTACTTGGCTCCCTTGCCAGCCTGATGAGTTGCAAAGCGTCGGCCAACATCGTCTGTAAAGCCACCGTACAGCGTGTTGTCGGCACAAAGTAGCACATAAAAATAATAAGGCTTTGACACTATTATTGCGCCTCGTTTCCGTAAAGCAATTCACGCACATGACCAACATAGTTACCTTCGTTGTCTGCAACAGTCAACGGTGGTAATACTTTTAAACCATTTGTTTTGCCGTCTTTGATAGCATCCACTAGGAACATATTGGCTTCGCGCCCTGGTTTTGGGTACACAAACTGCAACCGTTTGGGTGCCAAACGAGCCGCCTGTAACAACGTCATCATTTCCAAAAAACGATCTGGTCGGAACACAAAATACGCGTGACCGGTCATTTTCAGCAATCCTGAGGCCGCGTTAATCACATCTGCTAACGTTGTCGTCAGCTCATGCCTTGCAATGGCGTAATGTTCATTGGGATTTTTTTGAGATGTTGGTGCATCAACGAAATAAGGTGGATTACAGGTCACAATCGCAGCCGAATCAGGACGAATAACCGTCGTCACATCTTTAAGATCCATTGTCAGAACTTCCGCCCGTGTAGTCAAACCATTAAGACTAACTGAGCGCCGAGCCATATCGGCTAGACGTGGTTGAATCTCAACCATTTTTATTGGCCCTTTTGTTTTAGGACTGAAAAACAAACCGACCGCCCCGTTGCCCGCACATAAATCGACGGTTAATCCTCGCCTGGTTCTGTCGGGATTGGCAAAATCAGCTAATAGAACCGCATCTAGTGAAAATGAAAAAACGGTTTTACTTTGAATAATTTTAATATCGGCACCATATAACTGGTCAATTCGTTCATCTGGCAGTAAGTTCGGTTCCATTAATGTGTTCACTTCTTTCACAGACTGTTTCAACCTTGCATTCTAAGGTCATCTTCGTCATACTCTTATCAGAATTATTATGGTCTAGCCTAGCAAATGCAAGTAGATTTCCAAATACCATGGCGACCAGCTTTGTTTATGTCAGTGATCAACAGGGTTGACGAATTTCAACTTATTTTTTAAACTAAGGCCAATGTTTCGACATTCGGGAAACGTCAATCACAATAAATTATCAGCTTTTTAGATTATCTATTTTTAAAAACATTTAAGACTCGGAGGCACCGCCTTGTTCTATTCATTTATTCGTGTTGTCGCCCGCATTATCCTATTAATCGTCAACGGGCGACCAAAAATCACACATAAAGACCGTTTGCCAGAAGGAACCTACATTCTTGTGGGGCCGCACCGAACTTGGTTTGATCCAATTTATTACGCTCTAGCCGCATCACCTCGAAAATTCTCGTTCATGACCAAAAAGGAACTCTTCAAAAATCCAATCATCCGTTTTGTGCTCAACCATGCCAATGCCTATCCGGTAGACCGGGATCACCCAGGCCCTTCAGCCATCAAGACCCCTGTCAAGATTCTAAAACAAGGTGAACTGTCGACCATCATCTTTCCTTCTGGCACTCGTCATTCCAGTGAAATGAAAGGTGGCGCCACAGTCATCGCTAAGCTTGCTGGTGTTCCCTTGGTTCCTACTGTTTATCAAGGGCCATTGACATTTATGGGATTATTCAGTCGCAAACGTGTCAAAATCAGTTTCGGTGAACCGATTTATATCGACCGCAAATTCAAAACAGATGATGCCGGTCAACAACAAATTGATCAACAAATGCAAGCCGCCTTTGATGCTTTGGATAAAGAAATTGATCCGTCCTTCCACTATGTGGATCCAAATCAAAAGCTCTATGAAGAATATCAACAAAAACAAGCCGCAGAGAAAACCAAAGAAAAAGTCGAAGCTGAACATTTGGCAGAGTTAACTAAACCAGAAGTCCACAACAACCGTAAATCATAATTAACCAAACACAGCATAATCATTGTCATTAAAAAGGTGTACTGACGACTCCAGCTTTGGAATCGTCAGTACACCTTTATTTTTGCCTATCCAACGCGTAGTCTCAGTCATTCCTTCACTTAAGCACTGGAATCATCTTCTTCACTATTAAGAAGTGCCTCACGTTGATCTGCATCAACTGCTGTTTGCAACCGATACATGTCGTAGTAACGCCCGCGCTTAGCCAGCAAATCATCATGCGTGCCTCGCTCAACAATTCGACCTTGATCCAGTACCAAAATCTGATCAGCATTTCTAATCGTTGACAGCCGGTGCGCAATTGCAATCGTGGTCCGTCCACTTTGCAGTTTTTGAAGACCATCTTGAATGAGTGCTTCAGTTTCTGTATCGATGTCGGCCGTTGCCTCATCCAAGATAAGCACCTTTGGATTATGTGCTACCGTGCGTGCAAACGACAACAATTGTCGCTGACCACCAGAATAGCTGGCGCCACGTTCAATGACACGAGCATGATATTTATCAGGCAATTGGTCAATAAAACGATCTGCCGACACAAAACGTGCGGCATCTTCAACTTGTTGATCACTGATATTGTCATCAAACATGCGGATGTTTGAGGCGATGTCGCCGTAAAACATAAACGAATCCTGAAGAACGAGCCCAAATCGTTGACGCAATTCAGTCATACTGTAATCGCGAATGTCACGATCATCTATCAAAACTTGGCCCGAACCAAATTCATAAAACCGCATCAAAACATTTATCGTTGAAGATTTACCGGAACCAGTGTGACCAACCAACGCAACCGTCTGCCCTGGCTCAACGGCCAAGGAAACGTCGTGTAACACATCATGTTCACCATCATAACTAAAGTTAACGTGTTTAAACTCGATTTTTCCTCGGGTAATTTTAGCACCCTCAACCGGATGTTGTTGTGGCGCGAGTGTTTGATCATCCATCACTCGTAAAACCCGTGAACCGGCAACAATACCGTCTTGAAAGTCGGAGAGCGAATCCATCATGTTCGCCATCGGATTGTAAAAATTACTAAGGTATTGAACAAACGCGTAAATTGTACCTGCAAGAACAAAGTGATGAAATGCATCGATACCAAACATCCATAGCACAGCAACTTCGCCCAGAGCAAACAGTAAATCAATAATTGGACCAAGCAACAGTGAATTGGTACGAATCATTGCCCGTCTTGTATCAAAATAGGCTTGATTAGTTTGTTCAAATTCACTATTCATTCGGTGCTCCTGGCGAAATTCCTGAATCACCGCAATTCCGTTAATAGACTCTGCTAGTTTAGCGTTCAGTTCGCTTAGTCGTTCGCGCATAGACCGGTAAACCCGACTACTAAAATGCTGATAATACCAAATCGCAAAAATTAATATCGGTAAGAAAGCGAGGACAACTAGCGAAACTTTAACGTTTGTTCGGTACATGGCGTAAAACGATGTAATTACTGAGAACAACGCCACAATAGCGGCAGCAAACAGTGCCCAGAATGTTTGAAATGACATTGTATCATTTGTTAGCCGCGATAATATTGATCCGGCCGGTACTTGGTCAAAGTAGCGCATTCCAAGTGTGTGGAGCTTACGGAACATCTTAACACGCACATTTTCAAGCATTCGTTCGCCACCCATGGCGTACAAGAATTCCTGACCAAACTGGAAAATTGCTTTGATAATCGTCCCAAGAAAATAAAATCCGGCAAAGAAGAGGACAACGCGCAATCCTGAATTATGCACCCTTAAATACTGATCCATATACGTCGACATCAACTTTGGCAACAATACATTAATTAAACTAACCAAAAAGGCAAAGACAATTGCCCAGATGAAGTCCCATTTATAGGGTGCCGCATAAGGTAATAAACGCTTAATAACAGTTGTCTGTTCTTTCAGCGACATACTTCGAGCCCAGACCGACTCATGATTATTTTGTGCCATTAGTCGTTGCCACCTCCAATCGAATCTGACAATTGCTGCTGGTCGTACATCCGTTTGTACCAACCATTTTGGGCCATCAGTTCGGCATGGGTGCCTCGTTCGCTAATATGCCCATCCGTCATCACTAAAATTTCATCAGCATTAACAACTGAACTTAAACGATGTGCGGCAATAATCGTTGTCTTACCTGCTCGGTTACTGCCTAAACGTTCAAGAATTTGAGCCTCCGTTTTGGCATCAACCGCCGACAACGCCTCATCCAAAATCAATACCTCAGGATCGATCACTAACGCTCTGGCAATAGCTAACCGCTGTTTCTGACCACCAGACAGTGAGACCCCTTCTTCGCCCACTTCCGTTTGATAGCCGTCCGGCATGTTACTGACCTCGGTATCAAACGCAGCCGTGTAAGCAGCATCTTCAATGGCTTGATCACTCAAATCAGGGTTTGCAAAAGCAATGTTGCCTTTCACAGACGCTGAAAACAAAAAACTATCCTGTGGCACGTAACCAATAGAACGAATATAAGCATCCAGCGTGTAATCACGAATATCATGACCACCCATTTTAATCGTGCCTTGATAATCGTCAAACTGACGTAGAAGCAACTTAATAATGGACGACTTGCCGGCTCCAACACGGCCAACGATGCCCAATGTGTGACCCGTAGGCAAAGAAAAATCAATGTTTGTCAACCGTGATTGCTTCTCATCAGGATAGTTAAATGCCTTGATATCAAAATTAATGGTGCCTGTTGCTGGCTGTTTAATCCCATCCGTTTTTTCAACAATGCTAGACTTTTCGTGCAATAAAAAGTTAACCCGGTCGTAGGAAGCGTTCCCACGTTCCATAGTGTTGAATAATTGACCAATCGCAAACATTGGCCAAACCAGCATACCAACATAAGCAATGAACGTCACCAATTGTCCGAGTGAGATCACCCCACTGGTTACATATCGACCGCCTAAGACAATTGTCGCCACGTAAGACAAACCAATAATCACCGTAATCAACGGATCAAACATCGCGTCCAAGAAATTGGTGTATCGGTTGATTTTGATGGTGTCCTGAACTTGCCCCTCAAAATCTGCTTCATCCTGTTTTTCTTGACCTAATGTTTTAATAACCTTAATGCCTTCAATACTCTCTTGGGCCTTGTTGTTTAAACGAGAAAAAGCTGCCTGCGATTCACCAAAGGCTACGTGAATTTTTGTTCCTACATACCGAGCCACAATTGCAATCAATGGCAATGGCAGGACAGCTAAAATAGTGAGCCGCCAGTTAACCATGATCATCATGGCAACCAATGTTGTACCACCAGTGATAATGGAATCGGCAAACTGAAGGATCCCGCCACCGGCGACTCGTTGGACGGCCGATAGATCATTGGTCGCATGGGCCATCAAATCGCCAGTTCGATACCGTTGGTAAAAAGCGGTATCCATTTGCATAAAATGCCAGTATAACCGCTCTCGTAGTGTTCTTTCGAGGTTAGCTGCACCTCCCCAAATAGCCGTCCGCCACAAAAAACGGGCTGCGTATGCTAGCAAGGCCGTAACAGTCATGACACCAAGTGCTAGACCAAGTTTTCCAGCAGTCAGCGTACGCTTATCCATTAAATCAACCAGCATACCAATAATTCTTGGCGGAATGATGCCCAGTAAGGCGGTTAGCAATAAACCAATCACACCCCAAAAATATGTTCGTCGCTCAGCCTTAAAGTACCAAGCAAGTTTTCTAAAAATCGACACCAAGGTCACCAACTTTCCAATAACGCACAATTAAAAAAAGAACTTGAATTGTCAAATTAAGTGCAACACTACATTAAAGAATATTTCATAAGGCGTTTTCCATCCGAGACATTTACGGGGACGATTATTCATTTGTTCTTTCCTTTCATGATTGTTTTCGCAAACATCATTTTACAGAAATTTGGCCATGGGCCATTCTTTATTTAATTAGTGTTGCACTTAAAGTGTAAATTCAAGAATATAAAAAACGGGCAGGAGTAATCCAGCCCGTTTAATCAATTACATTAATCAGAATTAGCTCTTTCGTGCTTGACTCTGCATGGTTGACAGCATTTGCTTCAACTTCTTTTCAGAAGGCTTTTGCCCCATTTGCAGCATCATCGTCCGTAGCATTTCTTCAGTAATCGGAGGATTATTCTTAAGGTAGTTTTGCATGTAGCGGCGCGCAAAGAAGAAGCCACCAACAACACCGGCGACTGCCGCTAAAATAACGATTAAAATCCACAACCCTGTTGACATCGAAATAACCTCCTTCCATAGATGAATTACATTAAGTAATACTACACAACATCAACGCGCTTGAAAACCCTTTAATGCCAAAAAAAGCAAATTAATCGTCTCGCAAACCTTTTTTGCGTTGGACATCCTTCACTTTTTCTGGCGTAACTTCTTTACCGTCTTTGTCGAATACTTGCATCATTTCAACTTGTGACCGGAACGCCTTCCTAAAGTT
Source organism: Furfurilactobacillus milii (assembly GCF_009863985.1). Taxonomy (GTDB): domain Bacteria; phylum Bacillota; class Bacilli; order Lactobacillales; family Lactobacillaceae; genus Furfurilactobacillus; species Furfurilactobacillus milii_A. Next base: position 91,139 of record NZ_WEZT01000005.1, on the reverse strand, counting down.
GGCTAAAAAGGCCTCGCGAAGTTTCTTTTGTTCAACTTTCTCTTCATCGGTCAGTCCCGTTGTCTTTTGTTTATGAGCAAGTTCATTAATCCGGGCACGTAATTTTTCTGATTCCATTGATTCTGCCCCTCCTTATCATTTATCCAAGGCTTCGACTGACCATTATACAAGAAGAAGTCAAAAAGTGGAAAAGATTTGCAGTAAAGCGAACATTTGTTTGACCGAGAGCAAAAAATGTGCTAAGTTTTAACTATCGAAATCGCGTAGCTCCGCCAACCGGACCCACCACGAACACGTTTTCACATTTGTTCGCGGCTACGCAAAAATAAGACGAGGTGTTGACGAACATGTCAAGAAGTTCCGAAAGCAAACAAATTGCGGTACTCCGCTTTATCTATGAACGTGTTAATGAAAAAGGTTATCCGCCGACCGTTCGTGAAATTGGCGAAGCAGTTGATTTATCCTCTACTTCTACAGTTCATGGACATATTGATCGTTTACAAAAAAAAGGATTGCTGGTTAAGGATCCCACTAAACCACGTGCCATTGAACTAACGGACGCTGGTTTGCAAACACTTGGCGTGTCAACGACACCAAACGAAATTCCGGTCTTAGGTGTCGTTGCTGCTGGTGAACCAATCTTAGCAGTCCAAGATGCTACCGACTATTTCCCGGTTCCACCAGAGCTAACCGAATATGATGGCGACCTCTTTATGCTTACCATTCGTGGTGACAGTATGATTAACATGGGGATTCTCACCGGCGATCGTGTCATTGTTCGACGTCAACAAAACGCCGACAATGGGGATATTGTTATTGCAATGACCGATGAGAATGAAGCAACCTGCAAACGTTTCTTTAAAGAGTCTGATCACTATCGGCTCCAACCTGAGAACGATAACATGGCTCCTATTATTTTGAACAATGTCACAATTTTAGGTAAAGTTGTTGGCCTCTATCGTGATTCAGTTTATTAATTCCAAAATTACGGCAGTAAAAAGCTGAGGTTTAACCACTCATTTGTGGTTAAACCTCAGCTTTTTTTGTCTGACCTCTTACATAGGTCGCTTCTCATCGCACATGACATGCAACAATTTGTTCACTGACTAAATCTGTACAAGTCGACCTATTTTCACTGTTTGCTGTACCTTAATAAAAATAATCACCATTACCACAGCAAGTGCTTCCTGGACAGACACTTTTACTGAACTTCACCAACGTAACGTTGTTCTGGCAATTGATCAAAGTTAAGCGCCGTCAATTCTTCAGCATGCTCAACATATGTTTTTGCGCCTTGAGCTAACATCAAATTAACCAGGCCCGCTTTTTCGTGAACTAATACTACCGTCTTACCTTTGGCCACGGCATAACCAATTTCAAAGGCTGTCCCGCTGTCAACGGAATCTTCTGTAAAGTCACTAACAGCAACAACAATATCAGCATCGTTTAGATGATCCAAGTCGTGCTTGTATGCTGTCGACTGCCATTCTGGACTGCCGAACGTTAATTCAGGGAATTGGGACTTTCGTGGACTAAACACGTCACCAACGGTTTTATTGTCCGCTAGAGCCTGTTCTACACGTTTGACACGATCAATTTGGTCATCGTCAAAAAAAGGGCTGGCTAAATAAATAGATTTCACAGGATAATTCCTCCTCGAATTGATGCACTAATTATACGACAAAAATGAACAATCATACAATTAAAATTCGATTATGTTCACAAATGGAACTTTATATCTGTTCAAATCTTTATTAATTTGCTACTTATCGTCAAAAATGTGTACAATGATTTTTTATCCACGCGACGTTCTCTCGGATCGCGGATTAATTTTGATCATCCTTAACGGACGTACTTGGTCCGTTCTTAAAGTCACCTGCCCGTCTAATACATCTACCATGTAGCGATCGATCGGGTCAAAATTAATAATTTGTACAATAACATGATGTGTTAAGTGTTCAAGTACCTTACCCAAAAAGGGCTTTTGTAAATCGTCGCATTTTGAACATCGAACTATACTGCCTTGGCCTAGAGTTGCTGTCATAATAGGTCCTCCTTGAAATCATTCACTTCTTCTCCGTGTTTCGATTATGGATAGTGTAACGCACGTTTTCTTCGAATGCAATAATTTTATTTATGATTATCATACGAATTTTATTATGGATAATCAATATCGCTTTTTCTTTCATCAGTCGCAATGGTAGAATAGAAGTCATCACGACAGAGAAAAAAGGGGTTATCTTCATGATTTTTTTAGCCATTTTCGGTGGAATTGCATTAATTCTAGCCATTTTTTATTTACTCAATTCGATACAAAATTACGGTACATGGAAGTTTGCGACAGCACTTGTCGTGATTTTCACTTTGATCACGGGATTTGGAATTGTTAAACTGCCTTTCTGGCACCATCAAAGCCAAACAACGGCTAGCCAATCTTCCACCCAAAACGCTAGTCGACACTCTTCTCAAACATCAGCGGCTGCTCAATCATCATTGACCAAGGCAGCATCTACCTTTAACCCGACTGGCGGTGTCATCAATGGCCAAACGGCTAAACAAAAAAGCGCCGCTAAATCTTCCGCCGAAGATCAAATGACGACACAACTTAACTCCGCTTTTTCAACACTTGGCAAAGTCACCTTTGATCGTGCCAAAAAAACTTACACAATCACACCGGAGAACGAAAACACAGTCAAAGCGCTGGAAGCACTCGAAAAACAACCTTCCGAGGCTGATCAGGCTCATTGGCCAACATTGGTTAAGAATTTGACCACTTCTTCTACAAACATTAGTAAGGCGCTTAAAGACGATTACACACTGACATTAGTCAGCCCAGATCAATCTGGAAAAGTTTTATTCAGCGCCACAAATGGAAAAGCAACGACTAATTTCGCACAATAATCACCTTATGGACTAGCTACTGCCTTTCGTCCTAAATAATGAACTATTATGACTGCCCACGGGTGGTCTTTTTTTATTTGTAAACAAAAAGCCCTCGAATTCACGAGAGCTTTAGACTTTATCGTTCATAAAATCGTATAGGTGTATCCATTGCGTTTAACGCAGTGACACCACTCTAAGTGACGACTTACTATTGACGGAATTTCTCGTCAACTAGTGCGCTTGGTACTGACGCTGTTCACTATCAATGCCGGCAAGCACAAAATGTGCCGGATCAGCCGTAATGTCTAATTTTTTCGTACTTCCATCAGTCGGCAATTGATCATTAAAGAGCTGTTCATACTCGGCTACCGATACCCGTTGACGAGCATTGAGTAATGATTCAATTTTGACCTGATCAAACCCATTCCGATAGTTCGGCTGAACCGATGCCGTGTAAAACTCACCTTCCGCGCCTGAGCCATAACTAAACAATCCCAGCTGTGCATTAGCCGCTAATGTACCGTTTGCTAATAATGACAACAAACTTAAATATAATGAGCCCGTGTAGAGATTACCAACATGTCGGTTCCACAATCTGGCAGATTCAAAGTTATCAGTCAACCGAGATGCCACCGTGTCATCCGTCGGCAATACAGTTCGCAACGCTTTTAAGCCCATCTTAGAAAACGGCAAATGAAACAACATTGCGTCAAAATCTGCTACATCGGCACCATATGTCTTTTTGAATCGAGTCCAAACATCTGTAAAAAAGTCAACGTAAATGTTGGCGGAAAAATGTCCGTCCACACGTGCCTCCGTTGCGTAAACCGGCCGCCAAAAGTCCATCACATCTTGCGTCAAGTACGTACTTTGGTCACTGATTGCTAATATTTGTGGGTTCGCGCTGACAACCATGGCGACTGCGCCCGCACCTTGAGTGATTTCTCCAGGTGTGTGTAAGCCATAACGAGCGACGTCACTAGCTAACACTAACGCTTTACGTTGCGGATGTGCGGCAATATAGTCTTTGGCTAATTGCAAAGCCGCCGTGGCAGAATAACAAGCCTGTTTGACCTCAATGGCTCGTGTATGTTCCGTCAGTCCAAGCAAACGTTGAACATAAACGGCACCAGACTTAGAGTTATCCACACCAGATTCAGTCGCAAATAAAATAAGATCAATTGCCTGTTTGTCTGAGTCTTCGATAATTTGATCCGCTGCATTGGCCGCCATGGTGACTACATCCTGCGTTGGAGGCACAACAGCCATTTCTGATTGACCAATGCCGATATGATACTTATCAGGATCATCCCCGCGCGCGTGAGCTAAATCCGTCATATCTAACACCAAATGGGGTGTATAGAACCCCATCTTATCGATCCCAATGTTCATCTTAGCAAGCTCCTTTTTAGCAGATCAATTTTAGTTGTTTCCAAAAACGCCCAGGCATTAATTTAATTTAGAAAAAACACCACTCATCAAACGTCAATGGGTGGTGTTTTCCTGCCAAGGGTATAAAGGAGAGTACAGGATTTGAACCTGCGCGCCCGCTATAAACGGGTTCGACGGATTTCGAGTCCGTTGCATTACCACTCTGCCAACTCTCCAAGAGGTACTCAAATAGTATAGCATAAAAACACCCCTACACAACGGTAGTGCTGATTTTTATCAGTTGAAATAAGCACTTTTTAAATTAGTCTAAACAAAGTGGTTGACGAATGTCATGTTTCGTTTATACTGTAAAAAGTAATCGTTACTATTTACATGTTTTATAAATGAAAGAAGGTTTGCTCATGGCCACTCCAGCCCGCAAAACATCCAAAACTCGGCGTAACCGGCGTCGTACAGCGCATAAAATCACAGCGCCAGCTATCCACTATGACACACAAACTGGTGAATATGTGATGAGTCATCATGTTTCTCCCAATGGCTTTTATAACGGTAAACAAATTATAAAAGAGGCAAACTAAATGAAAATAGATCAAAGCACTGCGATTCGAAACCTGAGAAGTCCCAACATCAAGACACGCAAGAAGGCCCTCCAAATCCTTCATAGTCTTAAGAAAAATAATAAGTAATTGATGACGCCGTAGATGAGCAGCAATGTTCATTTACGGCGTTTTTATACGACAACTTAAATATCAAAAAAATTATTATGCTGTCCTGACAATTTTAGAAACTAAAAAGGCGTGACGAAAAATCCCGTCACACCAAGCGATTTAATAGTCCATTAAGACTAATGTATCGTAATCTTTTAGTTTGTCTAAGCCATGCAAATCCTTCAATTGAAGTAAGAACGCACAACCAACAACCACGCCACCAAGCTGTTCAACAAGCTTAATTGTTGCTTCAATCGTACCACCAGTTGCCAGAATATCATCCGTAACCAATACCCGCTGGCCTGGCTTAATCGCATCTTCATGCATGTATAACGAAGCAGTGCCATATTCCAAAGCATAGTCTGCTTTGATTGTTTTACGTGGCAACTTGCCCTTCTTACGTGCTGGCGCAAAGCCAATGCCTAATTCATAAGCCACTGGACAGCCAACGATAAAACCACGAGATTCTGGACCAACGACCATATCAACCTGCTTGTCGCGCGCATAATTGACAATGGTATCAGTCGCTTGGTGATATGCAGCGCCGTCACCCATCAACGGTGAGATGTCACGAAACATGATACCCTTTTCGGGATAATCTGGCACCGTTGCAATGTATTTTGTTAAGTCTAAAGCCAATTTTTACAGCTCCTTTAAGCTTAGCTCATGGCGCCCATCAACCAAGCCTTCAGTTGAGGTGCCTTAGAATAAAGTAATTTTTCTTCAGTATCAATGCGTGTCAAACGTTGTCGGTAAGCTGCCGCATCAGTAAGATTTACGTGCGGTGGTTCACTCACCCCATTCATAACGCCAGAGTCTATTTTAACAAATCCCACCTCAAAAAACAGCTGTATCATAAAAATCAATTTAGCGTCATCAATTTGGAGATACTTTGCCAACGTTGGCAACTGATGAGCAATATCAACATTCTGATGACTAGCAACGAACTTAAACAGTTTGCCATACTCTGCACGACTTGGCATACCATCTAAATACGCTGAATCGTGTTCATAAAAGTAGGTCGTTAATTCATCCGTTTTGATGTGACTCAGCACTTGTTTTAAATCATCCAGATCATCCGGGCAATCGACAATAATCAAATGATCACAGCTTGAAGGCAGTTCATCACGACCAACACACAAAGATTGTGCCCCTTCTGGCAAATAAGTTTGTAATTGATCAACCAACTTTTTGTGGAAAAATAAATAGGTGTCTGGCCTTTCAAACAATGATTTAGCGAGATGATTCGTTCGACTATCAACAATTGTAATGCCAGTCACCGAGAAATCTTTTACCATTACCTGATAGGTTGTTTTCCCCTGCCAGGTATTGGCTGACAATGTACCTACGACACTCACATTTTCAGGGTTAGCAGTGACCTGTTCGCTCTGATGACCGCGCCCAAAAGCAATGGCCGCGACTTGATGCCCGGCTTCATCTGCCATCTGGAATTTGAGATGGTTCTTAGCCGCCCCCATAGTCCGGACATTGTCTACCGAAGTTGGTTTAAATGCCAACACAGGTTGCGGATTATCAGTTCCAAACGGACCGAGTTCTTGAACCGCAGCGTAATCAGCCGCATTAACGTCTGCGAGTGGGACTAGCCCAGCAACAGGCAACGCTGGCTTTGCTGTCAAATCAACCGATTGATCGACACAGGCCTGTTCCAGAGCAGCCGCTAAAGTATCGAGCTGATCTATTGGACAGGTCAAGCCACACGCCATCGCATGACCACCAAACGCCACCATTTTGTCGCGAACAGGATTGATGGCGTTAAACAAATCATAGCCCGCAATCGAACGTCCAGAGCCCTTTAACGTCCCTTTTTCTGAATCTTCACTCATAACTAGTGTTGGTTTGTGCGTTGCTTCTACTATTTTGCTAGCAACAATTCCCAATACGCCTTCATGCCAACCCTTGCCGTGAATAATGAGCGTTTTGCGAGCCTGATTTTTCGGTGTCTGCGCCTGTGCCAAGGCATCACCGCTGATATCCTTAACCAGTTGTTGTCGCTTCTCATTTTGAGCATTAATTTCCGAGGCCAACTCTTCAGCACGTGCGTCATCAAACGTAGTTAGCAACTCGACCGCTGGATTGGCATCACCAAGTCTACCCAATGCGTTTAACCGCGGCGCAATGCCAAAGCCGACGTGCTCTTCATTGATGGTCTGCCCGTCAATACCCGCAGCCTTCATCAACGCAATCAAGCCTGGCCGCTGCGTATTAGCAATTACCTGTAGTCCAAATTTAACGAGCGCATGATTTTCGTCATTTAGTGGCACTAAGTCCGCAATCTCGCCAATCGCAACCAAATCTAATTCATCACTAAGTTCATCGGCAGTCGCATCTAACAGCACCTGGGCCACTTTAAAGGCCACCCCAACACCGGATAATCCGCCAAACGGATAATGTCCTTGTGGATGACGAGGGTGAATAATGGCAGCGGCATTGGGTAATTGTTCTGGCAGTTCATGATGATCAGTAACGACGACGTCAACGCCTCGTTTGGCAGCAGCATCGATTGCTTCATTACCAGCTACCCCATTATCTACTGTTACAAACAACTGTGTGCCGGCATCGATTAGTCGATTAAAGGCTGCTACGTTTGGTCCATAGCCATCCGTAAACCGGTTAGGAATGTATGTGTTCACATTAGCGCCAAGCTGATCAAGAGCCTCATACATCAACGACGTACTAGTCAAACCGTCTGCGTCGTAATCCCCATATACCGTAATCTGATCGCCAGCCTCCACAGCTGTCTGAATCCGGGCAACACCTTTTTCGATGTCAAACATTTCGTGTGGATCATGCAGCACATCAACGGTCGGTTGCAGCCACTCGTTGACCTTATCGGCAGTGTCTAACTTTCGTGCCAGCAACAGTCGTGCCATAAATGGTGAAACATCAAGGTCGTGAGCAAATGTCGCGACCTTTTCGTCTTCCACCCGTGGCGCTTGTTGCCAATCGTACTTGGACTCTAGCACAGTCTTTCCTCCTCACTCACGTCGTAATAAATCCACAACTGGAAAGGTGTTTGTTCCCTGCATTCAGAAAACAAACACCTTTCCTTAACCACATTAACGATTTTTTCATCTCGCATTGCAGAAAGCTAATTCGCATTGTTTTGTTGACTAAGTTTCTGCTGTAACTGCTCTATGGTCTTGTCTCGATCATCTAAGAGCCCATTAAGCTGTTCATTTTTACTCGTTAATTCTTCATTTTGCTTCTTTAATTGATCATTTTCCGCAGTTGCTTCGCTGTCAGAACGTTTCCCATTCCGTTTGTCGCTAGCATGCGTTCCGGCTGTCACTAACAACGCAATAATAGCACCAAGTAACAGTGACACAATTAGGATCAAAATCATCGGCCACTTAACCGTCGCTACACCAAAATGAATGGGTACACTATTTCCGTTCATGACGGCAAAAATTGCAACAATTAGCACTAGAATCAACCCTGCAATTAAACGCCATTGATTTTTCATTCTGGTGCCTCCGTCGGATCGGTTTCAGTATCAGCTGAAGGTTCGTCACTTTCGGCACTCACCTGCATGCGCTTAGGGGCGTGCGGTTTAAATAGCTGTTCGATAACAAAATCGCCAACTGTTGGGAACAAATGATAGGCCACTGAGGCTACGGCAAAATAACGTGGTACAGTAATTTCGCGCACATGATAACCAATGGTATCAACCAGTCGCTCAGCCACCAGTTGAGGCGTCACAGTGAAGTTGGCAACTTTTGACAAGTAATGGCCGTCTTGATCCGCAATATTGAAGAAGTTGGTCGCAACAGGACCTGGATTGACGGTTGTAACCTGAATGCCAAACGGCCGTAACTCTTGCCGCAATACGTCACTGTAACCGACAACCGCCGTTTTTGTTGCTGTGTAAACAGCGGCCTTCGGAGTCGGAATTTTTGCGGCCACAGAAGCAATGTTAATGATTGCGCCATAATGTTTATCGATCATGTCGCTGGCTAGCTGACGCGTAATGTAAATCAAACCAAGCACGTTAACCCGAAACATCCGGTCTGTTACCTCAGGATCGGTATCAACTGCTGGCTCCATGTCGCCAAAACCGGCAGCATTAATGACAACGTCTACTGCGCCCACTTCATGGCGGACCTGACTTAGAGTTTTATCGATAGCCGCTGGATTAGCAACATCTAGCGCAAACGCAAAGGCTGGCCGGCCAGAATACAACATGCACTGTTGAGCAACCTGATTTAACTTCAACTCATTACGGGCAACCAAAACCACAATTGCCCCGCGACGAGCAACTTCAAAAGCGGCTGCTTGACCAATTCCGGAAGATGCGCCAGTAATTAAAACAATCCGATTCTTCAAATCACGCAGTTCTTTTAATCGACTTGATAAGTTCATCATTAGCACTCACCTCAACTGCCGTAACTATTTGTACGGTTTATTTTTTAAACGGAATATCAATGACGTCAAAGTCCCGAACAACCTTTGAATTGGCAAACGTTGCGCGAGCCTGACGCTCTAATTCTTTAGCACCACGTCCATTATAACGCGCCGAAATGTGATTCATCAGTAATCGGCCTACATGAGCATCATGAGCTACCTGAGCAGCCTGTTCGCTGGTTGAATGATAATAGTTACGTGCCAATTTACTTTCGTTGGCAGCAAACGTACTTTCATGAACCAGCACATCTGCATCCTGCGCCAATTCTGTCGCCCGTCGTGTCTTACGTGTATCACCCAAAATCGTCACAATCCGTCCCTTTTGAGAGGGTCCGATAAAGTCCTTACCATTGAGTGTTCGACCATCTGGTAAGGAGACGGTTTTGCCGGCCTTCAACTGGCCATATACCGGTCCGGATGGCACCTTGGCCGCCGCTAGTTTATCCACGAGTAATTCACCTTGATGATCCTTCTCAACAATTCGGTAGCCAAAACTCACAATTTTGTGATCTAACCGTTTGCATGAAACCGTGAAGGTCGCATCGTCAAAAATAACACCATCCCCGCTGAGTTCCACAAACTTTAAAGGATACGTCAACGCAGACTCGGACAACCGTAAACTTGTTTGAACGTATTCCTTAATCCCTCTGGGTCCGTAAATCGTCAGTGGCTCATTGCCACCCTGAAACGAACGTGAACTAAGCAAACCTGGCAACCCAAACAAATGATCACCGTGTAGATGCGTAATAAAAATCTTTTCAATTTTGCGTGGTTTCAACGTTGTATTTAAAATTTGATGTTGCGTACCTTCACCACAATCAAATAGCCAAACTGCATTGCGCTCATCCAACAAACGAAGTGCAAGGCTCGACACGTTGCGCGCTTTAGCCGGTGAACCGGCACCAGTACCTAAAAATTCAATCTCCATAACTATTCTTCTACCTAATCCCTATATAAAAGTATTTACTGTATTATTAATGGGTTCACACATTTTATGAGTTCCTAAATAAGAACGATGACACAGTGGTCAACATTCAGTTCGCATTCAATTCTACTGAATTTGAAGTCAAAAAACAATCGTCACCAACCGCCACTATGGTAAGCTGAACTGTAATCAAACGACTGTTGATGAACGGCCAGAAAGGACCTCCAAACCGATGCGCTTAGTCGATTTTAAATTTTCCACTGCCGATTACGACATGCAACGACCCCTATTTGTTTCTGTTGATGACAAACCACAGCCGGTAGTAAGCTTAACCAAGTCTCCGACAGACCGTCGATTAGTGCTGGACATAGATTTAACCCATGCTGATCGGCCATTAACGCTAGATGCGTTCGTGACGAGAACGCAAAAGCTCCCGGGCAGTTGGCGAATTGCGGTTCAAACTGCAATTGCGTCACCGACAACCCGTGAGCTATTTGGTTATCGTCTGGTTGACGAAAAAATTATGTTTATGTGATAGCTAGTTTGGTTCAACGCTGACGTTGAGCCTTATTTTTTTGGTGAAATACTTTTCTGAACCACTGTATTCGTCACCAACCGTGTATAGGCAACGCTCCCCTGTGGGTTGGGATGCACATGATCCGGACCAAACCAACTTGGTTGATCGTGACTCGCACCATACCAATCAACAAGATAAACCTGCTTAGACCGTTTGGCATTGAGCGCAATTAAATCGTTAACCTGATTTTGCCACGTTTTCGTCGGCACCATTGTGTTGACCCAAAAGACTTTCCGTTTTGGACCAACCGCTTTCAACACCGCGTCAATTTGGGTTTGTGTTAACGGCGAATTTGTCCCCAGGTTAATTAAAACCGTCGATGCCATTAAATGGCGTTTTTTTAGTGATTGAATCACTGACGGTGCTTCCCAAACTTGACGGCCAACCTTAGCGTCTACATAGGCGTGTCCAAATACTTGTTGTAGGCTATCCGCATTATCCACTAACACCGAGTCACCCACCGCCGTTAGCGAAATGTGCTGTGCTGATAACATTGTCGCTGGCTGGAGATCAAAAGCCTTGGCGAGCTTCTTTTGCTGAGCAGATAGTTGTTTATTAGCCTTTTGGTTCGTTTGGGCTGTGGCTTTTTCAGAAGTATCAAATGCTCCTTTTTGCGCAGCCACTTCACGATTCTTTTTATCCGTCTGTTTTCCAGCTGCTTTGATGTGTTTGGTTACCGCATCAATGGGTGGCTTCTTGCGAGGTGTTGCTTGAGCATAGCCAACCATAGTTATCAGTGACGCGAGAACCAACACCGCGCTCGTAATCACTTCACGCGGATATTGCCGCCAAGTTTTTGGAGCTCTGACCGTCGCCCACCAGGATGTCAAACGTCCATGAGCGATTGGTTGTTCAATAAATCGATAGGATAACTCGGCTAACAGTAGAATCAATGCCAATTCAGCCAGCGCATTGAGCACGGTATGTTGGGCAATGTTGACGACCCGCTGCTCATAAAAAATCATAACTGGAAACTGATACAGGTAAATGCCGTAACTGCGCTTGCCAACCCAATTGAATACAGGATTAGTCAGCCATTTATTCCAACTCGCGCCAGGATGAACAATAACGGCTATCATCGCAGTCGCAAAAATGGAAAACAAGAACATCCCGCCACGGTACGTGAAAGTTGATGTCCCTGTCATCACCCAGTACAGAATAAACATGACTAGCAGACTAATGCCGCCGACCCAGTTTAACAATCGTCGACCAGCAGCGTGCAGATTTGCATTTAGGTGATTAGCTGGCCAAACTGCCGCCAACGCGGCCCCCATCAGGATTGAAAAGGCCCGCGTGTCCGTGCCATAGTAAACCCGGTTGACCTGATTAGCATCTTTAAAAAGCACTGCCATTAAAAGAGCCGATATAACAGCTCCCACCATTAGCGCGCCCGCCACCCGTGAGCGACGTTTGAACAGTTTAACCAGTCCCCAAATAATAAAGGGCCAGAAGAGATAAAACTGACCCTCAATGGACAACGTCCACAAATGGGTGAAGGGCGACTCACCGTTGAAACGATCGAAATACGATTGGCCATGATTGATTTCGAACCAGTTGTAAACGTACAGCAAGTTGGTCACAATCGTTCCCCGCAGTCCAACCAGTAGATTACGGGCAAACAACGTGATGTACGTGCTGGTCAATGCCAACATTGCCACCAAGGCTGGATACAATCGTTGAATTCGGCGTTTGTAAAAATGGTTAACCGCCAGCGAAGTTCCTTTATTAATCAAGTTCAAAAAACTATCAGTTACCAAGTAACCTGTTAACCCAAAGAAAATGGGCACACCCAGAAAACCACCTGGAAGTGCCGCTGGTAACAGGTGATAAGCGATCACACCTAATACTGCAAGTGTCCGCAAACCATCTATACCTGTTATGTAACGCCGATGACTCGACGTTTTTGCTGTTTGCATCTGTTAAACCCCTACCCGTTTTCACGAACAAATGACCGTATTACCGGATTCAGCTACTCAACAAAATCGAAGGTAAAGTCCAAAATTTGGACCGTATCGCCATCTTGAGCGCCTGCTTCTCGTAATGCATCGTCCACACCCATCGTCCGCAGTTGACGCGCAAAACGGACCATACTTTGTTCATGTTGTGTATTCGTCATCTTAAATAAGCGTTCAATCTTGTCGCCGGTCAATAACCAGATACCTTCATCCGTGTGCTGAACTTCAAACGCAGGCTTTTCGTCATCCTGATATTGATACATAACACCAAGATTTTCATCCGCTTGTGGGACAAATGCTGGTGTTTGATCAAGCAGCGTGGCCGTTGCCTGAATCAACGGTTTCAACCCTTCGTGAGAAACGGAAGAAATCGCCATTACAGTTGGCTTCGTTGACAATGAGTCATCTTCATCCAGAGCTGCTTTAAAGTCATCGAAACGTTCCTTCGCACCCGGAAGATCCATCTTAGTTGCGACCACAATCTGAGGCCGATCTAACAAGCTGGCATCATAATTGCCCAACTCCTTGTTGATCGCATGAAAGGCATCAATCGGAGCCATCGCGTTTTCTTCATCGAGAAAATCATCGCCAGCCATTGCCACTAAGTGTAATAAGACACGCGTCCGTTCCACGTGTCGGAGAAATTGAAAGCCGAGACCAACACCATCGCTCGCACCTTCGATCAGACCCGGTAAATCAGCCATAACGAAGTCCCGACCATCATCCAAACGGACCATTCCAATATTTGGATCGATCGTCGTGAAATGATAAGCGGCAATTTTAGGCTTTGCATTTGTAATAACCGACATCAAGGTCGATTTCCCAACAGATGGAAAACCAACCAAGCCAACATCGGCCAACAATTGCAATTCCAGACCAATACGTAGTTCCTGACCTGGTTCACCATTTTCAGCGATTTCTGGGGCAGGATTCTTGGGTGTGGCAAACTTCATGTTACCGCGACCGCCACGACCCCCTTTGGCAATGACAAGTTCTTGACCAGGTTCCGTTAAATCACCCAGTACTTCGTCTGTGTCAAGGTTCCGCACGATGGTTCCGCCTGGGACCTTAACGTACAAATCAGCCGCTGACCGACCTGTCATCCCCTTGGTCATCCCGTTGCCACCGTGTTTGGCCTTATAGTGTCGGTTATAACGAAAGTCCATTAACGTCCGCAAGCCTTCATCAACAACCATGATGACACTGCCACCATGTCCGCCATCGCCACCGAAAGGACCACCGTTAGCGACAAATTTTTCACGTCTAAATGAAACGATCCCGTTACCACCGTTTCCTGCTTTTACTTCAATTGTTGCTTTATCAACAAATGCCATTTGTGTGTCTCCATAATTTCTTGGTTTCTATATCTTGGTTTCTCTATATCAATGTGGTGACCAGTTGTGCGTCCCACAATCGTCTGTCAATCTTCGAACAATTCGCTCATCCCATTGTACAGTGCAATACACGCTCGGTCAAAAAACAATTCTGCATTTAACCACTATCTTGTTAACATAATTCTTCAAATGCAAACGTTGTGCTGACTTCGCCAAACTAAAACTAAAAGGACGTTGCTTTCATCTACCTGAAAGCAACGTTCTTAAATTTGCCCAAATAAGTTAAATTGTTTGCTGACGGTCCAGATAACTTAACGACTGTTGGGCTTCACCGGTAACCATGGCAGCCACAGCCACGTGAACGGTTTGCGCAACCGTTTCTGACAAGCCTAATTCATGTAGATCACTAACTGGTGCAGCCGCAATCTTCTTCAGCGATCCGTATTTTTTCAACAGTTTTGCGCGCGTTTTTGGGCCTACGCCCTGAATTTGATCCAAACGTGAGCTTAATGAATTCTTATTGTGCAGTTGACGATGGAACGTGATGGCAAACCGGTGCACCTCATCCTGGATTCGTTGTAACAAATAAAAACCTTGTGACTTAGGATCAAGATTTAGATGCTCATCATCCTCGCCAAACATTAGGTCCGCCGTTCGGTGATGATCATTTTTGACCATTCCAGCGACCGGAATATCCAATCCAAGCTCATTTTCTAGAACATCCTTAGCCGCGTTCATTTGAATGGCACCACCATCCATCAGAATTAAATCGGGCATATCTGCATGTTCTTTAAGCAAACGTGTGTAACGCCGCCGAATAACTTCCATCGTGCTGGCTGTTTCATCAGCGTGATCCACCGTACGTAACTTATACTTGCGATATAACTTCTTATTTGGTCGACCATTTTCGAAAACGACCATCGCTGAAACTAAGTCAGCACCCTGTTCATGAGAATGGTCAAAAGCTTCAATTTTAGAAACGGGTGGTAACCCCAAAGCATCCGCAATTTCTTGCATGGCACCCGTGGTCTTGTGCTCGTCTAACTCCAATAAGCGGAATTTTTCTTCCAACACCAGTCGCGCGTTCTTACCCGCCATTTCCATCAGATCGCGACGAACACCACGTTGAGGCACGTTAACTGGGACATTCAACACATCTTCGATGGATTCCCGGGTGTCCTCGTCAATACTGCTAGGAACCAAAATTTCTCTAGGCAGCACCGCATTCTTTCGATTATAAAACTGCATGATAAACGTTTGCATTTCCTCTGGTGCTGTTGAAACAACTGGGAACAACCGTTTTTCCCGCTTCATCAAGCGTGCTTGCCGCACAAAGAAAACCTGAATGGATAACCAGCCCTTGTCCAGATAGAAATTAAAGATGTCCCGTGGCGTCTGATCGTTGCTGATAATCTTTTGCTTTTCAACCGTGACATCGATGTAGTGCAACTGATCACGTAGGTCAGCGGCCCGCTCGAATTCCAAACTGGCTGCTGCTTCTTTCATTTGTGTTTGCAAATGTTTGATAACTCGTGCGGTATTACCGTTTAAAAACGATTTAATGCGTTTGATCTGCTCATCGTACGCGCTCTCGGGAACTTCTTTAAAGCAGGCCCCCAAGCACTGCCCCATGTGGTAGTACAAGCATGGTCGCCCTTTATAACCAGAACAACGACGCAAAGGATAAACTTTTTGTAAGAAATGTAGTGTTTCTTCGGCCGCGTAAACGTTGGGATACGGTCCAAAATAATATCCACCGTCGTGTTTAACATCGTTTGCGATGATGATTCGCGGATCACGTTCATGCGTAATTTTAATATACGGGTAACCTGTGCCCCGCTTCAACTTAATATTGTAGTATGGCTGATGCTTTTGAATTAGTGTGATTTCAAGCAAAAAAGCTTCCTTGTCAGTCGACGTCACAATCGTCTCAAAGTCCACAATGTGAGCCACTAACTGGGCAGTTTTGCCTTCGTGACTACTTTTAAAGTAGGAACGCACACGATTTTTCAAATTTTTGGCCTTGCCGACATAAATAATCTTGCCGTTAATGTCCTTCATCAGGTAACAACCAGGCATTGGCGGTAGTAACGTTAATTTATGCTCAATGTGTTCTGATGCCACAAAACTGCCTCCGTTCTCGTAAAATCGTAGTTAAATTATAACGCATGAACGCGTGTTCGCAAAACAAAAGAGCGTCTGTTTGAAAAACGTTTAGCTAGACGTCTCGGCCATTTTGTTCAAAAAAACTGAGACATAACGCCTCAACTTAATTTCTAATGAAATATCAACAAGCAATTTTTCTTCAACCGCAAAAGGTCATGCGGATGAAAAATTGCCGAAAACGCGGGACATAACACTGACTTTTGCTCATCTAACGCGAATAAGGCATTCATGGGAAAAGCACCCATAAACGCCTTATTCGCGATACCTGAGAAAGCCAAAACGTGTTATGTCCCGCTCTCTGACCTTATTAATAACTTTTTTAAAATTAGTTTTGTCTGGTACCCTATTCTTCCGCTTGTGCCCAGAACGCTTCTGCCAAGGCTCGATAGAAATGGCATCCAGTCAAATAGTCACCAACGGCCACGTTTTCGTTAACTTGATGGTCAGTTGTTCCTGCTGCAGGGCCGACGATAACGATTGGCAACTGCCCTGCCTTCGTATATTCTGATGCATCTGTCGCACCCGTTCCAGCAGTTAACTCACCACCACGATGAATGGTGTTTTTCAAAACGGCCTGTGTGATTTCTGCTAATTTAGTGCCAGCCTGTGAGGGTAATGGTGGCTCGGGATAACTATAACTGATACTTAATTTAGCACCTGACTGGTTTAACGACTCAATAATGTCTTCTAACTGGGCCATGACCTCATCGTTTGGATAGGATGGAATTGTCCGGATGTTACCGGTTAGCCAAGCATTTGCTGGCACTGAGTTAATCTGTTCACCGCCGCCAATCTGACTAATCACATGCGTTAGTCCGCCTAATACATCGTCCCGTTTATCGTTTGTTGCCATCACTGATTCAGCTTGTTCAGCAAACTTCAGTAGTGGCGTAATTGCATTGATGCCTTGATCAGGACGTGATGAATGGGAACCCTTACCCAGAGAGGTAACCTTATAGTCAATAACGCCCTTGTGCGTCACCTTGATGTCAAACGCACTGGGCTCACCAATGACAAGTCCGTCCAAGTCGTTAGCGTATCCTTGTTGCGTCAACTGAGCAGCACCATACTCACCGGTTTCCTCACCAACCGAAGCTAACAAACGAAGACGCCCAGGCAGCGGTTGATTTGAATTTAACAGATCCAGCATTGCAACCACCTGTGCGGCTAAACCAGATTTCATATCACTGGCGCCACGGCCGTACACATTACCCTGATCAATTGTGCCGGCAAACGGCGGAAAGGTCCAATCAGCTTCATTACCAGCTGCAACCACATCTTCATGCCCAGAGAACCCTAGTAATGGACCATGGTCACCAATTGTAACAACTAAGTTATCACGGCCTGGTGCAAACGTAACACGTTCAATGTGAGCCGGCAAGTCCTTAAATAGGCCAGCCAAATAGTCAGCAACCTCTGATTCACGATCATTAACCGACGGAATCGCAATTAAATCCGTTAAAATCTTTAATGCAGCAGCGTCTTCCATGTTTGCCTCCAAAATTATCTCTCATGATTAAGAAAAACTGAATCATCGATAGTTTGAAACCTGATGTTTATGCCTCAAGAATTTTGGCAAGAAAGTCCTTCGCGCGATCAGTTTCGGGATGTTCAAAGAATATTTTAGGTTCAGCGGACTCTTGAATATAGCCATCCGCCATGAACCAAACCTTATCGGCCACATTACGGGCAAAGCCCATTTCATGCGTGACAACTACCATTGTCATCCCTTCGCTGGCAAGATCCTGCATGACTTTCAATACCTCACCGACCATTTCAGGATCAAGTGCAGACGTTGGCTCATCGAACAACATTACCTTAGGATTCATGGCTAGGGCCCGCGCAATGGCTACCCGTTGTTGTTGTCCACCTGATAAGCTGGCTGGAAAAGCATCGGCCTTATTTTCCAAACCAACTTGTTTCAACAGCTTTTCTGCCGTCGCGGTCGCCGTTGCATCGTCTTCGCCCTTAACTTTAACTGGGGCCAGCTTAATGTTTTCGATAACTGTTTTATGCGGAAACAGGTTAAAACTCTGAAACACCATCCCCATGTTTTCACGTGTCTTGTCTAGCTGTTTATCGTCTAATTTGGTTAAGTCCTGACCTTCAAACAAAACCTCACCAGAAGTCGGCTGGTCTAACATGTTTAAACAACGTAAAAAGGTACTTTTCCCAGCACCAGATGGGCCAATTAAGCAAATCACCTGACCATTACTAACCTGCTCATTAATATCTTTCAAGACCTCGTTTTTACCAAATACTTTTTTCAGATGCTTCACTTCTAGTACTGGCGTCGCCGTTTCGTTATTCATGTGTCATTCTCCCTTCAAAGAACTTCATCAGCCGTGAGAGGCCAAACGTCATAATAAAGTACAAAATCATGGTAATCAGTAAGGGCATAACTCCACGATAAGTATCTGCCTGAACAATTCGTGACTGATAGATTAAATCCTTAACCCCAATAATGGAAACAATTGAACTTTCCTTGATCAAGGAAACAAATTCATTCCCTAATGCTGGCCAAATGTTCTTCATCGCTTGTGGCAGGATGATAAACCGCATTGTCATCGACCTTGATAAACCAAGTGAACGAGACGCTTCCGTTTGACCAACGGCAATAGAGCTGATCCCAGAACGGATAACTTCAGCAACATACGCCCCAGAATTCAATGAAACCGCGATAATCCCGGAAAGTAGTGCCGGAATGTTAACCACGAGGCCTAACCCAAAGTAGATAAACAGAATCTGAACCATCAGTGGCGTGCCCCGCACAAACTCAATGTAACTAACTGAAATACCATTAGCAATCTTGTTCTTGCTTAACCGCATTAGGGCTAACAAAGTACCTAGCAAGAAACCAATGACAACAGATACTGCTGAAATCATCAGCGTGTAACCAACTCCGGCAATAAAGAAATCTTTGTAAGCCCACATTGAGTTGGCTGCCTTAGCCGATTTAGACTTTCCAGTTGCCAAGTATTTACCAGCATTTGGTAAATATTGTTTATGAATCAAATTTTTCGCTTTGATTTCAGCAATTGATTTATTTGCCGAATTAACCAAAGACTGTGCGCCCTTGGGAAAGGCAATGGCTGAGCCTTGTTCGCCTTCGTCTTTAAAGTGAGCGTTAATGGCGACCAAGCCATCAGTGTTCTTTGCATAGGCCTCAGCAGTTGGCTGATCCAAAGCAATTGCATCGATTTTATTCGTTTGCAGTGCAAGGATTAAATCGGTGTCCTTGTCCATCCCCTTCAGCGTTGACTTGGTGGCTTGGTTCTTGACCAAGTTGTACTGAATGGAACCAGTCTGAGCTCCGATTGCTTTTCCTGCTAACGATTTATAACTCTTGATCGTTTTTAAATCGCTTTTCTTGATAACTAGGTCTTCGCCGGCCTTGTAGTAAACGTTACTAAAGTCGACACTCTTAGCCCGTTTAGGTGTCTTACTCATTCCCGCGATGACCATATCAACTTTACCAGTCTGGAGTGCGACCAATAAAGAATCAAAATCCATCCGGCGAATAACTAACTTCACGCCCATATCATGGGCAACCTTTTTGGAAATTTCCATGTCCATCCCGACAACTTTGGATTTGCCGTTGATATTTTTGGTGAATTCGTAAGGTGGAAAATCAGGACTTGTTCCGACAACCAGCTCACCCTTCGCTTTCACCTTACTCAAGTACTGGTCCGTTGCTGGTGTATTGCTGTCCGCTTTGGTGTTCATATCACCGGTTACACCCAAGGTCACGACAATCGTCAAGACCAGAAGTAACCATTTCGAAATTTTTTTCATCTGTTTCGCCCCTCGTATCAAGTTTTACAATGTAAATGAGTATACGATTAGATGAAATAATATGCAACCGTTTTGCAAAAATAATTAGTTTTATGCATTATTTTCGAATATATGCAAGTTATAATGCATAAAATTTGTACATTTTCGTTTTTAAGCAAAATCTGCTACAATTAGCCCAACTTAGTTTTTAGATTTGGAGAGGAGCAATTCACATGGGTTTAACTTTCAAACGGCAAACAGACTTAGATAAACTGTTTGACCAATTTGCTGTCGATCCTGATGATATTAAGGACCCGAACAAAACGCCACTAAAGCGCGAGCATTTAAAAGACGAAGCAAAAAAAGATGATAAAAAGAAAGCCGACAAGTAAGCCTTGTCGCAAAAAAACAACCAGCGTAAAATCGCTGGTTGTTTTTTTATCCTATTCCCACTTTGCATGTTGTGGATCTGGATAACGATCATTTAATTCTTCAATGTTCTTTTTGGCAACTTCTTCAAAATCAATGTTGGCCCACTCAGCTATTTGAGATAGATACCAAAGTGTATCACCAAGCTCGTGTGTTAATTTTTCTTTATCTAGTGTCCGACCCTGAAAGGTATAACGCTGTACTAGGTCAACTACCTGACCAGCCTCATTAGCCACACCGAGTGTGATATTAGTCAGCACTTGTTCGTTTCCGAATAACGTCCGCTTAGCTTCTTTTTGATACTCATTAAATTCCATTCTGTTCACTCTTCCCGTTCTAACTTTTACCCGACTTAAGCCAACCCAGCTTGCTGTTCAATCCAGTTCCAAACCGCGTCTTTACCTTGTTTGGTCTCCGCCGAAAATTGAATATAAGCATCTTCTGGCGTCATATTAAGTCCTTTACGAATGCGGCTTTCAGCTTGATTCCATTTACCGCGGGCAATTTTATCTGATTTTGTCGCCACAACGAGCATCGGAATATTATAATAACTCAACCATTCATGCATACTGATATCATCATCTGAGGGATCATGACGTGCATCCACCAGTAAAATCACACCGCGCAACCGATCCCGTGTACTCAGATACGTTTCGATCATTTGTCCAAACTTTTCTCGAGCTGTTTTAGAAACTTTGGCAAATCCGTATCCAGGCACATCCACAAAGTAAACAGTAGATTCAACGTTATAAAAATTGAGAGTTTGTGTTTTCCCTGGTTGACTTGAAGTTCGGGCATACGCTTTACGGTTAATTAGAGTATTAATCAACGATGACTTGCCCACGTTTGAACGACCGGCGAGCGCAACCTCTGGTAAAGATCCCTTTGGGTATTGTTTTGGTGCCACCGCGCTGATTGTTAGCTCGACATCATGCACTTCCATGTAGAACGCTCCTTTATCGTGACCTGACCTTTTAATTGGTCACACGCTTTATAATTCAATGTGTCTATCATAGCATAGCAAGCTCTTAATTTTGTGACGTTTTAATGACGTTAACCGGTGGGTTAAACAAAAAATGACGTCAGCCCGCAAGCTAACGCCATTCCTCTTCAACGCATTCTTTCGTAAAACTATGAGGCCTTTTCACTCTTTAAAACAAGATCTGGTTGTGCATGCTTAGTGACCGTTTCTTTAGTAATGGCCACTTTTTCGACGTCGTCTCGACTTGGTAAGTCAAACATGATGTCTCGCATAACTTCTTCCATGATCGAACGTAAACCACGAGCACCTGTATCACGGGCAATGGCCAGTTTTGCCATTTCTCGCAGGGCCGGATGCGTAAATTCAAGCTTTACGCCATCCAAACCAATGAGCTTCGTGTACTGTTTAACCAGCGCATTCTTCGGTTCCGTTAAAATGCGAACCAAATCATCTTCATCTAGCTTTTCCAGTGCTGTAAGAATTGGTAAACGACCAATAAATTCTGGAATTAGCCCAAATTCCAACAGGTCTTCAGGAATCACATGTTGCATGATGTCCTTATCAGTCATGTTGGCGACTTCATCCTTATTGGCAGAATCGGTACCGAAACCAATCGTCTTTTCACCCAAACGGTTCTTCACGATGTTTTCGATGCCGTCAAACGCACCACCGACAATAAACAATATATTCGTGGTGTCGATTTGAATGAACTCCTGTTGTGGATGTTTACGACCACCCTGCGGTGGAACATTAGCAATCGTGCCTTCCAAAATCTTCAGCAAGGCTTGTTGAACACCTTCACCCGACACATCACGAGTAATAGAGACGTTTTCACTCTTTTTAGCAATCTTGTCGATTTCATCGATGTAAACAATTCCATGCTGAGCCCGTTCAACATCGTAATCTGCATTTTGCAACAACTTCAACAAAATGTTCTCAACGTCTTCACCAACGTAACCGGCTTCAGTTAAAGTCGTCGCATCGGCAATCGCAAATGGCACATTCAGAATTTTGGCCAAACTTTGCGCCAGGTAAGTTTTACCTGAACCAGTTGGTCCGATAATACTGATATTACTCTTTTGTAATTCCGTACCATCGTCTTCTGTACTCAAATCATTAATCCGTTTGTAATGGTTGTAAACAGCAACGGATAAAGTACGCTTGGCTTCACTCTGACCAATTACATACTGGTCTAACGTTTTAACAATTTCCGCTGGTGTTGGTACATCCAACACTTGGCTAGCAGCGTCTTCAGCAAATTCTTCATCAATAATTTCTTTACACAGATCAATACATTCGTTACAAATGTACACGCCAGGTCCGGCAACAATCTTCTTTACTTGATCTTGTGACTTTCCACAAAATGAGCAAGTTACTGGACCATTAGGATCGGTATTATCAAACATTAGCACCCTCGCTCTCTTTTAATCCTAGGCCGTCCATAAATTACATGGCACCTAAACTAGGAACATAATAGCAGATAATTAGAAAAACAGCTAATGACTTGCACTATTCTGTCGTTGACACAAAAGTGAGTAACCATTACTGGTCACTCACTTTCTGTAGGACAGTTATTAATGTAAGACGATATTACTTATCTTTTTTTTCGTCGTCAGACTTCTTAGCAGCTGCCTTTTTGGTTTCCTGCTTAGCGTTGTCAGCAATTAAGTCAACAGCCTTCTTGATGGCAATATCATGCTTCAACATGTCAGGTGTCAAAGCAGAACGAACTGCTGATTCTTCCATGTTGTATTGGCCAGCAAGGTTCTTAACTTCACCGTCAACATCCTTGTCAGTTGCTTCAATCTTTTCAGCATCAACAACAGCTTCCAAAACAAGGTTAGTCTTAACACGACGTTCTGCATCAGGAGCAAATTGCTTGTGCAAGTCGTCTTCAGTAGTACCAGTAATCTTGTAGTAAGTTTCAGGGTTGATCCCTTGTTGAGCCATTTGAGCCAAGTACTGGTCCATTTGACGGTGAATGTCTTCATCCATCATGGCATCAGGAATCTTGCCGCCGATAACTTCAGCGTTGTCAACAGCCGCATTGATAGCAGCATCTTCAACAGCATCGTGAGCGGCCGTCTTCTTTTCTTCCTTCAAACGGTCTTTAGTCTTAGCCTTTAATTCTTCAAGACTGTCAACGTCTTCGTCAACATCCTTGGCGAATTCATCATCCAAGTCAGGTAATTCCTTAGTCTTAACTTCGTGAATCTTAACATCGAAGATAGCTTCTTTACCTTGCAAGTCCTTTGCTTGGTAATCTTTAGGGAACGTAACCTTAACTTGAACATCTTCATCAGCCTTGTGACCGATTAATTGATCTTCGAAGCCAGGAATAAATGAGTTCGAACCTAATTCAAGGCTGTAGTTGTCGGCTTTACCACCATCGAAGTGGTTACCATCAACTGAACCGTCAAAGTCGATAACAACAGTATCGCCCTTTTCAGCGGCCTTGCCTTCTTTAAGTACCAATTCAGCTTGCTGTTGGCGCATTTTTTCAAGTTCTTCATTAACTTGTTTAGCGGTAACAGTGGTGGATTGCTTAGGCACAGTAACACCCTTGTATTCACCCAACTTGATTTCTGGGGCAACAGTAACGTCAGCCTTCAAAACCCAGTCCTTACCTTTTTCCATACTCTTAACATCAACTTGTGGTTGATCAACTGGTGTAATACCAGCTTCTTCAACAGCTTTTGAGTAAGCGTCTGGCAAAACGATGTTCAACGCATCGTTGTAAAGTGATTCTTCACCGTACATCTGGTTAAAGATAGCGCGAGGAACTTTGCCCTTACGGAATCCAGGTACGTTTAATTGTTTCCGAGTTTTAGTGAAGGCTTGATCCAAACCCTTTTGGATCGTCTCGTTAGCGATTGAGAAAGTCAACTCGCCTTGGTTGCCTTCTTTTTTAGCAAATTCTGCTTTAGCGACCATTAAAAAATTCCTCCAGTTGAAGTTTGTCACCAAACTTCTGATAAATTGCATACGCCTAATAGTTTAACGTAACCACCCGCGAAAGTAAATAAATGTGCTTGAATTTACACTTTAAGTGCAACACTAATTAAATAAAGAATGGCCCATGGCCAAATTTCTGTAAAATGATGTTTGCGAAAACAATCATGAAAGGA
>NZ_WEZT01000005.1:0-66365 GCF_009863985.1 Furfurilactobacillus milii | reverse complement strand
AGAACAAATGAATAATCGTCCCCGTAAATGTCTCGGATGGAAAACGCCTTATGAAATATTCTTTAATGTAGTGTTGCACTTAATTTGACAATTCAAGTGCTAAAAAACACGTGTATCGAGAGGGGTTAACTAGGATTATGTATAAAAAAAGTGCCTAGCCTAAGCTAAGCACTCGTGAATGTCATTAACTGACACTGATGAACATTTAGACAAAGTCTAAATTAGTCATCGATTTCAGAAACAACACCGGCACCAACAGTGTGTCCACCTTCACGAACAGTGAACTTAGTACCCTTTTCAATGGCAGCTGGTTCGATAAGTTCAACAGTGAACGTAACGTTATCACCAGGCATAACCATTTCAACGCCATCAGGCAATTCGATAACACCAGTGATATCAGTGGTGTGGAAGTAGAATTGTGGACGGTAGTTTGAGAAGAATGGTGTATGACGACCACCTTCGTCTTTTGTCAGGATATAAACTTCACCCTTGAACTTCTTGTGCGTCTGGATTGAACCAGGAGCAGCAAGCACTTGACCACGGACAACTTGTTCACGGTCAATACCACGTAGCAAAGCACCAACGTTATCGCCGGCTTCACCTAAGTCAAGAGTCTTACGGAACATTTCAAGACCAGTAACAGTAGTCTTCAAAGTTTCGTCACGTAAACCAACGATTTCAACTTCGTCACCGACCTTGATAGTACCACGATCGATACGACCTGAAGCAACAGTACCACGACCAGTGATCGTAAATACGTCTTCAACAGGCATCAAGAAAGGCTTGTCCATGTCACGGTCTGGAGTTGGGATGTATTCATCAACAACGTCCATTAAGTGTAAGATAACCTTTTCTTGTTCTGGGTCGCCTTCCAAAGCCTTCAAAGCTGAACCACGGATAACAGGAATGTCGTCACCAGGGAAATCGTATTCGGAAAGTAATTCCCGAACTTCCATTTCAACAAGGTCAACTAATTCGTCATCGTCAACTAAGTCAGTCTTGTTTAAGAAGACAACGATATAGTTAACACCAACCTGACGAGCTAACAGAATGTGTTCACGCGTCTGTGGCATAGGACCATCAGTTGCGGCAACAACCAAGATAGCACCGTCCATTTGAGCGGCACCAGTGATCATGTTCTTAACGTAGTCCGCGTGTCCAGGAGCATCAATATGTGCATAGTGACGCTTTTCTGTTTCGTATTCAACGTGGGCAGTGTTGATCGTAATACCACGTTCACGTTCTTCAGGGGCAGCATCGATAGCAGCGTAATCTTGTTCCTTAGCTAATCCCTTTTCTGCTAATACCTTAGTAATAGCAGCAGTTAAAGTAGTCTTCCCATGGTCAACGTGGCCAATAGTACCAATGTTAACGTGGGGCTTAGTTCTTTCATAATGTTCTTTAGCCAAAATGAAAACCTCCAGTGTGTGATAGAAGAATGTCAGGTATGCCCTGACAAGTCTTTATAAAATAGTATACTACATCCTCGGTTGAGAACAAAATGAAAACACTGAGTTTTCATTGTCTCAGCCCAAGAATCCTTAAACATTATATATACTGCCATGACTTTTGTAAACACAAAAGCCACAAATTTTTAACAACGGCAGGCAGTTTCAGTCTATAAGTTCTTAGCCTTGATTATCATTAGCCAATAATTCAGCTGTTAATTTTTCCAGCCGTGACTGCCACGTTGCAATCTCGTTGGAACTATTAGATGGCTTTCCTTGATAAACTGCAATTAAATTATCCACCCACCCGTCTGCGTCCGTGACTACCCGACTAACAAACGGATAAGTCAACGTCAATTGCAACCGCACTTCTTGGCTCAACAGATTGTAAGCCACAGGATCTTTAGCCGCTAACTTTTCCGTCAGTGATTGTCGTACTTGTTTGTACATTTGATCATCCTGTAACGAATTAAGTTGATTGGGAACCACTGTATAACGTTTTTTATCCAACCATTGAAATGTTACCGTGGTTTCTTCGTGCAACCGTTGAAAAACTTCCAAAATGCTAACAACAAATAGTGGATGCAAATAAGGATCAACCAGCAAATATTGTGCTCCCTGTTTGAATTCTGTTAATGGCAACTTTAGTGCGGCCTGAAAACGTCCCTGTTGCTCAGCCGCTGAATAGTCACTCATGTGGTAAAACTGCTTAGCAATCGTTGTCAGGGTCGCTTTAGTGTCCATACGAGCCTCATTTTCGGCCCCTTCAATCATCTCAAGACCCGTTTGTTTGAGTTTCTCATCATGAACACCCGCAACAATTTCATGAGCGAGAATGAATTCATGCACGCGCAACAATAACGTTAGTAAAAACCGGAAATCAGTTGCGGTGGTTAAATAACTATTCAAATAATCATCCGCATAAGCACGTGCTCTCGAATATTCTTCATGTAGATATAGTGACTCAACCAATAAATGATTGATTTGTGGATCTTGAACTTCATTATAAATATTTTCTAACAAAGAAGCCGCCTGCGCGTAATCTTTGTCCTGATAAGCTTGATTAGCTTTATCAAACATTTCACGCTGGCGACCATTCAATGTGTCTTTCGACATAAATTACTCCTGTTCAGTTGCTTTTTTTGCTGTATTTTTCTTTGTCCGGGCATGATGGGCGTGTTGGTTCACTTCCATGATCACCGGTAAGATAACTGGATGACGTTTGGTCTGATCAAATAAATAACGACCAAGATGTTCGCGCACATCCTGCTTCAAATGACCCCAGTCAAATTCTTTGTTATCCAAGTTATCTTGAACGGTTTTCGTGACCAATTCACTAGCCTCACGCATTAAATCACGACTAGCTTTCACGTAGACAAATCCTCGAGATGTCAGTTTAGGTTCGGCGACGATTTGTTTCTTCTTACGATCAATCGTGACCACTGCAATAAAAATACCATCTTCAGATAAAATCTTACGATCCCGAAGCACAATATTGCCAATATCACCGACACCAATTCCGTCAATCATCGTGTTGCCGACTTCAATGCTCTCTGCTAGATGCATTGGTGCCTCACCATTATAAATGAGTGAATCGCCACGTTGCGTTAAGAAGATATGGTCAGATGAAATACCCGTTTCTTCTGCCAACTTAGCATGCCGATTCAGAACTCGATACTCACCCTGGATTGGAATGAAATAATCCGGATGCATAAAGTTGATCATTAACTGTAAATCTGCTGGTGAACCATGACCGGACGACTGCAAACTATCAGAAATGGCTTGCACATGTGCGCCTGCACGGAAAATTAAATCACGTGTCTTAGCAACCGTCGTTTCCATTGCATGCGACGGTGTGGTTGTAATGAAAACTAGGTCACCCTCACCAATTTTGACATAACGATCTTCACCCGTTGCCATTCTCTGAAGCGCCTTAATGGGTTCGCCCATTCGGCCAGTTTCCAAGATAACGGTCTGTTCAGGTGATAAAGACTTCATGTTTTTGGGGTTAACCAACAGATCATCAGATGGCAATTCTAACTTATCCAAGCGCATTGCTGTCCGTACAATTTTTTCCAAATCGTGACCCATCAATACGACTTTACGGTCCGTCGCAGCAGTGGCATCAAAAATCTGTTGCATTCGTAAAATGTTAGACGCAACACTGGCAACTACAATTCGACCCTCGTGTGCAGCAAACTGGTCCTTAACAAAGTTGGCAATCTGATTTTCGGTTGCTGATTCGCCATATTGTTCCGCTCCGGCCGAATCGCTTAATAAGGCAACGACGCCGTTCTTACCAATTTCACCCAAACGAGCTAAATCGGTTTGATAAAAAGGCGCTGCGGTTTGATCAAACTTAAAGTCTCCCGTATAAACAACTTGTCCAAGCGGTGTCTTAACATCAATCCCGAGAGATTCTGGAATACTGTGTGTCGTTTTAAAGAACGAGACTGTTTCCTCTCCAAAATCGATTTCTGTATCAGCATCAACAACGTGAAAGTCGTTAAATTGCTTAGACTTTGAATCATTCTCCACATTCAACTTTGCTAATTCAATCGTTAGTTCTGAACCGAAAACAGGCACATTGAATTCACTGACGAAGTATGGCAATGCGCCAATTGCATCTGCATGCCCATGTGTCAAAAACACACCGACGATTTGATCTGCGTGTTCCCGCAAATAATTCCAATCAGGAATGACAATATCAATTCCCAATAACTCATTTTCGGGATACTTTAAACCACAATCCAAAATAAAAATATCATCATTAACTTCCAGCGCATACATATTCTTCCCGTTTTCGCGCACGCCACCAAACGGGATAATTCGAATCTGATTACTCAATTCATTCACCTCATATTAAAAATTTCTTTTTTGACTTAATTGTTTCTCTAACGGTCATTTTTAAGAATTAATTTTAACGGCCTGTCTATAGTTTGATCAAAATAGGACTTATCATCATTTTGATCTCAGTACGCAAGCAGCCTCACATCGCTATTAAGTTTGATGCGTTTAAAGGAGCGGCAACTCCACAAAAAAATTATATTAAAACAACCTATTTTCCTCGGGACAATCAGTTACATGTAGCTTATCATATTCCATCTCAAAAGCCAATCAATTGCCCAGTTGACGGCTTCTCAAACCAGTCAGTAATCCTAATTTTAATGTAAACAAATAAAAAAAGAGCCACCCACAATGGGTAGCCCTCCTCACACACTTCGGTCGAACAACGATTACCGACGAAGACCCAACTTTTGGATTAACGTCCGGTAACGTTCAATATCCGTGTTACGCAGGTAACGCAGTAAGTTACGACGGTGACCAATCTTCTTTAACAAACCACGTTGTGAGTGGTAGTCGTGAGTGTGCACTTGTAAATGCGCATTCAATTGGTTGATGTCAGCTGTCAAAACTGCGATTTGAACTTCTGCAGAACCGGTGTCACCATCGTGACGTGCGTATTCTGAGATGATCTGATTCTTTTCTGCTTGTGTAATAGCCATGGATAAAATCCACCTTTCAAATATTGTCACCACATACCGAGTCTACGCCAAGTGGTGGCGATAAACTAAGTAAGGGTCGTGCTTTAGCACGCTTAATAGTTTATCTAATCGCACCACTAATTGCAAGCAAAAGTACGTTACTCATGATGGGGTCAAGTGAATTTCCTTGACGCATCTGCATTTATTTATTGCATTGGTCGTAAGCCTCTTGTATAATGATGACTGTTGAAATTTGTTTGACGTGGGTCAAACGCTCCGGAGGTGAAATTAATGCCAGTTACAAAATCAGCCATTGCACGTGTTAAGACTAACGAAATTGCCCAAGCACGTCGCACTGCTCAATTGAGCGAAGAACGGACTGCAGTTAAAAAGTTTGAAAAAGCTGTAACTGCTGGTGCAGACAACGTTGAAGAATTATACCGTTCCGCGAGCGCCGCAATTGACCACGCCTACTCAAAAGGTTTGATCAAGAAGAACAAGGCTTCACGTGACAAGTCACGTTTAGCTGCTCGCTTAGCAAAGTAAATTCTTAGCCATCATCATTCGTGATGATGGTTTTTCTTTTACATCCGTTTTACTCGACTCCCCTTACTAACACAAAATGAGCCATTGTAATCAATTGATTTGATTGCAATGGCTTATTTTTTATTCATATTAAACTGAAGAGAATTACGCAGCTTGATTGGTAAACTGCAACATAAATAAATTAAACAGCAATTCTGGATCATCCTGTGTTTGCTTCAGTTGTGTTTCAATATTGATTAATCCTAAAAAAGCACGACTCAAATCACGTTGCGAAAAGTGACGATCACTCTGCAAGGCCAGCTTTACCCGGTATGGATGCACTTTTAGCTGACCTGCCAGAGAACCCTGACTCAATCCACGGCTAGCCAGCACCTTCACCTGCAACAACAAACGAAATTGACTAACTAAGACAGCGTTAATCCGTAGTGGTTCTTCTCCAGTTGCTAGCAGATCATGGTATAAGCCCACCGCCCGTTTAACATTTCGGCCGAGGACCGCATTCACCAAATCAAAAACATTGTCATCCAAAGATTGTGCCACTAAACCGGTAACCGCTGCCGTCGTCATTACATGATCTTGAACGGCGAATAACTCCAGTTTGGTCAGTGCGGCCATCATCAACGACAAATCAGCACCAGTGCGCTGAATTAAAGTATCCAGTGCACCAGGACCGAACTTATAGCCATCATGGTCTACCTGCTGCTCCACAAACTGACGTGCATCCCGTTCACTCAATGGCGATGCGTCTACATTCACAGCCACTTTTTTCAAAGTTTTAACTAACTTCTTACGGTTATCAAGCTTATCGTATGGGGCGAAGAAAACTAGGATTGTAGTTGGCTCTGGGTGTTCGATAAATTTAAGCAAGGCATCTAAATCATGGTCGACCTTTGATTTACTCTTTTCGCCTGTTAAAAAATACGGTTCATCGATTATAACCAGTCGATGCTCGCCAAAAAAAGGCATCGCCATCGCGTCATCAAGCGCCACGGCCACCGGCGTTTGTACCATGTCATAGCTACCAACATTCATTTGAGCCTGGTCCTCGGGAATGATTGCCTTAAATTGCGCTCGAATCTGATTTAACAGGTACCGTTCAGTCCCCGTCACTAAATATAATGGCTGAACGTTTGAACCAGCCAGTTGTCGTGTTAACTCCGCAATTTTCATCGTTGCCATTTCATTCCTTCCTTCAAGCTACTTTTTACGCGTCGCAAGACGCCTTTTAATAAGTTTGAACTCGTTCCATCATTATACCCTATTAAGTTTCATTCAGCTCACAAACTAACGAGGCGAACCCGCAATCGGTGTGCGCGTCGGCAACATCGTCTGCCAATGGCCGTTACCAAGCCAATCATAGACATAGCTAATCATGCCAGCATCCGCGGTATTAACAGCTGCAATATGATTCTGCATCAGTGTCGTTAGTGTACTTTGTTTGGGATGTCCATACCGATTTTCACGACCAGCTGAAATAATTCCCAATTTAGGCGCCACTTGTTTAATAAACACTGGGTCACTAGAGGTGTCACTGCCATGATGACCTAGTTTCAACACATCGGTTGTCAGAGTCGGATAATGTTGCAGAATTTCTCGTTCACCGGCCCGATCCAAATCACCCATAAATAAAAAGCGAACCCCATTCCTAATTGTGCCTAATGACACGGAATCCTCGTTTCCACCTGGTCCTGGATGAAACGGATGGTAAATGGTAAACGGAAAATTTTTAGGTTGTCGACCTGCAGTCAGCTCGATGACTCTGGTTTGCTTTAGATATGGGGCAATTTTCGTCTGAAAACCACGCGATTGACGCATGCCAGCAGGAATCGTCAATGTGTGAACTGTCATCAATTGCAACAGTCGACCAACATCTCCGATATGATCGGCATCTTGATGGCTACAGTTCACATCGTCAATTTCACTGATACCACGGCTATGAAGGTAATTAACTGTCACGGCTTCAACATTGGTCATCCCCAGGGAAGTGCGTGCCCATGACGGTTTTGAAAATCCCACTTTGCCACCCGTATCAATTAACGAAACATGCTGATTAAATGGTGTTCTTAAAAGAATACTGTCACCCTGACCAACATCAATAAACGAAACCTCACCATCCGTTGGCCAATGAATTGTCACAAACGCCGCCGCGTAAACTATCGCTAGTGCAATGAGCCACTTACACCGAACACGTGGCCGCCGCTCATCAATGGCTAACAGTGTCATCAGTAAACATATCCAGGTGAATAATGTCGAAAGATGTCCAAACGTAACCATTCCCGGTAATTGACCAAACCAGTTTGTCAAACCACTAAACACCATCAAAACCGTGTTAGTAATATTGGCGACCCAATTCAATACACCACCTAAGCAGGCACCGATAATGACTAACGGAAAAATAAACCAACCAAATAATGGAATCACCAATAGATTTACAGGCGTGCTGAGAACGTGAATTTGAAAAACGGTATGTAAAATCAATGGCAAGCTGACTAGATTCATTAACCACGTTTGCCACCACGTCTTTTCGACTACGACATAGATCAACGCAAACGCCAGCAAGTAACTTAGTTGACCACCCAGTGTTAACAAGACCGCGGGTTGAAGCGTAACTCCACCAATTAATGATAACGACCACATGTCTAAGCCACTTATCTGAGTCGATTGTTTACGATTAAGTAGTGGTTGGAGCAAACTAGCTTCACCAATAAGAATAGCGCGAATCAATGTGCCCGAACCACCAGCAATAATTGCATAAAACGGCAAACCAATGGCTAATAATAGTTGTGAGTGCTCACAAGGGACGCCTAACCGTGCAAGGATAAATTGGCAAAGTGTGACTAGATACACAACATGCATACCGGAAATGCTAAATAAATGTAAAAGTCCCAACCGTTTTAGGCCACTATTCTGGGTGTAAAAATCATTAGCCGTCGCCCCAATAATCAGGTTACTTGCATACTCATTCAATGCGGTCGGCAACGTCGCAAAATACAGTAGTAACTGTTTACGCCAGTGATGCATTAAATCCATTGGCCACTGCCATGCCGTTTGACTCGGTTTCACAATGAACCACTGGGCCATTTTCATGCTGCCATGAATCCCCATTGCACGTAATTGCGAACGGCGATCAAATTGCATACGGTTACGCGGTCCTTCAAGTAGGTCATTCGGACCATTTACCTGCCATTGTGTCGGTTGATCGATAACTTGCAATTGAGTCGCTTTTTGCTGGCTCGTTAAATGACCAAACGCACGGATCCGCTGACCTTCTCTTGTCTCACCGATAATGCTCACTGTATCGCCAGTAACCTGAATTTGATCTGGCTCAACCCGCAGACTAAGCTGACGCGTTGCGATTGTTGTCCACGTTTTCGTGTCGTACTGCACATTTTGATAACTGAACCACACAGTTGCTAACACTGCGACGCCCATGAGCCAAAGCATATGTGCTCTGATGTTTCCCAAATAAAGACACCGTACCAGTAGATAAACAATACCAATTCCAGCCCACCAGAAACGACCGACAATCATTGCATTAATAAGACCAACAAGTAGCCCTAGGAAAATCCATGGTGGCCGGTTAGAAATGGTCATTTCTGAGGATGTGAATCGTTATCTTGGACCGTTAAGTAGTCCGTAATGTGGAATTGTGTCAATGCATCCTCAGGAATGTTAATCTGCTTCACTTCAATATTTTTAAGAGAAACTAGGTGCATTGCGTATGGATCATTATGATAATTACGCAAATAATTAATCTTCGTGATGCCGGCTTGTAATAACATTTTAGTGCATTGCAAACACGGAAAATCGGTTACATAAATTTCAGCTCCATCAGTTGCAATCCCAAACTTCGCACATTGCAAAACGGCATTCATTTCTGCGTGAATCGTCCTTAAACAATGTCCATCCACTAAATAATCACCAACATCAATACAATGATCATCACCTGAGACAGAGCCATTATAACCGCCAGCAATAACGCGCTTGTCACGGACTAAAACAGCGCCAACAGACAACCGCTGACAAGTACTGCGACTGGCCAACAACACCGCTTGCATCATAAAATATTGATCCCAGGGAACCCGTTTTTGATCTGCCATTATGTTACCTCCACCATTCATTAAATATATTTCATTAAGCGTATGCCAGTCTGTGTCTCACGACAAGCTTAAATGTGGTTTCAATTTTTGAACGGTTTTCTCACCAAATCCAGAAATTTGTTTTAAGTCGTCTAATGACTTAAAGCCGTTGTGTTCCGTTCTAAAGTCGATAATTTTCTGAGCCTTTTTATCACCTACTCCTGAAATTTTCGTTAACTGTTCTTTCGTCGCACTGTTCAACCCAATTGGTGCATCCGCACTATCGCCGTCAACTGTCGCCCCGGCAGTGCCAACTGCGCCATTATCGCCCGCCGTGGCCGTATTCGTGGCACCATCCACACCACTAGCATTAGTCGTTGGCAACGCCTCGCCATGAGTGGGAATGTAAATCACCATTTGGTCATGTAACGTCTGCGCCTGATTGACTTGTTTACTGTCAGCATCCGCCCGCAAACCGCCTGCCCGGTCAATTGCGTTGATAACTCGCATATTGGTTTTAAACCGATACACGCCTGGTTGATTAACGGCACCTTTTACCTCAACCACCGATTCAGTCTGTCCAACAGTCTTTTCTGAATTAACAGTGGCCGCGCTTGCAGTTGCTTCTGGCTTGGTTGACCGCGTTGCTACCTTGGTTGTCGCATCGGCTAGGCTGGAACTATCGGATTGAAATGAGGCCTGTGACATGCCATTCATTGAACTGTTTGTGTCGTGGTGTTGATCGTTAGGTTTTAATAACTGGGCACCAATCACACCTACTGTAATCATGACAGCCAGACCACCCAACAACCAGCCTCGATATTGTCGCCAAGCATCTCGTAATGCCTCTCGCCATTCCATGATTTATCCTCCTGTTTACTATCTGATATGGTCCATACCCATAACATACGTAAACAAGCGTTATTTGTTCGTCAAACATAAAAAAGTCATCAGTTTTTTCAACCGATGACTTTATATCCAAATCAATTTACTTGTGCGTTTGTAAATATTTGACGGCCTGATCAAATGAGCTCACGGGAACAATTTTCATCCCTGGTGCATATTTCTTTGCTGTTTCCTTTGCCAGTTGATAGTTCGTCTTGTGGCCTTCCTCATACTTCAAAACTTCCTTGCTTGGTTTCAGATATGGTGCAAAGAATATTTTAGCGCCTGCCTTGTGAGCGGCCACAATTTTCTTATCAATTCCACCAATTTCACCAACGGAACCATCCGCATTAATGGTGCCAGTTCCAGCAATTTTTTGACCATGGCGTAAGTTTTGATTAGTCAATTGCTGATAAATCTGCAAGCTAAACATCAAACCACCTGATGGGCCACCAATTTGCCCAGCATTAACTTCAACCGGAATTTTGGTGCTGACCTTAACATCGTCCGTCAGTGTAATACCGATTCCAGAGCGTCCATCCGGCAAACGAATTAAACCGGCTTTCGTTGTCTGTTCTTTACCGTTGTGTGTATACGTAATGGCAACTTTGTCCGATAGTTTACGTTTGGCCAGTGCCTTTTGGTAACCAACAGAAGAATCATAATGCACACCATCAATCTTTGTAACGGTATCGCCGACCTGAATTTTGTGATAAAAGTGAGACGTTTTTGAGACATCCAAAACGTAGATCCCCAAGTATTGCCGCGTATACTGTTCATTGGCAGCTTTGTATGCCGTCGCAATGGCCTGATTAATGGCACTTTGCATGTAGAATCCCTGAACCTTGTTATAAGTTGTTTGATTCTCGCCGCCAGTTACTTCTTGCTCGTTATAGATTGTCGCGTGTGGATCAACGTGCGCCCATAACCAAGAAATTGGTGTCGCTTGTTGCTGATAAACAGAGGTAATCATAAAATCACCCTTGCGCTTGTCTGGCCGTGTTGGCATCGTGACGAAATTGCGTAAGTTATCTGCCGTTCCGGGCGTTTCGATGTACTGATTGAGCGGCAAAAACCGCATCACCAGAAGACCGATGATGACGATTGCACCACCAAGCCACCAGCCCCAACGTCTTTTTTTCATTCAATTACCCCATCCAATTATTAATTCATCTCTTGCCGTTCCTGTTGCCGTTTCTCCTGCAAATGGGTCCACACAACAGCTGGTACAAATGCTGAAACATCACCGTCAAAGTGAACGATTTCTTTCAGAATACTGGAAGAAATTTGCGCATTCTCAGGCTTTGCTAACAAAAAGACAGACTCAACATCCTCTGCTAATGTGCGATTCATATTGGCAATATCGCGTTCATAATTAAAATCCTGATCATTGCGTAACCCACGAATCAAAAAGGTAGCGTGGTGCTCATGCATAAACGTAACCGTCAATCCACTGATGGTTTCAACACTAACGTTTGGTAGGTTGGTCGTGACAGCTTGAATCATGCCAATTTTTTCTTCAACGCTAAATAGCGGCCGTTTACCTGTATTAGTGCCAACGGCAACAATGAGCTGATCAAACATGTGACTGGCACGCTCAATGATATCCAAATGACCGTTCGTCAGTGGATCAAAACTGCCTGGAAAAACCGCAATTCGTTTACTCATCTTCGCCGGTCTCCTTTTTTATGACTTGATACCGATACACCATCACGTCCGTAATGCCATAGTCCCGATGATGAGTTTGCGTAAATGCACCAAAATTCTCTGGCAATTGAGCTTCCTGATTTGTTTCAGCAATTACCTGCGCCCCATCATTGAGTAATCCGTTTGCTGCCATGAAGTTGAGATTATCGATAATTTTCTGTTTTGCGTATGGCGGATCTAACAAAATTAGGTCAAATCGCTGTTCTTCTGCAACCAAGCGTTTGAGCACATTGTTAGCTTCACCCTTGATTACCGTAAACTGATCCGCTGATTTTGTGACCGCTATATTAGCCTTAATGGTCTTAATTGCCTGATACTGATGATCAACCAATACGGCCTCAGCCATACCGCGTGATACGGCTTCAATAGCCAAGCCACCTGATCCGGCAAACAAATCCAATACCCGGCCACCGTCAAAATAAGGTCCAATCATACTAAACATGGCTTCTTTGACCTTGTCCGTAGTGGGACGCGTTAACGACCCTGGAACTGCTGATAACGGTCGTCCGCCAAACTCGCCTGCAACCACTCGCATTAATGTGCCTCCGTCGATTTTGTTGCCGCTGAGTCTGAATGATCAGCTGACGTTTGGTCAGCGTCAGGGATAGCATCAGCCGCACCATCATTCTCTGTATGAGTCACGAAATTAGCGTTAACCCCTTCGCCAACAAACGGGTCAATTTCTGGCCGTTCACTGACCATTACACGTCGAACAAACGATAATTTGTTGATTGCTTGCTGATTTCGACTAATGTCATCCTGATCCATGTAAATGACAACGTAGTGTAGCTTCTTTGAAATGTACTCGATATCGCCAAATCGTCTAAGTTGCCGAACCTGACGCAAATTGCGGACAAACACATGCAACGCCTGGCGAGGTTGGGGCGCCAATTTTTCAGGCTCGTGATTAACAAAAGCATCGGCCAGATTAGCGCGAACGACGACCTCCTCGGATTTAGCAGGAACGCTTTGCCTGTCAGTCCCTTTTACAGGCACCGTTGGTGAAATTTTCTCATGTTGAGTTTCACTCTTTGAGTGACTCATCGATGAGTGCGTGGTTGTTCTGTTTCTATGGGACCGAGAAACCGTCTTTTTTTGTTCTGATTCGCGTTTTACACCATGTGAATTCGTTTTAACGGAATGTGATGCAGTAACCGTCTTTTCGCCAGTATGTACATTATCCTGTCTCGAAGTTGGGTTGGGTTTACGTTGCGAACGACGACGGCGATGCTGACCTGTGGATCGATTCTGACGGCCGCCATCACTTGTCGTTTTAACAGTTTTGTCCTGTTTAGCACTAGGACTTTGTTGCGCCTTTTTCTCTTCTTCATTAGCTCTGTTATTGGGTTTATTGTTTCTCTGTTGATTTGATTTGGACCGCCGACGGGGATGGTGATTATTGCGACGTGGCGCCTGTTTCTTTTTATCAGTTGAACCCTTTGAGCCGTTGACTTGGCTTGTTTGTTCCTCGCTCATAAAACGTCCTCCTTACTCTTTTATTTCAATATTTTTCCAGATGACATTATCACAGCTATATATAATTCAGCTTACTTAACAGTTGCCCTTTCAGCACGTTCAGCGATTTGTGCACGCTTTTCACGGGCAGAAATATTTAAGAGGATACCCATTGACATAGACAGCACTAACATAGATGAACCACCGTAACTAATAAACGGCAAGGTCACCCCAGTGATAGGAAGCGCACCAACGACACCGCCGACATTAAACAATGACTGCACGGTGATGAGCGCCGCAATGCCATAACAAACTAACGATTCATACATTGTAGATGCCCGCTTGCCAATTTGAATAGCCCGCCCAGCAATTGTTCCTAGCAGAGCGAGAATGATCAGCACTGCAATAACACCCAGCTCTTCACTGGTTACTGCCAAAATAAAATCAGTGTTAGGTTCTGGCAGATAGCCCATTTTTTGAATACTATTTCCCAAACCGCGACCAAATAGACCACCATTACTAATCGCATAGTATGAATTAACGAGCTGTCGACCAACAGTTTTAATCGTTCCAAATGGATCGATAAAGGCGACAAACCGTTGTAATTGATAATGCTTAGTCCACATCGGCGAGTTCAAGTTTGTGTGTGACAAAAAGCCTAACATTGCCAAATAGCCAATAAACAGAACACCAACAATTTCGGTAGGCACATTATGTTTGTTACCACTGCTCAACATCATGATCAAAATAATAAACCAATCAATCGCTGCACCACCAGTGTCTGGCTGCATCAGAACTAAACCAATCATGACAGCAAATAAAATTAGCGGCGCACGCATCGTATGCCAATAACGTTCCTCTAAACTAACCTGATGCGAATCCATATAGTGGGCCAAGAAAAGCACAATATAAAGTTTTAAAAACTCTTCAGGTTGAATGTTTACTGGGCCTAAATTAATCCAGCCCTTGGCCCCGTTGATCCTCGCACCGATAACCAACACGATCAGCACCAAACCTAACATAACAAATGTCGCGATTTCGACGTAGGAACGCCGTCTTAACACTGATAGTCGAAGCCAATAAAAAAATGCGGCTAAGAAAAGTCCAATAATTACGTACGCGGTCTGTTTAATCAGGTATCCATTTGGCGTACTACCATTGCTGATGGCCACGTTAGCACTAGCTGAATACACCATCACGATACCAACCAGGCTGAGAACGATGTACGGAATTAAAATATAGTAATCAAGAATCTTAAACTTTTTCACATCGTTTTCCTCACAAAAAAATTCTTTTCATATTATAGCATACGCTCACGTCTGCTTTGCCGACAAGCCAATCATCTACGGTTTTTATTTAACATTTAACTGTGTGATGAGCACTTAGTAAGATGCTGATTGGAAACGCCACCCCACTAAAACCTGAATTCACCTGCGAACAACTACAAATTTTTATACGAGAGGCAAATTCTATAATTAATCCGAACAGAAATTAAAAAGCCCAAAGCAATCACTTACAATGGTAGTAGCTAATTCCAACCAATATAGGGAGTGATTACAATTTTAGCCAAGTAACGACTGATGAGATCCTAGCAGCACTTGAACTAATTAATCAACGACCATTAAAAATACATCATCAACAGACTGCCATTGAAAGTTTCCGGGCTTGTTCGGATTAAACTTGTAATTTGCCGAGATTAATAATCATAATTCGCGTTTCATAAGTCATCCCACAAAACTAGGCACTGTCAGTGACTGTATACCGCAAGATTTAAAAAAAGCCCTGTCACAAGGACAAGGCTTTTAAAAGACAAATTTAGTTGTCGCGGGCAGCAGCCTTACGACGCTTAGAAGCTTTTTCACGTGCGTTTGTTTCCAGAATTTGTTTCCGCAAACGAACGTGTTCAGGTGTGATTTCACAATATTCGTCTTCGTTCAAGAATTCGAGTGATTCTTCAAGCGTCAAGTGTGTTGGCGTCTTGATTGTCGCAGTCATATCCTTGTTTGAAGAACGAACGTTAGTCATGTTCTTACCCTTGGTAACGTTGACAGAAATGTCGTTTTCACGGCTATTTTGACCAACAATCATCCCTTCGTACACAGTGGTACCAGGATCGATGAACAATTGACCACGTCCTTCAACACCCATCATGGCGTACGTAGTTGCAGTACCTTGGTTAATTGAAACCAAGGTTCCGTTCCGACGGCCAGGGTTCCAGTTTTTAATAACTGGCATGTACTTGTCGAAGGTATGGTTCATAATTCCATAACCACGCGTCATGGATAAGAAATCAGTTGAATAACCAATTAAACCACGTGAAGGCGCCAAGAACTCTAAACGAGTTTGACCATTACCTGTGTTTTCCATATTCTTCATTTCACCTTTGCGTTGAGACAAGGAGTCGATGATGGAACCAGCGTATTCTTCAGGTGTGTCAATTTGAACGGCTTCAAATGGTTCTTCCATCGTACCGTCGATTTCACGGTAGATAACTTCCGGACGTGAAGCTTGTAATTCATAACCTTCACGACGAAGAGTTTCAATCAAAATTGATAAGTGTAATTCACCACGACCAGAAACCATCCATGCATCTGGTTCGTCGGTGTCTTCAACACGTAACGAAACATCAGTGTGTAATTCCTGCTTCAAACGTGATTCCAGCTGACGAGTTGTCACAAACTTACCTTCTTGACCAGCAAGTGGTGAGTCGTTCGTCCGGAATAACATTTGCAGAGTTGGTTCGTCAATCCGCAAAACAGGCAATGCTTCTTGGTGGTCCTGTGGTGTCACAGTTTCACCAACGTTGATTTCTTCCATCCCGGAAACGGCGATCAAGTCACCAGCCTTGGCTTCGTTAACTTCAACCCGTTGCAGACCTAAGAAACCATACAGTGTCGTTACACGGAAGTTCTGTGTTGAACCGTCCAGCTTCATAACAGTAACGTTATCGCCGACTTTGATCTTTCCACGGAAAATCCGGCCAATTCCGATACGACCAACGAAATCATTGTAGTCTAATAAAGCAACTTGGAACTGCAAAGGTTCGTCTTCGTTATCGATTGGTGCTGGGATCGTCTTTAAAATGGTATCAAAGATTGGTTTCATCGTGTGTTCTTGCGTAGACAGGTCTGAATCGTATGAAGAAGTCCCGTTCATGGCAGAAGCATAAACAACTGGGAATTCCAATTGGTCTTCGTCCGCACCAAGTTCGATGAACAAATCAAGCACTTCGTCAACGACTTCTTCAGGGCGAGCACCTGGACGGTCCACCTTGTTGATGACAACGATTGGTGTCAAGTGTTGTTCCAATGCCTTTTTAAGCACGAAACGTGTTTGTGGCATGGTTCCTTCATAGGCATCCACAACCAATAACACACCATCAACCATCTTCATAACACGTTCAACTTCACCACCGAAGTCCGCGTGTCCTGGTGTATCCAAGATGTTGATCTGCTTGTCACCGTACTTAACGGCTGTGTTCTTTGACAGGATCGTGATCCCACGTTCCTGTTCGATTGCGTTCGTATCCATTGCACGATCCGCGATTTCCGTGTGGGAATCCAACGTATCGGATTGCTTCAATAATTCGTTAACTAAAGTTGTTTTACCATGGTCAACGTGGGCAATGATAGCAATGTTACGAATATCGTCTCTAGTTTTCAAAGTGTAACTTCCCTTCGTTTCAAATAACTTAAAATTAATCGGTAGCGCGCGCCCTTATACAAGGCGTAAAAAAACTGTGACTCCTCGTTAACTCGTGTCACAGTCCGACATTACGCGGTTTGCATGGCAACAATAGCTTTTTGTGCCTGCTTCGTAGCTACTAATACAACGCCATATG
The DNA here is from genome assembly GCF_009863985.1 of Furfurilactobacillus milii. Lineage (GTDB taxonomy): Bacteria > Bacillota > Bacilli > Lactobacillales > Lactobacillaceae > Furfurilactobacillus > Furfurilactobacillus milii_A. Next base: position 48,919 of record NZ_WEZT01000005.1, on the reverse strand, counting down.
ATAGCACAGTCGGCGTTTGACCGTCAACTGTGGACACTACTAAACCCAGTTCTTCTGCTAAAATTTTTCCTGTCGCAAAATCCCAAGGCCTCAAATATGAGATATAACACACTTGCTGGCCGCGTAAAACCTTTGTGAAAGCAATGCCTGCGCTGCCAACGATTCGCATGCCTAAACTCGCAGCTGCAATCGCCTGCATATGATCCACATCGTGAGTAACTAGTGGACCGGATAATGCTGCCAAGCCTTCGCTCAACGGTAAATTGGCCGGAGCTGTCATTTTATCATCATTGAGCCAAACGCCAAGCCCCTTAGCGCCATGAAATAACCGGTTACCCATAACGTCACACAGCCATGCTGCCTGACCTACACCATCAATGTAAAGTGACAACATAATGGCAAAATCATCCCGTTGTTTGACAAAGTTCATCGTGCCGTCCAACGGATCGATGATCCACAACCGCCCTTTGTCATCTTGAACGTCATCGCCAAGTCCCTCTTCGCCGAGAATGCGTGCGGTTGGATCCGACTCACGAATATGGGCTACGAAACGCTGTTCGTTTTCCTTATCAACTTGTGTAACCAAGTCACGACGACCGGACTTCTGTTCAACGTCTAGCGGTTCATGAAAATGCTCTAAAATATTAGCCTTCGCCTCATCAATCCAGGCCGTAACTTGTGCATTCCACTTTTGATACGTTGCTTCTTGCATCCAATTGTTCCTTTCTGCATTTTTACACTAAATATTTTTCAAAATGACGCTTACTCAATTCGTAGCCGTTTGCGAGAACTGCCCTGAGCTTGTTTAATTGTCGCGTAAATACTGACGCCAGCCTGTTTTTCAAACTGCCGATCTAGCTGACGGCGTTGACCTTTTGATGGCATCATTTGCGTAAACGCTTCGTACGCTGCCAATAATTTTTCCCGATCGACACCGGTCTCATTGGCTTCCAAAACTAATTCGTATAAACGAGTGGCAATAACGATCTCTTGACGAGACCACTGTTCGTCCAACGGTAAATCAATGTTCGTCTTCATCGTCGTCCTCTTCCAAACTTCCCTTTTCAATCGCCAATGTAGTGTCACGAACTTGACTACCAATTTCGTCTAATTGACGTTGCTCCAAATCAGAATAACTTACATCAACGAGTTTTGAAACCCCGGCTGCATTGACACGAACTGGCGTGCTGAATGGTGTCACTCGTTCTTCAGTAATCGTCAGCAAATTGGTTAAAGAACCGATAAATGGATGATCGAAAAAGATTCCATTCAAAATTTTAATTACTGACTGCGCGCGCAATGCATCATTAGTCGAAATGGCAGTTGCATTCAGCTGTTGTTCAATCTCACCTAATTCAGCAGCATCGAAGTTAATATCCTCATTTGCCATCAACGAAAGCACCGGTGCCGGTCCGACTGTTGATCGGCTCCAAGCAATCAAGTGATCATTGGCAATTCCCACTACGTAGGCATGCAAACTATCAAGCGGCACATTAAATGTTCTCGCTAAAGTGTTATTTAAAATTGTTGTGTGAGCTAATGTCCCAACACCAATGCAGTTGCTGACGCCAACACCGGAAAACTTCTGGGCAAAGTATGTCAACAAATCGTCATATTGACTGGCGACAATCATCTTCCCCTTAAAGCCTTGTGCCATCGCCTCACGAATGAAGTTTCGCAAACGAGGCATTACGACGCTCAACGCATCATCACGTTCCGTCCCAGCTTCCATCGGCGCAATATCGCCGAAAATAATAGCATCCGCTGTTACTAGGTCAGTTTGCGTCGCAATTTTAACGTTTAAATTCGTGCAGCCTTCAGCAGCTACTTGTGTATCCGCGTAAAGCTGATCAGCAGCAACGTCCCCAGAATCCATAACAGCCATTCCAATTGGTAAATCCAACGCGATCAAACTGGATAACAATAATTGATTAAATCTCCCGGTCCCATATAGCACTACATTTGGCTTCATTAACAGACCATCCCTCTTGAATAAAACGTATTAAGTAAAGCAATAAATATGCGTTTGACTCAATTAATTGAAATATTAGTTTATGTTTACCATAATTTTACCCAAGCGGCTCCGAATATCAATTAAATCAGTGCATGAGACTGTAATTGCACTACGCAATCCACAAAATTGGTGAGCACAATCAGTTATCTGCATTATTTTCCGCTTGAATTTACACTTTAAGTGCAACACTAATTAAATAAAGAATGGCCCATGGCCAAATTTCTGTAAAATGATGTTTGCGAAAACAATCATGAAAGGAGCAGAACAAATGAATAATCGTCCCCGTAAATGTCTCGGATGGAAAACGCCTTATGAAATATTCTTTAATGTAGTGTTGCACTTAATTTGACAATTCAAGCGCAAAAAAAGAGGCTGTTACCAGCCTCTTTTTCAGTAATGATGTGTGCATTACGATATTAGATATGAGTTGGGAAACCAATTGCGATATCCGCAGCTTCTTGAATCGGTTCACTCAAAGTTGGGTGTGGGTGAATGGTCAAAGCAACGTCTTCGGCATTCATGTGTGAGTTAACTGCCAAACTTAATTCAGCGATTAAATCACTGGCATCTGGGCCAACAACCTGGGCACCAACAAGGGTGTTGTCTTCCTTAGTTGTGACCAAACGAACGAATCCATCTGCTTGATCCATTGAAACCGCCCGCGCATTCCCAGCAAATGGGAACTTAGCGGTGCTAACTTCCAAACCGGCATCCTTGGCTTCAGCCTGGGTGTACCCAACCGTGGCTAATTCAGGGTCTGCGAAACAAACGGCAGGAACACTTACATAATCGTTTGCAGTGTGGTGACCTGCAATTGCACCAGCGGCAACCTTACCATTAAAGAAGGCTTTGTGTGCTAATGCTGGACCATTGTTCACAATATCACCGATTGCGTAGATATGCGGAGAAGCTGTCCGACCTTGATCGTCAACGTCAATGAAACCACGTTTGTCAGTCTTAACGTCCGTGAATTCAAGCCCAAGGTTGTCTGTGTTAGGCTTGCGACCAACAGTGACCATGCAGTAGTCAGCCCTGATTGTTTGAGCCTTGCCATCAACTTCATAAGTGACAGTCACAGAATTGTCATCCTGTTCAGACTTCTTAGCCATCGCGCTCGTAATAACATCAACTTTGTGAGCCTTCAAGTTCTTGAGCACAAGTGAAACCATGTCTTTTTCAAAGTTAGGCAGAATCGATGGTGTGCCTTCAAGAATCGTTACGTGAGCACCGAGGTTAGCATAGGCACCAGCTAATTCAGTCCCGACATAACCACCACCAATAACAACCAGTTCCTTAGGAATCTCTGGCAAGTTCAGACCGCCTGTTGAATCGATAACCCGACCTTCAAATTTGAAGTTAGGAATTTCGACTGGTCGTGAACCTGATGCAATAATCAAGTCTTTAAAAGCCAGCGTCCGACCTGTGTCACGGCTCATGAACTGCTTTGGCCCAGGAGTGATAACACGTAACTGAGTATCACTGTCTAGTGTGGCTTCACCACGGATCACTTCAACCTTGTGCTTCTTCAACAACATGGCAACCCCGCTGGTCATCCGGTCAACAACCTTCTTTTGCTTCCATTCTTGCGTTTTAGCAAAGTCGATTGTAGCTGGACCAGCTGTTGTAATGCCATAAGTTGAGGCATCATTTGCTTCTTGCAAACGGTGGCCAGCTTGAATTAATGCCTTTGAAGGAACACAACCGACGTTTAAACAAACACCGCCGAGTGTTTCTGATTGTTCAACCACCGTCACTTGTTGGCCAAGTTCGGCTGCCCGAATAGCGGCAACGTAACCGCCGGGGCCTGCACCAATAATCACCGTGTCTTTTTGTTCTACATCAGCCATTGTTAAATCATCCCTCCATTAACAGCATGTCCGGGTCGTGCAACAATTGCTTCAACTCGTTCAATGCGCGTTGTGCAGTTGCACCATCAATCAAACGGTGGTCATAACTCAGTGACAGCTTCAACATGTTACCAACAACGATTTCACCATCGTCGTTGACATATGGTTCTTTAGCAATCTTACCAACACCAAGGATCGCAACTTCTGGGTAGTTAATAACTGGTGTAAACCAGCCACCACCGATAGAACCAACGTTACTAATGGTGATGGAACCACCGGACATCTCAGCAGCTGACAGCTTATTGTCTTGAGCCTTCTGGGTGTTATCAGCGATTTCTTTAGCAATTTCAAACATACCCTTGGAATCAGCATTCTTAACATTTGGTACATACAGGCCATGTGGTGTGTCCGTAGCAATACCAATGTTGTAATAGTGTTTGTAAACAATTTCTTGAGTACTGTCATCAATTGACGCATTCAAGGTTGGGAAGTCCTTTAAGACGGCAACCAAAGCCTTGGCAACATATGGCAAGAAGGTCAAATGAATGTCACGGTCAGCGGCAATTGCCTTGTACTTCTTCCGGTTAGCCATCAATGCAGTCACATCGACATCATCAAATGAAGTTACGTGTGGTGCAGTGTGCTTAGAGGTAACCATTGCTTTAGCAATAGCCTTCCGTGTCATTGACATTGGCTCACGTGTTTCAAGATCAGGCGTTGCTGAAACGTATGGCTTGATTGGAGCTGCGGCAGTGTCAGCAGGAGCACTCGCTGCGGCAGCTGGTGCAGCCGTAGTTGCAGCTGGTGCGGCACCATTCTTAGCGGCATCAACGTCACTCTTTAATACCTGACCATGCTTGCCAGTTGGGGCAACAATTGAAATATCGACATTGTTGTCACGAGCGTATTGACGAACCGAAGGCATTGCCAACACAAGTTTACTTGGGTTGCTCAATACAGGGTTCGGGTTGGCACCGGTAGCTGGTGCGGCTGGCGCTGGTGTGGCAGCAGGTTCTGGAGCTGGGGCGGCACTTTCAGGTGCAGCAGAAGCTTCGGCTGGTGCTGCAGGTGCAGCGTCATCATCAGGTGTGTCAGGTGAGCCATCGTCGATCTCAACTAATGGATCGCCAATCTTAGCAGTTTCACCTGCTTGCATAAAAATCTTTTTAACGGTACCAGCAACTGGTGATGGTAATTCTGAAACGGACTTGTCGTTTTGAATTTCTACCAGGGTGTCATCTTCAGCGACCTTGTCGCCTTCCTTAACATCCCAGGCAGCAATTTCACCTTCGGCCATTCCTTCACCAAGTTCTGGCAATTTGAATTTGTAGGACATGGAATATCTTCCTTTCATCGAATTTACGGGTGGACCCGTCTGATCTGATTATCAAACGTCAGTATCAGTATGTGAGGATTTCACGAACCTTTGCTTCAATTTCAGCGGCATCCGGAATCCAGTCGTCTTCAGCCAAAGCAAATGGGTAAATGCTGTCTGGAGCGGCTACCCGTCCAATTGGGGCGTCCAATGAAAGAATGTCGTTTTCAGCGATATCAGATACAACCGTCGCACCGACACCAGCCATCCGTTGTGCTTCTTGAACCATCACAACATGATGCGTCTTGTCGATTGACTTGAAGATTGTGTCTGTGTCAATTGGTGATAAGGAAACCAAATCGATAACTTCAACAGAAATGTTTTCCTTAGCCAGTTTGTCAGCAACCTTCAGTGCTTCATTAACTTCAGCACTGTAAGCAACAACGGTGATATCAGTTCCTTCGCGAACCACTTTGGCAGTGTCCAACGGAACCGTGTACTTGTCGTCTGGCACTTCAGCCTTCATGGAACGGTACAACTTCAAGTTTTCCATGAACAATACGGGGTCGTTGTTTTCAACAGCTGAAATAATCAAGCCCTTTGCATCATAAGGATTGGAAGGCGTTACCACACGCAATCCGGGAACATCAGTGAAGAAACTTTCCAAGTTATCTGAGTGCATTTCAGCGGTGTGTGTCCCACCACCAAATGGTGTCCGAATCGTGATTGGCATATTCTTTTCGCCACCGAAACGGAACCGTGTCCGTGACATTTGACCAGCAATGGAGTCAACAGCTTCAAATGTGAAACCCATAAATTGGATCTCAGGAAGCGGCCGCCAACCAGTTGCTGCTAGTCCCATTGCTAAACCAAGAATACCTGATTCAGCCAATGGTGTGTCAAATACCCGGTCTTCACCGTACTTGTCTTGTAATCCTTGAGTGGTACGGAAAACACCACCGTTTTTACCGACATCTTCACCGAAGATTAACGTCTTGTCATCGTCGCTTAAGACCTGATCAAGTCCGTCAGTAATCGCTTGAATATAAGTTTTCGTAGCCATGATTACTTCGACTCCTTTGCTTCAAATTCGGCAATTTGTGCCTTGATGTTCGGAGTTGGTACTTCGAACGTGTTCTTTAACATTTCAACATTTGTTTGTTTAGGTTCTGCATCGGCAGCTTTTAAGTCAGCCTTGAACTGCGTCTTGCATTCGTCAACATAGTCACTTTCCTGTTGATCGGACCAAAGTCCTTTGTCTTCCAGTACCTTGCGCAAACGGATTAATGGGTCGTTATCATGCCAAGGCTTTTCTTCTTCCTTAGTACGGTAACGCGAAGGATCATCACCGGCTGAGCTGTGGGCACCATAACGGTAAGTTAAGGTTTCAATCAGCACTGGCCCATTGCCTGCTGCGTACTCACGAGCAGCTTTAGCAACAGAATAAACAGCCAAGATATCCATCCCGTCAACCTGAACAGAAGGCATTCCGGCAGCAACGGCCTTTTGAGCCAACGTTGTGGCAGCCGTTTGCTTCTTCCGTGGAACGGAAATTGCAAAGCCGTTGTTTTGAATGATGGCAACTAATGGGGCTTGGAAGGCACCGGCAAAGTTCAAGCCTTCATACGTATCACCTTGCGAAGTCCCACCATCACCGGTGTAAACAAAGGCAACGTTGTTCTCACCGTTCTTCTTAATTCCTAAAGCAGCACCGGCAGCTTCAACGAATTGAGCACCGATAATAATTTGTGGCATCCATGCACGATACTTTGGATCATACTGATTACCCTTAACATGACCACGTGACCATAGGAAGCCTTTTTCAACTGAACCACCGTGTTGGATCAGTTGTGGTAAGTCACGGTAAGCCGGGAACAAGAAATCCTGAGGTTCAAAAGCTGAGACACTGCCCATTTCACTGGCTTCTTCACCAGCCGTTGGAGCGTAGAACCCTAACCGACCTTGACGTGAAAAGCTCATGGTTTGCTCATGTAAAGCACGTTCCCAAACCATTTTCTTCATGAAATCAACCAGTTGTTCATCACTAAATGAGTCAAACACCTCTTGATTAACAACTTTGGCAGAACCGTCTAGAACTTGAACCATTTTGTATTCACTACCGAGATTTTCCTTAATCGCAGCAAAGTCTACAATTGGCTTAGATGAATCGTTGTTTGCCATAATGCACACATTCCTTTCTTTTTCTGATGACAGCTTCCATCCGCTCACTGTCTAAGACTTGCAACAAGCAAATGTATGCGCTTTCATCTTTCACCGACAATTGTAACGCTAGATAGAAATCGTTTGCAAGGGGTTTCATAATTGTTAAAAAGCTCACAAAAAACCTTGGCACACCCCATTTACTTGTGAAGTTTCTGAACATTTTTGGTGCTTTTTGTATAGCAACCAACCAATCGAACATAAAACGCTGTTACATGAACTTTTTACCAGCGTATTAAATGTATAATCACGTTTTCATACTTCTTTCACATTTCACATGCCAATATTTTTATACTGTGAAAACAAATTTAATAACATTAAAATAAGTTTTCTTTGCGTCGGTTTTCACGAAGCGTTGCTAGCTTACTTAACGGACATATTTGCTTTCAAACGTTGAAGTATCAACACTTTGCGTCCATTGTTTGACTTCTGTTTCGATTCGTCTTCGCGCTTAGCCGTTCCGAAATTTCTAGCGTATGGTACACTATTTGTTAGTAGTATATGAGGAGGAACAGCACGTGATATTAATGGACAACATTATTCGGGATGGTAACCCTACCTTACGCAAGTATGCTGACAAGGTCACCTTTCCACTTAGTCAGGAACACCAACAACTTGCAAAGGACATGATGGAATATCTGGAAGTTAGTCAAAATCCGGACCTTGCTGAAAAGTACGGTCTCAGAGCAGGAGTCGGTCTAGCTGCCCCGCAAGTGGACGTTTCCATTCAAATGGCAGCCGTTCTGGTACCCTCACCTGTAGAACCAGATGATCCAGATAATCATGATGATGTCTTAAAGGCTGCCCAGGAAGCTCAAGACAACCCAGTCTTTAAGGATGTAATTATTAATCCCGTCATCGTTAGCCAATCTGTTCAGCTTGGGGCACTGTCCGAAGGTGAAGGTTGCCTGTCCGTTGATGAAGATAAACCTGGTTATGTGCCGCGCGCTGATCGCATCACTTTACGTTTTCAAGATGTTGACGGTAACGACCACAAGGTTCGGTTGAAAAATTATCCCGCCATTGTTTGTCAGCATGAAATTGATCATCTGCACGGTGTGCTATTTTATGACCATATTAATAAGGAACAACCATTTGCGGCCGAAGAAAACACACTGTTGATTGGTTAAACACCTGGAGGTAAGCAATCATGGCATTTTCACCATTAAACGATGATCTTATTGCCCAGTTAAACACCGCCTCAAGAAAACTAACAGCGTTGCTCGACGATCAATTACGACCGCTTAATCTCTCGGCAAGCAATTATTATCTCCTTTTAAAGATCGATGCCAAAACCGGTTTAACACAGGATCAGTTATATCGACGGATTTATCTCAGCCCAAGCAACGTTACGCGACGGTTGGACCAATTGATCAACTTAGGCTTTGTACGCAAGGTCAAAACGGATACGGATCGACGGGCATGGCGCGTTTTACTGACCGATGACGGTGCCCATTTGATCGACAAAATAAATAATCAGTTACAGCATGTTAATGACTTGACCTTTGCAGGTCTCAGCAGTACAGAACTAACCTCGTTGTCGGCCATGTTGAATACAATTGACGACAACCTGAGTGAAAACTCGGCACATCATAATTAAATTTGAGTCAACAAAAACCGTTTTGAATTAGCAGCCATGCTAGTTCAAAGCGGTTTTTGTTTTTAACTATACATATAAAGTTAACTATAAAGCCAACGTACAAATGATTATCCTTAGTGGTTTTCTTCAGCATTGGAGGCTGGCATTTTTTCCGAAGGGTTAAGTCGTTTAAGATCCTGAACATATTCAATGGTAGATTCATTCATTAAATAGGCAACATCAATGTGCAATTGCCCCTCAAATAACCACAAATCAGTCACAACAAACGTGGGATGGCTCGTCGATAACCGTTTAACATGATTTTTGACTGCATACTCTCCCAGCGCATTGTTTAATGGTCGCCTTAAGGTGGGCAGTTGATCTGCCTGCAAATTGTCGACAGTGATGCTGAACTCAAAGGCCATCACGCCGCGGCCCCAAACGTCAGCCACAGTGTCAGACGCTGTAAAATGATTTTGGTTTTGGCTCAAAGTGTGTTCGTCAGCAAACTGATTCAGTGCACTTGTCATAGCACTTTCCGTCGTCGCCTGAGCATCATTACGAACAATGCTTGTCGCCCGGCGAATAATCAGACGATGAATATAATGATAAATTAAATATGCGAGGATAATTCCTATAATAATGATTAGTGCCAGTTTCATTCAGAACCCCTCCGTTTCTACACCTAATTTTACCATATCTTCTCGTTAGTAACCGCTAGCCGACGGTAAATCAATCCGTATTTTCTGGAAATAATTTCCTACACCAGCGAATGACCTTGTAAATGAGCCTGAATACACTGGCAATGCGCCGTGTGAGTGTACATCGACAGCCGGCTATGGTAATATTGAACTCAAATGTTGTGTTCGCGCAACCGCTGTTCGGGAGAAAACACCTTAATTTTTCGTTCGTTAACCGCCTCGCTTAGGTGTGACGGTTCTGTTTTTCATACAATAAAAATTCATTATATATAGGAGATTTTTACACATGATTTTCAAAGTTTATTATCAAGAATCAAAAGTTCGTAACCCTAAACGGGAAGACACTCACTCATTATACATTGAGGCCGACAATGAGGCCGAAGCAATGAGCACCGTTGAAGCTAACACTGAGTACAATGTTGAATATTTAGAACCACTTGAAGGCAACGCTTTGGAATATGAGCAAAAAGGCGCCAACTACAAGTTAACGGAGTTTTAGCTTATGGCAAAACTCAATATTAAAAATAACGAAACCGCAGTATACGCAGTTGGTGGATTAGGCGAAATTGGGAAAAACACTTATGGTGTCCAGTTTCAGGATGAAATCATCATGATTGATGCCGGTATTAAGTTCCCCGAAGACGAATTGCTGGGAATTGATTACGTGATTCCGGACTACTCTTACCTTAAACAAAACGAATCAAAAATTAAGGCGCTTGTCATCACTCACGGACACGAAGACCACATTGGTGGGATTCCATTTTTGCTTCAACAAATTCATGTACCGATTTATGCAGGTCCCCTTCCAATGGCGCTCATTAAAAACAAGTTGGAAGAACATGGGTTACTAGAAACAACTGAACTGCACGAGATTGACGAAGATACTGTACTGAAGTTCAGAAAGACGAGTGTCTCGTTCTTTAGAACAACCCACAGTATTCCCGATACTCTTGGTGTCGCAGTTAAGACGCCTTCTGGAACGATTGTTCAAACTGGTGACTTCAAGTTTGACCTCACGCCAATCAACACGCCGGCACCGAATTTGCAGAAAATGGCAAAGCTCGGCGAAGAAGGTGTCTTATGTCTTCTCTCCGACTCAACGAATGCCGAACGGCCAGAATTTACTAAGTCTGAACGCTGGGTCAGCCATTCAATTCATAAGTTGTTTGATAAAATTGACGGTCGAATCATTTTTGCTACCTTCGCTTCAAACATTTCACGAATTGAACAAGCCGCCGAAGCAGCCATTGAACATCATCGGAAAATCGCCGTGTTTGGTCGGTCAATGGAAGCAGCCTTAGTTAACGGTCGTGAGCTCGGCTACCTTAACATCCCCGACGACGTGTTGGTTGATGCTTCCGAGCTTCGCAATATTCCAGCGAATGAAACACTCATTTTATGTACTGGCTCTCAGGGTGAACCAATGGCCGCCCTGTCACGGATCGCTAACGGTACCCACCGTCAGATTTCAATTCAACCAAATGATACAGTTATCTTTTCAAGTAACCCAATTCCTGGTAACACAACTAGTGTTAACCGGGTCATTAACGAATTGGAAGAAGCCGGTGCCGAAGTTATTCACGGTGCTGTCAACAACATCCATACTTCAGGACATGGTGGCCAGGTTGATCAGGAATTAATGCTTCGGTTAATCAAACCTAAGTACTTTATGCCAATCCATGGTGAGTACAGAATGCAGAAGATTCATACACAACTCGCGCAGTTGTGTGACGTTCCAGAAGATCACACGTTTATTCTGCAAAACGGTGATGTGTTGGCTCTTACTGCCGATTCTGCCCGTGTCGCTGGTCACTTTAACGCCGGCGATGTATATGTAGATGGTAATGGTGTTGGTGACATCGGCAACGTCGTTTTACATGACCGCCAAATGTTGTCCGAAGAAGGATTAGTTGTCGTTGTTGCGACAATCGATCTTAAAAACAAGGAAATTCAGGCTGGTCCTGACCTTCTCAGTCGTGGTTTTGTCTATATGCGTGAATCTGGCGACATGATTAATGAAGGTCGTCGGCGCGTGTTCCGGACGATTCGCCGTGCAATGCGCGATGATAACGCAACGGAAGCCTCGATTCGAACAGCCATTATCGATGACTTACAGAGTTTCTTGTATGAAAAGACTGAACGTCATCCGATGATTCTGCCAGAATTGATTATGACTAGCACAAACACACCCCATAAAAAGCCTGTCACACATCGTAATTCACCAGCACGGCGTGAAGTTAATGCCAAAGCTGAAACACAAGCAACAAACGAATAATAATCAACGCGATTCAAAAATCGTTGATTGCTGCCGGTTCTTCATCAGAAGAGCCGGTTTTCTTATGCGCAATGTTCTTTAAGAAACCTTAAACAACTGCTAATGGCCCCACTCCATTGGTCGCTCATTTCGTATACTGAATAAAGAGAAAGTGTTTCATATTGAGAGGAACTGTTATGACCCGTCACTTTTACGTCATTTTAAACCGTCACGCTGGCCGCGGTTACGCAAACAACGTTTGGCATACGATTCAACCACAGCTGGATCAACCGGGAATTGAATATCAAATGGATGAAACAAAATATGCTGAACATGCGATTCTTCTTGCTGAACAGTACGCGAAACACCATGCAAATGTCACCATGGGTTCACACATTGTTTTGGTCGTCGGCGGTGATGGTACTCTCAATCAAGCACTAAATGGGCTTAAAAAGGTCGATGTAGCTGTCGCTTTGCCACTAGCGTACATTCCTGCCGGTTCTGGCAATGATTTTGCCCGAGGTGCACAAGTATCCCGCAACCCTTCAAACGCGTTAAAACAGATCCTAGCGGCTACTGAACCAGAAATATTGGACATCGGTCATTATGAAGAGACGACCCAACAAGAACAACGTTACTTTGTCAATAATGTTGGCATTGGTTTCGATGCCGCAATTGTCAGTGCTGCGAATCACAGCACTAAAAAGGGCTTGCTCAACCGTTTACACTTTGGCAACCTGGCCTATATTGGACAACTCATCAAGGTGCTAGGACAGCAAACTGCCTTCCCTGTTACGGTTCACGTAGGTAACCGTCGTGATATTTTTGACAACGGCTTTTTGGTAACGACAAGTAATCACCCGTACTTTGGTGGTGGCGTTCCCATTTTGCCTATCGCAAATGTTCATGATCGAAAATTATCGCTCATTATCGCGGAAAAAATGATTCTGCCTAAATTCATTTTCTTGTTTATTATGATGGCCTTTGGGCGTCATCTGAATTTTAAAAACGTTCATCATTATCAGGCCGATCATTTGCATCTAACAATATCCTCTTTAGAATACGGTCAAGTTGATGGTGAAGAAATGGGTAATCGTTTCTTTGATATTTACCTCTCCGTCGAACAATATCCGTTTTGGTTTGCTCCTACTCGACATTCTAAGTAATATCGTTAAATTTTTTATCATTCACTTCATCGTGGAAAGTCTTACTAATCTCAGAGGAGTCTTGCACATGAAACATACATCAGCAGCGTTGACTGCAGGCATTTACGGTATCGCTATCGGTGACGCCCTTGGTCAGTCAACACAATTTAAAAGTTACGAAAAGTTGCAACAAAATCCGGTGCACGAAATGCTTATGGGCGCTTATCAAACATTGCCCGGCACATGGTCGGACGATACTAGCATGACGCTTGCTACGCTAGCTGCAATCGCGGCTAACGCAACTGACGCCACTATTCCATTGGAACCAGTCATGAATAACTTCATGGCTTGGTTAAACGATGCTGACTTCACACCAGTTCATGAAACTTTTGACGTTGGTAACGGTACTCGTCAAGCACTACGTCATTACAGTGAAACGCATAATCCTCGTGATGCAGGCAGCGCTGATGTCAAAAACAACGGTAATGGCGCCCTTATGCGTATGTTACCAGTCACATTATGGGCTATTCACCAATTAGATGAAGGTCAAACGTTAATAAACCGCCCAGATCTAGTTGATCAAATTATCGAAGTTGCTGAGTTAACGCATCGACATGCTCGTTCAACAGTCGCCTGCTTACTTTACTCCGCGCTCTTAACTCGGCTTATTGAATCAACTGGTTGGACCAGCCAGTTTCTCACCCAAGCGGTTCAAGATGTTCAGCGAATCGTCCAGAACCGAACTGAACTAGCCGGCGAACTGCCTCAGTACAATCGTCTTCTTGATCCTGCTTTTTACAAACTGACTGCCGCTCAGCTTAACACCAGCGGCTATGTCGTTGACACTACAGAAAGCGTCTGGTGGTTACTCAACCACTTTACCGATTATCATGACCTTGTCCTGAACGCAATCAATCTTGGCGGTGACACGGACACTATTGCAAGCATCGCTGGTGGCCTTGCGGCAATTCGGGGTGGCCTGACGTCACTTCCACGAGACTGGCAGGATCAATTGCTGGGTCGTAACGTAATTGCCAATACAATCCATGACGCACTTCGATCCGGCAAATATTAAGTATTTAAAAGCCATCGCCCTTAAAACCTACTAGCCATCTCGCTCTTGAACAAAGAACGAGATGGCTAGTTTTTTTCTGTAAAATCATGTGGAATTAATTTTCGGTACAAGTCAACCACGTCCGCAAGTGGGAGCGATGGTTCAATACAAGCGACTTGCATTGCAAACCCAAGTAAGGCATCCCCAATTCCGTAACACAATAATTTCATCTGAGTCGGCCGCCGTTCCCTAATGATAAGCACACGTTGAGTCACGCCACCTACAATTGGGACCATCTGTTCACGCAATCCTGTCCATCGCAATAGTTGAAAGAAGCCGCAGTTTTCCAAAATCACGCGACTAATAAGCTGACTAGCAGTTCGCCAATCAATGCTTGAACGAGTATCGATACGATTCGTCACCTCAGTAATCACAATCAACAGCTGAATGGTTATCACATCGGCAATATTTTGATGATGCCGGTAGAAGGTCGCGCGACCAACTTTAGCAATCCGACATAGTTCACTGATGGTTATCTTATCAAATGGACGCTTTAGAGCATAAAGATGTTGGATTCCCCCGTACAACTTTTGCTGTGTTCGAACTTCACGTTGGTCAATCATCATTGAGTTAGCTAATAATAGTTTTGTCATACTGCTATGATACACATTCAATTAATATGTCTCAATACTGATTATCTCTAAATCCCTTCCACATTTTATAATTTAATCCTCGACTAGGAATTAATTATTAAAAATTAGGAGATATTATCTATGAAAATCATTACTGTCGAAGAACATTTCGAATCCGCCACTGTCACAAACAGAATTATTGGTTTGACCGAAAAGTTGCCACAAGCTAAACTTAGCCCCGAAATGAAACATTATATGGCTACCACACTGCCAAGTGATGCATTGATGCAGGACGTCACTGACTACCGTTTGCCATTCATGGATGCGCATCATATCGACATGCAAATTTTATCGTACGGAAATGCGTCACCACAAAATTTAGCACCACATGATGCCATTGAACTCTGTCAAATTGCCAATAATCAGCTCGCCGCTGTGGTCCGCCAGTATCCCAAACGATTTAGAGCGCTGGCAGTTTTACCTGTTGGCGACCCTATCGCAGCTGCTGCGGAGCTAGAACGTGCTGTCGTTACTCTTGATTTTAAAGGCGTACTTTTAAAGGGAAATTACAACAACCAGTTCTTTGACAATCCACGTTTTTTCCCAATCTTTGAGATGGCAGCCCGCCTAGATGTCCCAGTCTACTTTCACCCCTCATTTGTGCCAAGCGACGTAAGCAGACATTACTACGCCAGTTCTGAGTGGTCGGATGTTATTACCGGAATTTTTTCATCCGCTGGTTATGGTTGGCATATGGACATTGGCATTCAAGTTATCCGAATGATTCTTTCCGGGATTTTTGACAAACTGCCAACCCTAAAACTTATTTCCGGACACTGGGGTGAAATGGTGCCACTCTTTCTAGAACGTCTTGACGATGAGCTGAACGCACATGTTCATTTGAAAAATGCCGTTAGCGATTATTACCGTAATAACGTTTACGTCACACCCAGTGGCATGCTGACACAACCGCAACTTAGCTTCCTTCTCGAAGAAATGGGTGCAAATCATATCTTATACTCGCTGGATTACCCATACAAACAGCCAACAAAAAGCGAGTCATTTTTACAGACAAAAGGTTTATCTGAATCCCAGCGTCACGCTATCGCTCATGGAAATGCTGAGCAACTTTTCCACCTCAGTTAATTAAAACGCGCTACCTGCTCTAAAACAACAAAAAGGATGACCGCCAAAAAATCTGGCGATCACCCTTTTTGTTTGATTACATATTAATCTTCAGCAGCGTCCATGGCCTCGAGAATTGCATCCAGTTGGTCACACTTACCCCTGAGGGAATCGATCTGATCATGCGATGCCATCCGATGTGTTGACGCGCTCGATTCATCTTGAAGTTCCGCTAATTCATGTGTAGCTTCGCGGTATTCTTCAAGAATCTCTAACTTGTTACTCATCTTTAACACTCCATTTCATACTATAGGTCGACGACCCAGATTATGACGGTAGCAATTAAAGCTCCTTCAAATTCATAAGTGACTATAACACCTTTCGACCAAACTGTGAACACTTTTGACCAAGGATTTTTTGCATCATTTTTGAAGTTTTTCAGTGCTCATTTCAAATTGACTTTTTGCTTTAAAATGTATATAACAATATCTTGTTCTGAAAGGGTTCGTATCTGTAAAGGAACAAGTCATAATCAATGCTTGTAAAACGTTCAACTGACTTCAGAATTATTTTGTTTCCAAATTGTCATATTTCGGCAATCGATTAAATGTCATACAAATTGACCAGCAACACTTACAAACAGTCCATTTCATCATCGTTGAACTATCCAAACGTCTCACTGGCGCAAACTCCCCGAGAAACTCGGCATAAAGTTTTGACCATCCATCGTATACGTTTGCACGTTTTTACCTGGTTCAGGTGCTGCAATGTACTGACTGTCACCAATTGCAATGGCGTTGTGGTAAGTTGCACCCTGCGGCCCCCAGAACAAAACATCACCTGGTTGGGCGGCGTTAACTGGTTGAGCGTTAAAGTACGCCTCCTGCGCGACAGTATTGTGCGGCAGCGAAACGCCAGCCGATGCGTAAGCCTGTTGAACAAGTCCTGAACAATCAGTACCTTGAGTCGACGCACCACCCCAAACGTATGGCACTTGTTGATTCTGATAATCAACAGCTGTCTGGACAACTTTTGTCCGTGTTGACTGATCCGCCGTGTAATTTGGTTGAGATGGCGTTGGTGCTGCACTGACTGTTGTAGCGGCTTGTAAAGTAGTTGGTTGGGTCGGTTCATCCATTTGGGTAGACGTCGAAGCTTGATCAGGTGTTGACTGAACAGCTGCTGACGAAGCAGGTGCTGCTTGTGAAGAAACGGAAGCAGCCCGCTTAGTTGTCGCATTTGATGTTACGACGTTTGAAACATCACTATTAGATTGACTCTTCAACAGCATCGTCGAACTGGACACGGACGTTGCCGCACTGCTGGTCGTTACTTTTGAAGAGCTTAACGTCGCGGTCTGTGTTGAAGTAGCGGTTGAACTAACTTGAGATGTTACTGTTTTGCCTGCTGCCAAGGTTGAGATGACATTGTTAGTCGTGACAGCCTTAGCTTGCTGGCTTGTAGGTGCGACAGATGTCGTGACTTTACCTTTGCTTGCAGATAGCACAGACACCAAATCAGTCGCTGATGTCGCAGCAGAAGTAACAACAGTTGAACTCAAACTGTCTGCACTAGCATTAGCGGTTTGTTCGGTTGAGGTTGACTTAACATCACTTTGCACGACGTTATCATCTTTGGTTTGATCAACCTTAGTATCAACTGCAGAAACGAGGTTGAGTGTTTGCAGAGGATTGTTATCCTCACTTGGCGCTGCCGACGCATCCATTGTTGACGCTTCACTACTTGTTGGTTGCAAAGTCTCCAAGGACAGCTTCTGACCAACGTGAATAATAGAACTAGTGAGTTGGTTATTGGCCATCAGTTCATTAACAGTGGTGTCCTTTGCGGCCGCAATCGACCATAAACTGTCCCCGGTTTTAACTGCATATGTATGCTGTTGCGACTTTTGAACGTTGACGGTGCGTAAAACTGGTTGCATTGTTTGAACTTTAACGTTGTCCAGTGCAGCATTGTGTCCCGTATAAATGACAGAAGTTTGACGATCAGCACCGTTCTTAACCTTATTTAAGGTTTCTACCGATTGCAGTGACACATGTGTGTGTCGCGTATAACCTGACGGTGTGTCGCTTTTTTGCGCCTTGATTTGTGATGCAAATACTGATGATCCACCAGCTGCTAAAATGGCACTAACGGCCCCAATCGCAGCCAGAACACGATTACTTTGTTCTGTTCCCATTCTCAGCACTTCCCATGTTGTCTGAATTATGCTTAAAACATTAAGAAAAGTTTAAGCATGTCATATGTGTAGTATAACAGCCCTTTAACCAAACGGAAACCTCAATTTTACATGAATTGAAAATAAAAATGTGGCAATCAATAATTGGCGTTGTGCATAACTATTATAGTCAACGTATCGCCCTTTAAAATGGTTATTGTTATATACATACAAAAGTAAAATCCGACAAGTGTGTCCTTCTGCTACTACGCTTAAAATGGTACCTTCTTCTTGCGTAGCGGCACCTAAATATTTGGCACAATGTTAATTATCTAAAGTGGTCTATCTAACTCATAAATAACAATTGCCTCATACAATATCCGTTTTATGGGCATAGCTAGCGCATTTACACAATCCGTGGTCAAGACCACGTAAAGAAGCTTTTATCAGCGACTTCATAATCAACATTGTCATTAACAAAATTCGTTGATTTCAATGTTCAATGCACCGGCATTAATCAACTTTAAATCACTGCTACACGAAAAAAACGCTCTCTATTTTTTAGAGAGCGCTTAATTGGTCTATTTTAATAAACTTAGGCGTTTTGCCCACCATCAATTGTAAATTCAGCACCGGTAGCATACTTCGATTCGTCAGAGCCCAGGAAAACACAGATATTGGCAATGTCTGACGGCTGTCCCATTTCTCCAATTGGAATTGTCTTAACAACAGAATCACGAACCTCATCCGGAATGATTGCTGTGTCAACCCAACCTGGATGCACGGAATTTATTCGCACTTTCAATCCTTCATGGGCTGCAGATAGGGCCGCTGCCTTGGTCAACAGTCTTGTGCCACCTTTACTTGAAGAGTAAGCCGCTGCCATTGGTAAGCCACGGAGACCGGCGACTGAGGAAATGTTGATAATTGAACCTGCGCCACCATTCTTCTTCATCGCCTGAATACCGTATTTAACACCTAGGAAATTCCCGGTAAGGTTTACATCGATCACTTGCTGCCAATCAGCTAATGATAAGTCTTCAACAGGGCCATTCTTACCGCCGATACCGGCATTGTTGACGACAATGTCAATTTTCCCGAATTTATCTTCAGCCGCTGAGATAACCTTTTTCCAATCATCCTCTTTGGCCACATTCTGCTGAACAAACAGACCTGCGTCACCCAATTTACTGGCAACCTTTTGCCCGCCATCAACATTATGATCTGCGGTCACAACAACTTTGGCTCCTTCTTTAACAAAGGCCTCAGCAATGGCTTGCCCAATTCCTGCGGCGGCGCCTGTGACAATGGCGACCTTACCTGATAAACGCTCTGACATAATCTTTCCTCCTAGTAATTGATAACATTATTCTATGCCCAGGTAAGGCAAAATGCACCTTTTTGAACTTCATTACCACTTTCACCAGATTTCGAGCCGTTTACGCGCCAATCATTGTTTTTAAGCCGCTCGTTTAATAAGCTTAGTTCATCAAATAGAGGTGATTCATATGAAAGTCACATATAAACAAATTGATCAATCCAACACTTCCGTTGTCGTTTATGCCCGAGCTCAAACGGACAGTGTCACTAACTTGATTGGCTACATTGCCAAATATAACGAAGGTGATAATCAAATCGTGATTCACGAAAACGGTCGGATGAGCATTATTCAGATTTCAGAGATCATCACAGTTGAAGTTCAGAATAAGGACCTGACGATCACGACAACGAGCAACATTTTCCATGTTCGTTGCGCCCTATCAAAAATGATGGAAAAACTCACACAGCCTTTTTTTGCCTCAGTCTCGCAGTCCGCGACCATCAATTTAAGGTACTTGGACTCATTAGTAGCTTCTTTTTCTGGAACAATGACGGCACATTTAAAAAACGGTCAGCAAGTCGCTGTTTCACGGCGGTTTGTCCCCTTATTACGCCAACGCATTAAATCATTGCAAGCACAAAAGTAAATAACAGCTTTGGAGGTTATATCATGGCACAAAAAATGACGAGTTTATTCAAGAGCTTTCTCACTTCATTTTCAATTGGTAATTTTTTTATCGTTTTAAACCTATTGATTTCACGAATACCGCACATCCATCAACTGATTATTGAGGTTTGGGTATTTTGTCTAAGCCTCACGTTTATCAATCTACTACAGTGGTTATCGATCAAACCAGTGATTAAATATGCGCTGATTATTGTGTTTACATCAATTATCTATCTGATCTTTGCCGGCATTTTTCACTGGATGCCCTTGACGACGGTTAGCATTTCACTCACATTTGTTGGCTTTGCCACTTGGTATATTGTTTCATGGCTTGGATACTGGCTGTATTCACGCTGGTTAGCCAATAGCGTAAATCACGACTTAAAGACGCAATAGTGATTTTCTACCATAAAAAGACTATTGTCGGCGTGTCAGTTTGATAACGATGAAAAATAACAGATGATTGCTTTTGAATGTTAATAGTAATAAATTAATAATATAATCATTTTTATCAAATAGTTGAATATGTTTGGGAGATGGGATCATGTCAGATAAAAATAATGCTGAAAAAGCTATTGATTCGACGCCCGCAGGAGCCGGTACCACTTTAGGAGCGCAGCAAGGCTTACATGCAGAACATAATACAACCATTCAGCTTATCGCACTGTGGATCGTTATTATCACTTTGATTGGCGTATTGATTGCTGCCGTGTTCGGTGCTTTTGCAGTTATGAACATTATGTTGGGCCTAGCGGTCGTTAGCGGCATTATTTACGGCTTAACGGAATGGCAATTTGGTAAAGGGTAAGCCTATTCATCAGCATTTTGTTATTGGCAACTATAAAAAGACACAGATCAAATGACGATTATTGTAATCGCTTGATCCGTGTCCTTTTTAATTTCCAAACTTAACGAAGTTGTCCCTCTAACAGGGCAAAGTAAATCGTTAAAATAAGCAGATCTGCAGAGCCACCGAGACTCAAATTACGTGACAAAAATATTTCGTTCAGCTGCTTTAAGAAAACTTGACCCGCTGATGTTCGGCTACCACCTAATTCAAAGTAATGATTACTTTGAACGTGCATCCAATCGGTGATTTTTGCGTCACCAGCCCGTTTGATTAAATTTGAATCATCCATATTGCCGGCAATACGCATTAATGTATCAAGCAAACGTTCCATCGTTGTTCCCTGACGTTGCCGTAAAAATGGCAATGCTAGTTCAACCACAGTTGGAAAACCCGCCTCCGCTTCACCACGAATACCAGCCTTACCATACTTTAGAAATTGACGTTCACCGGCTGTTAGCGACGCCGGTGAAGTCGCCTTGATCTTTTTGAAGTCATTTTCAGTTAATCCTTGAAGCATTTCTTTGGCAATAGCAATAACTTCATTTGTCGCATATTTGCCATTAACAGTTAGTTGCTGCGCTGTCGCCGCAACTAATACGCCCAATGAAAAAATCGCACCCTTATGCGTATTAACACCGTTCGTTGTTTCAAACATCGTCCGCTCGGCATGTTGTCCCAAAATCCGTAACTGAGCGAATAGTTCGGTTAATTCGTTATCCGTTTGTTCAAAATGCTGACCCGCAAGCGCACATTTGTGCAAGTATTCCCGTAAACTGGTCGCACTATCAATGAAAGTAAACACCGTCATATCAGGATGGGGACCAGCGGAAACAGGATCGACTAAGCCAGGCTTTGGATTCACAGCTACTTCATAAAGGAGCGCCCGTTCACCTACTTGTGAAAGTGTTGACGCCAACTGTTGAGCGCTCAAATCAAGTGTCATAGCAGCTGTCCTCCAAAGTAAGTCGTATACATGTCAGCAATGTGTGCCTGCAATTCTGTCACGCTGTGGCGACGCGAACGCGCACAATCTTTAGACGGCCGACCGCAAACTAAACAGGTTCGCGCCGGCAAACCAAAATTAGTCCGGGATAATGCTCGTGCACCGCCGTCCCCACCCATCAGTACATCGGCATCAAATAAGCGCCCAAGTGTAAACTCATCCTCAAACGAAACTGCCAATTTTTTGACCTGATCGGCTTTCATATCAACGACATAAAACGCTTCGGATCCTGTTTGACGGTCCCAATGTTCGTCATCAATGATGACATATTGGTGTTGAGTCATCATGCTTCTCAATTGCGCATCGCCAGCTTTAAACAACTTTTCTAAGGCACCATTATTTTTAATTGGTCCGGGAATATTCATTTTTAAAGCAACCACTGTTCTTCCTGGATATTTGGCAATCAAACTTTGTTGAAGTGACACACGTTCATCTTTGTTTGCCAATACATTATCGATTGTTTGCGGTTCACCAGTTGAAAATATATCTTCTGCCACGACTTTCTCTCCGTTCCTCTTCAAATTACGGTTAACAGTTTACGCCTCCCCGTCATTTTTGTCTTGTTCACCGATTAATACTTGTCAATAACAAAAGACTGCCATTAGCGTCTTTTGCACCAATAGCGGTCTTTAAATTTAATGCATCTTTTAACTTTAAAAAGCGGATTAACTGCACGAATTATTTCGCAAAATCGACAACTGCCTTAGCAACTGTCTGAACAACCCCATCATCGAAGACGCCTGGTACAATATGATCCACTGTCGGATGTTCGACTAAGCTAGCAAGCGCCTTAGCCGTTGTTGCTTCTAAAACAAACGTGACGTGTTTAAGGCCACTGGCCAGTAGTCCCTTATATAATCCAGGAAAGACCAAAATGTTATTGACCTGATTTGGATATTGACTAGAACCCGTCGCAATGACCGCTGCACCGGCCTCTTTAGCAACTGCTGGATCAATTTCAGGCACTGGGTTGGCCAGGCCAAAAATAATCGGCCGATCGGCCATATTGCGCACATCATCACCGGTTAACACGTTTGCGTCAGATAATCCGACAAACACGTCTTGGCCTTTAATACCTTCTTGCAATGTGGTGCCAGTGGTTTGTGTGCCCAATTCTCGCGCCAAACCACGTTGAAATTTGTTGTAACGGTCATCATCAGGTGTAACGACACCATGGATGTCAGCTAGTGTAATGTGTTTCACGCCAGCAGCAAACAGTAATCGAGCAACCGCAATCCCCGAAGCACCGGCTCCGTTAATCAAAATGTGCAAATCGTTAAATGATTTATTCACAACCTTGGCTGCGTTCAAAAGGCCGGCCATCACTACAATAGCAGTTCCTTCTTGATCATCATGATAAACCGGAATGTTGAGTTCTTTGCTTAACCGATCTTCAATCTCAAAACATCTTGGCGCTGCAATATCCTCTAAATGAATACCTGCAAAACTGCCAGCAATATTTTTAATCGTGCTGACGAATTCGTCAGTGGATACCTGCGCAACTGATAATGGCAAAGCGTTAACACCCGCTAAGTCTTTATATAGTAACGATTTACCTTCAATAACCGGTAGTGCACCGGCCGGACCAATATTACCAAGACCCAAAACAGCCGAACCATCAGAAACCACGGCTACCAGCTTGCCGCTTAACGTATAGTAGTCTCGCAAGCTTGGATCTTTGGCCAACATCTTTGAAATTGTCGCAACCCCTGGTGTGTATGCTTTGCCCAAATCCGAGCGATTTTTAACCGCCATTTCAGATTCAATGCCAAGAACCCCATTATGTAAAGCATGTAACTTTAATACGTCATCTAATTGATCCGCCATGTGTGCACTCCTTCGTTTATTCTATTTCTAATATACACCGCTTTTAAAAAATATCAAAATTGATGGATTTTTTTGAAACATTTTAACAGTCTTAAAAACGGCAATAAGGCTAATTGATTGTTGTTTTATTGATCAGTCTGTAAAATGAAACTGTTAATATAATTTGCTTGGAGGGCTACAAAATGGAAAAAGACGTACGACCACGAACAACATATCACACGACAATTATTAATGAAGACGGCGTTTCTGGTCACACGTTCGCCCAAGGTAAGAACCGTGTCGATCTACAGATTCGGAACACAAACGATGACACTAATGGGACTAATCCTGAACAACTACTCGGAATGGCCTTAGCTACCTGCTTGAACGCAACCTTTGAGGCCATTGAAAAACGTGATGGTTACGAGCATCAAACGAAGGTACGAGTGGACGTTGATCAAGCTCATGATACACACGGTCTTCAATTCTTTGTTGATGTGTACGTCTACATTCCGGAATCAGAAGTGGACCGTAAAACTGCACAGGCGTGGTTTGATCTCGCCGAAAGTCGCTGCCCTGTGTCAAAATTGGTACGCGGTAGCGATAACGTCACGTTCACGCTCGTTGATGCGTGGGATGATGGTGCAAGTACTGTTTTATAAAATTAACATCAACACCAGTCTCACGCCATATGAAAAGCCAATCCTCAAGCCCGAGGATTGGCTTTTTGGGTCTACCATCTAAATACACGATATTTAACACTCTCGCTCTTCATTGCTAATAATTTGAACTAACCCAACCACAGTGCAAATGAATATAACACCGCTTACCTGCCGCAAAATCTGCAGGAGATAATTCGAATTCAAAACCACAATTATTCACGTGACGAATGCGCATCGGCATTGTGGGATGACCAGTATACGCCGTTTTCCACTCGTAATCCTGCCCATCCGGCGCTTCCGCAAGCACCTGTTCGGCATAATTCAACGTTTTCTCCATTACTAACCTGCCTCCCAAATAAGAAACATGAACCATTTATTGTTTGCTCATAGTATCACATAACTTCAATTTATCCAAATAACTTGCTCAACTTAAGGGAGATTGGATGGCCCGTTTGCCAAAGAATCATGCATGTGGTAGCTTTTCCAGAAAACTCAACAATGCCGCATTGGTTGCCTCACTTTGTTCTGCCATCAAGATATGACCAGCATTCGGAATAATAACTGACTGACCGTGAGCTGCCATCTTAGACGTTACAGCGGCAAATTCAGGATTAAAGTACGGTGATTCGCCACCCGCCATCACTAACAATGGTACGTTTAACTGGCGAATCACATCACGCCAATCTGCAAAAGCATGATCAAACAAAAATGGTTCGTTGAGCGCTGCATCATATGGGTGCGTGGTAGCAGCAGCCGTTACGAGTTGATACGTATCATCGTCAATATGCTTAAATGTAGACGGTCCCAATGGCATTCTGAAAAAGTCTGGAAACTCCGCCCAAGTTACATCTTTAAACCCAAACTTCCAGTCCGCGTCATTAATCATTTTGGGGCTTTGATCTAAATCAATCACTGCGGTGACGTTTGCATCCCCAAACAGTGATAAATAAGCAAAAATAGTTGCTGCGCCCATCGAGTTACCCAGCAAGATAGGCTTTACGAGGTGCAATTTATCGATCACTTCCGCAAGATCCATACCGTGGCGACTAATTCTTAATCCTTTGGCAGTATGTTGCGAAGCGCCTTGATTGCGAGCGTCCACATTGATGACCCGATAGCCAGCTGAAACTAGTGCTGAAACCTGGGCACGCCAAATTTCTTTTGCACCGCCTAGGCCAGTCAGAATAACAACCGGCCGTCCTTCGCCCTCATCTGTATAATCCAACCTGACGTGATCACTCGTGGTTATTATCATGTCTGCCTCCCTAATGCTTTCGTTGTCATTAGCATATCACATGCCACCTAAATCCCCGTGCTTAAAATAATCAATCATTCCTCGACAATTACAAAAAAAGGTCAATCCCGACAAGCGGCATTGACCTTAATCGTTACTGTTCAATTCTGGACACGTTTATGCCGGTTGTCCTTCCAACTTATCAATGAAGCTTTCAACTTCTTGACGTGTCTTCCGATCAGCGTTGGCAAAACGACCAATTTCCTTACCGTTCTCAAACGCAACAAAGCTTGGAATACCCATGACGCCAAGTTCTTGAGCGAAGTCGATATTTGCATCACGATCCACGTGAACCCATTGATATTGATCGTACTTGGATTCAATTTGCGGCATCACTGGTTTAATAAAAGCACAATCAGGGCACCAAGTGGCACTAAAGAATAACATCACTTTACCATCTTGTTTAATAATATCGTCTAATTGTGCATTACTTAAATCTGTCATTGGTGTCATTAAAAAAACCTCCTAGATCCTGACGTAGTCATTCTTAAACACGTCGGGGTCTTCTTTAAAAGTTACTTACTATTTTATAGTGTTTCTCGAAAAAGTCAACAATTGTTTGTTCGGAAGCAAAGCTCAATACCCTCAATTATTTTCCATTCGGACGACTTAACAAGCTAGCACACCTGTATACTTACAGTATCAACCTATTTTAAACGGAGTCAATAAATACTCATGCAGAAAAAATCTTACCATCACAAATGGTCGCTACGTACAACGATCATTTTAGTAGTTTTATTAACAGTCGCAACCTCCCTGTCCATTGCTGCACTTCTCGTACTACACAACGTTGTCCAAACGCAGCAACGAAACATTAAGCAAAATATCCGTAGTACGGCCACAATTGTTGCCACAAGTACGGTTGTTAAAGATAATTTGACGACTAAACAGCCATCGGCACATGGCGACATTCAGAGATACACCAAGCGAATTCAACGAGCCACTCATGTCGATTTCATTGTTGTTATGAACCGTCGCTTAATCCGTTACTCACATCCCGACACCCGCGTCATTGGTCACCGGTTTAGTTCCCCAAACGATGCCACCAAGTCGCTAACCGGTCACACACATTTTTCCCGTGAAACAGGTGTGCTAGGAAATGGTTACCGAATTTTTACCCCCATTTACAATGCTAGGCATCAACAAATTGGCATTGTCTGTGTCGGTTTAACGGAAAGATCAATCAATAGTGAAACACGGTCCGCCGAGTTGCCTATTGTCATTGGATCATTACTGGGCTTGATCAGCGGTATCATCGCCGCCTGGTTGCTAGGAACCCATATTCGTCGGCGCTTATTGGGAATGGAACCCCAGGAAATCGCTACACGGGTAACTGAATTATCTGTCATCAATGACAGTATGTCCGAGGGGCTTATCGCAATTGATCAACAACGGCGGCTGATCACAGCAAACGATATCGCAAATGAACTATTTCCGACCCTGACAATTGGTGATCCACTTGATGATGACCTGTTTAACGCTTTATTTGGGCAGACGTTTAAGGGTTCAAAAAGCACAATTAATGAATCCGTATTAGTCCAGTCTAAAGAATTAATTGTATCGACAAGTCCACTGATTTCTGCTGGCAAACGCCTAGGTAGCATGGCACTATTACGTGATCGTTCTGAATATCAACTACTAGCCGACCAATTGGCCGGAACAACACAATATATTCAGGCCCTTCGCGCACAAACACATGAATTTCTAAATAAACTTCAGGCCGTTTCCGGTCTAATCGAATTGCACCAATATGATGAAGTTCAACGATTTATTACCAATACGTCAGCAGATTACCAAGCCCAATTCGGAAACCTCAACAATCATATCCAATCGCCAGCAGTTGCTGGATTTCTCATGGGGAAATTAAATCAGGCTCATGAACAGCAAGTCGCCTTTACTATCACGCCAGATAGCCTTCTTCCCAAGCAAGTCGCTTCAGAAGCCTTAAGTGTGGATCTAATTAAAGTCCTGGGAAATCTCATCGATAACGCAATTGACGCTGTTAATAACGATGACAATGTTAAATCAGAAATCACGCTGTCAATTAATTATGACGATGAAAGTAATATCTTGGTCATTGAGGTAACAGATAATGGCTGCGGAATTTCAAAAGAAGTTAAAGCTCACATGTTTGAGCAACACTATTCAACTAAGGGACGAGATCGTGGTTACGGTTTAGCGCTCGTTAAACAGGTCGTTGACGCCCGTAATGGCTACCTGTCAGTGACTAATAATCGCCCACAAGGCACTACTTTTTACGTTGAATTACCACTATATAATCAAAAATCGGAGGGCGATGACTAATATGATGAACGTTTTAATTGTGGAAGACGATCCCATGGTCAGTGCCATTAATCAGCAATATCTAAAAAGAATTATTCCATCAGCCCAGCTAAGTCTCACACAGACCGACAATGGCGCTCACGCATTGTCGATTTTAAAGCAACAGCCAGTGGACCTCGTGTTGCTTGACGTTTATATGCCCAAGCTGTCCGGCAGTGAGGTTTTGACAGAGTTAATGCGCCTTGAAATACATCCCCAAGTGATTATGTTAACGGCCGCAAATGATACGGACCATGTTAAGGCAGCTATCGACTACGGTGTCCTCGACTACCTAATCAAGCCTTTTACATTTGATCGTTTTGAACAATCAGTGACCAAATTCTTGCAGATACACCAATCACTTAAAAATACGGGTCCCCTGGCACAAAAGGACTTAGATCAATTATTTACAACTCCCTCCTCACAATCCTCTCAATTGCCACAGACACTGCCCAAGGGATTGTCTCGATTGTCACTAGAACGTGTACTAACAGCGATTCAACCTTTACAAGCACCCTTTTCGGTTCAAGATGCTGCACAGGCGGCCAAGCTATCCCGAATTTCAACAAAAAAATATTTAGACTATTTAATCGACACACATCAACTATCTTCCAGCATTAAATACTTAGCAGTTGGACGTCCTTTAACCGTTTACCAATTCGTGAACTAAATAATTTCTTTGAGTCGATTTCGTACCCTCTTGTCGCCGTAACTAGCGATGAAAAAACGGCCCACCAATTTTAGTTTGGTGTGGCCGCTTTTCGTATGCGCTATTTTTAATCTAACTTCACGTCATTATCGGTATGACCGTTAGCTAATACTTGTTCAAAGTTCTGATAGCTAACAGCAATCATATCAGTCAATGCCGGTTTGGTATATGAACCCATATGTGGCGTCATTAAGACGCGAGGATAAAGTTCACGGAGACTTTCGACGATTTCGTTTGGTAATTTACCACTAAACTGATGACCAAAAATTAATTTTTCATCTGGTAAAACGTCAGTGGCAAAGCTACCAAGTGTGTCGGTTTGTAATGCTTGCAGGACAGCAGCGTGATCCACCAGCTCACCACGCGCAGTATTAACCAAAACCGCGTCATTCTTCATTTTTTTCAAAAAGTCTTCATCAACCATATTTTCATTTTGACCTGGGAAATAAGGCACATGAATCGAGACAATATCTGATTGCGCCAAAAGTTCGTCAAGCTCAACAAAGGTAACAAATTGACGCGCAAAATCCGAAGGGTAAGGATCGTAACCCAGTACTTTTGCACCCATACCTTTATACAAACTCGCTTCCGTCGCGCCAATTTTTCCCGTACCAATAATTCCAACCGTACTACTGTGCACTTCACGGGAAAATAATGCAGGAGCGACCGTAAAGTCACCCGCTTCAGCACGGCTCGTGGCCAATGTCGTGTGACGCAATGACATCATCCCCACTGTCATCGCTAATTCTGCCACGGCATATGGTGAGTATGCTGGGACTCGTGCCACTTTCATGTTATAACTAGCTGCTGCCTTCAGGTCAATGTGATTAAAACCAACCGTCCGAGTGAAGACATATTTAATGCCCCATTCATTAAACTTAGCCAAATTTGTGGCATCGGCCACACAGTTGGCACGTAATAATACGGCATCTGAACCCCTAGCAGTTTCGACATTCTCATGGGTCAACAAATCGCCTATTAAGTTTAATTCATACTGATTTTTATTTAAATCGTTGAAATACGACACTTCGTTTGAACGAACACCATATGCTGTAATTTTAAACATTATTATCCACCTCAACCTTAATCAAAGAACGTCATTATTTAAAAATTCCAACCTGATTCAGTACCTCTAGCAAGGCGATCCAGATAGGTGTCGCAACAACGGCACAAATCGTTGAAATCAACGATGCATTTGACGCCAACACAGCATCCCGATCAAAACTAATCGCGTATGCCGAAGCTACGGAGGCCGTTGGCGTTGCCATCATGATAATAACGGTTGCCAAGGCAACGTAACTAACTGGCAAAATGTGAGTAATCGTTAGGATAAATAACAGCACTAAGTTCAATAAAGGAACCAAGATAACCTTGTTAAAACTGTAATACCATGAGGCTTTGTCAGAAGCTGCATCCTTCATGGAAATCGAACCTAATGTTGCACCGATTGAAAGCCAAGCCAATGGTGATGCCAAATTACCCAAATACTGCAGTGGTTTGAACAACCAAAGTGCAGTTTGGTCAATCCGATAGAAAGCCACGTTGATGGCTGGTGCATTTGGTGCAATTACGCCATTTACGGCTTGCTTAACTGCAACCATTGGCATGAAGTCTTGGATCATCCATAAAATCAGGCCAGCAAATGTTGCAATAACGATAGGATTTAAAAACATTTTTTTGATATTGCTTGCTTCCATCTTCAATCCGGACATTTTGATGTAGGCATATGAATATAGGAAAATTCGGTAACCAATGTTAAAAATAGAACTATACATAATCCCCTTGGCACCAAACACAGCACCAACAATTGGAATACCAAAGAACGTTGTTGAACCAAACGTTGTTAATATAGCTAATGTTTCTTGCTTATCCTTAGGAAACTTCGTATACGAAAACGGCGTTACGAAGATTAGGATGATATAGATTAAAATACCCCAGATCAGCACATTCAGACCCTGTGTAAAAGTTTCATGACTGATTGGCTGCATAAATGAATTGAACGCTAAAGCTGGTAGTGCAACCGACAAAACAACTTTTGACAAAATTTTCCCAAACGTTTCACCAAAGGTGCCGCGTTTGCGTAAATAAAAACCTAACAAAATGATAAAAACGGTCGATGTTATCGAACTAATAATCGAGACGTTTGTGAACGTAGCCTCAAGGGCCTTCGCAATGCTCATGATAATTCCTCCAAATAATTGAAATAACTTAATTTATCAATGCATTTAGTGTATTTGTTATTTGTGAAATAATGAACATTTTATAATTAATGAAACCTTTTGTAACTTATGTAAGTGCCTAAACTTATGTGCCCGTCAACGATACGTACCTAGTCTCAACAATGCTGAAATGCCTGTTAAACAACGTCTGAAGCTGGATATGCATACATTTAATTTATTGTTATACAACAAAACCCCGGCAAGCCGGAGTTTACAGGATTGTTTTATTTTAATCCTCATTTTTTGATCAGTTGAACAATCTTTGGTCCAACAACGTACGCAATGACAACGCCCACGAGACCTTGGATTAGGTTTGTAGCTACGCCGATTAGGCCAATCGAAACACTGTATAAAAGACTATCAGCTAAAAAGTAGCCAATTGTCATAATAATTACAGCGAGTACCAAACTAATTATCTTTGCTGCATTCTTACTTACTTTCGACAACATTAAACCTGCGACCAGACCCTCTAGGCCATGAACGATAAAGGAAAAAAACATATATTGCCCGTATCCCGACAACAAATCCAGTAGAAAACCACTAATTGCACCGACACTCGCGCCTTCACGTGGCCCCAATAACATGGCTGCAATAAGGACACCGGCATCGCATAGATTGATGTTTCCGTGGGTCATCGGTACGGGAATAATAAATAATCGACTAATAACAACCGTTACGGCAATGAGCATGGCACTCAAAGTCAGCCGTCGGAGCGTCTCGTGCTGTATTGAAGAATTGTTCATAACGTCACACCTTTAACGAATATCCTTCAAATTATCTTCAGTAAACGTATACCGAGCCCGTTCTCCACCAATCAGTTTAGGCCGAGATGATAGGCCTACAACACGCGCTTCACCAACATCTCGGTGAGTCAAGCGAACCGGAATCTGCACAAACTTCACGTGCATCCCGATTTCCGTGCCACCAATATCAATGCCACCATCCGCAACAATATGTTCCACCTCGACTGGATCATCAAACTGCTGGTAAGCAGCCACTTGTGTACCACCGCCGGCATGAATAGCGGGTTTAACTGAAACTATCTCGAACCCATGGCGTTCAGCTACCGCACGTTCGAGAACTAGTGCCCGGTTGATGTGTTCGCACCCTTGAACGGCTAGGTTCAGATGACGGGGTTCTAGAAATGATTGAACCGTTCCAACAACAGTTTTACCAACGTCTAAACTCGAATCTGTTCCTTTCCACTTACCTAAAATTTCACTGGTACTACAACCAACAACAAAAATTCCATTTTCCGGCAATGCAACTTTTTCAAAATATTCAGTTAAAAGCTCGTTGAGGTCATTTTTTATAGTTTCTTTAGTCATCTTTTAACTCCTTATTTAGTACGAAGCATATTGATTATTATCTACAGCTTAGGTTCAATATGTCCCTTTGCCGTATAGTTTTCAACAACAATTCTAAATACACTGACAAAATCCAAAGTTTGTCTATTAATTTGTGACCATTCATGACCAGTTTCATGAACTAGTAACGTTTGTAAGGCCATCATTTTTTCGTCACGTGCCATTAATTGAACGGCCTGTCCATACCCGATAATGCTTCTATACCAGTATGAATTATCGCTAGCTTCGGCACTTTTGCTTGGCATCAGGGCGCCTCCATCATCTATTTCAAAGCCAACCTTGTCGTTGGCCTTTAATAAATCAAACTTTTTTCCCTGCGGTGCGCCGTGAAAGAACACACTAAGTTTGCCATCTTCATTCAGCTTGTAACCATAATTTGTGGGCACCACATATGGAAAATCACCGTCGTTTAGTGCCAAGTGTAAAACGTGACTGTCCTTTAAAATTGAAGCCATTTGCTCTTGATCCACGATTTGCCGATCTTGTAACCGCATAACGTCCTCCTTATTTCCTTTTAAAATTCAAAAGCAAAACTTCTGAAAATAATAGCAACAATATTGCCATCAAAAACAGCATTTGGTAACCACCATTCACAATGACCACTCCTCCTAAAGCGGGACCAACTGCTTTCCCAATAGACGAAAACACGTTCACTAGGCCCTGATTGCGTCCCTTAACTTTCACTGGCGAATTTTGATCCACAACAACTGGCGCAGCTGGCACAAAAAGCGCTTCACCAATTGTTAAAAATACGGCCGCCACTAATAACCATAGTTTATTGGTACTAGCAAGTAAGCAACCAAACGAAAGCACCAAGAAGAAAATACCAAATCTGGACTGCGCAATTGATGTTTTAAAAAAGTGCGCGAATCGAAGTAAAAACACTTGAATAAGTGTGATTCCGATGCCATTAATCACCCAAACATGACTGTAAAACCCAGCAGAATAGCCCAAGCTTGTAAAATAGACGGAAAAATTGGTCATCCACTGTACATACACGATCCAAAATAAAAATAAGGTGATAAAAACACGGATGATTACATCTCTTTTGAGGACCGTTTCGCCTTCACTGTCATCCTCATGAACACTTACTTGATTGGCATTCTCTGCAACATTGGGCTGACCCGTCCCTAGTCCAATTAGCGTCACAATTAAGGCAATCACCGTTACAGTAGCCATCAACGTTTTAATTTCATTATGCCGATACAGTAATCCTAACGATCCGGATCCGGCTACTAACCCCAAATTAACGGCCAAATAGAGCAAATTAAAGTTTTTTCTCGAATCATTTTCCGGATTAGGCACTTGTAAATCACTTACTAAAGCATATTGAACTGTTAAGCACCAACCTGTAATAAAACCAAATGGCACCAAAAATAATATAAAGGCAACTAACCCATCACCAAACATTCCAATAAAAGACACAATCAGTAATAAATAAAAACCGCTCATTAAAATCTTTTGATGCGACAGCCGATCAAATAAATATCCTGAAATCACGCTTCCAGCCGCATTAGCCAAGGAGTAGCACATTAGTATGACACCTATTATTGGCAGAGATAAGCCGAAGGCGTCATGCATATATAAAGTGCTGACCGGCCAGATCATGCTATAAATAGCATTCACTAAGAATGCCATTATCATAATACGGTTGATCTGTAACTTGGCCGCCAATTTATTCACTCCTCAACTATCTTCAAAATTTATCGCTACCCATCCATATTACCAAAATCAATTGCGGAACTTTAGGTACGAATTACATACGAGTCTGTGCCATAAGTTTATTTGTGATGAATAATGTGAGCAATATCGCGCTCCAAAGTTCTGAGCATTCCATTCAACCCAAAACTAACCCATTCCCCAAACTCGAGAATAGGTCAGTTCTACGTTAATGCTCGTTCTCAAATCGGCCTTATGTCACGTCTGGCGATTTACCGGATTGGGTTTTGGCTTGGCCCTGGATCCACTTATGAACGGTTGAATAGCCAATGCCATATTCTCTGGCCAGTTGGGCGGCTGATTCGCCTTGCTTATATAGGTTGATGATGTTTTGTTTGAATTCTTTGTCGTAACGAGTTGGCATGTAAAAATTCCTTCCTTTTGAGAGACGATTTATTCATTATACGCTCTCTTAAAAGTTGTCTCAGGAATCAGCTTACATCCAGAAGTTGCCGACAACACAAGGCCATCTTTCGACGGCACTTCACCATCGCTAAAAATCGAGGTCAAAACTGTGACGCCATAAACACGTTTCACTGAGAAGGTGTTTAAGTCCGCTTGTAAATAGCGATTGCCCATTGAATATAGCCCGTTTACAGTTAAAGCCAACGGTATGCTTTCATCCATTTACTCACCCTCATTCAGCCTCAACTTAGTTTTTTGCCGAAGAACCAAAGCGCGAATTGCTTTTTTCGCATTACTTTATTCAATCGAGGATGCGTCATTAATTCGTAGTCTTGGACAAATCAAATTTATGTGACACAAATCCGTACAAGGTCCAACCTGCAAATGTCACAAGTGCACCATACGCAAGTTCTTCAAAGCCGACTGCGTACAATGCATAGAGACTGTAGAGCGATGCAATCGTAGCAATGATATTTGTCGTGCGTCGTGCAGATGCCGATACCTTGGCATCGAGTTGCATTGTTTTAAGCGCACCCATTGATAGCAAGTATGGAATAACATTTGTCACCACCGCCAAATTTACTAGAATTGTGAACTGCTTTGACAGGGACGGGCTGATCGTCATAAGTGCCAACAAAGACTGCAAAACAGTAATAATAATCATACCAATAATAGGTGTACCATTGGCAATTGTTTTCCCAAATATTTTCGGGAAATATCCTTCATGTGCGGAACTACGGAAGACTTCGGCGATAGTAAATTGCCAACCCAGCAATGACCCGAAACACGAAATAATCATCAGTCCCATAACAATGTTCCCAACCATCGGTGTAAACATCTGACTGAAAGCTACCCCAAACGGTGCGTTTGATGCGGCTAACTTAGCGTTAGGAACAATCCCCTGCATAACGTTTGTCGAAACGATATACATTACGGCCGCCCCAATAGTTCCGCCTAAAACAGCAATGGGAACATTTTTCTTAGGATTTTCAACAGAATCCATATTTGCGGAAGCTGATTCTAGGCCTAAAAACGCCCATAGTGTAATCGAAATCGAATTGCTAATCCCCTTGAAAAAGCCCATATTGTGCGGATTCCAAGATGCTGCATACAAGTGACCACTAAAGAAGAACCAGCCGGCTAGTGAAATAACGACAACCGGAATGATAACGCCCCAAACAGTGAAGGTGCTGATTTGTCCGGTAATTCTTGCGCCACCAAAGTTCATGACTGTAGCCAACCAAAGTGTAAAAATTGTGGCCAAGGCAACGCCAACTGGTGACATGTGCAAATGGAATAAAACATCAAAGTAACCAACGGCAGAAATTGCAATCGCCGCATTGGCAATCACAAGTGAAACACCGTACGTATAGTTGGCCATGAACGAGCCTGCCTTGCCGTAGGAATACTGAGCATAACCACCCATACCACCTGAATTTCTGGTATACATCCCTGCTCTTGAGAATGCATAGGCCAAACACATTGCACCACCAGCAGTAACGATCCAAGACAATATCGACATCGTACCAACCTGTGCTAAATTGGTTGGCAGCATGATAATTCCTGAACCCATCATGTTAATGGCCGTAATAATTGTGAGCTGAACCACACTCATCTTTTTCTTTTCCTGGGCCATGATTTTACCTCTATCCGTTTTTCTGAAATTTATAAAAAAGCGCGGTAGACATGACGTCCACCACGTTGAATGGAACTACTCACCCTTGTTTTCTGACTTAGGATCGTAGACATACCCGTATGCGGTAGTCTGTCCATTTTCATTCTCGAAATAGACACCTTGAATTTCAGGCGCAAACCCTGGGAAACGGTTAATCCCTTCCTCCAAGATTAAGAAGTAGGTCTGGGCAACCTTGCTCCATTTTTCACCTGGAACAACACAGAAAATACCAGGTGGGTATGGAAGTGCACCTTCTAAGGCGACTTCTCCTTCAATATCTTTCAGTGGTACAAGCTTGGCGTTGTTATGCAATAACTCAACGTTAGCTTCGTATGGCGTCATTGCTTGTTCAGGGAAGTAATCGGCCAAGAACATCTCTTTTTGATATTCCTTAGCATTGTTTCCCTTATAGAAGTCATGTAACTCTTGGCAGAGTTGACGAATCGTGTAACCCGCGTAACGATCTTTGTGTTGTGCATACAGGTTTGGAAGCACATCTTCCAGTGGCGCATCAGCTTTAACAAGTGATTCAAACTTAACGATTTGTGATACTAAATTATTCATCTTGGCTGGTGTCTCTGCTGGCGTCATCAAGAACAAAATAGAATTCAAATCGTTCTTTTCAGGAATAATCCCGTGTTCACGCAAGTAGTTAGCTAAGATTGTTGCCGGAATACCAAAGTCTTCATATTCACCCGTCTGAACATTAATACCAGGCGTTGTTAACATAAATTTGTTTGGATCAACAAAGTATTGATCATCCTCGTAGCCATCAAAAGCGTGCCATTTTGCACCCTTTTCAAAACGCCAGTAATCAATGTTGCTGACAATTTCCTCAGTGTCGGCATCTTCCCAGTTTTTTCCATTTACGACTGGTGGCACAAACGGACGAATCATTGTGGCATTCTTCATCAAATTTTTACGTGCATTTACTGATGTTACTAAAGCATCGTGCCACAGTTTTTTACCGGCTTCGCCTTCTTGCATCTTGGCGTTGACATCCAAGGTTGCAAACAATGGGTAGAATGGGGATGTTGAAGCATATTGCATATAAGCGTTGTTGAATCGTTTATGATCGATGTACCGTTTTTGCCCCTTAATGTGAGCGTCTTTTTTATGAATTTGTGATGCTTGTGAAAAACCAGCCTGTTGTTTGTGTGTTGATTGGGTAACCAAGATACCAGGATCATCAGGTCCCAGATCAAGTAACAATGGTGAAGAATCACGCATCATTGGAATAAATTGCTCGTAACCGACCCATGCAGAGTCAAAAAGAATGTAGTCACATAAGTGGCCAATGCGTTCGACAACTTGTTTGGCATTATAAATAGTGCCGTCATAAGTACCTAACTGAATAACAGCTAAACGGAATGGCCGTTTTTGCTTAGCCTTTTCTGGATCCACTTTTGCAGCCTGTTTACGGATATAATCCTCGTCAAAATCGCGGGAATAAATACCACCGATAAAACCGTATGGGTCTCGTGAGGTTTCTAAGTAAACCGGACGGCCACCGTCTTTAACCAATGCTGCATTGTAGACAGATTTATGGTTATTACGATCAAATAAGACTAAATCATCCGGCGCAACGGCGGCAGTAATGGCAATATTATTTGATGTCGTCGTCCCGTTCATAACGAAATACGTCTTGTCAGCATTGAATACTTGTGCCGCATGTTTTTCGGCGTCCATCGCTGGGCCTTCATGAATTAACAAGTCACCTAGGTCAACATCGGCGTTACAGATATCTGAACGAAAGACATTTTCGCCAAAGAAATCATAGAACTGACGACCTGCTGGATGCTTACGGAAATATTGCCCCCCTTGATGTCCAGGACAATCAAATTGGATGTTTCCGCGTTCAACGTAAGCCTTTAATTCCTTGAAGAATGGTGGCAAAACGCCGTCTTCATATTTTGAGGCCGCTGCCTCAATTTCACGGTTATACAACTGATGGTCATATTGATTCTTGAGATCTAAGATGTGATAAATCTTTTCCATCGTGGAACCGTCAATCTTGGAACTATCGTCAGAAATAACAAAAACGGGAATCCAAAATTTTGTTGCATTTGCCGCTTCAACAACAGATGTGTCTTCATCCATGACCACTACAGCCGCGACGTCAACAAAGTCAGTTTCTGTTGCAGACACAATTTCACGGTCTGTTTCAAAAAAGTTCATGGCCTTTTCCGTTGACGCAATTTTGAGCTTATCCATGTCGTACCTCCTAAAAATATTGTTGGTAAAGAACAAGTAAAACTTGCCACGGCTATATTTTTACTACCCGTTTTTTGCATTTACAATGCGAATTTGTAAACGTTTTCTTTTACGTTTTTTTTACATTGCTCATTTTTTGTCTAGTTTAGCACCCCTATTACGCCTACTAATTCGCATCTTTTTTGCGATTTTCTTAGCATTTTATAATTTTACGTTTTTTTTACCTAGACAAATGGACACAAAAAAAGACAATCAATTATCACAATTGATTGTCTTACTTTATCTTTTTTTATGGATTCAATTAGATATGTTTAATGCTTCCACGTTTTTTCAGAACAACTGAAAAGAGTCGTTCATCTGAATTCAGTGTAAATTCATCGTCACTTTTTTTGGCGAATAATATTTCCACGAGTTTTTCGCCCATTTCTTGAATTGGTTGATGAACCGTCGATAATTCTGGTTGGACATAGCGCGTAATTTCAATATCATCAAAGCCAAGGATAGAGATATCTTCTGGCACACGTTTGCCATGAGCAAGGAGACCACGATTCAATCCAACAGCGAGCTCATCAGAGAAAGCAAAAACTGCGGTTGCACCGCTATCAATAACCTGTTTGGCTGAATTAAAACCACTTACTTTAGAATCATCAGGCTGCTCCAAAAATAATGTTGGGTCTAAATCCAAATGATATTCTTTCAAACCATTTGAAAAGCCTGTGATCCGATGCAGTTTACTTTCACTATTTCCTGCCTTCATTAGCAAGGCAATTTTTCTGTGTCCATTATCAAGTAAATATTCGGCCGATTTACTGCCGGCTTCAAGTTCATTAATGGCCACAGAAGACTCGTTGTCCTGTTGCGGATCCATGATGATGCTAGGCAGACCAGTATTGGCCAGTAGCGTTTGCACAAAAGCAAGATCCATATTATCTCCTGCAACGATAATTGCATCTACTGGTCGTTCGCTTAATTCATGAATATGATATCCGATGCCCTCAGAATTTTCTGAAAATTCCACTGACAATTCTGCAAACTGTGACACCAAGCCATCCTGAACACCATGGATCAATTCACGGTAATACGGATTATCCAGGCTTGGCACGATCATTCCAACCGTCACTTTTGATTCAAATGGCTTATCATTCCCCGTATTGTGATAGCCCATCTTTTTTTGGAGACCGAGCACTTTTTGC
This sequence comes from Furfurilactobacillus milii, assembly GCF_009863985.1. Lineage (GTDB taxonomy): Bacteria > Bacillota > Bacilli > Lactobacillales > Lactobacillaceae > Furfurilactobacillus > Furfurilactobacillus milii_A. Next base: position 9,432 of record NZ_WEZT01000005.1, on the reverse strand, counting down.
CGTGTCGTGGCACTAAAGCGCTCACCCTTACCATTAAGAATCTGCGAAACAGTTGTTGGCGAAATGCCTGCCTCATTTGCAATATCAGTTATCGTCGTTTTCTTAGACATAATTTACCCTACTCTTCATAAATAACTCTTTTATTCGTCACTTTACATAGCATAAGCCAAGTGGCAATAAAAGCATAGTGAAATGTAAGCCCTTTAATAGAACCTGCTCAGCTTTTGTACTCGGCATCATTCTTTTTACTAATAGATTTTACTCAAAACTCATCAATAGTGAAATTGCCTCTTTAAGCTGAAGACCTAACCTCCACTGGGTGGTCGGAAGGGCTGATGTTTCTTGGATTGCTGTGTAAACAACCGCCATCGCTTCTGAAACTAGCTGTTCCGTATCAAGCTTGGGCGACCTAAGTTTCAGTACATTAAAGGTTGCACTAAACAAATCACCGGTACCGAAAAAGTGACCTTTGATCATGTTTTTACCGACCCACTCGATTTCATTGCCACTAACCCAAGCACAACCAATCGCGCTGCCTTTTTTGACTCCTGTTACAATAACCTGACAGTTAGGAGCAAAACTTTGGCAACGTTTCAACGCCTGTCGTAATTTGTCATCCGATCGGTTCATTTCTACATCGCTTTCTGACAACAGACCCAGTTCGGTGATGTTAGGCAAAGCAATTTGCGCACCACTCATTAACTGTCTCATCTCGTCAACGTAACTTTTCGTCAGAGATGGATAGAGTTTGCCCTGATCCGCCATCGCTGGATCGACAATGATGTTTTGGTTGTGATGTTGCTTAATTTCCCTATTCACTAGTTGGGTCAGCTCATTTGTTCCTAAATACCCAATAAGCGTCGAGGTAAATGAATTGATGTCATTGATATCCCAATGATGCCAAACTTGTTCCAGCCAACCAGCCATTATTTCTCTGTGAGGTTGACCAAATCCTTCTGTTTGTGTTGACAACATTTGAACAGGCAAAGACGCCGTCAAAATATTCATCGATTGGCTTACCGTCAAGGCGGACGTCATGGACATCTGCCCAAGAGCGGTAAAATCTTGAATAATGAGTGTACTTAAAACATTGCTCGCTTGCTTTTCCATTGAATAATAAATGACCCTTTCCCTTGAAGAAAAATCGAATTCGGCTATTTAAGAACTTTCTTTCAATTTACCACTGTTCGTGTAGATCAGCGTTCGCAAATCCCATTTAAACTAATCAAATGGATAATTTTCATTCAAATATTCCTTTTTACCCGTCGCAATGTGTTACCCTTACGCTAAGAAGAACGAGGAGGCGCATTATGGCGCAACATCAAAGACTTATTTCGCTAATTGAACCACCTGTCAGTTTGTCCGACAGTAACATGTCAGCCTATGTCGAAGGAACCTACGATTTGCTGGTCCGTTTGGCAGATCACCAGCAATGGGATGAAGCAGCTTTAACAGCTTTAACTAAAAAAATCGCGTCAACAGTTAATGACACAAATTTAAAGACCCAGTTTAGTAACTGGCAAGCATCCAGTGCCACCGTAGGCAGCTCAGCATTTACCACTTTATTTGCCGCCAGTTCGATGGCACCGCTGGACAAAATGCGACAATTGCTTTCAATCCTTGGTGCTCATCTCAACAGCAACACCGGCGATTTAGTGGCGGATCATGAATTCGCCCGTGAAGCCGGTCCCAGCGACCCCTTCTGGCGCGAACTTGCTCGTACTGTTCAGGCAGCTTTTCCAAACGGACTGGCTCAAGATGACGCAACGGTGCGCATGGTTCATCAGTTACGGTACCTAATCGATGCACATAATGTCGCATTTGTGCGGCGTTCATTTGAACTCAACGGAGAAAATGATCTCGAAGCGCTCATTGCGTTTGACAAAGACGCCATCGCTCACGGCAATATTGCCAGTAAAGCGGACTCTTCCCGGATGCACAACAAGCAACCAGAGGCTTTAGCACGCGGCGTGTTGCCGGCACTCCCAACCGCTAATTTCAAACGGCTAGTCGATTTTCATAGTGAATTTGTGATTGCACCCGTTCCCGAACCGACATTCATCATTGTGCCACTGGGACAAATTGCTAATGTAAATGATGTGCCAGCATACGTCCGCGGTCTAACCTTAGAAGAACGCAACGCACTAGTTAACGGTGCATCTTTCAATTATGCTGACTCAAACGATTATGGTCAACCTGAAAGTCGGCACGCTTTGTTTGACGTAAACTATGGCGAAAATGACCCGATGGTTCGTCGACTAGCAATGAAACCATACACCAGTCCACGGGCAGAGCCACGCGCCATTTCCCTGCTTCAGCAACAATACGATGCAGCCGTTCAACAGCGTTAATTAAATATGGAACACCTTAAACTTTGTCGCCTTGGTACTTTTTTACCTAGGATTGACAAAGTTTTTTTACGCCGAAATACACTTGCGCGAGGCTTTTGTAAACTTCCTGTACCATAAAAATTACCTTCCCCTTTACAAAGTGCGCTCGTCATTTCGTTACTAATGATGTAGTCGTGGCCACGATATACAAATACCTCAACATTTAAGGAGCGAAACACATGTCACAAAAATGGCTTAAAACGAGCGTTCAATATCTTATTTCAGGTGAAGGTCACAGTACGCCGATCAAACGGAATTATAATACCGTTGCTCAAAACGTCACTGACGATCAACTGAACAAGTTTGGCGCAGCAATTGCAAGTCTGTCCAACGACAGTGTTAACGACATCTTTGTTACCACAAAGCAAGAAGCGAACGCCTAACTCACACTCAAAGGAGACTTAGTCTATGAAAGAGCTTAGTTTAAAATTCAAAAACGGTGACGGCAAAGCCAGCCACCTAAAATTACGATACGTTAGTGAAGACTTAACTGAATCCGCAGTCCGTGCCGCAATGAAGACCATCGCAGAATCAAACGTGGTGGTTGATAAAGACAACCATCTGACTTATGTAACCCCTGTTTCAGCTCAGTATATCGATACTGTGAATACGGTGATTTTTGATGATGAGCCAGTCAAGAAGCCTCATGCTTCAACGCCGCCTGTATCCTCTGCTCCGGAAACTGCAGTGGACGCCGCACAACCACAAGTTTAACCCTCAAGTTTTAGCAAAAATGGCACGCCCTTCCATTGCTGGAGGCGTGCCTCTTTCTATGTATGCGTAACGTTAAACTCTAAAACTGTTTCTGGAGGAGATTGCATGAAACGTTTAACTACTTTAGCCGTTGGTCTTCTATGCTGGTGGATTGCTGCGGCCATCTTCAACATACCACTGTCGCCATCTAAAATTTGTCATTATCTTATCGAATCGATCTTCATGATGAACTTTTAATGTTGCGTATTTTTTCACCCCAAGCATGTAGAAAAAAGATCAATTCAGTAACCAATGATGGCGTTTTCATACACTTTTATAAAAAGTTTGACCTTTTCTGACTTTTATCGAGCATTTCTATTGACCCATCTTGAAAAAGATGGTATTTATAAGTAGTCAATTTTTTTAGATTTCTCGCATGGAGGGACAGCAGATGGAAACTGAAGCACATCGCAACATCATTACATCAAAACTACGTCGCTTATTTAAAACAAAGGCACAGACAAAAGAAGATCGAACTGTTATCGTACCAAGCAGCGTTCGGTCAGAAAACCATCGTTTTGATCAGTCACTATTCAACAGTCTGTTGAGCCTGCAATTTGCACGAATTGACGACTAGTTCAGTAATTTAAAATTTAATCGGTCCACAAAAGACGATCACTGAAATTCATTCAGTGATCGTCTTTCTTCATTTCAAATATAAAATCGCTTAATTTGCGATACCAACCCATGGTTTGGCAACATTCGCTGACAACAGTGTAATCAGCCATTGATTCCACTGCTGCAACTCGATAACCTGCCGCAACACTTGACTACGGGCATCAACTGTCTCAATTAAGACACGATCAGCAACTTTGGCAGCAACCTGTTGGACAAGGACAAACGCCACATGTGTTGCACCTAATGCTGTCAGTACCGCCAATCGATCCGAACAAAACGGTGTCACGGTCTTCACTTCACTATCGGACGCAGCACTGTTCGTTAAAATGAGCCGTTTTACCGGCCGTTTGAAATTAGTCAGTGCCCAACTCAAGGTGTGCAAGTATTTAACTGTCGCCATCCCTGAAGTTAGGTACACAGCGTCGATACCGGCAGTTGCCTCAGCCATGAATAGACCATCATCGGCCGCGCCAACCAAAATTTCAAAACGTTCACGTACCTGCTTTGATAAGTTGTGAGGATGCATCGTGGTCAAGCGCAAGCGATCCGCAGGTTGAGATGCGGCCATTGCCGAAATCAACGTTTGCGTACTCTGCTGATCCGCATTGATAAATAGAATGTTTGCCATGGTACACCCTCCTTTGAAACAGTTAATGCCCATTGATAATTGCTATATGGATATTATAACCGTTTTTTCATAAAAAGGATATACCAAATATTAAAAATATACTATTTAAGTTGCGTACGTTTTATTTGTCATCACTTATAAACGGTCTTATACAGGCATTTATTTAAGCGAGTAAAACAATTTACCAGTTATCAATGTAATGTATACCAATATTGTGAAGAGTTACTTTACAAATTGATGAATCCCCTATACAAATAGGCTTTTCGCATCATTTGGAATGTCGCTTTGTTGAAACCATTTCTACTAATCGATTGTCTTAAAGCGATCTTCATCATCCATATAATCTTTATCGTCGGCCGTACTTTCGATTGACCCAAATGGCATTTCACTACGTAAGCGCCAGTTGCTTGGTAAGTCAAATGCCTTAGCAATACTGTCGTCAATAAGCGGGTTGTAATGTTGAACAGATGCACCCAGATTGTTCTCAGCTAAAGCAGTCCACGCTGCAAACTGACTGTTACCAATATGCTGTTCCGACCAATCATAGAAATTGTCAGCATACAGTGGGAAGCCATCTTCCAATTCCTTAACTTTATCCATATCAGTAAACCAAAGAATCGTCCCAAATCCAGCCTTAAATTGCTGTTCGACCTTTTGTTTGCTGCCTTCAAAGGCCTCCGCAGGCGCAACCTTCTTCAACTCGTCCAACACGATGTCCCAAACTTTTTCGTGAGCGTCACCAAAAGCAAAAACGACACGCGTTGTTTGACTATTAAAGGCGGACGGTGACTCTTTGATTACGTCCTTGAGTAACGTGGTAATGTCGTCTTGAGACTGGCTCACCCGTTTGCCCAAGTTGTAAATTGATCGACGTTGCTTCATTAAGCCTAAAAGTTCTGTTTCCATGTCATCGTCCTCCAAAGTTTTATCATTGTTTTCTATAACGGGGTTTACTATATCGCACTTACGAAAAGTAAGCAACAACATTTTCAATTATTTTCATCTTGTATATTGCTTCACATTGTTTACCAAACATGCGAAAATAACGGTGTAGTAGCAACCTAAACCAATGGAGGTTATGAAAATGGCAAATCGTTTAACGGATAAAGTTGCAATTATCACAGGTGGAACCAAGGGTATCGGGCTGGCAACCGCCGCCGCTTTTTTACGAGAAGGTGCTAAAGTTGTTATCACCTCACGCAACAAGGATGACGGTCAAACAGCACTCGATGGTCTGAACGGCGGTGACAACGCCCTTTATATGCAACAAGATGCCTCTGATGAAGCTCGCTTTAAAGAAGTTATTGATGAGACTGTTGCTAAGTTTGGTAAGCTTGATGTCATTGTCAACAACGCTGGTATCGCCATTGCGAAAGATGTTGAGCACACCACCGCTGATGAATGGCATCAATTGCTGGGAATTAACTTGGATGGTGTTTTCTACGGTACAAAGTACGGCATGATTGCAATGAAGAACCACGGTGGCTCCATTATCAACATGTCCTCCATTGAAGGATTCATCGGTGACCCACTATTGGCAGCTTATAATGCATCTAAAGGTGGCGTTCGCTTATTCAGCAAGTCTGCAGCGTTGTATGCCGCAAAACAAGGTTACGGCGTGCGCGTCAACACTGTGCACCCTGGGTACATCAAAACACCACTAGTGGAAGCCCAACCAGGAATGGAAGAAGCTCAAACAAAATTAACACCAGTTGGTCACATCGGTGAACCTGATGATATTGCAAACATCTGTGTTTACCTCGCCTCCGACGAATCCAAGTTCGCTACCGGATCAGAATTCGTTGTCGACGGTGGCTACACCGCTCAATAAAATAGAATTTACGTTCACTCTTACTCGTATTATAAAAAGCCCAATTCCGACGAATTGGGCTTTTAGCATTTCATTGATTAAATTAATCTAAAACTGGTTCGTTTGCGATTTCTGTACCAGCGTCAGGACCTGCATTAAGACTCACAATTCGGTCAACGGAAATGACAACAGCTGCAATTAAATCAGGCAATTGATTATCCACAGCATACTGGTGAGCAGCGTCAAATACGGGGCCATCTTTATAGATTGTTGCGTACCCTTCAACTCGCAATCCAATCTTACCTGGATAAGGGTGAACGGCAACGGCTATCTTATGGTTTGCCTGCAAATTGTGCCAAGCTTGGCGCCCAGTTTCCTCATTATAGATTAAATGTTCATCGTCCATGACTCTCAGCGTGCCCTTTGGACCAATTTGTGGATTTCCATCCTCATCAACGGTCGCAATAAACGGAAACGCTTGTGAAATCAAATCTTTCATTTCGGATGTCAACTTTGCCATACTGAAACCTCCTCAAACTTAATTGAGTCCAGTATATAGGACACCTCATTGTCACGCTACTTTTCTGTTCCCAGTAACGATTCTTTGTTACTTTCCCTGTTCGCGCATGATGATCATTGCCAGTCCAATACCAGTTAATAGACCAAAGGATTCATTTACCGTGACCGAAAACGCATCTGGATTATCAATTTGCTGCCGCATGCTAACTACTAATGCTTGATCGCCTGAACGAAATATTTGAAAACTAGCGTTGCCAAGCCCTGCCTTCAACTGGTAGCGTTCATTCTTCACGTTAATGAGATAACCGTTTTGAAAATTATGAGTTAACACTAATGCCACCGGCTGATGGTTGATCTCCAAACGGTATTTACTACTCAATAAATGTGTCTTCGACTCGACCGTTAACGTCATTCCTTCCACGGTGAGTTCGTCATGAATTGGCATTGCCACAGCCCAGCCCAAGAATTGGTTCCACAAATTCGTCCAACCGTGATTTTTAACACGGCCCAATTCGTGACCATCTTCATTGGTAAGTAAAAAACGTTTACCACGACCTGCATTAGCAATCAGGTGTGTGGTTAATCCACTTGTCATTTATATTATCCCCAAGTTTATAAATTCGTGTCCCAGCCTGTAAGACTCAAAAAGTTTGAACTATTGAACTAACAAGGACGACGTGTACATTTTGATTTTGGTGCGTTCAAGCCGCTATTGAGCCTGCGGTGTCTCATGTTGTTTAGCCTTGTATTCTTGCACATCAATTCGATAAACGTTTACGTATTCAACACCATGAGGATCAATGTTTTTCCATGCATGACCTGTTTCGTGAATCAGTACTTGTTGTAATGCGTGTAATTTACTCTCTGTGTCTGTCACTTGATGAGCCACACCAGTGCCGATAATACTGTGATAAAGCCAAGAGTTGTGACTAGCCTCTGTCGATTCAGTCGGCATCAAGGAACCCCCGTCGTCAATCTCAAAACCGACCCGATTATCTCGTTTGATCAAGTCAACTTTCCGACCTTCCGGCGCACCATGAATGTACAGCGTTAATTTACCATCGTCCGTTATTTCAAAACCATAATTGGTTGGCACCACATAGGGAAAGTCTTCCGTGTTGATTGCAGTGTGAATAATGTGTGATTCCTTCAAAATTGCAGTTATCTTGCTAAGATCAGTTACTGCTCTTTTGGCTCGCCTTATCTCTGTCATCCGCGTTAGCTCCTATTCACTCATTTTTTGAAACCCAGTTGCCTAGAAACCTAAGCATAGCATATATTTTCATCAGAATTTTAATGATTTGTAAACCACTGTAAAACATCACTAAACTGATTTTAATATGAGCATTGACGGCATCTTTTCGGCAGTCAATACCCAAAAAAATAGTCTCGTTTTTTTAATAAGGACGTTCACATAAAAAAGCATTACGTCCACAAATGTGTGATAGACGTAATGCTTTTTGTTAAAAATAGCAATCCAATAAGAACCAAATGAAATTACTGTAGTGGCAGATTTTGCTTTTGAAGAACCTTAGAATATAATTGATTAAATGACTGACTGTCTTTGTTAACTCGAGTAGCGCTAGTTGATGCAAACCCCGTAGCGACAGAACCTGCGACAACTAGTACAACAACGAGCGCACTAAAAAATAGTTTTTTCATTTTTCTCTCTCCCTTATGCAAATCCCGTTGTAGTGCATACACCTTTCAGAAAACAAGGGATTTTAACGTAAAACCATGAAAACAATTTTTAGGATTCCTATAAAATCAGTGCTTTCAGAGCACATTGTTTTCATTTTCACATTAAGAAGAAACTGTTATTGAGCAAAGAAAGAGCAATAAAGAGGAAAATGAGGTTTATTTTTTCAAAAATTGCATTTTATAAATATTGAGGGCAAATTGTTTGTGAATTATGTTCTTTTAAAAATAAATACAAAAAATATTTATTTTTTATGGTCATGTTTATCTTTACACCTAAACTAAAATGGACAGGATAAATCTTGCGTTCACATTTTGTAGTGAATGCGTAACTAACAGCATATTAAGCAGACGTCAGTCACCACAAGTGATTTTCCAATCAGTTTTTTTCGTAATTACTTATTGTTATGATACCCTTTATTTAAAGAAAACATTTGGAGGATAGACATGCTAAAAACCATTAAAGTCGCAGAAAAGATGCTTGAGTCGGCCACGGTATTTCAAGTTTCCACAATAGACTCACTCGGTTTTCCAAATATTACAGCCCTTACTCCCTTAAAAATGGACAGATCATTAGACACAATCTTTTTCTATACAAAGCACAATTCTGCCACAGTTAAAAATTTGAGCAACACAACCAATGCAGCTATTTATTGTTTTAACGAGGATGCTCATACATCCCTAATGCTAAAAGGGCGTTTTCTTATCGTTAACCCACAGGAGTTAGACTCCTCCTGGACGGATTATCTTAACGGATTTCAAAAATCATTAAACTACATCGATCCCGCAATATTACGTTTCACATCACTTGCGGTAAAGGTCCGTGAATCCGGCAAAGTCTCATATTCCGACCTGCAAGACTAGTTTCGGAAAGGTTCGCGACATAGCTAATCATTGACCGACAACTATTATTAAACTGGCAAATTACAAGTTTAATCCGAACAAGCCCGGAATCTTTCAATGGCAGTCTGTTGATGATGTATTTTTAATGGTCGTTGATTAATTAGTTCAAGTGC
>NZ_WEZT01000049.1 GCF_009863985.1 Furfurilactobacillus milii | reverse complement strand
ATCTCACCAATTTAAATATTGATTAACTGATCTTCAATTGCTCAATTATTTACGTTCTAAGAAGCCTAATACAGATAAATTTGGCTAATTATCCATGTAATTTTTGTTGCAATGTATCACCAATGCCATCTACTTTCTTAGCAGCCAAGACGGTGCCACCGATGAGGACACCACCTACAATGAGCGTAGAAGCGATCATAAACTTAAATACACTTTTCAAGACGTCCATAAAATTCCCCTTACTTTTTACTAGTTCGACCAACAACTAATGAAACAATCAGAACTAAAATAATTGCCCCGATGATCGATGGTATCAATGCCATGCCAGCTAACGAAGGGCCCCAAGTGCCAAGGAGCCCTTGGCCAATCCACGCACCGATTAAACCAGCTGCGATGTTTGCAATCCAGCCCATAGCAGCACCACGGTTAGTGATTGCGCCAGCAATGGCACCAATGATTGCCCCGACGATTAATGACCAAATAAGTCCCATATTTACTCACTCCCTTAGTTAACACGACTAGATTTATTGTCAGACGTTACTTTATCAACGCTGTCACCTAATGTTTCCTTCGATTTCTTTGCGCCCTTACTGACGGCTTCCTTCGTTTTGTCTGTGGCATCGCTCACGCGATCTTGCAGAGAAGTCGAATCTTTTTCATATTGCTCCTTTGTCTTGACATCAACAACATTCACATTTACCTCAATTACTTCTAATTCGGTCATATTCTTTACTTCCCGAACGATAACATTTTTGATCTTGTCATACAGTTTAGAAATATCAATGCCGTATTCAGCAACAATGTCGAGATCCGCTGCAACCTGCTTTTTTCCAACCTCTACATCAATTCCTGATGTGACATCTGAAGTATTAACTAGTTTTCCAGCAACATTTGAGAAAAAGCCGCCATCTACGGTTAATAAGCCATCTACTTCAGAAAGTGCGATACCAATGATCTTTTGAATAACCTTATCATCAAATGTTAAATTGCCTTTAACACCAGACTTTTCGTTAGTTGTTGTTTTCTCACTTGGCGTTCCATTCTGCATAATTTTTCCTCCTTATAATTCAAACAGTTATTTAAAAACATTTGTTAAGATACCAGTTTTTTGAATATAATAACCCGCGGTAATCCCGATTGCCATAAAAATCAAAACAAAAAGCGCTTTGAAAAATCCAAAAGTGATGATAAGGACCGCTAAGAGCAATCCCATAATTCCACCAATTAGTGGCCAAAAATAGGCTTTAATGAGTTCGGTCACGATATCACCTCCTAGACAACTCGAGATTTATGCACATTAGCGTCCAACTCATTAAAATCAACGAGTCTGATTTTAATTTTTTTCTGTTCAGAAATTCCAAGACAAATACGCAAATCTTTTTTTAATTGATTAAGAAAATTTGCAGTCTGTTTCTTGGCATCGACTGAATTTAGTAGATCACCCCATATTTTAAGTGTGATCCTTTTTCGTGATAACTTAGCTGATACCTTGGGGTTGCCAATAAAGGGTTCATGTTGAAGTGCTGAAAGCGCAAAATGTTCAATAGCTTTCTTACTGACGGTCACTTGACCATCAGACTTTTGATGAAGATATAATGATTGTGACCGTGGCCAAAAAAGTGTGATAAGCAAAAAAATAATTAACAGTACCGCCAGAATTACTCCACTCCAAAAGAGGTATATCGGTTCGTACTGCTCCAACCAACCAAGCTTTAATGACATGGGTGTACTAGTACCAATGGCCGTTGACCAATTTTTAAAGACAAGAACTATGGATAA
>NZ_WEZT01000048.1 GCF_009863985.1 Furfurilactobacillus milii | reverse complement strand
GGTGAATTGTCAAACTAAGTGCAACGGTTTGTCAAAAAATACTTCATATGGGGTTTCATAGTTTAACACTTTGCGAGGACGTTGATTTAACTGCTTTTGGCAGTGTTCAACGTCCTGTTCTGTATAATTATCAATATCTGTTCGCTTGGGAAAATATTCCCGGATTAATCCATTTGTATTCTCATTTGTTCCACGCTGTTCAGGCGAATATGGATCGGGCCAATAGACAGTAACACCTAACCTTTCGCTGATTTCATCAAGATGAAGAAATTCAGTCCCATGATCTGGTGTAATAGAATGAACAAATTCTTTAGGAATGGCCCCTAACAGTTCAACTAAGCCTTTATTTATCTCCTGCGAGTCCTTTTGCACAACCTTTTTGATAAGCGTAAGCCGACTGAGCCGATCGACAACCGTTAAAAGGATGGAGTGACCCGTTCGACCAATCACAGTATCAATTTCCCAGTCACCTATACGTTGGCGCTGGTTGATAAAACCAGGGCGCTCATGGATCGAGATATAGTCGGTCTGTACTTCTCGATGTCGTCTAGTATTCTTTGAATGCCGAGTCCGATGTTTATGTCTGAGATGGCGCTGAATACCGGTATCACCACGTGAGGAGTACTTCTCACCTAAATTGTGTTGATAGATATGACGGTAAATTGTGTTGTAGCTAACACACCATTGATGTTCCTTATTAAAGCGAGCGGTAATCTGCTCTGGTGACCAGTGCAGATCTAAGATGTAATGAACAATTTGACGGCGTAATTGTGGATGGCTGTCTAATAGCCGCTTCTTGTGACAATTCTGCCGCTTTTGATGATAGTCATTATCTGCTTTGCTTGGGGAATAATTACCTGCACAACGTTTTAACTCCCGTGAAATAGTGCTTGGATTTCGCCCCAGCCGTAACGCAACAGCCCGGATAGATAACCCCTTAGCTCGTAAAAACATAAGTATTT
>NZ_WEZT01000047.1 GCF_009863985.1 Furfurilactobacillus milii | reverse complement strand
GCCGTCAGATTATCTAGATGCCCATCTTCATGTACCTCGGGAAACAAAAAACTTACGAGCAAACTTTTTTCATCGTTCTGATCTATCATCGTGTCATATTCAACTCGATCATCAAACGTTAGTATATTGCCTATTTTAAGGTTATATTTATGTTCCAAAGATTCGATATATTCTCGTTCGTCACCATAAACATAAACAACAGGAGAATTGATATTTGATTCTGACGAAACTAATAATGTATCTTTTGTTAAAGAATAAGTTTTCAGCATTGTAATCCTCCTGCTTTATATTTTTCTCAAAAATAAATGCGTAATTGTTGTGAAATAAATACGTTATCAGTTTTAAAAACATTTTATCTTATGTATGATAACCTGCCAAAAATTTTATCTCACACATTATCTAGACAATCTTGTCTCTAGCTTCTAATGTATTATCTAATTTATAATGGCTCTTTGTCAACCGCTGTTGATGAGAAATCTTTATGAGAAAATGGTAGATTGTAAAATTAAGTGAATTTTTAGCTGTTCCTCTAGGGACTGTCTGAAAACTAAAAATTCAGGTATAATCTGAGGAAAAACGAATCGAGGCATTCCGATGACAACACCTAAACGATACGAACTGGAAGATG
>NZ_WEZT01000046.1 GCF_009863985.1 Furfurilactobacillus milii | reverse complement strand
AAAGCTCAAAGTAATTCTCCTCACAATGTTAGTATTCGACCACTACCATTGTAAGCAATCACTTTGAGTTTTTTGTTCGAATTAATTATAGAATTTGCCAATAGTAAAACTGTTTATGCAAATGATGATGTACAGAGTGGAGTTGGCAACGCAAGTGTATCAACTCTGACCCAAAATAATGGGAGTTCTAACTCGGTTTCTCTAAAAACTGGGTCTGTTTTGAATCAAGCCTCGCAGAATTCTGATAACAAACAGTCGAGTTCGTTAGATGATGCTGCTAGCCAGTCTGGTGAAAGTAGTTCTGTTGTGCCTGAGAGTGCATTTGCAAAAGGTTCTACGGTTTCTGAGAAAAAGCAAAATAGTACTAGCAGTCAAAGTGCTGCTTCAAGTATTTATTCGGCTGGATCCGAGAGCTCCCACAACGCTTCTGTAACGGCAGCTAGTTCAGTGCAGCCTACAAGTGCTACAAGTGCTACAAGTGCTACAAGTGCTACAAGTGCTACAAGTGCTACAAGTGCCAACCTAGAGAACTCTAAAAGTGTTTCGTCACAGAATCTAACTTCGATGCAAAGTGAAACGTCAGCCAATTCCGAGTCAGTAAAGTCTTCTGCAAGTACAACTGACGAACAAAATAACACAACAAGCACTTCTAATTCGGAAGCAAGCGGCAGTGCTGAGCAGACAGTAAAAGTGGCCGCTTCTGTCGCTGTCAGTGATGGCTGGAAGCAAGGTAATACTTGGGGCTATTATCAAAATGGTAATGCAGTTACAGGTTGGCAGGCCATTAATGGTGCCTGGTACCATTTTGACAACTCAGGTCAAATGCAAACCGGTTGGTATCAACAGGATGGTAACTGGTACTATCTTGAAAACTGGGGTGGTATGGCCGGTAATTGGCAAAACATTGACAATAATTGGTACTATTTCAGTAATTGGGGTGGTATGAGCAAAGGTTGGCAATGGAGTAACAATAATTGGTACTATCTCGAAAACTGGGGTGGTATGCACCGTGGTTGGCTTTGGGATGGTAACAGTTGGTACATGAATGATCGTACTAATGGTGAAACTTTGTACAATTGGCAGAGTATTGATGGTCAATGGTACTTAATGGCTAACAGCGGTCGCATGCAAACCGGTTGGGAACAAATGAATGGTAGCTGGTATCACATGGGTGGCAACGGTGCGTTGCAAACTGGCTGGCAGGCCGTTGATGGTAACTGGTACTATCTAACTAGTTGGGGTATGGATACTGGTTGGCAGTGGCTCAACGGATCTTGGTTCCATTTTAACGGCTGGGGCGGTATGAATACTGGCTGGTATGGTGATGGTTATAACTGGTACTATCTAGGTAATAGTGGATATCTCAATACCGGTAGACAAAGAATTGGCAATAAACTTTATTATTTCAACGGTGCAGGTCAATTGCAGGATAACTATGTAGACTGGGGCAACGATTACGGCTATTATGCTGGACAGTGTACAGCGTATGCTGCCAAGAAACTGGCCGCTGAAGGTGTTAACCCATATGGTAAAGGCAACGCTGCGGACTGGGTATATTCTGCCGCAGATGTAACCTATAATAATCCAGCAGTTGGTATGATTGCTTGGTCAACAGCCGGTTATTATGGTCACGTTGCATATGTGGAAGCTGTTTCCGGTTCTTGGGTATTTGTTTCAGGAGCAAATTACAACGGTTTAGCTTATCACATGCGTTGGGTTCAAATTGGTGATGGCAGCTTTAATGGTTATCTTACATTTTAAAATCAGAAATTAAGAAGATCCTCAGTGACGGTTAAGCCCGTGAACTGAGGATCTTTTTTTGGCATTTATTTAGTTGACTGTTGCGCAGCAGATACAAGTTCGTTAGCAAATTCATCAAGCTGTTTAATATCGTCAGCGTCAGGGGAAAGGTTTATTTTGATTTTTTTTGCACCTCGGGTGGCTCCGCTGTCAGCTAACCGAGAATCAAAGCGGTCAACGGCCACGCCATAATCATCGCCATAAAAGACATCACCGGACCCCGCAACTCCAAACACTTTACCATTTAACGTAATGTCCGCGAGATCATCATAGTAATCAATACCTTCCTCGGGAAGTGCCCCTTCGTCATAAGTATACGGAACAATCACGACAATGTCTGTGTCATTTAAATCTTGAACATTTGCCTGCGAGATTTCCTCCTCGGTCACGACAACGTTTAAATCTTCCAAAGCTTCTACAATAATGTCGGCAACATCCTCGTTATTTCCAGTGATTGTTGCGTAAACAACGCGTGCTTTCATCAAACTTGCTCCTTCAATAATTTTTGAATAGTACGATAGTTTTCCTGAGTGTCCATTTCATACATTGAAGTATCTTTGACCTGATGGGTTGTAACGGAAATCTGGTTTAGTAATGCGACTGGTATATCATCCCAATAACCTTTTTTCTCGAGAAGTTGTGACGTTTGCGAAAATTTAGGTAACGCTTTAAGAATCGTTTGAGCGGTTACTTTGTCCCAGTATGAAATACCAGACATAGACGGAACGTGATCATCTGTAACAGACATTTTAACGACCTCTCCATTACTATCTGTTAGTGGGCACCATTCCGCACCATGAATTGTTCGGAGAATAGTATAGTATGTGCTCTTTTGGGGATGATAGAGAAAAACGTTGTCACGAAGGACCGTATCGGCATCAATAACAAAAGAGTCGCCGAAGTACTTTGAAGCACATGCAAAAGAATAGACGTTATTATAATCGCTGAAGTGATCATTATAAAGAAAATGAAGATTGAGTTCTTTTAAGTCTGGATACTGATTTTGAAGAATTTCAAACTGTTCATGCAGATAACCGACTACGATGTAAATATCGTTGATATTTGCATCATGAAGCATCCTTAATGTTCTAACTAGGTTTGGTGTTCCATTGATTTCAAGCAAGGATTTTGGACGATTCTTGGTCATCTCTTTAAAGCGGCTTCCTAGTCCAGCCGCCATGATAATTGCGTTCATTATTTGTGCTCCTTAGGAATCATTCTCGCAACAATAGGAATTTTACGAAGAATAAGTTGTTTGGAATCCGCAGTTAATACGGAACCTAAAATGATTATTGATGCTAATAACAGTGAAGTCAAGGAGGCTTTGTTTCCTACCACTATACCAATAACAATAGCCCAAGCTGAGTAGCTAATGTTAAGTCCCATTGCTTGGACGGCTCCCAATACATTAATAGAGCCATAGTAGAATTTATATGACAAACTACCAGCAATAGCAGTAAGAAGGAGTAAAAAAATAATTGGGGAGTGAAAGATTTCAAAAACGTGATGATAACCAGAAGGAACTATTGGAATGATGCCGACTGCGAAGACGATTCCAGAAATCAGTTGGCGAATCTGCAACGCGTCATCTGACGAAAGGTCATTCTTCATACCATATGCAGAGATAACAGATTCCGACCCCCATCCAATTACGCATAGTGCGGCGAAAATGAATCCGATGGGGCGAATATTTGTGGTGATAGTCGCACTCATTCCTGTAAATATCGTGCCGCCGATAGCTAGGGATAATCCAACAATGGTGGAGAGATTGGGCCGTTGTCTGAAAACAATAAAATTAAGTAGCGCGCCAAAGGCTGGGTACATAGCAGAAATAATTGCAGTGTATGTTGGGCCTATATAATGAATAGACAGCGCATAACCTGTCATTCCAACCGGTCCGCCAAAAACGGCAGCAAACATTACCCAATGTGCACTTGGACTCTTTTTTAAAATTCTTAAAAAATTGAAAAAATAATTTTTAGGATTGCTAATAATATTTAAAATCAGCAAAACCATAGCAGAAAAACTGTCATGAAGAAACGTAGCAATCAAAGGTGCTGTGCCAGCAAAATATTGAAAGGGTCCATGGGCTAAAATAAGACCTATCAGTACGGTGTCTAATCCCCACAATGCACCGCCGGATAATCCATTTAACCGTTGCCGAAAATATTGTCGTTGATCATACATAAGCTAGCACCTGAGTAAGTTCTTTTCTTGCGCGTTCAAAGCGTTTCTTTCCGTATTCGCTGAAATCGACGCCACTCGCTGTTTTGACAAGAGACCATGTGCTCCACAAAACGTCCTGGAAGGCTTTGTAAACTAAAACTTTTCGTTTAAGTAATAAATTGTCAGATGCATTTGAATAATGCGCTAAGAAGTCGTCTTCTTCAGCCCGTGAGAGCTCACTCTCGTTAATTAGCGCTGCTAAATCCCACGCTGGATCGTTGTTACCGGAATACTCCCAGTCAATTAAGTACAAGGAGTCTTCTGAACGATTACTTGAGATACCCTTGATGAAATTTTCCGGCACTAAATCGTTGTGACATGGCAGGCTTTTTACGCCTAAAGTGTTTTTTAAATATTGATTAGCTTTTCTGACTTCTTCTTTAACATCTGAGTAGTAGTCATAATAATTAATTGACAAGTCATTTGCTGCAGACTCGTAATGTGACCATTCGGATTCAAACGAAAAATTGTTGCTGAAGTTCATCTTTGAATGATGCACCTGATAAAGTAAGCGGGCAACTTGATGATAATTTGATGGTATCCTCATGGACCGTGCAGAAAAAGTGACCGCTCCAGGAATGGTTTCCGTAATTTTTATGCCGGAAGTAGGGTCCATAAAGAGAGTGGGTACGTTAAAGCCGAGCTTGCTTGCTTGTTCTGCATTCGGTTTTTCAGTCATACGATTAATCAATTTGCTGGTTCCCTTTCCAGGAATGCGAACGAAACATTCGCGCCAACCTTTATTTTCACCTTGAATGATTTCAGCAGAGTAATTTGTATTAGTCATCCCACCAGCGTATACGACATTTTTAACGTTTTGCGAAGGAATATTTAGAGCGTTGACGATTGTCTGTTTAGCCTGATCAATTTTATTATCTGATTCATTTGCTTTGATTAATGGAAATACATCTTGAATCGCTTTCACCAAATCTTTAGGGGTATCAATATCAATCCAATGTAAATCGTCTGTAACTAGACAATTTACTGGGGTAATATTTGAGAGTTGTGCAATCAGGTATTCATAATTAAGCCAAGGGTTTTCATTTCTCATATAGGCGGACAACATCAGTTGATAAAAGGCAAAGGATACCTTGCTAATTCCGATCATTTCAGCGGATAAACGGTTCATTTGACGAATATCTTTTGAAATTTGAATGAGTTGATTTTGACTATTAAAATCAACAAAGGCTTCGTCATGTGATCCACTAAGAGGGGATACAAGAATTGTATTTTCTGTTGTATCTTGTAGCAAAACATCTAGCATCGCATCGTCGAACAAGAGGTCGCCTTCAAGTAGCAAAAATGAATCGTTAATTTGTGTGCCTGCTTGTGAGAGTGAAGACATCGTCCCCGCATGTTCATAGTCTTTAACTTTAACTAGGGTGACTTCTGGTGTATCTTGAAGCGCTGTTTCTATCAATTCACTTTGGTACCCACAAACGATAACGATATGTTTAATTCCACGATCTACGAGTTTTTGAATGTTACGCAGTAGGAGTATTGTATTTTCGTCAATTTTTGATAGAGCAACAGGCTGATCTGAAGCGGTTGAATGACCAGCAGCCAAAATGACAGCCGTGGTGAAAGTGCTCTTCCGTAGCGACATAGGTAATTGTATTCGTGTATGCTTGGATAGACTGTCAAGAATAGATTGTTTTCCAGCGCTTGTCAGACGATACTGTGGTTTTTGTCGAGACCCCAAATTTTTAACATTGTCAAGCGACTCTAATTTTGATAGTATCGATTGAACCTTGGTTAGCGAGAACTCTGAGACTTCAGCAAGACGACGCTGTGAAAAAGATTGCGCATTTTGCGCTGATTGTATTAATAACAGTATTTTTAACGTATCATTCATAACTTTCCTCCAGGTGTTCACAAAAAAGAACACCTGAAGCGTAACATAAATCAATTGAGATGTTAATTAAACCTCCATTAAAACAGCTTCTGGTATTAAATAAATCAGTTAATTGGAGTCTTTTTTCTGGTATGCTTTACATCAATGGTCGATTTCATTTAGTAAAAATGGCAAAAAGGGGTCGTAATGAAAACAATTCGTAATTTGTTTTATAATGCATCATATCAATTGCTGATTACGTTGATTCCCTTGTTGACGCAGCCGTACATTTCGAGGGTATTGCTTCCGAAAGGAAACGGGATTTATACATATACGTGGTCAATCATTCAGTATTTTGTATTAATCGGTGACTTGGGTATTACATTATATGGTAATCGGGAGATCGCTTATCACAGAGATGATAAAAAAGAACGATCACGGATTTTTTGGGAAATTGAAATATTGCAGCTCTGTACAACAACGATTTCTGTGCTAGCTTTTTTTCTTTTTCTACATTTTGATCATCAGTATTTTACCTTCCAACTTTTACAAATTGTTTGGCTCATTGCTCAAGGAATTGACATCTCATGGTATTTCATGGGCTTGGAGGATTTTAAAAAAACTGTTTTACGAAATACTTTGGTAAAGGCCGTTTCGGTTGTTTTGATTTTTGTCGTTGTCAAAACACCAGCCGATTTGTGGAAATATATTTTGATTCAAGGCGGAGCCCAATTGCTTGGAGGACTGTCCTTATGGCCATATTTGCGTGGATCAGTTGAACGCGTTTCTGTATCAGTCAACGGGATTATTAAGCATCTGTATCCGGCATTTGTCTTGTTTATTCCTAATATTGCCATACAGGTCTATGCGGTAGTAAATAGAACAATGTTAAAGCAGTTTGACTCCACTGTTTCAGCAGGATATTTTAACTTCTCTGATTCTCTGGTAAAGACGATTCTGTCAATTGTCACAGCTACTGGAACTGTTATGCTTCCGCATATAGCTAATAAGTTTTCTCAAGGGGACATGCGAGGTGTTAATAACAGCCTATATAGAAGCATGAATTTTGTTTCCGCAATTTCTGTTCCGTTGATGTTTGGCTTAGCAGCATTAAGTATGAAATTTGCGCCGTGGTTTTTCGGTCATAAATATAATGAAGTTGGAGAATTAATCTTTTTTGAAACGCCAATTATCGTATTAATAGCATGGAGCACGGTAGTCGGCAGGCAGTATTTAATGCCAGTCAAGAGGATTCGAGATTACACGATTTCTGTCACTATTGGTGCGGTTGCGAACATTATTGTTAACGTACCTTTAATTTTAGCGGTTGGTGCGAGTGGCGCTGCCATTGCAACAGTCATTTCCGAGGCGTTAGTTACTGCCTATCAAGTTTTTGCGGTAAGGGATTCCCTACAAATCAGAAAAATGTTTACGGGCCAGTGGAAGTATTTCGTCAGTGGGTTGGTAATGTTCGTTATTGTTAATTTCATCAGTAGCAGAATATCCATGACGTTTATTCATCTTGGAGTGGAAGTGTTTATTGGCATAATAGTTTATACGGTAGGTGTCATGTTAACTAGGGCACATATTGTCGATGAGGTAAGACGCTTGGCTCGTGCACGGTTTCATTGATTCAAAATGTTATGCTGACATTGTCACCTTCGTCAATAAATGATAATCTAACTTAGTCATAAGATGTTGATCTTAGCAAAAGGGGATTTTTTCAATCAATACAAAGAAAACAGTCAAATCGAGAACTTATCGATTTACTAAAAGGCTATTGGATATTTTGTTATCGGCGCTCGCTTTGATAGTGCTTAGCCCGGTATTTCTTGTTGTGTGGTTAATGTATAAAATCAGTCCTTCCAATCGTGGACCTGTGATCTTTAAACAACGACGAGTTGGAAAAGGCAACAAAGATTTTTACATTTTTAAATTTCGTTCAATGATTGTTAATGCTGACGATAAGTTGCGACAAGATAAAGATTTGTATCAAAAGTATTTGGATAACAATTATAAATTGCCGCCCGAAATGGACCCACGGATCACAAGTTTTGGGAAATGGTTAAGAAAATCGTCTGTGGACGAATTGCCACAATTCGTTAATGTACTGCGGGGGGAAATGTCTCTGATTGGGCCTCGACCTGTTGTTCGTGAAGAGCTGGTTGAGTATGGTGATCAGGTAGACAAGCTATTATCGGTTACGCCAGGTGCAATGGGATTGTGGCAGGCGAGTGGCCGAAGCAATATTGGGTACCCTGAACGTTGTGAAATTGAATTGTATTATGTCGATCATGCGTCGTTATGGTTTGATACAGAGATATTTTTCCGCAACATTTTTCATATAGCCAAATCTGATGGCGCATACTAGATTAAGGATGGCAACTAAGATTGAAAACTAAAATCATTGTCGCAACACATAAAAATTACGAAATGCCTGAAAATACGGAGCTTTACTTACCAGTATTTGTTGGCAAATCACTTCATCCAGATGTTAACCATACTTTTCAAGGTGATAATACTGGCGATAACATTTCACTTAAAAACTCTAGCTATAATGAGCTGACTGCTCTGTATTGGGCTTGGAAAAATGTCGATGCTGATGCCATTGGATTGGTACACTATCGGCGGTATTTAAGTTTAAAACGTTCTAAATCGTTGACGGCAATTCTGAATCAAAAGCAAGTTGATCAACTGTTTGAACAGGTTGATGTCATTTTGCCAAAAAAACGCAATTATATTATTGAATCCAATTATTCTCATTATATCCATGCTCATCATAAAGAGCCGTTGGACTTAACACGAGATATTATTGAGTCTGATTATCCAAAGTATTTGCAAGCGTTTGACAAGGTTATGAAAAGATCCAGTACACATATGTTTAATATGTTCGTAATGAAATCCAAATGGCTGGATTTGTACTGCACTTGGCTATTTGATATTTTAGGAAAACTTGAAAAACGTGTGGACGTTACCGATTATGATACATATGAGGGACGGGTATATGGCTTTATCAGTGAGCTGCTACTTGACGTCTGGTTGGATACTTTGAAACCGCAAGTTGCTGAAGTGAATTATGTTCATATGGAAAGTGAGCATTGGCTGAAGAAGGGAACCGCCTTTATTGCAAGGAAAATCAACCCTCAAGTTAGAAAATAGGTAAAAACCATGGATTTATTGATTTTGACACCATTTATGAATGGGTATGGGGGTACAGAAAAGGTTATCGCTAATTTTTGTGATGCCTTTGCGACCGTCGATCCTCAAAATGTTAATCTGAAAGTAATAGATTTCGGTGGGACAGTGAATGATGCTTGGGCGCGCAATCGTCCCGTGGAAATTGTTAACATGGCGAAAAATCGCAGGATACGAAACGTGCAATACGCTTTGACATTGTATTCTAAGATTTCACGAGTGCTTAGAAATCAAAAATTTGATTTTGTTGTTAGCACGAACCCATTGATGTGGAGCATGGCTTACGAGTTTTGCAAGCGACATAAGCTACGCACAAAAGTGATTGCTTGGTATCATTACTCATTAGAACGTAAACCGATTAGAAATGTTTTTTTAAAACGTGCTGATTATTACTTTGCGATTAGTACAGGAATCAAAGAAGAGCTGATGGACGCAGGCATTTCACCTGCTCGGGTAAAGTTGATTTTTAATCCAGTTGAGTCAGTTGATCGACCAATTTCTAGGTCTAAGGCAAGCAATCGATTTGTCTATCTCGGAAGAACGATTCTTGACGGTCAAAAGAATATACGTGAGTTATTAGTTTCTCTGTCGAAACTAAATGCTGATTTAGATTGGCACTTAGACTTATATGGAGATGGTGAGGATCGTGATGAAGCGCCTCGACTTGCTGAAAAATTGGGCATTAATGACCATTTAACCTGGCACGGATTCGTCGAGAATCCCTGGTCAAAAATAACCGTTGCAGATGTTCTTTTGCTAACTTCAACATATGAGGGCTTCCCGATGGTCCTAATTGAGGGGGCATCTCGCGGATTATTTTTAATTTCGTCTGATTGTCCCACTGGTCCGAGTGATATTATATCGAGACAAAATGGTACTTTATATCCGCTCGGTGATGTTAATTCGCTGTCAAAAAAGATTACCAACATCATTGAACACAAAGATCAATTACCATCTCAGGACCAAATTCGAGGTTCAGTTCACCAATTTCATTATGATGAATATGTAAATAATGTCGTGAAGGCTTTACAAGAAATGGAGAAAGTTAATGGCTGATTATGATTATTTAATTGTCGGTTCGGGTTTGTTTGGTGCTACGTTTGCTTACGAAGCGGCAAAAAGAGGTAAACGTATTAAAGTGATTGAAAAGCGCAGTCATATCGCTGGAAACATTTACACGAAAGAGCAAGATGGCATTCAGGTTCATCAGTATGGTGCTCACATTTTTCACACGTCTGATAAGGACATTTGGGACTATATTCAACAATTTGCAGAGTTCAATCGGTACACAAATTCTCCTGTAGCAAATTACAAGGGTGAACTGTATAATTTACCCTTCAATATGAATACATTTAATAAGCTGTGGGGTGTTACAACTCCAGCTGAGGCAAAAGCAAAAATTGAGGAGCAAAAGGCTGCCGCCAACATTAGCGACAAGGAACCACGCAATTTGGAAGAACAGGCAATTTCTTTAATTGGAACAGATATTTATACTAAATTGATTAAGGGCTACACGGAAAAACAGTGGGGACAAAAGGCAACTGATTTGCCAGCCTTCATTATTCGTCGTTTACCAGTCCGCTATACATTTGATAACAATTATTTCAATGATACGTATCAGGGTATCCCAATCGGTGGATATACGCAGATTGTCGAAAAAATGTTGAATAATGATCTGATTGATGTTGAAACTGGCGTGGACTTTTTTGATAAAAAGGAAGAATATCTGCGTGATTACCCACGCATTATCTTCACCGGCATGATTGATCAATTTTTCGACTATCAACTAGGAGAATTGCAATACCGTTCACTTCGTTTTGAAACCGAAGAGATGGACACTGATAATTATCAAGGAAATGCTGTTATTAATTACACAGATGCGGAGACACCTTATACGCGTGTAATTGAACACAAACATTTTGAGTTTGGCAAAGGCGATAAGGGGAAGACCTTTGTTACTAAAGAATATCCAGCTACTTGGAAACGAGGCGACGAGCCGTATTATCCGGTTAACAACAAGGTAAATAATGACTTGTATTCGCAATATCGTAAGCTTGCTGAATCAGAGCCCAAAGTTTTGTTTGGTGGACGGCTCGGTATGTATCGGTATTATGATATGCATCAGGTTATTCATGCAGCACTGACAGCAGTTTCTAATGAATTCAAATAATTATTTATTTAGTTAATATTTTAATTTTGATTAGCTTAGGACATCATGATTGATGTCCTTTTTTTTGCGAATTGATAGTTTTCTGCTTTGAGTTATATATGAGGCAAATTACAAGTTTAATCCGAACAAGCCCGGAATCTTTCAATGGCAGTCTGTTGATGATGTATTTTTAATGGTCGTTGATTAATTAGTTCAAGTGC
>NZ_WEZT01000045.1 GCF_009863985.1 Furfurilactobacillus milii | reverse complement strand
TGGATAATCAGGTCCCCAGTAATGGTTCGATTTTTAACCGCGCTTTCCAGGGTCTTTAAGACTAAATCAGTAGCCATCTTTTTTGAGAATGAATAGCCGATAATTCGTCTTGAGTGCAGATCCATGATGGTTGATAAGTAACACCAGCCATTACGCTTCGTTTGAATGTAGGTCATATCAGCGGTCCATTTTTGATTTAAACCAGTGGTCGAGAAATCCTGCTTAAGCAAGTTGGGACGCTGTTCAACCTTGGTTTTGGAAGCCGAAGCCGCTTTCCATTTATTGACGGTAACGGAGTGGATATCCAGTTCCTTCATGAGCCGGGAAATCCGTCTTGGGCTGCACCGACGCTGCAGTGGTTGAAGTTCCAGATTCAATTCATGGTGGATCTTCATAACGCCGTATCGCTGCTTGAATTCCGCAAAGATCCGCAGAATCCGTTGTTTTAAGTCCTCATCTTCGGCCCGGCGTTTTGAAGGCTTTGGGGATCGATAACGATAATACTGAGCTCTGGAAACACCGAGGATTCGGCACATCTTAGTTACCTGGTGGTGATGGCTTTCTTGGTGAATGTAATCAAAAATATTGGTTACTTCTGCGCAAGGAAGCCCAGGGCTTTTTTTAGGATTTCGTTCTCCTCAGACAGGGAAGCCAGCCGCTTTTCCATCGCTTTAATTTCGTCTGGCGATTTACCGGATTG
>NZ_WEZT01000044.1 GCF_009863985.1 Furfurilactobacillus milii | reverse complement strand
AAGTAATCACTTCCTATATTGGTTGGAATTAGCTACTACCATTGTAAGTGATTGCTTTGGGCTTTTTAATTTCTGTTCGGATTAATTATAGAATTTGCCACAATCTTTTAAATGAATCCATGGTTGTTATTGGCTGGTCAATTACTGTAGTAATTGGCTTTTTTATAAATGTTTTACTTTAATTTCATGTAAAGCCACTCTAATTATTAACAAGCTGAAAGAAGTGGACAAATTGGCTATGCAAAATAGAAGTGGCAGAAAATATGGATTATTAAACTACAGTGTTTACGTCATATCTTTGGGAGGATTCCTATTTGGGTATGATACTGGTGTTATCAATGGAGCTTTGGCTTTTATGAGCAAGACTAGCCAATTAAATCTAACTCCTTCCCGTCAGGGAATCGTGTCAAGCTCTTTAGTCTTAGGGGCTTGCCTTGGTGCATTCCTATGTGGAAAATATGCTGATAAATATGGCAGAAAGGTTACACTTCGTTGGGTTGCAGTTATCTTTACACTGGCAACTGTATGTTGCGCATTATCACTCAATTATATCTTTATGACCACATTTAGGTTTATCCTGGGACTAGCTGTTGGTGCTGCCTCAAGTCTTTCTCCAATGTATCTTGCAGAAATATCCCCAAGGGAAGTTCGTGCTAGCAACGTCAATAAGAATGCAATTTTTATCGTTTTAGGACAACTAGTAGCGTTTATTATGAATGCCCTTTTAGGCAGTCTATGGGGTAACTGGGATCCAATTTGGCGCGTTATGATTTTAATGGCATGTGTCCCCTCTATTATCTTATGGATTAATTCATTCAATATTGCTGGAAGTCCTAACTGGTTAGTACAAAGAGGGCATTTAAAAAGAGCACGTAATTTAGCTCATCGACTAGGATTCAAAAAACAAACTGCTAACAGGATCATTGATGGGCGTAAAAAGAATATCAAAACAGAGACAAAGCTCACTTGGAACCAAATCTTTTCGAATAAACGATTAGTCTACTTACTCTTGATTGGAATCGTTATTGCCTTGATTCAACAAGTATCGGGTGTTAATACAGTTATGTATTATGGCACTATCTTGTTAGAAAAGGTTGGTATGGGAGAACGTGGTTCTTTGTATGCGAATATATTAATCGGCTTAGCATCTGTCATCGCTAGTATCTTTGGAACCAGAATGATTGCCAATCACAACCATCTGAAAATGTTAAAAATTGGGTTAATGGGTAATATTATCTTCTTAGCGTTGTTAGGGGTTATTATGCACACAAACATGCTGCCACAGGTAGTTACAAATACTTTGGTTCTAGCAATGCTTGTCCTATTTCTAGCGAACCATCAAGGTATTGTTAGCCCTGTTACTTGGTTGATTATGGCAGAAATGTTCCCTAATAGTGTCAAAGCTAGATTTATGTCAATTGCTACAGCAACCACATGGATCACTAATTTTTCAATTAGCTTAGTTTACCCATTGCTAATTAATGCTTTAGGAACAGCCACTGTCTTTTTTGTATTTGCCATAACAAATGGGTGCAGTTTATTTCTTTCCTTGACTGTTATTAATCAAGAGAAAATGAAAAAATCCTATCAGGAAAGTTCCAGCAAATAAAATTAGAAGGAGGAAAATAATATGGCTAACTTTTATATCCATCCTAATAACGTTGTACACGAATTGCCTAAAAATAATCAGCCAAAATTTTTTATGTTTGGTGTTCCTAGCTATACCAATCTTGGTGACCAGGCAATATCATTAGCCGAACGAAAATATATTGAAGCTGAGTTTCCAGATTACCAATATATTGAAATAGTAGAGGAAGATGATGATGCGGCTATTCCAGTTGTTAAGCAATGTATAACTAAACAAGATATTGTTGCCTTTACTGGTGGTGGAAACATGGGAAATCTTTATCTTAATCACGAGCGAGCACGCCGAAAAGTATTTTCAACTTTTACTGATAACCTAACCATCTCATTCCCACAGTCTATTCATTTTGAAGACAATGAAGCTGGACTTTATGAACAAAAGTTAAGTCAAGAGGCTTACCAAAAAAACCCCAATTTAGTTCTAGTAGCTCGAGATGCACAGAGTTACCATAGAATGCAGACTACTTTCAACAATAAAGTCATTTTTACACCTGATATGGTTTTATATATGAAATCTGTCAACTGGAAGTTCAATCGAAATGGGGCTTTATTCGTTTTACGGCATGATTCAGAAAAAGTTGTTAAAAAAAGTACGATTGACAATATAAAAGATATTTTAGGAAATGAACGCCCTGTAAAAAGAGTTGATACCGTTCTAGACGAACCACAAAAGATAACACCTGTTACTCGGGAGTCATTATTTGATTCAGAACTAGAACTATTCTCGCACCAGGAAATAATTATTACAGATCGCTGGCATGCAATGGTATTTTCCGTTTTAACAGGAACACCTTGCTTGTTATTTGGAAACAGTTATGGGAAAGGTAAGCACGCTTACTTTGATTGGCTAGAGCATATCAACTGGGTTAGTTATACCGATGAGGAAGATACCGAAAGGATTAAACAACAAATAAACGCGGTCATGGAAGCCAAAACTCACGCTTATGATCTTACCCCTGATTTTAAACAGTTACATGATTTAATTGCACATAATCGGTAGGAAAAAGCCAACTTTTTTAGTGTATCTCTTAATAAGGTGGTCATATGAAAAAGAAAATCAACCTTCAATGCATATTATTAACATTTCTAACGTTCACAATGGGTTTGAGTCAATTTATTATAATAGGAATTATAAATAATTTATCGACAGATTTTAGAGTTTCTATCGCAAACATTGGGGCACTCGTAACCATATTTGCAATCGTTTATGCAGTTGCAACACCAATAATTAACTTATCTATTGGTAGTAGCGCTTTGCATAAAGTTATGCTCTTTTTATTGCTGATTTTTTCATTTGGAAACTTATTGACAGCTATAGCTAGTAATTTTAATGTACTACTTATGAGTAGAATTATAACAGCCCTATCATCTGGGCCTCTGATGTCGACTGCTATTACCTTTGCAGCTGTAATTGCTCCTCAGAGAAAAAGAGCTTGGCTAATATCTTGGGTGTTCTCAGGCTTCAGTATCGCTTCAGTTTTTGGCGTACCTTTAGGCACTTGGATAAGTGATAACCTTAACTGGCGATTAACTTTTTGGACAATTTTTTTTGCCTCACTCTTTATTACTATCGTAGTTTTCTATTTGCTACCTCATAATTTAACACAAAATGGAACACATAATATATTCAAACAGTTAGCTATCTTAAAAGACAAAAGAATCATCTGGGGTATTCTGGTCCCGGTCTTTAATTTTAGTGCCATTTATATCATTTATACCTATTTGAAGCCGATATTAATTAAAGAGTTAAGTTTCTCCCACGACAATGTCATAATTGTTCTATTTTTGTACGGACTATGTGGATTGGTAAGCAACCAAGTGAGTGGGCGTATAGCAAACATGAAATGGAAAAGCAATTTAAAAAAATTTTTTATCCTTCAAGCTATTAGTATCTTTCTTATATTCATAAGTGGAAATTTAACAGGGCTAAAAATCAGTGCCATTCTCATAATGGCTTTAACAATGTCTATTTCTAACTCACCCATGCAATTGTATTACATGGATATTGCCAAACAAAATTATCCCCAATCATTGGTTTTAGCTTCTTCTTTTAATTCAATTTTTTCAAATGTTGGAGTTGCTACCGGATCTGCAATTGGAGGATATGTCGTGGCCACTGTAGGCTTAAGCGGTTTGGGCATTGCAGGTAGTGTCTTTAGTGTTTTCACAATAGGTGTTCTAACAATATTAATCAAGTATAACTATAATTAATAAGATCTTTTAATGCCTGTACTGATTTTGGCAATTATTATTCAGGTTCAGTATACCAGAGAATAAGTCTTAATATTTAAGTTAGCTTCTTCATGTGAGGATAGATAGAATTTTAATAAACCATCAGCCCAAATTTTTATGCTTGTAAAATAGCAAGCTACAAGATAGTATGGTGGTTTTAAAATTGACTCGATAGGAAAACAATTTATTATCATAAAACACCACTTAACAAAAAGATTAAGTGGTATATAGGAGCAATTAAATAATGAACAATCGTCAATTAAGGAATATCTTGTATATTATGACCCTAATATTTATTTACAATTATTTTTGGTAGATTGCAAATTTAATCCGAATTTTTGGACAAATTTGTCAGCATGATCTGATAAGGTGTTTGCCAGTCAAGTATTTTAAGTGGTCTCTGATT
>NZ_WEZT01000043.1 GCF_009863985.1 Furfurilactobacillus milii | reverse complement strand
AAGTACAAACAGCGCAAAGGCAACTGTGGCAGAGTCTCTCTTTTGAGTAATCCTCAGATGTTTGAAGTGGTGAGAGAACACTTCTGCGAAGACCTTTGGTCTCCGGAGGAAATATCGAATCGCTTGGCAGTCGAAAAGTATCCGGTGCAGATCAGTACCACGACTATTTACCGTGGGATTTTCAATGGCTTATTTGATAATTTGTTTAAATCTGGCAGCTCTAGTGCCGTGCGCCATCTAAGGCATCACGGCAAGTCTCGCCACAATAAAGCTTATCAAGAAAAGCGAGGCAAGATTCCAATCCCCAACAAGATTCATGATCGTCCGCGAGAAGCTGACAACCGTGTAGAAATTGGTCACTGGGAAGGTGATACCGTGTTAGGCAAAAGCGGAAAGGCTTGTGTCGTTACATTGGTTGATCGAAAATCTCGTTACCTGCTTATTGGTAAAGCTGCTAAAAGAACTTCAGAAGCAGTCACGGATACTTTGAGCGACTTAATGAAGCTATGGCCTGGTAGATCGTTAACGATTACCCCGGATAGGGGTAAAGAGTTTGCCAAAGTTCAATGTTTAACTGATAAGTTTGGTACGCCCTTCTACTTTCCCGATCCTCACTCTCCTTGGCAACGAGGAACTAACGAAAATACTAACGGCTTGCTTCGCGAATATTTGCCAAAAGGAACTGACCTTGATTCAATTACTGACCGCCGGATACAAGCATATGCAGAACAAATGAATAATCGTCCCCGTAAATGTCTCGGATGGAAAACGCCTTATGAAATATTCTTTAATGTAGTGTTGCACTTAATTTGACAATTCAAG
>NZ_WEZT01000042.1 GCF_009863985.1 Furfurilactobacillus milii | reverse complement strand
AATCAGAGACCACTTAAAATACTTGACTGGCAAACACCTTATCAGATCATGCTGACAAATTTGTCCAAAAATTCGGATTAAATTTGCAATCTACCAATTTCATACTGAACCCATTTTCGGTCTGCCGTTTCTTCCCCCACCAGTACAATGGTACATGAGGTATACATCATTGCGTCATCAATCCAATTTTGGATAGCCAGGTCCCCTTGACGTTTAACGGCTTCCCATTCGTTCGAATTCACTATTTTCTGTCCTTCGATGGCACCGATATTTTTTATCTGTTGAACGCGAGAGGCGTCTAGCTGATAGTGAAAACTGTAAAAAACTCTTCGTGTCATATTTATCCACCCTTCAAAGTCTGCTGATTATTTTGCTGAAACATTTTGATAGATAGCATCTAACCCTAATAAATTGGGCGTCGACCTGCAATTATCGGCTGCTATTATTAAATCTTCTGAAGCTAACTTACCAAGCTTATTCAGTTCGTCTCCTACCAGATAATTAACCTCTAATTGTTCTCTTGCATACATGGCACGATCTCTTGTCTGCATCCCTTTTTTTAACAAGAATCGATTTGGCACGATTTTATGAATGATACTTGTTGTTTTCAATTCTTCGAAAATCCATGGCGACTTAGTTTGTGACTCCTGTTGAATCGAAAGCGGCAATGAATTATCTGACTTTAAAAAAACAAAGCATTCAGATTTGTCAATCATTTCTTGAAGCGCCATTGCCAACATTAAATGTACGTGAGCTGTTGTTTCATTTCTTTCTTCATAACTATACGTCTGCGAAGATTTTTGATAACAATATTTATCATCTAATTTCCTCAAAAGTTCATCTGAGTATCCCCACACAGTTGAATCAACAAAAACCCGAAGACCAAGATATTCGTGTAACCAAACCGCAAACCGCACCGCGCTACCTTTATCCAAATGTGAGTGCGATAAAAAAACATCGTACTCACTCACTGGAAACCATTGTTGTACTAACTTTTCTGCATCAATGCTTCCACTTAAATCCTCGATATTGAAGTTTTCAGCAATATCAAGATCAACTTCGGAACGTAACAGCTGCATCTCATCTTCAAAAGCTTTTACTTTTAAACCCCAATTAATTGTCGAATCAGTTAATAAATTTTTTTCTACATCGCTAGCACTAATTTGCAAACCCCGATACATACGCTCCTCCTCTTGATTTCAATCAGTCTTACTCTCATTAACTCAATTATACTGTGTTTTTTGTGAATTTGTCATAGTACTGAGTGAAACACTAATCCCCTAACTCATTGATTCTTACCTTACTCTTTTTGAATACCCCCTCTAATGTAAAACCATAGAAAAGTATGCTTATAATACTGCGATTGCCGCAAACTGAATAACTTTTCATTTTTCTCCATTCGCCACTGTTTGCTTTCAAATACTGAATATAGCCACTTATCTTGCTAACACGTCATCATTAATCATCTACATATTCACGATGTGAGGTGAACTCAAGGAGAAACTCATACTCTATAATTCA
This sequence comes from Furfurilactobacillus milii, assembly GCF_009863985.1. Lineage (GTDB taxonomy): Bacteria > Bacillota > Bacilli > Lactobacillales > Lactobacillaceae > Furfurilactobacillus > Furfurilactobacillus milii_A. The sequence continues at coordinate 6,626 of NZ_WEZT01000042.1, read as the reverse complement.
ATGCGTATACTTAAAAATAATTACTAGACTCAAACAAGACGAAATGATTCCTACTGACGAAAGCATGAAAGTCATGGAACAAGTTCTACGAAGCCTTGGCAAAGACAGCAATTCATCCCTCGCCTATCAAAAATGAGAATTTTTCTCAAAAACTTATTGACACTGTTTTACTGTTCCTCTACACTGACTTCATAAAGACAGCTTAAGAAAAGGAGTTAGTTGCGATGAGTCAAAACGTTAAGAACCAGTTGAATACTTGGCAAAGCCGGTAATCAGATTGCTTAACCACCATCTTGCATGGATGCAATCTGAAGTCAGATCACTTCGATTGTATCTGTGCCGACTAACTTTGATGTGAATTCATCACCGAGAGCGCACGGATTTCATAAAACCTGTGCGGGCTCGGTGTTTTTATTTTTTAGGGCAGCTCGCAATAATTGCGAACTGCCCTTTTTGTATCCGAGCATGAGCAATTTCGGGTTGAAGTCTAACGCCTTTCACATCAAAGTCAGTCACTATCTAGCCAGCACCACATTCTGTTTGAAAAGGAAGTTATTTCTATGAAACGCATGTATGGGCTCATTGCCATTATTCTAGTTTTTCTCGGTGTCGCCTACTTCCAGGAAAGTAAGGAACAGGCGGCCCAACAAAAAGTACCAACAGTCGGGGTATTACAGTTACTCACTCACCCTGCGCTGGACGCCATCAATCATGGGATTGATGACAGCTTGAAGGCACACGGGTACATCCCCGGCAAGACAATTCACATCGACTTTCAAAATGCCGAGGGTGATCAAAGTAACCTGCAATCCATGAGCGCCCGTTTTGTTCACGAGCACGTCAACGCCGCAGTTGGAATCGCGACTCCTTCCGCACAGGCCTTGGCCAACGCCACTAAGAAGACGCCGATTGTCTTGGGTGCCGTTACCGATCCTAAGGGCGCCAAGTTGGTTGCCAACAATAAGCGCCCCGGTGGTAACATCACTGGGGTCTCGGATCAAGCCCCACTGAAACAACAACTCGGTTTGATCAAAAAGCTGACACCAAACCTGAAAACGCTTGGCATTGTCTACACTTCCAGCGATGATTCAGCGACCGCACAATACAAGCAGTTTAAAGCACTGTGCAAGAAGGAAAATATCAAGCTCAAGGTGTACTCCATCTCTAACACCAATGATTTAAACCAAGTTTCACAGACCATGGCCGGTCAAGTTGATGCCGTTTATGTTCCAACCGATAACACGATCGCCAGCGCCATGCAGACACTGGTTACCAACACCAACGCGAAGAAGATTCCGGTCTTCCCAGCAGCTGACACGATGGTTAAACAAGGCGGTCTTGCTACCTACGCCATTAATCAGTACAAGTTAGGTCGTTTGACTGGTGACATGACTGCATCAATTCTGAAGCACAAGTCCAAGCCAGCGACGACACCAATCAAGTACGTCCGTCACGGCGACTTAACCATCAATCTTAAAACAGCCAAGCAATTAGGCATCACCATTCCAAAGTCCTACATCAAAGAAGCACAACAGAAAGGGGAACTATTCAAATGAGTTTAATCACATCAGCTATCGGACAGGGCCTACTGTGGGCCGTCCTGGGGCTTGGCCTCTTTCTTACCTTTAGAATTCTCGACTTCCCTGATATGACCGTTGAAGGTACCTTTCCACTAGGCGCCGCAACAGCCGTCGCCCTTATCTGCCGTGGCATGAATCCCCTGTTAGCAACCCTTTGCGCGTTTCTAGTCGGGATGGTCGCCGGTTTAATTACGGGATTGCTTTACACAAAGGGCCGCATTCCGATTTTATTGGCCGGAATTTTGGTCATGACGGCCGCCTATTCCGTTAATTTGCGGATAATGGGCCGCGCCAATCTCAGTTTGCTTGGCAAGTCCTCCCTATTTAAAAACGACTTTTTAGCTTCACTACCACAATACTTTGACAGTGTCTTCGTCGGTTTAGTGGTCATCATCGTTGTCACCCTACTCCTTGTTTTCTTCCTGAACACTAACCTCGGTCAAGCGTTCATCGCTACCGGTGACAATCCAACCATGGCGCGGTCCATTGGGATCAAGACAGACCGCATGACGATTATGGGATTGATGATTTCAAACGGCATGATTGCGATGGGTGGCGCCTTAGTTGCTCAAAACAACGGTTACGCGGACGTTAACATGGGCATCGGGATCATCGTTATCGCATTAGCTTCCATCATTATTGGTGAAGTGGCGTTCGGTGACCTTTCTCTGACGCAACGTTTGGTCGCGGTCACGCTAGGCAGTATCCTCTACCGCTTCGTGTTACTGATCGTCCTCCAGTTAAACTTCTCTGCCAACGACCTCAACTTGTTATCCGCCATTATCTTGGCCATCTGCCTGTTGTTGCCACGGTTCCGCAAGTTCTTCCACTTTGACCGCCTGATTGAAAGGAGTGTTCGCGATGAACGCAACAACTAATGAAACTGCTAATGAAACTGTGAACGCTGATACAGCAACAAAAACACCACTATTGGAATTGAAAGACGTCTCCACAGTGGTTAACGCACATACTGCTAATGAAACGAAAATTTTGAATGGCCTTAACCTGACTGTTTACCCCGGCGATTTCATTACCGTCTTGGGCTCTAACGGGGCCGGTAAATCCACCCTATTCAACGTTATCGGCGGCAATTTGAACGCTGACGAAGGTGATGTCTTACTGCATGGCAAGTCAATCAAACGTGAGAGTGAAGAGCAACGGACCCGTTTTCTGGCGCGAGTGTTCCAGGACCCTAAACTAGGGACTGCACCACGGATGACGGTTGCCGAAAACCTCCTGCTAGCTAGCAAACGTGGGCAACGCCGTGGACTCGTACCGCGTGGCTTACGCAAACATCTCGACGAATATAAGACCATGGCTTCTACCATGAATAACAATCTGGAAAATCGTTTGAACACTGCAACTGGCAGCCTCTCTGGTGGACAACGGCAGGCACTTAGCTTCTTGATGGCCGTTGAGAGTAAACCAGAACTACTGTTGTTAGATGAACATACAGCTGCACTGGACCCCAAGACGTCGCAACAACTCATGACGGCGACTAACGATAGAATTGCCGCCGACCACCTCACCTGCCTAATGATCACCCACCGGTTAGAGGACGCCTTGAAATACGGTAACCGTCTGATCGTTCTGAACGCTGGCAAAATTACGTTTGACGTCCGTGGTGAGGAAAAGGAAAAACTCACGAGAGAACAGTTATTTAACTTTTTTGAGGATTTGTAAAACATCACAAATAAAAACTACGATGAAAGTGAAAATTTCATCGTAGTTTTTTTGTACATTGAGTGCTCGGTGCTTATCGTCTGATGTAAATTCGTGTATCCTAGAAGCAAGTTATCAGACGAATTTTGCTAATTAATATGCGTGAATTAAACTGAGTGAATTAGACCAGTCAAATTAACCTAAGGAGCTGAACAAATGCAACCACTTGTCACCATCATCGAGCCTGTTTATAAAGCGGTCGACTACCTCGATCGCTGTGTTGCCAGTCTGTGCCGGCAAACATACGAAAACATGGAAATCTTGCTGGTCGATGATGCATCCCCTGACGAATCTGGCACCTACGCTGACTTTTGGGCTTCCGCCGATGGCCGCGTGCGTGCACTGCACCAGCCGAAAAATCAGGGTGTGTCAGCAGCCCGCAACCGTGGCTTAGACGAGGCCAATGGTGATTACGTCTGTTTCGTTGACAGTGATGATTGGTGTGAACCCGATTATATCAGTCACTTTGTCACTAATATGACTGAGCAAAAAGCGGATCTGGCATGTTGCGGGTACTTTGCCGATGGCGGTTTGATCAAAGCCACCGTCAACAAACCACTGTCCCGTCACCTCACCCAGGGCGAAATGCTACAAGACATCATCAAACCGGGTGGCGACATTCGTGGCTTTCTGTGGAACAAGTGCTATTCCATGACAATCATCCGTGAACGCCAATTGCGTTTTGACACTGAACTCTCCGTTATGGAGGATCAATTGTTCAACGTGACTTACATTCGTGATGCCAACGTCTTCTGGTACGATGCGTACCAAACGTACCATTACGTCACCCACGGCACCAGTGCTAGTCACAACCTGTCTGCCAAAACATTCGCCTCCGAAATGGCCGCGCTAGATAAAATTAGCGATGTCATTCAGGAATCGGATTTACGTTTGTCACTGCAAAAGTTGTTGGCCTCGAACCGAACTTCGTTGAACGATGCGTTTAAGAATAAAGAATAACCTATAAATAGAACATGCCACCTAACCTTTCTGACAACATGCTGTCAGCTGGTTAGGTGGCATATTATTTTTGGTATTAGAGCATAAACAGCTGTTTTAAATCATTGATAATCTCCGCCTTGTCTGTCATTGCACTAAGCTTCGTATTATCATCAAACAAAACTTTTGTTAATCGTTTATTTAGGTCAATCATCTCCTCAAGTATGTGAATAAACACTTGAACATCGTTTTTAACCGGTGCTTTCATATTCTCAAGGTCTAACTGATTCTCTGGTTCAACGATTTGCAACAAGCGAATCACATCATACAAATGTTTATTAAGATCACGATGATTAATTTGTTCACCTGCTTGATGACGTTGTTGAATATCCAAAAAGGCCTTCATTTTAAAGAGAATTAAATATTCAGGTCTCAATATTGGTTGATCCTGATTCACAATTTCAACGCCATGTTTGATTAGCTCATAGTAATTATTATCCAAAACAATGGCAGATAAAGAAGTGTAACCGAAATACGGTAAAGGAATTAAATGCGTCGGTATATGTGGATCTATAAAACTCACAGGAATTCGTGAAAATAACTCGATCATTTGGGGATCATTCGCTTGATAATCTCCGTCGCTCAGTTTATCTTTTGGCAGAGTAAAACGATAGTAGTTGGACGATCCTTCCATCTCTTTAATGCCCGTTAATTCATAATGCTTATCGGCAAGATATCGAAGCAATGTTTTAGAAAAATCGGCTGTCGTCAGTTCAAAGAAAACAACCATGTCGTAATCTCTTGTAGGACGAAATACGAAGTGCTTTTGTTCCATTATTATGGAAGCGGCCATACCGCCAATAATGACATATTGATCACGAAAATCGGCAAACGTATCGAAAAAGTCGTTTGACACCGGCATGAATTAGTCCTCCAGATGAATTGGTCGATGTAATGCTTGAGATAAAATCTTTTCTTGAGCAATGATGATTCGTTCGTCCCTCGCAACACCAATAGATAAGCTCAAATTTATCGGATCTGGAATACGAGAATTAAATCCAAATTCGCCAGAAATGGTCGTTGGGCTACAGTTCCATTTTTGGACAGCAATATTTCCAGTTGAACGAAGAACACGCATCTTTTTAAGTTCGGGTGTCATAAATTGATTAAACAAAGATGCCTCCATCGCATAGGTAGGCATTGAAGCGTCGGCTAAATCTGTGATTTTAGATAACGCCGTTAATCCGCCCCACGAAATGCCTTTTTCACCAGGTTGCAAGTGATGCTGCACATCTGTTTTTAAAACAGCCTGAATATCTCTTTCCTGAAAATAATAGGTCGCTTCAACAGGAGATACCATCAAATCAGAATATGCTGAATATAGCCCATACTCAGGCACTTCCAAAACATACTTCTTGTGCGTTTGAGCGCCATTCGATTGAATAATATTAAACTGTTCCAAGCTTTGCATTGCCCGATTAAATTTTGATCGTGTTTCAATTCCTGAAGCACGCCACAAAAGATCCATTAGCGGTGTGCCTGAAAAGAATTCAGAGGTTCTGCCATCCCCATAAATTCTACCGGATGCAACGGCATACATTAAAATTGATAGCAAAAATGAACCTGTTTTCGTTAACTTTTCTGCATCCTGTTTTTGTTTTGAGGGGAAAAAATGTGCACCTAAAAAAGGTAAAAAATACTCGCCTTCGGAACTAATAAAAGAAATTCCTTGTTGGACTAATAACCGTCGCTCAGATGCGGTTAGACCCTGACATAATAAAATCACTTGTACCTGGTTACGTTCAGCAATCAATGAAAGCTGGCTCGCTTGTTGTGATACATCAAGATTCAAGCCGCTTTTTGGTGATAAAATTGCTGCGTCAATAGATCTAGTAATTCCAAACGTTAATTCAATTTGTTCATAATCAAAAAACTTCTTTTGAATTTTACTCAAAGTTAACGCTTGGATTCTTTGCGGAATCGTAACTCGCATATTCAATTCTTTTGCTATTACTGGTAATCTATTTTGAATTTGCCATTTAATCATAAAATTCTCCTCACGTTGTAACGATCATATCACATTGTAACGGTGTATCGTTACAATTAATTCTCGATGTTACAATTGTCGTGATTACGTCTTAAACGAAGGTTTTCTAATTCAATTTCATCACCAAAAAGTAGATCCAAATTTTTGAGTAGGCAAATTCTATAATTAATCCGAACAGAAATTAAAAAGCCCAAAGCAATCACTTACAATGGTAGTAGCTAATTCCAACCAATATAGGAAGTGATTACTTTGGGTACATCTACTTTATCACGTTTTCAACGTGGCGCACTAGCACAACTGGTCAATGAGGGGAATAAATCTTACCAAGTAATGGCTGA
>NZ_WEZT01000041.1 GCF_009863985.1 Furfurilactobacillus milii | reverse complement strand
CACTTGAACTAATTAATCAACGACCATTAAAAATACATCATCAACAGACTGCCATTGAAAGATTCCGGGCTTGTTCGGATTAAACTTGTAATTTGCCAATCGTTAAAAAGTTTACAAAGCAATAATCTTTTGTCAGTTAAGGAAAATTCTCCGTTTTAGCACTCTAATAAAGAAAGTGCTAAAAAAGTGAGGCAATTCCCTTGCACACTTTTTGTTAGTGTGTATAATACTAGTCAAAGGTCAAAGTTGGTCAAACGAAAAACAATTGATCAACTCCCTTTCGCCATCAGCAATCATATGTACTCGTTCAAACTGCTGGTGAGCCCTTAGAAGGAGCGATAACATGCTTTGTCAAAACTGTCATCAAAATGAGGCCACGATTCATTTAGGTCTCACAATGAACGGACAACAGATGCAAGTGCATCTTTGCCAAAATTGCTATCAACTTCTACAACAAGCTGAGAATAATTTAATGAACGGAAACGGAGGATCAACAAATATGGCTCAAGATCCATTTGGTTTTGGTAATTTAGATGACCTCTTTGCTGCAATGCAAAACGGTAACGTCAATGCCAATAACTTTCAACAAGCACAACAAGGTCCACAAACACAAGCAGGCCTCGGTGGTAACAACAACGGCGGTAACAACAATAAAAACTCTAAGCATCCCCTACTTGATCAATATGGTTTAAACCTCACTGATCAAGCTAAGGCAGGTAAAATTGACCCTGTCATCGGTCGTGACACAGAAATTGATCGTGTTATCGAAATCTTAAACCGTCGGACGAAGAACAACCCAGTTCTGATTGGTGAAGCTGGTGTTGGTAAAACGGCGGTCGTTGAAGGCTTGGCCCAAGCCATCGTTAACGGTAAGGTGCCTGAAAAGCTGCTTAACAAACAAATCATTCGTTTGGATGTTGTTTCACTGGTTCAAGGAACTGGTATTCGTGGTCAATTCGAACAACGCATGCAACAATTAATGAGTGAAGTTTCAAAGAACGATGACATCATCTTGTTCATCGATGAAATTCACGAAGTTGTTGGTGCAGGTAACGCTGAAGGCGGTATGGATGCCGGTAATGTATTGAAACCTGCCCTTGCCCGTGGTGAATTTCAACTCGTTGGTGCCACAACTCAGAAAGAATACCGCGATATTGAGAAGGACGCTGCTTTAGCCCGTCGTTTCCAACCAATTGAAGTTGAGGAACCTTCTATTGAGGATACGGTTTCAATCTTGAAGGGTATTCAAAAGCGTTATGAAGACTATCACCACGTTCACTACACTGACGCAGCAATTGAAGCCGCAGCACGTTTGTCAGCCCGTTACATTCAGGATCGTTTCTTGCCTGACAAAGCCATTGATTTGATTGATGAATCAGGTTCAAAGAAGAACTTAACGTTACGCAACGTAGACCCTACTTCTTACGAAGATAAAATTCACACCGCGGAAGCACACAAGCAATCCGCTTTGGACAAAGAAGATTACGAGAAAGCTGCCTACTACCGCGATCAGGTCAATCAGCTAGAAAAGGCCAAGAAGGACGCGGACGAAAATCCACAACCCGATGATGCTGCAACGGTGACTGAAAAAGATATCGAACACATTATCGAAGAAAAGACTGACATTCCGGTTAGTGACATGCAAGCGCAAGAAAAGACCCAATTGAAGGATCTGGACAAACGACTTGAAAAACATGTTATTGGTCAAAACCAAGCAGTCGATAAAGTTGCCCGTGCCATTCGCCGTAACCGAATTGGTTTGAATCAAACTGGTCGTCCTATCGGTTCCTTCCTCTTCATCGGCCCTACCGGTGTCGGTAAAACAGAAACGGCTAAACAACTTGCCAAAGAGTTGTTTGGTTCAAAGGATGCCATGATTCGCTTTGATATGAGTGAATATATGGAACAGTACAGTGTCTCCAAACTGATTGGCTCTGCGCCTGGTTATGTTGGTTACGAAGAAGCCGGTCAATTGACTGAACAAGTTCGTCGTCACCCCTACTCACTGATTCTATTAGATGAAATTGAGAAGGCTCACCCAGACGTTATGCACATGTTCTTGCAGATCTTGGATGACGGTCGTTTAACTGATTCTCAAGGGCGTACAGTATCCTTCAAGGACACCATCATCATCATGACCTCTAACGCTGGCTCTGGTGATAGTGGCGAGAACAGCGTTGGTTTCGGCGCTGCTCAAGACGAACACGCTAGTCTAATGGCCAAGCTAGGCAACTACTTTAAGCCTGAGTTCTTAAACCGTTTTGATGACATCGTTGAATTCAACTCCCTTTCCAAGGAAAACCTGGGTCAGATTGTTGAATTGATGTTAGATGACGTTAACGATCAATTAGCTAACCGCAACTTACACATTCGTGTAACGAAGCCGGTTGAAGAAAAGCTTGTTGATTTAGGGTACAACCCAACGATGGGTGCTCGGCCACTACGTCGTGTCATTCAAGAACAACTGGAAGACCGGATTGCCGACTTCTTCTTGGATAACCCTGATACACACAATCTTGAAGCTGTGATGGATGGTGATGACATTAAGGTTGAAGCTGACACACAGTCAACAACTAATGCTGAAGTTTCATCAAATGGTAGATTGTAAAATTAATCCGAACGCTGTTCGGACAAAAAAGATCAGCTTCCTTTAAAATGGTGTTTACCACAAACCCATTTTTTAGGAGCTGATTT
>NZ_WEZT01000040.1 GCF_009863985.1 Furfurilactobacillus milii | reverse complement strand
ATAACTTGAGCACTGCGTCAATTTATAATTGGCTTAATCGTGGCTGGCTCCCCTTCAAATTGACTGATCTACCCAATCGGAATGTCCGCCAGCACCGAGTGAGCGAAAATCGTGGGAAATTTACAAGTGGGACTTCCATCGAACAACGGCCAACAACTGTTAATCAACGGTTAGCTTTTGGTCATTGGGAAGTAGATACGGTGCTTTCTAGTCGAAGTGAGTCACGATCATGTCTGGTTACATTCGTAGAACGTAAGACCCGACTTCTATGGGCCATCAAAGCCCCTAATAGAACGGCTAAGGCTCTAAACACCGCCTTTGGCAAGTTTATGGGGGCCTTCGGTCCCCAAGTAAAATCCATTACTGTTGATCATGGTAAAGAGTTTGCCAATTATCAGGCCTTAGAACAGGATTATCAGATCAAAGTTTATTTTTGCCATCCATATTCACCATGGGAGCGAGGTTCCAATGAATATTTTAATAGACGGTTACGCTGGTTCTTCCCGAAAAAGACCAATTTTAGCCAAGTAACGACTGATGAGATCCTAGCAGCACTTGAACTAATTAATCAACGACCATTAAAAATACATCATCAACAGACTGCCATTGAAAGATTCCGGGCTTGTTCGGATTAAACTTGTAATTTGCCATCCATGGAAAATTGATCTGATAATTGTGAGGTTTAATTTTCCATTTCTGCATCATGTTCTAAGCAAGGCAATAACACGTCGATGTTGATGATGAAAACAATTGAATTTGCCAATCGCAAATTCAATTGTTTTACATTAGTTGCTACAAGTGTTACCCCCTTGATTTTTTAGCGACTACAATATATCATTGTGCTTGTAAATCGTCCACAAGATGTACTCGCTATAAAAAGATAAATTTATAACGGATTAATCGGGAAACAATTTATGTATACCAATTCGTGTATATGCACTATTCGTGCGTGAACCATTTATTGACTAAGGCTTTTAAAATTTGAGAAAAAGGTTGGTATATTAACTATGGTAATAATTTATACCGCTCCATCTAATCGACCATCTCGAGAAGCTGTTCAATGGTTTAAAAGACATAACGTGCCTTTTACTGAAATAAGAATTACTCAGCATGATCGATTGTCAGTTAAGACTTTGAAAAGACTCATTGCTGCCTCAGAAGATGGCATAGATTCCATCTTGGCTCGTCGCTCAGCATCGTTGAAATCAATATCTGGCGTAGATGCGATGAGCTTGAATGATTTGTTACAGATGATGAGCCTAGACAACTACTTGATTCATTTTCCACTCATCTTTGATGACGAGAGGAACTTGCTAGTTACTCATGGGCAAGAGGAACTTGGCGTATTCATCTCCCACAAAGAACGGATTGCTGAAATGCGGGCACTTTTGGCAAGCCATGGATAACACGCTTTCAAAAATTACTAAAAGTCCGCGCTTTTTTCTTGTGTGGACTGAGCCAATTCTTCACTAATAAAAATAGGTTTTTGTTCAATCACTAGTTCCAATAAGTTGTGTACAACTTATTGGAACTATAAAGTGCAGTGATCACCAATTACATGTACAGATTCAAGCAAAATTTGAATAATTTCACTCTGTAAAGAAGGGCCTTACAAGATGAAACACTCAAAACTTAAGCAACATTATAAAATGTATAAGTCTGGTAAGCACTGGGTGTACATGGGAATAACAATATTGACGGTTTTCTCAGTTGACCTTGCTGTTGCTAACGTGAGTGCCAGCGCATCCACACCAGATACACCTTCTCAAACGTTTAATACAGAAAGCTCTGACTCATTGGCATCTAGTGGTCAGTCAGCAAGTGATAATACTCACACGTCAACCGTGTCGCCCCATGCAGATACATTTAAAAAATCATCTAATACATCAACAATTGCCAGCAAATCTCCGTCATCAGTTTTAAATGTACCAAAACCTGAAAATGACTCTTACTCATCATCAAGTAGTTCTACAGTATTGACTTCACATGCCGCAACTAGCTTAGATTCATCTTCAAACGATGTAAATTCATTGACATCTAATCATTCAGGTGCGCCTGTCCAAGCATCTTCGCCGTCCCCCACGTCTAGTTCCGCTAACTACCAAGCCTCCAAACCATGTCGGCAGATAAATCATCTGACTCACGTAGCTTGACTTCACAGGCTATCGACACTGAACAATTAAATCAGGCCGCGAACGATTTAAAGACGGCACTAAACGGTGCAATTAAATCACATATTCTTACAAGTAACCAGGAAATGACCGTTCAACAAAGTTTGGACCAAATGATTAGCAGCGTAAACAACGACGGAGTTTCAAACACACTTGATTCTGATAATTTCTATAATGCTCTATCAGATGTTGTATCAACCTTTCAGGTTCAGACATCATTGCAGGGACTGCCAACTTCACTTAGCAATCCGATTTTCGAGGCTGGAGATGCAATTCATGTGTTTCTCAATGAACAAAGCGGCCTCGTCCAAACTGCCACTAGCATTGCCCGCCTCACTGAGCTACTAAACAAACTGACTATTTCCATAAATCGTTTTGAATCGTCAACAGGATCTTTACCAGACGATGTCGTGGGTCAATACGTTCAGAGAATTGAAAACATTAGTGAGTCCGCTGGTTCGTCTCAAATCACTGATTTTATCGATGCCACCTTGAAGACGGGAAAAATCCTTAATGACTATGTGCAAACACCGGCTTCAATAGCGGTCAACAAAGGAATTCAACAAATAATTGATACGGGTTCAATGGGAGACATATCTCAAATGTTGTCCATTCTCAATACTGCGTTTGCCACACAATACCCGGACTTATCTGCAGCCCAAACAACAAATATTGTCCAGGACTTTTGGAATCGCTTTATACAGTGGGGAACAAGCGGTGACTTAAATCAATCTCCAGAAATGCCTGTACAAGAAGATGGCTTCAATATCGTTCCAGTCGCTATACCGGGACGCATCATGGAGCAGATATCTTCAGACTGGCCATATGCAAACGTAAACAGACTATGGAATGCAGCCGCGACAAAAATATTCAGTACCAATCCCGATTCACAAGAGTCAATCCAAACCATCTTAGGCGAGACAGAGTATCCAATTATTCAAGACCTACTGCCTTTAATCATATGGGTTAAGGTGCCCGTTACACCGACGCCGCCAACACCACCGACGCCGCCGACTCCACCAACACCGCCGACTCCACCAACACCACCTACTCCACCAACACCACCGACTCCACCAACACCGACGACTCCACCGACACCACCGACTCCACCAACGCCGACGACGACACCAGCACCGACGACGACACCTACTCCGCCTACTCCATCGACACTGCCTACTCCACCAATGCCAACACAGAAGATAAAACCGATCACAAACACGAGACAATTACGTCATGAAAAATCTCAGGCTTCAAATAATGTATTGCCACAGACCAACCAACAGGTTTCGCTTACGGCTGAAATTCTAGGTATTGTTTCAATGGGTTTAGGATTGCTCGGGTTCAACTATAAAAAGCGTCACTGAAAAGTCGTCAGTATTTGCAAGAAATTAAATTAAGATTGTCGTTGTCTCAGTAGCGCTTGAGAATGTATCGTCTTTAATCAAAAGGAACAGAATAGGAGGTAGGGCTTGAAACTTTCATCGTTTATTTACCAAAAACGGTACTATGCGCCCCAGTTATCCCTACCCCCTTCCATAAGCTACAATCGGCAATCTTTAGCATGTCACTCAGCTAGTAAAAGCCACAGCGGGCTCTCACCGCCTAGCACTTAATATCATGCATGCCGAGTGCGCCTACAAAAATAGCGTCACTTCCATCACGGAAGTGGCGTTATTTGTTTTGCATTAACTTCATTTTTAGTTTGGCTGAGAATTGGCTGAGGTCAGTTTGTTTGAAAACGGAAATTTTGCTTCAAATCCAACCTGACTTGGCTTAATTAGCGCTGGCCGTCTTTGCAGCCTCAACCGCTTGGCTGGCATAGAGGCCAGCCAAATAGCCTGATGAAATTCCCCATGTATTCATCATGCTTGGCATAGAATCATGACCGTTAGCACCACCCACAATTTCACCAGCAGCATAATAACCTGTCACATCTTGGTCATCTGTATTCTTAAGTTGCATGGTCGAAGGATCAATACTATAACCACCCAACGTCGTGGAAAACCGATCACGCTGTTCAACAACATAGAACGTTTCACCATAAAACTGATGTAAGTACTGTGCATCACGACCGAAGTCTGGATCTTCTCCTGTTTCGGCTTGTTCCTGATAACGCTGAACCGTTTTAACCAATTGATCAGAATTGATGCCAGCTGCCTGAGCAACCTCGCGTAGACCACCTTTAACAAACACTGGCTTCTTGTCTGGATTATCAAAGTAACCCTGAATCTCAGCCGCAGTGAAATCATGTAGTACCAGCAAGGCATAAACTTCTTTCCAAGTGCGTTCGTCCATCACCATAAACGCAACTTTGCCCGGCTGGTCAAGAATAGCATCTCGGAACTTAGCGTAAACGTCTGATTCATTAACGATCCGCTGACCACGGTTATTCACATAAATAGCACCCATATCAGTGGCTTTTTTCGAAGCATACGTTGTCAGTTTGGCAATCCCTGGCTCCACTTCAACACCGTGTGGATAAACTTTGTACCAACCGAGATCGTGTGATTTCAAACTCAATTTGTCATTAAAACTGTACGCATCCCCTGTAGACGTCATTGGGCCATAATAGTCGATGCCTTCACTTTCAGTGCCACGCATCTTCTGATTGGCACCATACCCACCTGCGGCCAAAACAACCGCCTGTGCGTGAATAGTAATCGTTTTATTTTTAGCTTCTGCTACAAGACCAGTTACACGATCATTATCGGTCAAAATATTTTCAACGCGGGCATCTAAAAGTATTTGACCACCGTTTTGTTTAAATGCCGCTGAAACCTTTTTTATAAATTCAAAACTAGAAGCACTCGGCAACTCAATCTGTCGCTCCACAGAGTGCTCGGGCGTTTGTGTTTGAGCTTTTTGGTACTCGAGATCCGCATAGTCGCTGATAAAATCGATTGCTGAACCGATATTATTTACCATTAACTTAGTTAACTCAGGCAAGTTCGTGTTACGACTTTCTTTTGTCACATCATTGAGCAATTGTTCCGGTGAATCTTGCTGTTCTGGGAAAATGCGCGCCGCAACCTTTGAACCAGTGGCCGTCACGTTAGAACCATTAAGAATAGTTGCACCACCAAGATAGCCGTTTTTTTCGACTAAAATCACCTTGTGTCCCAAACTGAGTGCCCGACTAGCGGCAACCAAACCAGCTTCACCACCACCGATTACGGCAACATCTGCGGCTAGTTCGACATCTTGATGTTCCGTGTTCGTTGGAACCGAATGTAACTTAACAGCAGCCGCGTTAACCGCAGACTTGGCCGATGTTAACAGGGCTTTTGTCATCACTGTCGCACCACTGATCGTATCAACATCAAATGACTGGTTGGTAATAATATTTTGCTTAAGTGTATCAACCACCTGATTAAAAATACCTGGCGTTTCGGAATGCTTTAACACCTTAAAATCGTCGATATGGTCATTTGAAACGTCCACTTCATAATTAATAATACCGTTGTGACCATTTGCCTGGCCGGTAATTTGCTGTTCATTGCTCATAATGGATTCTTCCTTTACTTATCTTTCCAAACCACGAGACATTAATATTTTATTCTGACGGGTAACAAAAACGGCTTCGACATCTGTCATATGATCAACCAATTCGAGCCCACGTCGACTACCTGCAAAGAAACAGACCGTCGTTAAGATTTCAGCCAATGTCGATTCCGGCGTCACGATAGTAACAGAGGCAAGATCGTTATCAATTGGATAACCAGTTAACGGACTAAGAATATGATGATACCGGTGACCGTCAACAATGAAGTATCGTTCATCAATACCAGAAGTCACAACACTTTTCGCCACCGTACTTATTGTCGTCAACGGCTGCCTAGTTGGCTGTTGTGGATTGCGAATGCCCACGTGCCACCGGCCATCCGAAGTTAACGGATTGCAGCCAAACAATTGAACGTTACCACCAAGGTTCACAATGCCAGTTTTCAGCCCATTCGATTGCAACAGATCAATAATTTGATCGGCAAAATACCCTTTGGCAATCGCACCCAGATCCAATTCCATTCCGCGCTTAGTCAGATAAACCGTTTGCTGGTCGTCATTCAACAGAACATCATCGGGTTTGATAAGCTGCAACCGGGCCTTGATATCTGATGGAGCTGGCAACTGCTGTCCATCGAAACCAATTCGCCATAGTTTCACAAGCGGACCGATTAAGACATTAAAACTGTCACGGTATTTGCGACTCGCCACTACGCCCCGTTTGATCAGATCGTACAACTGCCGTGGTACTTGCACTGGTTGCATACCAGCTTGACGGTTAATCTTCATCAACAGGGAATCCTCTAGATTAGCCGAAAATATCCGATCCGCATCCTGTAAGTAATCGTAAACGACCTCGACTGCAACCGGATTACGTTTGAATAAGGTCAGTGAAATCACCGTGCCAAACATCTCAGACTGAGAAACGTACTTTTTTGTAGTCACATTGTTCGACACCGCAATACCCCCTGACTCACACTGACTGATCGATGATAAAGTACGGACCGACCAACAATCAGTCATTTGGTCGGTCCATCTGTCATGCTATTCGAGTTTCTAGCTCAACTTCAAATCTTCTAGTTCTTGACGTAAATTCTGTAGCGGAATCTGTCCTGGTGCTGAAGCGGCACCAACTGTTGCAAACGTTAATGCAGAGCCAAAAGTTTCGCCTGCAATCCGAGAAACTTTGCCCAAATCACCCATCGACATTGTAATCAGTGGCCGATTTACCGATGCTGCAGTTTTAGCAGTGGCCGTTAATAGGGTCAAGACATCGTTAGCGTTATGAGGCATTACTGCCATCTTGGCAACATCGGCGCCGAGTTCAACCATGCCTGTTAAACGTGACTGAATTTCATCAGCAGCTGGTGTTTTGTCAAAGTCATGATTGCTCATAATGACGATTATATTTTCTTCATGAGTCTCGCCAACTAATCCTTTCACGGCTGTTTCATCATGAAAACGTTCAACATCTAGTGCATCGGTAAAGTGCCCTTGAAGAACAGTCTCGCAAACCTTGAAATAACCATCATCGGCCAATGTCAGTTCGCCGCCTTCACCTTTGGTTCTAAAGGTCGTTAACAACGCAATGTCGCCAAGAATTTGACGTAGTTGCTGGCCCGTTTGAGTTAACTGCCCTGCATCTAAGACACCATCAAAATAATCAATTCGCCATTCCACAACATCTGGTTTGACCGTGACGATCTTCTGGGCCTGTTCACCGATTTCGTCCGCGGTTTTGCCGGTAATCGGTACCGCAATTTTCGGTCGACCAACACCAAGAGTGATATTTCTGAGTTTAACTGTTGCTTGATTGATCAAGATGTTTCACCTCTCTAAAATTGCTTCGATTAGAAATCATATCTAGATAAACTTGTACTTCAAATTACGGACCATCACTAAGGCGATTAACAACACCCCAATCAAAGTCACGGCAATATCAAGTTTGAACACCCACAACACACTGGCAGCCGTATTGTTAATCACAAAACTTGAAACAAATGGACCAACGAAATAAGTCAATGCTGCCATGAAGCTGTAGTAACCCGTAACTTTTCCCTTTTCTCGTGGAAAATACTGTGACAGGATGGTCAAACCCAGTTGCCAAATGCCGCCGGCCGCAAAGAATCCAATAACAATGCTCGTTACCTGTGCTAACCACAGGCTCGGCATCATCGTCATCCATCCCAAGAAAATCAATGAGATGCCCGAATAAGCCAAAACTAGATACATTGGTTTAACCTTTGTCACAATAACGGAGGTTACAAATACTGAAATTAGGGATGCAATCGCATACCAGGAAACCAACCCCTTTGCGGTTGCCGCGCTGACCTTCAAAACGGAGATACCAAAATTTGGCACATACTGTGTAAACACATAAAACGTAAAGGAAATCGTAAAACCGAGAACAACCAATGCGGTCCCATCAATGAGAACGCTAGGCTTTGCTTTCGCAACATTTTGATTGTCCAATGCTTTGTCAACCGATGTCTGTTTCGATTCTGGTTTGCTTTCATTTTGTGGGCCGAACTGACTGCGCATGATAATGACGCCATCGACGACCATGATAACGGTCATACCAATCAAGGCTACCTTTGAATCGGGGATAGCAGCCACAATAAACGGTAAAGCAAACTGGGCAAGTGACATTGCAGCCTTAACAAGTGAATTCATGCTAGCTGCACGATTTGTAAAAGCATCCGACAATGCTGGATAACTCGACGCATCACTGAAGGAATCGGTGGCACCCATAAATAGTGCAAAGATTGAGGCCCACACAACATCTCGACTCAATACCAATCCCAAAAAGAAAATAATCGTCGTAGCAATACCGACAAGCATCGTCAACTTTCGACCAAAACGATCTAATACATAACCTGCAAAAAGAAGCGTTAACAACCGACCGATCCCAATCATCGAAATAACGGTTGAGATTCCTTTTAAGTTGGTATTCCAAAGTTGCTGAAAGCTATTACTGTACTGAGAAATAATAATCGTTGCCATTCCAATGATGGCGTAGTTGAGGTATATTCCCGTTGCCAACGGCACGTATTTCTTTGTCATTTTTTCACAGCCATTTCTTTATTTTGCTCCAACTTTAAAAAGACTATTTGGTAGTAACACCGTCATCGTTGAACAAAAGGTCACGAATATAATCAACTGGCATATCTTCACCCGTCCACAATTTAAAGGCCTCAGCACCTTGTTCAAGCATCAGGCCTAAGCCGTTAAAGACATGTTTGACGCCAGCTTGTTCGGCCACTTTCATCAGTTTTGTTGTTCGTGGCGCATAAACGGTATCAAACACAATCATGTCCTGTCGGAACCAGCTAGGATCGCTCACTAAGGTTTCATCCTCTAAAGGCTTCATGCCGACACCCGTGGAATCACAGTAGATTGCTGATTCAGAAATTTGCTGTTTGAAGTCATCTTGATCAGCTAACGTGTGTAACGTCGCGTGACAATTCGTCTTCTCATTAATAATGTCGACGTTATGCTTAGCATTCTTTTGGTAAACACTATCCAAATCAAAAATGGCAATTTCTTTTACACCATCTAAAGCTGCTTGAATGGCAATCGCAGTACCAGCGCCACCGGCACCAGCCAACGTCATCTTTTCACCACGAATATCCAAACCTTCATCAGACAGTGATTTCATGAATCCTGTACCATCGGTTGTGTAACCTGTTAAAGTCCCATGAGCATTTACAATCGTGTTAACGGCCCCAACCATTTCTGCAGCAGGATCCAATTTATCAAGCAATGGAATGACTTTTTGCTTATTTGGCATTGAGATATTTGATCCACGCATATCCAGCGTTCGAATAGACTCAATTGCGCTTGGTAAAGTATCGTTGCCAACTTCAAAGGCCAGGTATGCGTAATTCAATCCTAATTTTGCAAATGCATTATTGTGCATAGTTGGTGACATTGAGTGTCGGATCGGATAAGCCATCAAACCAATTAAAATTGTGTGTCCATCAATACGTTCAGTCATTTTAAGTCACTCCTATATTCTTGTTCCTAATTTTGTTAATTAATTCACTTGCTATGTTAACGGTTACAAAGATACAAATAAATAACGCTTACTTGTTCAATCAATAGAATTCTTCTATCATTTAATCAGAGGTGATTTTATGAATTTGCGCCACTTAGTTTTCTTTCAAGAATTAGCCAAAACTCAGCATATGGCAATTGCCGCCGAGCATCTTGGTATTTCGCAACCGTCTCTAAGCTACGCCATTAACGGGTTAGAAAGTGAGCTTGGCGTCCCATTATTCGAGCATGAAGGTCGCAACATTAAACTCACTCGATTTGGCAAATCATACTTAACATACGTTAATACTGGTCTTGCCAAACTAACCCAGGGAGAAGAACTCATTCGGCAACTGATGGACGCCAACACAGGACACATTGAACTTGGCTTCACATATACACTTGGACAAAGCCTGGTGCCATCAGTCATGAGTGCCTTTCAGAAAGCCTCTAATAATACCAAGATCTCTTTTGCACTCACGCAGGGTAACTCATTTCAATTACTGAAGGCACTCCGCGATGATTCACTTGATCTTGTCTTGGCCTCTCGTGTTCAAAAACTGGGTGACATTGAGACCAGTAAAGAATTTCTCTTCACACCACTAGTGAAACAGGAGATAGTCTTAGCGGTACCTGCAAATCATCCATTAGCACATAAGAAGAACGTTTTCGTTAGTGATATTGCTAAATACCCTCTCATTAGCTATTCAAAGACAAGTGGGTTAAGACCGCTGATTGATAAAATTCTTGAACGTTCTGGTATCAGCCCACAAATCCGATACGAAGTTGAAGAAGATTACACAGTAGTCTCATTCGTAGAGCATAATTTTGGGATCGCTTTGGTACCAAATTTGCCACAGCTTAAACAAGAACACGTTAAGTTGTTACATCTCACCGACAATTATGCCGCTCACCAATTGTATTTGGTTACTAAAATTAATCAGTTTATGGCACCGTCAGTTACACGATTTCGAGATTTTTTGATACATTACTGTGCTTCCGATATCAATGGTTACGAATAGCCAGTTAGTAAATTAATCAGTCTCTCTAATAGCTGTCATATCCAAGTATGAATCTCCCCCTTTTTGCCAGTTTCCTCGTATCATCAAGCCAAGTGAATATTTCCTTGAGGGAGGTTAAATCATGAGCGAACAAAAACAATCGGCCATTACTGCTGTTGTGACCGTTTATAATCTTGGTAATTATCTGGATCCCTGTTTGGCCAGTTTAGCGCGCCAAACATTAAGCGATTTCGAAGTCATTATGGTTGATGATCATTCAACAGATGGGTCAAATAGTGTTATCGAAAAATGGGCGCAAAAGGATTCTCGCTTCATTGCCGCGCATTTGCCAGAGCACAGTGGTGTGTCGGCTGCCCGCAACTACGGCATTGACCATGCGAGCGCACCAGTGATCTGCTTTGTGGATGGTGATGACCTATGTGAACCAAACTATCTGCAAACTTTCGTGGACGGTATGAGCCAACCCGGTGTTGACCTTGTAACTGTCGGCTATCGTTGGGGTGGCTACGCCCGCGGAGCCGTTTCCGGTATCACCGGATGGCACGAAATTAGTCAAGACGACATGTTATCCGAGGCCACAGAACACGGTACCCAAATTGGTGGCTATACTTGGAATAAAGCATTCCGAGTTAGTGTTATCAATCGTTTGATGCTACGTTTTGACACCCATTTAAAACTGGCTGAGGATTTGCTGTTTACTGCGGACTACGAAGCCGGTGCACAGCGTTTTCTATTTAATCCAACACTCGTCTACAACAAAGTAAGTCGGCCTGGTAGCACCATCCATACTGCATCAATGGCTATGCGCCGCGGCGAGATGGAAGTTGACGCGCACATTGACCAGTTGCGAGAAAACCTGAATGCAGGATGACGATGACTGCCCACTGTCTTATAATTGTGGGGAATAATCACATCCAAAGGAAGTTTGTCGCATGCAGTTAACCGCAAATTCAATGACGCCAGCTGGCTATCACCAAATCGAACAGGAAATCACCCGTTTGGAGTTGGACCGTCCCAACCGCATCAAACAGTTGCAGGAAGCCCGCGCTCTAGGTGACCTATCAGAGAACGCCGAGTACAGCGCCGCCAAACGTGATTTGCGTCACCTAGAAAGCCGTTTGCGTTATCTTAACAAGTTGCTACAATACGCGGAGGTTGTCACCCCACAAACCCCGGATCAGGTTGAGATTGGCAAGCATGTCGATGTGCAATTCGAGGACGAAAACGATACTGACGCCTACCAGATTGTCGGTAAATTTGAAGCAGATTTGGATGCCAACAAAATTTCGTTTGATTCACCGTTGGGACGCGCCATGATCAATCATAAGGTCGGTGACACTGTCACGGTTAACGCACCAAACGGGGATTATCAGGTTACAATCAGGAAAATTAAGGGTTAAAGTTCATTTAGGTTGTAAAAAAGCCAACGCAATTTCTCGCGTTGGCTTTTTCATTATTTAAAATAACGTTTCAAATATTAGAACCGTGCACGCCTCAAAGCATGTTGTGCGGCTAGGTTAAGCAAACTCCATTGACGGTCAAAACCAGGCTGGAAGAAGAAATCAGCGGTGGCTAAATCTTCCAATGTCAGTTTATGCGCAACAGCTAAAGCAATCACGTTGCCTTGAGCAGTAATGTCATACTTGGAGAGGACGGCGCCACCAAGGATTTGGTGCGTCAGTGGATCAAACGTCAAGCTTGTGTAAACATCCGTGTTGCCGGCACTTGCTGGCACATAGGCTGGTCGTAAAGTGTCCTTGTAAGCACTGGTTGCAACTGGCACATCAACTTTAGCAGCCGTGGTGGTGTTCAAACCAGCAGCGGCAAAGTGATAATCAAACACACTTAATGCAGACGCACCAACAACTCCTTTGAATGGAACAGCAGGCGTTTCTTCAAAGATGTGATCAACCACATACTGAGCTTCACGACGAGCGGTGGTTGCTAACGCGATTGGCGTTGGCTTGCCGGCTGGGATAGACAATGGCAGGATCGCATCCCCCATGGCATAAACATCAGGCAAGTTCGTTTGTAAGTATGGGTTGACGTCAATAAAACCACGGTCCGTTAAGTTAACTGTGCCTGACAGCCAAGCCGTATTTGGTTTAACGCCAGCTGCACAAATAACGAGATCAGCTGGATAAGTCTTGTCAGCGGTCTTTACACCAGTAACAGACTTGTCTCCTTCAAACGACTTAATCGACTGAGACAAAGCCAATTCAACACCCTTGCTGGTCAGCTCTTTAGTGACAACGTCAGTCAAATTTTCGTTGAGATAGTTGCCTAATGGGCGGTCAATCATGTCCATTAATGTGACGTGCTTACCAGCCTTAGTAAAGACTTCGGCAGCTTCAATCCCAATGTAGCCAGCGCCGATAACGGCAACGTTCTTAATGCTATCATCCGTAGTGTCCGCCTTGATCTTGCTAGCCCAGTCGTAACCACGCATTGCGTAGATGCCATCTAAATCGTGCCCTGGAACTGGCAAAACCGTTGGCGTTACACCAGAGCTCAAAATCAGTTTGTCATAAGCGACTTGCTCAGTCTGACCAGACTTAACATCCTTCACGCTGACTTCTTTCTTGTCAGCATTGATGGCCGTAACTTCGTGATTGTTGAAGACGTGACCACCCTTGCTGGTAATGTCTTCTGGTTTAAAGTTACGGACGTCTTCTTGCGCGGTTACCTTGTCCTCCAAGAATAATTCCATCCCGCATGACATGAATGAGACAAAATCACCTGCTTCATAAATCGTGACATCCACGTCCCGATACTTATCCAACAGTTCAATTGCTGATTCGTGACCACCATGTGATGCACCGACAATAACGATTTTTGTTTTACTCATAAATAGTTAACCTCCATCGTATGTTTTAGAATCATTCTAATTCTTCTAACACACATACTGTAAAACTTGCACAGTTATGATGCAAGACCCGCTCACGAATTCAAACACGAAAAAAGCCGATAACATCAATGCTATCGGCCAATTTAAATTTTTTGCAACTTATTTTTTCTTAATTCAGGCAAACGGATTAAAGAATCATCCTCAAGCCCATGACTACTAATAACAATCCCATCATTGGCTGCAAGACCAAGTTTAGCACCCGTTTGTTTAACCGGTTAATAATAATTGGGGCTAAAGCTGCACCAATGATTGCCCCAATCATGAGACCAAAACCAATGGACCAATCCACGTGGCCACTGGACATGTGAAAGAGCAACCCGATCAGCGTCGTACCGACTAACACGTATGAGGAGGTCGCAGCGGCATGCACGGTATCTAACCCCATTAGTAATAAGCCAGCTAAGATTGGACCGCCACCACTTAACCCGGCAACACCAACCATTAGGCCACTTAAGATACCGAATGCGATTGCTTGAATCCGTTTGGTATCACCGTTGGCCGTTTTATTCCGGTGTGGCAAATACTGACGTGCAATAATTTGGACGCCGAGCAGCACCAAGATAATCGCGATCACCCAGGTATAGATTTTGGTCGGTATAAACGGTGATAACAAAGAACCAACAATGGTCGCAGGCAACGCTGCCAGTAACATCCGATTACCAACTTTAGCTTCTACATTTCCCGTGCGATAATGACTGTAGGCGCCGACACATAGCGATGGAAATGCCGTAAATAGTGAGGTTGCGGCCGCTACAGCAGCCGGCAAGTGAAAGACGCCCGTTAATACGCCTAAATAGATGGCCGCACCACCGCCACCCATCGAAATCACCAGCGTACCAATAATAAAACCGGTAATAATTAACTCAATCCACAACATGGTTTATCCTTCTCTCTAAACAACATTAATCAGTCTCACTCTGTTTGTTGGTCGAAACCTTGGTGTACAGCAAATTTTGAAATGCCATTTCCGTAATGTCCTCGTCGTTCACATGCGCCATCAAGTCGGCTAAGGAAAAGCCTTGTTGCAATCCCAACGGTTGTGCGAACCCATAAACAGTCAATTGATAGTGATGTGTTCCTGATTTTGGCCGTGGACCGGCGTAGTGCTGCTCCAACCACGTGTGTTGAGCACGCAATTTCCACCACGGTGCCCGTAAATCCTGAATGATAGAGTGCAAACTGTTTTCACCCTGAGGCACGTTCGTGTGGCAACTAAAATCTGCCGGCACAATTAAGGACTGACCTTCAACAGGCGCATCAGCGACCAGCCAGTGTGTCCACGGAAACCCAAACATAGGCACCGTATCGTAGTCAATCAGCTTCCAGGCCACCACCTTGGTAGCACTACTTATGTCAAGAATCTCAAACGGAAATGATTTTGGGGTCACCCCTTCGACCTTTTCCGAAGAAATCGCATTGCCACCATACTGATCAGGAATTATCCTATCTGAAAACGGAAATCGTAATTTCATTATTCAAAACTCACATCTCTTTTTATTTTACACTTTGTAAGTATAATTTACATGTTGTAAAATGTAAATATAAACAAACCACTTTCTATGAAGGAGTCATTAATTCATGGTTCAAAAACGCGATTTATCTGCTGAAAAAATCATTCAAACGGCCACAGACCTAATTAAAGCTGACGGCGCGGACGCCGCTACGTTTGGTAACATCGCCAAGGCACTTAACTGTCGAACGCAGGCCCTTTACTTCTACTTCAAAAATCATAACGACCTGCTGCTTGGTGTGGCAACAAACTTTTTCGCAACCCTTAATCAAGAAGTCCAAACGGCCTGCTTCGATTTAAATGGTCGGGAGGCACTGATCAAAATGGCCACTACCATCCGTAACTATGGTCGCCAAAACCTGGACCTATCACTAGCGGTGATGCGAACGTCTGGACTGCCCGACCACCTGTCAGCTTTCAACGAAACACGTCATTTATCCGAAATGATGCAACGATACATTGGCGATTTTGTCAGCGATCCCGTACAACAACTATCCATCTCCCGTGGTGTCCGGGCCATGATCATCGGTGAAGTTGTCAGCGAAAGTGTCGGCTGGTTTACGAATCCTGCTATCGATCGCGATGACAGTTTCGTCGACAATTTGATGCGGCTGTTCGATGAGTCACAAAAATAGATATCTGTGTGGACCTGCCTTTGCACTGGCAAAAGTACCACATCGTACCCGTTACGCTGACTTGAAACGCCGTTCCCTGGGACCGGTCTCAGCCCCAAAGTCCGGGTCTTCAACCTCGGACTCTGTTTCAACTCAGCTCCACTCTTTTAAGAAATATCCTTTCATCCGCCAAGATATTGGGACGAAAGGATATTTTTGTAAATTTTACTGCTAGATTAGCTGGAGGGCGTCAACAGTGATACCGAGCCGTGAAGGTGGTGTTAATTCGAATGATTTTCTCGAATTTACAGCACGGACGGGCACAGAGACTCGCGGGTCACGAGGCTCTGTGGCGAGGCGAAAGACCGTGAACTTCGGGCTTAAACCGGTCCCACGGCGAGCGTGTCACTGTTGACAACCGCAAGCGACAAGTCACCACAAACAGAACCTTAAATCACCAATAAGGTTTTACTCTTTAGCCATTATATTTCGAAACGATATTGCTTTAATGATGGCAAGCTGACATGATATACTTTTCTCACTAAAACTAACTTAATTCAGAAGGAGTCTTCATTTAATGTCACAGAACCCAAATACCGCACCTGATGCACCTGACCCCAAACCGAGTCCCGTCTATGTACAAACGGAAACCGAGGTTTTGGATCACTTTCATAGTGATCTCGAAACAGGGCTAACGGCCGAAACTGCAGCCGACCGACTGGCAAAAAATGGGCCAAATGAACTGACGGCTCATGTCACACCAAAATGGTTGATATTCCTGCGTCAGTTTAACAACGTAATCATCTACATTCTGCTATTTGCGGCTGCTTTTACCCTTTTCATTCGTCACTATTCCGACGCCGTCGTTATCGGTTTGGTAGTCATTATTAATGCCTTGATTGGCTACTTTCAGGAAGTCAATGCCAGCAACGCGCTTGATAAAATCAAGTCGATGTTGTCTACCGAAGCCACGGTTATTCGGGACAGTGCACGGACAGACGTGCCGGCCACCGAGTTAGTAACCGGTGACATTGTCTATCTGGAGGCGGGTGACAATGTCCCTGCCGACATGCGGATTCTCGATTCTGATAATCTGCGGATTCAAGAATCGGCTTTGACCGGTGAACCAGATTCTGTGCTTAAGAACTTTGATCCACTGAAAGACAGTAAAACACCGCTAGCTGAGCGTGAAAACATGGCCTACGCCAGCACTGCCGTAACTAATGGGAGTGCTACTGGGATCGTCACGGCAACTGGACACGACACTGAACTTGGTCAAATTGCCGATGATGTAACGGATGTCAAACAAACCAAAACGCCATTGATGAAGGAACTCGATCGTTTGGGAACCTGGATTTCCTACTTCATCATCGCCGTTGCCATTGCACTGTTTATCTTTGGTTGGGTGCGCCACTTATATGCGTTACCAACCCTCGCACTAGCAATCATCACCATGATTGTAGGTTCCCTGCCTGAAGGGTTGCCGGCTTCAACTTCCGTCATTCTCGCAATGGGCGTGAACACGATGGCGCGCAACAAAGCAATCGTTAAGACGTTACCTTCCGTAGAAACGCTAGGTGCTGTCGACATTATCGCCACGGATAAAACCGGGACGTTAACGAAGAACGAAATGACAGCTCAGGATATCATTACTAAGAATCATCAGTATCAAGTTACAGGAACTGGCTATCAACCTAAAGGTCAGATTATGGCAAATGGTCAACCAGTTAACGTTCAGGATGACCCAATCTTGAAGGAACTGTTAATCAGTGGTTTCGAAGCCAACGATACCATGCTACAAGAAGAAGATGGCCAGTGGATCCTGAATGGTGAACCGACTGATGGTGCCTTTCTCACGCTATACCACAAAGGCTGTGGCATGGACGAGCCTGCGTTTGAGGAGTTGGACCGCATTCCGTTTGACTCCGACTATCGTTACATCGCCCGCCTCAGTGTCCGTGAAGATGGTCAACATGAAGTGTTCGTAAAGGGTGCTCCTGACAAACTTTATGAAATGGCGCAGGCAGCTGACCCGACTTTTAATGTCGATCACTGGAACGACGTCATTCACGACTTAACTACTCAAGGCAAACGGGTTGTGGCAGTGGGCCGTAAACTCGTGGGCAAAGACGTTAGCGAAGTCACACACGAAACATTGCGCGATGGTGTCGACTTTCTCGGGATCGTCGGGATTATTGACCCGCCACGTGAAGAAGTTATTGATGCGTTAAAAGAAATGCGAACTGCCGGGGTCAAAGTTAAAATGATCACCGGTGACCATCCTGACACGGCAACTGCCATTGGCCGTCAACTTGGTTTGGCAGATAACATCCAAACCATCACGGGTGCTGAGCTAGATGACATGTCACCTGACGAACTCCGTGCCAACATCAATCGATATGATGTGTTTGCCCGGACGACGCCAAGCAACAAACTGGCCATCATCAAAGCCTACCAGGAAAACGGGAAGATTACGGCGATGACTGGTGATGGTGTCAACGATGCGCCTGCTTTGAAACGCGCCGATATTGGTGTTGCGATGGGTATCAAAGGGACCGATGTAGCAAAAGATGCGGCCGACATGATTTTAGTCGACGATAACTTTACGACGATGACAAAAGCCATTCGTGAAGGCCGGCGACTGTACGACAACATCAAGAAGACCATCGCCTTTCTGTTGCCAACCAGTTTTGCCGAAGGTTTAATTGTCGCATTCAGTATTTTGATGCAACAAAAACTGCCATTGGTCCCAACGCAATTGCTCTGGATCAACATGGTTTCAGCCGTCACAATTCAGTTTGCGTTCATTTTCGAACCGGCTGAACAAGGCATTATGCAGCGACGTCCGCGGAAAACTGGTTCAACCCTGATGAACAAACATGACGTGTTCCAAATGGCCTATGTGTCCGTCTTAATAGCGGCGATGGGACTGTGGGCGTTTGACTGGCTCACCAATAACGGCGTCAGCCAAGTCATTGCCAGCACGATTACCGTTAACGTCATTGTGTTAGGTAAGGTGTTCTACCTGTTCAACATTCGCAGTCCACATCTGGCCTTCTCAAAGAACTTCTGGACGAACAAAATGGCATTTGTCGTCATTGCTGCACTGATGTTGCTGCAACTCGCGCAAGCATACATTCCGTTTATGCAGGATATCTTCAAGACTGGTCCAATGAGTTGGAGTCAATGGGGATTGGCGATTGGCTCCGGGTTTGTCACGTTAGTCGTTACTGAAGCCGACAAGATTATTCGGATGCAGTGGCACAAACGTAAACAGCCACGCATGAACTAATAACACTTAATTTACAAAAGAAGCAGTACCGTCAATTTTGTTGACAGTACTGCTTTTCGTTTGCCATGCGAGTAAACTATTAAGTGGCAGACAAGAACAAAGAAAATAAGGATTGAATCATGAAAAAGAAACGTTTCAAACTAAAGCAACGCAAACTTGTTACCGTCTTGGCAACCATTGCAGTGTTGGTGTTCGGTTACCTTTTTTCGACTAATAACACCGAGGTCAAGGCCTTTACCCATGGCCCCCGCCAAGTCACCACAATGCGCCGTCATTACCGTCACTGGACCAAGCAAGCTGAAAACTGGTTCAGTAGTAATTCAGGCAGCACACAAACAACGCCAACTACCGCCGATGTGCCTCGTGACGCGACGGACAGTCAATTACTGGCATTACAATTTGACGCAAATAAGTATCCAGAAAACTACGTCAGTTTGGGCAAATCAACCTTAACCAGTTTACAAATTCATGATGCCTTAGAGCACAACCATGAACAAGCCTGGTACACGATTGACTCGCCGGATACGCTGGGCCGTAGTCAAGCCGGTCAAGCGTTGGTCACTTACAACAGTGTCAGTGCCACAGCCGCAATGAAGCGACCTTCCTTTGCTGAAAGCGCCGATCCAACAGGCTACGAAGGCAATAATCGCATTGCCCAGTTAAATGGTTATCGCGGTTATTTCTACAACCGTTCCCACACACTGGCTTGGTCGTTAGTTGGTAATCTTGGCGGGCCTGACACCAGTAGCAATGCCATCATGCAGCGCAACAACTTAACGACTGGCACTCGTGCTCAAAACGTTGGTACAAACGGACGTAGCCAAAGCACTGCTGGTGGGATGGCTTACGCTGAAACCGCAATTCGTGACTTTGTCAGAGAACGGCCAAACATCCCCGTTTATTACGTTGTCACCCCTCTGTACCAAGGCAACGAACTCGTTCCTCGTGGCACTCATGTCCAGGCAGTCAGCACGACGGATGACGGCCAAGCCCTCAACATTAACGTTTACGTATTCAACGCTCAGAATGGCGCCACCATCAACTATGCCGATGGTAGTTGGACACAAAGCTAACATGTGTCATTAATGCATTACACCGCTCCACTGACCTGAAACGCCGTTCCCTGGGACCGGTCTCAACCCGCACAAACCGCGGTTTTCCACCTCGATTCTGAGCCACAGCCCGTCTCAGAAGTCGTCCCGTAACACTACGCGGCCAAATTCTCGCCGCCAAGTGTTACAGACACGGAACTCTGTTTCACGTCAGTTCCGCTCACATTGCACATGATAAAACAGCTAATCTGTTCCACGCCCATAATTGAAAAGATTAGTTCAATGCAAACTGAGACGGTACAGTAGACTTGCAGTTATTCTAGCTGAAGGGCGTCAACAGTGATACCGAGCCGTGAAGGTAACGTTAATTCGGTGGTTTTCCGAATTTAGGTTACGGACGGTCGTGAAGACTCGGTTTTGGAGGCTTCACGGCGAGGTGAAAGACTCTGGTTCTCAAGAGGCTTGAACCGGTCCCACGGCGAGTGTGTCACTGTTGACAACCGCAAGCAACATCAAAATCAAAAAAACGACCTGCACGAGGTTTGGAACATTACCTGTGTAGGTCGTTTTCTATAGTCGCATCAAAGGTGTAGCAATTGTGTGCCTAATTGATTTTCCGTTTCGGGTTCAGAATCCCCATCGGATCAAGCAACGACTTGATTTGGTGTTGAACCATGTCAACATCATCGCCGAGTTCTTCGTTGACCCACTGGTTCTTCAACATACCAACCGCGTGTTCACCAGAAATCGTCCCACCGAGTGCCAAGGCTTTGCGAAACATCAATTGCAGTGCCTTGATAACATTCTCCGGCACCTCCGTTTGCTCCTTAGGCCAAACGATACTTGGGTGAACGTTACCATCACCAGCATGGCCGGCGGTAAAGATTTGCACGTGAAGTTGATCGGCTACTTCGCTGACGTAATCCATCATTGGTGCCAACTTAGACATTGGCACGGCCATATCTTCCATAACGTGATTGTGTCCGGCAAAGACCCCTGGTAACATGTCTTGTCGCAACTTTTCGATGGCCTTCATCTCGGCATCGTCGGAAGTCACGTGAATGTGTTGTGCGCCATGATCGTTCAACACTTTTTCAGTAACCTTTAACGCTTCATCACCACCGACGTCCAAACGAAGGATCAGCATCGCACCACTATTGTCAGCGTAATGCGTACCCTCATACTTATCCAAAGCCGCAACAGTATTAGCATCCAAAGCTTCCAACATTGCCGGATAGACACCAGATGCCCGCACTTCCGTTACTGCCTCTGACAGTTTGGTCATGTTATCGAAGAAAGCCAACCCCATCACCGCGTGACCAAGCGGAATTGGGAATAACTTCACTGTGATTTCAGTAATGATCCCTAGCGTGCCTTCCGAACCAACGAATAGGTGCGTCAGGTCATAGCCAAACGCCTGTTTAAACGTCCGCCCGCCTAACTTGAGTTCACGGCCGTAAGCTAAGACAACCTTCAAACCCAAAACAGAATCACGAGTGGCACCATATTTAACAGTGCTCATCCCACCGGCGTTGGTTGAAGCATTACCACCAATTGCAGAAATCGGCCGTGAACCAGGGTCGGGTGCATAAAACATACCAACTTTATTGGCTTCATCGTTCAACGTTTGGTTGATCACGCCTGGTTGGACAACTGCCACTGAATCCTCACGGCTGATGTCCAAAATTTTATTCATGCGAATCGTTGATAACATGATGGCACCGGCCTCTGCATCAGAGCCGGAAACCGTGCTCGTCGCCGTCGTTTGCGGAACGACTGGAATATGAAAGCGGCGGGCTACGCTCAAAACATCCTTCACATCATCCGTATCGCCCACCTCAACGTAGGCTAACAAGTCACCATCTGCATCACCAATGCCATTAGGATCGTTCTTGTGTTTGGCCAAACTATCTGCGTCCGTGTACACGTCAGCGTGTGGCGTTGCTTGCTTTAAAGCATCTAAGATTTCATCTTGTGAATATGCACTGAATACTGCCATCTAAGTCGCTTCCTTACAAATTGTTAGTTACTTACACGATTACCATAAATTTCTTCATCTCAAATGGCAAACATTTGTGTTTATCGATTTGTGAACAGCATAAACGTGTACAATCAAACTAAACTATTCTTATCGAGGAGCAGTTATGGATAAGCTTAAAGTGCGACTTGATGCATTCAGTGATGCCATCATCGCCATTATTATCACCATCATGGTACTTGATTTGCACGGCGTCGTAACAGATTCGCCGTCCGCCTATTTATCATTAGCAAAGGAAATTGGCATCTACTTTATCAGTTTCTTCTACGTCGCTAACATGTGGTACTCGCACGCCACGGCGTTTGACGAAATTAATTCGATGACCTATCGCATTCTGATTATGGACTTTGTGTTTCTCGCGGCATTGTCATTGATGCCACTGTTCACCAGCATGATGGCCACTAATACGACCCGAGTAACCGTGATGGCTTACGGCCTCTTATCCGCAGTTGTCAGCGTCCTTTTCCGTTTTCTCACCCAGTCGATCATTCATTTTGAATACACCAACAAGTCGGACATGGCGCAGGTCTACATCAAAATATTCGGCTTTAATAACCGGATCCAAATGGCCATCAGCATTGCGGCCATCATCCTCGCCTACTTCAAACCCACATGGGCCATCATTTTCTTCCTCGCCTACCCAATCTGGAATTTTCTGAGCAGTAGCAGTGATCGTCAGGAAATGTACGACGTTTAGCAATTAACGCCGGATCAGCGCAAAGACTTCCTTGATTTCTCCACGGCTGACCGCAAAGCCTTCCGAGAACAGCAAGAAAAAATCACAGCCATGCTAAAAGCAAACGCAGAGAATCCCGTAGCAGTCGACAACGCTGACGTAGCTTTGCAAACACCGGTCGACGATGCTGACGCTGATAGCCTAATCGACCAGCCTGTTTCAACACAAGCGCCCGTCCGAACACCTGCCGCAACGTCTGCACAGGCCAAGGCAACCAATGTTAAACCGTCGCCTTCACCCCGTGCACCGAAAACACCGCGTTCAAATTCCCGTCGTCGCAACTACTGGCAACAGTGGCTAGACCAAAGCGATGATCCCCAATTGCAGGACCAACTTCGGCAAGGCGGTCGGTTAACCCAAATTCAAAAACAACAATGGGAATCTTGGTTTAAAGAACAGCGTCAAAAGGATCCACGTTTGCAGCGTCAAACACAGCAAGCACGCAAGCAGGCTCAAAAACAAGCTCAACGACAGGCTCGTAAGCAGAAATAGAGGTATTCTGGGCGACCGCGTTACTAGCCAGTTATAAAACCAAGTACTTGTCATAGACGATTTCAAACAAAACAAACAGCCTTTATGAGGACCAACATTCCCCATAAAGTCTGTTTCGTTATCTACATGCTTATCTAGTTCTAACAATCAGCCTTGATTCAGTCCCCAGTTAGTTACTTCAACCCAGCTAGTGTTCGTTGTAACCAATCAACATTGTTTTCTTCTCGTTCAATGGCGCGGGTCAAAATCAAAAAGTGACCATATTGTTGATCAATCTGAGCATCCTTGGAAAAAAGTTGTTGTTGTCGTTGTCGCAAATGGCTCAATTTTTTCGTGTGCAGTTCTACCTGCGTCCGCAATATTTTCGCCAATGTTGGACTGTGACGATCATGAATAAAGTAGAGCTTCAATGAACTCAACGCATCATTTTCGGCTGTAATTGGTTCGTGCAACCAATCCAACAGGTGGTCGTGACCATCTGCTGTAATCTCGTAGCGAATAACCTTGGCATCCTCATCCACGTACTCAGTGGCGATTTTGATCCAGCCATCAGTCAACATCCGTTTTAATTCTGGGTAAATTTGACTATGCGAGGCCTGCCAGAATTCGCCAATTTCTGTTTGAAATTCATTTTCGATGTCACGGCCAGACATATTGGGATGATTATCTAATAACCCCAAAATAACGTTTGGCAAAATTCTTGGTTTCGGCATAACGCACACTCACAATCTATCGTTTGTTTGAAACTATTATAAACTACTTGCGAATGCGCTGGTAGTTGTCGTCAAAGTAGCGACCTTCGCGAATATCATCAGTCATCCCATCGTATGGTGCTTCATTGATAACAGATTCGTTGTTTTGACCTGCTTCGCCTACATATGTGATGGACGCAAATTCTGGCACCACTAACTTAGGATACGTTTCGTACTTTTCACGTGATTCTTCCATCAAATCAATGTGCTCATTTTGGAAGGTCACCGTGATTTCTGGATGTTCCTCAACCCACTTAGGGAAGAAAATCGTCCCGTGCATTTTATTATCATTTGGCATAAAGTCCAACGCCACATCAGTCCCGGTTGGCTCCGTCCAGGTGACTTTGTAAACGCCTGGCACTAACATCACGATGTCAGCCTGCTGATCCCTTACCCAACGGCCTGCAACCATTCCGCCATGAATCCGATAATCAACGGTGTGGTCGTTTTTAGCGTACCATTCGTACTCCCAGCCATTGTCGTACGTGTAAATAAAGTGAGTGCCCAAGAAATCATCTAGTGTTACAAACTTTTTTGTCATAATTAATTGCCTCTTTTTTATTATTGTCGGTAACGACATTGATCATATTATGTCGTTATCGACACAAAGTCAACAAAAAACTCACTAATCATAAAATTAGTGAGTTTCTATGGCTATTCTGTGACCACTGCGTCTGAACGTTTGCGCCAATCCAGCCGCTTTAATCCTTCTAGGATCGCGGTTGGCACAAGTGCAGCGACAAGACTGATCAGCCATTGTACGGGTGTTAAGCTCGTCAATCCAAACGCCCCTTGCAACGCTGGAATAAGTGCAATCAAAATGATGATTGCGGCTGCAATGCCCAATGCGAGGTTGAGTGAGTGGTTCGCTCTAATTGATGCCCATGTCATCGGTTCACGCCGTTTGATTGGGTAAATATCAATCATTGACCCCAGTGCCAAGACAAGAAACAACATTGTGGAACCAACGACGGCTTTGTTATCTGTTAAGCCAAAGCGGCCCAATGCGTAAATGCCTAGCGTAAGTACCGTGTAGATACCGGCCCGCCACGCCATTCGTTTGCCAAGGCCGTTCGCGAAAATACTCTGCTCATTTGGAATCGGTGGGCGCTTCATCGCTGATCTTTCACCTGGTTCGCGGGCCAGGTAGAAACCAGGAATCCCGTCGGCCAGCACGTTAATGAGTAGCAATTGTTCTGCAATCAGCGGCGCACCCCAACCCATTAACACGCTACCGATCATTAAGAAGATTTGGGCGAAGTTAACGCCGACCAAAAATTCGACAGCCTTAAGGATGTTTTGGTAAATCGTCCGTCCAGAATCAACGGCGTCAATAATCGTAGCAAAGTTATCATCAGTCAGGATGACATCGGCGGCGCCTTTCGCTACTTCGGTTCCTGTGATACCCATTGCCACACCAACATCTGCAGCCTTTAATGCGGGCGCATCGTTGACCCCATCACCGGTCATTGCCACGATTTTGCCATGACTCTGCCAAGCGTTAACAATCCGAATTTTGTCTTCAGGTGACACCCGGGCAAACACGCTGACCTGTTCAACCTTGTCAGCTAGTTCTTCATCACTCCAAGCATTCAACTCACGGCCAGAAACGGCTAGGTCACCATCGCGGTAAATCCCAATTTGCTCGGCAATCGCTCTGGCAGTCTCCTTGTGGTCACCCGTGATCATCACTGGCTTGATGCCTGCCTCACGTGCTTGTTGAACGGCTGGTGCGGCTTCAGGTCGTGGTGGGTCAATCAGACCAATAATCCCTGCAAAGGTTAGGTCTCCTTCTAACTTCTCCCAGTCACGCCCTGGATCACTGTCAAAGACACGGTATCCAACGGCCAGCACCCGCAGTGCGTCATGTGCAAACGCATCATGTACGTCGTCCAAACGTTGGCGTTCTGTTTGGGAAAGTTTAACCGGTAAACGATCTACAGCCCCTTTGACAATCAGTAGAAACTTACCTTCCGCCAGTTCATGGAGCGTTGCCATAGACTTCACATCCGATGAAAACGGCCGTTCTGCCACACGTGGCGCTTCTTGTTCAAATTTATTTCTCGACAAACCGTGTTGTTGCATTAATCGAACGATAGCCAGTTCGGTCGCATCGCCAGTGGTCTGTTCGCCATCATCCGTGGTGACGATAGTGGCATTCGTAGCCAGACCAAAATAACGTAATAGTCGAGTGGCAGAGACATCGAGTTCACCATTTCTGCTAATGTCGGCCGGTTGCTCACCAGGCACCCACAGTCGCGTAATTGTCATCTGATTCTGGGTTAAGGTCCCCGTCTTATCTGAAGCAATCACATCAATGCTCCCGATTGTTTCAACGGCACTGATTTGACGGATAATCGCATGTCGTTTGGCCATTTTCTGGACACCGACCGCCAAACTGATGGTCACAATCACTGGCAACGTTTCCGGAACTGCCGCTACAGCTAGTGAGACACCCATCATCAAATTGTCAGCAACGCTGCCCAGCTGCTGTGTCATGCTGAGCATAAAGATCAGCACCCCACCAGCAATGGCAACACCAGTTAGGGTTAGCGCTAAACGTGACAACCGTTTTTGCAACAACGTCTGCTTTAGTTTGGTCTTATTCAATAAACCAGCAATTTCACCGAGCTCCGTCGCCATCCCAATGGCCGTGACAATCATCGTCCCTGATCCGCGAGTAACCGACGTCCCGGCAAATACCCGGTTAACTTGATCACCGATTGATTCGACATCCTTACCGTTACCGGTCAGTGACTTTTCAACCGCTTCGCTTTCACCCGTTAAAATGGCCTCATCCACAGCTAGTGCGGTTACACTTTCCAGCAAACCGTCAGCTGGTACCCGGTCACCGGCGTTGAGAAGCACCACGTCGCCAACGACAATGTCAGCTGCCGCAATCTCCTGGACGGTACCATCGCGACGCACCTTAGCAGTCGGCACACTCATTTGTTTCAATGCTGCCAACGCCTTTTCTGCGCTTTGCTCTTGATATAGCCCAATCGCAACGTTTAAGATGACGATCGCTCCGATAACGATCGGCTTAGTCCAACCGCCATCGAGCGCAATTGCCATATAGGTGGATATCCCAACGGCAACCAGCAAAATAAT
Source organism: Furfurilactobacillus milii (assembly GCF_009863985.1). Classification (GTDB taxonomy): domain Bacteria; phylum Bacillota; class Bacilli; order Lactobacillales; family Lactobacillaceae; genus Furfurilactobacillus; species Furfurilactobacillus milii_A. The sequence goes on along the minus strand of NZ_WEZT01000040.1, from coordinate 41,370 downwards.
GGCTGTAATTTCCGTTAACTGTTGAAGTAGCTTCCGCCAAATACTCGGTGGTTTTTGTTCCTGCAATTCATTCTTACCGTCAAGTGCTTGACGGTCCTTAACTTCTTTGGCGCTTAATCCCTGATGGATAAAGTCACGCCGTTCTTCTTTAGCGTGTGCAATCTGGTTCATCGCCTCAGTCCTTTCTCAGTCTAACTTCGGTGGAATCGATCGCTACATAACCGCTGTCATGCACGACTCGTTGCAATAATTTTAACAAACGCCTATGAACCCTCGCAAAGTTAACGCCTATGAAAGCCATAAAAAAATTGCGACTCGTTGATTGCCGTTTGGCGGTTCCCACCACTACAACGGTATCAAACTGAGTCACAATCATGTCTCACATTAATTTATAAACTAAAACTCAATGATAATCAGGATTCTTTCACGACAACCCGGCTGATTAGCGTCAACACCAGTATGATAGCGCCGGCACCGAACACCATCCACCAACGCTGAGAATCGAAAAACAGTCCAACGATGACGAGACCAAAAAAGACCAACGTTATCCAATCACTGATAGGAAACAGCGGCATCGCAAATAATTGACTTGGCTGCTTCGTTTGTCGGCGATAACGTAGATGGCACACAATCAGTGCCATCCATACAACGATAAAGTTAATCGTCGACATACTGGCCACTAACGTAAAGACGGTTCCTGGCAGTAAGTAGTTTAACAGTACGGTCAGCAATAGAATGAAGGCAGAAACGAGCATCGCTGGTCTAGGTACGTTAAGCCGGTTAACCTTTTTGAGTCGTTTCGGTGCACCACCCATATTGGCCAGGACAAATAACGTCCGACTCGTACTAAACAGGGCGCTGTTGGCCGCAGATAGAGCCGCAGTCAATACCACAAAGTTAATCACACCAGCGGCCGCTTTAATTCCTAGGCCGTTAAATACTTGTACAAATGGACTGCTGTGAACTGGCAACTGTTGCCATGGATAGATGATCATCATCGCAAACAACGCGCCAACGTAAAACAGAATCATCCGAATCGGCAGGCTGTTGATAGCACGCGGCAATTCTGTCTGTGGATTGGCTGTTTCGCCTGCAGTCAGCCCCAGCATTTCAATCCCAGTAAAGGCAAAAATGACCAGTGTAAATGAAGTCAAGAAGCCCGACCAGCCAGTGGCGAAGAAACCACCATGCTGCCACAATCGCGCTAAATTAGCCGTGTGCCCATTAACGTTTACTTGTGTTGCTAGCAAAATGACCCCAACGGCAATTAATGCCACAATGGTGACCACCTTAATCATCGCAAACCAGTATTCTAGCTCACCAAACGCACCGACGGACATCAGGTTGATCAAAACGAGAAGGCCAATAATTATCAGTGGCGGTAGCCACTGGGGCAAGCCCGGCCACCAGTACTTTAAGTAAATACCAGTTGCCGTTAAATCGGCCATGGCCAGACTCAGCCAACACAACCAGTAAATCCAGCCAATGACAAAACCTGCGCGTTTGCCCAAATACGTTTGAATAAAGTCTAAAAAAGAGGTTTTCTTGAAATCAGACAGCAACAACTCACCCAGAGCACGCATCATTAAATAACAAAAGAAGCCACCTATGGCATAGGCTAAAATGATGGCCGGTCCAGCTTGGTGAATCGCGCTACCAGAGCCCAAGAATAGGCCAGTACCAATCGTGCCGCCCAACGCAATCATTTGAATGTGACGATGTGTTAGCTTACGAGCAAGTTGTTTGGGCGGTGTTTGTGCCATGAGGTTTCCTTTCTTATCCGTTCATTTTTTTGTAAAAAGAGATGCAATTTACTCTACGCTAACTCGTTTTCAGACGCAACCTATCAAAAAGCACTGACCGTAATTGTCACTTGGTACACCAATTACAGTCAGTACTTTCAGTTAAGCTCGGAGATTACTTTTTAAACCGTTTTTTAAACATGTAGAATCCTGTAAACGTTACTAGCAATGCGAGAACGCCAATAGTAACTAGCGCTTCTGTACGTTGACCCACGAATGGTAAACCACCTGAATCCTTTTTAGCTGATGATTTAGTTGCTGGTTCGCCGGGATCAATCTGTGCCATTGCCGGTTGATTACCCGCTAGTGCTTGACCTGAATCATTTGTGGCAGTCGCTTCTTCAACAGAAGACGTTGCCTGTTCAGTACTTGATTCTTCACTCACCAGCCCCGATTGTTGAACTTCACCCAGCACATCGGTTACTGGATAGTTTTGTGATTGACCGTTAGTTAACTGGTTATCAGTGTTTGTGTTACCGGTCGTTGCTTGTTGCTGATTATTTGAATTTTCTTTTCCAGTGTCAGCATTCTGATTACCTGCTGACGATGAAGAATTTGAAGTTGTTGTCCCTGATCCATTGCCAGCTACACTCGAACTATCAGAGTTACTGGCATTGCCGTTTCCACCGCCAATGTTAGAACCGTTGTTGACGTCGTTACCGTTTGATTCAGCATCAGAACTATCCGTGTTAGAACTACTGTTGCCTGATTCCGAACTACCGGAACTGGATTCATCTCCTGGATTTGACGGTTCTGTCGGATCGGATGGTTCCGGTGTCGGTTCCGGATCTGGCTTAGGATCTGGTACGGGTGATGGCTCTGGATCTGTTGGATCTGGATCAGGGTCCGGTTCACCCGGTGTTGGATCTGTTGGATTAGCCCGATAAAGATAAGTTACCGTGCCACCGCCTTCTGGAATGTCTCCATTAGCGGCTAGACCAGCGGCATCTATCCTAACAAAGCTATATCCGTCAAAGCCCCGTTGGACTGTTTGATACGGTTTACCCACTTCTTGACCCTCTGGATATGTTGCTACGGCACTGCCGAGCAACTCGCCATCTTCCGTTTTATATTCAACCTTCACATTTGGCAAGTTGTCATCAGCGTCGCCATAAACGAACGTTACCTGTTTGTCCGCTTCTTCTAACGTACCCGTCGCAGGGTCACTGTCCTCCGTCGTAAACAGGTAGGTCAGTGGCCGAAAATCACGTGGACTGGTTTCATACCGTTCACCAACTGCCTGACCATTTGGATAATCTGCTTCGTGACTATCCAGTTTCTCGCCATCAACCGTCTGATGAGTCACGTGAACCCGCCCACATTTTGCTGGGTCATCTTCTTTCGAATAAACATACGTCACTGTGCCACCCTCAACGGTCAAGTAACCACTTTCCGGCAGGCCATCGCTGGACACCTCTTTGAAACTGTATCCCTCAAACGTATACTTAGTCGTTTGGTAACGCCCACCAACAACCTGTTCATCTAAATACTTGGCCTCTTCGGAATCCTTTAACTCCTTAGGTTCAGCATCATCGGTGACATAACGAACCATCACTTTACCAGCAGGTTCGGGATCGGGATCAGGCGTTTCGGTGGCTTTGTAGATGTAGTAAACATCTCCGTCATTGGCTGTCAATGTACCAGTAGCCGCTAAGCCTTTTTCCTCATCGACTTTCACGAATTCGTACCCATCAAAATCACGTTTCTCGGTCGTGTACTGTTTACCGACATGTTGACCATCCGGGTAACCGGCCATTGCACTACCTAATGACTGACCATCTTCCGTTTGATAATGAACGGTAACTTTGCCGGCAGGTTCTGGCTCAGGATCCACTGCCTTGTAGATGTAGTAAACGTCACCATCGTCGGCTGTTAATGTACCAGTAGCCGCCAAACCCTTTTCTTCATCCACTTTCACGAATTCGTACTCATCAAACTCTTTTTGCTTCGTTGTGTACTGCTTTCCGACATGTTGACCGTCTGGATAATGGGCATCCGCACTACCTAACGTCTTGCCTTCTTCTGTTTGGTAGTGTACCTTCACTTCTCCAGCGGGTTCGGGATCTGGCTCTACTGCCTTGTAAACGTAGTAAACGTCACCACCGTCAGCGGTCAATGTACCAGTTGCTGCTAGGCCCTTTTCTTCGTCCACTTTCACGAATTCATAGCCATCAAACTCTTTTTGCTTCGTTGTGTATTGTTTGCCGACATGTTGACCGTCTGGATAATGGGCATCCGCACTACCTAACAATTTACCATCTTCAGTTTGGTAGTGAACCTTCACTTCTCCAGCAGGCTCTGGTTCCGGCTCATAGTAATAGGTCACAGCGCCACCTTTGTTGTCCAGAATTCCTGTAGGCTTCAATCCATTTTCGTCGATGCCAACATACTTGAAACCAGGAAACTCACCAATTTCCGATGTATATCGTTGACCGACAAACAAGCCATCTGGAAATGTCGCCAATCCTTCTTTCAATAAATTGCCTGTGCTCTTATCAACGTGGTTAACCGTGACTGGCATCGCGGGTTCTGGCGCATTCTTATCGCGATAAATATAAGTCACGATACCCTCGTCTTTCTCCAAGAAACCTGTTGGCGCCCAGCCGCTTTCATCTACTTTAACGAAGACATACCCGTCAAATGTGCCCTGCTGCGTAAAATATTGATTACCAACAATTGGTGGCAAAGGCTTACCACTCGAATCCTCTCCGTACGTGGCATTTTCAGTTTTCAGAATTTTGCCATCTTCCGTTTTGTGAATCACTTTAACACCAGCCGAGTCCGACTGAGTCGATTCATAAACGTAAATGACCGTGCCACCAGTACCGCTGTACGTTCCGCTAGCGGGCAAACTGTCTTTACCCATTTCTTTAAATTTGTAACCAGCAATGTCTTTTTGTTCTGTTTGGTACTCTTGTCCATCTGGCCCTGACATGCTTTCAGGATCGGCGATGTCATGATAACCATCCTTATCTTCAGGAACATATCGTACGTTAATACCAGACCAAGACTCATACTTAAAATTATCAAATTTATACTGGTGTTTGTTTTTCGAACCCCCAGTGGAAGCGCTGACGGCCATCGCCATCTGTTGATACTGCTCGCCCTTAGGAATCGTGTATGTCCAATACTTTGCGCCTTCAGCAGCATCATACTGAACCGTTAACAAACGTGTTTTTCCATCATAAGAAATTTTGAAAGGTCTAAATTTACCATCGATATTCTTTGAACCATCAAACTTCTGCACCGTATCTGTGTCAATCGTGGCCCAGCCCTTTTCACCATCCGTTGTAACAAACGCCCCATATGGATTGACGTTTGGATCGGCTTCCCACCCTAACTGATAATTGGGGTATTTTCCATTGGGATCTGGGGCTGAATAGCTATTATGGAAAGTATCTAGCTGAAAACCAATGGCATTTTGCAATCCACCGATTCCCATGTTGGCGCCACGATATCCCACCGCATTCGTATCGCCAGGGTGGAAGGCAAACCCAATACCGTCAGCTCCTGTAGTCTTTGGATCACTACCGAGGTTAACCGAACCAGTCAGTTCAAAGCTCTTATCAAGATCGATCCGATCTTTTAACGTAAAATTACCAGCCTGTTCAAGTTCGTTTTCAGTAAGGGTTACAATTCCCGTATCACTTGCCTCATCATACTTATATTTCGCTGACCCATTCAGATTAAATCGCTCCAAGAAGTCCTTTGCAGAAACATTGATTGTCCCTTCGTTACGCTCAGTTTGTTGCTTTGTCTTCGTTTCCGCCTTTGCGGACGCTGGTGGGCTCCATGCTAGTCCACCAAGTGTTCCAAACATAATCAGTGTGGCAGAAAAACCATGAGCCATCTTGGCCACCCATTTTGAATGCGTACCAATTTCCATCATCATTTCGTCGCCTCCATCTATTGCTTTTGCTACAGTTCTTATCGTAATCATAAGAATAATTAGTTTTACCAACAATTGATGTGACTCGTGAAAAATGCTGATATTGCAACATTTTGAGATACTCCCACAATTAAGTTTTGAACAATACACCCCGTCAATCATTACTCACATATGGATTAAGTGCCTCAAGCTGTTCAAATAATTAACAATTAATTTTTTTGCATTTTAGTTCACGTTTTATCATTGAATTTTAATCTTATGCGGTTGTGCTAAACTATTCCTTATACGAAATCGGAAAGAAGTTTATTATGCCCCTAGATAAAGACGGTGTTCCCCAGATTTACCAGCTTCGCCGGCTTGCCGTAGCTCTCACAATGGTCGGTGGTTTTATCGATGCTTATACATTTGAACAGCGCGGTGGCTCATTGGCGGCCATGCAGACTGGTAACATCATTTTTCTGAGTGTCGACGTTGCCAAACGAAATCTGCCTAGCCTCATGACAAAGGTAGCAGCCATCCTCTTTTTCTCACTGGGCGTACTGGCTGTCAGTTTATTTAAGCATCGCCACAACACACACTATTGGCGCATCCCCACCCTCTTACTCGAAATGATGGTTTGTATCATCATTGGGTTCGAACCACGGAGCGTGTCTAACATTTTTGCGGTACCACCGTTAGCAATGGTCATGGCCATGCAAACGACGGCCTTTAATGCCATTGAAGGTCACGGCTACAACAGCGTTTATTCCACCGGTAACCTTAAGATGACCATGATTGCGATCGGTGAGTTTCATTTTCATCATAACCGTAGCCAACTGATAAGCGCGCTGCTTTACCTAGAGTTGGTGGTTGCGTTTGCGGCAGGTGCCATCATCTCTGCACTCTTGCAACTTTCCTTCAACGTTCACGCGATTTGGTTTGCTGCGGTTGGCATCCTATTGATCATCGTTGGCTACTCCGTTGCACTTCATCAAAAGAACATTCATTTCAGTGATTAATTGCTTGCCATAAAAGGTTTTATAAATTCGTTCTAGCGAGACCTTCCGGGACTGTGATATAAACGAAGTAACGTTTAATTGCACCTTAAGGAGGTCTTTTTTTGCAACAACGAACGCTCAATAGTCGCTTGATCCTTGCCATTTTCGCCACTGGTCTAATGTCATTTGCCGGTGTGGTTGTCGAGACGGCCATGAATATTACTTTTCCCGTATTGATGCGGCAATTTCACATCAGTACGGGAACCGTTCAGTGGTTAACCACTGGCTACCTGCTCATTGTTGCGACGTTTGTCCCGATTTCGTCCTTCCTCAAACGACGATTCAAAACGCGGACACTCTTTTTAACGGCCAACTTGCTGTTTATTGCTGGCCTGCTCGTCGATACGTTTGCCCCGACATTTGGCGTACTTCTTCTAGGACGCCTCATTCAGGGTGTTGCAACTGGGATTGCACTGCCGTTGATGTTTAACATCATTTTAGAGCAGGCACCAATGGACAAAATTGGGCTGCTTATGGGTATTGGTACCCTAGTCACTGCAGTTGCGCCCGCATTAGGACCGACATACGGCGGCCTGATTGTCAGCAACCTCAACTGGCGGGACATTTTTATGTTTCTCGTCCCGTTATTGCTACTCTCGCTGATTACCGGGTTACTGACCATTCAGCAAGTCAATAAAACAGAAAAGGTCCATTTTGACGTTCTCAGTTGGGGACTAGTCGCGCTAACCTTCATCAGCTTTATCCTTGGTCTCAGCAATATGGCCCACGTGACGACCCAACCGTGGCCTGTTATTTTAGGTATCGTCATTGGTTGTTTGGCCCTCGCAGCGTTCATTTGGCGTTCCAAACGCATTGACCAGCCACTGATTAAGTTGACGGTTTTTAGTCAACCCGTTTTCAGTTGGTACCTCTTGGCATTCTTCCTCGTTCAAATCAGTGCGCTGGGATTATCCTTTCTCCTGCCAAACTTCCTGCAACTCGTAAACGGTAAAAGTGCCTTAATTGCTGGATTGGTCGTCCTGCCTGGGGCTGCGCTGGGTGCGTTGTTTGCGCCCCTAGGTGGCACAATTCTCGACCATTTCGGTCCAACACGGCCGATTTTGACAGGCGCTTTCTGTCAGTTAGTCGCGTTGGGCGGCATGATGTTTGGTACAAGCTCTCTGACTCCAGGCATCATTTTAAGTTGGTATCTGCTCTATATGTTTGGCACCGGCCTAGCATTCGGCAACATCATGACAACCGGACTGAAATCACTGTCAGACCAGCAACAAAGTGATGGTAACGCTATTTACAACACCGTTCAGCAGTTCGCCGGGGCTGTCGGAACGGCGATTGTGTCTGCGGTAGTCGCGCTGACACAGGCTGGTAGCGCCCACTCCTTTACATTCCGCACTCAGTTAGGCACGCATCGTGGTTTTATTGTGCTGGCGGTACTCTTGTTGATTAACTTCTTTGTATTGGTTCACGGTCTGCGGCTAAATCACAAAAAACTTTAGACATTCATTTGCGTTACAGTTACTCGAAGGCTCTATACTGACGGCACTTAGTTGAAATAACTGAGTTTGGGAGGTATTAACGATGCAAAATGTTTTAATTTTAGGGGCTAACGGCACGATCGGCCGCCAGATCACCGAACGTTTGCTAAACGAGACGGATGCCCACTTAACCTTGTTCTTAAGAAACGCATCACGCCTGACAGTTACTGATCCTGCTCGTGAAGCGGTTATCGAGGGCGATGCAACTGACGCCGTTGCGGTAAATCGGGCCATGGTTAATCAAGACATTGTCTTTGAAACCCTTGGCGGTGACACGGAACATGAGCAGCAGGCACAAGTCATCACTGCTGCTATGGAAAAAGCTCACGTCTCGAGATTACTATGGATTACTGGCATCGGTATCGAGAACGAACTAACCGGTGTGTTTAAAGAATGGGAAAACCAGGCCGTCGGTGACTTAATGTCCGTATCCGTTCGTGCGGCTGACGTGATCAAAAATTCAACTTTGAATTATACGTTGATCCGTTGTGCCTGGATGACCAATGACACAACCATTGACTATGACACCTCAGCCAGTGGCACTACAGTTACAAACACCATTGTTTCGCGCGCCAGCGTCAGCGATTATGTCATCAAGCTAATCACCGATCCCACCCGTGATAACCGTGCCAGCATTGCTGTCTTCCAGCCAAACACTGAGGCAGATTCACCGGCCGGCTACTGATGTTTAGACTTTTTTTGACAGTGCTTGAATAAAGAGCATCGCAATAACAGAGTGAATTTAAATAGTGGCAACGATGATAAATCGAGTTCCACATAAATATGCAAAATTCATCCTTATATCATTTAACGAGCGCACATATCCGTTCTTTATCAGCCCAAAAACTGGTTCCCCTAAAGTTAGCGCAGGCAAATTGAGACATAGTTCCGTGAATGCAATACTTAGCGGTGCAATTTGCCGCTTAGAATTGCTGGACGCTTCAAAGACGTGGGCTTCGGCTTTGAAGCGAGGCAGAAGACTACGCTTTTCAGGAGGCTGAGGCCGGTCCCATGGAACGGTCCGTCTCAATTTGACGGAGCGGCAGACGCCAGACACGAAAAAGAGCCGCTGTACAAACATAAATTGTTTGCGCAGCGACCCTTTTATTTAACTAGTTAACAAGGTTTCAACCTAACCTTGTGTTGCATTGTGAAAATGTGATGGTGCAGTATCAGGCATGTTGTTCAACTTGTCCATGTCCTCATCTTGAATCGTAAAGTCGAGTTCTTTATTCGCCTCAATGTGAGCGGCACTCGTAGCTTTAGGTAACGGTGGCAAGCCGTTTTGGATGCAGAACCGTAAAGCTAGTTGGGCGACGCTAACGCCGTACTTTTTAGCCATTGCGGCCACATCCTCGTTGTTCAGCAAACCACCAGTTGCTAATGGTGAGTAGGCTTCAACCAAAATATTATTTTTCTTAGCAAAGTCGACAATCTTTGGCTCCGTGAAACCAACGTAGTACTGAATTTGGTCGACCATCGGCGCAATTTCAGCATCCTGCATCACGTTTTGTAAGTCGTGTACATTGAAGTTTGAAACACCAATGGCCTTTACTCGACCACTCTTGTAGATTTCCTGCATGGCGCGCCAAACATCAACATTTTCTTTATCGTGGTTAGTGCCAATTTGTGACCATGGCCACGGTGCGTGAACCAGGTACAAATCTAAATAATCGATATCTAAAGCTTTAAATGTTGCATCAAAATCCGCCAATGTACCGTCGTATGTCTTCGTCTCGCCGGGCAATTTTGATGTGACAAAAATGTCCTTGCGATCGATGCCTGAATCGCGGATGGCTTGGCCAACACTCGCTTCGTTTGCGTATGCCTTCGCTGTATCAATGTGCCGATAGCCAACCTTAAGGGCGTTTGCGACAGAATTGTAGGCAACGTCACCAGCAGGAATCTGCCATGTGCCAAAGCCGATTTTAGGGATCTCAATGCCGTTACTTAACTTATAAGTATCTGTAACTGTTGCCATTTTCATACCTCCATTTAATAAAAGGCAGTTAACAACTACCGTGACTATATACTAGCGCTTTCCACCCACTCGAATGCAAGCCATAACCCATCTAAACAGACAAATTTTCTGTTCATTCGTGGCATTTTTTCATATACTGACAGTGTTAATGTTCACGGTAATGACGCACTCCAAACGAGGTAATCGCATGCTAACTGTAGCAAACTTAACAAAACGATTCGGCCCTAAACAAGGTGTTGAGGACGAAGCATTTACCATTCAACAAGGCGAAATCATGGGCCTGATCGGTCAAAACGGCGCTGGCAAAACCACCACGTTTCGGATGATTTTAAACCTTCTACAACCTGATAGTGGCACCGTTTTATGGCAGGGTCATCCCCTGACAAAAGCTGACTACAATACGGTCGGCTTCTTGCCTGAAGAACGTGGCCTCTACACCCGTATGTCTATCCAGGACCAAGTAGTCTACTTTGCTGCCCTTCGTGGGCAACAACCTGCCGTTACACGAAAAGCTCTCCCACAGTGGATGGCGCGATTTAACGTTAAGGGCAAACTGACAGATAAGATTAAGGACCTGTCTAAGGGGAATCAACAAAAGGTTCAGTTGATTGCCACATTAATTCATCAACCGAAACTCATTATCCTTGATGAACCATTTAGCGGTCTCGATCCCGTCAATGCCCAACTGCTCGAAGACAGTATCATCGAAATGAAGCAAAATGGCGCCAGCATCATCTTCTCCTCTCATGACATGGCAAACGTGGAACGCATCAGTGATCATCTACTGATGCTAAGAAACGGTGAAACCGTACTTAGCGGTACGCCAGATGAAATTCGGTCACAGTTCGGCAACACCCGCGTCCGTTTGCGCTCACCACTAGACCGAGCCGCATTAGTTGCTTTTCCTGGTGTTAATGATGTTCAGCAACGCGGCAATGCCTACGAACTAACGCTAGACAATGAAGCCGTTGGCCATGACCTATTCAAGGCTGCCACCAGCCAGGGTTACATCCCGGAATTTTCGCAAGAACCACCGTCGTTAGACGAAATCTTCAGAATCGAGGTGGCCAATCATGAATAAGTTTATGGTCGTCACCCGCCAAGTTATTCGCAAGAATATCAAGTCGCCTGCCTATCTGTTTTCACTATTCTTTCCAGTATTAATCATTGCGGTCATCGCGTTGTTTGCGTTTATCACTAATAAAACCAATCAGACGCCAACCATTGCCATCACCAGCAATAACGTGGCTTTGCGTAACGCACTGGTAGAATCACCCACACATGGCGATTACCGGGTGAATAAAGCGATTTCCTCTGAACGAGTCGCTGAGAAACGGTTGAGTCACGAAAAAATCGATGGCTACCTCAATGTCACCACGACCGGTCAAACGGTTAGCGCCGTTTATCGACAACGCACCAATGGCAATTCGCTAGACAGTGACACGCTTAAAAATAACCTGAACACATTAAAGCTACGACAGGCCGCCCAGCAGCTCGGACTGACTGCCAAACAATTACAACAACTGTTTGCCCCAGCGTCGTATAAAACACAAAACGTCGCCTATCAAAATGGAGTCGTTCGCCGCCAAAAGTCCAACCAACAAGGGGCTAACCTGGTCGTCGCGTTTGTCGTTACCTTTTTGATCTACATGTTTATCGCAATGTACACCAGCATGATTGCTCAGGAAACTGCTACTGAAAAAGGCTCTCACATTATGGAAATATTGGTCAGCAGTGTCAGTCCGGTGACACAATTCTTCGGTAAGGTGACTGGTATGCTGGCGCTGATCGTCCTGCAAGTCATCATTACCGGAATTGCTGGTTTGATTGGGATGCAATACTTCAACCACAATATCAGCTTTTTAGGTGACTTTTCCTTTAGCCAGATTCAACCGGGGATGGTGAGTGTGCTAGTAGCCTACTTTGTTCTCGGTGTCATGTTGTACACCGTCATTGCTGCCATGTTAGGTTCCATGGTCACCCGCCAAGAAGAAGTTAGCCAAGCGCTGTCACCATTAACGACGGTGGGGATGCTGGCTTACGTTGCTTCCTTCATCGCAGTGAATAGTAATAGCCTACTCATTCGAATCGGTTCTTATGTACCATTTCTCTCTCAAAGTCTGATGCCCGTTCGTTACGCAGTCGGTAACGCCGCACTTTCAGAAGTTTGGGTGAGTGTGGCAATCGCCGCCATTGCGCTGGTTCTCATGACTTGGATCGCCTGCCGCGTATACCAGCAGCACGTGTTAGATTACAGCAATCGCAGGCACTGGTACCAGTTTGGTCGCAAACGTCGTGCATAGTTATGTTACTAAAAACAGGATTTGATTGTCGTGATATACGGCAGTCAAATCCTATTTTTTAATGTTAACTTCCGCTTCCGGTTGTCAGTTTATGAAACTCTCTGCGTGGACCGACCCAAGCCATAAACCGTCTTGCGTCTCGACTTGAAGCCGCAAAACCAACGTCTTCAAGCTCGTCCGTGCTGTAAATTCGGCAAGAACCACCGAATTAACACCACTTTCGCAGTTAGTTTCAACACTGACGCCCTCCAGCTCACATTGTGATTGACTTGCACACTGACACATCATTCGACATTAGATATTTACCCGTAACCTGTGGAATATTACGAAGACCTTCAGGCTACGCTGTGCGTTATGTGAGTGAAGCGGAGTGGGGACAGAGTTTCGTGGTAGCTATACTTAGTGGCGATTTGAGTCACTTAGTATAGCTGGACGACTTCGAAGACGTGATTTTCGGCTTCGAATCGAGGTGGAAGACTGCGGTTTTTGCAGGCTAAGACCGGTCCCATGAAACGGCCGTCCCCACTCCACGGAACGTCGAGCATAACCCTTATCGAGGATTTTCACCATCTGAATAATAAACTGGTGCGGATGTCGAAATCGTTTGTTGTTGAAGCCACGTTTTGATTTGAACGCCCAGGTCATCACCCATCGGCACCGCTGCGTCAATTTGAACTTGTGAAATATGATCCACGTGAATACCAGAGGTAATCGTGCAACTACCCGGTAAAACAGCTTGGATCACCTTAGCGACCTGTTCCCCAACAACATTGTCCTTGTGAAACCGACCGTCATGACTGGGAAACTTGACTGTTTGCAACTCCGTAGTGGCCGTCAATGTTGTGACGTCACCAATATGTGGATGATCGCCACCGGTTACTACAATCAACACATCCTTGCCAATTAAACGTACATCGGCTTGGATAGTATAATTTTGCCGAGTCGTTTGAAATATCTGCCGATCACTTTGCATCATTTTGCCATCCCCTCCCAACGCTGATCAACATTATTTGCAATGTGTAATGCATCCAGTAACTTCATGGTCTGATGGTCAATCAAATCCTGAATGGTCTTGGGATGATTATAGAAAGCTGGGATTGGTGGAATCATCTGAACACCGAGGCGTGCCAGCTTTGTCATGTTTTCAAGGTGGATCGCACTCAACGGTGTTTCACGTGGAACGATGATAAGTTTGCGTTGCTCCTTCATTGTGACGTCAGCCGCCCGTGCAATCAGATTATCGCCATATCCAAAAGCGATGCCCGCAATCGTCTTCATGCTGGCCGGTACAATAACCATGCCATCATGCAAAAATGAACCGCTTGCGATGGCTGCACCTTGATCATTAATGTTATACGTATAGTCTGCTAAATGTTGCACCTCGCTGAGCGATAAATCTGTTTCCAATTCCAGATTTTTCTTAGCCCAGGTGCTCATGACAAGATGCGTTTCAACGTCTGCATACTGCTTCAACGCCTTGAGCAAGGCGATTGCGTAAATTGTTCCAGATGCGCCAGTAATCCCAATCACAATGCGTTTCATTTTTGCCTCCTTTTGTCGTTTGCAACCTCTGTTGATCGTTAGTAATTACCTCAAGTACTTCTGCCAGTCCTTGACTTCTTTAAATTGAGCCCGGACAAACTGATCCTTCATATCGTACGGCACCGTTCCGTCCAAAATCATCTTGGAGGACATCCCCGTGATACGAATAGACTTCGGATCATACTGTGGCCGTTCAGATGGATCAAGTGGATGATTACGCATTCCCGGTAACACAACGATATCCTGGTCAGCCTGAAAACGAGTGTTCAAAGTCCAAATCACATCGTTCATATCAAAGATATCGACATCTTCATCGACTAAAATAACCGTCTTCAATTCTTTGAACGCAGAAAATGCGAGTAAAGCTGCCTGTCGTTGAATCCCTTCATCAGCTTCATTATCTTTGTGAATCTGCATGATTGTCATCAACTTGCCGCCACCTGCAGGCGGATTATAAACGTTCAAAACTTTCCCCGGAATCGCACGATTAGTCAGCGATAAAATGCTGGCTTCTGTTGGCACACCTGCCAAGTTCACATGTTCTTCACTTGGACCAATAACGGTTTGCATAATTGGGTGGTCCTTACGATGTGTCACCGCTTTAACCTTGATAACCTGCACTGCAGGATTGGCATCCCCGTCATACCCAGGAAATTCAGGCATGGCTTTGCCAGTATGCGTATTAATATCTTCCTGCATCCGTTCGTTTGGCATGATGTAGCCTTCAATCGTGAATTCAGAACGCGCAATCGCTTTTTCATCAACACTAACCCCATCAACTAACTGAACAGGTTCTTGGCGAATCGCCCCCGCAACGCCCAGCTCGTTATAGCCAAGTGGTGTGGTCGGCGGTTCAAACGTTGCCCCTAATGTAATCGCTGGATCCAATCCGATGTTAATGGTAACCGGCATTGGCTTGTTGGCTTTTTCATATTCATCCGCAAAGGCTCCAATGTGCCGGCCACCGGGCATAATGAAAATACCGATAGTGTCTTCATCCTCCAGTACCATCCGATGAATCGTAACATCACTCATGGTCTTATCCATATTTGAACCGTAGACCAGTCCCATCGTGATGTATGGTCCTGCGTCGTACTCGGTGTTTGTCGGGGCGGCAATTAACTTACGAATATCAAAACCGTCCTCATCTGACCGATGAATCACCTCATGAGCAGGCGCCTGATTTTCATTCACCATAACTGGTGCCACAGGATTCTCGACAGAATCGTTCAAAAATTGACCCAATGTTTGATAATCGTGATGAAACATCAATCCAGTCCGTTTGCGACTGGCCAGTAGTCCAATTAAAACGCGCGTATCTGTGAATCCTTTGACGTTGTTGAACATCATTGCTGGACCTTCTTGAGTTGGCCGCATCACGGTACCGCCCGCGCCAATGTAGCGATAGACACCAGACAACTCTGCGTTAGGATCAACCAGTTCATCTGTTTCATGATACTGACCCGGTTCATTTTTCAGTTCGTTTAATACTTTTCTCAAATCATATGGTTCGTTTGCCATTACGATCGCTCCCTTCGCACGTTTCAACCTTGTTTTACAATGATTAGCTTACGTTGGAAACACGTTGTGAACAAATCGCGTTTGTTGTATTGTTATTCCTAAATGGAATAGAAAGGAAAATTGCATGACAATCGATGATTTACGGGCATTCATTGCGACCTATGAAGCTCAAAATGTGTCTAACGCTGCCGTCAGTTTGCAAATGACCCAGTCAGCCCTCTCAAAACGTTTGAAGGGTATCCAACAAGAAGTAAATGCAGAACTGATCAGCACGACCAATCGGCGGAGCCTTCAAATCACGGAAAGTGGTGAAACTTTTTACCGCTACGCTCAGCAACTGCTCAGTCAGTACAATGAAATGCGTGAGGCAGTCACTACAGTCGAAGACTTGCGACGCGGCAGCATCCGCATCGGTAGTGTCCCGATCATGTCTCAATATGGGCTCATGCAAGCCCTAACCAATTTTATGCAGGATTATCCAAACGTCAGTGTCCAACTTCAGGAAACTGAGGGACAGCGCATCGTTTCAGCACTGCAATCACAATTACTGGATGCCATCATTATTCGTGATTTAAATACGGCCTACCTTCAGCATCATCACTTAAGTCAAGTCAATCTACTCGACGACGAGTTAGTGGTCGTGTTGCCGGCGAACCATCCCCTCGCAAAAAAAGCGACGATTGCGCCTGCCGACTTAGCCGACAATGCGTTCACGTCACTTCCTCAGGGTTCCGGTGTTTATGAAACCCTTATTAAATTATGTCAGGCAGCTGGTTTCACCCCGTCGATTCATTTTGAAAGTACTCATATTGAAACTATTTTAAGCGTTGTCGCCAACTCCCAACAATGCACGCTACTGTTCAAAGAATCCGTGCGCCCCTTTATGACGGACCAGCTAGTGATGCGGCCACTAACGACGCCAGTTACAAGCCACCTACAGTTTGTTTACGATTCCAATCGCCATAATGCCGCCGTTCAGCAACTATTGCGCTATATCCAAAGCGCTATCAAGTCGCAACCGCAACATTAGAGCTCGTATCCTTGTTCCATCAATACATCAGCCTTCTTAACGCACGTTTGAATCAAGAATTTTAACGGTTCTGACGGTACTAATGCTTTTCGGTAGGCAACGCTACAATCTAAATTCATCATCTCCGGCGAAAACTCAAACACGTTAATGGGTAAATTCGCCGACAATTTCTTTGCACTATTCACATTGACAATGACGCACCCTAACTGTTTCAACGCCAAACTGACGGCGATCCTAGAGTCACTAACTTCCATTCGGTCATTAACATGAATGCCATTGTCGCGAAACGCATGGTCTACCAGTTCCTGAAACCGTGATTCACCGCCGATACGAATAAAATATTCACCATTTAACTGACTAATCGTGTCCGCGGTGGCCTGCCGCCAAAATGTGTCCTTGCAATAAAGCCGAGACGTGGCTGGCACCAATAACGCCAATTTCATAGTGCCTAATGGCTTCGTCACCACTCGCGGCTGATAAAATGTTTTGCCAATAAACATGTCCAACTGCCCATCTGGCAACATATTTTCTGCGCGCGAAGTGGTAACTTCCTGAATAGATAAGTGCATCTGTGGAAACCGTTTGTAAAACTCGGGAAGTAGTTCGGCAAACCAACTGGACGCTAAAGGTTGATTGATACCCAACGAGAGTGAACCATACTCAAACTTTCCTAAGCTTTCCATTTCAGTATCCATCGCTCGATGTAACTGTTGTTCCTGTTGCAAATACGACAGCAATCGCTCACCAGCATACGTTAAATGAATCGGCAATGTTCGATCAACCAACCGAACGCCATACTCTTTTTCAGCCTCACCAATCTGTCGGCTGACGTACGGCTGACTCATGTATAGTCCTTGGGCAATCGCCGTCATCGTGTCATACCGGTTAACTGCCGCTAAAAGATCAACCAATCGTTTCTTCATCGTTGCTCACTTTCATGACTGTGTTTCGTTTATTTTATCATGATAAGTGGTAAATCATTACTGTTTTGTAATAGCCCACGTCTGATTTTGGCATTTCACTTTCAATGTTATCGGTTACATAATGTGGTTATTGTTAATAACTGCACAAGGATTCGAAAGGATGACATTAATGACTAACGCGACTTCATGGGATGCCACATATGACACGATTGTTCTCGGATTTGGCGGTGCAGGTGCCACTGCCGCACGTTTTGCTGCCGACGCTGGTGCCAGAGTTTTGCTAACCGACGCCGCTCCAAACGGACATGAAGGTGGTAACACCCGTTATTCTGCCCAACTTCTTGGCACTGGCGATGATTTTGACGGAGCTAAAAAATACTACAAAGCATTAACAGCACCGATGAAACTTGACGAAGATATGATTGATACTTATGTCGACGGTATGGTCCACATGCGTGACTATGTCCGCAAATACCTTGGCGTTGAACCAGTCAGTGCTAAGAAAGATTTGGCAAAGATTGCACCATTGCCTTTGGATAAAGCAGTGTTTGAATACCCGGAATACGAAGGTGTCCATTCATACGATTTCACAACAGTTCATAAAGGCATGTTTGACGCCGCACTTTGGCAAATTTTACGCCAAAAAGTTATGGACCGCGCTGATAAAATCGACGTTTGGCTTGAGTCACCAGCATTGCATTTGTTGCAAGATCCAGAAACTAAAGTTGTCACAGGAGCACAAATCAAACGCCAAGGGCACACATACAATATTCAAGCCAAGAATGGTGTCGTACTAGCTGTTGGTGGTTTTGAAAACAGTCAAAAAGATATTCAAGACTACTTAGGTGCCAGTCATCTTGGCGTGCTAGGTACTTTGTACAACCGTGGTGACGGCTTACGTATGGCTGAGGAAGTCGGTGCCGATATGTGGCATATGAATAATTACGAAGCACTTGGTTTTCTCAGTGGTATGGCATTCAAACCTAAACAAGGCGAACGGGCTCGATTGTTGCTTACACCCGGTGACAGCATGTTTTCCGGCAGTATTATTACTGTTGCAGATGATGGTAGCCGTTACTTTAAAGAAGATGAACCGAACCGTCACGGCCACATTTATGACCACGGCACATGGCGAATTCCACGGACCAACGTCCACCCGCACCTAGTCTTTGACCAATCTCAGTATGATCAATTTAAAGATGTAGAAAAACTGCCATACCCTAAATTTTTAGACGACCTCGTAAGCGCAGATTCCGTAGCGGACTTAGCAGATAAGATCAATGCTGATCCTGAAATCTTATCCGCGACCGTCAATGACTTTAATACGTTTGCCAAACAGGGCAGAGATTATGCATTCAACCGTGATCCTAAAACCATGCGAACATTTGATGATGGTCCCTACTACGCCATTGAACTAACTCACGACGTGTTAAATACACAAGGTGGTCCACGTCGTAACGTCAATGCTGAGATTTTGGACGCCAATCAGCAACCAATTCCTCATTTGTACGGTGCTGGTGAACTGGGTGGCATTTCAGCTAACCAGTATCAAGGCGGCGGAAACCTTGCTGAATGTTTGATTTTCGGAAAAATTGCCGGTGAAAATGCGGCTAAACCTAAATCTGATAGCAACGATACAACAACCGCATCCGCAACCGATGCTTCTACTAGTGCTAGTCAAACCGAAAGTAAACCCCAATTAACTGGCAGTAACGACCTAGTCGCTGACGAAACGCCTCAGGATATCAAAGTTGGCGCCAACCAATACCTTGGCAGCAGTTCAACCGGTATTGGTGGCAAGGTCGTCGTTCGCATCACTTATAATAGTGATCGCTTGCAGAACGTTGAAGTCGTTCAACAAAGTGAAACCGGTGAAGTTGGCGGCGAGGCTGTGAAGGTTTTGCCTCAACGCATGGTCGCTAACAACACTTATGATGTTGACGCTGTTTCGGGTGCATCAGTATCTAGCCGCGCTATTAAAGACGCCGTGAAGGATGCACTCTCAAAAGTAACTCATTAATTTTCCGATTTTTAATCTAAAAAGACCGCCGCAATACTCAAATAAGACGAGTGTTGCGGCGGTTTCGATTTATTACTGATTCAGTGTATTACCAGTATATAATGACGTTGCGCAGACCAGAGACGCCGTTCCGTGAGGACCAGTCTCGGCCCGCCAAAAACGCGGTTTTCAACCTCGATTCTGAGCCAAAACCCGTTTCAGAACTCGTCCCACAACACTAAATGGCCCCAAACCAGGCCATAAGTGTTGTCGACACAGATCTCTGTCTCTAGTCCGCTTCACTCGTATAACAGGTAAACTATAAAAAATTGGCTACTGAACATGCATAAATGTTCAGTAGCCAATTAAGTTCTTTACAGCCGTAGACGACATTTAAGCTGTTAGCCTTCTCATGCCACCGTTTGTTTGAGCGCAAACAGTGTGCTGATGAATTCTTGCTGAATTTTGTTCGGCAAAAACGCTTTGCGCACGACTAGCGACATGTTAAACCGCTCAGGTAATGGATCGTCCAACGTCAACGCATCCACGTCGTCGCTAGGTTGAACCGCATCGTCAACCAGTAAACTAACACCTAAATTAGCCCTAACCAACCCTTTAATTAACGACAATGTTGGCGTGCTATAAATGACATTCGGTTTGAAACCAGCATATTCACTGTAGGCCTTCAACGCTTGTGGGTGAACAAACTTCCCTGTCATTGTAATAAAATTATCCCGTGCCAATTGTTCAAACGAAATATGGCCAGCATCTGCCAACGGATGTTCCTTGCTGACAACTGCTTTAAACGGATGCGATGCCAACAATGTAATATCGAGATTTTCCTCGTGAAGTGGGCGAACCGATCCGAGCAGCGCGACGTCAATGTTGCCGGACTCTAACTCCTTCAACAGCTGATCAGAGCCAACTTCCAACGTTTGAGTGTAATTTAGCAGCCCTTTTGAAAACAACTGGCCTGCAATTAATGGAAACCACATCGTGCCGATAATTGGTGGCATACCAAACTGAATGGTCGATTGATTGGCGCGAGAAACCTCGCTGTGTGCCAGGTCTAAGTCCTTTAAGATGCGTTGAGCACGTTGATACAGCAAGATTCCCGCACGCGTAATAGCCAGTTTATTATGAGCGCGATCACGTTGAACTAATGGCGCGCCAAACTCACCTTCGAGGCGCTGAATAGCCACCGTGATGGTCGGTTGACTGACATTAAACCGGCTCGCAACCACCGTAAAGTTTCTCAATTCTACTAATGATGAAAAATAGGCCAAGTCGCGCGTGTTCACGTCGTTTGCGCCCCTTCCGTTGAATGTTAATCACAATATCTAAAGACTACCATACTTCTCAAATGTCGGTTAGCCATTTCGCATGGCTGGTGGGAAAATACGATTTTGTACACAGTTTCGTGAAAAAGTTAGGTGTCAACTCAGCAAAACTGTCGCAAACGGCGTGCAGTCAGCTAAGGACAGAGTTCCGTGAAAGCAATTCTTGGCGGTGGGTTTGACCGCTTAGAATTGCTGGACGACTCCAAAGACGTGCATTCCGGCTTTGAATCGAGGGCGAAAACTGCGCTAGCAGGTTGAACCCAGTCCCATGGAACGGCATCCTTGGGTGACGGAACGGTGCGAAGCCGATCTAAAATGGTCGTTTGACACTGTTACATAGCCAAAACGCGTTCACACCCCACGAGCCTGTGCATAATTCAAAACAAGCGCCGCAAAGGAAAGTTCACCTTTGCAACGCTTGTTTTATGTTATTGCTCGGCTCTAAACCAGGGTGTTCACGCTCTAATCTTTTACCTCATGAATCGCGTCAATCACACTACCATCGCGGTATTCCACAAGGGCAACTGTGCGGTCGGTAAATTCAAGTGGTTTTGGCGTACCGACTTTGGCAGCGGCCATCTTTTGTAATTCATCGATTGTGTACACAGGCACGCCAGCTAAATGACCTAATGATTCTTGTAGGTCCTTGCGCTTAGGGTTGATGGCGATGCCGTATTCGGTAACCAGAACATCAATAGAATCACCAGGCGTTACAACCGTCGTTACATCTGGCACAACCGTTGCGATCCGGCCACGAACTAACGGTGCAGAGATAATCGTCAGTTTGGCAGTCGCAGCATCTTGGTGGCCACCAACGGCGCCACGAATGACACCATCTGAACCAGTCATAACGTTAACGTTGAACTTCGTGTCGATTTCCAAAGCACTCAGGATAACAACATCCAGTTGATCAACCATTGCACCCTTGTTATCAGGATCGGCATACCATGAAGCGTCGATTTCCTGTTGTTTAGGGTTGGTGTGCATGGAATCGGCAGCACCCTTGTCAAAGTCCTGCACATCCATCACGCGGTCAATCAAACCTTCGTTTAACAGGTCTGTCGTTGGCTTGGTGATGCCACCTAAGGCAAACGATGCCTTGATTTTGTTGTCAATCATAGCCTGACGCAGGTAACGGGTAACTGCCAAGGCAGCACCACCAGAACCAGTCTGGAATGAGAAGCCATCTTTAAAGTATGGGGAGTTAACGATCACATCATTAACTGTTGACGCAATCTTCAATTCCTTAGGATCCTTTGTGAAACGAGTTGCTCCAGAACCAATTTTGTCTGGGTCACCTACTTGGTCCACTTGAACCACGTAGTCGACTTGCGTCTGTTTGATTGAAGCTGGCGTGTTCGGGTATGGCATCAAGTTATCCGTTAACAGCACCACTTTGTTGGCATACTGTGCGTCCATCAAAGCGTAGCCTAATGAACCAAAGACAGCTTTACCGTCCATCCCGTTGGCATTACCTAGCTTGTCGGCATTTGGCACACCAAGGAAAGCAACGTCAATTTTAATGTCACCATGTTCAATCGCACGGGCACGATCACCGTGTGAACGGAAGATAACTGGGTTCTTCAAGTTACCGTGTGACACGAAGTCACCCAATGAGCCACGCATCCCTGAACTCGTGATGTTGGTCACTGTGCCAGCTTTGATGGCCTCAATAACCATGTCGTTCATAACACCAGTCAATGAAGATGGCGCCAATGTCAGATTCTTAATGCCGGCATCGATGATAACCCGCATCACCTTGTTAAACACAAAGTCTCCATTACGGAAGTGGTGATGGAATGAAATCGTCATTCCATCTTTGACCGTTGCTTTAACAACGTCTTCGATGGAGTCGACCAACTTGTCGTCACCCGTTTGCACGTGAACAGAAGGCGCAACCCGTTGAATATCTGGGTTACCGATATTAGTTGTTTCATATGGCTTGTAGTCTAAGGCGCTCATCACATCATCTGGCAACTCGCGATTTACATTATTTTTCAATGGTATTGCCCTCCTCATCCACTAAGTTCGAAGCTTTTGCCAAACGCATAACCCGTTGTGCCCGGAGAACAACAGGACGGTCAACCATTTGACCATTCATTGAGATAACGCCGGAACCCTTGATCCGAGCTTCTTCAATGGCGTTAATAACATTCTTAGCGTTTGCAATTTCCTTGGCCGTTGGTTGGTAGACCTCGTTAACCATAGCAATTTGCCGTGGGTTAACCAGTGACTTACCGTCGAAACCAAGTTGGTGAATGTAACGCGTTTCACGGTAGAATCCTTCAGTATCATCCATGTTGGTGAAGACAGTATCGAACGCAGCAATGCCAGCCGCACGAGCAGCATGCAGAACCATGTTGCGGGCGAACTCTAATTCGGCACCATCTGGGTAACGGTGTGTCTTCATGTCGGTCGTGTAGTCTTCAGCAGACAATGCAATCCCAATCATGCGGTCAGAAGCGGCAGCAATTGCTGGAGCATTTAAGACACCCTTGGCACTTTCGATAGCGGCCATCAAGTGAGTTGAACCTTCTTCACGACCAAATTCCTTTTCAGCAGCTAAAACATCTGCTTCCAACGTTTTGATCATTTCAGCAGTTTCGGTCTTTGGCAAACGGATAACGTCGATGCCGGCCTTAACCATTGCCTTAATATCATTGTGGTAATAAGGCGTGTCGTCGCCATTGATCCGGACAACCAGTTCAGCGTTGCCATAATCTTGTGATTTCAATGCTTCGTAAACTAATGCACGAGCGGCATCCTTTTCAGCCATCGAAACGGCATCTTCAAGGTCAAACATAATGGAGTCAGCACCGTAAATACCAGCATCCTTAACCATTGCGGGGTTATTACCGGGAACAAACATCATTGTCCGGCGTAAGCGTTCTTCAGTTTCAGCCATATTAGAATGCCTCCCATGCTGGTTGATCTTGAGTTTGTAATGCGCGTTGGGCAACGGCAATCGTCCGTGCCTTGATAACACAATCCAAAGCGCCTTTGTCGACAGCCTTGACCTTGACATTATCAATGTTGAATTCAGCTAACGTATCCGTAATCACCTTACGAATTTGATCACCAAACTGCTTTTCAACGTCCGATTCCAAATCAATGGTGATACCGTCTGTGCCCTTCGACAACATAATTTGAATGTCGGAAGATTCCAGCGTGCCCGCAAGTGCGGTCTGCTTAATTTCCATTAATGTTCATTCCTTTCTTGATACGAAACTGTAGTGAGTCTAAATGTTGGTTAATAAAGTTAGTCGTGCTAGGTGGTAACAGGGCAGCTAATGAATCAAGTTGATCATCTGCAATTGCCTTACGAACGGCTGTTGCGGTGACAATCGTCCCGTCATCGGTCGTTTTTCGATCGACGATTTTAACAGCTACCTGCGGCGGAAGTTCACGTTGCAAAACCTGGTTATAGATCCCGGTCGTTCGCGACAGCGGCTCCGTTCCTAAATAACGGGTCTTAATGTTCAACGCTGGCGCAATTCGATCACGGAAAATGCGCGCATCAAGGGTCGTTTGATAGTCCACTTGTTGGTCGGGCGTCGGTAAAAAGTAAGCCGGGAACGTGGCGTAACTAACCATGTAGTCGCCGCCATTCACAACAATGACGTTCTTTAAATCGGCTGTTCCCTGTTTGACCAGTTCAAACCGTTCGGCCGTTGTGAACAGAGAAGCATCCGTGTTAACGACAAAAACATAAACAACGTCATTTTCACCGGCTGCCTGTTCGACCAAATAACGATGACCCCGAGTAAACGGATTGGCATTCATTACGATGCCGGCTACCCGCTTATTCGTTTGGTCATCCACTCGTGGTATCGCCTTGAGATAGTCATCGATGCTACTGTCTCCAGTTTCCAACAACGCGGCAACATCTGAATGTGCCAGCTCATGGAACCCAACGTGTTGGAAGCTGTCGGAGTACTTGAGCTTAGTGAAGACAAACAGATGGAAAATCTGCTGTTGGAACAAACGACTGATGAGTGCAGAGACAATTGTGTTAAACCGCGATCCTTGATCGACACCTTTGTTGCAAACGCCGATGTATTTTAAAATATTTCCGGCAGCAGACCCAGTTGCCACTAACTTGTCGCCTTCGTAAATGCCAAGCGTGAAGTCAATCGCATCTGTTTCCTGCGACTGAAAATCCGTAATGCCTAACGAGGTCAGAAAATCCTCCCACGTTTTGCGAACCTGTGGGTCATTCAAGTGCAAATCAACAATTTCATTATTCATTCGCCATGTACCACCCTTTTCGTGCAGTTCGTCACATGCCATGAAAAAGTAACGAACCAGATATCGTGTTCTACAAGTGCTATTTTACTCGGATCGTGTTAATATTGCAAATTGAAAGCCTTTTTTTGAAATACTTAAAAACATCAATTTAACCTTTTGCACATTTTAAACCGCACTTGCATTTTTTAAAATTCTGTGATGAGATAGACAATAGAAGTCTATAGAACGGAGTAACCGCACATGGATGATGTCAAACATCGTGAACAATTAGCCGGGATTGCGCAGGATTATTACCTATCCAAACTGCCTATTACAGATATCTCGGAAAAATACCACCTCAGTCGTTACCTCATCAGTAAATCGCTGGATGAGGCACTGGCCTCAGGGTTGGTGAAAATCAGTATCGATACCCCCGTTTCCCGCAACGTCGAAATGGAGCTTGCCTTCAAGCAGAAATTCAACATCCGTAACATGATGATTCTAAAAGACAGCGACTCACCGGACAAAGACTCAGCGAACGTCATTGACTTTGCTGCGGCTGAAGTTCAGGAACTAATCCGTCACTGTCACGTTGTCGGGATGACGTGGGGTGACACCGTGTGGAACATCATTGACCGGTTTCAAACGGAAGTTCGCGAAAACCTTATCTTCACACAGTTTGTTGGTGAAAACCTAAAGCTGAACACGGCCGCCAGTACGGTGCCGCTTGTCCTGAAAGCAGCTGCCAAGTTTGATGCTCAGTACGTCACCCTGCCAGCGCCGCTTTATGTCAACAACGATGAGATTCGTGAAACTTTACGAAGTGAACCTGCCTTAGTGCCAGCGTTATCATCCGCTGCCCGGATGGACATGGTGTTTGCCGGCATTGGCACACTTGCCTCAATCAACACCATCCCCGTTTGGAAGCAGCATTTCAGCGACCTATTTGAAAACGTGGATGATCAACAGATTGCCGGCGTACTGTTTGGACGGCCATATGACGTCGACGGTAATTTACTGAATAACCACGATAAAACCATGGGCGTGTCAATGGACGAACTACTAACAGTTCCCCGCCGTGTCGGTATTGTGAAAAGCAAATTTAAGAGTCGCGCATTGCTGGGCGCATTACGCGGTGGCTTTTTGACTGATGTTATCACAAACGAAGCTGTGGCTAATCGTGTTCTGTTGGAAATGGATTAAGGGTAAATTTGCTATTTCATTTGAAAAATTATTAAAACACAAAAGAGTGAACGACTATCGTTTTAGAAACGATGTTCGTTCACTTTTTTGTCCGTATAAACCAGCCTAAAATGCTTATTGTCATTGAGTTCTATCAGTCAGTAAACCCCAGCTCTTTTTCCACTTCTTCTTGAGAATAAACGACTGCATCCTTTTTAAATTCTTTTTCAGCTTCAACAAACGCTTCGCAATCATACTCATCTTCTACTTTTTCTGAAGCTAAGTCGCGCATAAATTTACCGACGCCAATTCCTTTTGAGTTAGCATACGCTTCTAAAAAATCCTTATCATTTTTTGCAATCCTAATCGTTATTGTCGTGTCATTGCGCTGCACATTTTTCATATAAACTGTCCCTCCCCTTTGCAAAACATTGTCCAAAAATAGTAAGAAAAAAAGTCTTATTCGAAAGACTTTTTCACTATGCTCTATTTAAACGCACTAAAGGCGTCATCAATTGCTTTATATTCTTCGTCAGACAAAACAACGGTCAACGCCTTCGCATTACTGTCGACTTGTTCAGGTTTGCGAGCACCCGGAATCACAACACCAACAGCCGGATTGGCGATGTACCATGCCAAAATCGTCTGAGCGACAGTCGCGTCATGTTTGTCAGCAATCCCGCGGACAACATCCAACCCTTTCATAATCAGTTGATATTGTTCAGCCGAGAATTGTTTGAACTTATCCGCATCGTCAGGACCGTACTTACCAGTCAGCAAACCAGATGCTAGCGGGAAGTATGGGACAAATGAAATCTTGTTATCCTCCAGATATGGGAACAATTCCTTTTCTGCCTCTCGGTGGACCAGACTGTAATTATCCTCCACGATATCGACTAATCCGTCTTTATTAGCCTCTTTGATCTGATCCAAACTGAAGTTGGAAACACCGATTGCCTTGATCTTACCAGTTTGTTTGACCTCGTTTAACGCCGCCACTGCTTCGTTCTTTGGTGTCGTTTCGTCTGGAAAATGAATATAGAAAATATCAATATAGTCAGTCTTCAAACGTTTCAGCGCAATATCAACGGACTTCTTCAGGAATGCCGGGGTATTGTTATTCTTTAAATCATTATCGCTGTCTTGAGCGGCCTTCGTTGCCAGGACAACCTTACTGCGATCGTAGTTCTGTAAAACGTCGCCAATAATTTCTTCTGACCGGCCAAGGCCATACATAAATGCTGTGTCGAGTAATGTAAGGCCACTGTCTAAAGCGGCCTTAACGACAGCCGCGCCATCCTCATCCTTTAAACCAGGAAACAGGTTATGACCCCCGACTTTGTTTGTGCCTAAACCTAACTTAGTTGTCGTAACGTTACTTTTGCCAATTGTGACTGTTTTTGCCATGTGTAAACGTCCTCCTTGCTGTGTGATATATACACGGTCATCATAAGGGAGTTTGCGGTGAAGGTAAAACAATTTGATTGGGCTCAAACTGCCATATAGCCGGTTTATATACTTCGACAAATACCTTCTCGCTGACAATAGTGCGTCTTCCTGGGGACATTTTACCCGAATTAATTTAAGCCCAGTGTTGCTAAGTAATCAGTATGTACATTCAAGAGACGATAAACACGAATTGTTTTAGTCCCTGGAAAGACTTGATAAAACTGTAAATAGTCCCCGCTCACTAGGTATCTGTAATTATTTGGTATCGTTGTGTTTTTATCTAATCTAGGCCCTAAAAATGGATTGCTTTGCAGCAGATCGATAGTATGATCGATCTTATTTAAAATCGTATTAATCGACGCGCGTTGATAGCCAAACATCGCCAAACCCGATTCAATTTGTTGATAATCATCGTCATAATACTGAGAAAAAAAGAGCGCATAAGCATTATTCATGTCGATGCTCCTGACGGAACTTATCACGAGAAATTCCCGTGCCAAAATTACGATCCGCTCTATTTAATTCTGTTAAAAGTCTTATTTCAGCTTGTACATGTTCCCACTCTTGCGTATTGACCAAGACACCGCCCGCGTCTTTACCATTTTTCGTAAACCGAATTGTTGTGCCATCGCGCACTTCGTCAAACACGTTGTTATAGTTTCGCAATGCCGACATTGGAAGTGATTTTGTCATCGCTGTTGCCTCCTTGCTTATTCATAACAGCATTGTAGCATCGTTATGCTGCAAATTTCCAGCAGATTGAGTTGAGGTTCATTGGACGAAAAGAACCGAAATCGTCAAAAGCACAATTTCGGTTCTTCTTGATTGGTATTAAGTTCAAAAGATTTTGGATAACTTCTTTACTATTACAACGCAAACGCGCTCACACCCCTAGAGCCTGTGCATAACCCAAGACGTCTCATGCAAAGGCAAAGTACACCTTCACATGAGACGTCTTACGTTATTTCTCGGCTCTAAAGCGGGGGTGTTCACGCTCTAATTTTTACCACATACCCAATACTTTGGTCCAAAGCAGACCACCGCCTAGCCATACGACGATGTAGAAGACACCTAGGATGGCGTTTAGACGCCACCAATCGGACTGCTTCACGAAGCCAGAACCAAACAGTACCGTGGCTGGGCCACTTGCATAGTGCGTAGTGGAACTAAACAGTGGACCTGCAAAGGCCAACATAATTGCGGCTAACATATGAGGCACTCCAGCAGCCAATGCAACAGCTAGAAGTGCAGCGTACATTGCCGTAACGTGGGCAGTACCAGAAGCAAACAAGTAATGTGTGTAGAAGTAGAAGATAAACAGAATGACCAGCACCATCATCCAGCTAACACCATGCAGTGCCGTACCGATTGATGAAGACAACCATTTGATTAAACCTAATTGAGTCAGTTCGTTTGCCATAAAGATCAGGATTGAGAACCAAATCAATGTGTTCCAAGCACCAGTTTCCTTCAAGATGTCCTGAACGGATAACACACCCGTCAGTAACAATAGTGAAACTGCAATAAAGGCAACCAAGGTTGCATCCAAACCGATGAAACTTGATGCGATCCAAAGTAGCAAGGCAATCAAGAAGACGCTCATCATGATCTTTTTAGGCGTGCTCATTGGTCCCATGTCAGCTAATTCTTTGTCAGCCCAGTCCTTGGCGTTTGGTGTTTCCTTAACCTCTGGTGGATATAACTTGTAAATAATGTATGGCACACAAATCAAACTAATAATCCCAGGCACCAGAGCGGCTAAGAACCAGCTGATCCACGTAATGTGAACGCCAGCTTTACCAGCCATTGCAACAGCAACCAAGTTTGGTGCCATCGCAGTCAGGAACATTGCTGAAGTAATGATGTCCCCTTGAAATTCAGTATAAACAAGGAAAGAACCAATCTTACGTTCAGTTCCATCTTTAGGATGAGAGCCAAACGTTGTTGCTAGTGATTCGATAATTGGGAAAATAATCCCACCGGCACGGGCCGTGTTACTTGGTGTGGCAGGGGCAGTAACCAAGTCAACACCGACTAGTGAGTAGGCCAAGCCTAATGTCCGTTTACCAAACAAACGCACGAAGATCAGCGCTACCCGCCGACCAAAACCAGTCTTGATGAACCCGCGTGACAAGAAGTACGCCATCGCGATCAACCAAACCGTGTTGTTACCAAAGGCCGTTGTGGCATCCTTCATTGGCACGATGCCAAGCAGGACTGTCAGTGTAACCCCGATTAAAGCAACCCCACCAATTGCGATTGGCTGAGTGATACAGGCAATAATCGTCCCAACGAAGATGGCGAGCATATGCCAAGCTGCTAAACTAACAGCGTCTGGGCGAATTGGTGCAAGGAACCAAATGATCAGTCCAACTAACACTGGCCACAGAAAATTTTTGTACTTAACGTTTTCAAGCTTCATGTTTTATCCCTTTCGTGCCCTCACCGACGCTTAATCGACGAAAGCCGTTTCTTCACATTCTAAGGTGCGTGCATCTTGCGATGTCAGCGCCAACCTAACCAACATGGATATTTACGGTATATCCCTAAACGCGCAGACAACCCCTGAAATCTAGTCCTCAGGAGTTGTACAACACATTGTTAATCAAGAAATGTTTTTTAATACTGATAGTACTTTGTTCAAACGAATAACTCGACTGTCGTTTACTTGCGGTCGATGTTCGTCATCTTCAATGGATCAACCCATTCGTCGAACTGTTCAGCAGTAACTTTGCCAGACTTCAAGGCAGCAACACGTAATGTGGTTCCATCTTGGTCAGCTTGCTGAGCAATTTTGGCACTGTCGTGGTAGCCAATGTGTGGTGACAAAGCCGTAACCGTCATCAATGAATTGTCGACCAATTCTTCCATGCGTTCTTCGTTAACTGTCAAGCCATGGATCATCTTGTCAGCAAAGCCGGTCATCGTACCACGTAACAATTCAGCTGATTCAAGGAAAGCGTCGATCAGTACTGGTTTGTACACGTTCATTTCGAAGTTACCCTGTGAAGAAGCCATGGTCACAACGACATCGTTACCCATTACTCGAACGGCGGCCATCGTGATTGCTTCAGCCTGCGTTGGGTTAACCTTACCAGGCATGATTGATGAACCAGGTTCGTTAGCAGGGATGTTCAATTCAGCGTAGGCAGCACGTGGGCCACTAGCTAAGAAACGTACATCGTTAGCAATCTTCATCAGATCAGCAGCCAAGGTCTTCATCGCACCGTGAACAACGTCAAGGTTGGAGTGTGCAGCCAAACCATAGAACTTGTTTGTTTTAGCTGTGAAAGCAGGCCCGTAAACCTTGCTCATCCGGGCAGCAATGTCATCGGCGAAACCAGGCGCAGCGTTCAAACCAGTACCAACCGCAGTACCACCCATCGCTAATTCAAGCAATGTACCGTCTAAACTCTTCAAGTAGCCAAGATCATGTTCCAACATGCTGACCCAACCACTGATTTCTTGTCCAAACGTCAATGGCGTTGCGTCTTGCAAGTGAGTCCGGCCGATTTTAACTGTCCGCCAGTACTTGTCCTGCTTAACCTTCAGTTCGTCGATCAAGTGTTGTGCAGAATCTTCCAATTCTTTAACGGCAACACTAGCGGTGATATTCATCGCCGTTGGGAAAATGTCGTTTGAACTCTGGCCATGGTTCACGTCATCGTTAGGGAGGATTTCAATTGAGTCATCCAACTTAGCAGCTTCGTGGGCCACGACTTCGTTTGTGTTCATGTTCGTTTGCGTACCAGAACCAGTCTGGTAAACACGAAGTGGGAAGTCTTTACGTAAGTCTTCGTCGCTCAAGCTCAGTAACTCATCGATGGCGCGAATGATGAGTTGACCCTTTTCTGCACTAATTTGATCCAATTCCTGATTGGCTTCGGCAGCAGCTTTTTTGATTTGTAACAGGGCGCGAATAATTGCAATTGGCATGAATTGCCCTGTTGGGAAGTTGTTGCGACTCCGTTCGGTTTGTGGTCCCCATAGTGCTTCGCTAGGAATCTTAACTGGCCCAATGGTATCTTCTTCAACACGATAATCTGACATCAAAATGTGCCTCCAGTTCTTTGTGTATTTAGTAACAAGCATAAACAAATAAAAAGCGAGGTCGGTGTAACGTTTAATCCAGTTTGTGACCTCATTCACTTAACGTTTGTAAGTTTACTAGGTGCAAATAATTATAGTCAAACGAAGCGGTTGCCATTAAAAACATTAATAGCTTGCTGATGAGTGCTTTACAATTGCCGAAAGGACTTGTTTTCGCCCATTTACATTAGCTAGTAAGCATTGTGAAAATCGAAACGAAAATGATGTTTACAAATTTTTTGGACAAACTTCATTGTGCAAACTAAAAAACGTCACCATATACGGCAACGTTTCATAAAAATTATTTTTAGTTCATTGCGTCATCAAGCACTTGCTTAAGTTGCTTAGCTGAAGCAGCCATCTTGGCCTGCTCTTCATCAGTCAATGGGACTTCAAGAACTTTGGCAATCCCATTTTCGTTGATCAGTGCAGGTGTGCCAATGTACATATCGGACAGTCCATATTGACCATCAACTGGTGCACCAACAGGTAACACAATATTTTCATTGTGTAATACCGCACGGCTCAATGTCATCAAACTGGTAGCGACACCGTAGAATGTGGCCCCCTTCAGTTTGATAATGCTACCACCCTTAGTGCGTGTTTCTTGTTCAAGCTGTTCAAGTTCAGCCTGCGAAACGCCTGCCTTCTTGGCAACATCCAACAATGGCTGGCCGTCAACTGTCGCAGCGGAATAGGCAGCAAATTCGCTATCCCCATGTTCACCGAGAATGTCCGCGTTAACACTGCGCAAATCGACATTCAGTTTGTGGGCTAATGCAACTTGCCAACGACTACTATCCAAGGACGTCCCAGTCCCGATAACTCGGTTCTTCGGGAATCCTGACAAACGCTGTGTGGCTGCCGTCAACACATCAACAGGGTTAGCAGAAACGATGAAAGTGCCTTTGAAACCACTGTCAACAACTGGTGTCACAATGGATTCCAAGATCTTCATATTCTTATTAACAAGGTCCAAGCGCGTTTCACCCGGTTTACGCGGAACACCGGCTGTAATGACAACTAAGTCTGCATCACCAGCATCGGCATAACTACCTGCATGGACATCCAATGGCGACGTAAAAGGTTGAACGTCTTCTAAGTCAAGGGCATCCCCTTTGATGTGATCTTGTTGAATATCAACAATTACTAGTTCATCGGCAACTTGCTGTTGCATCATTGCAAACGCATATGAGGAGCCAACAGCCCCATCACCAACAAGAACAACTTTTGTATGTTTAATTTGATTAGCCAAAATTTTGCTTCCTTTCTTTATCAAGGGCAATTCGTTTTATCGTCATTGTGTTGTAGAACACGAATTCAACCGGCCATTCTCGCTGCAATTCATGGCGGTAAAGCGCAGCGGGCGGCCATTTCAAACGGCGGTTAATCATCGATCACATCACTATCATCTGCAAATCGATCAGGAGTAGCGTAACCTGCCGACCAGATTATAGTCAAGTGTAAAGATGGTGATTATGTTTGATAATGTGAGGTGATGCACTTTTTGAAGTGTGCTTTAGTTAGCTGATCATTGCAATAAACCACTCGGTATTTTGATATTAGTTGATTTATTTAACGATCATACATTTACGCTATTTATTGTTGGAAAGAATGACTGCCCTTAACCTTTTTCTTGGTGCTAATTGTTTAAAATTAGTCTCACAAATCTTCCTCAAATCGACCTGAATTCTGGATAAAAATCACTTGGTAGAGAAAGTATGTCAAATAAGTCTTAAAAAGACTGCCACGGCACCGATAACCTGATATAATAAAGTCGTTAAAATTTTTAGTGGTTTACAGATTCCGGCAATGGAGGGAAATTATATCATGAGTGAACTAGACAATAATGACACTTTCATTCAATTTGAAACTGTTGTCATTCGTGATTTTCGTATTTTGTATCAACGTTTCAGTGCATACGCAGCTAAATATGATTTAAACAACAGTGAATTGGGTGTTTTAGTAGCAATCGTAACTGACATTAAAACAAACCTGACTGATTTGTCAGACCGTGTTAACGTTTCTGAATCAGCCGTTTCTCAAGCAATCACTGGGCTGATGAAAAAAAAGCACATACGTTCGGAGACCGATACTAAAGACCGCCGTCGTCATTTCTTAGCGCCAACCTCAAAGGGTGAAAAGCTAGTTATCGATTTTCGTGAACACGAAAAGGAAATCATCGACTCTCTCGACAAAGAGCTGGGTGACGGTTTTATGCCAACATTGGTCAAAACAATCGAAACTGCTAAAGATAACGGTTTTACAGAGTTTAATCGCAAAAAATAATTAACCAACATTTTAACTAAATAGACGCCTGAAATTGAGTGTAGTGTATAACTACTTCTCAATTTCAAGCGTCTATTTTTTATTCTCGAGTTAACGGTTCAATAATCTGTTGAACTAACCTGATTCGGTCAGCATAGCGTTGCCAAAGAGGCTTTTGCGTCACCTCGCGATTCAATTGGGTAAACGGCAAACCTGAAGTTTCTACGCTGCCTATTTCCCCATTATGCCGCTTAACAATAAGTGGCCACTCAGCATCAATCATCTTGGCGTTTGATGCTTCACTTATAAATGATAAAAATTTCTGCCTGATAATTGCAGCACCAGATGTAAAGTCGGTGAAATCTGATAACTCAAAGAATGCCTGGGCACACTTATTCGTACACGTTTCCGTGTCTGTCCATGCCTTCGGATACGTTTGCATAGTTTCTGATGAACGATTAACACAGGCATAATCAAATGAAACCCCAAGTCGCATCTTCCTAATCAGTTGGTGAAAAGCATCAGGTCTTCGAATAATCATTGTGGCGAGCTTGTCGAAATCAATATGTAGAATCAATGAGTTATCAGATAGCCTACTAACTTCGAGAAACTTTGAAACCGCTAAACGACGACCATTGGCTGCACCGTTACGAGGAACCGAAAATGAGCTCACGGTAGTTTCTTGAATGAGCGTCAACACACTCGGATTCGTAGTGTTTGTAACCGTGATAACGGCACTGTCAAATTCTCGTTCAATTATCGTTAAGACCTGACTAAGCTGTTTAGCAGGAAGTCTAAGCCGATCAATCGTGCTAATTAAACCAATCCGTGTTTTGAACATAAAAGAACCCCAGTCCTAGAAATGATAGTTTTCATTAAACAGCTGTCTGCTGTGGTTGTAAACAAGTCGGCAGCCAATAAATCATCTGGCCACATCTTTATAGCAAGGAAAAGCGGTCTTGACCCACCACCATAATAACAGGTGCATTGTCTGCACTTACTGATAAATACTGCTTTCTCGGAGACTATTACTTCATCGGCTGGAGGGCGGCAACATTGACACCGAGCCGTGAAGGTGTTGCTAATCCGAATGGTTCTCTCGGATTTACAACACGAACGGACGCCAAGACTCGCGGTCTTCACGAGGCTTGGCGGCGAGGTGATAGACGGCGTACTTCCGGCTTGAACCGGTCCCACGGCAAGTGTGTCAATGTTACCAACCGCAAGCGGCATCCACCGTACTAAATCCACAATACCTTTTTTGAACTGCAAACAAAAACGCGCCACCCGCTTAACGAATGTGGCACGTAATATCTACAAACTATTTTTCATCACCAAAGTACCAATCGAAACTGGTTAGCCAGTAGCTAGTCCGTTTGTTCTGCTCCATAGCAGCCAATTGTTTCATGTCATCATCGTCCAGACTGAAATCATACACATTGGCGTTTTGCTTAATGTATTCTGGATGAACAGATTTCGGAATCGTCACCAATCCATTCTGTAAATCCCAACGAATCAACACTTGAGCAGCTGATTTACCGTGCTTCTTAGCAATGGCCTGAATTACTGGTTCTTTCATTAAGGAACCACCAGTCCCACCGAGTGGCGACCATGCTTCCTGTTGAATACCTGTATCAGCTAAGTACTTCTTCAGAGACGGCTGTTGCAACCATGGATGAAATTCGACTTGGTCAACCATTGGCGTGATATCACTTAACGCGATCAATGACTTCATCGTCTGTTCAGAAAAATTGCAGACCCCAATGGCACGTGCCTTACCATCTTGATAAATTTTTTCAAACGCACGCCAAGTTTCGGCCCACTTACCGGCAACTGGCCAGTGAATGAGATATAAATCCACATAATCCAAGCCTAGGCGTTTCAAACTGGCATCGAAGTTAGTCAACGTGGACTCGTACCCTTGATCAGAGTTGGCAAGTTTGGTCGTTACAAATAAGTCTTCCCGCTTTTTACCGGCGGCTGCCAACCCCTGTTTGATTCCCTCACCAACTTGTTGTTCATTGCCATAAGCCTTAGCGGTATCAATCATTGGATAGCCCATTTGAATGGCCGAACTCACGGCATTCACAGCATCCTTCGGCTCAGCTTGCCAGACACCCAATCCCAAACGTGGCATCTCAACGCCGTTTGACAATGTCGTCGTATCATTAATTCCTGAAATTTCACTACTCATCATTATTCGCTCCTTTGTTCTCTCAATATTCATCATAGTGAACTCACTACAGAAATGCAAAAGGTAAGAGCGACAAGCCTTTTCAAGCGAGACGCTACTCTTTTTATCCTAAAATGGTTATACTAAATAAGTATAGTTATCAAAGACAAAAGGAAGAGAAAATAGTCATGATTACATTGAAATCACCTCGTGAAATCGAGGGTATGCGTAAAGCTGGCGCTGTGTTGGCCGGTATGCACATCGGTTTACGTGACATCATCAAGCCCGGTATTTCTAGCTGGGACATCGAAAAGTTTGCCGTACGTTACTTTGAAGAACACAACGCCAAGCCCGAAGAAAAGGGCTTCGAAGGGTATGACTTTGCTACTTGTGTCAGTGTTAACGACGAAGTTTGTCACGCTTTCCCACGTAAAGACCTGTTATTAAAGAACGGTGATCTGGTCAAAGTCGACACAGTTATTAGTGTGGATGGTTACATGTCAGATTCTTGCTGGGCTTTTGCGGTTGGCGATGTCAGCGATGAAGTTAAAAAGTTGATGGAAGTTACTAAGAAGGCTTTGTATCTTGGTATCGACCAAGCAGTTGTTGGTAACCGGATCGGTGACATCGGTTATGCTATTCAACACTACGTTGAAGACGAAATGGGCTACGGTGACGTTCGCGAATACGTCGGCCATGGCATTCAGCCTACAATGCATGAAGATCCAATGGTTCCTGCATACGGTGAAGCTGGTAAAGGATTACGTTTACGTGATGGCATGACCATTACCATCGAACCCATGGTTAACGTTGGTGACTGGCGCTGTGCACCCGTCGCAGACGATGGCTGGACTGTTCGTACAGCTGATGGCAGCCTGAGCTGCCAGTATGAACACACCTTAGCTATTACCAAAGATGGTCCAAAGATCTTGTCGAGTCAGGATCATGAAGCTGACGCTAAGTATCTATAAAGAAGTATTTATAATTTCGTTTTGAGGCTATCCAACCGCCACTAGTTGGATAGCCCTTTTTAGTGGCGAAATTTAGCAATGTTTGTTTCTATACCGAACCACGGAGTATAATCAAACCAATATTTACTCAGGAGGCATCCTTAACTTTCATGGCAAATCGCGGTCTAGACATCAATAACATCATCGTCAATAGCAGCCAAACGGACTTAGAGCACATGGGCGACAAATTACGTGAAAAGGTCCCCTTTGATGCACTCGGCACATTCAAACAAACGCAACGCGATCCAACGCTCTTAATGCGGCGGATTTCAGATATGCTAGTTCCTGAATTACTGCCTGAACGGTATCGGCGAATGGGCGTATCAGCTTTTACGTTCTTTCGTGGTACTGCCGAGCTAATGGCGTTTGACCTCAACCACCAAGCTAGTACTCACATTCCCGTCATCATTTCAGGCGATGCACACCTTGGAAATTTCGGCTTCTTCGCCTCTCCCGAACGACGATTAGTGTTTGACTTGAACGATTTCGATGAAGCTGGCGTGAACTCCTGGGAACGCGACGTCAAACGACTGTTAGTGAGCGTTATTTTAGCTGGCCGCGAGAATGGTTACACAGATAAAAAGATTCATAAAATCACACGGAACGTGGCCAAAAGTTATCGGGCGGGCATTGAAGCCAGTATCAAACGGTCGACAATTGACCGTTTCTATCCAGCAAACGATGTTGCCAGCATTCTTCGGGCTGTTCCAGAAGGCGATCCAACGGCCGACATGATTCAATACTTCTTGGATAAAGCTGGCAAACGGAACTCGGAACAAGTCGTTAAAAAGTTCACGCAAACGACCGACGCCGGTTTACGTTTCGTGGATAACGCAAAAATTACGCGTCACACCAATGATGATGTCACGCGTAATATTATCGATTACCTTGCCGATTATCGTTCCACCGTGCGGACCGACATTGCATTGTTATTATCGCAATATCACGTCACTGATGTCGCACGTCACTGTGTGGGTGTCGGTAGCTTTGGCTCACGTTGTTATTTGGTTCTGCTCACTAGTATTGATGGCAGCCATCTTGTATTACAGATCAAGGAAGCTTTGCCAACTAGAAAGACTGGTGCCGAACGTCAACTGGCGCTGACCTCAACATTTGAGGAAAACGAAGGCCGCCGAATTATTGACAGCCAGAAAATTCTACAATCCGCATCTGATCCTTTTTTAGGTTATTTCCAAAGTAAAAAGCACAGTTTTTATGTTCGCCAATTCAGAGACATGAAAACATCTGTCGACCTTGACACACTAAATGAAGACCAGTTTCACGTCTATGCTGAATCGTGTGGTCGTTTGTTGGCAGTAGATCATTGTCAAACACCAACTGGTCCAATGATTGCCGGTTATATCGGTGACTCTAAGAAATTTGACCGGGCAATGACAGATTGGGCCGAAGCTTATATTCCACAAGTGGAAAAGGACTACGCTATCTTCTTAAAAAACCACCCCAAAGAACAGACACCAATCGACACAACAAAATAATGTTGCTAATGATATTTGCGTTTGCACGTAAATATCATTTTTTTGTCGACTTAAACGAGTTCACTCGCTCTGCAGAATAATTTCGCTACACTGACAGTATGAGACTAAGTAAGGAAGGTGAGCTTATGCTGGAACCAGAACAAACAGTATTTGATCGACAAATCGACCAACTCGCAAGACAACTGACTGCGGCTCACCACCCAACATTCCTAACTGGGGCTGGGATCTCTGTGCCAAGCCATATTCCCGACATGGAATCCGCCGTCAACCAGTTTGGTTTGTTCTCCCAAACTTGGTTGGAAGAAGACCCTGCCGCCTTTTATCAGCGTTTTCATCGGGAAATGCTGGATCCGATTCACAAATATGGTCCCACTAAAGCTCACCGAATTATTGCTCAGTTAGAACAACAACATCTCATTGACGGCGTTGTCACCACCAACGTTGATCACTTGCACCAACTCGCTGGTAGCTATCATGTAATTGAAGTTTGGGGCAGCATTAACGTTAACTTTTGTCTTCAATGTGGTCGTGTCTTTAATCTTCAGGCACTGCATTCAGATATTCCACGTTGCCCCGTTTGCCATGGCCTTTTGTCCCCAGAACCCGCATTCCGTCATCTCGGTGGTACCTTACCGCCCAACCTTAAACAAGCCAATGCTTATGTACGCCAACGTTTGACCGATGGCGCATGGCGCGTACCCTTAAACGATCAATTGGCCGATGAATTGCTGTCTCAAAGCGACCTCACAATTGTGACTGGGTCAAACGGATATTATCGCCATTGCTCGCCGCAACATGTTATCGAAATCAATCCCCATGCCACCTGGTTCACACAGTTCGCAGACTTCAGAATATCATCAACAGCTGATGAAGCATTCGCCGCTTTAGCAATGCAGTTGCGGCTCAATTTAAATTAACATCTGCAATTTTTACTATCGCTAACACTGATTGAACAGCTATTTAACGCCTAGAGTTCACGTTCATAAATGAGCGAATCGCGATCAGGAAATTCATAATCAACCGTCAACTTTTCCCGGGAAATACGTTTGAAACCCTGCTTTTCATAAAAGAAGTGCGAACGGTGCTCTCCCATTGGTGTGTCTAGGACCAGCTTGTCGATGTCAGGCTGTGCCTGCGCATACGTCAGCAATGTTTGGAAAAGCTTGCGCCCTAACCGATGTGGTTCACCACGATATTCTGGATAGGTGAATAGCTTCTTTAAAACGGCTGTTTGTTGACCAACTTTCAGTAAACCGATCGACCCGACCACTTTATCGCCATCTAGCGCAACCCAAAAATTGCCGCCATTGGCCTGATAATGATGCTCAATTTCAAAAACATCTGGTTGTTCAATCATTTTGATACCAAGATGAGCTTCATCGTTTTGACAAAATTCAATCAAATCTACTAGACCCGCCGTTAGCCGAGCGTTTGTATGATACGGTTCAATATTCATGCTTGTGACTCCCTTCAAGATGATTTAAGCTTACACGTGAATTATTCATTCGTAAAATTGATATTTTAAATACTATCAATCGAAAATAACGATGGAGCGTGTAAACAAACATGGAAATTCGCCAACTGACGACTTTTAAAACCATTCTTGATACAGGCAGTTTTACCAAGGCTGCCAAAACGCTCGGCTACACCCAATCAACGGTGTCAGCTCAAGTGAAAGCGTTGGAGCAAGAGCTAAGTGGCAGTCTTTTTAAATATGAACGACGCCAACTTTTCTTAACAGATACTGGCAAACGTTTGCGACCACTG
This sequence comes from Furfurilactobacillus milii, assembly GCF_009863985.1. Taxonomy (GTDB): domain Bacteria; phylum Bacillota; class Bacilli; order Lactobacillales; family Lactobacillaceae; genus Furfurilactobacillus; species Furfurilactobacillus milii_A. Next base: position 846 of record NZ_WEZT01000040.1, on the reverse strand, counting down.
GCTGACCAATTGTTAGCAGACTTCCAACAGGTTAAACATTTGACCGACCAGTCATCGGTTGCCGGTACACTACGCATCGCTGCTCCAGAATCCCTGACTGTCACTCACCTACCCACCATTATCCAAAACTTCCGTCAACAATATCCTGACGTTGACCTACAAATCGCCAATGCCACCTGTTCCTATAATCAACAGCGGCTACAAGATGGCGAGGCCGATATTGCTTTCATGATGTGGCCGTCTTTAACCACTACGGCACTGGTGGAACATGACTTGGGAGAACAATCTCTAACTTTGGTCACAGCCGCTGACAAACATAAAACGTTTGCGCAACTCATCAGTGAGCGCCATGAACCATTTATTATCAATGAGCCCGACTGCAGCTATCGTAATCAATTTGAACGCTCACTATGGGGTGACTTTCATCGCCGCCCACAAATCATGGAACTGTGGAGCATCGCCGCCATTAAAGAAATGGTCGAAAGCGGCATTGGCTACTCGTATCTGCCAACAGCAACCATTACAAAGGAACTTCAAAATGGTCAGTTAGTCGCCATTGACAGTCCAATCCACAACGAAATTCATGCCCACATGCTGACACATAAACAAGCACGCCAACAGACACTGATTGATGCTTTTGTGAACGTCACATTGAGCAATTGGCGTAATTAAAAAGTTGGGTAACAGCGCCGCCACATCCCGTGGTGATACTGTTACCCAACTTTTTTGAATTTTATTCTGTTATATGGTAGATTGCAAATTTAATCCGAATTTTTGGACAAATTTGTCAGCATAACCTGATACGGTGTTTGCCAGTCGAGTATTTTAAGCGGTCGCTGGTTAATT
>NZ_WEZT01000004.1:167241-183016 GCF_009863985.1 Furfurilactobacillus milii | reverse complement strand
AATTAACCAACGCCCCCTTAAAGTACTTAACTGGCAAACACCTTACCAAGTGATGCTGACTAATTTGTCAAAAAATTCGGATTAAATTTGCAATTTACCAAACAAGCAAGCGAAGTAAATCGAACACACTAATTATTTATGGACAGCCGACTTTTATCGACTGTCTTTTTTATGTTTTTGATTCTGCTTATACTATTCTCTAGAATCACTTTAATGATAAGATTGCGCAAAATCTTCTAAAAGATTATTGTTGAGTTGTTCATAACAATCTATTAGAGGTGGTAGTTATGTATATAAAGAAAACAATACTCGGGTTAGCTGTGCTGCTAAGTGTCAGCGTTGGAGGCGTCTCTTCTGCACATGCCATGACCGTTGTTGGACATGATAACAACAAGTTTACAGTTAGCGATAGCAATCAACGTTATCCGGGTGATTCTTCTGCCCCGCTGCAATCGACACAGGGATCAAATGGTTCCGGAATGCAGAATCCGCAAACTAATAATTTCCCACCAATAAGTGAAATACCAAACTCAGGTTTGAATGCTGTTATCGGTAATGATGATCGTAAAGTTGTCTCTGACACAACAGTATCACCATACAGAAAAATTGTCCTCTTGAGAATGGATTATGGTGGGACAAACTACTATCAAGGAACGGGTGTCATGGTTTCTCCTGATACCGTTCTGACTGCGGGGCACTGTGTTTATGGTAGCGACGGTCCTATAAAAGGCAAAATGCCAGACTCAATTACCGTCATTCCTGCAAATAACGGTCAAATTATGCCGTTCAGTTCATCAAGCACTAGCACATACTATGTCTCACAAGATTATATTAACTCGGTTAATACAGGTAACACTAACGGTGATCCTACACTGGATATTGGTGTCATAAAACTCCACAGTACAGTCGGTAATCAAACCGGTTTTATGGGTATGTCCCATAATAGTGCAACTGTCGGTGAAGCCGCTACAATTTCTGGCTATCCTCATGACGCATTAGGACAACAAAATTTTCCAATGAAACAGTACTACGCTTCTGGTAATATTGCAGCAATTCAGGGCAATAATATCTACTACGATATTGACATGACAAACGGCGATAGTGGATCTCCGGTGTATAACAACGCTGAACAAATCATTGGTATTAATACTCGCGACTCTGGTGCAACAACAGTCCTCAACTGCGGCACAAATTTGACCGATGCCTACTTCAATATGACCAATCAAATCATTAAAAATTCGACCGTTTCAAACGGCTGGATGCTGAACGAAGGTAAATGGTACTTCTATGACGATAAAGGTCAGTTAAGCAAAGGGGAAATCCAAAATAATGGCTATATATATTACACTGATGTTCACGGAGCAATGCAAACCGGTTGGCAAGTTATCGACGGTCATTATTATTACTTTAACCAGGATGGCCATTTACTAGTTGGTTGGCAATTAATAAATAACAACTGGTTCTACATGGCCACAGATGGAATTATGCAGACAGGTTGGCAGGCAATCGACAACGGCTGGTTCTATTTTGATAATAACGGCTTTATGCAAAAAGGCTGGCAGCTAATTAATAATAATTGGTTCTACCTTAACCAAAATGGTCGAATGCAAACGGGATGGCAAGCAATCGACAATGGTTGGTTTTACTTTGATCAAAATGGATTTATGCAAAAAGGTTGGCAAAGCATAAATGGTAAATGGTATTACCTAAACCAAAACGGATGGATGCAAACGGGTTGGCAACAAATCAATGGTCAGTGGTACTATCTAAATGCCGATGGTTCAATGGCAACGAGTGGCGTTATTGATGGATGGTCAATAGCCGGATCTGGTGTTGCAACTAAACAATAGTTAAAAATTAAATAATGGTTTGTTCTCGGAATCCTTCCAAGAACAAACCATTTTTATTTAAAATTGCATTTGATGTGCTACCAGATGATATGGTGAGTGGAAGCTTTCAGCAATCACGTCTTTAATATAGAAACACATAAAGAATAGCTGAGATTTAATATCAATAAACAAAACGGGCAACAACTATCGAAAAATCAACGAACGCTTAGCGATCCCTTTTGCTAAGAAGATATGTCGCATAAGTATCTCACAATAAATATCCAAAAATAAAATCAAGGTGTTGCTTACAAATTAACAGAATTGCACTTAAGTGTTTACACCACCGAATACATTTCAAAATCAATGTTTCACTCCACACAATCAACAATAGAGTAGTTAGTGTTAATAAAAAAAGTGGGTTCAAAAACACACCGCTGTCAAAAACACATATTGAAGTCACGCTAATCTTTATAAAAGACTATTTAAGTCTTACTTCCCTCTTTTAACCTTAACTACGAGTGCGCTATACTGAAGGTATTAATCAATATTCAGTGGGGTCTGCAATTATGAGTGAAAAATTAGTTGAAGGAGTTCCAGTTTGGGTTTATTACACAGACGTTGACTCCGGTAAAACATTAGTAGAACCAAAAGTGCTACGTGGCGCCATTGGTGATCATTATGAAGTAAAGGTACCGGAATTTGCCAACTACCGCCTACTTCATCACACCGGCAACCTTGATGGTGTCTTCACCAACCAGCAGCAGGAAGCACGTTTGTACTTCCGAGAATCCGACTGGGCAGAAGTTGAAAAAGTTCAAATGTACGCCACAATTCAGGAAGACGTCCCTACCTATGACCGTCCCGATGGTGAATTACAGGCACTAGAAATGCCAGTTGGTTCAGTTTGGCGCGTATTCTCCCGAATTGCTACGAATAATGGTGAATTTTGGTATAACATGGGCACTAATCAATGGGTTATGTATAAGCCAAACGCTTTTACACTCAATAACTCTCCTGTTCGACCAACTTCTCATCATGACGAACCCAAGGAACATAATTGGGATATTCAACCTGTTTCAGCTCGCGGTACCATCGACTTTGTTGATGGTAAATCTGTTTCCTACTATGCTGAGCCATATGGTCGGCCATCAGGAACCATAGCAAACCGAAGTGTCGTGGTTATCAATGGTGAAGTTAGTGATCCTTCCGGAGTTGTTTGGTTCCAACTGCAAGGTTTAGGCTTTATCAATTCTATGTACGTTAAATTAACGGGACCAATTTCTGTCAGAAACATGGCGTAACACATCTATAATTAATTCGTTTGAAAAACGCTGCGATAAATTATCGCAGCGTTTTTGTCGTTTTGTTTTTAAAAATTAATAGTTCTCGTATCCAGTGAACACACCACTGTCAGTAAAGTCACCATATTTACCGTTATCTACTTCATTACCATAACCTGTTACCATGTAACCAACTTGGTCAATCCAATACCAATTACCGTTTGAATATACCCAACCGTATTGAACCCGACCACTCCCATTGAAGTATGACCAGTTGCCATCACCAAGGTACGTCCAGCCTGTGGCCATTGAGCCATTTTCATTCAAGTAGTAGTCGCCTAACCATTGACCGCTCAGCATATAACCACCGGCATCAGCGTAGTACCAAGAATTTCCAGCTTGGAACCAGCCTGTCGCAATAGCACCTGACCCTTGCATGTAGAACCAACCATTATCGTAAATCCAACCAGTCTGCATAGAACCACTACCGCTAAAATGATAGTAGCTGCCATTAATGTCCGCCCAGCCAGTTGCCATTGACCCATCTGAGTAAAAGTAATACCAGGAACCATTAATAACTTGCCAACCTGTAGACAATTGGCCTGAATTGTTAAAGTAGTACCAAGAACCGCCTATATATTGCCAGCCCGTTCTCATAGCACCATTATCACCTAAATAATACCAACTACCGTTCTGATATTGCCAGCCGTAGTCCCAAGACTGGCCTGCATCGTCCCATAAATACCATCCACTTGAATAACCCCACCAACTATCGGCCTTTGCAGTGGTATTAGAGATAGCTAGCCCTAGACCTAATGAGGCAGCTACGAGACTAACAAACGTTAGTCTTCTTAGGATTCTTTTCATTACTTTTTCTCCTCTCAATATTATTTATAAAAAAGTAATCAAGTAATTATATCAAAGAGTTCCTAATTAGGAAACACAAAAAAGATATTTTGTTTTTAAAATTGCAGCTTTTGCTTCATATATAGCACCAACACCATAGCCCTTAGAATTCAAAAAAGCAGGCTACTCATGCAACTCGAGTAACCTGCCACTAATATCATTTAGTTTTATGCTCTATTTACAGAAAAGATCTGCTGTTGTATTTCCCGTTGCATGTGGAAATACCAATGATCCCCAATTTTCTTAATGCCGACGGTTTTAAAACCATGTCGGTCATATAGTGCTTTTGCACCAGGATTTTCAAAGTCAACATTCAGTCCAACAACTGACTTGTCGTCTTCCACAGCCTCTTCAGGAATGGCTTCAAGCAACTTTCCGCCGATTCCCATCCCCTGGTATTTGGGATCAACTACAATGGAGTCCAAGTACCATTCGTTCTTAAATGCTTCATAATCAGAACCGAATGGATCATCCGCAAAGACATCACTAAAACTCGTTGCGTCTTCCAGTACTTGGTCCACTTTTTGCTCATTTTCATCGGGATAACCAAATGCTACCCCTACTACTTGACCATTGGCCTCGGCCACCACCGTTGTTGCGGCACCAGATAGATATGCTTCACTCTGATACGCAGCGGTAATGGCCTTCAGGACGGCAGGGTCAGGAACGTCTTCTAATTCTTCCAGTTCCATTTCTTTGAAAATGATATTGATGAGGGGGGCTATCTGGCCAGCATCATCCTTTTGTGCTTCACGAATCGTTATGATAAAAATTCCTCCGTTTCTGTATGTTAACATCATACATGAATGCCCGTATAAAGGCAAAAACAGCGTTTAATCATTAAGCAGGCTTAAGAATTAGCGCTAACACATCCACGTTTGGTAGAATACGGGTAACAAATTAAATATGGAAAAGGAGATTCACTATGATTACAGCCATTGTCATCATTGTCGTTTTAGTTGTGCTCGGTATTATCTACGCCAGTTTATATAATGGACTTATTCGTGCTCGAACTTACACTCAGGAATCTTGGAGCCAGATTGACGTTCAACTTAAACGTCGAAACGATTTGATTCCTAATTTGGTAGAAACTGTTAAAGGATACGGTCATTATGAACAGTCCACGCTAGAAAAAGTAACCAGTCTGCGTAGTCAATTAATGGGTGTTCCCTCTGATGACCATCAAAAGGCTATGGAGGTTTCTAACCAGCTGAGTGATACCCTTAAAAGCATCTTGGCAGTTTCTGAGGCTTACCCCGATCTTAAGGCTAACGAAGAATACAGTAAGTTAATGGAGGAATTGAGCAATACGGAAAACAAAATTGCTTACTCACGCCAACTATATAACTCAAGTGCTGCAAGTTTGAACATGAAACTTCAAACATTCCCAAGTAACATGGTCGCTAACCTTCACCACTTCACACCAGCTGACTACCTGCAGGTTCCGGAAGAAGAAAAGTCAGCTCCAAAAGTATCCTTTGATAACTAAAAGTAAGGAGACACACAAAGTTGCTTTACGAACAAATTCGACAAAACAAACGCCGAACCGTTTACGTGCTAATTGGCTTTGTACTACTTGTTCTCGCAATCGGAGCGGCAATCGGTTATGTGTTCTTTAATAGTAGCGTTGCCGGATTATTAATGGCTCTAGTCATCGCAGTGGTGTATTCGGCTATCATGATTGGTAATTCTACAAATGTCGTTATGAGCATGAATCATGGTCACGAGATCACCAGTGCCGATCAAGCACCTGAACTCTGGCATATTGTTGAAGACATGGCGTTAGTAGCTCGTGTGCCAATGCCACGGGTATTCATTATCGATGATCCCAGCCCTAACGCTTTCGCAACTGGCAATGACCCCCAACATGCAGCTGTTGCAGCAACCAGTGGTATTTTGCAAATACTAAACCGAGAAGAACTTGAAGGCGTTATTGGCCATGAAATGACTCATGTTCGCAACTATGACATCCGGTTACAAACCATCGCCTTGGCACTTTCCGCAGCCATTAGTTTATTGGTCAACATCGGCATGAATTCGTTCTGGTGGGGTGGCAGTCGTCGAGACCGCGATGATGATGATAACGACGGTGGCTATTTACAAATCATCATGTTCATTGTCTCTATCGTGCTTGTTATATTAGGTCCCCTCGCCGCTTCTATTGCCCAGATGGCTCTTTCACGTAATCGTGAGTACCTAGCAGATGCCGGTAGCGTTGAATTAACTAGAAATCCTCAAGGTCTCATTTCTGCGTTACAGAAAATATCTGGTGGAGAGCCGATGCAGGCTGCAGATTCCAGTAGCGCAGCATTATATATTACGAATCCATTCAAAAATGAACGGAGGTTTGCACATCTGTTTGATACACATCCGCCAATTGCTGACCGAATAGATAGATTGCAGAAAATGTAAAAAGCACAATAAAAATGACAACTTCTTGAAAGTGTTCAAGAAAGTTATCATTTTTATTCGAACCGTGAGTCCTTAAGAAAAGTCTACTAACATTTTTGCTATCACAGTTTGCTCGTTAGTTTTACATTTGGATACTTTTGAGTGAACCAATTTTCAGCAAATTGATTTTCAAACAAAAATAGTGGCTGCCCATCTCTGTCTTTAACCAAAAGATTACGCGATGAAGCCATATTTTCATCTAGCTGATCTGGATTAATCCACCTCGCTATTTTACTTCCCATAGTTTCCATGATTACATCGGAATGATACTCGTTTTCCATACGGAACTGAAATACTTCAAACTGAAGTTGTCCCACTGCGCCTAGAACATACTCATTAGAAGTATATGATCTAAATAATTGAATTGCACCCTCTTGGACTAACTGTTCGATCCCTTTATGGAATGACTTTTGTTTCATCACATTTTTAGGAGTAACTCGAACAAATAATTCAGGCGTAAATTGAGGAAGCTCCTCAAATTGAAAATCGTCATTTCCAGAATAAATAGTATCACCAATTTGAAAATTACCAGTGTCATACAATCCTATAATGTCACCGGCCACTGCTCGGTCAACATTTTCACGTTCCTCGGCCATAAACTGAGTTGAATTGTTTAGTCTAAGAACCTTCTGATTACGTTCCAATGTGACGTCCATTCCACGATCAAACTCACCAGAACAGATGCGTACAAAAGCAATCCGATCTCGATGATTCGGATTCATATTTGCCTGAATTTTAAAAACGAAACCCGAAAATTGTTCATCTAACGGAGTGACAAGTTGACCCTCCCTAGTTTTATGAGCTGTGGGACCAGGTGCAAATTCTAAATATGCCTTTAGAAACGTTTCCACGCCAAAATTGACTAAAGCAGAACCGAAAAACACGGGTGTTAATTCCCCAGATGCCACTTTTCCTTCACTAAGTTCGTTCCCAGCAGATTGAATAAGTTCAACTTCATCACGTGTGTCTTGCCAAATTGAATCACTGTGTAATGGTTCCTCAGGGTCGATATCATTTGAATCATTTAGCTTCAAATAACGTGACCCTTCACCCTTACGAAATAGTTCAACACGATTATTGTAAATATCGAAAAGACCTTTTAGACCTTTTCCCATCCCAATGGGCCAGTTCATTGGATATGTTTCAATTCCTAAAACGTCCTCAATTTCACCAAGTAAATCCAACGGTTCTCGTCCATCCCGATCTAGTTTATTAATAAACGTAAATATGGGAATTCCACGCATCTTACAAATCTGAAACAGCTTCTTCGTTTGCGGTTCAATTCCCTTTGCTGAGTCAATTACCATTACCGCCGAATCCACTGCCATTAGCGTTCGATACGTGTCCTCAGAAAAGTCTTCATGTCCTGGCGTGTCAAGAATGTTAATACGTTTCCCATCGTAATCAAACTGCATGACAGAACTAGTCACCGAAATGCCGCGCTTCTTTTCGATTTCCATCCAATCTGAAGTAGCAAACTTCCCGCTCTTTCTGCCTTTCACAGTTCCAGCCTCACGGACTACGCCACCAAATAATAACAATTGTTCGGTAATCGTCGTTTTCCCAGCGTCAGGGTGGGAAATAATGGCAAATGTTCTTCTTTTTTCGACTTGTGATTTAATGCATGACATAATTTTCCTAACACTTTCTTTCCAGAATTCGATATGTGTCAGTCTATGATACACTTTTTACAAAGTCTTTTCGACATTTAAGGAAAACTATTGATTCCTTAATTTTCCAAACTTGATTTCAAAAACACCACTAGTCCTATTTGGTATGGCAAATTCTATAATTAATTCGAACAAAAAACTCAAAGTGATTGCTTACAATGGTAGTGGTCGAATACTAACATTGTGAGGAGAATTACTTTGAGCTATCCTTAGACCTAATTAATCATCGACCATTAAAAACGCTTGATCATCATACTGCCATTGAGTTTTTCAATCGGTGTTCGAATTAAAGTTGTAATTTGCCTATTCATAACAGATAATGTAAGCAACGTTGAAACGGTCACCAAGCTCATTGTCGCAATGTTTTTCAGGCGATTGCTATTAGTCTCTCTCTTTATCTTCAAAAATTTTATCCCCGTAATTCATTAAGAATGTTGTAAGCAGAATACAACATTTTTTAAACATTTCAAAATTGTTCCATAATAGGCAAAACAGCTGTCAACGTTTAAACATCAGCGTTTTAAAGCCTTTATGACTTGGCTTAACGTTTGTTTTACAGGTTTGTGACAGCACATTGCAAAAAAGGCAACACTTGTAATTTTGTTCTCAATATGAAACATAGTGTTAAATTCATTTGAAGGTCTTTCCTATTATACTTAGAGACGATATGAACAAGCAAAGGGGTTAAATATTTTGAATCGATATAAAATGTATAAGTCAGGCAAACTTTGGTTAGTTGCCTCAACAGCATTAGCGCTAACAATTTCTATGGGGGCTGTTGCATCAGCTGATGATGCGACTGTAACTAATAACTCATCTTCCTTGAATATAAGTAAAACTATTTCGTCGCCTTCTGGTGAAGGTGATGCAAACAAACAGGCTCAATTAGACACAATTGTGTCACAAGAAAAGACGTCAATAAGTGCATCCAGTTCAAGTGATGTTACTAAGTCAACTGAAGCTTCTACTGCGCCAGTGTCTTCAATGGAATCTTCACAGAATAGCACATCGGCACAATTAGCTAGTCAAACAATTCCACAAGATTCAGTACCGTCGGCTGAATCAATTTCCTCTGCCGCAAAGAAAGCAGAGACTTCTTCGCCTAAGCAGCAGACAAATGCTGATTCTTCTTCCGTCGTCAGTAATAAGGATGCCAGCGTAGAACAGAACTTTGCTAATTCACAGCAACCTAATGTTGTGTCTATTTCTACTGATCAAAAGTCACTTGTTTCTTCATCAGTCAACAGAAAGTCCGAATCGAATTCAGTTACTTCTGATTTTTCTGAAACTGTTCAGACAACAGCGGTCGAGAATAGCGACAGTCAGGAAGTGTCTTCACAGGCTAACTCCATGCTAGTGAACAATGACATCTTACCAACCATTCCTATGCAAGCGACAGTTGCTGCTTCTGTAGCGACTGCCCCTAATTATTGGCAAAATAACAACGGTGCTTGGTCTTATCAAATTGGTGGTAACAAAGCAACTGGCTGGAACTCCATCGATGATGCTTGGTACTTTTTTAACAGCGATGGCAAAATGCAAACTGGCTGGTTAAACAATAATGCCTGGTTCTATTTGCAAAATAATGGTCAAATGCAGACTGGCTGGCAACGTCCCGGCAATAGTTGGTACCTGCTTAGCGCATCAGGGGCTATGGCAACCGGCTGGCAACTTCAAAACAATAACTGGTATCACCTAGAAAACAATGGTCAACTTGACACTGGCTGGTTCTCAACCCCATCTGGATGGTATCTTGCAAATGATAGTGGTCAAATGCAAACTGGCTGGCAAGCAAAAAATGGTAAATGGTACCATTTTGATGATTCTGGCCTAATGAAAACTGGGTGGGAACCTACTGGTAATTCTTATTATCATTTGAGCGATAGTGGTGCCTTGGACACCAGCTGGTTCAATACACCCTATGGTTGGTACTTTGCAAACGGTAGCGGTGTGATGCAAACCGGCTGGCAAGTCATCAACGGTAAGTGGTATGATCTCGGCGATTCCGGCTTAATGAAAACTGGGTGGGAACCCGCCGGTAATTCTTACTATCATTTAAGTGACAGTGGCGCTCTAGATACCAGCTGGTTTAATACACCCTATGGTTGGTACTTTGCAAACGGTAGTGGCGTTATGCAAACTGGTTGGCAAAACATCAACAGCAAATGGTATCTATTAGGTTCAGACGGCTCAATGAAGACAGACTGGCAATTTGATAATAACAACTGGTATCACTTTGATCAGTCAGGTGCTATGCAAACTTGGTGGTTTGAAGCAAATAACGCTTGGTACTTCGCCAATGGTAGCGGTGTGATGCAAAAAGGGTTATTCGATTCCAATGGTCATCAATTTTATCTAGATGACAACTCAGGCGCCATGCACACGTCTTCTTGGACTTAAGTAAACAATCAACCTTATTATTTTGATGAAAATGGCTACATGGTCAAAAATAATGTCAAAAACATTAACAATTCTCTTTATGGTTTTGATAATGATGGCCACCTATTACATGGTTGGCAAACGGTTAATAACTCACCATATTTCTTCGATGATAATGGTATCGCTCAGGTGGGTTGGATAGATTACAACGGCCATCGATATTATATGACCAACGCAGGCGTGATGAAAAATTGGTTCCAGGTAAACGGTTCTTATTATTACGGCCCTGATGATGGCGCAATCCGATATGGATGGATTAATTATAATAATGGTGTCTTCTACACCAATTCGAATGGTGTCATGCTGACTGGAATCCAGTCGATTGACGATAAACGATACCGGTTCAATGAGGCCGGTCAAATGTGGCATGGCTGGTATCAATTAAACGGTAATTTGTATAATTGGTATTACTCCGATCCGAACAGTGGTGTGATTCAACCATCCGGTCCTGCACATATTAACGGATATGATTTTAATTTCGGTCAAGATGGTCTTGCTATCCGCGACATGTCACCCTACTTCGATGAATTCATTCAACAAGTCCAGAAAGACAAAACACCGACTTCGTTCATCATTAGTTTAATCACAGATGTTCATTTTCAAACAAATTCTCGATCATGGGAGAACTTTCAAAATGGTGAACCGGATACTAGAACTCAATTATCTCTAGATAATCTTGATAATCAGAATAAACTCGCAAATGCTCTTGGTATCGCTTATAAGATCAGTCTTGGTGATGCTGTTAACGGCACAGCCACGTCAAAAGCAAATCAATTTGCTGATCTGGATGAGTTCGCTTCGAAGTTTATGCAAGATAAAGACAAAGTCAAAGTATTCATGGTCCCCGGAAATCATGACTTAAACCATCAAAGCGATGACAAATATAACAACACAAATGAGGGGCTGACAGCTCAAGACGAATATAATCATATTCTAAAACCTAGTGATCAATACGGTGTTAACGACCCAAATACAACACCAGCGCTCGATAATTTACGACAAAGTATTGAGACGGAACATGGCAGCCGCATTTACTACGATCAGTCAAGAAAATTGGTTTCTTTCTTCATCAATGATTTTGACGACACTAGAGCATTAAAGGATGGCAAATTAGCCGTTGATATACAAAGCTATGGTGGCGTATCGGCTGCCCAAATTAATTGGATAGTTCAAGAACTACAACATGTTCCGAGTGACTATCACGTCATGTTTTATATGCACAGCTCTCTTCCAGGCGTCTTTGAGAACGAAGTAAATCTCGCCCCTTCCGATGGAAATCAATGGGGTATCTATAACGGAACATTGCTAAGAAGCATTATTGAAGCATTTCAAAATGGAACACTGCAAAAGCAATCAGATGGCGCTTACAAAGATGTTCCATTACATCTTGACAGTAAACAAGACACGGCCTTAAACTTTGCACTTTCCGTTCCTAATGTAACAAATTCTTACCCTTCTGAAGATCCGGCCTTTTACACGGTTAAACCAACTGATGTAAGCTTTACTGGCACGGCGGGTCGTGTAATAGCCGTCATGAATGGTCATTGGCATAGCGACAATGAAAGTACACAAAACAATGTACTATATGTAGAGACTAATTCTGCCTTTCCTGATACACGAACCAATCACTACGGCAAACGTCCTGTTGATTCACTGCAAGAAGGCGCACAAGACTTCATCACGGTTGATATTCCTAATCACAAGATTACTTTCTCTCGATTCGGTGAAGGCGATGGTAAAACGCGCTTCATGACTCGTGCATACAATTTTGGGATTGGGGCAACAAACAATCCAATTAATTAACTGAATTCGTTTGTTTTATGGTGGTGTGAACATGGTGCGACATTGTTCACACCGCTTTTCTTACTCAAACTATTTGGTTATAATATAGTAATCATTCTGCAAGTTGAAACAAAACATCGTTTAAGAATTGGAAGGATACGCACATGTTCATAAAAACGTGGTGTCAAAAACACCAATCCATAATTGAATATGTCGTTTGGGGAACATGCGCTTTCCTTATAAACCTGTCAGTCTTTACGATTTTAGATGTCTGGACGCCAATGAACTATCAAGTTGCTAACGCAATTGGCTGGTTCTTAGCAACAACCTTTGCATTTTGTACAAACAAGCTATGGGTGTTCGCAACCCATGCCTCAACACTCAAAGATCTTATGAAGGAAATGTGGTCATTTTATTTCTTTCGAGTTGTCACACTTTTGATGGACATTATCATTCTTTTCATCGGTATTAGTTTGCTAAAAGGTAATGACGTATTAGTTAAGCTTGTCGATCAATGTATAACGAATATTGCAAACTACGCATTTTCACGTTGGTATATTTTTAAAACTGTAAATTAAAATCAACAAGCGTTCCGTTGATTACTCATCATCGGAACGCTTGTTGTTTTTACGCCAAATTTTAGTTATCCAGTGCAGCGACTGACGGCTTTCAATAATCTTGCCACTAAAGAACTCTTGAATTGAAGCATTTAGGACTGATCCTGTTAATATAACGATGCCCGAAAAGTCTAACCACATCATAATGACAATAACAGAACCCACTGTCTTATACGTAGTGACTGACTTTGCAAAGTAGTCCACATACAACGAGAATAACTGTGATAAAGACAACCAGGCAACTGTCGAAAGTAGTGCACCGACCCAAACGTATCGCCATTTTAATCTTGCGTTTGGCAAAAAGTAGTACAGAAGCAACAATAAAACAAAAAGTAGGCTTAACGTAACTGGCCATTTCAATGAACTAACTACACTCGTAATATTGTGACTTAAATGTAGTAACGGTGTTAACTGCTTAACAACAACCTGCCCTAGAGTGAAGAACAGAATAATTATCGCCATAATTACGATAACTAGAATCATCCACATAAAGGAAAACAATCTGTTAGCAATTGCATTTTGATTTTCACCAACCCCATAGGCCTGATTGACCGTTCGCTGAAAAGCGGCCACCACTTGACTCGTAGACCACAAAGCAACAACCGCCCCAATTGACAGCAAACTGCCGCTTCCCCGTTGGAGAAAAGATAAAATTGCTGGTGCCAAAGTTCTATACACATCTGCTGGGACAGCAGTCTGTAAATAATCCAAAACTGTTCGCGCATTGATACCAAAGATAGGCAATAAGTTTCCAATTACAATCACAGCAGGAAAAATTGACAATAGTGAATACCACGCCAAGATTACCGCTGAGTTGCTAACTTCTGCATTGCCAAATCGGCGCATAAAAATTTTAAAGAAACGTTTCATTGTTAACCCCTGTTCACACCTTAAGTCGATTTTCCCTTATCTAATTAAACCACACTGTTCTTCAAAACAAAAAAAGCATGTCCGTCGTGGACATGCTTTAAAAGCTATACTAGTCAAAATCATTTGTTTTAAAAATGTACCACTTACTAAAGAAATAGTTTGAAACAATCACAATAACTTGGTCAATAATTTTCACCAAAATATTATTGCCGTGTAGCAATGTAATCCCTACGAACAGAATAACTACTTCAAAAAGCAGTGTTAATATTCGAAAACTAAAAAAAGAAGTTATTTCTCTCATATTTTCACGAAAACCCTTTGCATGTGACGAGAAAACCCATAGCTTATTCGTGATGTAAGCAACGAGAACTGACAGCAACCAGGCTAAAATGTTTGCCACCTGATAATTCCAATGCCACCAGCTATTGGCAACTGCGAAAACGACTATGTTTACTACTGTTGTAACGCCACCAAAAAAGAGATAGGCAATCTGCGACTGATATTTTTTAAATAACTTTACTAAAGTTGCCATTTAGAGAATTCCAACTTCCTTATTTAATCAACTAACATAACAATTTACGACTTTGACAGCAACATGTCGACCCTTCATAAGTAAAACTTAGGTATTTATTATTTTAGATGTCGTTATCGCAACCAACTAGTCTTTCATCCAACCGTGATTATCCCAATCCATTTCTTTCTTCTTCATCCCCGAGACAAAAGGATTTCCCTCGACATAAAACCGAAGCTGCCGGTCGTGCCATTCCCCTTCACTGACACCAACCCGAGCAGCACCCACAATTTGCTGCGGTTGATACTGGCCACTAATGCTCAAGCTAAAGGGAGACTGACTCAGTAACATGTCATTGTACTGCAACGTGTCTATCCCCATCGCCGCTGTTAACTTAGCAGGACCGTTGGCAACATCAATGCCCGTTCTATGACGATTTTGTTCCATCAATCTTGTGCCAACGGTTGGTTCGAGCGCCCGCAGTAAAACTCCTTGTGGTGTGCCCGACGGCTGACAGATAAGATTCATAAGGATTAGCCCACGCATTGTATAAAAATACAGCGTACCAGGCTCTGAAAACAAGGCTGCGTTGGCCTTGCTCTTTCGATGGCCGAAAGCATGCGCTGCTGTATCTTGATCGCCCAAATAAGCCTCGGTCTCGACGATAACACCACCAACTACACCATCGTCCATTTTTCGCGTCAATGTGACACCCAGTAAATCCTTGGCAATTTGTTCTGTTGGCCGTCCTGAAAAGAAATCCGCTGTTAATTCTTTCATTAAATTGTTTGCTCCAGGTAGATTGTAAAATTAATCCGAACGCTGTTCGGACAAAAAAGATCAGCTTCCTTTAAAATGGTGTTTACCACAAACCCATTTTTTAGGAGCTGATTTTTTGTCTAGTATAACCTATTCTGAACGAATTAAAATTGAAACCTTTTGTGAGCTAGGACTGACCAATATCCAAATGGCTGAGCGGTTAAAACGATCTCCGTCTACGATTTCTTATGAATTATCCCGCTGTCAACCTTATCAAGCTGAGTTGGCGCAAGCGAACGCTGAATCTAAGCGGGCACGATGTGGTCGGAAAACTAAATTGAATGCCAAATTAAAGCAAATCATTCTAAACCATTTACGTCTAAGCTGGTCACCAGAAGTGATTGCTCATGAACTTAAACTAGCTACTAAATCTATTTACAATTGGCTATATCAGGGGAAATTTGAATTTTCTTTGAGTGACCTACCTGAACATGGTCTACGCCAACGGCGTAACCTTGACCAACGTTCTAAATATAATCAATCATTAGGACGTTCAATTGACCAACGACCAATTGTGATTAACCAACGTAACCGCATCGGTGATTTTGAAATAGATACAGTGGTTGGACCTCGTGGACATAGCAAGGCTGCTTTATTAACG
>NZ_WEZT01000004.1:97647-167141 GCF_009863985.1 Furfurilactobacillus milii | reverse complement strand
CTCGAAATTAACCAACGCCCCCTTAAAGTACTTAACTGGCAAACACCTTACCAAGTGATGCTGACTAATTTGTCAAAAAATTCGGATTAAATTTGCAATTTACCTCCATTATAAAATCATTTATTCTCTAAGAAATGAAACCGTTTTTTCTTAGAATTCCGTTTTCTATTCGTTAATATGATACAACATAGGTGGGTTCAGTGTTTGTCACACTATGTCATCATTATACAAGGGGGATTTATCATGCAACGCGATGATTCACTTATTGTTTGGATTTCTGGCAGTGTTTTACCACTTATCATTTTGATTGGCCTACTGTATGGACTGATTGCTGGGCAAGTCATCACGGGGTTGGTTGTTGGCATTATTGCCGGTCTTCTCTTGGCGGGCGTCTCATTCATTTCATTTGCAATGCTGGAGGACGTTTTTGCGCCGAAAGCATAGGATCTGCAATTATATATGTAAAAAGAGTGGCTACTGAAAAATAATATCAGTAACCACTCTTTTGCGTTTGTTAAACTAACGCCAGAAACCGTTCATCATGCCCATGTCTGAGTTATCGTGATGTTGACGATTGAACCCCTGACCACGAGGATCAAAACCATTGTGACCATTAAATGAACGACGGCCAAAGTGACCTGCAGAACCAGCGAATGAACCAAATTCAGGCTCCGGCGCGTCATCCATATCTGCCAACTTATCTTTTAGCGAACCGTCAAGTTTGGCCAACAACTGTTGTAACTGTTGTGTCTCCTCATCAGTCAAACCATCGAACAAGCCTGTCAGATACTCATTCGTTGTTTGCTTGCGTTCCGCTAAGCGTTTACGTCCTGCCTCAGTGAGAACGACGTGCGTAATTCGTTTGTCGTTTTCGTCAGCATGGCGTTCAATCAATCCCCCATCAGAAAGCTTACTCAGCATTTCTGATAAAGAAGATGGACGAATGTCCAGCAACTCAGCTAGTTCACTCTGTGTGACATTATCATGATCCGCGATCAGTTGTAACAACCGGCCACGACCAAATCCATGGTGACGGCCGTGCTGTTGTCCACGAGTCGCAAACCCATACCGCTGCATCTGTTTTGTTAAATCCATAAATGTTCTAAACAATTCATCGTTTTTTTCAGTATTCATAATTTTCCTCCAAAGATTGTTAGTTAGGTGCCTAACATCGACTATTATATAGGCACCTAAATAATTGTCAACACTTTCGATCTAATTAGGCAAGCACAGACAAAAATGAAAATTTGTCCACCTCACACAAAAACTGATTAAAAAGACTGTCGCAGTTGATTTGGATTGTGCTACGCTATCACCAACACCAATTGAAAAGCGAGGTTTTATGAAATGGCAAATGAATTTCCACAAGTTGTCACTATTGCCGGTTCTGATTCCGATGGCAGTGCTGGTTTACAGGCAGACTTAAACACATTCTTCACCCGCAACGTTTATGGCATGTCCATCGTCACAGCATGTGTCGCTGGCAACTCGTATGGCATTCAGGCATCCACATCAATGCCGACCGACTTCATTAACCAACAATTTACATCCTTGGCAAATGACTTCGATTTAAAGGCCGCCAAAACAGGCATGTTGGCCGATGCGGAATTGATTAATAACGTTGTGACCAATTACAAACGTGTTAATTTTGGTCCGCTAGTCGTGGATCCCGTTATCGTCACTAAACACGGCGCAATGTTGCTAGAAACGGCTGCGTTTGAAACGTTACGCGAACAGCTAGTTCCCTTAGCAACAGTGATTACACCAAACTTTTTTGAGGCGCAAAAGTTGGTTGATATGGTCATTGAAACAGATGAAGACATGTTAACCGCGGCTAAAAAATTGCAAGCAATGGGTGCTAAAAACGTCATGATCAAGGGACAACATAGTGATGCTGATCAAATAGAAGTCCGTGATCTAGTCCTTCTTGAGAATGGCGAACACTTCTGGCTCAGCGCGCCTTACATTCATACAGACCGTGTTAACGGCACGGGTGACTCGTTATCTGCATGCATTACTGCCGAATTGGCTAAGGGTAAATCCGTTAAGGAAGCCATTACGATTGCCAAACAATATGTTAATGTCTCGATTGCTAACCAAATTGAAGTTGGTCACAAATATGGTCCAATCAACCACTGGGCTTACACGGATTAATGTTTGAGTCCTAGCAGTCAAAAGACGAGCATCCTGAAATCTTCAATGATTTCAGGATGCTCGTCTTTTATGTCATAAAAGCTTAGCGAACGCGTCTTTGGCCTTTGAACTAGCCATTAATAATACAGGGAAATCCGTCTCATTCCACTCGAAGCGGGGCTCTGACCGGACAAATTCGATGATGCCAGCCTGCATCCCCTTCAGCATTAAGCTTACTAACTCTTTACTGCTGAAGTTTGGCTCGCCCATTTTTGCCACATAGGCGATGGACCGTGCTTTATCGTTCTTAAGCACCTTTTTGGCCTTACCATTGCGCTCAATTGCATCAACTAAATAGTCCACAATTGTATCATTATCTGCCATTTTCTCATTACTCCAATAAGATAAGATGAATGACCCCACCCAGACTCGAACTGGGAGCAGCCGCTTAGGAGGCGGCAGTTTTATCCAGTTAAACTATAGGGTCATACAAAACGATTCACCCAAAATGATGAACCGTTTTTTAGTATACACTAATTTAAAAACTGTGCGGCACCATTTCCGAATGACCAGTCAGGACTGCCATTTTCTGAGATGACCACCATTACATCGTTTGGCTCGATACCAGCACTGCTTTGAAGTTCTTTAACGAGGTCTTCATAGAATGTTCGTTTCTGCGTTTCAGTTCGACCGCCACGCATGGTGATTTGGATCATCACGAACTTGTCTGTTCTGTCGATGCCAAAACCGGTATCCTCAATTTCCATTTCTTCTGGATCATGTTGCGTCACAATTTGGTAACGATCCCGCGCAGGAACACCAAAATCTTGAACTAAGATTTTATGTTCTGCATCTAAAATGGCCTTCAATTCTGATTTGCTACGGCCTCGTTGGAGGTCAACTCGTACTAATGGCATAACGTTATTTTCCTTCCTGATTCTTCAGTTGATGTTTGTGCCGCATTCCTTTGTTCTTCGAATGCTTTTTATGTGTATGTGGTTTCTTCGAAGCTGCCTGTACTTTAGCCGAATCATTCTTCTTAGATGAATGGCTCGTAACCGCCTTAGCGCGTTGAGACTTGGACTTTGCCGTAGTGCTACCGGTGCCGCTAGTGCTACCAGGCTTTTCACCACTACGCACTTTAACTTTACTGCCTTGCTCAGGACGGGCTGTCTTCTTTGCAACACTACCAACAGATTCAACACGTTGTGGTCGTTCATTGACAAACGCATTATGGGCAAAGTACAGTGGCTGAAGTTGGTAATCACTCCCCCGCAACACTTGCTTTAGGCTACGAATATCATGATCATTCCCAAAGTTAATGACAAGGCCACTAGCACCCATTCGCCCAGTCCGGCCAACACGGTGCGTATACGTTACCAGTGAGCCGGGCAGATCGTAATTGATGACTGCTGGCAAATTGGGAATATCCAATCCCCTAGCCGCAACATCAGTCGTCAACAGAAACTTAACTTTACCATTACGGAAATCACGCATCGCATCAGCACGTTGCACTTGCCGTTGCTTACCGGCTAAAGAAACCGCCGCCACATGTTCATGTCGCATTGAAGCAGCTGCCCGTTCCAATTCACCTAATTGATTGAAAAACACCAATGCTTGAAATCCTGGAATGCGGGAAAAACGGCGTAACATCACCGCCCGTTGGTTAGCGGGTAAAGTCATCAGACCGTGCTTAACTTGTCCCTGGGTTTCATCTATATCCCGGACATCAACGGTGGTCACTTCAATACCGAATTCGCTAGTTAGCTGATCGAGTGCTTCTGATTTCGTTGCAGAGAAAAAACTCAGTTGAACATCGCCAGGCGCTTCACGAATAATGTCTTCCACGTCAGTCCGTGTTTCGCCAGCTAACAACTCATCGGCCTCATCAATGACGATACTTGTCAGCAAATGCGCCTTCAAACGATGATCGTCAAGTAAGTTGAGCACCCGACCAGGCGTACCAACAACGACTTCCGGATTCTTTTTCAAACGTTCAATCTGCCGTTTGACATTGGCGCCACCAGTCAACGCAGCAACGTTCACGCCAATAATAGCAGCCCAATCACGCATGACACGCGTTGTTTGCTGTGCCAGCTCTTGACTTGGCGCGAGGATTAGCAATTGTGTGCCATCCCCAGGCAAAATCTTAGCCAATAACGGCAACGCAAAGGCAACTGTTTTACCAGAGCCGGTAGGTGCTAACCCAACAACGTTTTCACCGTTTGTGAGCGGTGTTTCAACGCCGGTTTGAATTGCAGTGGGTTGAGTATAGCCCAACTCACTAAAATGTGCTTCAAATTCTTTGTTCATCTATAATACTCGTTTCTATTTATTGTCGGCTGGAAAGACGATGCTAGCCTTGCGACGCAGGTCAAACAACACGCTGTTAACAATTTCACTCAAATGAAGCCATGTCTGATAATGACGGACATTGTCTGGATTCTTAGGATCGTTAATCACGGTCGCAAAATCTTTTGCTTCAGCGATCATCGGATTATCGTCAGGTTCTTCAGAAATCCGCTTCGTCGAACCATCATCTGCATGGTAAATAACAGAAGTCAATTCAGCCGCATTATCCATCACTATCGTATCTTTAACGCCATAAATCTCTGATGGTAGGTACGAATTCGTATTTTTACCAATGTTCAGGGTGACGTCAAAGCCATCATAACCTAATACCGCGACCCCTTTACCATCTGCACCAGTGCGCAATGGCGTGGCGTAGTAGTGAACCCGATTAGGCTTGCCAAACCAAGTAACGGCGTCATACACAACGTAGACACCGAGATCCTGTAGGGCACCACCACTAAATGTTGTCGTGAAGACATTTGGATCCTTGCCCGCCAGATATTCATCGTAACGTGATGAATACTTCATATAGGTCAAGGTTGCCCCACTAATAGTCTCCATGCTAGCCAACTGTTTGCGAATTGCACGGAAATTGTGTTCATGAATGTGACGTGCTGCTTCAAACACGTGAATTTCAGGATGCTCGGCTAAAGCGGCCTTCATCTGTGCAAATTCGTCTGGGTTGGAAACAATCGGTTTTTCTACAATAATCTGTTTGCCCGCATCGATTGCTTGCATCGTTTGTGCGAAATGTAAACTGTTCGGTGACGCAATGTAAACAACGTCAAAATCACCATCGTTAAAAAACTTGTCTAAATCTGTGTAAACTTGACCACCGTTCTTGTCGGCAAACGTCTTACCGCTTTCCTCGTGGCGTGAGTAAACACTTGTCAGTTCATATTCTTTGCTGGCCGCAGCGGCCTCAACAAATTGCTGCGTAATCCAGTTCGTGCCAATGATTCCTAGTTTTAACATGCTATAGAACCTCCGTCGAAATGAATTTTTTAATCCGTTACCAGACGATTCAAGAAAATTTTCCATCACCTGTTAATACATCTAGTTTACCAATTTTATGACGAAGTTTCAGTAATCAAGTCAGATTGGTTGCAGGAATATTTTAATTCCGTTACGCCAATGGTTTGGATAAGGAAACAGCGTGAAATCGTGCTATATTAATACTTGTAAGTTAACTGGCAAAAGAGAGAAAGCGAGGATGCATTTGTGTCGTTAAAGCGGAATATTTTATTATTTGGCGTGTCACTGGCCGCCGGATTATCAAGCACGTTTACCCGTTCAGGTAAAAAGCATGCTGATAATCAATCATCATTACCAATGTTGTTTTCTGGTACCTGGAAATATTCCGACCATAACGACCATCGCATCCACAGAATTCAAATCAATCCAGATTTAACGCTGCACATCGATGGCCGTAAGGAAAATGCGACAGTTGAAAGTATTACGGCACAAGAGTTGGTCTATCTTGATGGCTTTGGCTATCATTTAAGAATTCATGCCAATGAACAACAACCTGTTTCTTTGTACGACGAGGCTGATAACGCTACTTATACATTGGTTAGCGTACATACGACGAAGCCTGCCACTACTGAGAAAACAATAGCTGAATAATAGAACTCAAAAATAGAGTCCAACTATGCATAAAGCGTAGTTGGGCTCTATTTAATTTATCTAAACATAATTAATTGCCACTTACATAGTTACCTAATGTCGGAGTGAAGTTTAACTGTGGTTGAGTCAAAATTGCGTGACCATTTCTACTAAACGCAAACTCCATATGCAAATTGACTGTTCCTTTCGGAATTTGAATGCCTTCTGCCTTCAAGAACTGGGGATGTTCAAGCTGTGAGTGATCACTATCGAGGTTTACACCACCAAGTCTTTGCTGGTTAGCATCCAAGAAGAGTACAGAAATAAGAATCTCATCGTCACCTGAAAGAGGGATATTACTTGAGAGCATAATTTTGCCACCAAACGAAATCACTGGTGGATTGTCTGGGTCACTGATTGGAATCGGCGTGCTTTCAATTCGATCCCACATCACTTGATTGTAGCCCGAATGTGAATATACGACCCCGGCACTACCATTATTCATTGAACCAGGATAAGTCGTCCGATAGAAATTGCCGACAACTGTCCAGTCTCTTAAATCATATTTAAAATCAGAATTTTTAATAAAGTTCGGAGTAACCTGTGTCCGACCACCACCAAAATGTCGTTCAATTTGATCATCAATCAGAGTCAATCGTTTGGACATGTCGTACTGCAGCTGTGACATCCCCGTCAGCTTTTCACTTGGCAAATCAGGCCATGTCTTCAAATCATTCTCATAATTTGGTTCGCCAACAGATTGCATAAACTTCTTAATGTGATTAATAACATTATCTCCACGCAATACCGTTTGACGCAACTCACGATAACGTTTGTAGACAAGGTCTTGGTTAGCCGCAAACGCCTTATATAACAACTGATTACCTTGGAAATCGAATAGATCTTGATCAATCGGTTGCAATGACTTACCATCCCATTGTAATTGCCAACTCGTGTCCAAATCATATGGAACCATGGTCCAGTGAGTGCCATCGTAAGTGACGTACATCGCATTCTTAACTTCCATATCCGTGTCATCGATGACATTGGCAAAGATGCCGAAGTCAATAACCGATTCAATGTTAATATACTCATCCTGATGGGCACGAAAATCGAAAATTGAAGAATTATGGGCAAATTTCATCAGATTTTCAAAGCTAGTTTTTAATGGATCAGATAGCGCGTCAGGAAATTCTACACTGAAATCACTATTATCAAACTTGGCAGTATCAGCTTTAAAGGCCGTTGTGTCGTTAAATTGAGCCGCTTCCACGGCCGCATGATTCTTATTGTCTTTTGACATATTTAACAAAGTGCCGTTTTTCCCGGTGTTAAATGTATATACACCGTTAAATTTGTCATTGATCCACAAACGAATTGGAAATCCCTGAATCTCGCCAAAGTTAATCGCCTGTGCTAGTTCATCATTAACATGTTGACGTGTCGCAGTCATGTCCGCAAACAATGCGGCATTCGTAATGTTACGAGCATGCGTGATGTCCATATAATTGGCCTTCAGGTTAAAGTCGCTGTTTTCGGCCCAATCTGCTAACGGTTTAAACTTAAGCTTTGTCTTGCATGCCTCATCCTCGTATGCCTTAAACTTGTAACTCTTTTTGTCCCAACGTAACGAACCATCCCCTTGCCACTTAATCTTGGCAAAGCCACTAATATCACGCCCATCGTTCAATTTAAAATCAAACGACAAGTTCTTGTATACGTCGTGACTCATTCCGGTCAAATCACCGGTAAGATGTAATTCAGGTAACGTCTTCACTGACGTTGCCAAATGACTTGTATCAACTGTGTTATCCATAAGATAATCACTCCTTCATTTATTTTTTTGGTACAAGTCTATTCAAACATATGTTCGTATTTTGGGAGTCCGGAGCTTTTATCATTTAAATCCCAGTTTGCTCTCGCAAAAGTCGCATGCAAAAAATCCTCCATTAGTTCAGCTAGTTCGCCAATACACCAAGCAGATAAGCGAACTCGTACTCGGCTGTGCGTTTAACACGGAAGTATTGCGAACGACTATAGTATGTGTTCAGTTCTGCGTAAACATCCGTTTTCTGCGATAAATAACGATAATAAATAATCCGTCGTTCCATCACCGTTAACTGATTAAACATCTGTGCATAGTGATCCCAATGGGAAGTTTCTGGCGACGTTGCCGTTAAACTCACTCCCATGATCGAATACTCTTCATTAACATTAATTCTCCGTGTTCCGGAGCGTTTAATATTCTCAAGAATAAACTGCTCACTTTGTTGTTTAATGCGTTGTCGTGTCAAACTAAAATCGACATTTATTTCAATAAGTCTTTTCATTTCATCCAGCCTTTCTTACTCAATAGAATAAAACAATTGTGTTTTAATTACACAATCGGATAATTATTCAATAACATTTTAATTCAATCGGATAATTTTTACAACATCGTTTATTTTTTAGTGTAAAATAGAAGCTAAGGAAAAGAGGATGTAACATGTCAATCTACGAACAAGTGAAAGCCCTCGCCCAGGAACGGGGACTCAGCCTCCAAACATTGGCTATCAAGGCCGGTATGGGCATCAACAGTATTTATAGCTGGCAAAAAAAAGATCCAAGCATTTCTCGATTAACAAAAGTTGCGGAAATTCTTAATGTATCCGTTGATTCTTTAATTGGTGCTGACACGGCGACTGCAACCAAAAAATCACAACAAGTTGATCTTAACGACGATGATGTCATCATGACCTTTGAAGGCCGCCCCATTCCACCGGAAGACCTTGCCTATATCAAACGTATTCTTGGAAGCAGTGATGATAATGCAAAATCTAATTGATCGCTTACTCGCATTTGCAAAGCAACCTCAAATCAATGTTATTTTATCGACCACCATGTCGCCTAATACACCGCCCGCAGCAAATCCGGCTTTGAATAAAGTCCTCATTAACTTGAACTGGCCCAATCAAAACCAGATTGCATTTCAGTTGGCACATGAGCTCGGCCATGTCTTAAATAACGACGCCGGCATTCTATACGGCTGTACGCAGGCATCACACAACAGCATTGAATTTGCGGCTAGCAAACGTGGCATTCAGTTGCTGATTGATTTATACTTTGCTGACGTCGCTGTTAGTGATGCAAATTCTGCCCGGTTTATTCACCAGTTATGTATTCCGAGTTACCTGGTCAACTTTACTGAAACCCAAATCAGGCAACATTATGAGACGCAACTTAAACAAGTTGATTAATACAACCGTTATTGCAACCGATATCAATCAATCACTAATCTTGCTTTATTAAATTCAAAACACCACAACTCATTTTCGCTGAGTTGTGGTGTTTTTCTATCAAGCATGAACTTTATTAACTCTAGTCTTGCGTCAAGCCAAATTTTGCACGTTGTTCTGGCGTTAAGCGCCAAGCAAGATAGTGTTGTAACAACTTTAAATCAGCGCGCAAATTTTCTGGCGTGTATTGTCGTTTGTACTGACTGCGTAAATCCGTCTCCAAAAGGTCATACAACGAGACAAACCGCGGGCCAACTGCGACCAAACATTTCAAACGTTTCTGATCGCGAGGATTTTCCGGAGTGACCCCCACTTTGATTTGAATATCAAAACTGCGGAAGGCAATAAAATCAGCACTAGCCCACCCTGCAACAACTGAGAAATCTGGCAATGCTGTTTGTGAATCACCAAATTGACTGGTGACGGCGTCAAGAATACCGGTTTGCGCCTGATCGATTGTCAAACGCGGTGCACTTTGTTTTGCATCGTCACTTTCTTTTTTACTAAAAAAAGCCATTTTATCACCCATCTTTACTCGTTGCTTAATGCATCAAACGATTGCTTACTGCCATTGTATACCATTAGAGACATAGATTGTCGCTCACCAGCCACAATTAGCGAACCATTATCGTCATAGCTGATAAATTGAACGTCCTGAGGGCTACGTTTGGCTAATTTGCTATCGTCAAGTGAAAACATTGTATGACTCAATTTGCCTTTTAACGCTTGATAGCCATCAGTTGACGTCCACAATAATACTGGTTGCTGATAATCCGTTCTTAATGTCGCTATCATCGCTGTCAAACGTGCCACAGTTCGTTCAATGGCCTTGGTAGACCCAAAACTAGACCCGGTGTCTGGAACAGAAATCATAATTGGCAACGTTCCCGTATCTGAACCAACCTGTTTTTCAAAATAAGTCGTTTGACTGAGCACGGAACTATTGGGACTGTACACCATGTACACCCCGACTTTCAGTGTATTGCCACTACCGCCACTGCGACTGTAATTACCTGCAAAATCGTCATCCGTATAACGATTGCCGACCGTCGTTTTCAAGTAGACAAATTTAACACCTGTTTTGGACAGGGCCTGGAAATCTAAAAAACCCGCATCCTGATCAATGGCGGCTCCAGTGACAGGATACTTGGCCATCATTGTCTGATGTCGTAATTGCCACCAGTGAAATACACCATAACCGGCACCACCAATCAAGCCAACGATAATCAGCACCAATAGCCAACGCCATCGCCGCATACGTCGCTGTTTTAACCGTTGATATATTGAGGCCGACTGCCGCCGACTTTGCACAAATCCCACCACCCTCGTGACAAAAGATTAAGCCCTATTCTATCACGTTTACGGGTGGGTAACATTACTAGTTAACTACGATTCACTTTTATTCTTCTATATAACTTCTATAATTACTCGCGAGTCGTTGCCATTGCGTGACGCACATCTTTTAATAGGCCTTCCCCAGACTGAGTGCGCGCCCCTTGAGCACCAACCAATGTAAACAAACTGTCCATAATCGTCAACTGGGCAATCAAAGAACTCATTGACTCACTCCGATAGTTGACTTCCTCCGCAACGGATTGGAACACAATGTCACATTTTTTTGCCAGTGGTGAAGCCGGATAACTGGTGATTGCAATCATTGGCACGTGATTAGCTCGCAATTGATCTGCAATCATCAATGTGTCATGGTTACGCCCAGAGTGAGACACGATAATTGCAACATCATCCTTGGTCATCTTAACTGCCTGCATCAACTGAATGTCGACATCAGGGTGAAACTGCGGTTGAACCGTTGTCCGTAAGAACTTATGATACCCATCTAACGCAACAATTGAAGAACCACCAAAGCCAAAAAATGATAGGGTATGTGCATTTTTGATCAATTTAATTGCATCCGCTAAATCTTGATCTTTCAATAACGCACGGGTTGCATCTAACGCGTTATCCGCACCCTGAAATACCTTATCTACGACAACTGACGGCGCATCGTCTTCTTCAATTTCACTGAAAAAGCTGTCGGTTTGTGCCGCAATGCCACCAAAACCAAGGCTAAACTCACGAAATGAACGCCACCCAATTCGTTTGACAAACCGACTAACTGTTGCCGTCGATACTTTGACATTCTCCGCTAAATCTTGAATCGTCATTTCACTGGCGGCTGCTGGATTACCGAGAATAAATGAAGCAATCTTCTTATCAGCCCCCGTTAAGTGCTGATAGTTTGCTTTAATCGTACTTACACTAGTTCGTGCGATGATAAACACCGTCCTTTATGAAAATATTCATCCACTTTTATGTAAAAAGTTTTCCAAGAACATTATGCCGCAAACGCTTTCAGATTGCATCAACTTTCACAAATTAAGTGATCGAAACAGTTGTGAACGCTGTCAATTTCGCCTATACTAGCAGGCGTAGATTTAACTAAAAAAGTTTACAAAGGAGTTTATTCATATGGACTATATGGTCGGAATGGACATTGGTACCACGAGTACCAAAGCCGTATTATACGACTTAGACGGTAACGTCTTAGCTTACACGAACAAGCTTTACCCGTTATATCGTGACGCAACGGGGATGGCTGAAGAAGATCCAGAAGAAATTCTTGAAGCTGTTGTGAATGGTTTACAAGAAATTCTACGCAAGGCCGACCTTAAGAATGGCAAGCTTCATAGTGTTTCTTTCTCAAGTGCCAACCAAAGTTTGATTGCACTAGATAAAAACCATAAGCCACTGACGCGTGTCATCACTTGGGCTGATACCCGGGCAACAAAATACGCTGATCAGTTGAAGGCAGACGGCACCGGTAAAACCCTGTATGAGCACACAGGAACACCGATCCACCCAATGTCATTATTATGTAAATTGTTGTGGTTGAAGAATGATCACGCTGACATTTACAAGAAGGCAGCCTATTACTGTGGGATTAAGGAATACATTTTCTATCGTTTATTAAACGTTTGGCAGATGGATATTTCCGTTGCCAGTGGGACTGGGATTTTCAACATTTTCGATCTCGACTGGGATAAAGATGCTTTGGCATTAACTGGTGTTACCACTGATCAATTGCCTAAGATCGTCGACGGCTATGCCCAATCAACGGGCATGCGTGACGAATATGCAAAAGTCATTGGCTATCCAAAGGATGTTCCATTCATCCAAGGTGCATTTGACGGTGCATTATCCAACTTAGGTGTTAACGCAATTGACGAAGGTGTCGTTGCGGTTACGATTGGTACTTCCGGTGCCGTTCGTGTCGTTACTGACCACCCTGTTATTGATCCTAAGGGACGTGTCTTCTGTTACGCTTTGACCAAAGACCTATGGGTTGTCGGCGGACCAGTTAACAATGGTGGTGTTGTCTTCCGTTGGGCCCGGGACAATCTGTTTGACGCTGAAAAGAGTACTGCTGCCCTATTGCAAGAAGACTCTTATGACTTGTTAACAGA
Source organism: Furfurilactobacillus milii (assembly GCF_009863985.1). Taxonomy (GTDB): domain Bacteria; phylum Bacillota; class Bacilli; order Lactobacillales; family Lactobacillaceae; genus Furfurilactobacillus; species Furfurilactobacillus milii_A. The sequence goes on along the minus strand of NZ_WEZT01000004.1, from coordinate 154,312 downwards.
AATTGCCAAACGTGTACCAGCTGGCTCAGATGGTCTGTTGTTCCACCCATTCCTTGGTGGCGAACGTGCACCAATCTGGGATGCTGACGCCCGTGGTTCCTTCTTCGGTTTGACACAAATGCACACTCGGGCTCACATGATTCGCGCCGTTTTGGAAGGTATCGTTTACAACTTGTACACGGTGCTGTTGGCCCTTGAAGAAGTTGTCGGTGAACCTAAGTCCATCATGGCCACTGGTGGTTTCGCCCGTTCTGAACTGTGGCGTCAAATGTTGTCCGATATCTTCGAACAGCCCGTCACCATTCCAGAATCATTTGAATCTTCATGTTTAGGTGCTGCCGTCATCGGCATGAAGTCACTAGGCTTAATTGATAACTTAAGCGACGTTAAGAAATTCGTTGGTGAAACTAACACTTACCAACCAAACCCAGAAAACTTCGACGTTTACCGTGAATTAGTACCAATTTACATTCGCCTTAGCCGTCAGCTCCAAACTGAATACACCAACATTGCCAACTTCCAAAAGAAGCATGCGCAACATGGTGAAACACAAGAATAATTGTGTCTACAGAGCAACCTCATTTTGGGGTTGTTTTTTTTGATAGCTTTTTGCTTTTGCACAATTAAGCTTGAAAGCATGAAAAAAATTATCGTTCAATTAATATATTAATATCACCGTGTGCATTAACTTTTTTCAATTAATTTAAAGTGACTTTTTACCGATATTGTAAAAAAATTACAGAAATCAAATGTAATCGCTTTCCTATTTGGCAATTATCTGGTATTGTTTCTTCAGTTCTTATTTTTTCACTTTGAAAGGAGACATTAATCATGTCTGCAGCTTTACCTTTTATAGTGTTGTTCTTGGGAATTGCCCTTTTATTAGTTCTCTTTATTCGCTTTAAGATCAACACTTTCTTAGCCCTAGTTATCACTGCTGTATTGGTTGCACTTGGTCTTGGGATGCCAATGGATAAAATTGCCACATCCATCCAAACCGGTATCGGCAGTCAGTTAGGTGAACTCTCCATCGTCTTCGGTTTTGGGGCCATGCTTGGTCGCCTAGTTGCCGATGCCGGTGGTGCTTACCGAATCGCAACGACTTTAATCAAACGCTTTGGTAAAAAACGTTTGCAACTTGCCGTTGTGTTGGCTTCCTTTATTATCGGGATTGCCCTCTTCTTCGAAGTTGGTTTGGTCCTCTTGATTCCTATCGTCTTCGCCATCGCGGTTGAAGCCGAAGTGCCAATTCTTTACTTAGGAATCTCCATGGCAACAGCATTGTCTGTTACCCACGGATTCTTGCCACCTCACCCAGCCCCAGTTGCCATTTCGGCAGCATTGCATGCCAACGTTGGCCGAGTTCTGTTATTCGGAATTATCTTAGCGATTCCAACGGTTTACATTGCTGGTCCATTATTCACTAAGTTAGCACAACGTTACGCACCCTCTGCGTTTGAACAAAAAGGTAACCTTTCCTCACTTGGTGAAATCAAAGAATTCAAGTTGGAAGATACCCCTAGCTTTGGTTTAGCCGTATTGACCTCCCTGTTCCCAGTTATCTTCATGGCCATTACCACGCTGTACCAGTTGATCTTCACTGGTGGTGAATTACCAAAGAACCCAAGTGCAATGGATCAGTTCATTGCATTCATCGGTAGCCCAAGTATCGCCATGATTTTGTCACTATGTTTCGCCATGTGGTCCATGGGTTGGCACCGTAACCGTGCTACCAAAGACATCATGACTTCCATGGAAAACGCTGTTAAGTCCATCGCTATGTTGCTGTTAGTTATCGGTGGTGGTGGTGCCTTCAAGCAAGTGCTGATCGACGGTGGTGTTGGTAAAGCCGTTGCCACAATGTTCCTTCACACAAACTTCAGTCCACTGTTACTTGGTTGGTTAGTTGCCGTTATCTTGCGGATCGCTTTAGGTTCAGCCACGGTTGCTGCTTTAACAGCCGCAGGGATTGTTGCCCCATTGATGGCACAATCTGGTGTGGACCCTGCCCTGATGGTTATCGCCATTGGTTCTGGTTCATTAGCTGCATCTCATGTTAACGATGCTGGTTTCTGGATGTTCCGTGAATACTTCGACTTAACTGTTAAGCAAACGTTGAGTATATGGACGGTACTGGAGTCGATCATTGCTGTCTGTGGGATTATCGGAGTTATGATTCTAAACGTCATTTTCCACTAAACACTCGTTTTAAAATTTATTAGTCATTATTTCAAACGACACTCATCAAATTTGAGTGTCGTTTTTTTGCGTGAAAATACAGCAGGCCTTGCGTTACACCAGTCAGGAACGCCGTTTCATGGGACCAACTCAAGCCCCAGGACCGGTCTTGAGTTTCGATTCTGAGCCCAAGTTCGGTCTCAGAAGTCGTCCTGCATGACTAAGTGGCCCAACACCGCCCACTAAGTCATGCCTTCACGAAACTCTGTTCCTGACTGGCTTCGCTAACTGTTGATATCTAGCAAAATGACGATTAATTCAAATTGAATACTTGCGATTGAAGAATCGCTCTAAAATTCTTTACTAATTTCTCGTCTATTAGATACTTCAATGTAGCTGAAGGGCGTCATTATAGAAACCGAGTCGTGAAAATGTTGTAAATCAGGCGTTGTCTGTCGGATTTACAACATGGACGGTCGACAAGACTCGAGTTCTCACGAGGCTTGTTGGCGAGGTGAAAGACTCCTGGGGCTTTAGGAGGCTTGAACCGGTCCCACGATGAGCGTTTCTATGCTGACAACCGTAAGCGACAGACAGCTATAAACCACCAGTTAAATTTCACAATGAAATAATCGTTTGATAACTCTGAAAACTATTTACATTTTTTGTCATTATCCTGTTTAAGAATGAGTTTCGGACGAGTACAATGGTTGGAGTTGGTTTTTTTAGTTACCAAAAGTCTTTACATTTGAGAGGAAAGTTTTGATTATGACGCCATTTATTGTTCTAATTCTTGGTATCGCCTTGTTACTGGTATTGATTATCCAGTTCAAGCTCAACACGTTCGTTTCCTTGATTGTGACGTCGATTTTGGTGGCCCTGGGTCTTGGCATGAACCCAGCAGCCATCGCGACGTCCATCAAGAACGGGATTGGTAGCTCACTTGGTGAGTTAGCCATCGTGTTCGGGTTTGGGGCGATGATTGGTCGGCTTGTGTCCGACTCTGGTGGTTCTTACCGAATCGCCAAAACGTTGATTAACGCGTTTGGTAAAAAACGGTTGCAGCTTGCAATCGTGGTTGCTTCCTTCATTATTGGGATGTCCTTATTCTTTGAAGTTGGCCTTGTCCTACTAACACCAATCGTGTTCGCCGTTGCGCTAGAAGCCGAAGTCCCATTCGTTTACTTGGGTATTTCAATGGCTGCTGCTTTGTCAGCAACGCAAGGTTTCTTGCCGCCACAACCCGCTCCAACGGCTGTCTCAACAGCTTTGGGTGCTAATACTGGTAACGTGCTGTTACTCGGTATTATCGTGGCAATTCCCTGTGTGATCATTGCCGGTCCTGTATTTACGCGGATCATGCAACGTTTGGAACCAGGCGTATTCGTTATTAAAAAAGAATTGCCAGCCTTTGGTGAGGTTAAGGAATACAACTTGGATGAAACACCTAGTTTCGGCTTGGCTGCCCTTACCTCATTGTTCCCCGTTATTTTCATGGCTATTTCGACCATTTATACGATGACGGCTTTGCATGGGATTAAACCCGCTCATCCACATGGTCTTGCTTCGATCATGATTATGCTCGGTGACCCCGTCATTGCGATGGTCATCTCGCTATTATTCGCAATCTGGTCAATGGGTTTCTCCCGTGGTCGGACAATGAAGCAGATTAGTGGCACGATTGAAGATGCCATCAAGTCGATTGCCATGTTGTTAATGGTTATTGGTGGTGGTGCCGCCTTCAAGCAAGTTTTGATTGATGGTGGTGTTGGTAAAGCCGTTCAACAAATGATGTCACATTCTAGCCTATCACCGCTAATTCTTGGTTGGCTGATTGCGGTCATTCTGCGTGTTGCCCTTGGGTCTGCCACAGTTGCGGGTATGACCGCAGCCGGTTTAGTTGTTCCGTTGATGCATGCATCTGGTGCTAACCCCGCATTAATGGCATTAGCTATTGGTGCTGGTTCACTAGCTGCCTCACACGTCAACGATGCTGGCTTTTGGATGTTCTCTGAATACTTCGATCTGACGGTTAAGCAAACGTTGAGTATTTGGACCGTGTTGGAAACCATCATCTCTGTGGTCGGTTTACTGATGGTGCTCTTGCTCAGTGTGTTCGTTCACTAAATTAATTTCATTTTGTTAATACCAAAAGATCCACAATATTATGGTCATGTGACCGCGATATTGTGGATCTTTTTGCTTCCAGCTATTTAAAATGTCATCTATCCAAACGTAAATTCACCAGCAGATGCTTTAGAAGGCACCACCACCGGAGCCGCCACCAAAGCCGCCTGAACTCCCACCAGAGAATCCGCCCGAACCACCAGACAGGCTGGAAGATTGAGTATTGCTGGCCGAAATTGATGACGACAAACTGTTACTAAAACCAGTATCAAAACTGCTGTCAAAGCCGCCGAAACCGTAATACAGTGGGAAAATCATCCCCGTCTTCATCAGCACATCACTGCCGAACTCAACAGCTAAGGCCTGCGTCACTTTTTCAGCTAAGCCAAGTGCTGCCGCATATGGTAATATCTGTTCCCAAATCACAATGTCCCCAACCTTAGCCGTGTCAAAGTGGCCAATATCGTTTAACATTCGTTTGAAACCCAGCAATTCATTGTGCAGTTGGTCACCTTCAAGCGTGTAACGACTGATGACGCGTCGTTGCCACAGCGCACAGCCCCAGACCAAAACACTTAAACCAACTGCCGCAATCCACACGCCTAACCGAATTGTCGGCAGGTTTGTCGCAATGAGCGCCGCTAACGCGGATAATGCGCTCGTCACAATAGCGACAGTCAGCCACCATCTTCTTAATGCGACATTATGATCGTCGTAATACTTTCTTGCCTCATCTTCTACCCGATCCTGCCACGAAATAAACCGACCATTCAAACGCCCGCTTTGATCGCGTTGACCAAAAGTTTTTAAATCCTTCAATGAGACAAATTTACCATCGCCTACTTCTGTGATCAGAAAATCGGTCAGTTGCTCAGAAATGTCCTTTTGTTTTGTAATGATGTAGGTCTTGTCTTCCGGTTTAATAGTAATTTCACCGTTGCCAGCTTCGGTCATTAAGGTTCCCGTATACGCCTTAGTCGTCGGCGCTTTGTCTGTAATTAACCGGGCCGCCACGGCTGGCGATACCGTTGGCACTTCATACCAATGATTAACTGGAATTGGAACGGGATGACGATTTACCGGCCGGCGAGTGAAGTAAATCAACGAACCACCGAACAATACAACTAGCATCGCTCCCACAGCACTCAACATTCCGACATTCACTCTTTGCGACTGTTGTCGTTTGCGATTGGTTGCCGCAGCCAGATCACGCTCATGCTTGCGAGCTTGTTCTTTCATTGGTTGATTGACAGTGTTGCTATTTGTGGCCGTCACTGAGGTCGGGAATAATAGGTCCGTTTCAACGAATTGATTGGCTGGAATACTAGGCACTGTGATGTTCACTCTACCAGCCGCCTTCTTAACCGTGGTTTTACCATTTAATGGTCCATGAACCCAAGCTTGTAAGCCGTTCACAGGTTGTGCTGGTAACTTAATTGTAATGTGCACGTTATTCAGTGCCACGTCCCATCCCTGACCAATAACTTTCCAATTTAAGCGGGCGGTGTCCGCATAATTTGTAACTACGCCATGTAAACGATAACGATATGTAAACGTGGCGCTTTTATCACTGATTTTGTGAAAGACCTTAAGTTGCAAATCATCGGAATTCTGGGTCCGCTGAAACGAATTATCGCGTCCATCTGTCTGCTCACTCAACGTTTGATCAGAACCACCCTGGTTTTGAACCGTCACTTGAGGTGCATCAACGCCCTTCAATCCCTTTAGATCCTGTTTTACAAATACGCCATTGAAATGGCCGTCAAAATTGTAAGTAATTCGTTGTGTAAAATCAGCATCCCCGTTCTCTAAAACATTAACGTTTGCAACGTACTTATCGATTGTATATGATCCATCAGCCATACCAGTAATTGGCAATAAAAGAACCCAACCAATTACAATCACCAAACTAAGCCACCAGTGCTTTGCTGTCATGATGCACCCTCCCGCTTTGCTATTAAGCCTAGTTTACCATGAAGCCATTATTGAACGCCGATGAACTGCTTAAATTCATGTCCGCGGTTGCTCTCGTTTATCGGTCAGTTTAATCGTGATCAGGTATATTGACTCAGGAATCAAAATAATGGTTCTCGGTAACTTTACATCGAAATCAATTTCTAAAGCAGACATATTGTATTGCACATTTTCAACAGTTGTAGATAGCATAATGCTGGTTTAAAGGCATTTATAGTTAAAACTCCGATTGGTAATTAAATGTCAATTTTCTCAAAACAATACTTTACTTTTGGTAAAGTATTGTTTACCATGATTATTGAGGTGATCACTATCGCTAGCAAACAAAATTCAGGTCTCACCATCACCAACAAGGTTTACGAATACCGCGTATTAAATCATCTATCTCAAACCGCTTTGGCCAAAGCAGTCGGTGTTAGTAAACAAACAATCTTGGTAATGGAAAAAGGTAATTACTCACCGACATTGAAATTAGCCTTTGAAATTGCAATTTTTTTCAATGTGGATATTACTGATATTTTTGGTTATAAGGAGAACTAATATGCAAATTAAATCATTGTCTGATATTCCAGATGCCTTGTTTTGGCCGTTAAAACAGTGGGCCGAACAAAGTAACTTGGATTTTAACATCTTGGTTGGTACCGGCACACTTCTGTTAATCTTTCTTATGATTGCCGGTTATTTTATGATGCGCAAAATTGGTAAAATTCAAGATGAACGTACAGCAACCATCTATCTGGCAGCTGCTTCAATCATGCTTTCAACAAACCTCATTTGCGACATTATTTTTCCAAGTGACTATCTCATTAATCAATTTCGCATGATTAAATACATTGTTATGATGTTGTCAGGGCTCATCTATCTTGTTGTGACCTATAGAAAAGAAATGCGGTAACACATCAATTAAATAATTCTAGCTTCTGTCCATACTAAAAGAGCTCCCTACCAAAGTGATTCGTTCGCAACCACTTTGGTAAGGAGTTCTTTATTATTCTACTTACCCGTTAACAGCCACATTCTCGCGCTGTCTAATATGTGTTACCAGTTTTGCCGCCATCTTATACCGATTAAACGGTGTAACCACATGAACGCCATCAAATCGATCACAGATTGCATCCGCAATTTCTTCAGCAATTTGCAAGCCAACTTCATGTTCATTGCCGTCGATCTCGGCTTGAGCCATTCGATCTAGTACAGATTGAGGCAAACTCATCCCCGACACGTGCTCGTTTAAGAACTCAGCATTCCGTTTGGACATTAGCGGCTGAACGCCAACAAACACGGGAATCTGTAACCCACATTGTGAGAAAGCATCCGCCAATTCATTAACCCTGGCGATATCAAACACTGGCTGTGTAATGAGATAATCAGCCCCACAGTCGATTTTCCGTTTGATCCCGCGAGTTGCTAAAACACCATTGGTAATTTTAGGACTAAAGGCTGCCGCTACACAGAAATTAGGGCGGTCATCTAAGTCCTTCCCGCTTGGACTAACACCAGTGTTATATTGCTTAATCAGTTTAATGAGGCCTAACGCATTAACGTCCCTGACTGAAGTAGCACCCGGAAAGTCGCCTGCCTTAGCAGGATTGCCAGCAATCGCTAGAATATCGTCAATCCCCAAACTGTGTAACCCCATAATTTCAGACTGAATGCCAATTAGATTATGATCACGGGTCGTAAGGTGCACGATGGGATGAATGCCATATTCCAATTTCAACTTAGCAGCAACGGCCACATTACTCACTCGAACGGCTGCCAACGAATTATCCGCCAGCGTAATTGCGTCCACTCCTGCATCACGTAAACGCTCCGCACCACGATAAAAGCTTGCCGTTTTAAATGTCGTCGGTGGATCCATTTCCACAAGAACGCTCTTATGACCTACGGACGGATGGAGGAAAGGATGTTCCGTTTGTGCTTCACCTGTATGTGTCAATCGCTGCCCATCATCCGTTAACTTTTGGTGCTCTGCGTCAGCCACCATGGCAACGCCCCCTATTACTTTGTCGGTTCCGCTAAACTAGCGCGAACATTATCACGTGCAGCAATCATGTTCTTTAAGGCTGCCAGCGTTTCCGGTTCCTGACGCGTCTTCAAACCACAGTCGGGGTTGATCCAGAATTGATGAACGTCGATAACACGTAACGCCCGCTCAATGTTTGCCTGAATTTCTTCAACAGAAGGTACCCGTGGACTGTGAATGTCGTAAACACCAAGTCCGATTTCTTTATCATAGTGTGTCTTTTCAAATGAACTAATGATTTCACCGTGACTCCGGGATGTTTCAATCGAAATCACATCCGCATCAAGTGCACTAATCGTGTCGATGATGTCTTCAAAGTCTGAATAACACATATGCGTGTGAATCTGGGTGTCATCACGAACACCAGTCGTCGTAATCTTGAATGAGTAAACTGCTTCGTCCAAGTATGGCTTCCAGTTACGTTTCTTTAGTGGCAGACCTTCACGCAACGCAGGTTCGTCAACTTGAATAATCTTGATGCCAGCCTTTTCCAAGTTAATCACTTCTTGACGCAGCGCTAATGCGATTTGGTTTTGAACCTGGGCCTTACTAATGTCATCACGGACAAAGCTCCAGTTAATAATCGTTAATGGTGCCGTGAGCATCCCTTTAACAGGTTTGTCCGTCAAACTTTGTGCGTAGACACTTTCCTTAACTGTAATTGGTTTCGTGTAAGCGACATCACCGAAAATTACTGGTGGCCGTACCCCACGTGAACCGTACGATTGAACCCAGCCATTTTGCGTCGCATAAAAGCCCGTTAATTTCTGACCAAAGTATTCAACCATGTCGGTCCGTTCAAACTCGCCGTGGACCAATACGTCCAGTCCGAGGTCCTCTTGAATACCAATCCAACGCTTAATTTCAGACTTGATGAAGTCTTCATATTCGGCATCCGTAATGTTGCCCTTCCGCCAGGCAGCCCGTTTGGAGCGAACCAATTTGCTTTGCGGAAAACTGCCAATACTTGTCGTTGGCAATAACGGTAATTGCAGCTTCTTGTGTTGCAGTGCAATCCGCGTTGGAAATGCACTGTGCCGTTCAAACGTTTCGTTGGCCAAGTTGGCCTCCGCAGCACGGACCTCAGCGTTGTTCCGGTGTTCAGATTCATTTAACGCCTTGAGTGCGGCAACATTCTTGGCGAATTCTTCGGCAACAGCCTGTTGACCTTCATTAGCGGCCTTAGTCAAAACCGTCAGTTCATGTAGCTTTTCATCAGCAAAGGCTAACCCACCTAATAACACAGGATCGATCTTCGTTTCATTCTTTGTCGTGATTGGTACATGAAGTAATGAGTTAGCAGGTTGTAACCAAAGATGATTGTTGTCAACGACACCCTGCAATTTCTTAATTAAGGCCAGTTTGTCAGCAAAATTACTTGTCCAAATATTGTGACCGTCGATAATACCAGCAGCTAATACCTTGTCGCTTGGAAAACCGTCCTTGAGCACGTGCTGTAAGTTCTCACCGTTGTCGTGCACAAAATCGAGTCCGATTGCCTGAACGGGTAATTTGGTAACAGCTTCATAAGGATCAATGCTGTCAAAGTACGTTTGCAGTTCGATGTTGATTGATGGTGCCGCTTTGCGAAGTGCGTTTAGGGCCGTTTCGTAAGGTTTAACTTCTGCTGCCGTCGCAACCTTAACCAGCGTTGGTTCGTCCACCTGAACCCACTTAACACCGGCCTGAGCCAATTCGGTAAAGACTTGTTCGTAAAGTGGCAATAATTGTGGCAGTAATTCATCAACAGCATCTGCGCCTAGGTAATCACCATTCCGTTTGCCCAGTTTTAACAACGAAATTGGACCAAGGATAACTGGTTTTCCATCAATTCCTAATTCAGTTTTGGCTTCGTTGTAGAAGCGTAACCAACGATTATCCAATAATTCAAAATGAGGTTGGTCATATTCTGGCACGATGTAGTGGTAATTGATGTTGAACCATTTCGTCATTTCTGACGCCACGGCATTTTTTGTTCCACGTGCGATGGCATAATACTCATCCAACGTTAACCGCTTGTGGAAGCTACCGTAGCGTTCTGGCATGATGCCAAAAGCCGCAATCGTGTCCAGCACATGATCATAGTCTGAATTATCGGCAACCGGAATTAAATCCAAACCTGCTGCCTGTTCTTTTTTCAAATTAGCCAAACGCAATGCTTTCGTTTCTGCATGGAATTCCGGTTCATCAATTTTGCCTGCCCAATAGTGTTCCAACGTCTTTTTCCATTCACGTTTTTCCCCTAACCGCGGGTAACCAAGATTGCTACTAATAACTGTCATGTATGACACTCCTTCTTTTTAATTGCATTTGATAATCGACAAAAAACGGTAGCTTCATCCTACAAAAAGGACGAAGCTACCGTTCGCGGTACCACCTTATCTTTATCACAAGCTCACACTTGTAACCTTATCCCGTACATTTCATACGGTAGCAGGATAACGACTGCTGGTCGTTGTCACTTTACCATTAAGGTTCAGCGGCACCGTTTAGAGGCCATTGTTCATCTTTCACCGCGTGACTTGTTCCCACCCTGCAAGCTCTCTATCTCGTTGGTTAAAGATTACTTTTCTCATCGATACGTTTTCAATGACTTGAATTTACACTCGATTTTCATTAAAGTCAAGGCATTTTCTAATGATAACTTAATTAATAGGAAATATTCTCCATAATTCCAAAGAGATTGATTGCGTATTATTCACAGTCAACAAGATTCTAATCATCTATTATTATCGTAATGCAAATGAAAAATGGCAGTGCCCAACAAATTGTTGAACTGCCATTTTTCATTTGTCAGTATTCAATTAGTCCTTCACCAGACTGACAACACATTCAATGCTAGTTGTTTGTGGGAACTGGTCCACTGGCTGAATGTCGCCATCAACGTGATAGCCGTGATCCATGAACACTTGAATATCACGAACCAACGTTGCTGGGTTACAGCTGACGTAGACAACGCGACTCGGTTTAACGGCCGTGGCAGCTTCGATGAATTCTGGTGCCAGGCCCTTACGTGGTGGGTCAACCATAATAACGTCCGCCTTCAAACCGGCCTCTTGCCACCGTGCCATTTGGTTTTCGGCCTTGCCGACAACAAAGTCAACGTTATCGATGTGATTCAAATTAGCATTGGTCTTGGCGTCACTAATGGCCGTTTTAACCATTTCAACACCATACACATGTTTAGCATGCTTAGCCACCGCCAAAGAGATTGTGCCGATACCACAGTAGGCGTCAATGACAGTCTCTTCACCCGTTAACTGTGCCTTGTCGATTGCAAACTGATACAGTTTTTCCGTTTGCTGTGGGTTAACTTGGTAGAATGAGTGAGCTGAAATTTCAAACGTCAACCCCATCAATTGGTCATGAATCACTGGACTACCGAAGTGAATTCGATCCGTGTCACCTAACAATACGTTCGTTTGTTGTGGATTAACATTTTGAATGATGCTCTTCACTTCTGGCAAAGCCTTCGTGATTTCAGCAACTAATTCATTCACCATCGACAATTTATGTGTCCGCGTAACAATGACAATCATCATTTCGTGACTATAATAGCCTCGACGCACCATGATGGTTTTAATCACACCGGTGTTGTTAGTTTCATCATACGCATCCAAATGGAAACGACGTAAGAGATCACGCACGACAATAATGGCTTCGTCAATTTTAGGATCCTGAATATAGAAATCCTCAATTGGCACAACCGTGTGAGAGCCACGTTTGTAAAAACCAGTTTCGATTTGACCATTGATCTCACGAACCGGTACTTGAGCCTTGTTACGATAATGATAAGGTGTCTCCATCCCCACCGTCTTGGCAACATCAATATCCAGGTGTGCCTTCTTTAACAATTCAACCACTTGGTGTTGTTTGAAGGCCAATTGACCTTCGTAACTCAAGTGTTGCAGGGGCGCAATCCCAGTTTGAGTGTAAGTCACATTGACACTATCAACTCGCTGCGGGCTCTTTTCGATAAATTTAACGACTCGACCAAAAGCGTATGTTTTCGCCACTTTGGTTACTGCAAATACAACCTTTTCATTAGGCAATGCGTTCGTAATAAAGATTGGAAAATCTTCTATCTTAGCGACACCCATCCCTTGATAGGTCAGGTCGATAATATCGCCTGTATACTCTTGGTTTTTAGCAACTGGTGCTTTGAATTTCATTAATTATTTCCTTTCGACTTTTGCGACGGTCACTCAACGGAATTTTTCAAACGAACAAAAACAGTCCGCTGTAAAATTTTCGAACCAAACTAGTATAGCATGCCAACTCACTTAAAAGAAGTACAAAACAGCGGATCCGCATTTAAGCAAACCCGCTGCTGAGATACATCACTATTTTTTGTTGTCGTCTGTCTGACCTTCTGGCAACTTGTCAACTTCCTCAACAAACTTCCGGGCATCTTCTTCGATGGCACGGTCCTCACCGGTCAACTGTTCATCAGGAATCGCATCCAAATCAGCAAACATCTCAATGTGCTGTTTGTGATCAATGAACGTCATCGGCGCGTCACCACCGTATTCCCCGTCCAAATTAATCATCATTCGATCGGAGTTAAGTGGCTTGGCAATCACTTTGCTGGTCTTCTTGTAAATGACCAATGGATCATTAATGTGTCGACCACCGTTTAAGACTAATGTCATCAGCCGCAACAGTTGTGGCATGCTGGCCGTTTTGACAATGAGCAAACTGAATTTACCATCATCAAGCGATGCATCAGGCACAATTTGTTCGAACCCACCGATTGAATTCGTCAGTCCCAATAAGAACATCGAAGCTTCGCCCTCGAACTTACCATCGTCGTACTCAATCGACATTTGAATCGGTTTAATTTGCGGCAATAATTCAGCACCCTTAACCAAGTACGCAAGGTAACCAAAAATTGTTTTCATATCGGAAGGAACATCATAAGTCAATTCAGTCAGCAAGCCGCCACCAGCGATGTTGATAAAGTACGTTTCGCCAGCCTGACCGATATCCATCTTAACGGTTTGGTTCTTAAGCACAACTTTAGCGGCATCCAACGGTGCATCACGTGGAATTCGTAACGCGCGAGCGTAGTCATTAGTGGTCCCAGCTGGAATAATCGCCATTTTAGGTCGCTTCTCAAGTCCAGCAATGCCGTTGACGACTTCGTTAATCGTACCGTCACCACCGGCTGCCACCACTAGGTCAAAGCCTTCAAGAGCAGCACGGTGCGCCTCATTTTTAGCTGAATCCGGCTCTGCCGTGGTCGCATACGCACTAGTCTCGTAACCGGCCTGTTCAAAGACGTTCAGTATATCGATTAAATCTCTTTTAAGTGCTTCGCGTCCTGACGTTGGGTTGTAGATGACCCGTGCGCGTTGTCCCATGTTTCATTGCCTCCACTGCAAACTGTCTTAGTCATTCCGTTTAATAATTTTAATGCTATGTACAAACCCCGTTGTAAGGTTCACAACGAGGTTTAATTTTAACCGCTTCTGATTAAAATAACAATCGTTTAACGTGCATTCAATGAAGTCATTAACAACTTGTTAACAATCTTCGGATTGGCCTGCCCGTGTGTTTGCTTCATAATCTGACCAACTAAGAAGCCAACTGCACGATCTTTACCATTCTTAAAGTCTTCAATCGATTGGGCATTAGCATCCAACACGCCATCGATAATCGGCTGCAATTGAGCTGGATCTGACAATTGAACCAGGTTATGTGCTTTGACATAATCATTTGGTTCCTCACCATCCATAATCGCCTTAAAGACCTTCTTAGCCATCTTGGATGAAATCGTACCATCCATTTGCAACTTAATCATGCCGGCCAAGTGGTCTGGCGTCAACTTCGTATCTTGCAGATCCAAATGGTTATCATTCAAATAAGCGTTAACGTCCCCTTGCAGATAGTTTGATGTCAACTTAGCATCTGCACCTTGTGCCACAGCCGCCTCAAAGAAGTCAGACATTTCCTTGGTCTGTGTCAGCACCATGGCGTCATAGTCAGTCAAGCCAAGGTCATCAACATAGCGTTGACGACGACGTTCTGGCATTTCTGGCATTGTTTCCTCGATCTGTTTGATCCAGTCATCCGCAATTTCAACGTTAGGAATATCTGGTTCTGGGAAGTAACGGTAATCATCCGCACCTTCCTTAACACGCATTAGAATAGTTTCGTTAGAAGCTTCATCGTAACGACGTGTTTCCTGTTGAATTTGACCGCCAGACAATAAGACACGTTGCTGACGTTGTTCTTCAAACTGAAGGCCCTTCTTCACATAGTTGAAGGAGTTCAAGTTTTTCAGTTCCGTCTTAGTCCCGAACTTGTCCGTTCCATAAGGGCGAATCGAAATGTTGACGTCGACACGCATGGAACCTTCTTCCATCTTCACGTCAGAAACACCGGTAAACTGAATTCGTTGACGCAAAGTCTCAAGGTAAGCGTAGGCTTCATCAGGTGAAGCAATGTCAGGTTTCGACACAATTTCAATCAGTGGTGTCCCCTGACGGTTTAAATCGACGTAGGAATACCCATTAGGATTATGCGTGTTTTTACCGGCATCTTCCTCAATGTGCATCTCTTCGATTCCGATTTTCTTTTTCTTACCGTCCACGTCAATTTCAATCCAACCATTTTGGGCTAACGGCACATCTGATTGTGAAATTTGGTAAGCCTTTGGGTTATCTGGATAGAAGTAGTTTTTCCGATCAAAGTGCGTATGCTGATTGATCTTGGCATGAAGGGCCAAAGCCGCACGCATACCGTATTCCACTACCCCTTTGTTGGGCGTTGGTAAGACACCAGGATATCCCCAGTCAATCACATTAGTATTGGCATTAGGGTTGTCACCAAACTCAACGGGTGACGGACTAAAAATCTTTGAATTCGTTTTAAGTTCAACGTGGACTTCTAGTCCAATCGTCGTTTGAAAATTCATTAAGCACGCCCTCCTTTGCTCATTGATGGCTTCAATTCGTGGAATGTCGTGTTCTGTTCGAACGCAAATGCTGTGTTCAAAACGCGACTTTCATCAAATGGACGGCCAATGACTTGTAAACCAACCGGTAGACCATCTACCAAGCCAGCAGGCACTGAAACAGCAGGCAGACCAGCCAAGTTAGCAGGAACCGTCAACATGTCGTTCATGTACATCGTCATCGGATCCTTAGTTTCAGCACCGATACCAAAGGCCGGTGTTGGTGCAGTTGGTCCGACAATGACATCGTAATCAGCGAACACTTTCTTAAAGTCTTCAATGATTAGTGTCCGAATCTTAGCAGCCTTCATAAAGAACGCATCAAATGAACCAGCAGATAATGCAAAGGTTCCTAACATGATCCGCCGTTTAACTTCGTCACCAAATCCTTCGGAACGGGTCTTAACGTACAGTTCTTCCAAATTCTTAGCATTTGGTGTGCGGTATCCATAACGAATTCCGTCAAACCGCTGTAAGTTTGACGAAGCTTCAGACGGTCCAAGAATGTAGTAAGCCTGAATCCCGTGGGTACTGTGTGGCAAACTAACTTCATCCACCGTTGCACCCAAGGCTTCAAGTTTCTTAATCGCAGTCTTAATCTGATCACGAACGCCTTCATCGATTCCGTCACCAAGGAATTCCTTAGGCACACCAATCTTTAAGCCCTTGATGTCGCCAGACAGACCAGCAACGTAATCCGGCACTTCTTTACTAGATGAAGTGGCATCACGTTCATCGCGACCCGCAATCACATTCATCATAGCAGCGGCATCCGTCACGTTCTGGGTCATTGGACCAATTTGGTCTAATGATGACGCAAACGCGATCAATCCCCAACGGCTAACACGGCCATACGTTGGCTTCAAACCAACGATTCCGTTGAAAGCAGCCGGCTGGCGAATTGAACCACCAGTGTCAGAACCCAGAGCAGCTAGCACATCGCCGGCAGCTACCGTAGCTGCAGAACCACCCGAAGAACCGCCAGGCACCTTAGTTGTATCCCAAGGATTATGAACGGTCCCGAAGTAAGATGTTTCAGTCGAGCCACCCATGGCAAATTCATCTAGGTTGGTTTTCCCGATTGTAACGGCGCCAGCAGCGCGCAAACGCGTCACAACGTCTGCATCATATACAGGTTTAAAGTTGTACAGAATTTTAGAAGCGGCTGTTGTCAGCAAGCCCTTAGTCGTTAAGTTATCTTTGTATGCAACTGGCACACCAGAAAAGACGTTATCTGCATCAATTCCGCTTTCATCAGCCTGTTTAGCCTGTGCCAATGCTTCATCATCGTTCACCGTCACATAAGCATTTAATGCGTCTTCATGATCATGAATATTAGTTAGCGTTTGTTGCGTTAATTCAGTGGCAGATAAGTCTTTATTAACGAGCGCTTGATGAAGCTCAGTTAAATTATCAAACTGTTGTGTCATTAGGCGTCCTCACTTTCGTCAATAATTGCGGGCACCTTAATAAAACCATCTTCGGTTTCAGGAGCTTCGTTAATTAACGCATCTTTTTGGTGGGCGTTCACTGCAACGTCTTCACGTAAAATTGCAGTCGCGTCGGCCATGTTGGTTGTCGGCTTCACATCATCTGTGTTGACCTCGTTCAAACCATCAATCATGGTAATAATTTCGTCCAGTTGACTAGTAAACTTGCTGGCCTGTTCATCGGTCAACGAAAGTTTTGCCAGTTCGGCAACGTGCTCAACTTCAGCACGTGAAATTGGTTCTTCTGCCATGCCCATCCCTCTTTCTGTAAAAAGTTGTCACTATCTTTAATATTATACGACAAAGCGCGGTAAGTTTGTGTTCTTCTCTAAATAATCGCGACAAAAATAATGGCTTATCCAGCCCCTTAATTGTCATAATTAATTTTTTCAACAAACACATCTTGACTTGGCTACTGTCGATCTGCGCCATCCGTATGTTGTTGTTTGATGCGCCGTAAAAATGGCCGACGCCGGCGTCCGAGAATCAGTGGCACATGCTCGACAACAACATCCGAAAATTCCAGTCCAAACCATGTTGCAGGCGTACTCGTCCAATTTTGAAGGGTCACCCGTGCTTGGATAATAAAGCGGTCAAATGGTTTGACTCGTGTTTCTGGTGACAGTTCTTCTTGAATGACAACAAAACTGAAGTCCCCAACATTGCGACCCTTTTGCATCGTATAAGTTTGCGGTTGGGCCGGCAAATCACCGCTCTCAATTAGCTCGTGAACAATCGCCCGCAGATAAACATTCACTCGTTGTTCACGACGAAACCCAAGGTAAAGTTGAACGTTAATAACATTATTCGTGCCCATCATATCGACATCATATTTAGCTGTGTATGGCTCATCTGTAACGTTAACCGTCACAAACCAATATGCCTGCGCACGTTTCGGACGTTTGTCCAAAATTGAATAGAGCATTTCTTTTTTAATCATATGGCCTGGCTTTACCTTAGCCATGTAAACTAAATTGGTTGCAAACGTTGGGTAATTTTCGTCTTTGCTCAGCGCAACTAACTGGTCTTTATAATCATCTAAATCCACATAACCGGACTCAAACTCATCGCGATCACGAATTTTATTGCCGTAATACCAAATAAACATCACACACAAAATCAAACCGGCCAAAATGGCTGTCACGTAACCACCATGAACAAATTTAACCATCGATGACAGGAAGAACATGGTTTCCAAACTACCAAAGAATAAAACCATCAACCAAGTCAACACAACGTTCACATGCCGTAACCGTAAATACTGGAACAGCAAGAGTGTCGTCATCAACATTGTCACAGTAATGGCTAACCCATACGCGGCTTCCATATGCGCAGAAGTTCTGAAAAAGAAAACTATTCCGACACAAGCAATCCACAAAATGCCGTTCACGGCCGGTACATATATTTGCCCATGCTGAAGCGTTGGGTAATTAATTTTCAATCGTGGTAATAATTTTAACCGGACTGCTTCTGCAACTAAAGTGTACGATCCAGTGATCAGCGCTTGCGATGCAATAATGGCAGCCAAGGTTGCCAGCACAATGCCAACAAAACGCCAGTCGCCAGGTAAAAGTTCAAAGAAGGGATTAAAGTCCACTGCTTGTCCCAAATTGGTCTCGTGTGCGTGTTGAATTACCCAAACGCCCTCGCCAAAATAGTTAAGCATTAAACATACAAAAACATACGGCCAACTTGCATCAATGTTTGCCTTTCCAACATGACCAACATCTGAATACAACGCTTCGGCCCCAGTAGTTGCCAAAAAGACACTCCCAAGAATAAAAATGCCAACCTTATTATCTGGGCTCGTCAGCACGCTAATCGCATAGTAAGGATTTAATGCCTTTAAAATGGCAAGGTCTGGCAACAAATTCACCAAACCAACGACACCAATAAACGTAAACCAAAGGGTCATAATTGGACCGAACGCATGCCCAATCGTTTTGGTCCCAAAGCGCTGAATCACAAATAAAATCGATAAAATCACAACGGTGATAAAAATGACGTCAGCCTGATCTTGAACGGGTTCCCAATGATGAAAAACAATCCCCTTTAGTCCTTCAATTGAGGTTGTCACTGTCACAGCTGGTGTCAGCATCCCGTCGGCAAGCAATGCAGCGCCACCAATCAATGCCGGATAAAGTAACCACTTAGCTTGACGTCTTACCAGTGTATAAAGTGCAAAAATGCCGCCTTCACCATGGTTGGTGGCATTAAGTGCAATAAGGACATACTTCACAGTCGTGAGTAACATCACTGTCCAAAAAATAAGCGAAATACTCCCAATCACTAATTCAGGCGTCGTGGTGGACAGTCCACCATTATCGCCAAGAATCGTTTTCATAACATACAATGGCGAAGTACCAATATCTCCGTAGACGATCCCCAACGTAATAAAAATGCCTGCCCGACTGACCTTAGTTTTTGTGTTCGCATTCATCGTAAAACTACCTCGACTTTTATAATCTGGAACCACCAACTCATTTTAGCCATTTTGATCGGCAAATTACAACTTTAATTCGAACACCGATTGAAAAACTCAATGGCAGTATGATGATCAAGCGTTTTTAATGGTCGATGATTAATTAGGTCTAAGGATAAAGCTCAAAGTAATTCTCCTCACAATGTTAGTATTCGACCACTACCATTGTAAGCAATCACTTTGAGTTTTTTGTTCGAATTAATTATAGAATTTGCCGATCGAAAATAAAATAGCCTAACGCAAACTTAATGATCTTTCTGTCACTTCAATACAAAAACCGCCATAACACAGGATTTGTTCTGTGTTGTGGCGGTTGGTCAATTATTCATTTTTGTTAATAGGATCCAAAAACATGTGTTGAAAACTTAGTTTGCCCAGAATCACGACTCAGGAACGACTGCACGCCATCCGTTGATTGAACCGTGATATCAATTGGTACCCCTGACGGCAAGTATTTCGGCGCTACTTGGGCCAGGTACTGGGTAAAGCTAATAATCTCTGTTTGACTATAAAATTGCGTTGTAATCGTGACATTCATACCAGCTAAATTATCGTCCTGGTATTGTGCCTGAGCGGTCACACCACTGAGGTTTGGGAAGAAGTTTTGAATTTGAGTCTTAAAGTTTTCAAAGTTGCTCTCATCATTACTGGTGCCTGACGTACTGGAGCCGCCAGCAGACGGGAAGACCACGTTACGTTGATTGATGTTCTGCCAGGAACTGATATTGTTCCCGTCATTAACACTATATGAAAAGAACGTGCCACCAACCAAACTGTCATCAGAAGCCTGCTTGTACAAAGCAATCACAATTGGCACATCTTTGCCAACGCCCTTAGTCGCACGCACGCGTTTTAATACTTCTGCTGCAATTGCACGGCCTTGGGTTGTCATTTGCTCATCGGAAATATTTGTCGAGTACTGGGCACCATATTTTTCTTTGGTGTAGTAGTCAACCGAATTTAAACCGATTCCGATAGTCATCCCAGACAAGGATAAATTATCGCCATCCTGGGTCATGTAATCCTGTTCTTCAATAGTCTGTAGATACAGCGGATTCCGTTTATTGGCATCCTTTTGACCGTTATCAACAGGGTTTAATCCCGTAGGATTATCGTTTGACTTACGCTCAACCCACTTTTGAACAGTTGAGGTAGACAAATACTGACCTTCCTGAAAAATATACTTGTTTGGCTTAAATTCCTTCTTAGAGACATTTAATAAGCCACTTTCGAAACTCTTCAGGTTCATGGTGTTATTGTCTTGATCATTAGTGACACCACGGGCGGCACTCGTCAAATAATGCCCATCCTTGATGACACCTTGATAATTATTGCTGTTGGTTTGACCAGTTGTTTGAACCTTCTTTTTACTGGTAGTCGGCGTTGTCGAACTACTTGATGTGCTGTCGAGGTTACCACAGGCTGCCAATAACATCATGGTAGATAACAATGCGGCCACAATACGAAACTTTTTCACCTTAATCCAAATCCTCCCTGCTGGGATCAATACAAACAGGTCAAGCTAGTCTGTACTGTTAATTATCCTCAGCCATCGTTTGTGCGAATCGATCTTCGTTCCAAATTTCAATTTCCAGCTGTGTTGCCTTCGCCAACTTGCTCCCAGCATCATCACCGGCAATAAGTAAGTCTGTATTCTTAGAAACACTGCTAGAAACTTTGGCGCCGTGAGCGGTTAACCATGCAGTCGCATCGGCACGGGTCATCTGTGTTAGCTTACCAGTCAACACTACCCGTTTGCCACCGAAGAATGGATCATCCGCCGCAGCTACTGTATCAGGGCCATCATACGTCATGTTAACGCCGGCAGCGACCAACTCATTGACTAGCTCTTGAGCAGCCTCGGTACTGAAGTATTGTGCTACCGCATCGCCGATAGTCAGCCCCATGCCATCAATCTCCGCAATGTCGTCTGCGGATGCTGTCATAACTGCTGTCATCGTCTTAAAGTGCTCCGCAACTTGCCGAGCAGCCTTAGCGCCAAGATGCCGAATGCCTAGACCAAACAATAACCGCTCCAAAGAATTATTGCGGCTGTTGTCAATCGCTGTCAATAAGTTTGTGGCTGATTTATCACCAAATTTATCTAAAGTTAACAATTCATCATGCTTCAAATGGTAAAGACCAGCTACATCACTAAGCATTTCACGATTGTACAATTGAGCAACTAAAGAGGGTCCTAATCCATCGATATTCATCGCGTCACGAGAAGCAAAATGAGTCAACCCTTCTGTGACCTGAGCTGGACACTTAGGATTGATACAACGCAGTGCAACTTCTTCGTCAATATGAACGAGGTCTTTACCACAAGATGGACATTGCGTTGGAATCGGGTAAGGCACACTATCTGCGGGCCGTTTGTCCATGATGACTTCGCCGACTTCAGGGATAATATCACCGGCCTTATGCAACGTAACTGTATCGCCGACCCGCACCCCTTTTTCATTTAAATAATCAGGATTGTGCAACGAAGCGCGCGCAACTGTTGTTCCAGCCAATTGAACAGGATCCATCACTGCCGTTGGCGTGACAATGCCCGTTCGACCGACTGTCCATTCAATATCACGCACCACGGTTTGTTGTTCATCTGGCGGGAACTTGTAGGCAATTTCCCACCGCGGCACTTTGACAGTATTTCCCAACTCATCTTGTTGGGAGACAGGGTTAACCTTAATGACAATGCCATCAATGCCATAGCTTAACGATTCACGTTGACCAGTGTATTCGTCAATATAAGCTTTAATTTCATCCATATTGTGGCACACGCGAGAATGTGGGTTGATGGTGAAACCGAGTTCCTGATAACGCTTCAGTGCTTCACTTTGGGTGGACGCACCGAGAGCTTCAAAGCTTGATGTGTAATAGATAAACGTGTCTAAATTACGATCTGCCGTCACCTTTCGATCCAGTTGTCTTAATGAACCAGCGGCCGCATTTCGCGGATTGGCAAATGGCGTTTTCCCTTCAGCTTCCTGACGTTCGTTTAGTTTTGCAAACGACGCTTTAGGCATGTAGCATTCGCCCCGAACCTCAATGGAGAGGGGCTCGGTCAATGTCATTGGAATTGACTTAATGGTCTTCAAGTTAGCTGTAATATCCTCGCCAATATTACCATCACCACGCGTGGAACCCTGAACAAACTTACCGTTTTCATAAACTAACGAAATCGCCAACCCATCAATTTTAAGTTCACAATTATATTCCAGTTCATCTTGCCCTAAATTTTGCTTCGTACGGGCATCAAATTCGGCCAGTTCTTCAACCGAGAACACGTCCCCCATCGACAGCATTGGTACCGTATGTGTCACCTTACTAAAACCAGGCAGTGTCACATCGCCAACCTGCTGTGTCGGTGAGTCAGGCGTTACGATCTCAGGAAACGCTGCTTCTAAATCCAACAATCGTTGATAATGCATATCATATGTGTGATCCTCAACCGTTGGTGCATCCTGCACATAGTACTCTTTTCGCCATGAATCCAACTGTTCACGCAGTTGTGTAGCTTCTTGATTAGCCTGTGTGGTTGTTAGTTCCGATACTGGTTGATCTGCCATGCTTTAACACTCCTCTCTCGATTTGCGCGTGTATCTAGACACAGATGCCAAACTCGCTAAAACTTTTGATTAACCATCAACTAAACGGAGAATTAAGCCTTTGTAATTGGGGCAAAAGCCGCCAGCAACCGTTTAATGCCTTGCTCTGGGAAAGCAATGTCTAATTCAGCATCCTCACCCTGGCCGTTAACCTTCACAACGGTGCCTTCGCCCCACTTCTTATGGGTCACCTTATCGCCGGCAGCCCAACTAACTTGGTCAGCCCCCGTTCCCTGTGACCGCTCAACCTTCGTCGACTTGGTGCCAACTGGTTTGCGTTTGTAAGTGGTGGACAAAGCGGATTCTGTGCGTCTATCAAATGGTGTTTTCGGTCCTCCGGCTGTTAAACTGCCAGCACTATGGTTTTCGCTCTGAATCAAATCCGGATTAATTTCTTCTACAAAGCGGGACGCTGGGTTATTTTGAACACGACCATACAATAGGCGTGAAAATGCATTCGTCATGTACAATTTTTGTTTAGCACGCGTAATCCCAACATAAGCCAACCGCCGTTCTTCTTCCAATTCATCCTCATCCATAGCAGAACGAGAAAGCGGGAAGATACCTTCTTCAAGTCCCATCAAAAAGACAACTGGAAATTCAAGTCCTTTGGCAGCATGTAACGTCATTAACGTGACATTTTGATTGTTTTCTTCGTCAACATCGTCCAAGTCCGAAACAAGGGCCAAGTCAGCCAGAAAATCAACAAACTTGTCACCGCTACCTTCAGGTACGGGTTGATCAGCCGCTTCAACGTCAGTCGGCACAGCGGTTGTTGGTTCATAGGAATCATCAAACTGTTTTGTGACTGACAGAAATTCCTGCAAGTTTTCAACACGGGCCTCATCCTCTAGTGAATGAGTCGCTTTAAGTGCTGGTAAATAACCAGTTTTATCTAGCAATTGTTCCGTCAAGTCCGTAACTGAGACAAATTCACGCATTTTGGTCAGTTCAGCCATCATCTGGCCAAACTCATCAAAACTGTTCCGTGCACGACTCGGGACATTGTTTGCCATCGTGACGTTCTGTGCTGCTTCCAGCAAACTCCAATTGTTGAAGTTTGCAAATTCCCGCAATTTTTCAACTGAGCCACTGCCGAGACCACGTTTAGGTTCATTGATAATTCGTTCGAAACTCATGTCATCTTGTGGATTGACAATCAATGTTAAATAGGCCAACACATCGCGAATTTCCTTACGGTCGTAGAATTTATGTCCGCCAACCATGTTATAAGGGATATTGCTTTTAACCAACGCATCTTCAATGGTTCGCGATTGGGCATTAGTCCGATACAGAATAGCAAAGTCACCGTAGTCCCGGTGATTTTCTCGCATTTGTGTCTCGATTTGAGCCACCACAAAATGCGCTTCATCACGTTCGCTTTGTGCGCGGTAATAAGAAATCTTTTCCCCACTACCATTATCCGTCCACAAATTCTTTTTCCGACGAATAACATTATTTTCAATCACTTCATTGGCGGCGTTTAAAATGGTTTGTGTTGAGCGGTAATTTTGTTCCAACATAACGGTTTGCGCCTCTGGATAATCCTTTTCAAAATCCAGAATGTTGTTCATGTTAGCACCACGCCAACCATAAATACTCTGATCAGCATCCCCGACAACACACAGATTGTGCGACTTAGCTGCTAACATGCTGACCAACTTGTACTGGGCATTATTGGTGTCCTGATACTCATCCACATGAATGTATTCAAACCGGCGTTGATAGCCTTCCAGCACATCAGGCACCTTATCAAATAGCTCGATCGTAAGCATAATCAAATCATCAAAGTCGAGGGCCTGGTTGGCCTTGAGTTCACGTTGATAATCTTCGTAAACCGTTGCTGTAATTTGTTCAAACGGTGTATTCGCAGTTTTTACATAATCAGCTGGCGTTTGCAGATCATTTTTAGCGTTCGAAATTGCAGCCAACAGTGAACGCGGATCGTACTTCTTGGGATCAATATTCTGTTCTCGCAAAATTCGTTTAACCAACGTCCGTTGCTCACTAGTGTCAGTGATGGTAAATGCGCGGTTAAACCCAATTCGGTCAATGTTACGACGCAATACTCGGACACACAGAGCATGGAACGTGGAAACCCAAACATCTTCTCCACTTTCGCCTAAAAGCTTAGCCACTCGTTCACGCATTTCGCGAGCAGCTTTGTTGGTAAACGTAATCGCCAGCACATGCCACGGCTTAACGGCTTTTTCTTCGATCAAATAAGCAACACGATGTGTCAGCACTCGGGTTTTCCCTGATCCAGCACCAGCCATGATCAGTAATGGCCCCTCTGTTGTCTGAACAGCTTCCTGCTGCTTGTCGTTTAGTCCTGCTAATAATGTGGTTGCGCTCACGAAAATGTGCCTTCCTCTCGTAAAAATTCAGTAGTTCAAGTATACCAAAATCAACAGCATCGCACCATCATATCGAACGTATGTTTTAGATACAAAATTAAATTTTAATGATATCATGACCATTAATAAATTTACATAAAAGGGTAACTAAGCGTGTTAGTTAGTAACTGTTACAAACAATTAGCTACTAATATAGTGCTTTATACGTTTAGTTTATAGGAGAAGCAAATGATACCATCAACTAATAAAAAGACGAAACTTTATTTTATACTTGGCATTATTGCTGAAATCATCTTACTTCTTCTCGTTCAGGCATGGCAAGTTATGAGCCCGCTGAGAGCGGTAAAGTGGCTTTTTTTGAACTTGAATTTACACTTTAAGTGCAACACTAATTAAATAAAGAATGGCCCATGGCCAAATTTCTGTAAAATGATGTTTGCGAAAACAATCATGAAAGGAAAACAAATGAATAATCGTCCCCGTAAATGTCTCGGATGGAAAACGCCTTATGAAATATTCTTTAATGTAGTGTTGCACTTAATTTGACAATTCAAGTGCTTAATTGTATTAAATGAATACAATTGTAAAATTTCATCAATTTGAGGAGCAGATTGAAAACCAGTAAAAACAACATTCAGCGGCATATATAGAGCTCGTCCAGATACACCCATAGTTAATCTTACCTTTTTTATCAATTCGTTATAATCAATTTCTGCAGGCATCGAAGATGTTGAAGTCAATTTGTCTAATTCGAAACTAAATCCCTTAAGAACTTTTTCAACTTCTTCCTTATCAAAAGCATTCAATTGAGTGTAATCAATACTTTCATTTTGAATATTAGCATAAAAGTAGACCTTGCTAAGCAACTCTGTTAATTTATGCAAATCATGTTGATATATTTTACCAACTTGTTTCACGAATTCCTTTAGATTTGGCAATGCAAGAGATTGAACTTTTTTAGCAATTTCACTTTGCCCTTCGCTAATTAACGACATTGATCTATTAGCCAAATCTTCGATGCTAAGGGCTTTAATATATTCTGCATTCATCCAATCTAATTTTTGTTGATCAAAATAAGCGGGAGATTTAGACATTCTTGTTGGATCATATAATTTAATCAGCTCTTCTTTACTAAAAATTTCTTTCTCTCCAACTGGGGACCAACCGAGAAATGTTATGAAGTTAAAAATTGCTTCACTCAAGTATCCTTCATTTTTATATTGGCTAATAAACTGTAGCGTTTCTTTGTCACGCTTACTCAACTTTTTACGTGTCTTAGGATTGTAAATCAAAGTAATATGACCAAAGTTTGGATGTTCAATTCCTAAAGCTTCGTAAACGGCAATTTGCTTAGGCGTATTAGCAATGTGATCGTCGCCGCGCAGGACATCAGTGATGTCCATTAAATAGTCATCAATAACAACGGCAAAATTATACGTCGGTATGCCATTGCTTTTTTCAATGATAAAGTCACCACCCATGTTGTCTGAATTAAATTCAACATGGCCTTTAACGATATCTTCCCACTCATAAACATGATTAGCTGGCAGATGTAATCTAATCGCCGGCTTTAACCCCTTGGCTTCAGCCTCTTTTTGATCCTCAACGCTGCGATTGTACCATCGACCGTCATAATGTGGTGCAATATTATGTGCCCGTTGATCATCGCGAAGAGTCGTTAACTCTTCTTCAGTTGTGTAATCCTTATATGCTGCCCCAGATTTTAACAGCTGTTCTATATATTTATGGTACAAATCGATACGTTCCGTTTGGTGGTATGGCGCATATTTTGGATTGGGCTTATCCGGTCCTTCATCCCAATCAATTCCCAGCCAGTGTAAGTTGTCGATTTGACTGTCTTCACCGTGTGGAACATTCCTTTTTACATCAGTATCCTCAATCCGTAGTACCATCGTCCCATTAAAGTGACGCGCATAAAGAAAGTTGAATAAGGCAGATTGCGCATTCCCAATGTGCAAAAATCCAGTAGGACTCGGTGCATATCTCACTCTGACATTTCTATGTGTTTCTTTTGGCATATTAAAGCCCCTTTCCTCATTTATGTATTGGGCCTCTCAGTTAGAGAGGTCGCTATTTAATTAGGTAATTAATGTGACGCCACTGTATCGTTTGTCTTAGCTGTTTCTGGATCAGAATGAACCAATTTGGCTTTGTTAAGATTGTTGATAGCCAATTTCAAATCATCGATAAAATCATCCGCGATTGTCATGGTCATGGAAGGACGGACAACAATTCGGCTAATGATAACATCATCACGGTCCTTAGGAAGTGGATATGCCGGCACTTGCCAACCGTACTTAGCCAATGCGTCTTCCAAATCGTATAAGTCCCAATTTTGATCTAAGCCATCCTTTAACTTCCAACAATTGATTGGTAATTGGGAACCATCATTTAAAATTTCAAAAATTCCAAACTTTTTCAGTTCGTCAGTCAGCTTTAGGGAAACCTTGCGAACATTGTTCATGATTGCCTTGTATCCGGTTAGACCAAACCGAATGAAATTATAGTATTGACCGGTAATATGTGCGCCACTATGTGAGAAGTTGATTGCAATCGAGTCGACTTTATCACCTAAATATGCAACTTCAAATCGCATTTCTTTAGGCAAAACATCAGTGGTGTTTTCACGCCATACGACCCAACCAATACCAGGATAAACCATGCCATACTTGTGTCCTGAGACATTGATTGAGACAACATTCTTCAAACGAAAATCCCATGGTTTAAATCCATCAACGAATGGTGCGAACAAGCCCCCAAAAGCGGCGTCAACGTGAATTCGAACTGGAAGTGTAGCCGTTTTATTATATTCAGTAACCAATTGGTCCAACTTTTCAATGTCATCAACGGCCCCTGTGTACGTGATGCCTTGTATTCCGATAATTCCAATTGTGTTGTCATCAACGTAATCCATAACGTGATCTCTATCTAGTGACATGTGGTGTTGATCAATCGGTACTTGACGCATATCAACATTCCAGTAGGTACAGAACTTTTCCCAAACAACTTGATAGCCAGACATAATAACCAAGTTAGGCTTGTGAACATGCAAATCTTCAATATCAAAGCCAGCAGCCTTGGCACGATTTTTCCATGACATCAGTAAAGCCAATCCACCAAGCATGCATCCTTCTGAGGAACCAACGGTTGATGTACCAATAAAGTCTTTATACATCTTCTTGCCTTCACCGACATGCCATAAATGTGCAATCATGCTAACACAGTAACTTTCCATAGCCGCTGTCTTAGGATATTCAGATTTGTCAATTGCATTAGTATTGAGTGCATCAGTCATCAGTCTGTCTGCTTGTGATTCCATCTGTGTAGTACAAAAGGTCGCCAAGTTTTGATTAGCCTTTGCTTCGTTCAAACGATAATGTTGGACCAATTGTTCGGCAATATCTGCATCCATCGGTTCTTCAGGTAACGTATCCGTTGGCAATGACTTTCCTGCTTCAACGCTACCTAAAAAGGATTCTTCAAGTTCAATGTTTTTATCCATAATTTGTCACCGTCATATCTATTCAAGATATGATTTTCTCCTTTTCTTTTAAATCTAGTTGTTATGTTGTTCTGAAGTACCTGCGTGTTCGGTTTCCGTTGCTGTTGTCTTTACGGATTGATTTTCAATATCAATACCAAGCTCTGATGCCCATCGTTTGTGATAAGCGTATAAAATGAATGGAATAAAGAACACAACGACAAATGCGCTTAGCAGCAACACCATGTACGTATGTTTCGAAGCCGCAGATAATGCTGCTGGTGGAAAGAACGTAACGACAAAACCAAATGCTGAAAGGACAAATCCTAAAGTTCCATAAATAAGGCGTAATGTCTTACTTCTAGAGGCAAAGAACGTTCGGTGTAAGTCATCATGCTTGAGCTGTAAGACGATGTAGCTGACAAACATTAACATATACATCAACGTATAGAGTGCAACTGTGAGACTCATAGCAGTTTGAAATGACAGGTTAGCTTTGTTGCCACCAGCACCAAATGTCAACAAGGCTCCCATGATTGAAACAATGACTCCCTGTAAAATCATGACATTGGTTTCGATACCATATTTGTTAGCTTTTGAAAAACGCGGTGGTAGGAAGCCAGCTTTTGCGGCTTCAAACATCCCTGCATTGGGACCAACAACCCAACTACTAATTTCTCCAGTTACCCCTATGGCTAGTAGCAAACCGGTTAGCTTTTCAATAAATACAACACCAAAGCCGAAGCGTTTAACCAGTGCACCATAGGCGTAAACAATACCTGTACTTAATTGAATTTGCTTATTCGGAATGGTGCCCGCAATCGCCATAGATCCGATAATATCTGAAAGAATGGCTGCAAATGCTAAGGCAAGCATTACCTTGGGGTACACTTTTGGCTTATTTAGATCCTTAACATGCGGTGCAGAGCCTTCAGCACCAGCGAAGGCCAAAATAAATGGCACAAATCCAACTAATACGCTACCTGTCCAACTCTTAGGAAAAATGGTAGAAAAATTAATCCGAATCAGCATTGGGTTCCCTTGCGCCAAATAAGTTACAAAGAGAATCAACAGGAAGAATACTGGAATGATAACTCCCAAGGAAAAACACCATTGCGCAATTTTCCCAGTCACCTTTGTACCCCTTTGTTGCAATAGAATAAGGCCCCAAAGTAAAATCATCATTAAAATAAATTTAACTGCTGGATTATTGTTGATAATCGGTAAATCTAAGGTTATCGATAAACATCCAATGATAAAGTACATCATGGTGTTCATACCAACAGTGATATGAATCCATTGATAAAATAAAGCGGCCCAGCCTGTCTTCTCGCCCAACATTGTTCGAGACCAAGTAAAGATTCCTCCTTTACTCCATCCATCAATTGATGCCATTTCTCCGGCAGCTCTTGTAACTGGTAAAAACCACAAAATACCGGCAAGAAACAGGAAGAACAATGCTGTCGGCCCTTGCTTAGCGAAGGCCGCAAAACCGTAGACGGTCATAACCATCGACGTTGTCATCGAGAAAAGTTGAAAACCAGTTATTTGATTTGCTTTAGCAGTATCAACTGGCGTAACCTTTTCCTTACTTTCCACTTTAAGAACATCCTTTCTGTGTTTGTTTAAATATCCGGATAAATGTTGCTCCTCATCAACTTCCGAATATTTCAAAAGCACGTTTGATTGATTTCGTGCTCTTATTACACAGTGAGCATATTTCTGAAAGCGAATTCATAACATAGACATATACGCACTTATGACTAACATCCAGACACTTTGTCGGATTTGTCTACACATTGACTATCACGTAACAGAATTTCCAATTGTTCTTCTGTAAAATTGGCCGCACCATCTATCAATAGCGTCGGATTTTCCCGAAGCCCATCTCTAAACCAATTCATGATGACACCCTGAAGTCCATATTCTAATACTGATAAGTCCTTCCCTGATCCAAAAGAATCTGCGCCATTAACAGATACTTTTCTCGTCATTCCCTGTACGATTAAGTTAATACAATCTAGGACAAAATCTGAAAGTTGAGAATATCCTGACGAAACTTCAACATGTCTACAAAAATTATGATTAACGGTAGATTGTAAAATTAATCCGAACGCTGTTCGGACAAAAAAGATCAGCTTCCTTTAAAATGGTGTTTACCACAAACCCATCTTTTAGGAGCTGGCAGAACAAATGAATAATCGTCCCCGTAAATGTCTCGGATGGAAAACGCCTTATGAAATATTCTTTAATGTAGTGTTGCACTTAATTTGACAATTCAAGAACAAAAAAGTTGCACTAGCAACCTTCATTTTCTTATCTTTTTTCCTTTTGTCGTTATGGTCAATTATTGGCCGCTTTTGGACGGCTAATACACTATTTTTAATCTCTGTTCTTCTCTTTGGCTTTATAAATCATGAAAAGATGATTTACCGCCAAGAACCATTTTTGCCGAGTGATATCGCACTGGCAACAAATGCAGGCGAAGTTACAAACATGATTTCTATCTGGTTAGTAATTTTAATTGTCGTATGCATTTTGATGCTAATTTCTTTCACAATCTGGTTAGAGAGAAAACATCCAATTAAATTTTCAAATAGCTTGTTAGTCTTGGGTGTCCGACTACTAAGTGTCATTTGCATGGTCTTTATCGTCACTGGATTCTTCCAAATTAATTCACAAAATACATTAGCCAATAAAATTTCAAGAGCCTTTGATATTGATCCGGACTTTTGGGATCCGGTTACCGGTGCGAAAAGAAATGGGCCAATTATGTTGTTCGCTAGTAACCTGCAAGTCACAGTTATGGATAAACCAAATGATTATAGTGAAGCAAAAATTAAATCAATAGTTCAACGATACAAGAAAGAATCAAAAAAAATAAATATTCATAGAAAAAATAAAAATATTAACAAGCAAACTTTAATTTATATCTTGAGTGAAAGCTTTTCTAACCCTTCTCGGGTGCCTAACATGAGTGTTAACAAGAATCCAATACAAAACATTCTTACAACGAAACAATCAAGTACGTCCGGATTAATGCTCAGTTCTGGGTATGGAGGTGGCACTGCCAATATGGAATATATGACCGACACCAGCCTTAACTTACCGTTCTTTGCCTCTAGCTTAACAGTCCCCTTCACACAGCTAGTTCCCAACCAAGACTACGTTCCGTCGTCGACCTTTTTCAACGTAGGAACGCAATTCACAGTTATACAGGTAGTTTTTACAGACGGACACAGGTTTATAAAAAATTTGGTTTTCAAACGTTCAAAAATACTGAGGGCACAGGAAAAAATAAACTAACCTACAATAAAAAAATCCAAAAAAGTGATTTAATCGGAGATGATCAAGCCTATGATCAAGTTATGTCACAATTAAATGCTCAACAAAGTGGTCAATTTATTAGTCTTGTTACGATGCAGAATCACCTTCCCTTCACCGATAAGTATTATCATTACAACTACAGAGCAAACGGCAAGGCCGCTAAATATAATAAGACAGAGATCAACCACTATATCGAAGGTATCCACTTGACCGATGAGTTTACAAAGACTTTTTTAGACAAACTAGATAAAATAAATCGACCTATTACCGTTTTGTGGTATGGCGACCATTTAGCTGGTTTGTATTCTGGTGATGATATAAATAAATACTACATTCCACTTCACGAAACTGACTATTTCATTTACAGCAATAAATATGCGCGAGAACACGGGTACAGCTATGGCAAGCAAACAAAACATACACAAGTCATCAGTCCAAATGTATTTACCGCTTTAGCGCTGAGACAAATGAATCAAAAAGTTTCGCCCTATTATGCCTTAATCACGAATGTTGCTGATAAGCTGCCTGCAACTGCAATGGATAATGAAGAATCAGCAGACGGCTTGATGGTAAATAAGAATAGTCAACGTGTCAGTTCTTCAAAATTAACTGCTTCTCAAAAGCGTTTGCTCAACGACTATAAACTCATTCAGTATGACCTAGTCGCTGGAAAACAATATGTCAAAGATCTTCACTTCATGAAATAAATAAAATTTTCATGGAGTTCCTAAAAATCCAGAACCTAAATTTAATGTTTCGTTGGACCTTAGAATACGGGAAAAGCATCAATAATCTGAAACCAAACTTCAGATTATTGATGCTTTTTGATATAGACTAGCGGTTCTGGCCTGTTTTTTCTATTTATTTTTGTCTAATCGACTCGGTGCTGGCGCCACTGGCCGTGCAGGATCCCAAATCGTTGTTGCCGACAACTGATTCAAAGCATCTTGAACTGTTGAAGCTTGAATCAACACATGCCCCGCGGCAGGGGAAATCAACCGACCACTTTTATGGTAGAACACAAATTCCCAATTAGATTTGATAATCCACTGTGTGCGAATGGCATTGAGCTGTTCATCGTCAAAAGATGCCAAAACCGTGGCCATGTACTGCTTCGGAATGGCCAATGGTAAGCCGGCGATTGCATGCAAATGCGCTTCAAACATCGTGATGTTAGCCGCCTTATCAAATACTAAGCCGGACCGATCCATCGCCGGCGTCAAATCACGGAGAAAGAGGTTGCCGGTGTCCGTAATCATAAAGCTTAACTGAAACACACCATAGTAATCGACATTGTGAGCGACCGTTTGCGTAATCCGTTTAATTTCATCATTAATATCATCTGAAATTCGTGCTGGCGCAATTGCGCGCATCAAACGTCCTTGTTGATAATTGGTTTCAATAATTGGAAACAGCCGGATCTGATCAGCCAGTTCATTTTCTTGTGGATAGCCCTTGACCACCAACACAGAAATTTCCTGAGCATTGGGAATTGTAGCCTCCAAAATATGCGGGCCATGCTGCAACATATCTGCGGCCAATGGCACATCAGCCTGTGAACGAATGGTTAACTGCTGTTCTTGTTCAATTCCCTTTTGCATTGGCTTCAACACGGCTGGATAACCGATTGAGGCTGCCGAAGCGTAAATGTCATCCAGTTCAATAATCGTGGCATATGGTGGGATATTGATGTTGAGCCCTTCAAAAAAGGCGCGTTCTAATGAACGATCCTGCATCATCGCCAAGGTGTCAGATCCCTGTGGCACTTTTGTAAACTGGGCAATAAACGCAATCACCTCACTGGGCACATGTTCAGACTCGTAAGTGACCACATCACAATTTTCTGCAAACGCCTGTAAACGTTGCTTGTTGTCAAACGCGCCGGTAAACACTGCGTCGGCTAGACTTGCAATTTCACTGTTGGTTTCTGAGGTGTAGGCGGCCACATTGAGCCCTACACGGCGGGCTGCATTTACTAATAATGGTCCGTTTGAACTATTTCCAATAATGCCCAGCGTATCACCAGGGTATAAAACATTTCCCGTCACGGCACAGTCTCCTCTGTATCTAATTCAAATTTTTGATTATTAATGCACTTAGTGTAGGTGAACCGGCCCAGAATGACAAGTTGTTCGCCTGATAAGTGCACAATCAATTAGATTGATCAAAACGATTTAAATGATATTTTTCAATAATTGTAACTATTTTGCTAGTATATCCTGGATCGGTTGCGTACCCGTCCTTTTGCAAGGCTGCGGCGCCCGAGCGATAATCTGTAGCAGCAAGAACGTCGCTATACTTGTTTGGATTCCAATCGACACCATTAACAAACAGCTGCGCGTGCGCTGCAAATGACGCTTGCCAGTTCGGATACGTTCTAAACCGGGCATTAACTGTTTCATAGTGGTCATTAACATACTCTAATGTACTTAAGACAACCCCCGGTTCATCCTGTCCTGCCTTAACACCAAAATAATTGTGATATTGGCTGGCTAACGTCGATTCGCCCCAATCAGATTCAAGGATTGCTTGGGCAATTTGTAAACTGGCCAGCACATGTGTCCGTTGTTGCAGTTGTTGTGCGTATGGCGCCACTTGATTAATGAATTGCCGATGCTGTTTTGTCGTTTCGTCAATCTGTGAAGATTGTCCAGCAGGCACTAACACCCGTTTGCCAACGCCACCAAACGCAAGCGCAATAATCAAAATCGTCAGTGCCGTTAACAGCGTGTTGAACCAACGCAAATGACCGCGATAGACAAAAAAGCCCTTTAGTGCTCGCCTAAAGCGCTTCATTCGACGACGCCAATTAATTTTTCGTCGCTTTTTTGACACACCAACCGTCCTTTACTCTGTTAATTGCGTTTAATTGTCATTAAATCACAAAGTTGATGATCCGTGCTAACTTTAGCGATGTGGCTAAGAAAAAATTAATGACTTTCAGTTTGTACGGCCGACAAGTCACCCCCTACGCACTTATTTGTCTCAATACTAAAGCTTCAATCATTCAATTATAGATGAAAGATAATGCCAATCCCCATCGCTAAAGCAAACGAAATGGTGATGAGAATACAATTCTTAACCGCTAATACAAAACTTTTCGATTTAACCATCACAGCGCCAAACTGCCGGTTGTTTTTGATGACGACTGGCACAATTAATAACGCTAATAGTGTCAGTTTAGGTAGCGTACCAACTAGCACAGCAGCAACCATGCAAACATATCCCAACGCATAGCCAATATTCCATGCCCACAACATAACACGCTGCCCCAGCAAAACCACAATTGTCCGCCGCTCATTTAGTTTATCTTCTCCGTAATCACACAGATTGTTGGCCAACATTAAATTACCAATGGCAAACACAGCCAGTCCTGAGGCCAGTAAAACGTTGCCAGCAAGGGACCATGACAATTGCTGAGCTGGCGCTAAATTAACATAAACAGCTGCCAACATGATCACATATCCCATGGTGACGCCCGAAAACAGCTCGCCAAATGGCGTATTCGAAATTGGGAGCGGTCCACCAGCGTAAAAATAGCCAACGAGGAAGCCAATGATCCCCATCCCCAAGAAAATCCAACTACTTGAGCCCCACGTCAATTTCAGCAGGCCAAAACCAATAATCGCGGCGCTAGCAGACAAGCTCACAATAACCGTGATCGCCAGCCGAAGTGAAATGTGATAGTGACCCACGACGTTTGTTAGTTGTTTAAACGTTTTCTCGTCCTTTGCGTGCACGAAATCCTGAGTATTGTCATTGGCATTTACGGCCATGTGCATCAGCTCGATCACAATAAAAAAGAGCACACTATGTAAGAGATTAAAGGCATGGTAGTTGTACCAAACGTACAGTAGCCCTAACGTAAATGGCAACACACTGGCAACTAATGATTGAAATTCAACAAATTCAAGAAATACTTTTGGTTTCATTTTGACCCCTCAAAACATTTTAGTATGGCGCAAAGCCTTTCGTTGACAAGTTTTCATCGATTCTGTAGCATGAAAAATAGTTAGTTCGATACTTTCATTATGCCCACGTCAGGGCATGTTGCCAAGTTCATTTCACCAATTCTAACTAAACTAATTTACATAATGCGGTTTAATGACCGTTTTACACAGAGAGGATGTTCACCAATATGGTGCACGCACTTTGGCAACAATTTCCGACCATCAATAGAAAACTAAATGATCTGACACAGTACCTCGCAACAACGGTTCATTCTGGAAATGCCGAAATTGATCAGCAAGTCACTGGCTTACTCACCAGTGGCGGCAAACTGTTGCGACCTGGGTTATTTTACATGTTCGCACAGTTGGGGCCTGTTCAGGATGCCAAACGACAGCGAGCAGCGGCGGCAGCCATCGAACTGTTACACGTAGCAACTTTGATTCACGATGACGTGCTGGATGATGCTGAGCTACGTCATGGTCAGCCAACTTTACAAGTTCGCCATGGCAATAAAACCGCCATCTACACAGGTGATTTTCTGTTTACCAGTTACTTCGATGAAATTTTGAAAGCTACAGATAGTCATGCGGAAATTCAGTCGGCTAATGATATTATGCGGTTTATTTTAGCCGGTGAGCTCAACCAGCTCGCTTTAAACTTTGATCCGCAACCAACAGTGACTGATTATTTAACAGAGATCGAGGGGAAAACAGCCCGTTTATTCGGTTTCGCGATGAAATTCGGCGTTGCCATCAGCAAAGGAACGTCAAGTGAGGCCAAAGTGGCTCAGCAAATTGGGATTGCGCTGGGGATGGCCTATCAAATTAGGGATGACATTTTAGATTATGTCGCTAATCCGTCAACAGCGACAAAACCAGTTCGCCATGATTTACGGGAAGGCGTGTTCACCCTGCCACTTATTCTCGCAAGCCAAAACGAACCAGACTGGTTTGCACAACGCCTTCAAGATCAGCAACACCTTAGTGATGACGCTATCCAAACAATCACTCAACGCGTCATCGACTCAAACGGCCCGAAGCGTGCGGAACAATTGGCGCAACAATACACAGAAAAAGCGCGATCACTTATTGCTACCTTGCCCGAACCATTGGCAACTCAATTGACTGCTCTTGTCTCACAACTTTTAGTTCGGCACGCTTAAAAAATAACAAGAATGTCATAAACACCGCCTAATAACACTAAACAGTGCTATTAGGCGGTGTTTTAATAAATAAATGCTCATATTTGGCTGACCTTTGTATAGCATTCATTTGTCAGGATGGGTAGAATATATTTAACTGGAATCATTGGGAGGTTACCATCATTCAAATTGCATTACGCCGCACAGTGGCCGCCATCACCGCCATCATTTTTGGCGTTATTTTTTTCACGGCCTTAGCTCGTCAATCAGGCGACTTTGGTCAGGCCCTGTGGCTTCAACCTTCAAGTTTATTTTTCATGTCACTCACCATCGGGGTTTTCATGGTCGTGATTAATATGTGGCTGGGTCGTGCTTCCGCAAAAGTGGCCAATTGGGTCAGCACGGTGGTACTCGTCATTGCTGTGGCTGTTCAGGTGTATTTAGCCTTTCACTTCGTCGGCATCGGCAATACAGACCCTGCATTAATGCGTTTGCAAGCGTTAAATTTAGCCAATGGTTCACATCATTGGTTTAGCTATTTCGCTTGGTATCCACATAATGTTAACCTGACGATTTTCCTCACCTGGATCATTGAGTTGTTTCATGTTCATTCAGCCGTCGCCACAGGCTATGTGCTGAACGTTCTGAATTTCATCTTGATCGACTTTACTTTGATCATGAGTTGGCGCTTAATTCGTCGTTATGTGGCTGCCAGTTCAGCAGCGATGTTTGCCATTCTTGCTGCCAGTTTTGCACCTTTTTACTGGTTTGCGCTCAACTTCTACGTTGATTCGGTTGCAGTTGTTATTCCGCTGATGATGGTCGTTTTTCTTAATCGTTACTTTTCACGACAACAACCGCTGTCTAAAGCCGGGTACGCTGCATTACTAGGTGTAACTTTCACAATCGGTTATTTAATCAAACCTAACCTACTTATTGTGCCAATTGCCATTTTGATTTATTGGCTATTAGCCGCTCGGATTAATCGAACATCTGTTGTCCGCGGCTTGATTGGCCTAGTTGTGTTTGCCGCAATTTGGTTGGCCGGCGTTGGCGTCAGTCATGCTGTTCAGTCACACTATGGTTACCACGTCAACCAAACCAAAACCCTACCGACCTCCGCTTGGACGGCCATGGGGTTGAATCAGGACAGCGAAGGCCGCTTCAACGAGCATGACGCTCAAGCAATGAGTGGTCACGGTCGCAAAGAAAATATTAAAGCGACACACAAAATTCTGTCCGACCGACTTCAAGACGCTGGCGTTTGGGGAATCATCAAGCAAAGTTACCAAAAGACCATGACGATGTGGTCCACCGGTAACTTAGGGATGTTCCAATCACCAAATCAGTTTTTCAAACAGCCAAGTTTCTATCAGGAACACAAAAACAAATTACAATTCTTACTAGTCAATTTAACGCAAATCGTTTATATCACTGTTTTAGGCGCCATGCTGATCGGGTCTGTGTTTGAAATGTTATCTCCTCGTCGTAATCAAGTATTGTTTTATGAATTAATCGTCCTAGGGATTTATGGGATGCACATGCTGTTCTGGACAGTTGATGCTCATTACGCATACGTTACCTTTCCCTTCCTGTTCATGATGGCGGCCACCGGATTGCATGATATCAGCGATCTGTTGCAGCAGTTCTTCGCTCATCCCGCGTATGGTGAACGTGGCCGGACATGGACTGGAATTGTCACTTTGCTCATTTTTGCCATCGGTTTAGGTTATGCCGATCATCACAATCGCCAGCCGTTGGTCGCCACTCCTGTGGTCCAAACACAAACGGTCTCCTCACAGATGGTGTCCAACTACGCACAGCATGACGCGATTAAACTAACGCCACATCACTCGCTTTCTGAGAAGATTGTTGCCAAACGACCATTTAGTCAGTTGAATTTACCTGATGTGGCCAGTCAATCGGAAAACTTCTCGGTTGGATTGCGCATGAATCGGCAAACCGTTTACCAGTGGTCGTCATTGGACGTCGATGCCGGAACAGCAAACACGCTACAAGATCCCGGCACTTACACGTTACGGATCACGAACCGGACCAACCAACCGTTGTACATTCCGGCTACTGCTAGTCCGTACTTACCGCTGTCAACTCACGCAATCAGCGGACATCCCCACCGTTACCTGCTCTACCACGTATTAAATGTGTTTAATACGCCGATTATTTCTAGCAAACAATATCAACTGTTATTCATTAGTTTTGCGATTCTAGCCATCATCAGCTCGCTTGGTCTCGAATACTGGCCAAACCCTGACTGGAAAGAACCTAAACTGGACTAACATGAAGCTTTATATCCAAAAAATAACCGCCAACGATTTTTTACAATTCGTTGGCGGTTATTTTAGTTCAAATCCTGCTTACCCCTTAATCCTCCCGCTTCAGCCAGGTATTACTATCAGGCGTCAAGTAGCGGGCGTAGTGCCGACGAAACTGCTGACGATGCGCGTACGTATCAAGTGGCCATTCAACGTTTGGTTGTACCTCGTTAACAGCAAGTCGGTTAGCATAAACCAAATCAGCAATGCTTATCATGGAAATGAACAGTGGATTATCCACCAATACCGATTGCCATTGATCTGTCAACAAACTCACTGCGCGGATGGCGCGCGGGGTTTTGTTTAAATAGTCTTGCCAATCTGCATCCGTCATTGTAACTGCGGCCATGAACTTGTTCTCCTTACTCGTTAATATTTGCCACCCAACCTGGCGGCGTTTGCACACTCAATCCTTGTTGACCAACTAACACCCATAAAACGCGACGATAACCGTGTGCATCGATACTTGTTTCACCCTCACCATCCGTCAGTATGACAATGAGTGACGTCGATGTCTGCGAACGATCAGCCTTCAAATAATCGAAAACACTCTGGAAACTTGTGCCCCCGCCAACGTGGCGGGCATGTAGTTTTTCGGCAACCTGTGAGGGCGATGACAGTCTGATGGGATCATGAACCGCGGCATCAAACGGAAAGACGGTGAGTGCCAATTCGTATGCACGCGTTAGGCCGGTCAATTCATTGATGAACTGCACGGTCGTTTGCGTTGAAATCGATGCTGATTCATCAATAAAGACTGTAATGGTGACCCGTCTTCTCGCTATTTGCCCAGGCAGTGCCATGCGCTGTGGTTGACGACGATTGAACCGTGCGCGGCTATCCTG
Organism: Furfurilactobacillus milii; assembly: GCF_009863985.1. GTDB lineage: Bacteria > Bacillota > Bacilli > Lactobacillales > Lactobacillaceae > Furfurilactobacillus > Furfurilactobacillus milii_A. The sequence continues at coordinate 114,010 of NZ_WEZT01000004.1, read as the reverse complement.
TTTGCCATGTGGTACAGTGCCGATTAATTTGCCTAATATTGCGGTCCACGGCAAGTGCGCTCGGTGTTGTGCAAAACTAGCCAACTTTGCCTGAACAGTACTCGGTAATTTACCGCGTTGAGCAGGTGTGGTTCGCGCTAACGCCTGATTAAGTCGTTGACGTAAGTTAGCACGAGCTAACTCATCGTTTACCGACGAACTGGCCCAACCATCGTGACTGTCAGCGAGCTGCGGTTCATTGCGCTTTAGTTCATTAAGTTGACCATCCTGTTGTTGACCGACGTCACCAGCGTAACGGGACTGCGAATTATCTGTTACTGATTCTTGTGATGACCTCGTCAGTTCTTCACTGGTCGTATGATCATGATCTGTGGCACCCACAGCGACTTGGTTCAAAGCGGCTAAATAAACGGCGGAATCAGCGTTACTCGGTAATTGGCGTTGTAAACGTTGGTTCAACCACCCAAGTGTCCAAGTACCCGGAATCTGGGTGGTCATCACTTGATTGATTGCAACATCAGTAGCGATATCGACTTTTTGACCTGATTCATGTAAGTAACGCAACGGATGTTGCCACAACAGATGCAAGGCCTCATGAACTAATAACGCCAGCAACACCCCTTCATTTTGCGCTTGTTGCCAGTGACAATCATTAACTCGCAATATGAGTGTTGATTGTGACCAGGCCAAGCCGAATAATGGCGCAAACGCGCGCTGTTCATCCCTTAATTCTTCTGAAGGCGTCGTTACGTGTTGACGTGGTAACTGAGCGATTAGCTGTCCGTAAACAGGTTGCTGCTGTAGCAAATGCATAATAGCCGCCTGTAAGACCTGCTCACTGTCGTTTCGGTTCACCTTCGTTTGTTGATGAAATTGTTGCAGTGCTTGATTGATGTTAATGCCACTCATGCATTAAAGGCCTGGCCGTTCATAATATTCAACACCATTTTAGCTAGTGCCTTTGAAGCTTCGTCAGTAGCTTGTTGCAGTGCAATCAGCCAACCATTTTGCTGGCCCAACGAATTGACCACCGCAAACTGGCCGTCAGCGGGAAGTTGTTGCAGCAAAGTCAGCCACCTAGCAGCATAAATACCTGTCGTTAACGGCATCTCAGTCAATTTTCCTGCCGCAATCAGCAACGACTGCTGTTCGCCAACTGATAAGGCAGTGAAAGCAGCATTAACTTGTTCGTCAGGAGTAGCATCCGTATCCGCATGTTTAAACAAATCAGTGACGGTGAGCCCCTGAGTCAAAAATTGATTAAATTTAGCACCTACTGTTTCGCCTAAATCACCTGTGATGATGTCAAACTGAAGTGCTTGTCGAACTTCCTTAGGCGTGTCATCTAATTGCGATAAATTAGTTGACACGCGTTGCCATGCCCGTGGTGTTGGATAAACATCCTCATCGTGTTGCAGTGGTCGCAAATCATTTGGCTGTTGCGTCAAATAATCGCGCACAGGCTGAATAATATTGGGATTCCCTTTACCATCAGTTTGCTGTGCCCACGCTAACCAATCTGGTGTACTGGCGCTCATCACTAGCCGGGTGGTGCGGTCCTTAATGGCATCATCACCGGCCGTAACACCGTACAGCGAATCAGCAAAGCCTTGCATTTGTGAATCCGGATTTTCGGCCAATATGAGTTTAACCTGCTGTGGTAGCACCAAATCATTAATCTGTCGTTGTAACACTAGGTTCATGAGCTCGCTTTGAACAGCCTGGGTGCCACGGTTAAATTCATCGAGGAACCAAATAATCGGCCCTTCCGGATGCTGTTCCGCATATTGAATGATGGCCACCAACGTATGCGCATAACCATACTGAACATCGGCCAAACGTCCATACTGGTCCGTTTGAATGAAGCTATCTGCCGTTAATGGCGGCACTGGGATGGCCAAATCGCCCTTTTCAGACAGACTGACAACCGTCGTAAAGAGCTGCGCGTTCATCTTTTGCGCAACAGCTGCCACTAAAGCTGACTTACCAATCCCAGCCTCGCCAACAATATTAGGCACATTGCCAGCCTTAATGACAACCGGTACTGCGTCCATCAATGCGTTAAATGAAAGAGCCACACAATCCCTCCTCTGCTAAAACTCATAATTTTATAAAAAGACCGCTACGTTTAGGTCATATTATACGCGATTTATTTAAAATGAATCACTATCCATTATCAGTAAGCTTATTAAACACTTGGTCGTTTGCTCTGAGTCTCAAAAGCACTGCACACTAAAAACACCTTATTCCGTCATCCAGAATAAGGTGTTTTTAACCATGCAACTTATTTTCGAAACAACCGTGGATCACGACTTTTGCCATTAACAACACAATCTTAACGTACTGTTTTAAATTATGTTTTAGCGACCTTTATCGAGATCATAAAGGCTTCTAAACCGGTCACTTGTCTGATACAACTCATGCGGTTTGCCAATCATTTCAAACTGACCATGTTCAAGAAAACGAACCGAATCAACATGTGTGATTCCTTCCAAATGATGAGTGACCCAAATGATTGTTTTATCTCTCAATAAATCAAAGATTGTATTTAACAACTCATGTTCAGTGATAGGATCCAGTGAAACAGTTGGTTCGTCCAAGATAATAATCGGCGCATCCTGCAATAAAATTCTAGCAAGCGCAAAACGCTGACGCTCTCCACCAGAGAACCGCGCACCGGCCTCTTCAACGAGCGTATTGTAGCCGTTTGGCAATTTCTCGATCAACTGATCCAGTTCAACCGCTTTAATGGCTGCCTTAACCTGGTCATCGGTTGCAGAGAGATTGCCCAAACGCACATTATTCATAATTGTTGTATTAAACAAGTATGGTTGTTGATCTAACACACCAAACAGTTTGCCACGATCATCTTGAAGTTTATCAACTGTGATGCCATTCAGTTTGACTGTCCCCTGGGTTGGCTGTTCATCCCCCAACATTAACTTCAGCAAAGTTGATTTTCCTGTGCCTGAAGGCCCGAGTAATGCCACTTTGTCACCACGATTAATGGTCCAATCAATGTCGGACAACACGGCCTGCTGACCATCTGCATACTTGAAATCAACATGATCGATGGTCAGTGACTTAAAATCTTCGGCAGCAAGGTGTGTTTGAGCAACTGGCGCCACAATGTTTTGGTCCAGCTGGTTAACACGTTTGATTGAATCTTGATAAACCGGCCATTCTGAAACACCTTGGGGGATCGAAGCAAAGGCATCCGTGGCTGGGAAAATAGCCAACACAAACGCTGCAATCCAGTTCAGTGCCAGATGACTAGTCTGAAAATAACTACCAGCCCAATAAATCATGACAACCGCAATGACGCCAATCATTAACTGAACAACTAAATCTCGCCACCACTGAAACTTGTTGTCAGCCGTTTGCAAGTTGCGCATATCTGTCAGTGGACCCGTTTGATGATCCATAAAATCTTTTTCGCGACCAGAAATCATCCAGTCACTGACTCCCAACACAGCATCCGTCATAGACGTATACAAACTTTGCTGCGTTTGCTTCTGATGAAACTCGCGAGCACCGTTTAAGGCGACGGACACCAACGGCATCAAAATCACGATCACGCCCACCAACAAGGCCATTAATGCAGCAAACGGCCAACTAAAAGTCCCCAGTGCAATGACAACGAAGAGATACAGCAGCCAACCTACAATAAGCGGAAAGACCGTTCGTAAGTACAAATTCTCAATATGGGCAATATCTTCAGCTAATAGTCCAAGAATATCCCCCGTTTGATGACGTTGACGAATCGCTACCGCATCACGCTCCACAGATTGATAAAGTTTCTTTCGAAAATCAGACACAATCCGGAGCACCCAATTATGACTGGTTAAACGCTCAGCATACTTAAAGGATGGTCGGGCAATCCCAAACGCCCGGACCAGAACAATAGTTGCATAAATCAACATGATATTGAAGGGATGTTGCGCCGCGCGACTGATTAGATACCCAGAGGTAAACATCAGCGCCGACCCTGTAAACGTGGTCAAGAAGCCCAACAGCAACACCAAAATCAGCAAAAAGCGATACTTGCGAAGGTAAGGCATTACCCATGAATCGTGTTTAAAAGTGTCAAAGAATCCCTTCACAATGCATCACCTCCCATTTCACGACGAAGCGCCGTATAGGCCCCGTTCTGCTTAGCCAGCGCTTCCGGCGTGCCCTGTTCCACAATTCGCCCGTGCTCAATCACCAGCAAATAATCCATTTCATTGAGCCAGTGTAAACGGTGAGTGGCAAAGAAGACCAAGTGATTAGCAAACACCGGTTTGATTGTTTCTTTGAGGCCAACTTCCGTTTCAATATCCAAGTGGGCAGTTGGTTCATCAAACAATAGAATGCGACGGCTCTGATCCAAAAAGGCCCGGGCTAAAGCAATTCTTTGTGCCTGCCCGCCGGAAACACCACGGGCACCTTCACCAATTTCCGTTTGCAAACCCTCCGGCAACGTAGCGACCCAGTCCGTCAACCCAGCGCTGGCAATTGCTTGCGAAACCGCCGCATCGTCAGCGTCTGGTGTATAAAACTTAATGTTATCCGCTAACGTGGCATGGAATAAATATGGTGCCTGGGGAATGTACAGGAACTGTCGTTGCCAGGCCTGCTGACTTAGATGCGGCACTGTGACACCATTTACTGAAATGTGACCCGTATCTTGATTATTCGGCGTTAAAAAACCACCAAGCAAATTAATCAAAGTTGATTTTCCGGATCCAGAAGGTCCGATAATACCAATCTTTTGATAGCCGTTCGCCGTAAAACTAATGTCGGTTAAGGCCGTCTCATCCGGATTATCATAGCCAAAGTTAACATGTTCCAAACGTAATTGACTGTCGGGTGTCCATGCTGCCTGCTGATCAGTCAATAAATTACGATCCGTTGGCACTGGTGTATTCAACACTTCAAGAACGGCAGTCAACGCATTTTTACCGTTTAGCGTCGCATGATAATCATTGGCAAAGTTCCGAATTGGCAAGAAATACTCTGGTGCCAAAATGAGAATGGTTAATGCTGGGAACAATGCAATGTGGCCTGCTACTAAGCCAAGTCCTAGAAAAACGGCGACAACGGCGATTGATAACGTCGTGAAAAAGTCGAGCGCAAACGTTGACAGAATGGCGATTGTTAGCGTCCCCATCACCCGCTTACGGTGGTCCTCAGACACGGCGTAAATATTGTCAGCATAGGCTTCACTCAATCCCAATTGTTTTAATGTCGGCAACCCTCGTAAGGCATCCACGAAATTATTCGATAACTGCGTATAACTGGCAAATTCACGGTTAGCCTTATCACGGGCTGCATAACCCAAGATAATCATGAATAAAATAATGACCGGAAAAATAACTAACAAGAACAGTGCTTCCTGCCAACGTAAAAAGAATAAGTAAACCAACAATACTGTCGGAATAATCATCATGTCAAAAATCTTAAGAACAACCAACATCAAGTAAGTGTTGACTTGGTTCATCCCATCCAGTGCCATGGTCACAACTTTACCAGTTCCCTGTTTGGCAACAATGCTGGGACCAATGGCCACGAGTTTCTGTAGCAGCTGTTGACGTAGATCAAACACCGTTTGGTCCGCCCACGGCTGCATTACCCGATTCTTCAGCATCACTAAGATCTGTCTTAACGCAAAAAAGCCCGCAAACAATAATACGGGCCATAAAATGCGCGTTTCAGCTTCCCGATTCCATAAATCTGTCAGCGTCCGCGATAAGAACACACCTTGGAAGAGAATGCTAAACGCTTGCAGTAATACTAACCCTGCCAGAACGATTAACATCTTCGTGATGCCGGGCAAGCGAAAGATACGTCGATCAATCATTCAATCCTACACTCCTAACTTTTCCCAACATCTCGGTCAGTTTCTACAATGTTTCATCGATTACTTTAGTTTGGTTTGGATAAGATTACGCTCAGGTGATGGTACTGCCGTTTCGCTGGTGAGGGACGCCGTTTCATGGGACCGGTCTCAGCCTCCGAAAACCACGGAGTCTTCTACCTCGACTTCGAGCCCCCAAACCAGGTCTCGAAGGTCGTCCCGCAATAATAAGTGGCCTTCGCCACCTATTATTGCTCTCACGAAACTCTGTCCCTCACCCGCTACACTTCACCACGGTTCCCGCTAAATAAGCAGTCGCCTCAACCGTAAACTAAACAATAAATGCTTTATTCAAAGCTTGCCTAAAACTAATTTGCCTTAATTCGTTTGTAAAAGACCCAGTAGCTCCAAATCTGGTAAGCCAAGACAAATGGCAAAATGCATAATGCAATCCACGTCATCAAGTTCAATGTGTATGCTGAACTTGATGCGTTTTTGATCAGAATGCTGTTAGCTGCATTGTTGGCTACCATGACGCGTGGGAACAAGCCCACGAATAGCAACATGACAACAGCCGGCAGCGTCAAACCACCGCTGATGAAGGACGTTACTTCCCAATCCTTCAACGTGGCCACGTAAGCCAAAACACTCAACAATACAATGGCGGCTAAAATCAATAACGTTGAAATTGGCTTCTTCGTGAAGAAATCTGTATAGACGTAAACCAAAATTGCAAAGACAACTTCGCCGGCAAATAGAACAGGATATAAAACCTTGCCCCGTGCACGCGCCCGCTCACGTAACGTTCCTTCAGTCTTCAAACGAACAAAGTTTAATCCATGAAGGTAGCAGAGCAAGGCAACAGCAACGCCACCCACGATAGAGAACCAGTTGACGTAATCAGTGAAGTGACCAATGACATCACCCTGTGCATCGATTGGCATCCCCTTTACCATATCAGTAAAGATCATGCCAAGTAAGAACGGTGCAGCAAGTGATGAAATCGTCAGTGACCACTCCCAGAACCGTCGCCAGAAATCGGTGCGCATTTCGTTTCGGAATTCAAATGAAACACCACGCATGATTAACGCGACCAGCACCAGCAAAAACATCACGTAGAAACCGGAAAATAAGGAAGCGTACCAAGCGCCAAAGGATGCAAACATCGCACCACCAGCGGTGATCAGGTAAACTTCATTTCCGTCCCAATGTGGTCCGATGGAACGGACTAATGCATTACGTTCGCTCTCATTGTTTGCCAAGGTGTTCACCGACATACCAACCCCGAAGTCAAACCCTTCAAGGAAGAAGAAGATGGCGAACAGCAGGCCAATGAGCAAGAACCAAACAAATTGTAAGCTACTCATGGTTGAAGGCCCCCTTTGCGTACGGATCAACACTCTCATCCGTATCCTGTTTGTCTTCGTCATTGACACCATAACCACTTTGCAAATCAGCATCTGGTCCAGCGACTAGAACACGATGGCTCAGAACAATCATGACCGCGCCCATGCCGGCAAACAGCAAGAAGTAAATGATATTACTGAAGAGTAACGAGCCAACCGTAACGTGTGGCGATACCGCATCGGCAATGGTCAATAATCCATAAACAACCCATGGATAACGACCCAACTCGGTGACAAACCAACCAGCCGTGTTAGCAATGAATGGTAGCCATAGAGATAAGCCTAAAATGTACAAGAACCAACGATACCGCACAATTTGGTCGGACTTCTTGCGGTTCCAATACAATCCTAAGATGGCTAACAGAGCAAAGACCCCTGCAGAAATGGCCATGATCCGGAAGCTGTAAAACAATGTATGCATCGGAACAAAGTAATTCATGTTCTTGCCAAATTTCTTGTCATACTGTTTGTGCAACTGCTTATTCAGCGGATTAGCACCAGTAACGGCACCGCTTGGCTTGTGATAGGACAACATACTCAGAACATAAGGAATCTCAATGCTCCAGGTAACCTTATGATCTTTGTTGTCCATACCTTCAACAATGGCCCATGAAGCGTGGTCACCCGTGGTTTTGTACAAACCTTCGGTAGCCGCAAACTTCATTGGTTGGTTCTTAATGATGTATTGCGTTTGCTGATCCCCAACGGCAGTAACGCCGATAGCAGCAACCAAACCAACAATCAAGCTGATCTTGATACTTTTGCGCCAGAATTCGATATTTTTGCCCTTTAAGATCCGCCAAGCTGATGACCCGGCAATGACAAAGGCAGCCGTTAAAAACGCACCAAACAGCACGTGAGGCAATTCTAGCCATAGTTGTGGGTTCTTAACAACATCAGCAAAACTAACCATGACCGCCTTAGTGTTACCATTAACCGTCTTTAATGCATATCCGACAGGATCCTGCATGAATGAGTTGGCTGCCAAGATCCAAACTGCTGATAGCATCGATCCAATGGACGTCAGCCAAATAAACAGACAGTGCCAAACTGGCTTAAACCGATCCCAGGTAAACATCCACAGTCCAATGAATGTCGATTCCAGGAAGAATGCGGCCAGCGCTTCAATGGCCAGTGGTGCACCAAAAATATCGCCCATGAAGCGTGAGTACTGTGACCAGTTCATCCCGAATTGAAATTCTTGAATGATCCCGGTCACTACTCCAACTGCGAAGGACAGTAAGAAAATTTTCCCCCAAAACTGGGTCATTTTCTTATAAATGTCCTTCTTTTGAATAACATAGTTCGTTTCCATAATGGCAACCACGAATCCTAAACCGATTGAAAACGGTACGAAGAAAAAGTGGAAGACGGTTGTCATCGCGAATTGAAAGCGAGCTAGCGAAAGAATGCTAAGACCTAATATTGACATCGCACTTCGCCCCTTTATGAAGAATAATTGCGAGTAACTTCACAAAATAAACTGAGCAAACGTCCTGGTGGACTATCCAGAACCCCGACAGCATTATCATGTGGCGGTCAATTCAATTGCAAACAAGACATTATGTAAAAATAACATTGAATGAAACCGCTCTCTACTACAAATTATATCGACTGATAAATGAGTTTTCAAATTTAAGGACGATTTACTTTCATTTTCACATCTAATTTTCAGCATTTAAACGACGATACTGTTAAGTAACTTAACGAGCGCTTTAACTAACTTATCTTTGCTCAGTCACGTTATAATAAATTCGTATGAACTGTAGATCAGGAGGAGGACGGCATCGATGGAACAATTATTAGCAATAATGCCATTATCAGAAGAACAACGCTCAACGGTTAGAAACATGGGTGTCAATATTGTCACTGCAGATGACATCGCCCGTAAACAAGTGTCACCGGACGATATCACCATTATGTACGGTTGGAATGCCGAAATCAGTTTGCCTGTTTTAGAAGCACCGCACAGCCATTTGAAGTGGATTCAAACGTTTTCTGCTGGTGTCGACTACTTGCCACTGTCAGAAATTGCGCAACATCACATCGTAGTGACTAACGCCAGTGGAATTCATGGTCCAGCAATTGCCCAGGCCATCTTGGGATATATCTTCTATTTCACCCGTGGTCTCTGGACGGCGGAGCAACGACGGCCACAACGTTTCTGGGAACAATCTGCAGACGACCTGCTAGTAGCTGACGAAACCTCGGCCATTATTTTCAGCACTGGCCACATTGCCGTCGAAACTGCACGTTTGCTACACCAAATGAATGTTCATGTCGCCGGTGTCAACCGAACTGGCCATCCAGCGGATAATTTTGACGAAACGTATGCGATTGATGACTATCAAAAAGGTTTGGCAAAAGCTGACATCATCATCAACGTGATGCCCGGAACAACAGCCACAACCGGCTTCTTTAACCAGCAGTTCTTTGATCAGCTAGACCATAAGCTGTTGTTTATCAACGTTGGTCGAGAGTCTTCTGTCGTCAACGAAGCTTTGCTGAATGCCCTAAAACAGTCTCGCGTTAAGTACGCCGCGCTGGATGTTGTGGACCCAGAACCGTTGCCAAAGGATTCACCGCTATGGGCTAATGACCACATTCTGCTCACGCCGCACGTATCCGGTGTTGTTGATCACCTTGATACGCGTCTCTTCCCGATTTTGTACGACAACCTCAAAACGTTTGTCAGCACCGGACTGGTCAGTCGCAACCAAGTCGACCTGTCAGCTGGTTATTAATTAAATCGTTGGTAACAAAAATGAGCATATGTAAAATACATAGGCTCATTTTTTGAGTTTAAGATTCTTATTCAGACAAAATCACTTATATAATCGTTGCCGCGCTAAACTATGACGGTATCCATAAATCGCATAAATCGTTAACCCTACTGCCTGCCAGATGACAAATGCAACCCACGTAAAGACTTGTAACATGAGCATTAAGCCGATGCAGAGAATGAATGACAAAATCGGCAAGTATGGATAAAACGGCACATGGAAAGCTGCCTTAACATGTGCAAAATCAGGATTGCGCCGCAGGAACACGACCCCTAATGAAACCAGTGCAAAAGCGAACAATGTCCCAATATTAACCAACTCTGAGACTAAGCTGATGGGAATAAAAGCAGCAAATACGGCAGCAAACAAGCCAAATAGAATGGTGTTTGATACTGGCACATGTGTTTTCGGGCTCAGCTTGTGCAATCGTTGTGGTAACAGACCATCACGAGAAATCGCAAAGATCAGTCGTGTACCACCGTAGGACATGACTAGCAATACCGTCGTCATCCCCACAATCGCACCCAGTGAAATAATGCCAGACAAGTTTGTTAAGTGAAGGTATTGTAAAGCGAAAGCGACGGGATCAGCCACATTCAGTTTGGTATACTTCACGATGCCGACCAATACCGTTGCCAACGCAATGTACAAAATAGACGCAATTACCAATGACATGCTAATGCCGATGGGCATGTCGCGTTGCGGACGCTTAACTTCTTCGGCGGCCGACGACACGGCGTCAAAGCCAACGTACGCGTAAAAGGCTAACGCTGCCCCCTTAAAGACCCCGCCAACGCCGAACGGCATGAAGGGATGATAGTTTGCTGGCTTCACATAGAAGACTGCAACACCAATAAAAAGCAAGATAACCGCAATTTTCAGTACGACCATCGCCGTGTTGACACGCGCTGATTCATGCACACCACCAAGTAACAACACAGAAATAATCATGACAATTAAAAAGGCAATTAAATCAAAACGCCCACCTGGTACGCTGGCCGTTCCTGGGGCAGCCCGCAAGAAAACTGGGAGCCGCCAGCCAAACCCAGCAAGAATATTTTGAAAGTACGCTGACCAGCTCGTGGCCACTGAGGAAACAGAAAACATATATTCTGATACCAGTGACCAACCTAGTACCCACGCAACCAGCTCGCCAAACACTGTGTAAACATAGGTATAGGCGCTACCGGCCAATGGAATCGTTGAGGAGAATTCCGAATAACACAGCGCTGCTGAGGCACAGACAAACGCTGCTAACACAAATGACAGCATCCCCGCTGGTCCAGCGTGAAGCGATGCGATAACTCCGGGTGTAATAAAAATTCCAGCCCCAACAATGGCGCCCACTCCCATGGTCGTGAGGTTAAAAGCCGATAACGTTTTTTCCAAACCAGATTGTTTTAAAATATCATTGCTCGTATCTTTTTTGACGAACAAATCACGAATCTGTGCCATTATTAGCGCCCCCTCTCATGAGTCACTGTAATAAACTCATTAGTAAAATGCAATTAGTAAAGTGTATCAATTTAAACAAACAATGGCAAAGCTTATTCTTGTCTCTATTTTATGACATCGGCATAATAAAGGTAATCGTTACAGGAGGCACTTATGGCATATATTGATGTAAGACACGAATTCAAAACCTATCAAATGGGCGAAACGACCATTGATGCCAATCATGACTTGAGTTTCACTTGTGAACAAGGCCAACTTACTGTGATTCTAGGCCCAAGTGGTGCTGGCAAATCAACAGTTCTCAATATTCTTGGTGGCATGGATTCCCCGACCTCAGGTGAAGTCTTCATTGATGGTGCGGATATTGCTGGCTACACCGATCAGCAATTAACGCAATATCGACGCGACCAAGTTGGCTTTGTGTTTCAGTTTTATAACCTTGTACCTAATCTTACGACTAAAGAAAATGTAGAGTTAGCTAATTCCATCGTCCCTGATGCGCTAGATGCTGAGGCTACCCTCCAGAAGGTTGGCTTGGGCAAACGTTTGGACAATTTTCCTGCGCAGCTCTCCGGTGGTGAACAACAACGTGTTGCCATTGCTCGCGCATTAGCCAAAAATCCTAAACTCTTATTATGTGACGAACCAACCGGTGCACTAGATTTTCAAACTGGTAAACAGGTGTTACAGCTTCTACAAGACGCTTCTCGCCGTGACAATAAAACGGTCCTGATTATTACCCATAATGCAGCCATCGCCGCCATGGCCGACCGTGTCATCCACATTAACGATGCCCGTGTGCGCGAAGTAATTAACAATCCTGACCCGACACCAATTGCTGAGATTGAGTGGTGAGAAACGATGAAACCGCTGACTAAAAACCTATTTCGTGAAATAAAGGCCTCGCGTGGTCGTTTTATCGCTATCATCTTAATCATCCTGCTAGGCAGTCTTATCTTTGTTGGCGTTCGTGCTACCGGTCCCGTATTAAACGAGTCGATGACCACCACAGTGCAGCGCAGCCATTTAAGCGACGTGCAACTACTATCTAATACTGGTTTTACAAACGATGACGTGCGCGCTGCCAACAGTGTGTCTGACGCAACGGCTGAGGCCACCAAGTTCACATACGCTACTGGTGGTTCCAACGCAGTTGCCGTTGCGCTATACGGCTATTCCACTAAGACAAGCCTAAATCGCCTTGTGTTACGCACCGGCCATCTGCCAAAACGAGCCAACCAAATTGTGCTTGATAACAAGGCCAAGACGGATTATGGCTATCGCCCCGGTCAACACTTTACTTTCAGCAAAAACAAAGTTCTCCAGCACCGGACATTCACCATTGTTGGGTTCGTCGACTCACCTCAATATATTGATAATGGCCTTCGCGGCGTCACCAATGTCGGTGATGGAACGGTCCGTTTTTTTGCAGCCGTGCCAAGTAACCAGTTAAAAATGCCGGCCAGTCTACTATCCGTCCGGTTTAAATCCTTACAAGGCACGGACACTTATTCAAACCATTACGTCACTGCTCGTAACCGCAAGTTGAAGCAACTCAAAACAGTTTTAAATCCGCGAGCCGATCAACGAAGTCGTGCACTCTATGTTACTGCAACGAAACAGCTTAATGACCAATTAAATAAGCTCACAGCGGCCAAAGTCCGTTTGCAAGCCGCTCAACAAGAAGTGACACGAACAAGTGGTGGCACGATGACCTCAACTCCTGAGTTAACCAATCAACTAGCTTCGATTAATGCGGCTCAGAGCAAACTGACAAGCGCTCGAAATAAAATCAAGCAGCAAACGAAAACGCACTATACCTGGCAGGACCGCTCAGATTTGCCGGGGTTCTCGTCGTATGGCGAATCCAGTGAGCGGATCTCGGCCATCGCTAATGTCTTTCCCGTTTTCTTCTTTTTAATCGCAGCCCTCATTACTTTTACGACCATCACGCGCATGGTTGAAGAAGCGCGTGCCCAGATTGGCACCTTTAAAGCGCTGGGGTACAGCAAGTGGGCCATTGCACGGAATTATCTCGCTTATGCTTTAATGGCCGGCACAATTGGCGGTGTCATCGGTTCCCTACTGGGAAATGAAACGATTCCACGCTTCGTGCTGGCATTGTACAGTTCAACCATCCCCATGTCCGCTACGGTCCGTTTGGAATGGTCTTCGATTATTTTAGCCCTGTGTTTCTCCCTGATCGCCACGGTTGGTGCAGCCGGTTTTGTTGTTTGGCGTGAACTGCAAGAGGGACCTGCCGCTTTGATGTTGCCCAGGCCGCCTAAGTCTGCCAAACGGATTTTACTTGAGCGCATTACACCACTGTGGCGACGGCTAAACTTTAATCAAAAAGTGTCCTATCGCAATTTATTCCGCTATAAAAGTCGCATGGTAATGTCAATCGTGGGCATTGCGGGCGGGTGCGCGCTGATTCTATGTGGCTTTGGCATTCGCGACTCAATCACAACTGCGGGCACCCGCCAATATCGTGATATCGTGCGTTACCAGGCTGTCGTATCACTTCATGGCGCAGATACTGACATTAATAAGACACAACACCTGCTACAACAAAGTGAATCCTACCAAAAGAGCACCCCCATCGCCACTACTACTGCTAAAGTTTGCCACGGAAATGAGAGTGTCTCCTCGGTCAATGTCTTCATCCCTCAAACAACGGACTTCGCGAATTATGTTCGCCTCACGACACCAGGAGGCAGTAACATCGTGCTGCCTCAACGTGGCGCCGTATTATCACAGAAAACGGCGACACTGCTTGGAGCTCACGTAGGCGACAGTATCAACGTAAACCTCACGTCAGCTACCAATCGGTCAATAAAGGTGGCAGCCATTACAAAGAATTATATTGGCGACTACCTTTATCTGAGCCCCGCTGCCTATCAACATGTCTGGCACAAGGCCAGCAACAGCAACGCGCTTCTTGTCAAACTGAATGCACAGTCGAGCAAACAACGAAATCGCCTTGCGCACCAACTGTTACAATCTGGTGCGGTTCGTGGCACAAGTTTTGTCGCGGATCAAAGAACCACAATTGATAACATGTCAGCCACGCTAGACCCTGTGGTCGTCATTTTCATTGTGATGTCGGGACTATTATCGTTTGTCGTGATGTATAACCTAACAAACATTAATGTTTCAGAACGAATTCGTGAGTTATCAACAGTAAAAGTTTTAGGCTTTTATGATCGAGAGGTCACGATGTACGTTGCCCGTGAAAATATTGTCCTCACGGTTGTGGGTGTCATTTTAGGCTACGGCATCGGAAATGCCCTAACTTGGTATATTTTAAAGCAGGCAACGACGGCCCAGGTGATGTTCCCACTAGTCATCCATTGGCCTGGCTATATCATTGCTGCCATTCTAATGGCGCTTTTCACAGCAATCGTCATCTGGTTCACCCACCGACGTCTGAAGCGTGTGGATATGGTGTCGGCGTTGAAGGCTACGGACTGATTGCTAAACATTTAAACTTTAGAGATTGCATTGAGTCTATTCTGATTACAGCAAAGGGAACTTGCCAAATCGGCAAATTCCCTTTTTGTTTGTAAATATGCAGTTCAAAACTGATTTAGGAAAGAATGAAGTAAAATTCTTTTGTTCAAGAAAGAAGATCGAAACATAACCATGTTAAGTGGCCCATTCATTTAACGGTGACGTAAAAACGTGTCATCATCAGTTTTCTTTTTCTTCTGCCTGCAACATTTGAGTCCAACTCTTTAACTCTTTCAAAGCATCCTTTCGATTTACCATTGCCCAAGTGTATGGGAAATATTCCTTCCACACCCCGGCATTAAATGCCTGTTGATACCTCTCTAATTGCGGCGTAACGGTGCGATTTGGTCTCAATATGTCTGCCATCAACTCTAAACCTACTGTTGAAAATAAGGTTATGGTGACATTTTGAGTGTCCGATGTAGTCGTGTCTGTACCCAAAAAAGAAAATACATCTGTCTCAATTTCATGTAAGGCTCTTCTTTGTTTCATAACATATAACTGCCACTCATTTTGAGAAGGCAAATAAAGTGAGAAATAGTAATCTTGTAAAAACTTCGGGAACGTTCCAGCGTAATCAATTGCCTGATAATAACTTTCATTTCCCGGCCGCGAATAAATAGACGTTTCAGTGATTCTATCTCGCAACAGAGGAAATGGATTAGGATCTTTTGTAAAAAGCGACAAATATTCCATCTGCCGTCTATATTTTTCAATCGCGTCGTTTCTAGTGACAGATTTTACCGTGGTCAAATCTAGAGATCTATCAACCTTATCTATAAATCGTACTCGACGGTTTGGAACCTGCCCACTTAGCCGAAGACTATTCACTTCGCTCTCAAATTGCTTAAATAACTGCTTTCTTGTTTTTATTTCTGGCAATATATTCCTAGGGTATCGATGAGAGTAGACAAACATTTCTCCTATGTCTTCATTCCAGGGGAGGCGTACACGACAGTATTCACGTATGGCATCCTCAGCAGACTTTGGATAACGTACTTCAGTCTGGTTCTTTTGTTCGAGCGATCCGGTCCTCTCAATACCCTGATAGACAAAAAGATAATAACCGATACCGGCAGCTAAAATTAATCCGTACATTTGTACCTCCTCCTTCTCTTAGAATTTAAAATAGAGTATCCATGCCTAAAACCACAGCACTCATTTAATACTAATCTATATAGTAATACTTAAACATAAGAAAGCCAGATCTTTACCATCCGGCTTTCTCTATGCTGTATTAAAGGCTTGACAGCCCCTTGTCAATTAATTGCTTGAATTTACACTTTAAGTGCAACACTAATTAAATAAAGAATGGCCCATGGCCAAATTTCTGTAAAATGATGTTTGCGAAAACAATCATGAAAGGA
>NZ_WEZT01000004.1:51191-97547 GCF_009863985.1 Furfurilactobacillus milii | reverse complement strand
TAATCAGAGACCACTTAAAATACTTGACTGGCAAACACCTTATCAGATCATGCTGACAAATTTGTCCAAAAATTCGGATTAAATTTGCAATCTACCTAACATCTAAGTATCTAAATACACTTAAATATCTTGCTTTCCACTCACTTAATAATATTTGTTCTGGAATTAAATCCCTGGCCTCGTTAAAGAAAAGATATTGTAAACAATCGAATTTATCTTGAAAATGATAATAAAAAGTCTGTCGATTAACGCCACTGTCTAAAACAATTTGTTTTACCGCAATTTCATCAAATGACCGAGTTTGTAGCAATGTTTTTAATGATTTCGCAAGCGCTTCCTTAGCTGTTTTCATGCCTTGTCTCCCATCTTTTAAAATCTAATTACATGATGTTCCACAAACTCATTTTTCTGTATAGACATAACGCGGGATATGTATAAACAAAGGCAGAAAGAAAAAAACATACCAACGACGCCCCATTAAAACTCAAAAATCTTAACAGGGCGTATTAGTATGTTTGCAAACTTGGGATAGCTGGATTCGAACCAGCGCATGACGGAGTCAAAGTCCGTTGCCTTACCGCTTGGCTATATCCCAATAAAATGACCCGTATGGGACTCGAACCCATGTCACCGCCGTGAAAGGGCGGTGTCTTAAACCGCTTGACTAACGGGTCTTATTTAAATCACATTGTTAATATAAAACACAATCTTGGGGTGAACCATAGACAAATTAGTCAAACTGATAAAAATAAAAAAAGACTCTCAACTTTTTCTACTAAATTCTATAGAAAAGTTGAAAACCTTCATTGATTAACATGATCTGCAAAAAAAGAACCCGCCAATTGGCAGGTTCTTTTTGAATCCAAAGTCGATAATGATAAGATTAACGCTTTGAGAATTGTGAAGCTTTACGGGCCTTTTTAAGACCGGGCTTCTTCCGTTCTTTCATCCGAGCATCACGGGTCAAAAGACCTGCGCCCTTCAAAGCTGAACGGAAATCAGGGTCAACCGTCAGTAAAGCACGGGCAATACCGTGACGAGTGGCACCGGCTTGACCGGAGAAGCCACCACCATTGACGTTAACCATAACATCGTAATTACCAGTCGTTTCTGTTGCAGCAAATGGTTGAACAACCACTTCACGCAAGTTAGCGAATGGAATGTAGTCTTCAATATCCTTACCATTCATGGTAATTTTACCAGTACCGGGAACTAAGCGAACCCGAGCAACTGAGTTTTTCCGACGACCTGTGCCGGCGTATTGAACAGTAGCCAATGTGATTTCCCCCTTAGATTAATTTAGTAATATCCAAAACTTCTGGCTGTTGTGCAGCTTGATCATGTTGGTCACCTGCATAAACGTGAAGCTTAAGCAGTTGTTTGTGACCAAGCGTACCTGCTGGCAACATGCCCTTAACGGAAGTTTCAATCAACCGAATTGGGTTTTCATCACGAAAGTTACCTGCAGTGCGTGACTTCAAACCACCTGGATGGTTTGAGTGGTGATAGTAAATCTTGTTTGTGGCTTTCTTACCAGTCAAGCCTACTTTTGAAGCATTAAGAACAATGACAAAGTCACCCGTATCCACATTAGGGGTAAATGTTGGCTTGTTCTTGCCTCGAAGAATAGAAGCAACGACTGAACTTAAGCGTCCCAAAGGAACGTCTGTGGCGTCAACCACGTACCATTTACGGTCTACTTCACCTGGTTTTGCTAAATATGTTGTACGCACGGTATTTTCCTCCAATTTCTTGTCTGTTTGACACTCGATAAAACTTTCCGGGGCTTATCGTGGGGCAAACAATACCAAGTAATAGTGTACTGTCCTGCCCCTCATAAGTCAATTGTTATTTTCATCTGAAACGTGTTTGTCATACAGCACAGATTCCAGATACAAACCGCTAGCCGGTGCCGTTTCACGCGCTTCTTCGCGATCTTTAGCCGCCATCACTCGTGGAATGTCATTAACCGGCCGACGCCCATTACCAATTTGTAACAACAATGCTACCATAATCCGAACTTGATTATAGAGAAAACCACTGCCATAAAAATCAAACACAAATTCATGATCTTCAGGACGCTCGTGAACTTGAATATCATAAATCATTCGTATATTTGACTTAGCTTGGCTACCTGAAGCCACAAAACTGGTGAAATCATGCTCACCAATCAAATCACGGCTCGCCGTCTGCATCCTGTCGAGTTTTAACGGATATTTATAGTGTCCAGTATAGTTCCGTTTGAATGGATCGACAAATGGCGTATTGGAAACAATATAACGATAACGCTTACCATGCGTTGAAAAACGGGCATGAAACGTATCATCAACCTCTTCAACACTCACCACTGCCATATCAAGCGGAAACATACTATTGAGCGCTAATCGTAAATTAGGAGCTGGAATTGGCTTGGGCAAATCAAAGTGGATCACCTGCCCGTGAGCATGTACCCCAGCATCTGTTCTCCCCGATCCAAATACCTGAATGGCTGGGTGAGGATTTTTCGCAATCTGGTTTACCACTTTCGTTAATACAGATTCAACGGTCCGCTGATGAGGCTGCACCTGAAAGCCGGCAAAATCAGTACCGTCATATTCAATAACAACTTTGTAGCGTTGACTCATTACCGACCTCCCTAATTTTTCTAGAAAAACTCTTACATGTGACGCAACACGACGAGAACAACATTTAACACAAGAATGACAACAACTGCTATCGTGTCGGCGTTATGCCACTTCAATACGCGGTAACGCGTGCGGTTTGTGGCTCCTTGATAACCACGTGACTCCATGGCCGTCGCTAAGTCGTCGGCTCGTCCAATAGCCCCGACAAAAAGCGGAATCAACAATGGAACAATCGCCCTCAAACGCTTGATTAAACCACCATTATTAAACTCCACCCCACGTGCACGTTGCGCATTCATAATTGTCTGCGCTTCATCCAATAACGTCGGTACAAACCGAAGCGCCACAGAGAGCATAAGAGCCGTTTGAGCCACTGGGAAGTGAATAACCCGCAGCGGCCGCAAAAGCGCTTCTACGCCGTCCGCAATCGCTAATGGCGCCGTCGTCAACGTGAGCACCGTTGCCATCGTTATAATTAACAGAAAACGTAAGAAAACTGCTGTAGACGTTTGAATCCCCGTTGAAGTAATCATTAAAATACCCCAATGCCAGTAAATGTGTCCGCCTGGTGTAAACAATAATTGCAAAATTGCCGTAAACACAATCAACCAAATCAGTGGACCAATACCACGCACAAAATAGCTGAAACTCAGTCCTGTTAAAAAGATAACGCCGCCAATAAAGGCAAACATTAGCACATAAGTTAACCAATTTGTGGTTAAAAAGGCGATCACAATAAAATAACAAGCCAACACCAACTTAGCTCGTGGATCTAACCGATGTAACCATGAATGGCCGGGAATATAACGTCCGAGCGTAAGTTGCTCAAGCATTAACGTCCCTCCTTCGGTAACTGACCACGCAACTGTATTGCCAGTTGTTCAGCCGTTAACGGCAACGAGTCAAACTCAAAGCCACGAGTCACTAAGTGTTGCGCAAAATTAGCAGCTGTTGGTAACGCCAATTGCTGTGCTTTTACCCATTCAGGATCGGCAAAAATTTCAGCAGGTGTGCCTGCCTTAATCAAATTACTATGTGCCATCACTAGCGCCTGATCCGCATAGTCAGCAACATCATCCATTTGGTGCGTAACTAAGATAACCGTCAGGTGTTGGTCAGCCTTTAACTTAGCAAACATGGCCATCATTTCGGCTCGTCCGCGTGGGTCTAACCCGGCCGTTGGCTCATCTAAAACGAGCACGCGCGGTTGACTGGCCAAGACACCAGCAATGGCAACGCGCCGCATCTGTCCACCAGACAACTCAAATGGTGACCGTTTTAGCAACTCATCCGGTAGCCCAACGTCATGAGCCGCCTGATGTGCCAAACTCATTGCCTCTTCATTAGTAAAACCAAAGTTAAGGGGACCAAACGCGATGTCACGCTCCACCGTTTGGTCAAATAATTGATTCTCAGGGAATTGAAACACCATCCCAACATGTTGATGAAGTGACTTTAGGTGTTTATTTGTTGTTTTGGCAGTTAACTGAAAATCATCCACCGTAACCGTGCCACTGGTGGGTTTAAGTAAACCATTTAAGTGCTGAACAAGTGTACTTTTGCCACTCCCTGTATGACCAATAATCGCAGTAAACGATTCACTAGGAACGGTGAAACTAACATCGCTTAACCCGACCGCCTCAAACGGCGAGTTGGGCTGGTACATATAGTTTACATGGTCAAATGTGATTGCCATAACCAATCCTCCAACTCGTCATCTGTTAGGTACTGTTTTGGGGTGACTAGTCCTTGTTTAGCCAATTGTTGGCTCAATTTTGTGCTAAACGGTAAGTCTAGCCCTGTGGACTCAAGTAATTGTTCGTCACTGAAAATAGCGCGCGGTGTCCCTTCACTAATCAACTGACCGTTATCCATGACTAGCAATCGTTGTGCTTGTGCGGCCTCACTTAAATCATGAGTGATTGATAAAATGGTCGGTGCTTGATTAGAACGACGTAGATGCTGCAATACAGACAACACCGTCTGCCGTCCGTGAGGATCCAGCATGCTAGTTGCCTCATCCAATACAATAATACTGGGGTTCATCGCAATGATTCCGGCTAGGGCAACCCGTTGCTTTTGCCCACCTGACAAACGGCTAGGCTCGCGTTCTGCAAATTGCCACATATCGACGGCTTCTAAAGCCTCTTGAACACGTTTTTGCATCTCAGGACGTGGTACCCCCGCATTTTCCAAGCCAAAGGCCACATCATCGGCCACCGTCGCTCCAACAAACTGGTTGTCTGGATTCTGAAACACCATGCCAATGTGTTCGCGAACCAGCCAAACCGATTCTGGTGACAATTTTGTTCCGGCTACAGTAACTGTCCCCGATTTAAAATCGATAAGGCCATCCAAAGCGCGAACCAACGTACTCTTACCACTTCCATTATGGCCAACGATAGCCACCCATTCTCCGGCATTGATCTCAAAAGAAATGTGATTTAATGTTGGCCGGTCTGCATCGGGATATTGATAAGATAAATCGTCAACTGAAATGATCTTTGTCACGATGTTCCCCCACTTCCTGCCGTATTGGCATGGTTGTTAATTTTAAACTGGTGTTGTTCGCCGGTATGTGCGGCATGAATCAGACGCCCCATATAATTTTTATATAACTGGAAACACTGTTTATTACCGTGTTTTAAAGACAGTTTAGCGACATTAGGTTCTTTAAGCAGTGCCGTATTCCAGCGGGTAATATCGGTCGCCGTCGCTGGATTATTCAATCCAAACTGATCAAGTTGATTAAAAGCGACATTAACAAGTTGTCCGTGTTTATCCACGTTAACAACGGCGAACACACGATACCCATCAACATAATGACTTTCACTCAACGTGTACGCGCCAGGTTTAAATGCCTCTTTAGGCAATACTTTGGCCGCTCGCTCACTTAGCCGACGCAAACGTGATTCATGTTCTTCGTGACGCCTTTGAGCGTTAATAGTCGTAATAGCGGTCGCCCCGAGTGCAAGCACTGCCAGTAGAACAACTACAAGACCTGTAATTAACTTTGCATGTTTCGTTTGCACTCAGTCTTCACCTCATTATAAAACGAATAATACCGCACTATTTTAGCGAAAACTAGACCAATACGCAAGCAACGCTGAAACCACTAGTAAACTCGTGTAATCAATTAATTCTATGTACAAAAAAATCACTTAGCATCACGGCACGAGTAAAAAACTCATTCAAGCTAGACTGGGCGAACGCGATCGCCATCATCATAACGCTTTATACCATTGACACTAGTGATTATTTTGAATATTCAAATACTAAATACATCCGTCGATATATTTAGGGTAGCTATTCAGACTACCATTGAACAGATAATGATTAGTCGACGAATTCCAAGATAACCATTTGCGCAGCATCGCCACGACGAGGCATAGTCTTGTACATCCGAGTATAACCACCATTACGTTCAGCAAACTTAGGTGCTAAGTCATCAAATAACTTTTGCAATGCAGTTTGCGCTTTAACGTTGTCACCGTCTTCTTTGACATCTGCAACAACGTCACGAACGAAAGCAGCTGCTTCACGACGAGCATGCAAGTCGCCTTGCTTACCCCAAGTAATCATTTGATCTGTAGTCTTACGAACTTCCTTGGCGCGTGCTTCGGTTGTTTCGATCCGACCATTAACAATCAAACTGGTTGTTAAATCGCGTAACAAAGCTTTACGTTGTGAACTAGTACGTTGTAATTTACGGTAGCCCATGCTTGAACCCTCCTTTTGTTGATAAGTCCGACTAGTCTTCTTGTTTCAAAGAAAGACCTAAGCCAGCCAATTTTGCCTTAACTTCTTCAAGTGACTTACGACCAAGGTTACGAACCTTCATCATGTCGGCTTCAGTACGATCCGTCAACTCTTGAACCGTGTTGATACCAGCACGCTTCAAACAGTTGTATGAACGAACAGACAAGTCTAACTCTTCGATGGTCATTTCGAGCATCTTTTCCTTGTGTGTTTCTTCCTTTTCGACCATGATTTCGGCATTCTTAGCCGTATCTGTCAAATCAACAAACATTGCAAGGTGTTCAGTTAGAATCTTCGCAGCGAGACTAATTGCTTCACTAGGCGTAATTGAACCGTCAGTCCAAACGTCTAATGTCAGCTTGTCATAGTCATCACGTTGACCAACACGAGTGTTTTCAACCTGGTAGTTGACACGTTCGATTGGGGTATAAATGGAATCGATTGGTAATACACCAATTGGCATATCATCCTGACGAGCTTTGTTTTCATCAGCTGAAACGTATCCACGGCCCTTGTTTGCAGTTAAGTGCATGTGGAAAGTGGCACCGTCTGCTACCGTGCAGATGTAAAGATCAGGGTTCATAACTTCAACATCAGCATCCGTTTGAATATCACCAGCAGTGACAGTCGCAGGACCCTTAACGTCGATGTCCATTCCCTTTTCTTCATCGGTCGCCATCTTCAAAGAAACCTTTTTCATATTCAAGATGATTTGTGTAACATCTTCAACAACGCCCTCAACAGTTGAGAACTCGTGAAGTACATCATCGATTTGAATACTGGTGACAGCAGCACCAGGCAAAGATGAAAGCAAAATCCGACGTAACGAATTTCCTAATGTTGTTCCGTAACCACGTTCAAGTGGTTCAACGATGAACTTCCCATAGTTGTTACTTTCATCGATTTTGTGAATATTTGGCTTTTCAAATTCGATCATTCTTTTGTTTACCCCTTTCAAAACTCGTCTTGTTAATTAATGAATGTTCATCACTCCAAATAAGTGATGTCATCAATTAAACACGACGACGCTTTGGAGGACGAGATCCGTTATGCGGCACTGGTGTGACGTCACGAATAGCCGTAACTTCTAGACCAGTTGATTGCAAAGCACGGATAGCTGCTTCACGACCGGAACCTGGGCCTTTAACGGCAACTTCAACCGTCTTCATGCCATGTTCCATAGAGCCTTTAGCTGCGGCTTCAGCGGCCATTTGTGCAGCGAAAGGAGTGGATTTACGACTACCACGGAAACCAAGAGCACCAGCTGAAGACCAAGCAACAGCGTTCCCTTGAACGTCAGTAATCATAACTAAAGTGTTGTTAAACGTTGAGTGAATATGTGCAACACCTGACTCGATGTTCTTTTTCACACGACGCTTACGCGATGTTTTTCTACCTGCCATAAGAAATGCTAACCTCCTTTATCTTGAATTACTTCTTCTTACCAGCAATTGATTTAGCTGGGCCTTTACGAGTCCGTGCGTTGTTCTTAGTGTGTTGTCCACGCACTGGTAAACCACGACGGTGACGCATGCCTCGGTATGAACCAATTTCTTGTAAGTTCTTGATGTTTAAGCTAACTTCACGGCGAAGATCTCCTTCAACCTTGTAGTTATCAACAATTGCACGAATCTTATCTTCGTCTTCTGGAGCCAAGTCCCGAACACGAACGTCTTCGCTAACACCAGCTTCAGCCAAAATCTTTTGAGCTGAAGTATTACCGATTCCGAAAATGTAAGTTAAACCGATCACGATCCGTTTGTCACGTGGTAAGTCAACACCTGCAATACGAGCCATAACAATTACCTCCTTTTATATGAATTATTTACCTTGACGTTGCTTGTGCTTTGGGTTTGCTGAGCAAATCACCATAACACGGCCGTTACGTTTGATAACACGGCAGTGTTCGCACATTGGTTTAACTGATGGTCTTACTTTCATGATATTTCCTCCAGAATTATGAGGCCTTAGGTATTACTTGAAACGGTACGTAATCCGACCCTTTGTTAAGTCATAAGGTGACATTTCAACAGTTACCTTATCACCAGGTAAAATACGAATGTAATGCATCCGAATCTTACCCGACACATGAGCCAAGATTTCGTGACCGTTTTCAAGTTCTACTTTAAACATTGCATTAGGCAACGTTTCTTTAACAGTACCTTCGATTTCAATTACGTCACTAGCCAAGCAGGTTTACCTCCCTTGTAAAAAAGTATTTTATAAATACGGTGGCGTCGAACGACGGAAAAACGGCGAAAACCACCGTTTCCACCCTCTTTACAAAAACATTGCGCAAACCATACCAAGAGAGTTTATCACATTCTTAAAGGGACTGCAAACACTACACTCTAGTCGTTAACTGACTGAAGAACGTCAGCAACATCTTTGAAGACGAGGTCAATGTCCCGATCGCCGTTAATGGTGTGCAGAACATTTTGATTCTTATAGTAATCAACCAGTGGCGTGTTCATCTTAATGTTCACAGCCAAACGATTCTTAACCGTTTCAGGCTTGTCATCGTCACGTTGATAGAAATCATGCGATCCACAAACATCACAGGTTCCTTCAACCTTGGTCGGGTTACTAATGCGGTTATAGGTTGCGCCACATGCACGGCAAATGTACCGTGCAGATAAGCGATCAACTAACACCGATGGTTCAACGTCGATATTAATCACGGCGTCCAAGTGACGATCAGAGTCAGCCAACATTTTATCTAAAGCGGCTGCCTGATCTAAGTTCCGTGGATACCCATCCAACATGAAGCCGTTCGTTAAAACGTCCTGTTGGCTGAGACGGTCACGAACAATACCGTTCGTGACTTCATCGGGAACCAATTCACCCTTATCAATGTAAGCTTTAGCAGCAAGTCCCATTTCAGTCTTGTTAGCCATTGCCTCGCGGAAAATATCCCCCGTTGAAATGTGCGGTACTTGATATTTTTCGTCGATCTTTTGTGCTTGCGTACCTTTACCAGCACCAGGCAAGCCCATCAGAATCAAATTGAATGCCATGATTAATCCTCCTGTTTTTCTGTTCCATGTGCTTCAAGCGCATCATCTTGGATGAAACCAACATATTGTCGTTTCATCATTAAGCCGTCCAATTGACGAATAATGTCAATGGCAACCCCAACAACGATCAGTAATGACGTACCACCAAGACCAATGGATTCGTCTAAGCCCCAGATATCACTGGCCAACAGTGGTACTAAGGCAACTAATCCAAGGAACAATGAGCCGACAGTACTTAAACGCATGAGCAAATGAGAAACATAGCTTTGTGTGTCTTTACCAGGCCAAACACTTGGAATATAACTACCTTGTTTTTGTAAATTCTCTGACAATTTCTCAGGATTAACCTGAACAAAAGCATAGAAGAATGTAAACAAGACGATTAATACAGTGTAAAGAATGGCACCTTCAGTTGTTTGCATATTGAAGATACGAGACATCACTTGGTACCAGTTATCCGCACCATGACTCTTTTGGAACGCCAACAGAATTGACTGAGGCGTCGAAATCAAAGAACTAGCGAAGATAACTGGAATAACACCGGCAACGTTAACTTTCAAAGGCAGGTAACTGCCAGATCCAGAAGTGGTTGCACGACGCGTATATTGAATCGGAATCCGCCGCTCAGCCTGTTGTACCCACGTTACAGCAACGATTATCACGATAACTAGAACGAGAACAGCAACGATGAACAGGATGCCCTGCCACATTTGGCCTTTGGAGGCGTCAGTGACGTTTTCTTGCCATAATTGACGAACACCAACTGGGGTGCGCGCAATGATTCCGGCAAAAATAATCATTGAAACACCATTTCCTAGCCCACGCTGAGTAATCATATCACCCAGCCAAGTAGCAAACATTGTTCCAGCAGTGAGCAAAATTCCAATCATAATGAACGTTTGTGCATTTGGTGTCTTGATCAAATGCATGGAAGCTAAGACGTTAAAACCAGCTGTGATACCGATTGATTGAACAAAGGCTAACACAATCGTTAGATAACGTGTCGCCTGGTTCAACTTACGCCGACCTACATCACCTTGTTTACTCCATTCAACAAACCGCGGCACAATATCCATTTGGAGTAATTGAACAACAATTTGAGCAGTAACAAACGGGGAAACCCCCATTGCAAACAAGGAATAGTTTGTCAAACCACCACCGGAAAAGATGTTCATTACATTAACAAGCCCGGAGCTTGCCACTGCTTGTAAAGCATGCGCATCAACTCCGGGAACGGTAATATAACAGCCTAACCGATAGACAATTAAGACAAACAAGGTAAAGAAGATCTTATTTCGGATTTCACGACTCTTAAAAGCATTCGAAATCGTCGAGATCAACTAGATCACCTCAGTCTTACCGCCGGCTGCTTCAATTGCAGCTACAGCTGCGTTTGAGAATTTGTTAGCGTGGACTGTCAACTTCTTAGTAACTTCACCGTTACCAAGAACCTTAACGCCACTCTTTTCGTTCTTCACTAAACCTGCTTCAACTAAGGTAGTTGGTGTAACATCAGCACCTTCATCAAAACTGTTTAAGGAAGCCAAGTTAACGATGGCGTATTCCTTACGGTTAATGTTAGTGAAACCGCGTTTTGGAATACGACGGTACAGAGGCATTTGACCCCCTTCAAAACCGACACGTGTCTTACTACGAGCCTTTTGACCCTTTTGACCACGACCGGAAGTTTTACCGTTCCCGGCTGATGTACCGCGACCGCGGCGCATACGTGCTTTACGAGAACCTTCGCTTGGTTGTAATTCGTTCAACTTCATTAGGTTGGCACCTCCTTACGCTAGAAATGTGATTACTTAACTTCTTCAACTGTGACTAAGTGCGCGATCTTAGCGATGGCACCGCGTGTTGCTTCGTTGTTAGGACGTACGACCGTGCTGTTAACACGACCTAAGCCTAAACCATACGCAACATTACGAACCTTGGGCTTCTGGTGAACGGCACTTTTCACTAAAGTAACTTTTACTTGATTAGCCATGAGTTTCG
Organism: Furfurilactobacillus milii; assembly: GCF_009863985.1. Lineage (GTDB taxonomy): Bacteria > Bacillota > Bacilli > Lactobacillales > Lactobacillaceae > Furfurilactobacillus > Furfurilactobacillus milii_A. The sequence continues at coordinate 86,146 of NZ_WEZT01000004.1, read as the reverse complement.
TCCTCCTATTCAGCTAAGTGTTCTACAGACACACCACGCAAGGCAGCAACGTCTTCGGCACGCTTTAATTCCTTAAGTCCTTCAAAGGTGGCACGCACAACGTTAATCGGTGTGCTTTCACCAAGAGACTTACTTGTAACGTCGGCAACACCGGCAAGTTCCATGACGGCACGAACGGCACCACCAGCAGCAACACCAGAACCTTCAACGGCTGGCTTAAGCATAACCTTTGATCCTGAGTAAATACCCAGCACTTCGTGAGGCAATGTTGAACCAACAACTGGAACTTTGATTAAGTTCTTGTGTGCAGCTTCAACAGCCTTACGAATAGCTTCTGGAACTTCTTGAGCCTTACCAGTACCAAAGCCAACGTGACCATTGTGGTCACCAACGACGACTAAGGCAGCAAAACGAAGACGACGACCACCCTTAACAACTTTCGTAATCCGGTTGATGGAAACGACGTTATCTTCTAAATCTAACTTACTTGGGTCGATAAAAGCCATTTGGTTATTCCTCCTTCTCTAGAATTTAAGTCCGTTTTCACGAGCGGCTTCAGCCAAAGCTTCTACCCGACCATGATATAAGTAACCGCCACGATCGAAGACAACATCAGTAATCTTCTTTTCGTTAGCGCGTTTAGCAACTAGTTCACCAACAGAAGCAGCTTTTTCTGTCTTGCTAGTTCCTTTAACATCTTTATCTAGTGTTGAGGCACTTGCCAGCGTCACACCCGCTACGTCATCAATTACTTGCGCGTAGATGTTTGAATTAGAACGATAAACGTTCAAGCGTGGGCGCTGCGCAGTACCAGAAATCTTGCCACGAACGCGCGCATGGCGGCGTTGACGTGTTTTATTCTTATCTGGTTTAGAAATCACAACAATTCACCTCATATTTTATTCGCAGTGAATACGTGCACTGCGACACGATAGTGGCAAACAAAGAAGTAGACAAAAGTCTACTTACCAGTTTTACCTTCCTTACGACGAACATATTCGCCTTCGTAACGAATACCTTTACCCTTATAAGGCTCTGGTGGACGGATACCACGGATTTCAGCAGCAAAGTCACCGACTTGTTGCTTAGAAATACCTGATAAAACAACAGTAGTGTTGTCAGGTACTTCAACCGTAACACCTTTACGGCCATCGAATTCAACAGGGTTTGAGTAACCAACACTCATGATCAGCTTAGTGCCTTGCAATTGTGCACGGTACCCAACACCGACTAACTTCAATGTCTTTTTGAAACCATCTGTAACACCTTCAACCATGTTGGCGAAGTTGGCACGAGTAGTTCCGTGAACGGCCTTTGTTTTGTTGTTATCGTCAGGACGATCAAACGAAACTTCAGTACCGTCTACTTTCATTGTGATCATGTCAGAGAACGTCCGGGTTAATTCACCTTTAGGTCCTTTAACAGTCACATCGTTACCGTTTTGCTTAACTTCTACCCCAGCGGGTAAAGTTACAACTTTATAACCAATACGACTCACGTTTTACACCTCCGATCGATTCTAAATGATTACCAAACGTAAGCGAGCACTTCGCCGCCCACGTCTTTTTGACGTGCTTCTTTATCGGTGATCACACCTTCAGACGTAGAGATGATTGCAATCCCTAAACCGTTCAAAACCTTAGGAACTGAATCGGCCTTTACGTATGAACGTAAACCAGGCTTGGAAATCCGCTTTAAGCCAGAGATGACACGTTCGCCATCCTTACCGTACTTAAGAAATACACGGATAATGCCTTGCTTGTCGTCGTCAATGTATTCAACATCGCGAATGAAACCTTCGTTTTTCAAGATTTCAGCAATGTCGTGTTTAATCTTTGATGCAGGAACTTCAACTGAATCGTGACGAACCATGTTGGCGTTACGAATCCGAGTTAAAAAGTCTGCAATCGGGTCAGTCATAGACATCGATATTTGCCTCCTTTTAGTATCGATAAAATCAATAAAACGACTTGAAAGGAATCCAAATCGAATTTACTCAGTAAAGACCGAAGTCTACCAACTAGCTTTCTTCATGCCAGGAATTTGACCCTTGTGGGCTAATTCACGCATGCAGAGACGGCATAGATGGAACTTACGATAAACTGAGTGCGGACGTCCACAACGTTCACAACGTGTGTAAGCTTGCGTTGAGAACTTAGCTGGGCGTTGGCTTTTTACAACCATTGATTTCTTTGCCATGTTTGTGGAACCTCCTATTACTTAGTAAATGGCATCCCAAGTTGGGCAAGCAACTCGTGGGATTCCTCATCAGTGTTAGCAGTGGTTACGATAACAATATCCAAACCACGAACCCGGTTAACGTTGTCGTAATTGATTTCAGGGAAGATCAGTTGTTCACGAACACCCAAGGTGTAGTTCCCACGTCCATCAAATGAACGGTTAGAAACACCATGGAAGTCACGAACACGTGGCAATGACACATTGATCAACTTGTCTAAAAAGTCATACATCCGTTCACCGCGCAAAGTTACCTTAGCACCAATGGACATTCCTTCACGAAGATGGAAACCGGCAATTGACTTCTTGGCCTTTGTGATAACTGGTTTTTGACCAGCAATAAGGGTCATTTCATTAACGGCTTCGTCCAAGTTCTTTGAGTTAGTGGTTGCATCACCAACCCCCATGTTCAGCACAATCTTGTCGATGTGTGGGGCTTGCATGCTTGAACTGTAGTTGAATTTTTCGATTAAGGAAGGTTTGATTTCCTTTTCGTATCGTTCTTTCAAACGGTTAGTCATTCTAAGATATTCCTCCTTTCCCTAAAATTAAGCGATTGTATTGCCAGTCTTCTTGGCAACGCGAACCTTTTTACCATCTTCAACTTTAAAACCAACACGCGTTGGCTTCTTAGTTGATGGGTCAATTAACATTACGTTAGATACGTGGATTGGCGCTTCAACATCAACGATTCCACCTTGTGGGTATTCGTTGTTTGGCTTCTGGTGTTTCTTCACCATGTTGATGCCTTCCACGACGACGCGGTCTGACTTGGCTAAGGTTGCCTTTACGGCACCTTCCTTACCCTTGTCCTTACCGGCGATTACGCGAACTTGATCTCCAGTTTTTAAGAACATTCTGCTGTGCACCTCCCGTTCAACTTATGCATCCAGCTTGATTACTTTGATTACAGAACTTCAGGTGCTAACGAAACGATCCGCATGAAGTTACCTTCACGAAGTTCACGCGCAACTGGTCCAAAGATACGAGTACCACGAGGGCTCTTGTCATCTGAGATAATAACAGCTGCGTTGTCGTCAAACTTAATGTATGAGCCATCAGTACGGTGCATACCGGATACAGTCCGAACGATAACAGCTTTAACAACGTCACCCTTTTTTACAACGCCACCTGGTGTTGCTTGTTTAACAGTAGCAACAATAATGTCACCAATGTTGGCTGACTTACGAGTGGAACCACCCAAGATCTTGATTGTCAAGATTTCACGGGCACCAGAGTTATCAGCGACCTTTAAACGACTTTCTTGTTGAATCACGGTTTTATCCTCCTTCCGCAGCTAATTAGAATACGTAGAAATGGTGTTACAGGATGACAGCCTTTTCAACGACATTCAATAGGCGGAAGTGCTTGGTCTTTGACAAAGGCCGAGTTTCCATAATCCGTACGATATCGCCAGTCTTGGCTTCGTTGTTGTCATCTTGCGCAACGAACTTCTTGGTGTATTTAACCCGCTTACCATAAACTGGGTGGGTCTTGTAAGTATCGATTGCGACGATGATCGTCTTGTCGTTCTTGTCAGAAACCACGTGGCCTTGGTAAACCTTACGTGCGTTACGTTCAGTCATAGGTTAAGTTCTCCTTTCGTATTCTAATTATTTGCTTTGGCTTAATTCTTGTTGACGGAGAGCCGTCTTCAACCGGGCGATGTTCTTACGAACCTGCTTTAAACGAGCGGTGTTTTCTAATTGACCAGTAGCCAATTGGAAACGTAAGTTGAACAATTCGTCCTTGTAGCCCTTTTCTTTATCAATCATTTCAGCAGTGGTTAATTTACTAATATCAGTCATTTTCATAATTATTCGCCACCTACTTCTGCTTCTTCTCGTGAGACGATTTTCGTCTTAACGGGCAGTTTGTGGCTAGCCAAACGTAAAGCTTCGTGCGCAACTTCAGAAGAAACGCCACCCACTTCAAACATAACCTTGCCACGCTTTACAGGAGATACCCAACCTTCAGGTGCCCCTTTCCCGTTACCCATACGAACACCAACACCTTTAGAAGTGTAGGACTTATGAGGGAAAATCTTGATCCAAACTTTACCACCACGCTTCATGTAACGGTTCATGGCAACACGAGCCGCTTCAATCTGGCGGTTAGAAACCCATGATGAAGTGATAGCTTGCAAACCGTAGTCGCCAAATGCAACTGTCTTGCCGCCCTTGGCTTCACCACGCATGTGACCGCGGAATTCCCGACGGTGCTTTACACGTTTAGGTACCAGCATGATTATTTCCCTCCTCGTTGAGTATTTGCTGACTTCTTGGCAGGAAGAACTTCACCACGGTAAATCCAGGTTTTAACACCCAGCATACCGTAAGTAGTCCGTGCTTCGTCCCAAGAATAGTCAATGTCCGCACGCAATGTATGCAACGGAACAGTTCCTTCTGAGTAACGTTCTTTACGGGCAATGTCAGCACCGTTTAAACGGCCTGAAACCATTGCTTTAATTCCGTGTGCACCAGAACGCATAGTGCGTTGGATAGCACCACGCATAGCGCGACGGAAAGCAACACGTTGCTCTAATTGCTTGGCAATTGAATCCCCAACTAAATGAGCATCCAAGTCAGGCTTCTTGATTTCAATGATGTTGATGTGTACTTGCTTGCCAGTTAGGCTGTTAAGTTCCTTACGGAGCTTTTCAACTTCTGACCCACCTTTACCGATAACCATCCCAGGCTTAGCAGTGTGAATGGATAATACCACTCGACCAGCAGCCCGTTCGATTTCAACGGTTGAAACAGATGCGTCGGCAAGTCTTTGATCGATAAACTTACGGATTTTAACGTCTTCGATTAACCAAGTTGCGTAATCTTTGTCAGCATACCACTTGGCTTCCCAATCGCGGATAACTCCGACACGAAATCCGTTTGGATTTACTTTTTGACCCACACTTGTTCCCTCCTACTTTTCAGATACGACTACTGTGATATGACTAGTCCGCTTGTTAATTGGTGATGCGGAACCTTTAGCCCGAGGACGGAACCGCTTAAGGGTTGGTCCTTCATTAGCAAATGCTTCAGATACAACTAAGTCGGCTCGATCTAAGTCGAAGTTGTTTTCAGCATTGGCAACAGCAGACTTCAATACTTTTTCTACGTCTTCGGCAGCACCGCGAGGCGTGAATTTTAAAATGGCAAATGCTTCGTTAACGCTCTTGCCGCGAATAAGGTCAACAACTAGGCGAACCTTACGAGCAGCGACACGAACAGTCTTTGCAGTTGCTTTTGCAGATGTAACTTGTTCAGCCATTGTTCAGTCCTCCTAATTATTTACTAGTAACCTTGTCGGCACCAGCGTGTCCGCGGAAAGTCCGCGTTGGAACAAATTCGCCAAGCTTGTGACCAACCATGTCATCAGAGATGAACACTGGGACATGCTTCCGTCCGTCATAAACAGCGATAGTGTATCCGATGAAGCTAGGGAAAATCGTTGAACGACGTGACCAAGTTTTGATCACTGTCTTCTTTTCAGAATCAGCTTGTGCAGCGATTTTCTTCAGCAGATGTTCATCGGCGAAAGGTCCTTTTTTAAGACTACGACCCATCGTGTGGCCTCCTCTCTTGTTAGCTATTAGCTAACGCGTTCGTGTGTTTAACAACTAATGTCGTATATGCATTGAATAAGAAAGATTACTTCTTCCGACGGTCACGCACAATAAGCTTGTTAGAACGAGCCTTGTGGTTACGAGTCTTCTTACCAGCAGTCTTCTTACCCCATGGTGACATTGGCGATGGACGGCCGACTGGGGCTTTACCTTCACCACCACCATGTGGGTGATCGTTAGGGTTCATAACTGACCCACGAACATGTGGACGTTGACCAGCATAACGCTTACGACCCGCTTTACCTAAGTTAATCAATTCGTGTTGTTCGTTACCAACCGCACCAACAGTAGCACGACCAGCAGCAAGAACCATACGAACTTCGCCAGAGGCCAAACGAACTAAGGCATACTTGCCTTCCTTACCCAACAACTGAGCAGATGCACCAGCTGAACGAGCAATTTGGCCACCTTTACCAGGCTTTAATTCAATGTTATGGATAACAGTACCAACTGGAATGTTAGTTAATGGCAATGCATTACCAACTTTGATATCTGCTTCAGGGCCTGATTCAACAACAGTGCCAACTTCTAGCCCCTTAGGTGCTAAGATGTATGACTTTGTTCCATCCTCATAAACTAGTAAAGCAATGTTAGCGGTCCGGTTTGGATCGTATTCAATAGCCTTAACAGTTGCCTTGTAATCGTCTTTAATACGCTTAAAGTCGATAATCCGGTAAGCACGCTTTGTACCACCGCCACGATGACGAACAGTCATGTGGCCTTGGTTGTTACGGCCTGCACGGTGACTTTGTGATTCCAATAACGACTTTTCAGGGGTCGTTTTAGTGATTTCACTAAAGTCGGAACCGGTCATGTTACGACGACCGTTAGTGGTTGGTTTATAACTCTTAATACCCACTATACTTTCCTCCTAATTTTTCGTGCCGTGATTGGTTGTCCCTTGTGAGGAGCCGTATCATCATCGGCGCATAGATTGAAGAAGACTATTCTTCGTTGAATAACTTAATTTCCTTTGAGTCTGCACTCAAAGTAACGATTGCCTTACGACGCTTCTTAGTGTAACCACTGTAACGTCCTTGGCGCTTAAGGTGTCCCTTAACGTTCATTACGTTAAGCTTGATTACCTTAACATCGAAGATTTCTTCGATGGCGCTCTTGATTTGCGTCTTGGTTGCGCGAGTATCAACATCAAACGTATAACGCTTGTCATCGATATCAGCCATTGAAGACTCAGTCACAACTGGGCGTAAAATCACATCACGTGCTTCCATTATGCGAGCACCTCCTCTACCTGAGAAAGAGCAGATTGCGTAATCACCATCTTGTCGTTGTTAACAACATCCAAAACATTAACGCCCTTAGCAGTCAAAACAGTGACATTAGCTAAGTTACGTGCAGACAATGCTGCGTTTTCGTTGTCATCTTCAACCACAACAAGGGTCTTTTCAGCAACTTTCAGGTTGTCTAAAACAGTGGCAAATTCAGCAGTCTTTGGTGCTTTAAAATCTAAAGCATCAACGACAACCAAGGCTTTGTCCAAGACCTTTTGTGATAAGACAGACTTCATGGCAAGTTGACGCGCTTTTTGTGGCAACTTGTAAGCGTATGAACGTGGAGTTGGTCCGAAGACAACACCACCGCCACGCCATTGTGGTGACCGGATCGACCCTTGACGAGCACGACCAGTACCTTTTTGACGCCATGGTTTCTTACCACCACCACGTACAGCACTACGGTTTTTAACCGCGTGAGTACCCTGATGCATTGAGGCACGTTGCATCAATACAGCATCGGTGATGACATTATTGTTAGGTTCGATACCAAACACAGCATCATTTAAATCAACTGTGCCTGACTTCTTACCATCTTGCTTGAATAAATCAACGCTGGTAGTCATAGCTATTAATCCTCCCTTCCCTTATATTATTTTTCGCTGTGGCGGTTGTTTTTCTTCAAACCGGCCTTAACAGAACTTTTAATTGTAACAAATGATTTGTTAGCACCTGGCACATTACCTTTGATCAACAACACGTTGTTGTCTAAGTCTGCACGGACAATCTTCAGGTTTTGCATGGTTACCTTGTGGTTACCCATACGTCCTGGAAGTGGCTTGCCTTTGAAGACACGGTTAATGATGGCACCCATTGAACCTGGGCGACGGTGGTAACGAGACCCATGGGCCATTGGTCCACGTGATTGGCCATCCTTATGGATGTTACCTTGATACCCATGCCCTTTAGTGATTCCGGTAACGTCGACTGCTTCGCCTTCTGCGAAGACGTCTGCTTTAAGCTCGTCACCGACTTTCGTCTCTCCAAACTCAACATTCCGAATTTCACGAACGAAGCGCTTAGGAGCCGTTTTTGCTGCTGCTACATGACCTTGCTCGGGCTTGTTAGACAAAACTTCACGTTTGTCATCGAAACCTAACTGAATTGCGTTGTAACCATCGTTTTCAACAGTCTTAACCTGCAATACTACGTTAGGTGTTACATCGATAACTGAAACAGCAACTAATTCGCCATTTTCAGTGAAGACTTGCGTCATCCCGACCTTTTTCCCTAAGATTCCTTTAGTGGTCATGAGTACACCTCCGATATAATGTATTTTTACCGTCAAATTAATGATCGGTTTAGAACGAAGAAATCAAATTATAATTTGATTTCGATATCAACACCGCTTGGCAATTCAAGCTTGGTCAATGAATCAACTGTTTTAGCAGTTGGGTTGACAATGTCGATTAAACGCTTATGAGTCCGAATTTCGAACTGTTCACGTGATTTCTTAAACTTATGTGGTGAACGTAACACCGTGAAAAGTGTCCGTTCAGTTGGTAACGGAATTGGACCTGAAATTTCAGCACCAGTCCGTTTTGCCGTTTCCACGATCTTGTCAGCTGACTGATCAAGGATACGGTGCTCATAAGCCTTTAAGCGAATCCGAATTTTCTTACTTGCCATATTTGTTCCCTCCTAACGTCTATTTTTTAGAAATAGGCTAGCTCCGTGAAAATTACCGCCACACCTCCGTGGCAAAGCGGCCGGGTGTGTCGCAACCTTTCACATCAATGCTCGCTTGTTGTTGCGCGATTTAAAGGGCAAAGTTGTCCCTTGTCTCGCACAAGCACCTATCTACTATACCAACCTAAGCCCGTAATGGCAAGGTTTTATTTACGTTTGTTAATTTCGTTTTGATTACAAAACGAAATTTTCTATTTAATCTGCGCGTAAATTTTATCAAATCTACATCTTTTTATCTATAATAAACTCAATCACGCGTACTCAAAATTGGAGGCAAACTATGACACAAATGGATTTTGGCAAACAAGCATTACTGATTATTGATTACACAAATGACTTTGTCGCTACTAAAGGTGCCCTGACTACTGGTAAACCCGGTCAAAACATTGAATCTAACATTTTAACGCTCGCACAACAATTTCTTCAAAACGGTGACTACGTCATTCTCCCAACTGATTTGCATGACGGTGTCGACCCTTACCATCCAGAAACCAAACTATTCCCGCCACATAACTTAAAGGATACATGGGGACGCGAGTTATACGGTGAGTTGGCATCATGGTATCAGTCACATAAGGATGATGACCACGTTTATTATTTCGACAAAAATCGCTATAGCGCATTTGCCAACACTAACTTAGATAACTTTTTACGCAGCCGTCGCATCACCAATCTTCATCTTGCCGGTGTCTGCACAGATATTTGTGTATTGCACACAGCTGTCGATGCCTACAACTTGGATTACCAATTGACTATTCACAAAGACGCTGTTGCCTCTTTCGATCCCGTTGGTCACGCTTGGGCTTTGAAACACTTCGAAAACACACTTGGTGCAACGATTGTTTAGTGTTAAAAACGCGCGTACCTGATCTGTTTCTACTATATATTGTGCGAACCAATTAGCGACATTATTTGTCCGACACCGCGGAGCAGATGAGCAAGTGTTATAGTGAAGGAGAATGTCGGCCAAATATCATCAAGCTGATAATTAACCATGGAGGTTTTATTATGTCGCTTTCTGAATTAAGTACGTGTACTACTATTCTGGTTGGTAAGAATGCCAGTTACGATGGCTCAACATTAATTGCTCGTAACGAAGATACTGGCACGGCTGCCGATCCTAAAAAGTTCGTTGTCGTCAAACCTGAAGACCAACCTCGCGAATACCAGGCTAAAATGAGTCAGTTTAGCATTACGCTGCCTGACAATCCTTTACGCTACACCGCTATTCCTAACGCAGTGGACAAACAGGGCATTTGGGGTGAAGCTGGTATCAACAGTGATAATGTCGCAATGAGTGCTACCGAAACCATTACCACGAACGAACGTATCTTAGGGGCTGACCCACTAACTAAAGCTGGTGTGGGCGAAGAGGATCTTCTAACTGTCACCCTCCCTTATATTCACAGCGCGCGTGAAGGCGTTGAGCGTGTCGGTAAAATTTTAAAGACACATGGCACTTATGAATCAAACGGAATTATTTTCTCTGACGCAAATGAAATTTGGTATATGGAAACTGCTGGTGGTCATCACTGGGTTGCGCAACGGATCCCGGACGATGCTTACGTTGTTGCCCCTAACCAAACGGGTATTCAAGAAGTTAACTTTGCAGATTCAACTAATTTTATGTTTGCGGACGACTTACAAACCTTCGTTGAGGAGAACCACCTTAATCTCGGTGATCATTTTAACTTCCGTGAGATTTTCGGGTCACATTCTCAACTTGACCATCACTACAATACGCCACGGGCTTGGTACGCACAGCGATACTTCAACCACGCAGCAACCCAGGACAAAACACCAATGAGCGACGACCTTCCGTTTATTACTCATGCTGATCACAAAATAACTATTGAAGACATCAAGTTTGTCCTCAGCTCACATTATCAGGATACCCCCTACGATCCGTTCGCTCTGGGTGCAACTAAAGAAACAGCTCCTTACCGACCAATCGGGATCAACCGGACACAAGAATTGAGTGTTCTTCAAATTCGGCCAAACGTACCTGCCGAGCGCGCCGCAATCCAATGGGTGGCTTTATCTGCCAATCCATTTAACACACTGGTTCCGTTTTTCACAAATGTTAATGATACGCCAGCAAGTTACCGTGATACGACTGCTGTGGTCGACAGTAAAAATGCCTATTGGGCAAATCGGCTAATTGCGGTTCTGGCTGCCGACCACTTTCAGGCCACGATAAGCGATGTTGAAAGTTATCAGGAGAAGACATTAGGTTACGGTCACCAACGCGTGCACGAAATTGATACAGCTAATGCTCAATTAAGCGATGCCGCATTGACAGATGCGCTAACAGCGGCTAACGAAAAAACTACCGACCATATTATGACGCAAACATCCGAGTTACTAAGTAAAGTTCTTGGAACCGCTGGTAACCTGGTTCCCGGCACATTTACGAGGGATAACTATTAGTCACCGCTCAAAAATTGAACGGCGAATTTACAATTGAAATGCAACACAAAGTAAAAAAATAAACCCATACCGGGTAGAATATGTTTAACGACCAAATCAAACAATTCGAGGTATCCGAAGCAGTTAAATCAACGTCCTCGCAAAGTGTTAAACTATGAAACCCCATATGAAGTATTTTTTGACAAACCGTTGCACTTAGTTTGACAATTCACCACTAACAAAAAAGCGACACCTAGCAGATTTGCTAGATGTCGCTTTTTAATGTCAACTAAATGACAATTAGTCTTCAGGATGGCTGTTGTTGCCGCCATTCTTCTTGATAATTTCTTCTTGAACTGACTTAGGAACAGCTGAGTAGTGATCAAATGTCATCGTAAATGTCCCACGACCTTGTGTTGCTGAACGCAATGTTGTAGCATAACCAAACATTTCAGCCAATGGAACAAATGCATGAACTTCTTGTGCATTCCCACGAGCTTCCATACCATCAACAGTACCACGACGAGCAGTTACATGACCCATAACATCACCAAGGTTGTCTTCTGGTGCAACAATATCAACCTTCATGATTGGTTCCAAGATAACTGGGGCAGCCTTCTTGGCAGCTTCACGTAATGCCAGAGAAGCGGCGATCTTAAATGCAGCTTCTGAAGAATCGACATCATGGTAACTACCATCGTAAAGCTTAGCCTTAACGTCAACTACTGGGTAACCGGCAACCATACCATTGGCCATGGATTCTTGTAACCCTTTGTCAACTGAAGGAATGTATTCACGAGGAACAACCCCACCGACAATGGCGTCTTCGAATTCGTAACCCTTACCAGTTTCGTTAGGTGTGAATTCAATCCAAACATCACCATATTGACCTTTACCACCAGACTGACGAATGAAACGACCCTCAACCTGAGCAGACTTCGTAATCGTTTCACGGTAAGCAACCTGAGGTGCACCAACAGTAGCTTCAACCTTAAATTCACGCTTCATCCGGTCAACTAAGATGTCCAGTTGAAGTTCACCCATACCAGAAATCAAAGTTTCACCAGTTTCAGAGTTCGTTTCAGCACGGAAACTAGGGTCTTCTTCAGACAGCTTTTGTAAGGCATTGTTCATCTTGTCTTGGTCAGCCTTTGTCTTAGGTTCAACGGCAACCTGAATAACTGGTTCAGGGAAGACCATTGATTCCAAGTGCAATGGATGATCAACATCAGTCAAAGAGTCACCAGTTGTGGTGTTCTTCAAACCGATGGCAGCAGCGATATCACCAGAAAAGACTTCTGGAATTTCGTTTTGCTGGTTTGAATGCATTTGTAGCAAACGACCAACACGTTCACGTTTGTCCTTAGTAGCGTTCAAAACATATGAACCGGATTCCAAAGTACCCGTGTAAACACGAATGAATGTTAAACGACCAACGTAAGGGTCAGTAGCAACCTTAAATGCTAAGGCAGCGAAGTTCTTGTCGTCACCGGCAATAAGATCTTCTTCTTCATCAGTATCTGGGTTAACGGCCGTGTAAGGCTTAACATCAAGTGGTGATGGTAAGTAGTCCACAACAGCATCCATTAACATCTGAACACCCTTGTTCTTGTAAGCAGAACCTGCAAGAACTGGGAAGAATTCGTTTGCCAAAGTAGCACGACGGATACCAGCCTTTAATTCTTCCTTGCTGATTTCTTCACCGTTAAGGTATTTTTCCATCAATTCGTCATCGGATTCAGCAACAGCTTCAACCAATGCATCACGACGCTTTTGAGCTTCTTCAACATACTGTTCAGGAATATCAACAGTATCCCATTCAGTCCCAAGGGCATCTTCATCGTACAAGTCAGCCTTCATTTCGATCAGGTCAATAACCCCTTCGAAATCGTCTTCAGCACCGATTGGCATCTGAACGGCGTGAGCGTTAGCTTGTAAACGGTCACCTAATGAGTCAACAGAGAAATCAAAGTCAGCACCTAACTTATCCATCTTATTAACGAACACGATACGGGGAACGTTATAAGTGGAAGCCTGACGCCAAACAGTTTCAGTCTGTGGTTCAACACCAGCCTGGGCATCAAGGACGGCAATCGCACCATCTAGCACACGCAAGGAACGTTCAACTTCCATTGTGAAGTCCACGTGTCCTGGTGTATCGATAATGTTGATTCGGTGGTTCTTCCATTGCGCTGTTGTAGCAGCAGACGTAATGGTAATCCCACGTTCTTGTTCTTGAGCCATCCAGTCCATTTGTGAAGCACCATCATGTGTTTCACCAATCTTGTGAATTTTACCAGTATAGTAAAGAATCCGTTCAGTTAACGTGGTTTTACCGGCATCGATATGGGCCATGATCCCGATATTACGTGTTTTTTCGAGTGGAAATTCACGTTTGTTAGCCATTATTTTCTCCTTTAAATTAGCTTATGCAATGCTTAAATCCCAAAAATGACACCACATGTAGATGGGTGTCATAGGGAGCCACCGACCAAACAGTCGGTTGTTTTTACCAGCGGTAATGTGCGAAGGCACGGTTGGCTTCAGCCATCCGGTGAGTGTCTTCACGCTTCTTAACAGAAGCACCGGTGTTGTTGGCAGCATCCATGATTTCACGAGCTAAACGTTCAGTCATGGTGTGTTCCCCACGTAACCGTGAGTATTGAACTAACCAACGTAAGCCCAAAGTGCTACGACGTTCTGGACGAACTTCGATTGGCACTTGATAGTTAGACCCACCAACACGGCGAGCCTTAACTTCCATAACAGGCATGATGTTGTTCATTGCTTCTTCAAATACTTCCAACGGTTCATTACCGGTTGTTTCTTTAATTTGATCAAAGGCATCATATAAAATCGTTGATGCAGTTCCCCGCTTACCGTCTAACATCAAGCGGTTGATTAAACGGGTAACCAGCTTTGAGTTGTAAATTGGATCAGGTAGCACTTCACGTGCTGGAATATGTCCTTTACGAGCCATCGTTTATCTTCCTTTCTTGATTAAGCCTTAGGCTTCTTAGTACCGTACTTAGAACGGCTTTGTTTCCGGTCAGTAACACCGGCAGTATCCAGAGCACCACGAATAATGTGGTAACGAACCCCAGGTAAATCCTTAACACGGCCACCACGGATAAGAACAACACTATGTTCTTGTAGGTTATGACCAATACCAGGAATATAAGCGGTAACTTCAATCAAGTTGGATAAACGCACACGGGCGTATTTCCGCAAAGCTGAGTTAGGCTTCTTTGGTGTCATAGTACCGACACGAGTTGCAACCCCACGTTTTTGAGGAGCAGCGTTGTTAGTTTGTTCTTTCTTGTAACTGTTGTACCCGAAGTTTAATGCTGGGGCATCTGATTTTGACGTTTTAGACTTACGACCACTACGAACGAGTTGGTTAATCGTTGGCATCTAAATGTCCTCCTTCCGATTCTTTGTTTTAGTTTAAGTCCACACATCCAGGCGGTTCTTTTTAAGTTATAAAAAAAGAAAAACCCAAATCTGTTTTCCAGTATGATTGCTGTTTTAGCTCCAGCCGCCATGGATGGCAGACACTTTCACAAAAAAGCACCTTTAATAGAATATCATCCCCGTCCATATGCGTCAAGGTTTCAACACGAAAAAAGCTAGTTCGATCGAAGTTTTTAGATAATGGACGAACATCACAGATCTCTTTACGTATGTTAAGACAAGACCAATAAAGGACGGTGTTTTTATTATGCCATACATCATCTTCAGCATCAGTTTCATTTACATTACGCTTTTTGTTTCTGCCATCATGTGTATCAGCACTAGGTTAGCTAATAACCGACCCGTCATGTTCGCGCGATCACGGTGCGATCAATGTGCGAAACACCTACGCTGGTGGCAGCTTATTCCCTGCCTCGGATGGCTACTTCAGTTAGGACGGTGTCCCGACTGTCATCAACCAATCTCTTTCACCTACGCACTCGCAGAAAGTTCAGTCGGTTTGCTTGGCGCGCTCATCATCCATTCCAATCCTTTTAATTCGGCTGTCAGTCTAGTCGTTTTTAATTTAATCCTGCTGGCTTTGGCTTGTCAGGACGCTACACACCTAGCTATCTCTGCGTGGCCAATCGTGGCTTTATTAGTATTAGCACTGATTCGTCATCAGTTTAGCTGGTCAAAATTGCTGATGGTAACAACAACATATTTAGTATCGCTTTATTTTATCCACCGATTTCAATTTATGGGCAATGGAGATGTTGACTGCATCGCCGTGCTGTCTTTAATGTTTCCAATACAAGTGGCTATTGCCAGTATCCTGTTTGCATCATTAATCGCCTTGACTCACTTCTATCTGAACCATCAACGCTCAAATCGACTCCCTTTTATCCCGTACCTTTTTAGTGGTCTAGTTATCGTCCAACTGTACGCTTTTATTTGATAATTGGCTGTTTAACCGGGTCAAGCAAACGTTTTGTAAGCGGTTGCAATGGTGACTCATTCGCGTTACTATATTCATGTAGTTAAATGTATCGATAGAGTGAGGTGATCTTTATGAGTGAAACGACATTACCGCAAGGTCGGCAAAAGGCTCTTGACGAGTTCATTAGTAATCTTGACTTGTTGAACACACTGGCCGATCAAAATCGGCAGCGCTTAATCATTTTATTAGGTGCTCATTTGAACACCGGTTTAACTGTTACTGAATTGACCTCACACATGAGTCTTTCACAGCCAGCAGTATCACATCATCTCAAAATTTTGCGACAAGCTGGCCTCGTATCCACCACCCATGAAGGCCTTAATCATCGGTATCACCTAACCGTAAATGACGCGTTAGATCAAGTTGGTCACTTGTTAAATACGATTAGGAACAGTAATAACTCGGCTCAACAAACAAAGGAGTGAGCGAACATGGCACAACATGCATACATGATTGGTACAGGAATTGGTAACTTAGCAACAGGAATTTACCTCATTCGCGATGGCGGTTGGCACGGTGACCAGATCACCATGTACGGTCTTGAAACCCACGGCGCAAATGATGGTGATACAGTAACCGGCTACGAAAATGAGTACGGTAACAAAGCCTTGAAAAACAGTCAGGGTTACCTTGCCAAAGGTGGTCGAATGCTCAACGAAGAAACCTATGAGAACTTGTGGGATCTCATGCGTTCTGTTCCGTCACTGGATCACCCTGATCAATCTGTGACTGACGAGATTTTAGCCTTTGACCATGCACACCCAACTCACGATGTTGCCCGGTTGATGGATAAAGTAAATGGCATTCGTAACAAAGGCGACGAAAATGATTACCGCCACATGCAGTTTGACAACCGCGACCGCTACCTTCTGACAAAACTAATGTTGATGCCGGAAAGCAAAGAAGAACGACTGAATGATATCGGGATTGATGAATGGTTTGCTAGTTCACCACACTTCTTCACTACTAACTTCTGGTACATGTGGCAAACAACTTTCGCATTCAAACGTCAAAGTTCAGCGATGGAATTGCGGCGCTACATGAACCGTATGATCCTTGAATTTAGTCGTATTAACACACTCGAGGGTGTTACTCGCACACCTTACAACCAGTACGAAAGTCTTATTTTGCCCATGCGCAAGTTCTTAGAAAACCATGGCGTAACTTTCATTAATAATCGTAAGGTTACGGCGCTCAGCTTCAAGGACACACCAATGCGTGACGATATTATTGTTACCGGCTTCGATTACGAAGAAGTTGATGGCGATCATCAAACCGGCCACGTTGACGTTAACGAAGATGATTTTGTCTTCGACACTAACGGTTCCATTACCGACAGTTCTTCGTTTGGAGACATGGATACCCCACTGAAGGAAAGCCACGAATATGCGCCCAGTGCAGCCCTATGGAAGCAAGCTTCCGAGCACTTCTATGACCTTGGTCACCCAGATAAATTCTTTAATGACCGAGAACAAAGTGAATGGATGAGCTTCACAGTCACTAACAATGACCACAAACTACTTAATGAAATTACCCGAATCACTCAACAACAACCCGGTAATGCATTGAATACTTGGATCGATAGTACCGGATTGATGTCAATTGTGGTTCATCATCAACCTCATTTCCACGCACAAAAGGAAAACGAAACCGTCTTCTGGGGTTACATTATGTATCCTCGACGGTGTGGTGATTACGTCAATAAACCATTCATTGAAATGACTGGTCGTGAAATTCTCACTGAACTTATTGGGCACTTAAACGAAGTTGATGATAGCCGTGACAAGATTGGTGATCACGTTGACGACATTATGGCATCAACCGTCAATGTCATTCCTGTTTACATGCCATATGCCAGTGCCCTTTTCAACCGCCGTGCGGTTGGCGACCGTCCACTGGTTGTACCAAAGCACAGTCACAACCTCGCCTTTATCAGTCAATTTGCTGAAATGCCATTTGACATGGTATTTACGGAACAATATTCATTCCGCTGCGCACAGCGTGCTGTATACACGTTCTTAGGCATTCCGTTGAGCAAACTGACACCGCTTCACCACTATGAAAAAGATCCGAAGGTCATGGCCCGTGCAACCAAGACAATGTTCAGATAATTAACCTTGTATCAAACAAATCAGTTCACAGCCTCTATGATTTGGAGGTTGCGAACTGATTTGTTTATTCTTGTGGAGCGCCGTTACGTCGACCAGAAACGCCGTTCCACGGGACCGGTCTCAGACTCTCGAAAACCGAGTGTCTTCGACCTCGACTTTGAGCCTTCATACCCCGAAGTCTCCAAGCTCGTCCTGCAATACTACGCGGGCACAAAACGCCCACCAACTATTGCCTTCGCGGAACTCAGTTTCTGGTCGACTTCACTCTTCTATAAAGATGCTACCCCCTAATGATAATTAGTGATGCAAACGTTAATGACTTACAATTGCAGACTATTCGACTGAGTTTTTGATACTTATATACAAAATGGAGCTGAAGGGCGTCAAAACTGAATGCAAGCCGTGAAAGTGTTGTTAATCAGGCTGATTTGTGCCGGATTTACAACATCGGACGGTCGGTAAGACGTGGTTTGCGGCTTAACGGCGAGGTGAAAGACTCCGATTTTCAGGAAGCTTGAACCGGTCCCACGGCGGCATTCAGTTTTGACAACCGCAAGCGTCAGTTAATTACTATGTACAAAAAGGCCTGCTAGACAAATTGTCCGGCAGACCTTTTTCGCGATTCGAGAATCAATAATTACACGGATAGCAACCAATTACTTAGTGCTTGTGTTCTTAGCGTCCTCTTCACGCATTTTCTTTTCTAAGTCACTAATGGAATAAACGCCTTCGGTACCAGTTACTTCAGCTTCTTTAGGCTGAATCTTCCGGTAATCTGGCATCCCAGTACCAGCTGGAATGATCTTCCCGATAATAACGTTTTCCTTTAACCCAACAAGTGGGTCGTTCTTTCCACGGATAGCAGCGTCGGTAAGAACCCGCGTTGTTTCCTGGAATGAAGCGGCTGATAAGAAACTGTTTGTTTCCAGAGCGGCTTTGGTAATACCTAAGATCACTGGACGACTAGTTGCAGGAATACCACCGGCAACCAATGTCTTCGTGTTAGCATCCTTAAAGTCAGCAATGTCCATCAACGTCCCTGGCAACATATCAGTGTCACCTGGATCCATGACACGAACTTTCCGCATCATCTGACGAACCATGATTTCAATATGCTTGTCGGCAATCCCAACACCTTGCATCCGGTAAACACGTTGAACTTCACGTAACAGGTAGTTTTCAGTAGACAGAACATCGCGGACCTTCAGCAATTCCTTAGGATCAATTGACCCTTCGTTCAATGCTGAACCACGGTGGATAAAGTCACCTTCAGCAACACGCATCCGCGCACGTAATGGTAACGTGTATGAACGTGTTTCGGCTTCACCTTTAACCGTGACTTCCTTCGTTCGTTCAGCCGGATTTTCTTCGATTGAGACAACCGTCCCAGTCACTTCAGTAATCTCAGCTTTACCTTTAGGGTTCCGTGCTTCAACAATTTCTTGAACACGAGGAAGCCCTTGGGTAATATCATCACCGGCAACACCACCAGTATGGAAGTTACGCATGGTTAACTGAGTACCAGGTTCACCGATTGACTGAGCAGCAACAGTACCAACTGCTTCACCAACTTCAACCTTGTCACCAGTAGCCATGTTACGACCGTAACAACGTTCACAAACACCATGTTTCGTGTTGCAAGTGAAGGCTGAACGAATCACAACTTCTGTTACGCCAGCATCAACGATGGATTGAGCAACGTCTTCATCGATCATCTGGTTAGCCTTAACTAAGGTCTCACCAGTCTTAGGATGTTTAACTGACTTCATTGCGTAACGACCAAGAATCCGTTCGTACAAGGATTCGATCATTTCATTACCGTTAGTAATGGCATGAATCGTCAAACCACGGTCAGTACCACAGTCCTTTTCACGAATGATAACATCTTGCGCAACATCAACCAGACGACGAGTCAAGTAACCAGAGTTGGCAGTCTTCAAAGCCGTATCAGTCATACCTTTACGGGCACCATGAGTAGAAATAAACATTTCCAACACAGAGAGACCTTCACGGAAGTTTGAAACGATTGGCAATTCCATTGTTTGACCGTTAGGCGCAGCCATCAAACCACGCATCCCGGCTAACTGAGTAAAGTTTGAAATGTTACCACGAGCACCGGAATCACTCATCATAAAGATTGGGTTATTCCACTCCATGGAGTCAACCAGTTGTTCCTGAATATCATCCTTAGCAGTGTTCCAAACGTCAATAACACGTTGGTAACGTTCGTCATCAGTAATTAAACCACGACGGAACTGCTTAGAAATCGTAGCAACTTGTTTACGTGCATCAGCAACGACATCATTCTTCGTCTTCAATGTTGAAATATCAGCAATCCCAACCGTCAAACCAGAGTTAGTAGATTCGTAGTAACCCAAATCCTTCATCCGGTCCAATAGCAGTGAAGTAGCTGTTACCTTGTAACGCTTGTAGACTTCAGCGATGATATCAGCCAAGAAGCCCTTCTTGAATGGATCATTCAACGGTTGATTACTCAATACAGATTTCAAGTCAGTGCCAGGTTCCAAGAAGAACCGGTCATCGATACCGTCTGTCAAGTTGTCACTCGTTGGTTCGTTCAAGTATGGGAATTCGTCAGGCAAGATGGCGTTAAAAATCATCTTCCCAACAGTCGTAATCAAGATGCGACTCTTTTGTTCATCAGTAAATGGCTTAGTTGGCATTGATGAAGTTTGCACACCAACACGGCTGTGTAAGTGAACATACCCATTTTGGTAGGCCACGCGGGCTTCGTTCAGATCTTTAAAGATCATGCCTTCGCCTTCACGACCAGCTTCTTCAGTAGTCAGGTAGTAGTTACCGATAACCATATCCTGAGAAGGTGTAACCACTGGACGACCATTGGCAGGTGCCAAGATGTGTCCGGCAGCCAGCATCAGCAAACGTGCTTCAGCTTGTGCTTCGTCTGATAACGGAACGTGGATGGCCATTTGGTCACCATCGAAGTCAGCGTTATAAGCTTCGCACACAAGTGGGTGCACACGCATCGCTTTACCAGAAACAAGTACTGGTTCAAATGCCTGAATCCCAAGACGGTGCAAGGTAGGGGCCCGGTTCAATAGAACTGGGTGTTCCTTGATAACATCTTCCAGAACATCATAAACATCGTTATCCTGACGGTCGATCTTACGACGGGCATTCTTGATGTTAGAAGCAAGGTCGCGCTTAACCAACTCTTTCATGATGAATGGCTTGAAGAGTTCCATGGCCATTGGCACAGGTAACCCCATTTGGTTCATCTTCAAAGTTGGGCCAACATCGATAACAGAACGGCCAGAGTAGTCAACACGTTTACCAAGTAAGTTTTGACGGAACCGTCCTTGCTTACCCTTCAACATGTGAGACAGTGACTTCAACGGACGGTTACCAGGACCGGCAACAGGACGACCACGACGACCGTTATCAATTAACGCGTCAACGGCTTCCTGCAACATTCGTTTTTCGTTTTGCACAATGATACCAGGTGCATTCAAGTCTAACAACCGCTTCAAACGGTTGTTACGGTTGATAACACGACGATATAAGTCGTTCAAATCAGAAGTGGCAAACCGACCACCTTCCAATTGAACCATTGGCCGTAAGTCCGGTGGAATAACCGGAACAACGTCCATAACCATCCAGTCAGGACGGTTACCGGATTGAATGAAGGCTTCCAAGATGTCTAGACGACGAACGGCACGAGTCCGTTTTTGACCAGATGCATCCTTTAACTCTTCCTTCAATTCGCTGGCTTCTTTATCCAAGTCAACAGCTGCCAGCAACTTACGAATTGCTTCGGCACCCATTTCAGCTTGGAATTCGTTACCATATTGCGCTTTCTTTTCACGGTATTCACGTTCAGATAACAACTGCTTGCGTTCCAAAGGCGTGTTGCCTGATTCCAACACAACGTATGAAGCAAAGTAGATGATTTCTTCAAGTGCCCGTGGGCTCATGTCAAGAACCAAACCCATACGGCTAGGAATACCCTTGAAGTACCAAATGTGGGTAACAGGAGCAGCTAATTCAATATGCCCCATCCGTTCACGGCGAACCTTAGAACGAGTAACTTCAACACCACAACGGTCACAAACAACACCCTTGTAGCGAATCCGTTTGTACTTACCACACGCACATTCCCAGTCTTTTGTTGGTCCAAAAATCCGTTCATCGAACAAGCCATCACGTTCAGGCTTTAATGTCCGATAATTGATGGTCTCAGGCTTCTTAACTTCACCATATGACCAGCTGCGGATTTTGTCGGGCGACGCAAGCCCAATCTGCATGCTTTCAAATTTGTTGACATCAATCAAAGGATTGACCTCCTTATTAGTTTCAATGGTGACGGTTCACACTACTCGTTTGTGGTGTTTCCTGACTCATTAGCCGGTGTAGTTGCTGGCTGTGCAGGAGCTGAAGCTGAGTTCGTGTTTGCACTAGCATCGTCTGACTTGTCGTCAACCGGATGTTCAGCAGCGTACTTACTCAATGCATCAACATTCACAACGTCATCTTCATCATCGTCCATGTCACGCAGTTCAATTTCTTGTTTGTTATTGTCAAGAACCTTCATGTCCAAACCAAGCGCTTGTAATTCCTTGACCAACACACGGAAGGATTCAGGAACACCAGGCTTCGGAATTGGATCGCCCTTAACGATGGCTTCATAAGTCTTAACACGGCCAACCACGTCATCTGACTTGTAGGTCAGGATTTCTTGCAACGTGTAAGCAGCACCGTAAGCTTCCAAAGCCCAAACTTCCATTTCACCGAAACGCTGACCACCAAATTGCGCTTTACCACCAAGTGGCTGTTGCGTAACCAGTGAGTAAGGTCCGATGGAACGTGCGTGAATCTTGTCGTCGACCATGTGGGCCAACTTCAAGTAGTGCATAACACCAACGGCAATTCTGTTGTCGAATGGTTCACCAGTACGGCCATCGTACAGAACGTACTTGGCATCAGCTGGCATACCAGCTTCTTGAACGGCATCCCAGATATCCTTATCCTGCGCACCATCGAAGACAGGCGTAGCAACGTGGATACCTAATTTACGAGCAGCCATTCCCAAATGCAGTTCCAGCACTTGACCAATGTTCATACGGGAAGGCACACCCATTGGTGAAAGCATAATGTCAATTGGTGTTCCATCAGGCATGTAAGGCATGTCCTCTTCAGGAATAACAATTGAAACAGTCCCCTTGTTACCATGACGACCGGACATCTTGTCACCGACCTGAATCTTACGTTTCTGGGCGATGTAGACACGAACCATCATATTAACACCAGGTGATAATTCATCCCCGTTTTCACGAGTGAAGATCTTAACGTCCTGGATAATACCGCCACCACCATGCGGAACATGGAGTGAAGTATCACGAACTTCACGGGCTTTTTCACCAAAGATAGCATGTAGCAAACGTTCTTCAGCAGATAATTCTGTCACACCCTTAGGCGTAACCTTACCAACCAAAATGTCACCATCATGAACTTCAGCACCAATCCGGATAATTCCTTGTTCGTCAAGATCCTTCAAGGAATCTTCACCAACGTTAGGAATTTCACGGGTCATTTCTTCCGGTCCAAGTTTGGTATCACGTGCTTCTGATTCGTATTCTTCAATATGAATCGAAGTGTAAACATCATCCTTAACCAACCGTTCGGAAATCGCAATGGCATCTTCGAAGTTGTAACCATTCCAAGTCATGAAGGCGATCAATGGGTTTTGTCCAAGGGCAAGTTCCCCACCTTCCATGGAAGGACCATCAGCCAAAATTTCATCGGCATCAACCTTGTCGCCAACCTTAACGATTGGACGTTGGTTGTAGTTCTTACCACCGTTTGAACGACGGAACTTCATTAACTTGTACGTGTCCAAAGTACTGTCTTCACGACGAACGCGAATCTGCGTAGCATCAACGAATTCAACAGTTCCGGCAGCCTTACTGATTAAAGCAACACCAGAGTCATGGGCAGCCTTATATTCAATCCCAGTACCAACAAGTGGTGCATGAGGATCCAACAAAGGAACAGCCTGACGTTGCATGTTGGCACCCATCAGAGCACGGTTAGAGTCATCGTTTTCCAAGAATGGAATACATGCGGTCGCAACGGCAACTACTTGCTTAGGCGAAACGTCCATGTAGTCGACGTTGTCGATGGAAGTTTCAATGTTTTCATCTTTTGAACGAGCCAAAACTGTGTCATCAACAAATGAACCATCGTCATTCAATGGTGAGTTGGCCTGGGCAATAACAAAGTTATCTTCTTCGTCGGCAGTTAAGTAGTCGATTCGGTCAGTAACCTTGTGGTTATCCCATGAAACACGACGGTATGGTGTTTCAATAAAGCCATAACGGTTAACCTTCGCATAACTAGACAATGAGTTGATCAACCCAATGTTTGGTCCTTCAGGCGTTTCAATTGGACACATCCGACCATAGTGGGTGTAGTGAACATCCCGGACTTCATATCCGGCACGGTCACGCGTCAAACCACCAGGTCCAAGAGCAGACAGACGACGCTTATGCGTTAATTCACCAAGTGGGTTCGTCTGATCCATGAATTGTGACAGTTGTGAACTACCGAAGAATTCTTTGATTGAAGCAACAACTGGACGAATGTTGATTAATTGTTGTGGCGTTACTGTGGCGGAGTCCTGAATGGACATCCGTTCACGAACAACACGTTCCATCCGTGATAAACCAATCCGGAATTGGTTCTGCAGTAATTCACCCACAGAACGAATCCGACGGTTACCCAAGTGATCGATATCATCAGTTGAACCAATACCTTCTTGCAAGTTGAAGAAGTAATTGATGGAAGCAATGATGTCAGCAGGTTGAATGGTGTGGTTCTTTAAGTCGATATGACCGTTACCAATCATGTTCACAACTTGTTCAGGATCTTTCTTAGAGAAGACCTTGATCATTTGAACATTCATTGGTTCCGTCACAACGGCTTCATCAGAAGGTGTGAACGTTACCGACTTAAAGTCTTCCTGATCCAGATATGGTGCCAACTTAGCCATAACGGTCTTGTCGATCACAGTACCCTTTTCAGCAATGATTTCACCTGAGTCAGGATCAGCCAACGTTTCCGCTAACGTCAAACCTAACAAACGGGTGTGTAAGTCTAACTTCTTGTTTAATTTGTAACGACCAACTGGTGCAGTGTCGTAACGTTTTGGATCGAAGAAGCGCGCCGTCAACAGGCTCCGTGAAGAGTCAGCTGTCTTAGGTTCACCAGGCCGTAACCGTTCGTAAATATCCTTCAAGGATTCTTCGACACGTGAGTCATCGGAATTCTTGTGAATATCCTTTTCCAAGGTCGACATGATGCCGTCGCTATCACCCAAGATTGAGATGATCTCGTCGTCAGAACCATAACCCAAAGCACGAACTAATTCGGTCATTGGAATCTTACGAGTCCGGTCAATCCGAACGTAAGAGATTTCTTTAGCATCGGTTTCGTATTCCAACCAAGCACCGCGGTTAGGAATGACAGTTGCGCCGTAAACTTCACGACCATTCTTGTCTTCGTCTTCCGTGTAGTACACACCAGGGGAACGAACCAATTGAGAAACGATAACCCGTTCAGCACCATTGATAATGAACGTCCCCTGATCAGTCATCAGTGGGAAGTCACCAAAGAACACGTCTTGACTCTTGATTTCACCAGTTTCGTGGTTGGTCAAACGTAAAGTAACGTGCAGTGGTGCAGAATAGTTGGCATCGTGTTCACGTGCTTCATCCACGGTGTACTTTGGTTCGAGTAACTGGTAGTCAACGAATTCCAATGATAAGTTTCCTTGGAAATCATCGATTGGCATGATGTCGTCGAACATGTCACGCAAGCCTTCGTCCAGGAACCATTGATAAGAGTCCGTTTGGATTTCAATCAGGTTCGGTAAATCAAGAACTTCCTTGATTCGTGCGTAACTTCTGCGGGTACGGTGTTTGCCGTATTTAACTAAATGCCCTGCCAAGTTCTTCACTCCTTCGAAATGATTTTCCAGTGAATAAGTCCTCATTTTAGTGTTACAGTTTCATTACAAATGACCTACAACCCTGTTTTTGGGCATAAAAAAGGCAAAAGCACCATTTCTTTTAAAGTTTAAATGAAAGCTGCTTTTGCTTCTCTATAAAGGCCTTGACGGACAATAGATCGCCAAGACGATTTTTATTCACAGTGATATACGATTAATAATATACTCGGTTTTGCTAAATGTGTCAACGAGAAACGCTCAACTTTTATTTCTCTGCCACACCAAACAAAATCAGGCGTAGCAGCACTTGAATGTGCTCACGCTGACTCAAATTTGCACCACCCAGTTGGTGAAACTTAGCAAACAGTGGTGCCAAACTGGTGAGGTAAAAATTAGCTGCCGTTGCCGGATCAACCCCGTCACGTAAAACCACTTTATCAGACTTAAAAAAGCGGATGATGGGTTGCAAATAATCCTGTGCAAACAATCTGCCAAGCTGAGCCTGATTCTCAGGACGCAGATATTGAAAGCTACCATGAATCAAGCTAAACGCATCACGTGGATGAATGGCGACCATTGCGGCTGACATATCTGTCAGGATTTCAAGCCCATCCCCTTTGTTAGCATCTAAAATTTGATTCATGTTTGCTGCTAACTCACCACCAACAGTTTCGATCACCTGCACAAAAATCAATTCTTTGTCGGCAAAGTGATGGTACAGTGCCGGTTGGGTAATGCCTGCTGCTGTCGCAATGTCACGCGTGGATGTGTCCGCATAGCCCTTTATTAAAAATTGTTTGCGAGCTGCCTCCAAGATTTTTTCTCGAGTGGCAGCCAACTGCGCCTCACGACTCATATTTTCACCTCATCGAGCCGTTCGTCAACATCTACGCACGGCTTCGTCTTTCCCTAATCTCCACCAGTGTGCCTGTTCTCCGCATAAAATGCAATTTTTACAGACGCGTTTAGAACACAAAAACGTTTATCGAGTTTTCCAACTCGACAAACGTTTTTAAAATGGTTCAATAACTGCTCACTAGCAATTATTAATTAGCAACCAAGACTACTTAGAACCAACTGCCGGTTTCTTGACAGGTTGTTCCTTAGTTGTAACCGTAATCTTACCAGCCTTAGCACCAACTGTAACAGCAGCATTTGTCTTTATTTGACCAGCAATCAATGCCTCACTCAGCTGATCTTCAACCTGAGTCTGTAATGCGCGTCGAATTGGACGAGCACCATACTCAGGATCAAAGCCAGCATCTGCAACGACATCAATGGCAGCTGGCGTAATTTTAACTTTAATGCCCTGTTCAGCGATTCGTGCCAACACATTGCCAGCCATAATCTTCACGATTTCGTGTAATTCTGGCTTCATCAATGAGTGGAAGACCACTGTTTCATCAATTCGGTTCAGAAATTCTGGACGGAACGTTTGACGCAGGGCTTGTCGAATCTTGTCTGACATTGCGGCGTAGTTGTCTGTCGCGCTAGTTGCACCGAAACCAACTTCTTTATCGTCACGAACAGCTGTGGCACCCAAGTTAGAGGTCATGATCAAAATCGTGTTACGGAAGTCAACCTTGCGGCCCTTAGAATCGGTTAAGAAACCGTCATCAAGAACTTGTAACAACAAGTTAAAGACTTCAGTATCAGCCTTTTCAGCTTCATCCAAGAGGACAACTGAGTACGGTTTGTTACGAACTTGTTCGGTCAATTGACCACCTTCATCATAACCAACGTAACCAGGCGCAGCACCGATCAAACGACTTGAGCTAAAGCGTTCTTGATATTCAGACATATCCACACGAATCATGTTATCTTCTGAACCGAACATCGCTTCAGCTAACGCTTTGGCGAGTTCCGTCTTCCCGACCCCAGTTGGTCCAAGGAACATGAACGAACCAATTGGACGGTTAGGATCTTTCAAACCGGAACGAGCACGACGAATGGCACGGGAAACGGCTGAAATAGCCTCGTCCTGACCAACCACACGTTTGTGAAGCACCTTTTCAAGGTTCAGCAAACGCGCTTCTTCATTCTTCTGCAACTGCGTTAATGGAACACCAGTCCACTCAGAAACAACTTCAGCCACATCTTCTTCGCCGACTTTTAGTTCATAATGCGGCTGACCGGACAACTCTTCGTTATCTTGATCGTCCATCATCTTGTCGACACGTTTGCGCAAGGCCATTTCCTTTTCACGCAATGCGGCAGCACCATCGAAATCTTGGTTTTCAATCGCGGCTTCCTTCTGTTGACGCAAGTCGTCCAACTTGTCTTCCTGTTTAGCCAACTTGGTCTTGTGACCAGACGCATCAATGCGAACTTTAGCTGCTGCTTCATCCATCAAATCAATTGCCTTATCAGGTAGGAAGCGTTCCGTAATGTACCGAGAGGACAGCTTAACCGCTGCTTCAACTGCATCATCAGTGATTTCAACTTGGTGATGTTCCTCATAACGGCTCTTCAAACCCTTTAAGATTTCCGTTGCTTCATCTTCCGTTGGTTCGTCAACCTGAACGGTGGCAAACCGACGTTCCAGAGCAGCATCTGACTCAATATACTTTTGGTATTCGTTTAGCGTAGTCGCCCCAATGGTTTGAAGTTCACCACGAGCCAACGCTGGCTTTAAGATGTTGGAAGCATCAATCGCACCTTCAGCACCACCGGCGCCAATCAACGTGTGCAATTCATCAATGAACAGCACAACATGACCATCGTTGTAAATTTCTTCAATGACCTTCTTCAAACGGTCTTCAAATTCACCACGATATTTAGTTCCAGCAACCAGTGATCCCATGTCCAACATCATCAACCGTTTGTCGGCCAAATCGTCAGGCACATCACCAGCAACGATTTTCTGGGCTAATCCTTCAGCAATCGCTGTTTTACCAACCCCAGGTTCACCAATCAAAACTGGGTTATTCTTGGTCCGACGACTGAGAATTTGGATCACCCGTTTGACCTCTTTTGCACGACCAACCACCGGATCCATTTGCTTGTCAGCAGCTAAGGCCGTCAAGTCACGCGCTAATGAATCAAGCGTTGGTGTGCCTTCTTGCTTATTTGCGTTGTTATTAGCTTTTGCCATCTGTTGACGCCGGCGCGGTGTGTCAGCGACACCTAGCTTACGCAAAATCACTTTACGTGTTTGTGCTAAATCAAGATTTAGTGTCATCAGAATACGCGATGATAGGATACTCTCATCAGACAACAATGCTAAGAGTAAATGTTCAGTCCCAATTTTAGTGGAACCCAAACGTTTTGCTTCATCCCCGGCCAATGTCAAAATGTCCTTGGCCTTCGGAGAATATGGTAAATACGTATCCTTGTCAGCGTTCGTCAGCGTACCGTAACCAGTAAACCGTTCGATTTCTTCACGGACGTCCTCTTCTGTCACGCTAAATTGCTGCAGGACTTTGTTAGCAATCCCATTTTGTTCAATGGTCAGGGCCAGTAATAAGTGTTCAGTACCCACAGCTTGGTGTTTAAAATACTTCGCTTGTTCCTGTGCTAATACCAATACATCTTTAGCACTAGGTGTGAATAAATTGTCCATCTTCTGTCCTGCCTTTCATTAATGCAGGCCTTAATTAACCCCTGCAAATCGTCGTTAAATCAATATTAATAAGCATTAGTCTTCAAAACGAAGGCGGTTGAGCACGCCGATTAGAATCCGGGCGCGCAATGTATTTTCAACTTCGCGGTCGGCAACATTGAGTGTATCTTTATCGATTGCCGAAAGAATAATGTTGGCTTCACGTTCCTTTAACACCCCATCATTAAATAGGGAATTAACTATAGCATATGCATCATGTTGATTGATTGAATCACCAACCACATCGTTCAGTAAATTATCCAACACATCGGCGTCAGCCAGTAAGTTGACCTTTTCAATACGAATATAACCACCGCCACCACGTTTACTTTCAACGATATAACCATTTTGAATGGTAAACCGTGTCTTAATGACGTAGTTAATCTGAGAAGGAACGACGTTAAACTGGTCGGCAATATCCGAACGTCTAATTTCTACCTGCTCAGCATCCTCCAGGATTCCCTTCAGATACTTTTCGATGACATCCGAAATATTTGTTGGTCCTTCCATCATCGCTCACCCCAATCTTTGACTAATATTGACTATATTATACGAAGATTGACGACGATTGCAATTAAAAAGTTTTTTAGTTCACTAGTAGCAACGTCAGCGCGCCACATTAAACCTTATTGCCAATCTTGGTGATCCAAAGCCATCTGCCAAAAATCACGTTCATAATAGGCACTCCGTGAAAAAGCTTTGGCCATTGCATCACGACCCGTTGCATCTGTTTGACGGGCAACTTGATCTGTTAATTTAATTTGCTTCGATACTGGTCCCGTATAGTCATCAGACTGATAACTGTCAATCCACGCTTGAAAAATCGGGACTGGCGAGGTGACTCCTTGTAGTGACGCACCAACATCTGCATATAGCCACGCACATGGCAACAATCCGGCAATAGCTGCCGGTGCACCAGCCTGTGTTAGTGTCCGATACATATGTGACGTGTAAGCATATGTCGTCGGCGCAATTGGTGTATTGATCACATCTTGTTGAGAGATGCCTAATTCTTTAAAGAACGTTTTGCGCGTCGCGATTTCACCATCGTGCAGACTATTCGCCAACTCCTGCAATAACGTCTTGACTGCCTGGTCCTGACTTGCATCCGCTGCCAATTCATGAATTCGAGCAAAGTCACGTAAATAATAATGATCCTGAATTAAATAATAACGAAATGTTGGCAACGTCATGCTGCCGTCGCTTATTTTTTTTATAAACGGATGATGGATGCTTTCCTGCCACACCGTTTGATTTTGCTGATAAACTTGCTGACTAAAATCCATCACAATGACTCCTTGTCTTCCATACTGTATCGATTCTTACCCACAGTCCCACAACAGCAGACTCGATCTATCAAGACTATTATCCTCTTGCAGACTAAAACAGTGAACAATTACATGACTTTAATGAAAGGTTTGCTGCAACATTCATCTTTTAACGATTGTTAGCAAAGTCAAAAAACAACACGCCCAATTTATTATTGAGCGTGTTGCCTATGTTTCTGTCGTCTAATAAAACATCAGACTCATTATCTAGTTAAAGGCCACTACGTTGTCAGCCTTACCAGTTTCAATCAATTGTTTGTTGTTGTTCAAAGCAAATTGAACCATGTTCCGAACAGCAGTGGTGGTATAGAAAGCGATGTGAGGACTTACCAAAACATTTTCGCGTTTCATCAAGTTCTTCAAACGATCGTCAGGAATAGCATCAAAGCTACCGAAGTCTGTGTTGAAAATACCAACTTCGTTTTCGTAAACATCAAGTGCAGCACCAGCAACTTTGCCACTGTCCAAAGCCTTGATCAAGTCATCAGTATCAACCAGATCACCACGGGCAGGGTTCAAGATGTAGACACCATCCTTCATCTTGTTAAAGGCGTCAGCATTTAACATGTGCATGTTTTCCTTCGTTGCAGGAGCATGAAGGGAAATAACATCTGCTTGCTTGTATAATTCATCCAAGGAATCAACGTAGATGCCTTCCTTTTCCAATTCAGGATTGTGGAAAACATCGTAGGCAACGATTTTAGCACCAAAACCACGGTAGATTTGGATGGCAGCGCGGCCAATCCGACCAGTAGCAATAACACCAACCGTTAAGCTGTTTAATTCAGTTGCAATATCTGGAGCCCACTTCAAGTCACCTTTGGCCTGACGGTTCTCGTACTGGGTCGTGTGACGAAGTAACCGCATCAATTCAGTAACCGTAAATTCAGCAATTGCTGCTGGTGAATAGGCAGGAACGTTGGTAACCTTGATGTCGTTACGTTTAACAGCATCAGCGTCAACGTTATCAACACCGACGTTACGTAATGACAGGTTCTTAACTCCCAATTCTGCCAAACGATCCAAAACTGAGGCTGTGTAAGGCTTTTGTTGGTAAACAACTGCCCCGTCAAAGCCTTTTGCCTGATCAACTGTGTCGTCAGTCAACAGATCCTTAACGATTTTAACCTCAATATTTTGATCCTTGGACCATTCTTCTACATATGGACGTTCGTCATCGCGAATGCCGTAAGCAATAATTTTCAATGCAGACACCTCCATGTATATTTAAACTACATCATTAGTATAGCATTAAAAAACGCGTAGTGGCGGCGTTTTCAGGCTTGTGAACCTCACTTTTTGAAAGTTATTTTCATTAATTGCTGGTATCAGTGGCTTCAATCCAATTTTTTATTTTACGATATTATAAGTTTGTTACCTATATCACAACTAAACGCGTTAGAATATAGGTGAAATGAAGGTGATCAAATGCAACAGCTATCTGTTTCCCAGCTTGCCGCTTTAAAGCAGGAATTGCGGACACAAAATCTGCAACAGCGATTTATCATCATCCATCTACGCGATCAGCAACACGGCGCCTTTTACCTCATTACTGATTATCAACGCATCATTGCTCTCAAAACTAAACATAAGCATGTGCAAATTGATATCGTCCAAGACATTTTGCCCGTCACCAATCGACTGGCTTATTGGGCCGTTGCTCAACAGGCCTTTACCGCTAGACCATGGGATCTTGCCCTGCAGCAACAACTGCTCCAGTGCACTAATGCCGTTTTGAACGAAAATCATCATCCTTCTAATACCGATTTCCCGTGGAACGCGTCAGATACATTTGATCATCCAGTTGAGCAATAATCCTGATACATCCTGTTATTCAACAGGTAACGTCAAAACACGTCAATGGACTCTCTTTGAGAATCCATTGACGTGTTTATTTGAATTTGTATATATGATTGAGCGTTTATTCCTCATCACGCTTAGGCGCACGGTAACTGATAGAGAGCATCACCACTGCTAGAATAATCAATCCACCGCCAAGTGCATCAGCCCAAGTAAAGACCGTGTGCAGGACTAAAATTGAAATGACCGTCGCTGCCAGCGGTTCAAAGGCATCCATTAAGCTTGCTGTTGTCGGAGTGATGTATAGCAAACTGACTGAATACATGACAAACGCAATCAATGTACCAAATAGTACGACAGCGCCAATCGATAAAACCGTCTTCGGTGTCAGTGTCGGCACACCAACCCACATTGGTTGAATAAAGTTCATGGCGAACCCACCAATCAATAAGCCCCAGCCATTTACGTTGACCGAGCCAAACGTCGGTAACAGTGGCCGCGGCAATAGTGTACTGGTCGCCACAGCAACCGCCGACATGAGCCCCCAGAACAATAATGCTGGTGAAACGGCTAAATGCGTAATGTGACCATGAGTAACGACAAAAAAAGCGCCTAGCAATGCCAACACCATCCCAATAGTTTCTGAACGTGATGGTAATTGGTGATGAAAAATCACGTAATACACCGTGATTACAATTGGCCCTAAGAACTGCAAGATAGTTGCAATCGCAGCATTGCCATAATGGACCGCTAAAAAATAAAAGTATTGGATAGGAATTAATCCCGCCAATCCAAAAATAATTTGTTGTCCAGCCGTCTTCCATGACCGCCAAACAGCAAAAATATCTTGGTGCCGAATAACGTTGAATAGCAGAAGCAAAAGGCCAGCCAGTGTCATTCGAATCGTCGTCAGCCATGCAGGGGTAACGACGTTATTTTCAAACAACGTTTGGGCGATCACACCTGAGACACCCCACAGCATTGAACCGCCACTGGCTAGCAAGATTCCCGTTAAAATATGTCCATTACGTGTTTCCACAATCTCTCCCCCAACGGCTGGTCATTGGGGCATAGAAATTAAGCATCCCAATGGCGATTTTTCAGTCGGTTACGGCGTTCGTACACAACTGAATACCAGACAATACCGGCAATAATTTCAAGTAGTGCAATGAGACCAACAAAATACCGGACTAACCCCGCTTCAGCGAAAAGTGCCACCAGTAGCACAAATAGTCCGAATACCACGGCTAAAGCTACCGTAATCGATAAAATGAAGCGACCAATACGTTGGTTTCGTTTGTACCAGCCAATGCCAAAGGCCACGCTGTAAACTGCGACAGCTAACCACCACCGCCATAAACTAGCGACTGTAATGTAGTGAATGGCCGGCCAAATCGTCAATAAAATCACACACAAGATCATCAGCAACCAAACAGCAACAGTTGCGCGTTTCGCCTTCTGATTCATTCTGACCATCCCCTTTTGAACATAATAACTTATTATAACCATGAATTAACAGTTAACACAAAGCGAGGAACTCACGAGTGCACGGAACATTCCCCGTCATCCATATAAAAGAGCCATGATATCAATCACATCGATCGTCGACGAATAATTAATAGCACAGCCCAGCTGAGTGAAATTTTTTTACATTTGCCAACTCAATGACATTAAATTTGTCGCGGATCATTAGCGGGTTCAATCTGGCCGTGTAAATGAAGACGGTGAACATGCTGACGATGAGTTGCCCGTTGGCTCTCTGCTAACTTTGCTTGGCTTTTCGCACTTGCTAACTGACTAATTACTGTTAGTAGCTGATCGTTAGATAATTCAGCTAACTGGTGAGCAGTCGCAATTGTGGCTGAATCCCATTGTTGGACTGAGTGGCCAGCCTCTTCATCCAAGACAATTTCCATTAACAATCCAATATTACTAAATAGATGGCTGTGCGCCGTTTTTTCGGCATGATCAAACCAGGCTAACACGTCTTCGCCATCACCTGTCAACACTTGCCGCCGATAAGGTAATTTCATGAGACATTGCAAAAACTCAGAATTATCCAATTGACTAACCGCCTGGGCCGCTGCCAAGTCTTCAACAGCTGGCACCGCCCCTTCGCCGGTCATAATTCCATCTAAGTATGCTAAGTGGCGAATCAAACGAAAATGACGACGATCCTTTCGTTTGACCGTCAGCCACTCATCAAAAACGGTTACCGCATGTTCATGTTTAATATCCACAGCCATCACTTCCTTGGACGCTTTAATCCTAAAGTAACATGGCATCAACTTTCGACCAACTAATCAGTTCCTAAATATACAGCTATGATAGATTGTAAAATTAATCCGAACGCTGTTCGGACAAAAAAGATCAGCTTCCTTTAAAATGGTGTTTACCACAAACCCATCTTTTAGGAGCTGAT
>NZ_WEZT01000004.1:0-51091 GCF_009863985.1 Furfurilactobacillus milii | reverse complement strand
CAATACGGTATTAAGACCTATTACTGCCATGCTTATACGCCAGCTGAGCGCGGCAGTAATGAACGATTTAATCGGAACTTACGCTATTTTTATCCTAAGGGGACTTATTTTGAGCACATTAGTGCTCAAGGCTTGAAAACCACCTTACTCGAAATTAATCAGAGACCACTTAAAATACTTGACTGGCAAACACCTTATCAGATCATGCTGACAAATTTGTCCAAAAATTCGGATTAAATTTGCAATCTACCCTATCAAGAAAATGATTATTATAAATTATTAGTATTCTTAACAAGGCAACCGCTTAATGCGTTTGTTGCCATTGCTGCATCAACTTGCTCAAAGACACAATCATGTCGTCAACTTCTTGTTGATCCGCAGCATTGGCTCCACTAGCTAAATCGTGACCGCCACCATGATGTGCCTTCGCTAATTCGTTTACTGCTGGTCCTTTGGAACGTAAGTGAACTCGATAACTACCGTCAGGATTTTCCACAAATAATAACCAAGCCCGAACATCAGCCAAGCGACCGGGAGTCGATACCAGTGGCTGAACCTCACTGGCTGCCAAAGAAAGAGAAGCCAACTGAGCCTGTGATATCACATAATGTGCAGCGCCAAAGTCGTCAATTTCAATATTAGCCAAGACATCCCCCATCAAATGACCGAGACCACGACTCAACTCATTTTCATGACGCCCCACTTCAGCAGCGTCAATCCCAGTTGCCAACAATTCACTGGCAACGGCGAAGGTGTGTGCACTGGTAGCCGGATACAAGAACCGACCTGTGTCACCCACTATTCCTGCATAAAATAGCAATGCCGCATCACGTGTCAAACTAAGCGTTTCTTGATGTGCGTCAATAAAATCGACAATTAATTCCGAGGTACTGGATGCCTCCGGCAACACCCATGATAAATCACCATAATTGTCATCATTAGGATGGTGATCAATTTTAACCAGTTGCCGCCCTTGATCGAACCGGTCATCGTCGATGCGCTCGGTATTGGCCGTATCAACAGTGATCACTAACGCATCCGCGTATTGATCATCCGAAACAGTGTCTGACTGGCCTAACCAGCCAAGATCGTCCGGAATCGTTCCAACTGCAAATATCTGCTTATCCGGAAAGGCGTGCTGTAAAGTTAGTTTTAGACCAAACTGAGATCCTAATGCGTCTGGATCAGGTCGCTGATGACGATGGATGATAATTGTCTTCGCTTGTTCAATGGCGTTAAAAATTGCTGTTGTGTCACTCATAATAACTGGTCTCCCTCTAATTACCGATATCCTGCAATAATTATTGCAATTGCCAACACGGCTGAATGATTGATCTTCAAATGTTCAATCTGTCTACAAGTTCATCATGCCATATTTTTCGCAACTTGACGACTAAAACGATAGCTTGTTTTGCGTTGTGACCAACAATAACAGTCAAAAAAACAGCCGCTAGTCAATATTGACTAACGACTGTTCGTTTTAAACAATGATCGGGACAACAAGATTTGAACTTGCGACCCCTGCGTCCCGAACGCAGTGCTCTACCAAACTGAGCTATGTCCCGATAAAAATAAAATAACCGCCGCCAGCACCTGGCAGCGGTCATCATGATGCACCCAGTAGGAGTCGAACCTACAACCTTCTGATTCGTAGTCAGACACTCTATCCAGTTGCGCTATGGGTGCATTCTCATAACAGCGTTATGAAAAGCGGAAGACGGGATTCGAACCCGCGACCCCCACCATGGCAAGGTGATGTTCTACCACTGAACTACTTCCGCATAACAATAAAACAAATGGAACCATGCCGACTAGAGGATTCGAACCTCCGACCCCCGCTTTACTAGAGCGGTGCTCTGACCAACTGAGCTAAGTCGGCAACATGATGCGGATGAGAGGACTCGAACCTCCATGTCAAAAGACACTAGAACCTAAATCTAGCGCGTCTGCCAATTCCGCCACATCCGCAGCATCTGATTCTGTTCCCTCATCAGACAACTATTAGATAATATCATTTACGCTCAAAAACTGTCAACACTGTTCCGCATTTTTCTTCAATTTTTGCCATTTATTTTTCATTAACCGTAGTTAACTATAGTTCTTACTGTTCAAATTCTGTTTGAAGAAAACTCTCGCGTTCGATTGTCAGGGTTGAAATCATTGTGGGACCAGTTCAAACCCCAAAACCGGTCTTTCACTTCGACTTGAAGCCTTAAAGAACAAGTCTTCAAACTCGTCCGTGTTGTTAATTCGGCAACCCCACCGAATTAGCAACACCTTCACTATAGATTTCAACCCTGACACTCTTCCGCTCACATTGCACTAGCAAGATAACCAACGACGTTAATAGCGGCGGCGTTACGTAAATACAATCCAGAATCGCCAAGATTATTCCAATTAAAATTCCTCAAAAACACTCAGTTCAACCAACGAAATAACAACACTAATAAAAAACGAACCATGTTGGCCACCATAATGGTAGTCATCACATGATTCGTTTGTTTAAATTGCAGATCAATTAGTCTTCAACGTGCTTTGCGTGGGCGTTTTCTTTAGTAATCTTAGTCACACCATGCATGTAAGGAACCAGCACATCCGGAATGGTAACCGAGCCGTCTTCATTTTGGTAGTTTTCCAAAATAGCTGCGACCGTCCGACCAACGGCCAGACCAGAACCATTCAATGTGTGGACCAAGTGAACCTTACCGTCTACATCACGGTAACGGATTTGTGCTCGACGTGCCTGGAAATCTTCACAGTTAGAACAACTGGAAATTTCACGGTACGTTTCTTGATGTGGAATCCAAACTTCAAGGTCGTGTGTTTCAGCTGCTGTGAAACTCATGTCACCCGTTGCTAAAGTAATAACGTGGTATGGCAAACCTAATTTTTGCAGAATGTTTTCAGCGTTACCAGTCATTTTTTCCAATTCTTTATAAGATTCTTCTGGTTTAACATATTTAACCATTTCAACCTTGTTGAATTGATGCATCCGGATTAAACCACGCGTGTCACGGCCAGCAGAACCCGCTTCAGAACGGAAGCTAGGTGTCAAAGCAGTCACATAAACAGGTAGTTGCGCTTCATCCAACACTTCGTCGCGGTAGTAATTCGTCAACGGTACTTCAGCAGTAGGGATTAACGTCAAGTCTTGGTCCTGAATCTGGAAAACATCTTCCTTGAACTTAGGAAATTGACCAGTGCCATACATCGATGCACCATTTACCATGTAAGGTGGAATAACTTCTTCGTATCCCTCTTCTTCATGTTGATCCAGCATAAAGTTGTAAACGGCACGTTCTAGTTTAGCGCCCATGCCCATGTAGTAAACGAATCTAGCACCGGAAACCTTAGCGGCCCGTTTGAAATCTAGGATTCCTAAAGCTTCACCAATATCCCAGTGTGCCTTTGGTTCAAAGTCAAAATGTGGAATAGCACCCACTTTACGGTCTTCGCGAGAATAATTTTCGTCTGGACCAACAGGGTCTGTATCGTGAGGAAAGTTAGGTAAGCGGGCCATCTTATCGTTGAACTCGTCCAATACTTCAGCCAACTTGGTGTCTAATGCCTTAATATC
This sequence comes from Furfurilactobacillus milii, assembly GCF_009863985.1. Taxonomy (GTDB): domain Bacteria; phylum Bacillota; class Bacilli; order Lactobacillales; family Lactobacillaceae; genus Furfurilactobacillus; species Furfurilactobacillus milii_A. The sequence goes on along the minus strand of NZ_WEZT01000004.1, from coordinate 47,514 downwards.
AGCACCAACTTCACGCATTTCGGCAATCTGTTTATCGGCGTCTTCATGATTTCTTTTCGCAACGCTGATGGCATCCGAAACCCTGTTTCGTTTAGCCTTTAACTGTTCCGTCTGTTTGAGTAAATCACGGCGCTGTTCATCCAAAGCGATTACGTCATCAATCTGCTCAGGCTTAATTGCCCGCGTTGCCAACTTTTCCTTAGCTTCATCTGGATTATTACGAATCCGTTTAATGTCTAACATCTAACTACCTCCATTTTTTTCACAAAAAAACGCCACTCGTCCCATCACAATTGGGACGAATGACGTGAATTCGCGGTACCACCCAAGTTCACCATTGCTGGTGCTCTCGAACATACTAACGACTTTCGCCGTGCGGGATTAACCGCCCACTTAAAACGTTGCCGGAATGATTGCGATCCGGTTCTCATCAACCACCGGCTCTCTTAATCGCAATACTAAATGCAACTGTGTTTAATATCTGTTTATGTCTATGGACAGCTTATAGCAACTAAAAGACTTGTGCAACCCTTATTAACCCAAACTAAGCAGTCGCCAATTGAAGTGTACTCAATTTTGCATCAATTTGTGCAAGAACGGCATTTGCTGCATCTGGATCTTCAACAAAGTCATACTTATCACCATCGATCCGCATTTTAGGGCCATGATCATAATTGTTGTACCAAGCTGTATAACGATCGTTCAATTGTTTGTAGTATTCGTACAATGAAGGATCGTTATCAATTTGTTCGTATTCACGACCACGTTTTTGAATTCTTTGTAACATGGTGTCAAACGAAATGTCGATGTGGATCAAAAGATCAGGGTTCTTTTCATGCGGTGCATCTGGCAATTCCTGCATCATGTTCTCTAATAAGGAATCATAGATGTCAACTTCTGTTTCCGTCGAACGACCTAGGTCGGCATTCAAGTGGAAAAGCAATGAATCTTCATAAATTGAACGATCCATAACACTTTCATCATCGGCAAAAGAAGCCTTGATAGAATCCATCCGCTTATTTAAGAAGTAAATTTGAAGCAAAAAAGCGTACTTTTTTGGATCCTTGTAAAATAATGGCAGAATTGGATTATCTTCCACTGATTCATAAAAGGCCTGTGTATGTAAGTGACTTGCCAATAAATCAGTTAAGCTCGTTTTTCCTGCACCAATCGTTCCTGCTAAAACAATCATGTCTTTATCTCCCCTGATCTCTATCAACCGCACCACAATGCGTGGTCAACCGTGACAGAACGTGTTTATCCTTTAACTACCTACATATTGTATCACGCTCGGAGAATCTCGCCATATTTTGTAGCTTACAAATTAAAACGTAATCTTTCTGTCATAACCAAATGGACAACCTTATTTTTTATCAAAACGAGCCATACTAACAAAGATAGCCTTTTCATATTGTGCCCGACCAAAATTAAATATATTTATTTGATGACATTTAGCTTTGAATATAATAAAAACTCGCCGATACAAATTTTTGTATTCGTACCAAGCGAGTTCTATTTGATTTCACATTTAATTCAATTTAAAATTGATCCATTATTTAATCGAATCATTTTTAGGTGCTACCGATTCATCATTCGTCAAATCGTGAGCCGCTGACGTTGCGCTCGTGGTCTTTTTACCCGCTTGTGCAACCGTCTCAACTGTTGCACTACTTTCAATATCACCTGAGGCAGCCGAAGCATCAGCGGCCGTGTAACTTTCACCATTTGTTTTTGGCATCAAGTCAACCTTGTCCAATGGAATGATATGAGTCCGGTGACGGATCTTGTAATAACCCCACAGGATCAGGAACAACGGCACACTCATGTACGTTACCAAGATAGCTTGCAAATCGAGTTGTGCAAACGACTTCAAGTTTTGACCAACAATGACAACGATCCCCAGCACGAATGCCAAAATGGGACCAAATGGGAACCACTTTGCATGGTAACGGAGTTCGCTTAACTGGTGTCTTTGCTTAAGAAAGGCACGACGGAAACGGTAATGGCTAATCGCAATCCCCAACCAAGCAATGAATCCGGTCAGACCAGAAGCGGCAACTAGGTACATGTATAACTTTGGTCCAAAGATACTGGTCAAGAAAGTTAATAATCCGATAACTGTGGTTCCAACCAACGAAGCCATAGGGATCCCACGCTTGTTCGTCTTACCAAAGAAGCTTGGCGCGTAGCCTTCGTTTGCCAAGGAGTACAACATCCGAGTGGAAGCGTACATCCCTGAGTTAGCTGATGAAATAACAGACGTTAGAATAACCGCATTCATCACACTAGCGGCCGCAGCTAACCCTGCCCGACGGAAGACCAGCGTAAATGGACTGATGGCAATGTCTGTGGCACTTGAACCCAGCAGATCCTTGCTTGTATAAGGAATGATGCAGGCAATAACAAAGATTGCCAAAATGTAGAATAACAGAATCCGCCAGAACACTTGGCGAATCGCCTTGGGAATACTCTTTTCAGGTGTTTCACTTTCACCAGCTTCAATCCCAATTAATTCAGTCCCTTGGAATGAGAAACCAGCTACGACGAACACGGAGAGCAATGCTGGCACACCGCCAACAAATGGCGCCTTTTTATAAGTTAAGTTTGAAAAACCAGTTGCGTGACCGCCCATGATACCAAAAATCGTTAAGGTCCCAATGACTAAGAAAATCAGAACTGTGACCACTTTGATAATGGACATCCAGTATTCTGTTTCACCAAACGAACGAACCGATAATGCATTGATAGTAAAAATAATTGCTAATGCGATCATGCTAAAAATCCATGCCGGTACGTTTGGTAACCAAAATTGCATAACTAAGGCCGCCGTCGAAACATCCACGGCTAACGTAATCGCCCAGTTAAACCAGTAATTCCACCCCATTGCAAATCCCAATGCGGGATCCACAAACTTAGTCGAATATGCCGCAAATGAACCAGTCAGCGGCATGTATGTTGCCATCTCACCCAAGCTGGTCATTAAGAAGTAGACCATAATCCCAATTGCCACATAAGCAACCAAAGCACCACCAGGGCCAGCTGCCGAAATTGCGGAACCGGATGCAACGAACAACCCTGTTCCAATACTGCCACCTAACGCGATCATTGATAAATGTCGCGTCTTCAATTCGCGGCAAACCGCGCGATTCTCATTTTCTGCCATATCGAGTTCCTCCCATTTTCTAAAGAGAAGCACTTGATGTAATCTGAATAAATAAAAGGCCGGTCTGTTTATCATGCACAAAGACACGCTAAACAAACCGACCGTCAAATTCATCCTGGTCAATCGTTAGATAGCGCTCCGTGGCGTTTTTATTTACCACGACAGTTCGTTGATTATTCACCAACGTCCCAACAAGATACTGATACAGCAGCAGCTCATTTCGGCGACGCACCCTTTAACCAAGCGTTACAGAACCTGTACGTTCTCAACTTGGCGACTCATGATTGTCGCAACCTCTTCATTCGATATAAACAGAGTATAAAAAGAAGCCCCGCAAATTGCAAGGCTTTCAGCAAAAATGAAAACGTATTCATCAAATCAATCAGCCATTTACCCGAGAAAACGCTAATTTTCTCCATGGATAAGTGCCTTTAGTTTGGCAGTGAAATTCGGATAGTTCACCGTACTTTCATTCCAATCAACAGTCGGGATAATTTGTGACTGAAAAATATGAACCAAAATCCGATGAACCGACGTTTCTTGTAACACATGTTTATACTGCTCATCTGCGGCAACAAAGATGTCTGTCAACACCTGTGTGCCACGGTTAGCCAGTGGTTCAACATCATCGAATACCCGATCAATCAAGCCATTGTTGGGATATGTTTGAATATCACCCTCTGTCGCTACCACCGCATCCCAAACAGTAATTTGACGTGAATTACGCCCCAACGTAAATCCACCCTGATTACCAGACACGGATCTAACTAGACCAGCAACGACCAGTTTGCGAATGATTTTTCGCATATAAGTTTGTGATCCACCCAATCTAGTGTGAATGACTTCAGATGTGATGGGTACGTTCGTATCTTGGGTTGCGAGTAACGCTAAAATACATGCGGCCTGCTCAAAGCCCCTCGTTAATTGCATAATTTCTTCCTAACCTAATTATCACGATAGAGATAACTTACCACTGCCATCATAGCATACCGAACAGTAATGATAAACGTAACTCAACCATTAACCTCGACCACTTTTTACTGATGCAATGCAAAATCATTTGGTGTTAACCGAAAAAAACGCTCTGTTTTCCCTGGTGCGAAAAAATCAGTTGCCGAATGCTGAATCTCATGATCAAATTGAAAACCAAACCGCTCAAAAATACGCGCCGAACGTTCATTGTCCGAAAAATAAGATCCCCATACTGCTTGTAACCCTTGGTCAAAGCCATAAGTTAAGACTGCCATCACCGCCTCAGGCATATATCCGTGACCCCAAAAATTTTCGTTAAGCATGTAGCCAATATCTCGTTCACCGTGCACCAATGCGCCATCATGTCCTGTTCTGCCATAAAGTCCAACGGTACCAATAATTTGGTCCTCTTCCCGACGAGTAACGCCCCAAATCCAGCGTTGCCCCAATGTTTGACGCATCAAAAAACGTGCTTCAAATTCATTATGAACCGGCTGAAAACCTGCTGGCATCGCAACACGCGGATTTCCAACAATTTGAGTAAAAGCCGATAAATCAGATTCTCGAATACTTCGTAGCTCTAAACGTGCCGTTTTTAATGGTATTGCCATCCTCATTACCTTCCAATCAATTTTGCCGTTACATCACGAATTAGTTGCACTCCGTCACCATTGGGCTCTATCATGAACACGAGGTGAATGTCATGCAAATTGTCAAAAAAATGTTAAACCAACACAGCTATTATAAAGGTTTTATGCAAGATCGACCCGGTCAACAAGGTCAAACCACTTTTCCAACTATCGTAATTGTTCCTGGTGGTTCATATACCCATATTCCTGAAGCACAAGCTGAAAGTGTCGCTTTAACCTTCTTTGCCAAGGGTTTCAATGCCGTCTACTTGCGGTACTCCTTCGTCGGCGAAGTCACTCCCCTACTGCCAGCGCCGATAGTTGAACTCGGTCAAACGATTAGTCAACTCAAGCAAAATCCTGATTGGCCAGTCGATGCCAACGCTGTCATTCCATTTGGAATGTCAGTTGGTGGTCACATTGTGGCACTCTACAATGATTACTGGTCCTCATCATGGTTAAGCGAAACCACTGGTGCCACTGCCAGCGTGTTGGAACCAGCCGGCGCCATCCTTGGTTATCCCGTCATCAGCCCATTATTAGGTTTCCCCAAAGATGAAAAAACCATTGCACAATGGACTGATGATCCAACTAAATATGCAGCTGAACAACACGTCACCGTGAAAAATAAGCCAGTTTTCGCTTGGGTTACTAATGAAGATCAAGCGGTTCCTGTAACAAACACATTATCGTACGTTCAGGAAAGTTATAATCACAACTTACCACTTGAACTCCATGTTTTTAACCACGGACCACACGGCTTGGCGCTTGCCAACAATGTTACGGCCTGGAAACCAGGGACAGATTTGCCACACGTAGCCCACTGGTTAACTTTGGCCATCGAATGGATAAACGATTTACTCGACAAATAAGTTGTCTTCACGTTAAGTTAATAGGTTATTTTTGACAAGTCATTTACAAGTGCAAATAAACAGTAAAACGGACATTCAGGGGAAAAACTGGATGTCCGTTTTACTGTTTGAAGGTGATTTTGCCTAAAGTTAAGTCAGTGAATCAATAAATAAGTACTATTTGTATCCCATTAATAACGATGACATGACACAACACGAAATGATTAACTGATCTGAAATCGTGATCGATCACGCAATATTTTTAGTCCTCTATGCTTTGATCTAACACAGCCACAAAGTGTTCAAAGTATTCACTCAACTGCGTGATTTCTGTGAGACTCATTTCTTCAAGGATTGACGCGACTGTTTTCTTTTCGTGAACATCTAATTCTTTGATCACTTGTTTTCCCTTGAGTGTAAGGTGAATAAAATGCTGACGTCGATCATCCGGACTAACCTCAACTTCAATTAGACCAAATTGCAACAACGTCTTTATTTGTGTAGAAATAGCACCCTTGGTAATATGATTTTGTTTTGCCAACACATCTAAAGTAATTCGATCATTTTTTGCAATCTGATTAAGCAAGGATAGTCCACGCCATCCAACACCAAGATTTTTTCCAATGCATTTTAAATGTTGCTCAACTTTGAGAAAATCACGTAGATAACTTTCATCCATCATTTCAATTACAATTTGTGTCGCGGTCTGCTGTTTTGCCATATTTAAACTTCCTAATAATGTGTCCAGAGTGGTTTGCGTCCGTAAGTTAGTGCTTTAAAAGCCAAACGATTCAAGCAACACTTCAACTCATTATTTTCGTCCAATTTGCTCAACCCTAAATGAATGTCATCAGTCGGCATAAACTTCTTTCTTCAAGAAACGATGCTGAAGAGTTACGCAATATAGATCCGTGCGCCACAGTAACCAGCGACAAACATGTATGAGGCAAGCATTTACGATGTATTAAACAATAATGAGTTATTGTACTGTTTGTTTCAGTACCTAAAATATTACTTCCCGTGCGTGGCATTTCTTATCAAATATTTCAAGCTCAACAAGATTGTTGACAAAGTCGTAACGGATTAGGCTTTTTTTCAGTTTCATCTTTCGACTAGCAACTTTGTTTTCAGACATTGCAGTAGCGTCTGATTAGAGTTCTCTGTGCACCGTTGTGAAAGTTTCACATGGCTTGATTTAGCAAGCCTTTGGAGTCCTTTTTATAATTGAAATTATGAGTTAAAAATTAATGTTCAAAACACTAGCCTTTTGTAAGTAAACCGTGTAAAATGCTTTTTCGTGGTCGACAAAATGACCTTTTCATCAGGCAGTGACCAGCCAATGAAAAGTGTAACTGATGAGGAGTTACGCACCCATAATATGGTCACTGTCATGATTCCTCGTGAATCAACCTGGCTGCTATTAGCAGCACATTGCACGTGTCATAACACCGACAAGCCATTGAACGTAAATTCGATATCGTTTAATGAACGGTTCTCGTTATGTCACCAATAAAAAGGAGCGAGTCTCATGACAACATCAACGCTTAACGTAACTCTACACTTCGCAGAAATGAACGACCTACCAGCAATTAAGGACATCATTGCTGATGCCCGTGACTTCTTGGCAGAACAAGGAATCAACCAATGGCAAGATGGTTATCCAGAAGACAGCGTCATCGCTGGCGATATTGATCGCGGCGAAACCGTTGCTTTAAAAGACGACGAAGGCACAATTTTAGCGATTGCTTCTCTCGTGAAAGGTATCGATCACCCGTATGAAGGAATCACGGATGGCACATGGCGTGTAACTGGCACAGAAACAAATTACGTGTCTATTCACCGTGTGGCCATGGCTAAAGCATCTCGTGGTCATCACCTCACACATGATTTCTTTGATCTCATGTTGGAACAGATCCGTCTCGACCCAGAAGTTGAGAGCGTGCGGATTGACACTCATCCGCAAAACTTTGGCATGCAACATGTAATCGAAACGAATGGTTTTTCATACATCGGTTTGGTGCCCGTCACGGGCGGCCAACCAGACGAACGAAATGTCGCTTATGACATGGTCTTGGACCGTTAATTGATTATGCACGAAAAAAGACAATCAGCGATTTTGCTGATTGTCTTTTTTCGTAACTACCTATGTTATCTGTTATCCGGCACTAGCGTTAGCAACGAAAAACTTCATGAACCAGCTCTCGTTTAACAACTTCACTCATTGTGGAAGCACAAATCTAGTTTGCGTCCACTCACCTCTTTTTAATGTTCTTCTAATGCAGTATACTGTTTGCATGCATATAAAAAGGAGTGAGCCATTTGAGTACTGAAATTACACCTGATCAGATTCGCCGTTACGAAAGCGAATTGTCAGACCGCAAGGACGCCTCTGTTTTGGAACGTGCCGTTAAGAAAAACGGTATCTTAGCAACTGCCCAAGATGACATTGCAAATGTCAACATGACACCAATCTTCTCCATTGATTTGGACACTGGTCATGTTGCTAACCAGAAACAAAGTGGGCGTTGCTGGATGTTTGCCGCATTGAACACCATGCGCCACGCTATGAAGGACACCTTTAACCTGCCTGGTGACTTTGAATTATCCCAAAACTATACGTACTTCTGGGACAAGTTCGAAAAAGCTAACTACTTTTACGAAAACGTCATCAACACGGCCGACAAGCCATTAGATGACCGTAAAGTTGCTTTCTTGATGGAAACGCCTCAACAAGACGGTGGTCAATGGGACATGATTTGCGCCATCATTGAAAAATATGGGGTGGTTCCACAATCTGCAATGCCAGAAACCTTTAACTCATCTGCTTCTGGTCAGATCAACAGTTTGTTAAACCTGAAGTTACGTAAGGATGCCGTTGAATTCCGTGAACTGGTCGCTAACAAGGCTAGCCGCGCAGAAATTGACGAAATGAAAGATCGTAAATTACAAGAAGTTTATCGCATCTTATCTTACAGCTTCGGTGAACCTGTCACTAAGTTTGATTTCGAATACCGTGACAGTAACAAGGAATACCATATTGATCGCGATTTAACGCCTAAAACATTCTACGACAAGTATGTTAAGTGGGATCTGTCTCAATATGTTTCTATCATCAATGCTCCAACTGATGACAAGGAATATAACAAGACCTACACCGTTGAAATGTTAGGTAACGTGGTCGGTGGCCGTGAAGTTAAACATTTGAACGTCTCAATGGAAGACTTCAAGCAAATGGCCATTGCACAATTGCAGGCCGGTCAAAGCGTTTGGTTCGGTTGTGATGTTGGTCAAAGTTCTGACCGTAAGAACGGCATCATGGATACTAAAGTTTACGCTAAGGATGAATTATTCGACGTTGACTTCTCCATGAGCAAGGCAGAACGCCTGGACTACGGCGAAAGTCTGATGACTCACGCCATGGTATTGACTGGTGTTGATCTTGTCGATGGCAAGCCAACTAAGTGGAAGGTTGAAAATTCATGGGGCGATAAAGTTGGTGACAAAGGTTACTTTGTCATGAGCGATGCTTGGATGGACGAATATTGTTACCAAGTTGTTGTTAACAAGAACTTTATGCCTGAAAACCTGCAAAAGGCTCAGGAACAAGAACCAAAAATGTTACAGCCTTGGGATCCAATGGGTGCCTTAGCTTAATAAGTGTACATTTAGTGAATGATAAAAGCTGTGAGTTTAGCGCTCACAGCTTTTTGTTTGCCATTTTCCACGGCCCTTTACTTTTTCTTTTCTAGCTTTTAAGCTCTCTTTATGTTGCGTTCAATATGATTAATCATGTTCCAAAGCAATCGGAACGAACTAAACATCTTGTGTTCGAATGGAGTGATCGATATGTTAAAGGATTCTCGTGATTTAATTTCAGCAAAAGTTATTGTGGCACAATGCCCCACCCTTGTGGCCGAAACAGAAACCGGTCAAAAGTTTGAAGTGAACGTCACACGCCAACAAAAACGTGATCCATTATTTTGGGCCACTATCGCTGACATTTTACGTGAAGGAATCTGGGTGCCAGTTACCAAAACTTATCACCAGCTCTGTGACAATGGTTGGCTAGTTAATCCATCCAGTTGTTTGGTTCCAGCAGTCGCATCGGAGGGCATTTTCGACTACAATAATCAAAAGTAATCCAATACCCAAATAAATTTACGTTTGATAAAACAAGTTTAACAACTAGAGAATTCTTATCTTCGAGGGGGAGACAAATTATGCAACAACTTGCGCGAGGCTTAATTGTTGAAGATGACCACACCGTGTCAGACAGCATCAAGGAATTGCTCACCGACGTGATTACCTGCGACCAGGCGTTTGATGGGGAAGATGGTGAATTCATGGCCACTCAAGGAATCTACGATCTCATCATTCTCGATTGGATGCTGCCACTGGAAAGTGGTCTGGATGTTCTCAAGGCCATTCGGGAACAACACTTAGACGTCCCTGTCCTATTTTTAACCGCCAAGGACGGCCTGGATGACAAAATCCGTGGCTTTAATCTAGGCGCAGATGACTACCTCACCAAGCCTTTTCATCGCGAAGAACTTTTATTAAGGGTGCGAGCACTACTAAAACGTAGCGGTAGCTTTCTAAACGAAAACATTCTGACTATGGGCAGCATCAGTATTAATTTACAAAACCATGCTGTTACTGTTAATGACAAGCCTGTGCAATTGAACGGCAAAGAATTCGACTTGCTGGTGTACTTTATTCAGAATCAAGGAACGATTGTGACCAAGGATCAAATCTTTGATCGCCTCTGGGGATTTGATTCTGAAACATCCATTACAGTAGTCGAAGTTTACGTTTCAAACCTCAGAAAGAAACTCAAGCCAACCGGTGCGGACGCATACATCAAAACATTGCGTAACGCTGGTTACCTTGTGGGAGCAGAACAGTGAAAACGAAACAAGCACAACACGCCTTCGGCAAACAACAATGGTGGCTATTTGTCAGCGAACTCATCAGTTTCGCCGTCATCTTTCTTACATTGGGCACTATCTTATGGCAGGTTTTTCAACCCTCCATTTATCAAAGTGTCACGCGCGGAATCAAGGTGCAACGTCAAATATTACTTGGGCAACGTGTAACTGGTGGTCCGGCTAGCCAGGACGCATACCGGGCCATCGCCTTCCGAACATCTCTGCTGGTGTTTGACTCAGACGGTACACTCATCAATGGCAATCCGATGGCCGGCACGCCAAACGCAAATAACTCAGCTAACCAGCCAAAAAAGAAGAAAAAAAATGGTTCCCAAAACGATTATGTTAATGTGCTTCAACAAATCAAACTCAATCCACATCATTTGAATGAACTGCGCGACATTCGTGTGAACGGCCAAAACAACTTTCGCACGATGACAATTAAAGTTCCGGCTACCAACAATGCGTTGGGTTATGGCGGCTACTACGTGATGATTGTGACTAACACCGATTCCGAACACGTTTCTGTTGATGTATTCAAACGCACACTATTGTGGACGATGGTGACCTTCTGGTTAATTTCAATCTTGCTGAGTTATGTGCTGGCGCGTCTCAATATGCGGCCAATTCTCCGATCTTGGCAACGACAGCGCGAATTCGTAGCCAATGCTGCCCATGAATTACGGACACCACTGACTGTCATCCAAAATAAACTCGAAATGATGTTAACTCGCCCAAATGATAAGGTCATGGATCAAACCGAACAAATCACCATGTCCCTTTCTGAAGTAAGACGTTTGAATTCGCTAACCAGTGACTTACTGTTACTAGCGCGTTCGGATTCGGATATGACACAGATTCGAACCGAGTCTGTCGCGATGGCACCATTTTTGGAAACAGTCATTCAACCGTACTCAGAAATTGCAGACAGCCAGGATAAACACTTTGAGGAGAATATTCAGCTTGACCGCGATTTAGTGATTGACAAGCAACGAATCCACCAATTGATTGTCATTTTCTTGGATAATGCGCTGAAATACACCGAGGCAGGTGCAACTATCAGCTTCTCAGCTCAACTCGTTAACAATCGTTGGGAACTTCAAGTAAAGGACACGGGTATGGGCATCAAAGACCAAGATAAAGCGCACGTTTTTGACCGCTTCTATCGTGTTGATAAATCAAGAAGTCGCGCCACCGGTGGCAACGGTCTTGGTCTCTCTATTGCTAAGTGGATCATTGACAGTCACCGTGGTAAAGTCACTGTCAATGATAATCATCCACAAGGAACCATTTTTACCATTAGCTTCCCACTAACAAAGCCAAAAAAATAAGGGGTTTCCGACATGTGCTCACGCAAATGTTGGCAATCCCTTTTGTTATAGTTAAAAATCACAAAATCTGTTTATTAATTACATTTAAATGTTCATCAAACGTGTAGTGAATTGGCTCTGCATTGGGTACCTCGACCTTACTAATGTCTGCGTCGCTAACATGGTCCAAATACTTGATTAGCGCTCTCAGGGTGCTGCCATGGGCCACAACCAGTTGATTGTGACCATCAAGGAGACGTGGTGCGATTTCGTCCACCCAGTATGGTATCAAACGGTCATAGGCCATGGCTAAGCTTTCACCACGCGTCAAAATCGTCTTTGGAAAACTAGCGTATCGCCTGTCGTCCAAATGATCTGGCTGGTCCAAAAGTGGCGGCACAACATTAAAACTTCTGCGCCACTTGGCCACCTGGTCTGCACCGAACTGAATTCGTGTTTGATCTTTATTAAGTCCACGTAAGGCGCCATAGTGACGCTCATTTAACCGCCAACTTTTGTGTTCAGGAATCCAAAGTTGATGAATCTCGTCCAGGACTAGGTGAGTTGTCTGTATCGCACGTTGTAGCAAAGAAGTGTGCACATCTGTAAATTGTAACCCAGTCGCTGCCAGAATTTCGCCAGCCTGCTCTGCCTGCTCGATTCCCTTAGGTGTCAACGGAACGTCGGTCCACCCTGTATAAATATTGTCACGATTTGCCGTGCTCTCACCATGACGAATAATAACCAACTCTACCATTTCTCTCATCCCAACTCGTCTTAATTCTTCTACTTAGCCTGACGTTATTAGTTCACATCAATTATCGTACCATGCCAGTAAGGTGAAGTGAAACTAGTTCAAAGAAAAAAGAACCGTCACAAGGACGATTCTTTTAATTAAATTCAATTTAGAAGTGGATGTATCCAGCAGCTTCGCTAGCAGAGATAGTCCGTGCGTTGTAGGCTTGACCATTGAAGTTACCTTCGATGATGTTAACCGTACCGTTACCGTTAACACCAGTAACATAAGCAACGTGCATGTAGCCAAAGAATGCAACTGAACCGGCAGTTGGTGTTTGGTTGACTGCAACGCCACGAGCAGCAGCGTTAGCACCCCAGGCATTACCATTACCAAGGTAAGCCCACTTAGAACTAGAAATACCTTCAGCTTGTAAGATACCAGCTACAAAGGCAGTACATTGGCCAGCTGGGTAACCTTGAACACCGCTGTAGAATCCGGCAGTACCGGCAGCCTGAGCACCACCAAAGGCAGTTGAGGCTGCAGCAGGTGCTGGCGTGTTGACATTAGTCGCTGTAGTGTCATTGTTTGTAGCAGGTGCGGCTTGTGAAGTCTGAGCCTGTGAGGCTTGTGAAGCTGGTGCTTGTGAAGCAGCCTGACTCGCAACACTAGTTGCCTGTGAGGCCTGAGATGCAGGTGCTTGGCTAGCTTGTGAGGCTTGGCTTGCCTGTGAAGCAGGAGCTTGGCTAGCTTGTGATGCTTGACTAGCTTGGGAAGCTGGTGCTTGACTAGCAGCTTGGGAAGCAGTACCAGTTGTGTGCAATACTTGACCAACCATCAAAACGTTAACGTTTGAGATACCGTTCAAAGAAGCCAAGTCAGAAACTGACTTACCTGTTTTAGAAGCGATGGCGTTTAACGTGTCACCAGCAACAACTGTGTAGTCACCGTTAGCATCAGCACTGGTAGCTGATGTTGCAGCTTGACTTGTAGCCTGACTAGCAGTTGGCGCAGCTTGACTAGCCTGTGATGATGACGTCTTGTTGTCATTGTCATCAGGAATAATCAAGTTCTGGTCAACATAGATTAAGTTGGCATCAGTCAAATGGTTCGCCTGTACAATGGCATCAACAGTGGTGTGGTTTTTTTGTGCGAAAGCCCACACAGTGTCACCTTTAATTGATTTTACAGTTGAAGCATTAGCTGATAATTGAACACCAGCTAAAACGCTGGCGGCACCAGCAGTTGTTAATAATACGTTTTTAATAGACTTTTTCACGTTATTCACTCCTAAACAATTCATCCCGTTTGAACGACTCTATGTAGCAATTACTGTGATTAATACTAGTCTTCGCGTGTAACAGGTCCATACCAGCCATATAACACTTTGTTACGAATGTTACAGAAAGGTTACATCATGCCATGAAAAGTTCTTGAAAACGCGGTTTAACGCAACTTGTTGTCAAACATGCGGGCACAAAAAAATTAAGAAAAAGTGAAGTTGTTACGAATTTCCTAAGGATCAAACCACTTTTTGAATCAAAACCATCATGATTGGAACCACGATAAGTGACATTAGTGTCGTTTCTGTAACCATAATTGACGCAAAATCAGCGTCTGCATGATACAACTTAGCAACCACAGGTGCGTTTGTCATTACCGGCATACAAGACTGCAGAACGAAAACTTGCTTCATCAGTGTCGGCATATCCGCATGCATAACAAGCAATATCATCAAAACCGGCGCAAAGATGAACCGCCCAGACAAGACACCCAAGCTGCTTCGATTCAGCCGCATATTCTTAAGGCCTGCATTGTACACGGAAACACCGATGAAGAGCATGGATAACGGTATCGTCAAACCGCCCAGATACGCGAACGTTTGGTTCAAAAACTTTGGCAAATGTACATTGATCAAGACCAGCACAACCCCAATCATGAATCCGATCAGTGGCGCAGAGAAAATTTTACGCAAAATCATGCCAAACGTGAGATGCTCTCCGACTGACCCATCACGTTGAATAAAGTAGACGCCGATCGTCCAAAAGATCGTCGTATTGGCCATGTAGTACACCAACACATATGGTAAGCTCTTACTACCAAAGATGGCCATGTTAATTGGCAGCCCGACGAACACTGTGTTTGAGTTAAAGAACATGGATGTAAACAGGCCCCTGCGGCTGGGATCGATTCGCAAAACGTACACCAGTCCCCATGCAAGAATCATCAGCAGCATCATTGAAATGACAGGGAAACGTAAATCAGGCAATAAGGCATACAATTCACGTTTGGAAAAATCCCGTGTAATAGAAATAATCATGTATGGGGGCAAAGCTATCTGGGTGACCAGCTTAGCCAACAATCGGGTTGAGTTCTCATTAAACCACCCTTTGCCTGCGAGGACATATCCCACAGCCACCATCAGAATAATAATTAAAACACCCTGCGCACTTTCAAAAAAGATTCCCATGAATTTACAGTCATTCTTTCTATTAGTTAATGATTTCTAGTATAGCACTCCCTTTTAACGCGATTAAAAAGCAAAAACACCACGTACTGCCAGCAAGTGACAGTACGTGGCGTTTACAAGTTTGACAGTTAATTACTGTTGCTTTTGTTTTCTTGATCGTGGTCGCCGGGTAAATAACGCCTTTAAATTGCGGCGCATAACCTGAAAGAACGTCAACGAGCGAACAATATGATCCGCATCAACATGATTACGAATGGCACGAAGCACAGCTTTAGGATGCCGTGAAGAAAACTTGTAAGTTCCGTTCCGCGTTGTTTGAAGCGCATAACGAGGAATCACTTTACCCTTGAACATTACTGAGGCAATCACTAAATCGACATCCTCCCATGGAATCTGGATAAACTTATTGCTGTCACGATCGTTGTAAAACTCAAAGGCCTTATCACCGACCATAATCTTGCCGTAGTCGCCCAGCCCCATATAGGAAGTACCATCGATAACCATTTCAACCTTTGTATTCAGTGATTCAACCATGTTCTTCTCTCCTAACCTGTATTCAAACGCCTATTCGCATCATACTACGTTAATCACGATTTTCAAACGCAGCAACGATAACCTGTTCATAATGCCAAGGGCACTTACTTCCGGTTGCCCGAAAATGAGTGCCCCTAACAAACCGTAACTTTTGATTAAAGCCAACCAACCACGTGAAGTAAAATACCAACGATGAAAATACCAAGAATGATGATGATTGGTGAAACTTTCTTCTTTAATAACCACATACATAAGAAGGTCAGTAACAGAGCAGCTAAACCGGGAATCAATTGATCCAAGTTATCTTGCAATGTCGTTACTTTAACTTTGTCTAATGACAAACCTTTACCCAAGTTGTATTGAGTTAAGGCTTCTTTGATTCCATTGGCGCCCTTTGGCAATTTATTCCAGTCGATAAAGGCACCTTTTTGTTGGGTAATCCGTGAAACAACAGGCTTAAAGTCGATCTTAACCCAACGTTGAATCAGGGCCCCAATAACAAACATCCCCATCATGGAAGCACCACGAGTAACTTTTTGTAGTAAACCACCAGATAAGTCATCAGTGATTCGTGAACCGGCACGGTAACCAAATTCCTGGGTGTACCACATAAATCCCCAACGGATTAAGTTCCAAAGAACGAAGAACAGAATTGGTCCGACAATGTTACCAGCAATCGCCAATGATGCACCTAAGGCACCAACAATAGGACGAACGGTGTACCAGAAGACTGGGTCACCAACACCGGCTAACGGACCCATCATCCCAACTTTAACCCCTTGAATGGCAACGTCGTCAACCGGCGCACCATTGGCACGATCTTCTTCTAGGGCTAGCGTAACACCAATAATTGGTGAAGCTAAGTATGGGTGAGTATTGAAGAATTCCAAGTGCCGTTTGTAAGCGGCAATTCGGTCTTCTTTTTTTGTATATAACTTGTTCAGGGCAGGCATGAGTGAATATAGCCAACCACCGTTTTGCATACGTTCATAGTTCCAAGAACCTTGAATGAACGTTGACCGCCAAGCAACCTTTAAACGGTCGTTTCTTGTTAAACTAATCTTTTTAGTATCAGTTTTATTATCAGCCATTTTCGTTTCCCTCCCCTAATTTTAATAGTCGTCCAATATGTCGCCTAACGGATCACCGGTGTTATTGTTGCCACCGCCTCCATTACCGCCATTTGAACCATGTTCATCGAGCTTCAAGTACATCAGAGCCATGGAAAGGCCGATAGTACCAATAGCAATTAGAGTCAGGTCAGTCAATGCAGCAAGTGCAAAACCAATTGCGAAGAAAGGCCAAACTTCGGAAGAAGCCATCATGTTGATAACCATGGCGTACCCAACGGCAACAACCATGCCACCACCAATGGCCATCCCATCTGATAACCACTTAGGCATTGCTTCAAGCAATGCACGCACTTGCGAGGCCGGGATAATCAGCAGTAATGCTGCTGGAATCGCAATTCGCAAACCTTGTAAACAGATACAGATTACTTGCCACATATCAATCGTGCGGTAGTTACCCTTTTCAGCTGCAGCATCCATGATGTGAATGATGGCAACCGTGATGGTACGAACAATCATGGTTAAGAACAAACCAGCAACGGCCAGTGGAATCGCAATCGCGATAGCCGAACTGACACCTGCACGTCCTTGACCACCTTGAACCAAAATAATAGCAGATGCGACTGATGCCAATGCGGCATCGGGTGCAACAGCGGCACCAATGTTCGCCCAACCTAAGGCAATCATTTGAAGGGAACCACCCAAAATAAGTCCGGCTGTCAATTGACCTGTAACCAAACCAATTAACGTACAAGCAATTAAGGGTTGATGAAATTCGAATTCATCCAAGATTCCTTCCATGCCGGCAAAGAATGCAACGATTACAATAAGAATCATTGATATAGCAGACATTTGAAAATCCTCCTATCTATGTGATAAAAATTATGAATTTTGTAGTTCTTTACGAGCCTTTTCGACGATAGCGTCCATGTTGGCTGATGAATCATCCGGCACTTTCCGAACATCGAACTTAATGCCCGCTTGTTTAAGTTTATCGAAGGTCTCAACGTCTTCTTTACCAAGTGACAGAACCTTGCTGACAGCAACTTTGCCAGCTGAGTGAGCCATTGAACCGATATTCAACGTCTTGATATCAACACCACCCTGAATGGCACGTAATGCATCTTCTGGCGTTTCAAACAAAATCAACGCCTTTGTGGCACCAAAACGAGGATCCTTGGCAACCTCAATCATCTTGTCGACTGGGATAACGTTGGCTTTAACACCCGGTGGTGTTGCCTCAACGATCATGTTCTTTCGTAACTTATCCTTGGCAACATTATCTGAAACAACGATAATGCGGTCTGGATTAACAGAACGGGTCCATGCAGTGGCAACTTGCCCGTGAAGCAGACGTGAGTCGACACGTACCAATCCAAACTTAATGTGCCCATCGCCTAAGACTGTTCCTGGCGCAATTGCGGCTTTTGGTTGGTTACTGCCGGCATCAGCCTTGGATGCTTCTTCCTTTGGCTGTAACGACTCTGGCTTGATGCGTACACCATCTTTTGCCGTTTGTAGGATGTGCGCAGCAATTTCATGTGCGTTATCCATTGTCATCCGGGAACCGTAAGCTTCAATGACCATTGGCAAGTTCATGCCGGTCACAATAGCCCACTTATCCTTGTGTTCTTCAAACAGGCTGTTTGCCTGATTAAATGGTGTTCCACCCCAAAGGTCGATCAGAATCAACACTTGATCTTGATCATCAAACGTTGATACTGCTTTTTCGAACTTGGCGTGGACATCATCTGGGCCTTCACTTGGCAGCAAGGTGACCGTTTGCACGTTCTCCTGTTTGCCGAAGATCATTTCACCTGATTGGTAAATACCTTCAGCAAAGCCGCCATGACTGGCTAAGATAATCCCTACCATGTGTGTCCCTCCTAAATTAATAAAATGTGAAGCCATTAATTATTCGCAACATTTAGTTTTAACTAAACGCTACTGGAAATCAAATCAGATGCCTTCCTGCGCCAACAACGCCATTAAATCGCGTTTTTTATCCGTTGGCACCTTTCGTACTTCCAATTCGACGCCCGTATTATGCAATTCGCGGAAAGTTTGTGCATCATCTCCACCAATTGCAACGGCATCCGTCACCATCTTTTTGCCATCCGTAAAGCTCAGGCTACCGATGTTAACGGATTTAATCTCAACGCCGCTTTTAACAACGCGTAGCACATCGCGCGGAGTTTCGAACAACAAGAACGCCTTGACTTGGTCAAACCGTGGGTCCTGATAAACTGAAATCAATTTATCAACCGGAATCACATTAACCTCTACACCAGCTGGTGCAGCTTGCGTGATTAACGTCTTCCTCAAGTTGTCCTTAGCAACGCCGTCTGACACGACCAGGATCCGATCCGGAGAAATTACCTTCGTCCAAACCGTTGCCACCTGACCATGCAATAATCGTGAATCAATTCTTACCAACCGAATGTCCATGCTCATTAGTTGACCTCCTCGTCAGGTGTCGTTAAATCCAAATGTTTAACGCCCGCCTTAGCGATTTCTTCTAAGTGCGGGACCACCTGATCCAATGTTTGGTTGCGAACGGTATACGCCTCAATCAACATTGCCAGATTTAAACCAGTGATTAGACCCATCCGGTCCGTGTGCTCGGCAACGATCCGACTAGCAACATTGAACGGTGATCCACCCCATAAATCTACGAGGAATAACACCTGATCATCATCGTCAAAACTTGTCAGCGTCTGGTCAAACTTCTTTTTCAAGTCATCTGGACCTTCATCTGGCATGAATGTCACGGTAGCCACTTTTTGCTGGTCGCCGAAGATCATCGTGGCCGACTGCTTAATGCCGTCCGCAAAGCTACCATGACTGGCTAAAACAATTGCTAGCATTTCGCGTGCACCTCCCTTCACGACTTAATTAGGAACAACGTCAATTATATGGCACAAGATTGACTTTTTCACTACATACGTATTATAGCTGTTAATTGATTGTCAGTAAAGCGCTTACAATCTTGTTTACAAAAATCCGCTAAAATCATCTTGATATGTACGTGAAAGCTTGTCCCTAATATCTTAAGCACGTGACTAGCATACCGTAGTGAAGCGCTTACATCAAGTACAAATCACCCCCTAAGTGTCCGAAAAGTTTCAAAATGGACTAGACAGGTTGATAGACGGGCATTTTCTGTTTTTAAAAAAATTTTGATTTTTTTGATAAGTTATCTACCTTTTTACGTGAACCCCTTTTAGCGCGTTTAAAAGATGTCGTCTAGTGCTCTCGCTTTCATATTTTCAATTATGAATATTAGTCTTTTGGTGGTCTATTTACAGTACAGAGTGTTGTGTGTTCGTTAATTAAAGAAATTAAAGGAGATAACGCCTTGAATCATCATAAGACGCTACCTCCTTTAGTTTTGTCGCTGTTCTAACTGAAAATCATGCGTACTTCTTCGGAAATCAATCTTGTAATGCCAGTTGATCCGCATCCAAAACTGCAATTTGATTACCGTGACCTTTCTTTAACCAACCGGCAATCTGAAATTCATTTAGCTTGCGACTAATTGTTTCCGGCGTAGTTCCCAAGTATACGGCTATTTCCTTCTTTTGAAGCGGCAATGTGAACATTGTCTGCGCTGGAAAACTTGCAGCCGTTTCGACTAAATAGTCGGCAAGACGACCGCCAATTGAACTCGTGGTCACACTTGTTGCCTTACCCTCTAGTTGACTGATTCGTTTGCCAAATTCATTAAGGATACCAAGTGCTAGTTGCGGTGCCTCTGCCAACAACGCCTGAAAGTCTGAACGCTGGATCGAGCATACCTGAGTTGGCACCAGTGCTTCCGCATAACTTGTCCGTGTAACCGGATTGAAAAGTGCCGCCTCACCGTCGAAATCTCCAGACTGAAGTAAGTATAGTAATTGTTCACGTCCGTTTGTAGCCAGCTGATAAACTTTGGCCTGGCCAGCGGCAATAATGGTCAACTGATTAGCCTCGTCGCCAGCGTTAAACAGTGTCGTGCCCTTTTCATAAACGTGCTCATGGACAATGGCACTCACCTGCTGTAATTCAACTGTTGTCAATTGGTTAAAGATCGGTACCAGTTGAATACAATCATGCGTGCCCAGCTTATGTTCCTGCATCTCAGCACCCCCTTATATACAAAATATTGTAACAGGTAAACCACAAAGTAAACTTGATCCGAATCAAGTATGTAAAATGCTTTGTTTTAGTAAGCATATCTGTTACACTAAATAGTAATCGTTACAGTTCTTGGAAACAAGCATTGTTATCGTCACATTAAGTTAGTCAATTTTAGGAGGAATGAATTCAGTTTATGGCAAAAAAATCTAAGATCATTAAAGAACAACGCATTGAAGCTACAGTTGCGAAGTACGCTGATCAACGTGCTCAAATGAAAGCGGCTCATGACTACGCTGGGCTCGCCACCCTGCCGAAAAATGCTTCACCCGTGCGCATTCACCGTCGTGATAAGATCGATGGTCGTCCGCATGCTTACTTGCGTCAGTTTGGCCTATCGCGGCTCAACTTCCGTCAGCTCGCTTTGCAAGGCAAAATTCCTGGTGTTCGTAAAGCTAGCTGGTAATGCGTTGGTCCAATCTATATAAACAACTTTTAACTAAAAACTGCCAGAGTGACGATTTTACTCATCATTCTGGCAGTTTTGTTTTGTCTTTCTAGCAGTTTATTCATCCGTTTTTGCTGAAAGGTCCAAACTCTTACGGATCTCATTAGTAACCCGTTGCTTCTCGCTTGAACTGACCACTTCAAACGATTGACCATTAATCATCTGACCTTGTCCTTGCATGTGGTCAGTGGTCATGTCTTTAGTAGAAGAACGATAGCTAGATGCAAGTTTAACCAAGTCAGAGCTGGTTAAATCTGTTTGCGACTCATTAGCAATCGAGTTTAAGAAACTAGGATTCAAAACCGTCTGAACAGAAATGGACTTTCTAAACAGTGCTTGAACAACTAACCGTTGACGTGTTTGACGACCATAATCGTTTTGAGGATCATCATAACGCATCCGTGAGAACTTCAAGGCAGTTGAGCCGTTCATGTGGTAGGTTTGACCCTTTACAAAAGAAGCACCTTCATAGTTGAAAGTTAATGGTGATGTAACCGTCACACCACCCACTTCATTAATCGCTTTTTCCAAACCACCCATGTTCAACAGCGCATAGTAGTCGATTGGAATGTTCAACAGATTTTGAACCGTCTTAATGGTTGTCCCAACGCCACCGTATGAGTAGGCAGCGTTGATCTTAGCCGGTGAATCCTGAGGATAACCAGCAATATCTGTCATCGTGTCACGAGGTAAGCTGACAAGCAGCATCTTCTTAGTCCGTGGGTTGATGGTAGCAATCATGATCGTGTCGGTACGACCTTTATCAGTTCGTCCCAAAGCACCGGTATCAGTTCCCAGGAACATAATTGAAATTGGCTTCTTACTCTTTAGCACTGACTGTGTGTCACGTGCCTTAGTAATTCCGGCCGATTTATAAGCTTTGTTGCTGGCTGAATTGATGTTGTGATAAGCCATTGCCCCAAAACCGACAATTGCTAACACTAAGACAATGACAATGCCCCAGAACCAGCGCCAAGGGTGAAAACGGCGACGACCATTGCCACCCTTTTTACCACTCGTTGGTTGTTCATTATGGCGTTGCATTCTTGATGGTTCTTGATTTGGTTCGTTATCCATATTCGGGTCCCCCAAGGAATTAATTCTTCCTAATTACTCACGCCTACAGATTGTAAACCAAGTTTGTCCACAAGGCGAGAAATAACGGCAAACATTTACCGTTTATACCGTGATTTTAATTTTTTCTTATGAACACTTGCATACTTAGTTGCGCAAACGCACTTTCATTAGTCGTACTATTCAAGCGCTTAGGTTTAGACATTGGCTGCCGTTACGCTGACCAGAAACGCTAATAGTATAAAGTATTCGATTATTTACAAAAGATCGTTGGACATTAAATGACATCTACATGAAATTAGCAACTATACAAGCTGGAGCGTGTCAAGGTTGACAACCGTAAGCGTCATCCAACGCCATTTAAATCATAAAATGTCATATTATGCCTAGCAAACAAAAATCCCATCATCTTAGCAATTAATACCGGGATGATGGGATTTATTAATTAGTCAGTTTAACCGAAAGCAAAAACTAAATTAGTTTTCTTGAACAGTTGGCCGTAACAGAATTTCATCGATACCAACATTTTCAGGTTGGTCAATGGCATAAAGTACTGCGTTTGCCAAATCTTCTGGGTCCAAGCCGATTTCTTCTTCACGAGCACGGGCCTTCTTTTGCAATTCAGGGTCACCAACAGTCTTCCATAGTGACGTATTAACGTTACCTGGTGATACGATGGTGGAACGAATCATGTTAGGACCTTCCTCTTGACGGAGAGCATCCATGATGGCACGAAGCGCAAACTTAGTACCTGAGTAGATGGCAGCATTAGGGTTAATAACATGGCCGGCGTTTGAGTCGGTTGCGATGAAGTGGCCGAAGCCTTGTTCCTTCATGATTGGTAATGCAGCAGCAATACCGTACAGAACACCCATAACGTTGATTTGGAAAGCTTGTTCCCAATCTTCCACCTTCAAATCACGTAAGGCAGAGTTTGGCATAACACCTGCGTTGTTGTACATAACATCGATCTTGCCATACTTGTCGTGAGCAGCCTTAACAAAGTCAGCAACGGAGTTCTTGTCCGTAACATCGACAGTCTTGTAAGCTGCTTCGCCACCATCTGCGGTGATTTCTTCAACTTGTTGTTTCAGCAAGTCTTCACGCCGGGCACCGATGAATAACTTGGCACCATGTGCAGCTAACTTCTTAGCAGTTGCAGCACCAATACCTGATGAAGCACCTGCGATAACAACAACTTTACCTTTAACAGTCATAACTTAATACGCTCCTTTTTTAAATGTGTGCTAAGCCCGTTCCCAGGCGTCGGCATCACTCTATAGGTTTTCCTTAATCTTGTTGATAATGTCTTCGTATTCTGAATCGGTCAACTTCTTAGGGTTTTCAGGGTTGTTAACAAAGGCATCGTTCCAATCACTGTCGCCAGGCTTCTTTGGCACAACGTGAACGTGCAAGTGAGAAACCGTGTCGCCATAAGTTCCGTAGTTGATCTTACCTGGGTTAACGGCCTTTTCAACAGCTTCAGCAGCGTGTGCAACGTCATCATAAAATTCATGACGTTCAACATCTGTCAACTGGAATGGTTCGTCAACGTGCCAGTTCAAAACAACCGCAACACGGCCAAGGTGTGTTTGGTCACGTGCTAAGTAAACTGTAGCAACATGCAATGATTCGATTTCAATGTAGTTTGCGTCAAGCTTTTCAGTATGGGCACAATACATACAATCTTTTTGGAAACGTTCAACCATGATAAAAACCTCTCTTTATTTAAATTATTTGATCACTAGTTAATTGGGTGATTCTGTGTTTCTGCATCTGCCGTGACTTCTTCATCCGTAGCCTTTGCAGTTTGAGTCGCACTCTTACTTGAGTGCAAACTGAGAACGATCAGTCCGGTAATA
Source organism: Furfurilactobacillus milii (assembly GCF_009863985.1). GTDB lineage: Bacteria > Bacillota > Bacilli > Lactobacillales > Lactobacillaceae > Furfurilactobacillus > Furfurilactobacillus milii_A. The sequence continues at coordinate 23,291 of NZ_WEZT01000004.1, read as the reverse complement.
ATCAATGCACCGGCTAAGAAGTACATCCCCACCGTTGTGCTACCAGTGGCACTCTTTAACCAACCAATTGCGTATGGTCCGAAGAAACCACCAAAGTTACCAACAGCGTTCACGATTCCTAAACCAACGGCAGCAATCCGAGGATCAACCGTCGTCGTAATTGCCCAGTAAGGACCGGAGTAAGCATAAACCCCAATGGCAGACAGGCAAATGAAACCAACGGACATAACAGGAACAGATGTGGTTAATGCAGCGCCGATAAATCCAAGGCCACCAAGCAAAGCACCACCGGCAGTATGCCAGATTCGTTCACCACTACGGTCAGACCACTGACCGTTGATAACCAATGCAACTGCACCAAGCAGGTAAGGAATCGCACTAATCAAACCAACTTGCATCGTGGTTAAGCTACTTGATAAGGACTTAACCATTTGAGGCATCCAGAACGTAATCCCGTACAAACCGATACAATAGAAGAAGTTAATTCCAGTCATCTTCCAAATCTTGCCGTCTTTGAAGGCGTCAACAAATGGTGCCTTAATGACTTTCTTTTCACTTTCTTGCTTAACATCGTCGGCAAGTGCTTTCTCCAACCAACTCTTTTCATCGGTGGTTAACCACTTGGCGGTATCTGGTTTGTCGGCCAAGAAGAAGACGGTGTAAACACCCATCAAAATGGCAGGAATCCCAATGATAATGAATAACCAACGCCAACCTTCAAGGTTTAATGCCATGTGAACCTGAGTAATAATCCATGTTGCAATTGGTGCACCAATTGAGTTTGCAACTGGCGGTGCAACCATGAATGCTGCGATAGCCCGTGCACGATCTTTACTGCGAATCCAATACGTAATGTAAAGGGTCATGCCTGGGAACAAACCAGCTTCGGAAACACCGAGTAAGAACCGTAGCACAATCAGCATTGGTACATTGGCAACAAACCCAGTTACCAAAGTAACAGTGCCCCAGAAAACCAAGATAAATGCCATCCAACGACGAGCACCAATCTTTTCAAGCATCATGTTACCGGGAATCCCAAACAGGAAGTAGCCGATGAAGAAGATTCCGGCGATGAAACCGTATGTGGTTGCAGTCAAACCTAAATCTTTATCCATCCCCCCGATAGAAGCATACGTGATACTACTTCGATCCAGAAAGGCAATAAAGTAAATGATAAAAAGGTATGGTAGTATATGCCATGTTACCTTTTTAAGAGCGCTTTGCTTAGCCTCTGTCATCATTAACACATCCTTATGCATGTAATTTTTATGGTTTGTGAAAACTTTTCCATGAAGTTGCTAGCTATCCTTCGCTTTCATGATTCATTATAATAGAGCTTAAGCGCTTACATTTTGCCTTAATTTGCTCGATTTATGGAATTTATCACACTAAAATGATTGGGAGAGAACTCATGTCAGAAGTTCGTGATCTACAGCTCAAAGTCCTATGGCTCAGTGGCCGCCTGTATCACCGTCATGAAACTGTTGAACCACATCAGCATGATTTTGCTCAGGTTCAATTGGTTCTCAGCGGGCAGGAGTATACTGATCTAACACAGTCTAACGGGGACGATTCGGTTTCGGTAAGTGTGTTTGCAAACCAACTTGTCTTTATTCCGCCATACACAACACACTCATTTCACTTCGAACACGAAACAGTTGTTCTCGACGTTAAGTTTGACCTTCAGGCCGACATTGCTGGATTAATTGAAAAAAACGCCAGCCAACATATTTTCGATGTTGAAGACGTTTCTCCCTTTTATGCACTTTTAAACGAAGCCATTCCAGCGGAACAAAAACGATTTCCTGCTGCCGCTTTGCAACTAGATGTCGATTTCAAACAACTCTTACTGTCAACAATTTTCAAACAGCAACCGACGGAGTCCAGCACGCATAACTTAGACCGCCTCATTGACATCAACACTGATTTTCCGCTATTGAAGTATCTGCAAGCACATTATGCAGAACCCATTCAATTGCCGGAGCTGGCCGCCCACTTTAACTACAGCAAGAATTACCTTATCCGGATCTGCAAACGAGAAACTGGTCTCACGCCAATGAATCTATTGCAGCACATCCGTTTGAAACACGCCCAAAATTACTTAGAATACACAGATTTAAGCGTAAACGATATTGCTATTAAGATCGGCCTGGATGCCAACTACCTCACCAAATCTTTCACCAAAACAATTGGTACCCACCCCATTGCATATCGTAAACAGAGCCGTCAAGAACATGAACGTAATATTACATTGATGAATACGTTCAACCGGCAGTCACAGCCGCAAATCAAAAACACAATTCAACATCCAATGGATTAATAAATAAGGAGGCGGTTTTATTTGAAGAATCAAAATGGATGGCGCCGCAATTTAGCCGTTCTCTGGCTAGGCACTTTTATTGCCGGTATGGGATTTAGCGAAATTATGCCATTTTTATCACTGTACGTTGATCAGCTTGGCACGTTTACAAAGGGGCAGCTAACCATCTACAGTGGCGTTACATATGCAGTTACTTTTTTTGTCATTGCAGTTGTTTCACCGCTATGGGGACAACTCGCTGACCGTAAAGGACGAAAACTGATGCTTCTGCGATCGAGCGCAGGGATGGCCGTTGTTATCGCCTTAATGGGTTTTGTCCATAATATTTGGATGTTGATTCTGCTACGTTTCCTGCAAGGCCTTTGTGCCGGATACATTCCCAACGCAAGTGCGCTGATTGCCACGGAAACACCAAAATCGAAAAGCGGTAGTGCACTGGGCATTCTAACCACTGGTTATGTCAGCGGTAACTTAATTGGACCAATTCTCGGTGGCACACTGGCCGCAATTTTTTCTATTCGAATGACCTTCTTCATTACCGGTTTTTTACTCGCGGTCGTTTTCTTTCTTAGTTTATTTTTGGTACATGAACACTTCACACCAATTCCGCGAGCTAAGATGCAATCCACTAAGGAAGTGTTTGCCTCATTTAAGTCTGCCAGGGCGATTGTAATCCTGTTAATTTCTACCATGCTTATTCAAATGGGCAATAATTCAATCACACCGATTCTTAGTTTGTACGTTCGCGAATTAATGTCGCACACTGCTAACCTAACGATTGTTGCTGGTATCATTGCGGCGCTGCCCGGTATATCAACTTTAGTGTCGGCACCACAACTTGGTCGGCTTGGTGATCGCATTGGCACGGAAAAAGTGCTCATGGGTGGATTCATTTTTGCTGTCCTTATGTACTTCCCTCAAGGATTTGTCAGCACCGTTGGCATGCTCGGTGTTCTGCGATTTATGATTGGAATTTCAGATGGCGCGTTATTTCCCACCGTTCAAACTTTGTTGGTCAAGAACTCACCTGTTAACGTGACTGGGCGAGTATTTAGTTGGAATCAATCATTTCAGGCACTTGGCAGTATGCTTGGTTCACTGCTTGGTGGATTTGTTTCAAACTTATTTGATTACCGTGGTGTCTTTATTTTCACCGCCATCGCGCTTGCAGCGGATTTCTTACTTGTCTACATCGGTATTCCATCCACCCGTTTTCATTTCCACACATCAAATTCGGAAAGTTCAAACTAGTTTCTTAAAGGAGTTTAATTATGGATAAACAAGACATTGAACTACTGCAGCAGGTTTATGCAACAGCAGACAAACTCGCACTAAGTACATCATTAAATGATACTGCTGACGTTAAAGTGATTAATTTTGTCTGGTATGCCGATCAGCCAGATACATTATATTTTTCATCCGTTCGTGGCAGTAATGCATTAGCAATTTACGCAAAACACGCAGATGCAGCCCTGATTACCATTCCTCACGAAAGTGAAACGACAAATCCCTTTGTCCGCGCGCATCACGTTACCATCACCCCATCTGAAAAAACGATGGCTGATGACTTACTTCCCCGCTACTTAGAGTTGGTACCTAATTACCAGCACGTATGGGATGCCATTGGACCACAACTAGTTGCTTATGAAATTAAACTTCACGATGTTCACGTGGATGCCGGTTTGGGCCAACGAAAAATTAATCTCAGTTTTTAAAAGTCATCCACGACAAAAAAAGATCCTCGTAGTGAAATCATCACTACGAGGATCTTTTTAGATTAGTCAGCCTAGTTAACCAATCTGATTATGCGGCCACCGAGACTTGAACTCGGATGATCGAAGGGATCACAAGATCCTTAATCTTGCGCGTCTGCCAATTCCGCCATGGCCGCATCAACGAAAATAATTCTACCAGACATTCGCAGACTTGGCAATTACTCTTTGACATTCTCTCCGCATATTTCCGTTTAGCACCTATTTATCACCACGAAGCTGCTTGCATGATTGGCCCATCATTTGGCTGGGGATGAACGCCAAAGAGATCGAGGAAGAATGCCACAGTTGGCAACCCAACAATCAGTCCCCAAACACCGAATATCTCTTCACTCACAATCAAAGTCATGAATGTCACAAAAATCGGTAAATCGGTGGCAGTGGCCATAAGACGTGGGTGCAAGAAATAAGATTCAAAGAAGTGAATCACAATAACTAAGATAATCACTTCCACGACCCGCCAGATACCGCCGCTCGCAAACGCGATCAACGTTAATGGCACCATCGAAATGAGCACCCCAGCAACAGGCACCAATCCAAGGATAAAGACAATTACGGCTAACACCATTAAACTTGGCATCTTTAGGAAAAATAAGCCAATGGTCATCAAAACCGTGTTAATTGAACAAATAATTAATTGCGTATCCACAACCGTTCCCAAAATAGTAACAAACTTGCGAACTAAGAAATAAACATTGGTGAAGAACTTTTTAAAACGGCTGTGTAAAAACGCATCCCCAAATCGCTTCATCCGACCGTAAGACGCGGTAAAAATCAAGCTCAAGAAAATGGCAACCCCCACGTGCGAGAAGGCTGTGCCGACACTTTCCAGTCCACGTAGCCCCGTTTCCAAAGCCGTTTGTCCGTGTTTCATAATTTCACTACTGTTGAGTGCTTTATTCACCCACGTGTCTAATTGCTTATCCCAAACTGGATGATCATTGATCGCTTTCATAATCAAATGAGGGATGCCGGAAAACTGGCTAGCCAAAGAGGGTGCCGCGTAGGAGATAGCTAGGACAACTAAGCCAATTACCACCACATACACAATCAAAGTCGCCAGCACCTGACCAATGGGCAACCATTGTCGTAAACGAGCCGTCACTTTTAATGCTAAGAAAGAAAAAATCGTAATTAGCAAAATAATGGAGAGAAAGTGGCGAAAACAAAACAACACAAAGATCAAAAACGCCAAGGTTAAATAAAGTTGAACGTCCTCTTTCTTAAGCCACTGATAAATTCGTTCCATACCCTACCCCCACATTCATCGATACAGCTATCATAGCGTATTCTGCCATACAGTGTACAATAGCCATTACGACATTCGAATTCTACAGACGAGTTTCACGGTTTCTTAAGATTCTTGAGTATAAGCTTCTGCCAAATTCAACCGACCACCACAAATTCCACATGCAAATCGCCGTGTATTGATTCGACGACGCCTCGTGTATCGTTGACCGCATTTTACACATTCATAAATATAGATGTGCCGTGATTGTGAGCGAACTGTCTGTCCTTGTCGATGTTTAGGTGCCGGTGCAAAACGACTGCCACCCACCTGTGCCAGCAAGGTTCGAAATTCCCGACTGCGATGATTAAATGGCAATCCTGCCATCGACAAGTGATAGTGAACCAGCTCGTGCTTAATCACCCCTTCAAGGGTGTCTTCACCGAAATCAGTTAACATTTTCGGATTTATATCAATATGATGATCCCGAAGATGGTAGCGACCACCCGTTGTTTGCAGCCGCGAGTTGAACACGGCCTGATGTTTAAACGGTTTGCCAAACTCCCGCGTGGAAATTTGCATGACCAACCGTTGTAACTCATCATTTGTCATTCATTTTCCTCCACAATTTCATTACCCAATGAAAAACCACTCATCCCGATGTTCAGAATGAGCGGTTCCTTTCTGTTAACGCTAAGCACTACATTCTATACCTTTACATACGTAAAAGAATCTAAATGTAACGACACTAAGCGTTAGTTGCCATGATTGTCTGAATGAGACGAATAATTCGATCCATGGCTTCATTTTGGTCAGTTTCTGCCTGGGCAAACTTTTTCGTGTCGACCGTGTGCTCCTTGACATTCAAACTGTCCGTCATCGTCTGGCAGGCATTAGCATAAGTGTCATAGGCATGCTTAAGTGTCTGATGCTTTCCCATGAAACGCGCTGGTGCTTGTAACTTTTTCAATTTATCATTGTAGCTCAGATAACGATCCGTACCATCCTGAAATTCTGACTGAATATCAGCAAAGTCAGCATCACTAAGGTCTGCCAACTTATCGGCATCCATCGCTGTTTTTAACTTCGTGTAGTAAGGTTCCAAATCTTTTTGGACATCTTCCGTATCCGCAATCGTTCTGGACAATGTCTGCCCGTACACCATCATTAAGTTCTTTTTCACAATAATCTCCTTGTCCGTTATTGCTCGGGAATTACCGAGCTTCGGCACCACTCTTCTAAACGTGCACCTGTCGCTCAATTCCCTGTGCATAACCCAAAGCTGCCTGCCCACAAGCGAACTGCGCTTGCATGCCGCCACCTTTACGTTATTGCTCGGGAATTACCGAGCTTCGGCACCACTCTTTCTTAGACGTTGCACTAATTTTACCACTTCCACGATTAAAATCATCGTCACACCTGCACCAATCACGATTAACCACTGGAACCAATCCAATGTTGTGACGTGGAAGAGTGTATTAAACCCAGGCACTAGAATTGTCGCAGCCAATAGCACAAATGCCACCAGAATGGCCCAGTTAAACGCACGGTTCTTAAAGAGTTGCTTTGTAAAAATTGTTCCATGAATTGATTTTGAATTAAATGCATGGAACAACTGAATCAATCCAAGCGTTGCAAACGCCATGGTCAAAGCATCCGCATGGATTTGTTCTGCACCTGCATGGACGGGGAATGTCAGAGCTAGCCAGTAAACCAAAAGTGTCAGCCCACCTTCTAACAGTCCCTGATAGATAATGTTGCCAAACACCCCGCCTGACAAGAAGTTTGATGTTCGACCACGTGGCTTCTGCTTCATGCTATTCTTTTCAGCTGGTTCCAGACCTAACGCAATCGCCGGGAATGTGTCAGTCACCAAATTGATCCATAAAATATGCACGGGTGCCAAGATCTGCCACCCCATCATGGTCATTACAAAAAGGGTTAACACTTCACCTAAGTTTGCAGATAGCAAGTATTGAATGGCCTTTTGGATGTTAGCAAATACTTTACGGCCTTCACGAACCGCCACCACAATCGTCGAGAAGTTGTCATCAGCAAGAACCATATCGGATGCGCCCTTAGACACTTCTGTCCCAGTAATCCCCATACCGACACCGATATCAGCAGTTTTCAGCGCTGGGGCATCGTTCACACCGTCACCGGTCATAGCGACAACTTTGCCACGCTTCTGCCAGGCATTCACGATTCGAACTTTATGCTCCGGCGCCACCCGCGCGTAAACGGAATATTGCGATACCCTTTTTTCAAAATCGGCATCACTCAATTCGTCTAGTTGAGCACCAGTGATGACGCCGGCGTCATCCTCAGCCTTAATAATGCCGAGTCGAACGGCAATGGCCTTAGCTGTATCCGCGTGGTCACCAGTAATCATCAGTGGTCGAATCCCCGCACTTTTAGCTTCGGCAACCGCGCCAGCCACTTCCGGCCGCTCCGGATCGATCATTCCAACAAATCCAGCGAAGATGAGATCTTGCTCGACCTTGTCAGAAGTCATGGTTGCCGGCACTGTTTCAACTGGACGGTAAGCAAACGCCAATACTCGCAACGCCTGTACGGCCAGCTGATGATTGATCGTCAACAACTGTTCCCGAAGCTCATCAGTCAATGGCACAACCTGACCATTGCGCTGAATCTGTGTGACCCGTTTTAGCAATTCATCCGGCGCCCCTTTAACGGTAATCCACAATGCGCCAGTGTCATCCATTTTATTGACGGTCGTCATCAATTTACGTTCTGAATCAAACGGAATTTCGGCCTGTCGTGGGTGTGCAGCTAGAAATTTGTCGGCAGTTACATCATGATCCATGTTGTACTGAATCAAAGCTGTTTCCGTTGGATCTCCAACTAAGCCATCGGCCGTCAGTTTGGTATCATTATTCAACATCAACAGGGTTGCTAAGATTCCCTCATCACTATCAGCCGTTGCACCAACCCCATCTTTAGCCTCACGAACTTCGCCATCAACCACTAGTTTTTCAACCGTCATCTTGTTTTGAGTCAATGTCCCGGTCTTATCTGAAGCGATAATATCCGTACTCCCCAATGTTTCAACGGCAGGCAAACGACGAACCAGAGCATTCAGTTTGGCCATGCGCGTCGTTCCCAGAGCTAGTGTGATGGTCACAATAGCAGGCAGGCCTTCTGGAATGGCCGCTACCGCCAATGAAATAGCCGTTAACAGCATGTTAATCAATGTCTCATTACCACGAATCATGCCGACTGCAAAGACGATTACCGCAACCACCAGTATCAGTGCCGTTAACACTTTACCTAAATGGGCCAGATTTTCCTGCAATGGTGTTTTGCGTTCCTTAGTGTTGTCAAGCATACCAGCGATGCGGCCAACCTGCGTTTGCATCCCCGTAGCTGTAACGACCCCAACACCACGGCCATAGGTCACGTTACTATTCATAAAGGCTAAGTCGCTCATGTCCCCTAACCCAACGTTTGTTGCCGTCACTGGAGCGAGTTGTTTAGTTACTGGAACTGACTCACCAGTAAGCGCAGACTCCTCAATTTTAAGCGAGGCACTTTCCAATAAGCGCATATCCGCTGGCACGATATCACCAGCTTCCAGAAGCACAATATCACCAGGCACTAATTCGTCACTCTTTACCGTCACTGTTTCGCCATTACGACGGACGTGTGCATTTGGCGCCGACATTTCTTGAAGTGCATTAATCGCCTGCTCCGCCTTCGCCTCTTGGAAAACGCCAAACACGGCGTTAAGCACTACTACCAGTAAGATGATGATGGCATCCAGCGCTTCACCGGTCATTGCAGCAATGATGGCGGCCACAATCAGCACTACAATCATTAAATCTTTAAACTGAGCAATAAACTTTTCCAGTAAGGTTGTTTGCCGCTTGGCCGCTAACGCGTTCGGACCGTGCTCATCGCGTCTCGTCGACACCATTTGGTCAGTCAACCCATCTCTACTTGATTTCATTTGCTGAAGGGATTCATCAACGGTCCATTGCGCTGCTTGCGGTAATTTACTTTGTTTCACTTAACATCTCTCCTTTAAATTATCGGCTGTGTACATCGCTCATGGGACGAAAAAAGACCCATGGACGCACACTAAATGTGCAGACCATGAGTCTCACTATTTAAGACAAAACCAGAACGAATCTTGTTGGTGGCGTTGTCACGGTGGCACAACACAATATCTGTGCGCGATGACACCATTAGTTACTCCCTCATTTATCTTAAGCAAGAGTATATCGAAATGATTAGTTAAACACAAGTAATAAGTTTGATCTAACGCCAAAAGTTATCAAAAATCGTAATCGGCATATGACGTTTGTGCATCGTCTTGTTGTACCAATTCTCAATCTTTTCAGCGTCGACATCCTTAATCGTTTTGCCTTCCAGATAATTATCAATGTCATCATATGTGACGCCAAGGGCCACTTCATCAGGTAATGCTGGACGGTTGTCCTCCAGATCAGCAGTCGGAACCTTCAAGTATAAATGTTCCGGTGCGTTTAAGACCTTCAGCATCGCTTTCCCTTGCCGTTTGTCCAGTCGGTACAAAGGATCAATGTCCGTGCCACCATCGCCATACTTTGTGTAAAATCCAGTAACCGCTTCGGCTGCATGATCCGTGCCCACGACAGCGCCATGAACTTCGCCAGCAATCGTATACTGGGCCACCATGCGCTCACGTGCTTTGATATTTCCTTTGTTAAAGTCAGACACCGTAAGCCCGTTAGCTTCAACAGCTGCAACACCAGCGTCAACTGCCGCCTGAACATTCACCCGCATTACCTTATCGGCTTCCATAAACGTGATGGCATCCATCGCGTCACTTTCATCCGCCTGTTCACCATATGGCAAACGAACTGCAATGAATTGATACTGATCGTCGCCTGTTTCCTGACGCATCTCTGCAATCGCCATCTGTGATAATTTGCCAGCCAGTGTGGAATCTTGACCACCAGAAATTCCCAGAACCAGTGCCTTTAAGAACGTATTCTTTTTCAAATAGTCCTTTAAAAACTCAACACTTTTCCGAATTTCCTGTTCCGCATCAAAGTCAGCGCTAACACCGAGTGCCTTAATAATTTCTGCCTGTTTTTCTCTCATGTCCGAAGGCCTCCATAACTTAATTACTACTGAATTAGATGGATAGCCTAGGACTGTCCGTCAAACTTTAATTCACTGACATAACTGTGAACTTGCTTAATAATATTTTGTTTGTGATCCCACAGTTTTTGCGATAAATCAACAGGATAAATTTGTGGATTCAGATCCCGTTTGTATTCATCCCACAAAGAAGCTAGCTGGTCTGCAGCAAACTGTTTAATCGTTTGTAACTCAGGCAACTCATAAACTTGCTTGCCGTTTTCAAAAATCGTCACCAGTACGGGACGCGCGTCAAAGTCCGTCACATCCTTATTGATGTACGTATAGCTTGGGTGGAACATATGCAACCGTGACGCTTCGTCTGGCCGCTCGTCAGATAACGCAACATAATCACCTTCAGATTTACCATCTGCCTTCTTGGTGATCCGCCAAACCTGCTTTTTACCCGGCATCGATACTTTTTCAGCGTTACTCGACAACTTGATTGTATCAACCATTGTGCCCCGTTCATTTTCAACGGACACCAGTTTGTACACAGCACCGAGTGCAGGCTGGTCAAACGCAGTAATCAGTTTTGTACCCACGCCCCAAACGTCAATCTTAGCGCCCTGCATCTTAAGGTTGGTAATCGTCTTTTCGTCCAAGTCATTCGACGCATAAATTTTAGCATTCGGAAATCCGGCTTCATCAAGTTGTTCACGCACACGTTTTGAAATATATGCCATGTCCCCAGAATCAATACGAACGCCTAAAAAGTTAATCTTATCGCCCATCTCTTTGGCCACGCGAATAGCGTTTGGCACGCCTGAACGTAGTGTGTCATATGTGTCCACAAGAAAGACACAGTCTTTGTGGGAACGAGCGTAAGCCATGAAAGCGTCATAATCGTTACGGTACGTTTGTACCAAGCTGTGGGCATGGGTGCCACTTATTGGAATTCCAAAAATTTTACCAGCGCGCATGTTACTAGTAGCGTCAAATCCACCGATATAAGCAGCACGCGTACCCCAAATGGCGGCGTCCATTTCTTGCGCCCGTCGCGTACCAAACTCCAAGATACCATCGTTGCCAGCCACTGAACGAATGCGGGCAGCTTTTGTAGCAATCAAAGTCTGATAGTTAACGATGTTCAACAAAGCCGTTTCAACGAGTTGACAATCTGCCAACGTCCCTTCTACTTGGACCAGTGGTTCGTTATTAAAAACCAGGTCGCCTTCTTTTGCAGCACGAATCGTTCCTGTGAACTTAAAATTCCGCAGATAGTTTAAAAACTTCTCCGAATATTGTTTTGTGGACGCTAAATACTCTAAGTCAGAATCAGTGAACTGCAGTTGATTAATGTAATCGACAACCCGCTCTAGGCCTGCAAATACAGCATAACCATTGTGAAATGGTAGGTCACGAAAATATAATTCGAACACGGCGTGCCGATCAGCAACTCCATCCTCAAAGTAGGTTTGGACCATATTAACTTCGTATGCATCTGTATGAAGCGTCAGGCTGTCATCTGGATAACGCGTAACCATCGCAATCATTCCCTTTCTGTTTAGACGAATTTTTCTTAACTCTCATATTTTACCATATCTTGTGAATTTCTTTGTTAAATGCCTTCATTGCATCAAAAAACGTGTGCCCACATGACTATTCCCCACAATTTCAACAGACAAAAGAACTACTTTGCTTATCATAATTATGGAAAACAATCGCACAGACACACGTTTAATCATTGTTTTATTACTCAACTAACGTTCCAGGTAGAACTCGAATCGGTTACCGACATACTGGGTCCGCACGTATTCAAACGGCGTACCATCATCAAGGAATGACACCTGACGCAAACGCAGTAATGGATCACTACGTTTAACATTCAAATATTCAGCTACCCGTTCACTGGCTGTCATCGCCGACACCGTTTGCTGAGCGTGACCAACTTTAAGGCCGGCCTCGTCTTCCAGCACGCGGTACAGTGAATTAGTAACATCTTCCTTGCTAAAGCGTCGAATCAATCGTTCAGGCACAGTGGCCACTTCAAAACAGATAGGTTCATCATTGCCGAAACGAATTCGTTCCATTCGCAAAATCTGTTCATTAGGTGCCAGTTGTAATTTTTCACTTTCTGAAAGCGATGGTGTTGTGATGTGATAGGAGACTGTCCGTGAAGATGGCACCTTACCAGCCTGTTCCATTAACTCGGTGAAACTGGTCACACCAGAAACACGCTCTTGCACCTTGCGATTAGCCACATATGTGCCTGCGCCAACACGTCGTTCTAACAGGCCTTCTTCAACTAACGTCTGAACAGCTTGTCGTAAGGTCATTCGACTCACGCCAAACTGAATGGCAAGTTCACGTTCTGAGGGAATCTTATCCCCAACTTGCCACTGACCATCTTCCACGGCTTTCCGTAAACGATTATGAATTTGAATGTAAATTGGTGAGGCCATTTTTTCATCCCTTAGTTTTAGTAAGCCTGGTTGGAACTCAGTTAATTGAAACCTAATTAGTCATCAAAGCGACGACCATAACTGTATGTCCGTTCCAAGTTTTGATTACGATCCATAATGTTAAAATCAGCGTCTTTACCAGCCTGTAAACCACCCTTGCTGGTTAAACCAAATTCGGTAGCTTGGTTAACAGAGGACATTTGAACAGCTTCTTCAATACCGCACCCTGTAAAGTATTGAATGTTGCGGAATGCGTCGTCATAACGCAGCACCGATCCAGCCAAATTACCGGATTCCAGTCGTGCCTGTTTGTCCTTAACAATAACCTTTTGACCACCAAGTTCACTGATCCCTTCAGGCATCCCTTTGGCGCGCATTGAATCAGTGACTAGATCAATGCGTTCAGCACCTTTTTGTTCATAAGCCAACTTGATCATGTCTGGCACAATGTGGAATCCATCACAGATCAATTCACAGTACATGTTGTCTTCCAACATCGCATGGCCAGTAACACCAGGTTCACGGTGCTTAAATTCACGTTGTGCGTTGTACAAATGCGTAACGTGTGTTGCCTTGGAAGCGAGCATTTGCTCACGGGTAGCATTACTGTGACCAACTGATGGCACAATGTTATGACTCAGACAGTATTTTTCGAATTCACGCGAACCAGGATCTTCCGGTGCGTATGTAATCAAACGAACACGGTTCCCTGATAGCTTGTTCCAATTATCGAGCAAGTCAATGTTAGGATCTGAAATATACTTTTCAGGTTGAGCACCCTTATAAGTTGCGGAAATAAATGGTCCTTCAAGATGGATTCCTTGAATAACTGGGTTTTCCTCAGCAGCCTTGGCAATACCTTCCATTGCGTGATTTAAATGTTCGGTAGACTGCGTCATCGTAGTTGGAAACAGTGTCGTGATTCCTTCGTGAACCATATCATTGACCATCTCGTTGATTTGGTCAGGATCGCCGTCCATCGAATCAAAACTGTAGCCACCATGACTGTGAACATCGATAAATCCGGGTACAATCACTTTACCCGTCACAAATTCTACATCGTCGTCTGGTTCAGCGACATAATCGCTCATTGGGCCGACTGCTTCGATAGTTTTGCCAAACCGCAAATAACCATCATCAATCTTTTCTTCACCCGTGTAGATGATCGCATGTTTCAAAACCGTACTCATTGAATCTTCCTCCTCATAAATGTGCCGCTACGCCTTAAACACTGGGGTAGTTAACACGCTCCATTGAAAAAGCTCATTTGGTTACGCTTTCTAGTATAGCTGGTATAGACCACTTTTTCAACGCGTTTATTCTTGATCACGCTTAATTGTGGCATCAATCCCTTTTACTACGGCAGTCATGAACCCAGCTTCTTCCATTGCTAGCAACCCAGCAACAGTTGAACCACCTGGAGAAGAAACTTGATCAATTAAATCAAACGGAATTGTGTCAGATTGAAGCACCATTTTAGCTGAACCTTCAGTTACGGCTGCAGCAATCCGCGTCGCCTCTTTTTTATTAAGACCATGCTTAACGCCGGCACGGGAGAGTGCGTCAATAAAGAAATAGATATAGGCTGGCGAACTACCGGCTAAGGCAGAGAAGGTACTGAAATCTGCTTCTGGTAACACAGTGGTGCTACCAATTGCATCAAACAACCCCTTAGCATCTGCTAACTTGGCGCCCGTTAAATTTTCATTAACAGCTAAAGCTGTCATCCCGGCATCAATGGCCACATTAACATTTGGCAACGTCCGCAGAATTGGCATATCGTATCCCGCCAGTTCTTCCATTGTTTGTAAAGATAGACCTGCAACAATCGAAATTAATACTTTAGGTCCCTGGTTTAACTCGTCACGTGTCTCTTTTAAAACCTCAGGTTCAATATTCGGCGTTACCGCTAACACAACAAAATCACTATCTTGAACGACCGCCGCATTACTATCTGCCATCCGCACACCTGTTGATGATGCAAATGCCTGATAGTGCGCCTTATGAGCGCTGTGCACAATGATATCTGAAGGTGCCACTGCATCTGCGGCAATCAATCCTTTGATAATCGCTTGAGCCATACCGCCAACACCAATAAATCCGAGTTGCATGAACCGTCTCTCCCCGCATCTGTTTTTAACATACCGCATCTTTATAACCACTGTCACAAAAAATGCAGATAATGTCATATCTGATTAGAATGTAACTGATATAGACCAATAATGCAACTACGAGTCACTAAAAAATAATTTTCCATCTAAACGAGTGGTCAAAAAGAACGTAGTCAAAATTGGCCTTCCAATCTAACGACTGCGTTCTTTGTAACTAACAACGGAGATCCTATTACACAACGATTTGAATAGATTCAAATGTCACTGTGTAGTAATAGTTTTCGTTTCTTAAATAATTTTGTTCAAAAAATAAGATTAACGCTGCACGCCTTAAACTATGCAGTACGTTCAAGTGCTAATATCTGCCGTTTCATCGTTAGACCACCGCGATAACCACCCAATCCGCCGTCCTTACGTAAAACCCGATGGCATGGTGTTACAATCAGTACCGGATTTTTTGCAATTGCCGTCGCAACTGCGCGAATCGCTGACGGCTGACCGATATTAGCAGCAATGGTCGTATAATCACAGGTCATCCCATAAGGAATTAGTACCAATGCATCCCAAACGGCTTGTTGAAGACGTGTACCGGTGCCAAAATGGTCAATCGGCAAATCAAAATCATGGCGCTTACCCTCAAAGTAATCGCTAATTTGCTGCCGATACTTCAACGTTTTTTGGCCATCAGTGATTGCCTGATCAACTGCATCCACATTGTTTAAATAGCTCTTTGCCTCGCTTAACGGAGCATTGGGTGAACCAACAAAAACTAAGCCTTTGTCGGAAACTAATAACTGTAACTGACCAACACTGGTATCAACGACATCATGATATAGCTGGGCCATAGTTATCCTCCTAGTTTATTGATGAGTAGCAAACCAATCGTGAATTCGTTGCATGCGTTCAATTCGAAAACGTGGCTTACCTATTCGCGACAGATCGTGGTTTTCGCCAGGAAAACGAACCATCTTCGTTTCAACACCATTTAGTTTTAACGATGTGTACCACTCTTCGCCTTGACCAATTGGACAACGAAAATCCTGTTCGCTGTGAAGAATTAACGTAGGTGTCGACACATTGGCCACGTACTTCAGTGGCGATGCATTCCACAGTGGCGTTAAATCAGTAGCTTTCACCGTTCGCTCACCGGTGAGTTCCCACGGCAGGAAATAATATCCGATATCACTCGTCCCATACATACTAATCCAATCAGCAATGGAACGCGCTGTTACCGCAGCTTTAAAACGATTCGTGTGACCCTCAATCCAGTTGGTCATAAAACCACCGTATGAACCACCAGTAACATACAATCGATTTTGATCAATTTTAGGATCAAGTTCTAATACGTGATCTAAGCCATTCATTAAGTCAGCATAATCGCCCTCGCCATAATGACCAATGACGCCAAGCTGGAATTCCTGTCCATAGCTGGTCGAACCACGTGGATTAATGGCAATCACACCATAGCCTTCACTGGCATGAAATTGTAATTCATGAAAGAAGGTTTCCCCATAATTAGCACCGGGGCCACCGTGAATATAGAGAATCACTGGATAATTTGTTTTTGCCTGCGCATCAATTGGCGGCAAATACCAGCCTGGTACTTGCACATCGTCATCGCTGGTAAATGTAAACCGAAGTGGCTCTACTAATTGGTGCGTCGTTTCATAATGATGATTAGGATCAGTCAAGTCTCGTTCCTTGCCATCCTTCAATGCAATCGCTGAAAGTTTAGCAACCGTCGTCCAAGCAGACTGAGTGAAGAAAACTTCACCATGGTCTGCAGAAATTGTAAAATCAGTGACATGCCGCGACCCTGATACGAGTTCTTGATGATCACTGAGTGAATCACCCAACGTGGCCATCATGAGCCGTAACGTCCCATGTAATAACTGAGTATAAACATATTGTTGATCACTAACAAACGCTGCTACACGACCACTAAGGTTTTGTTGGAAATCAGCATTCATAATCATGTCGCCGACCACAACATCTTTATCCGGTGTTAGATCAGTTAGCTGTTGATCTTTGAAATGATAATCGTATAAATGTGAAGCAGAGATATTAGGAATCTCATTCGTTGTGCCCCAAAGCAATAAATCAGTGTCACTCTCATTGAATCCAACTGGACTAAGCGAAGCCGCCAGCAAACTGCCAGTCAAAACGATTTTTACACCAGTTTCAGTATCTAACGCATATGTCAGTTCGCTAAAATCATTGTCATCTTCTGGCTTTCCAGCTGTTGAATAGGTCAACAACCTACCATCGTGAGATAGTGGACCCATGGAAAACTTTTCCGGATTTTCAAAGATCTCTGTAGCTGTTTTATGACCAATGATTTGCTTCTTGATGACATAGCGTTCGTCCTCAGCAAAATAGCCGAGATCATTATCTTTATAAATTGTTTTAGTATAACTGATTGTTTGTGGTCGTTTAGGATCTGTTTTAACTGGCCGCTTGCCATCTTTCTTAGGTGCGCTTTGATAATATACGACTTGATGTTTGGCATCCCATTTATAAGCACTGACACCAAACTCATCAAACGTTATTTGAACTGGCGAGCCACCAGTTAATGATTGTGCAAAAACCTGTCGCTGATGATTCGCATCTTCGCTGGTAAACGTCAGTACGCGCTGATCATCACTGATTGCTAGCGCGTTATCCTTGCCAGACAATGTTCCCCACGTTGTCGTTGCGTGCGTATGTAAATCAAACCGTTGGATAGATGTTGCATAATCGTCTTCCTGTTCACGCATCTGCGTTTGCAAGAAAAAGACTGCATCTGGTGTCGCAACGGGTTGTGCAAGTGAAACTAACTTATACAAATCTGTGACCGCTACTGGTTGAACCATATAATCGCCTCATTTTCTTATTGGTTACACTTGCAGTTATTATAGTGCTTTTAAGTCATTAACCAAACATATTAGATTACTTAAACTGCGAACAATTAGTACTATCTGGCTAATCATTTTGATGATCATCGTGTTCGGCATGCCACTCCCGAATCTGGGCCAAACGCTCAGCAAACTTCTTTTCAGAACCTTGGGTGGTGGGCTGATAATAAACGTGGCCAACCAAGTTGTCTGGCATCGTCTGTAATGTTGTCAGCTTATCCTTCGTATCGTGAGCATACTGATAGCCCTCACCATAATGTAAGTCAGCCATTAACTTGGTTGGCTCATTGCGGATCTGTAGAGGAACTGGTTCAGCCATAGAATGCAAAGCATCGTGTTTAGCAGCTGAATAAGCCGTATAAATCGCATTAGACTTCGGTGCCATCGACAAATAAACCACCGCCTGAGCCAAATTAACGGTACACTCTGGCATCCCGATTAAATGAGACGCTTGATAAGCGGCCACCGCAATTTCCAAGGCCCGTGAATCAGCTAGTCCAATGTCTTCACTAGCAAATCGAATGAGGCGACGGGCCACGTACAGTGGATCTTCACCACCCTCCAACATGCGTGACAACCAGTAAAGTGCGGCATCCGCATCCGAGTTCCGCATTGATTTATGCAATGCGGAAATAATGTTGTAGTGTTCTTCACCCTTTTTGTCATACATTAGGGATTTTCGCGATACTAATTGAGCGACATCGTCTTGATCGACCGTTGTTACTTCACCCACTTGCTGCCCATTCAACACAGCCATTTCTAGCGTGTTTAGGGCTACCCGGGCATCCCCGTTGGCAAAGTCCGCAATCGCCGCAATCGTTTGATCACTAATATGAATGTTTTGTTTGCCAAAGCCACGATCGTCGTGAAGCGCCTGATTTAGCAATTGAATTAAATCGTCGTGCGTTAGAGGCTGGAGCACAAAAACCTTGGTCCTGGACAACAGCGCCGAATTGATTTCAAATGATGGATTTTCTGTTGTCGCACCAATCAGGGTGATGCTTCCCTTTTCAACAAATGGCAAGAAAGCATCTTGTTGTGCCTTGTTAAACCGATGAATTTCATCTACAAACACAATTGTGCGTTCGCCAATTTGTCGGTTTCCTTCCGCTTCTTCCATAACCTGACGGATTTCTTTGATGCCACTTGTGACCGCACTGAAGTTTATAAAGCGAGCCTGCGTTTTATTCGCAATAATCCTTGCCAAAGTTGTTTTTCCAACACCCGGTGGTCCCCAAAAAATCAGCGAAGAAACGGCGTCGTCATCAATAAGTTGACGCAACACTTTGCCATGTCCAAGTAACTGTTGTTGCCCAACAAACTCTGCCAGCGTTTGAGGACGCATCCTGCTTGCTAATGGTTGATTTGCGTCATTTTGATCAAAAAGTGATGTTTGTTCTGTCATAATTTATCCTTTTTTCAAACGTATGTTCGCATATAAGAATACCATAGTTATCCCTACAACGTAAAGAAGCAGGCATCACCTTTAACGGTAATACCTGCTTCCTTAATTTTTATAATTGGGATAGCTGGATTCGAACCAGCGCATGACGGAGTCAAAGTCCGTTGCCTTACCACTTGGCTATATCCCAATAAATGGCGGAAGTTGGATTCGAACCAACGAACCTTTCGGGGCGGTTTTACAGACCGCTGCGTTTAGCCACTTCGCTATTCCGCCGTTCCTGACAACTTTTTTATTCTAACGAAAATTTCCATTGAATTCAAGCGTAATCAGGAATTATTGTAAGTTCAAAATTCTTAGTCGCGTTTGCCATTCACTCATAAAATCAGCATGACGCCATTCTTGCAAACGGTGCGTGTTGTAGCCGACAGACTGATTAAAGTAGGTCACATGGTCAAAGGTTCGCGGCTCAGGTTTAATGTGCAGATGACCAAACTGCGCATAAACAACGTGTCCTTTGGTCAAGACATCGCCAAGACGACGACTACCATACATTGCGTTTGCCATGTTCCAAAAACGATTGTCATCCGTAATCCGCGTATATTCAGCTCGTGGCACGAAATGCGTGACGTACAAAACACGTTTGTTAGCTACTGTAGCATCCAAAAGTTGGTTGGTAGTCTGCTGTAAGACCACATCTTCTCTTTCCGGATCCGTCATTGGTTGCTTGATGACACCATCAAACCAATAAGCGCGTTTCCATTGAGCAAAGTCGGCGACAGAGCGTTCGTTAAACAACTGGCTGGCAAAGGTATAGTCATACCACCCGTTATTGCCGACAATCCGCCAATCAGTCCCCGGAATATCCACAAACTGATTGTGCAGATAATGTGCGTTAATCCTGGTTTCAAGCTCTGCATACGTTACCCCGGCAGCCATATCGTGATTGCCAGCCAAAAAGTAAACTTCCGTTTGACTGCCAAGTTCATGCTGTAACGCATCAACATAGTGCACGGTCTTCGTAAAGTCATTAAAGGTATCGCCTGCAATAATGTAATAGTTTACCTTTAAGTCGGCTAATACTTGAGCCTGATGTTTCAACAGTTCATTACTATCCAGTTGATTAACGTCGAAGTGATTATCACTGGTCAGGGCCACACGTACCATCGTTTATCTTCACCTTCTAAAAAAAATGTGCTCAACAGCTGTTGAGCACATTTTAGCACAAACTTATTTATGATTACGTTTTAGACTCTTAGTCCTGGGCAATCTCGACGTCCTTCATAAGGCCAAAGATTGGCTTACGGAAGGCAAACAGTACAACCCCCAAAACAACACTGACAGCCCCAACAATCAAGAAGTAGGAAACTTCTGTATCACTCGTGTAGAAACGAACGATTTGTGCGTTGACAGCTTGACCAGCAGCATCAGCCAAGAACCACATACTCATCATCTGTGAACGGAAGGCATTTGGTGCTAACCGAGTTGTAACAGACAGTCCGATTGGTGAAATCAACAGTTCAGCGATTTCAACAATCGCCCAGCTTCCGATCAACCACAGGATTGAAACACGGCCAGAAGTACCTTCAAGCCAGCCAGGTAGAGCCATGAACAGGTATGAAATACCAGCAATTACCAGTCCATATGCAAACTTAGTCGTCGTGCTAGGCTGACGTTTGCCCAACTTTGTCCATAAAATGGCAAAGAATGGTGTATATAGCATAATAAATGCAGGGTTAAGTGACTGGAAGTACGCAGCTGGCATTGTCCAACCACCAATCTGCAAGTTAGTCCGTTGTTGTGCAAACAGTGCCAAGACAACAGAGCCTTGTTCTTCAATAGCCCAGAATAACATTGCAGCAATGAACAGCGGAATGTACGCAACCACGTGGCGACGTTCGTTCTTCGTCACCTTGCGACTCGACAACATGATAATGAAGTAAACCACCGGCGTTGCAACGGCAATAATACTAATCAACAAAATGACATTCTTAAGGTTCAATGCGTCCATTAACTTCATTAAAACAAGCACTAGAATCAATGCAACGACGCCGAGTCCCCAACGAACAGCCAATGGCTTGATGTCATCACGTTCGATTGGATCTGATGGATACAAACCATCTTTACTTAGGTACTTACGACCATCGATCCAGTACTGCATCAGTCCAAAGAACATCCCAATAGCAGCCAAGGAGAAACCCAGATGGAAGTTAACCTTTTCACCTAAGGTCCCAACAATATATGGTGAGAATAAACTCCCCATGTTGATCCCGAAGACGAAAATGTTAAATCCAGCATCACGACGACGATCTTCAGTCGTGTATAAAGCACCGACCATTTCTGATACGTTTGGCTTTAACAAACCAGTACCAACAACAATCAACGCAATGGATGCGAATAAAGCCGTTGCGCCAGCTGGGATGGCCAACGCAATGTGTCCAAACATAATCAGGACACCACCCATGAACACTGTGCGACGTGGTCCAAAGACACGGTCACTCAGAAATCCACCAAGTACACTGGATAAGTAAACAAGTGATCCATAGATAGCCATGATGGAACTTGCGGTAGCTTGGCTAAAGCCTAAACCGCCCTTATCAATGGCAAAGTACATGTAGAACAACAGAATGGCACGCATTCCGTAATAACTGAAACGTTCCCACATTTCTGTGAAAAACAGCGTTGCCAACCCACGAGGTTGTCCAAAAAACGCCGTATCGTATTTCTTGTTTTCCAAAAGAATCCTCCTAATTTATCCCCCAATAGCAGCCCGAAGGCCATGACTTTTCGGGGATTCTTAATACTCTAAATATTCAGTTGTAGTTCCCCGTTTAAAAAAACTTGAATTGTCAAATTAAGTGCAACACTACATTAAAGAATATTTCATAAGGCGTTTTCCATCCGAGACATTTACGGGGACGATTATTCATTTGTTCTGCTCCTTTCATGATTGTTTTCGCAAACATCATTTTACAGAAATTTGGCCATGGGCCATTCTTTATTTAATTAGTGTTGCACTTAAAGTGTAAATTCAAGAACGATAAAACAATTATAGCGGTTATAAATGGCGATAGTCAAACCTTCTTTTAATTTATTCGCCATTTTTAGGCGAATAATTCTAATCTTTTAACCATCTTCAAGTGTTTTTCTCATGTTTAAGTGGCAGAATGCGAAGAAGCCTTGTTGTCGGCGTGTTGCACATTTTTTTATTCTCTGTCAACTGTTGTTGGTAACGACCATAATGCACTCAATCATTATTTGATGATTGGGTGTTTTGTTTTTGTCCTTAACATAACAAGGACGCGCAAACGGAAATTCTTAAATCTCGTGTAGCCATAGTCAGATCTTTTAAGGACTTGGATTCGATTATTCGTTCCTTCCAAAGGACCATTGGAGTAATCTTTGTGCCTCAAGGTGTTTTCAATGTAGTCAGGATGCTCACGAATATAAGTTAAGCACGATATCCTTTTTTCGTGTCAACATACATAGATTACAGAAAGAAAAATCTGTTGTCGATCATGTCTTGTGACATGACCAACAACAGATATGATAGAACCCATTTTTTGCTTTATGACGCTGACAAACCATTATCTAAGATGCCGACATCACATAAACACGTATTTTCAGATTTAGTCATCAAAAAAACCGTCACAAAATGTGACGGTTTTTTTGATATTCATTCGAATTTATGCCGGATAGGTGACTTGAACACCTGACCCTCGGTTTACGATACCGATGCTCTACCAACTGAGCTAATCCGGCAAATAGCACATCCTTTAGTATAACGGACTTTTTCACTGGCTTCAAGGCCTAATCAACGCCTAGTTACCATTTCTTGCTGAAAGGCGCCATGCCTTAATGAAGCGCCTTTCAAGACACAAAAAAACGCCAATCATCAGATTGACGTTTCAGTCGCATGGCGACGACCTACCCTCGCAGGGAGCGATCCCCCAACTACTCTTGGCGCGACGAAGCTTAACTTCCGTGTTCGGCATGGGAACGGGTGTATCC
>NZ_WEZT01000039.1 GCF_009863985.1 Furfurilactobacillus milii | reverse complement strand
GATCAGCTCCTAAAAGATGGGTTTGTGGTAAACACCATTTTAAAGGAAGCTGATCTTTTTTGTCCGAACAGCGTTCGGATTAATTTTACAATCTACCTAGTTACATATTATATTTTGATATACTAATTAACGGCAATTTATCCTGAAAGGGTTTGTTGTAATGGTATTTCAAAGTATCTCGTTTAATACACCGATAAGCACTTTACTTAACGATACATAAAAATCGTGATACGATTCAGTTGTAGTTTTAAAGGATACTATGGCCACTAAGTTACACGCATAAATTTTTATGGAGGTGTTGTAATATGGCAAATTTCTACGGAAATGATCCTTTTTTCAACAATGATATGGATGATGTTTTCAATCAATTATTTCGGCGCATGGATAATCAAAATTCGGAGCGTGCACGTTATTTAGTTAATGGACAATCGCTGACACCGGATGAGTTTGCTCAATACCGAGCAACTGGTAAGCTACCCCAAAATAATAAAACAATAGAAGTATCTAAAGATGGTAAACAGGCTGTTAAAAAAGGGGGGATTTTAGAAAAGTTAGGGACTAATTTGACGGAACAGGCTCGTGATGGATTACTAGATCCAGTGATTGGACGTGAGAATGAGATTCAAGAAACTGCAGAAATTTTGAGTCGTAGGACGAAAAATAATCCAATCTTAGTTGGTGATGCCGGTGTAGGTAAAACTGCAGTCGTCGAAGGTCTGGCACAAGCAATTGTGGCTGGTAAAGTTCCAGAAACGATTCAAGATAAAGAAATCTATTCGATTGATTTATCGTCTTTGGAAGCAGGAACTCAATATCGCGGTTCTTTTGAAGAGAATATTAAACAGCTGGTAAAGGAAGTTAAAGCAGCTGGTAATATTATTCTATTCTTCGATGAAATTCATCAGATTATCGGCACGGGTGCCACTGGTGGTGAAGACGGTGGCAAGGGATTGGCTGATATCATTAAACCTGCTTTGTCACGTGGCGAGCTGACTGTAATCGGGGCTACGACTCAAGATGAATATCGCAATACTATTTTGAAAAATGCGGCTTTGGCACGGCGATTCAATGATGTTGTGATTAATGAACCGACGGCCGCTGACACTTTACGTATATTACAAGGTGTTAAAAAGCTGTACGAAAAGCATCATCATGTTGTATTACCAGATGATGTTTTGAAGGCGGCTGTGGATTATTCAATCCAATATATACCACAACGCACTTTGCCAGATAAAGCTATCGATTTGATCGACATGACTGCGGCTCATTTAGCGGCTAAAAATTCGCAAACTGATGTTGAGACATTGGATCAACGCGTTAAAAAATTAGAGGCAGCTAAGGAGGCCGCCGTTAAATCGGAGGACTTTACAAAAGCCGCTGATATCAAGAAGTCGATCGAGGAAACCAAGCAAAAAATTAAAAAAACGGATCAAAAAGAAAAAATCACTGCCACGATTGATGATGTGGCACAATCGGTTGAACGCTTAACTGGTATACCAGTTGCTGATATGGGTGCTAATGATATTGAGCACTTGAAAAATCTTGATAAGCGTCTGAAAAGTAAGGTAATCGGTCAAGATGAAGCGGTTGAAATGGTAGCGAAGGCAATTCGGCGTAACCGTGCGGGCTTTTCAGAGGGTGATCAGCCAATTGGAAGTTTTCTGTTTGTGGGCCCAACTGGCGTAGGAAAGACTGAATTAGCTAAGCAATTAGCCTTAGATATGTTTGGAAATAAAAATGCGATTATTCGGCTAGATATGAGTGAATATGCTGATCGTACAGCTGTGTCGAAATTAATTGGTACCTCGGCTGGATACGTAGGCTATGAAGATAATGCTAATACTCTAACTGAACGGGTTCGGCGTAATCCATATTCCATTGTATTATTAGATGAAATTGAAAAGGCTGATCCACAAGTATTACCGTTACTGTTACAAGTGATGGATGATGGGCGCTTAACGGATGGACAAGGCAATGTCATTAATTTCAAAAATACGATTATTATCGCTACTTCTAATGCTGGCTTTGGTAATGAAGCATTAAGTGGTGACAAGCAACGAGACCAGTCATTAATGGATAAGTTAGCACCATTTTTCCGCCCAGAATTTTTGAACCGTTTTAATGGAATCGTGGAGTTTTCACATCTGACTAAGCAAGACTTAAGTCAAATTGTCGATTTGATGTTGGCGGATGTACAAAAAACGTTAGCCAAAAAATCCATCAAACTTGAGGTAACTAAAGCGGCCAAAGATTGGCTGATGGAACAAGGCTATGATGAAGCAATGGGTGCGCGGCCATTACGGCGAGTAATTGAACAACAAATTCGTGATAAGGTAACGGATTTCTACCTTGACCACTTAGATGTCAAAAACTTGAAGGCTGATTTAGTGGATGCTGAGATTGTGATATCGGCAGCTTAGCTTAAATCAGTGTTCATAAATAACTTTATGTAAGAGGAGATTTATTGGGCAGGAGATTGCTTGATAGATATCCTTTTTTCGTTGATTTTCACCATTTGATATTAATCTATTGAGTAAATATGGATATCGTCAAGAATCTTGTGTAAATGAAATACCTCCGTACATATAATATGTAGTTAATTTAAATGAAGGATGATTCCAGGGTGTCCTGAAGTCCGTTGAATCTGCGATGGATTCGCTTCATGGACTTCTCGTTGTAGACGTTAAACTGAGAAACTAGGAAGCGATTCAGTGAATCTTCCGTTGGAAATTGTTCTTTGTGGTTGGGGTTGCGTTTGAGATGCTTGTTAAAGTTCGCAATCAAGTTGGTTGAATACAATGAACCGCTTCTTTTTGGACGGTGTCCCGCTTTAAAGGCAGGTAATTGGCATCTAAGAAGATGGCCACATATTGCGAAGGCAGTCGCCGTTGCTGGAAAGCTTGAACCTGTTCATTGACGGCTTTAGTCATGTTGGAAACCGTGGCTTTGGAGTAGTGAGCACCGTACATTTTCTCAATGAGTTCG
>NZ_WEZT01000038.1 GCF_009863985.1 Furfurilactobacillus milii | reverse complement strand
GTAATCACTCCTTATAGCTGGTTGGGATTAACTACTATCATTGTAAGAGATTGCTTTGGGCCTTTTTTTTTTTTGTTCGGATTAATTATAGAATTTGCCGAAAGGTTACTTTGGCAAGAGTGCTACAGCAATGATTAATATGGTTGGTTCAACCATGACTGCTCTGCCCTTAGTCATTATTTGCGGTCTGATCGCTCACCATTACGCACGTAAGTACAATTTTGTGACCTTGCTTGAGGAGCTCCCCGCGGACGGATACGATTACATGCTGATGGGAACTTTTTCAGCTCTCTATCTCATTGTTTTTACTGTTGCTCTACAGCATCCTGTGCAGTGGCAAGCATATGCTGCTTCGGTGTTTACCATCGGTTTTGCCGCCCTTTACCTTCAACTAATTGTATCTAAAAATAAACGTGTAGCAGCAAATCAGGCACTGCAAAATTTAAACACTTACGGTCATGCATTGAGCGACCTGAATACCAATCTTGAAACTTTTAGCCATGACTATAAGAATATCATGTTAGGAATGACCGAAATGATTGATCATGGTGATATTGATCAATTGCAGTCCTATTTTAAAGACGAAATTCAACCCACATTACAACAATTTGTTACACATAGTGCAGTTTATAAACAACTGGATGACGTCAGTGACGACTACGTCCGTGGTATTTTATTTGAAAAACTTAATCAGGCGGCACAACGACATGTTCGTTTGAATATCGTCATTAATCAACAAATTGATTTTCCTAGCATGGAGCACCTGAATCTTATTCGAATTCTTGGTAATTTGCTTGATAACGCAATCGACGAGGCGTCAACTTCTGGTAAGATTGTCGATGTTGTCATTGGTGAATTGTCAAACTAAGTGCAACGGTTTGTCAAAAAATACTTCATATGGGGTTTCATAGTTTAACACTTTGCGAGGACGTTGATTTAACTGCTTTT
>NZ_WEZT01000037.1 GCF_009863985.1 Furfurilactobacillus milii | reverse complement strand
GGTTCTATCATATCTGTTGTTGGTCATGTCACAAGACATGATCGACAACAGATTTTTCTTTCTGTAATCTATGTATGTTGACACGAAAAAAGGATATCGACATTGCTTTATCCTTCCACGACCAAGTTTCAAGATAATATAAGAAAGCGGCGATATCCCATGTCTGATTCTACTAAAGTTCTGCTCAATATTGAAGATAAAAATGTTTTTATTGATGAGGTTGTCCGTGATGACCAGGCAATGCAGGTAAAGGCTCACCTAACCTATGTCCCTAAGGCCTGTTCAGAATGTGGCGTGTTGAATCAACACTCGATTATTAAATATGGCTGGCGAACGGTTCATGTTCGCTTACCAAAAACGGGTGAATGGGCTGTCGTCATGCATTTACGTAAACAATACTATGAGTGTCACGCATGTCGTGGACACTTTTTGGCTCACACAAGTATCGTTAAGCGTAACTGCTCAATATCTTACAATACGCATCAGGCTTGTTTATCGAAGCTAAACGAATCCGTCTCAATGAAACATATTGCACAAGAACTGAACACCTCGCCAAACTTCGTTTCGCGAGTGTTGAATCATTTTTCATCCGATTTTAAAACAGACTATCACCATCTTCCAGCTGCTCTCCACATCGATGAAATCAAGAGTACCAAGGATGCCCAAGGTTCGATGAGCTGTGTTCTGATGGACGGTGACCACCAGCTGCTTCGAGACATTCTTGACGTCCGAACCTTACCAGCTCTGACGCGTTATTTTAAACGTTATGACCTTGAAGTCCGGAATCAAGTTCGTTTCCTAGTGACAGACATGAACTATACCTATCCACAATTGACGGAAGAAATCTTTCCCAATGCGATTGTGATCATTGACCGATTTCACATCATTAATGCCATTCAACGTGGCTTAAATAAGACCCGTATTGAAGTGATGAAACAATTTGCGACATCATCGCGCGAGTATAAAGCCCTCAAAAAATATTGGAAATTATTACTCAAGCCGGCCGCAAACCTGGATTATAAGAACTTTCACCGCTTTTCCCAGTTTAAATACTTCACTACCGAAGTTGACGTTATTGATAATTTACTGAGCTTAAGTCCTGAATTGGCACAAGTCTACGCCTACGCACAGCGTTTGTGTGGGGCCGTCAGGACACATGATGTCGAAGAATTACGCAATGCCTTGGCCGATTCCGTTGGTGCACCTGAAACCTTTGAGACGTGCTTAACTTATATTCGTGAGCATCCTGACTACATTGAAAACACCTTGAGGCACAAAGATTACTCCAATGGTCCTTTGGAAGGAACGAATAATCGAATC
>NZ_WEZT01000036.1 GCF_009863985.1 Furfurilactobacillus milii | reverse complement strand
GGCAAATTACAAGTTTAATCCGAACAAGCCCGGAAACTTTCAATGGCAGTCTGTTGATGATGGATTTTTAATGGTCGTTGATTAATAAGCTCAAGTGCTGCCAGGATTTCATCAGTCGTTATCTGGTCAAAGTTAGTCTGTTTCGGGAAAAACCAACGTAACCGTCGATTGAAATATTCATTGGATCCCCGTTCCCATGGGGAATACGGGTGACAAAAATAAACTTTAATCTGATAGTCTTGTTCTATGGATCGATAATCGGCAAACTCCTTACCATGATCAACAGTTATAGATTTCACTTGGGAACCGAAGATCCCCATAAACTTTCCAAAGGTATCATTTAAGGTCTTGGCGGTGCGATTAGGGGCTTTGATAGCCCATAGAAGCCGGGTTTTACGTTCTACAAAAGTGACCAAACATGCTCGTGACTGACCTCGGCTAGAAAGTACCGTATCGACTTCCCAATGACCAAAAGCTAATCGCTGATTGACAGATTTTGGTCGTTGTTCAATGGAAGTCCCACTTGTAAATGTGCCACGATGCTCATTAGCTCGGCGCTGTCGGACATTTCGATTAGGTAGATCAGCCAAGTTGAAAGGTAACCAGCCAAGCTTAAGCCAGTTATAAATTGAAGCGGTGCTCAGGTTAAAAGCTGTCGCAATCGCTTCTGGTGACCAAGTTAAACGTAGGTGGTTGGTAATTAAAATTGTCAATGATGGCGTTAGAATCGAATGGCGACCACAAGCCCGCCTTTTATGATCTGCGTCTTGTTGCGCTAATTCGGGATCATAGGGTTTGACCCGATCTAATTCATAGCTAATAGTTGATTTGGCAACGCCTAAGGCGTCAGCCATATCTTGGTAAGTATGATGGCCTTCACTGACCAGTTGAGCTAGCGCA
>NZ_WEZT01000035.1 GCF_009863985.1 Furfurilactobacillus milii | reverse complement strand
AAGATCAGCTCCTAAAAGATGGGTTTGTGGTAAACACCATTTTAAAGGAAGCTGATCTTTTTTGTCCGAACAGCGTTCGGATTAATTTTACAATCTACCGTAACGTGATTTGTGATCCTTTAATTGAACAAATGCCATGTTGATTTCCTCCCATTCATAAACCGGTATTGTTGATTAAATTGCGTGCTATTTCGTCCGTTGAATAATGTCCGTCTTTGTTCGTTTGATGACAAACAGCAAAACCAGCCAACCGCCGACAACGAAGACTGACACAATTGTTAACGCATTAAATAACATCACAATAACAACAAATGCCAAAAAGCCCAGTACAAAATAGTCACTTACAGGTGTTAAGGGCGTCAAAAACGTCCCGTCACCGACACCTACCTTCTGCCGGTATCGTAAATGAGCCACAATAATCATGACCCAAACAAACAAGAAACAAGTAGTCGACATCGTTGCTAAAATCGTAAAGATTTGGTTTGGAATGATGCCATTTAAAATCAACGCAATCATGATAATACCTGCTGAAAACGTCAGCGCGTTGCCAGGCACCTGCGTCTTAGATAAACGGCCCAGCTTAGCAATTCCTCGACCATGATAGCGATTCGTCAAGGTATAAAGCATCCGGCCAGTCGAAAATAGCGCACTGTTACAAGCCGATGCTGCCGCAGTGATAACCACAAAATTAATAATGCTGGCAGCGGCCGGTATTCTAGCAGCGGCAAATACTTGAACAAACGGACTTTGGTTCGCATTAGCCACCGTCCACGGAATGATCGTCATGATAATGAATAGTGCACCGACGTAAAACAAAATGATTCTTACTGGCAGTTCATTGATTGCCTTGGGGAGAATCTTCCGAGGGTCTTTCGTTTCGGCAGCGGTGAGACCGATTAATTCAATGCCGGCAAAACTGAAGACGACCATTGGCAACGCGGTCACAAAGCCACGCCAGCCGTTTGGCATCAGCCCACCATGACTGACCAGATTCTGCAAACCAACGACCCCGTTAGCCGTTTTGACATGCATGACAATCATGACCGTACCAATGATAATCAATAGAATGATGGCCGCCACCTTAATCAACGCAAACCAAAATTCCGTTTCACCGAACAACCGAACTGTGATTAGGTTCAGCCCCAGCAAAACCAGTAGCAATACGAGCCCTGGTAACCATTGAGGCAGCGAAGGCCACCAGAATCGAAAGTAAAGCCCAACAGCAGTCAGTTCGACCATCGCCGTCACTAGCCAACATAGCCAGTATGTCCACCCAGCAATAAAGCCAGCCGTCTCTCCTAAATACTGGCGAATAAAATCGACAAATGAATTAAATCGTTCATCAGAAAGAAGCACTTCGCCTAGCGCACGCATGATGATAAACGTGACTACCCCCGTTAACATATAACTCAGGAGAATTGACGGTCCCGCCAAGTGGATGGCACGGCCAGATCCTAAGAACAGGCCAGTGCCGATGGTGCCACCAATTGCAATCAACTGAATTTGGCGATTGCGCAGATTACGCGCCAGTTGTTGTTGTGCCATACAGATGCCCCCTTACTGTGAGCCTGCCGACCACGGTGCCCGTTGGAACAAAGCTAATGCTGCCGGTCCGTCTAAATGCTGCGTTTGATAAATAAACGCATCGTCTTGCAATCGATTATATAAATCTAAGTCCGTCTCACGCAGATGAATCATATCTGTGACATTAATCTCAAACGGTGAAAAAGACCCATCATCATTAATGATTGTCAGAAAAATGCTATGGTGACCGACAGCCGCCAGCATCGCGGAAATATTATTCTGCAGTCCCTTCAGGAATTGCTGCTCAGCAGGGGCCACGTCATCGTCAATTACAACGCCGGCGAGCTGATGCTGATATTGCGCCGCGACGTCATCTGTTAACGTGTCATGTTCCACGAGCTGCTTCATTCGTTCATACATCATCATAAGTTGATTAAGTGCCGAACTTGGCATAATTGTCACCTTCTTGTCCCTTTGTCAGTCTCACTGAACCTGCTTAAATATCAGATTCACTATGTAGCCTACGCATTTTCAAAAATGACAGCCATCAATGATAACTACATTTTCAATGCAAACATTAATTTCTTTATTTCAATTGGTAAGTTCGATTGATTTAATTTAGTTCACGTCACTAATCACCAAAACCGCTGTTTTTCGAATATGTTTGCTTGGCAAAATTAGCTTTTACGTTTGACTGATGAATACACAAAAAGACCTGCTACATGTTAGTAACAGGTCTGGTTGACTTCTTAACTGTTCAATTAATGCCGCTTCCGAATGTCAATATCGACATCCCCACAACGTTTACGGTGACAGCAATTGTGACACTAAGCTTTAGCGCCGGGTTCGCTGGCAATGATTTGTACATCACCTTTAACGGTCCATTCTTTGATGCCAAATGGAATAATGAAGTGCATTCCCTTAACCAGGGTATATGGCTGCTCACCGGGGACAATCAGTTCACCACGGCCATCAAGTACAGAT
This sequence comes from Furfurilactobacillus milii, assembly GCF_009863985.1. Lineage (GTDB taxonomy): Bacteria > Bacillota > Bacilli > Lactobacillales > Lactobacillaceae > Furfurilactobacillus > Furfurilactobacillus milii_A. Next base: position 12,839 of record NZ_WEZT01000035.1, on the reverse strand, counting down.
GCCAAGGTATAAGGCGCCTTGCCGCGACTAAAGTGGGCTTCCCCACCGTTTGTCCGCCATTCATAAACCGCAAAGAATTCAGAGGCAACAAACTTTGTGATTGTGGCCTTGCCTACTGTTGTTTTTGTAATATCAAGCTTTGGATCAACATGCGGTACCGTGGTCACATCGATACTTTGTTGCTTGTGTAATGGTCGTTTGCGACCCTTAGCGTCCGTCCGATCCCAATCGTAAACACGGTATGTTGTGTCCGAACTTTGCTGTGTTTCAAGCACCATGATCCCAGCGCCAAGCGCATGGATCGTGCCACTAGGAACATAGAAGAAATCGCCGGCCTTCACTGGTACCGTGCGAAACAACTTGTCCCACTGGTCATTATTGATCCAGTCAGCGAGTTGTTCACGAGTTTGTGCATGGTGCCCGTAATAAAGTTTGGCACCTGGTTCTGCGGCAATCACGTACCAACACTCAGTTTTACCAAGTTCATGCTCATGTTCTTCCGCGTAAGCGTCGTCTGGGTGAACTTGCACTGACAGATCCTCGTGCGCATCCAAAATTTTTGTCAATAATGGGAACACATCACCCTTAGCGTTGCCAAACACTTCGCGATGCTGAGCCCAAATCGTGTCCAATGATTCACCTTTGAATTCACCATTTACAACCGTTGCGGGACCATGTGGATGAGCGGAAATGGCCCACGCTTCACCGGTGTGGTCCGTTGGAATATCATAGTTAAAGCGATCGTGAAGACCAGTGCCACCCCAAATTTTTTCATGGAACACTGGAATCATAAACATTGGTTCAGTCATCAAACACACCCCTAATTGTAATTAATTTGGATTTAACCCACAGTTGGGCTTATACACTTCTTTCAGTTTAGCACAGTATGTCGGTCGTTATTTTAACCACCAGCAACTTCGTCTAAAAAGGTCCGGTATAGCGACGGTCGCCACTCAATAAAGCGGTGATTTTTTTGGCTTGGATGCACTCGATTTGTCAATAACACTAGCCCCTGTTTCGTAACCCGATCCAAAATGATGATGGTGCCAGTAAATCCCGTGTGAAAACTGACCAAATGTGTGTTATCCGAACTCGCTAATAAATTCCACCCTAATGAACGGCCTAAGTCGTGCGATGGTGTTTGATCTGTCCGCAACAAGTCACGCGTCTTGGCAGTCAAAACGTCGTCACGATCACTTAAAAACCACTGGGCAAAAGTTGTCATATCAGCTAATGATGCAAACAACCCAGCAGATCCGCAATGCTTACCTAAAATAGCGGCTTTCGGATCATGAACACGTCCGCGAATCAGCCCCTGTTGAGTCAATTCGGTTGGCACACTGTTTGACGGATCCGGTGTAAATGTCGCCGCACTCATTTTCAGCGGTTTCAAAACGTGTTCCTCAATAATCTGTTGCACTGGTTGATGATAAACGGCTTCCAACACATACCCGATAAAAATCAGACCAATATCGGTATAATGTTCGCGCTGTTCAAACGTGTCACCAACTGGTAGCTGTAGCAACGCTCGTTTAAGCTGATCAGCTGGCAACTCATTGCGATGCGGAATGTATCCCGCAATCGCCGATATATGTGTCAGCAGATCTCGTAACGAAACGCGGTTATCATGCCATTCAGGAACGAACTGGGCCAATTTATCATCGACACTAAGCTGACCTTGCTCAACTAATTGTAATAATGCCGTCGTGGTACCAACTACCTTAGTCAACGAGGCCAAATCGTACAGTATCCCCGGTTTTAACGGTTCATGTTCAGGCCACCACTGGGCATCACCCTTCACCTTTTGGCACACTTCTGAGCCATCGATCAACGCGTAACTGACCCCGGGTACAATCTGATCATCCAGCAAGTCCTGAATTACACGTTGTGTTTGTTTATAATCACGCATTTACTGTCACCTTTTTCAATAAAAGGCGCTGTCGTCAACTACTTCAGTGAACAACAACGCCTAGCACTCAATTTAAAGAACAATCCTCATAAACTGAAAATCCTGAATAGATCATGATGTTTAGCATCCGTTACACTGACCGGAAACGCCGTTCCATGGGACCGGGTTCAACCCGCACAAAACGCGGTTTTCACCCTTGATTATGAGCCGTCAAACCACGTCTCATAAGTCATCCCGCAACACTAAGCGGCCAAATTCTCGCCGCCAAGTGTTGCCGACACAGAACTCTGTTTCCAGTCAGCTCCACTACTACAAGAGTTAAAATTCTACAAATTTTCATTTACATATTTTGCACGTAAACCCGTCACTTTGTTAGCTGGAGGGCGTCAACATTGATACCGAGCCGTGAAAGTTGTGTTAATTCAAATGGCTCTCTCGAATTTACACAACGGACTGTCGTGAAGACTCGGCTTTTCACGAGGCTTTACGGCGAGGTGAAAGACCGTGAACTGCGGGATCGAACCGGTCCCACGGCGAGTGTATCAATGTTGACAACCGTAAGCGTAATGCACGCTCATTAAAGTAATGGCGCGCCTAATTATTGAGGTTACGAATACTGTCTATTCTTCTGCACCCTGCGCATGATTGCGACGTGCCGAAGGATCAAATAACTTTTGTAGCCAACCCAACACTGCGTCGGAAACAATGGCCATTAAGGCGGTTGGTAACGCGCCCGCTAAAATGATTGCACCACCATTTGTGGCATTCGTGCCCCTGATAATGATATCACCAAGACCACCAGCGCCAACAAACGAACCAATGGCAGTAATCCCGATTGCCAACACTAAAGCGTTTCGAATGCCTGCCATAATAACAGACAATGAAAGCGGCAGTTCAATGTAACGTAGCACTTCAAGACGGGTCATTCCCATCCCTTTGCCGGCATCCAGAACATCTGGATTAACGTTTAACATCCCGGTATACGTGTTTTTGATAATTGGCAATAACGCATACAAAAACACCGTCACGATAACGGTATTTACGCCAAGACCAAGGCCAAGCATCAACACCGACAGCATTGCCAGTGACGGAATTGTTTGAATAACATTGGCAATTCCGATTACCCAGCCACTCAAATGACGGTTGCGGGCAATCAAGATGCCAATCGGAATGCCAACGATTGCAGCAAACAACACACCATAAATCGAAATAAGGAAGTGTCGGTTAAACTGACTCAAAACATATAAGCCATTATGCTGAAAATAATACAGTAATTGTTGCCATATATTTAGCTGACTCATATTACCGACCCCCTTCAAAATAATTATGTTGATGCAAGTAACGTTGGGCAACCGTCGCAGGTTCCTCAAGATTATTATCCACTTCGTAATTCAACTTCTGCATCGTGTTCAAACTAATTTTGCCGCTCAGTTTACGCAGTGTCTTTTTCAGTTGAGGATACTTCTTCAAGGCAGCATCGTTGGCCACAACGCTACAGTTATAGGGCGGGAAGAAATTCTTATTGTCCTTTAAAACCTTTAAGTTATAACTCTTAATTCGCCCATCTGTAGAATAGCCTAGCACAGCATCCATCCGGCCTTGTGACAGTGCTTCATAAACCAAACCAATCTGCATGGGATACAAATCGCCAAACGAGAACCCATAAGTCCGTTTGAAATCGGCGTAACCGTCGCCATGACGATTCTCCCAAATCGGATCGATCCCCACTTTCATCTGACTAGCGTGTGACTTTAGGTCGCTAACTGTATTCACATGATTCTTTTTGGCATAATCTTTCGTCACCATCCACGCATAAGTATCCGCAAATCCATAGCTCGGGAAGTACGTCATGTGATAATGCTTTTTAAAGTATTGGTGAACGTAAGCATCCGTTTGGGCCTGCGTGCGAGAGCGGTCAATCTTTTTACCCATGATCGACTCTAAATCCGTTCCCGTATAACGCACCGCAGATAAATCCGCGTCATTACGCTTTTGCGCGTTGAAGGTAACATTACCTGAACCTAAATTGGAAACGATCGTTGCTTTATAATTCGTGTCATGCTCAATCAGATCCTTTAACATTTCTGCCATGATCTGTGATTCCGTCGTCGACATGGAAGCAATCCGAACGGTTCCTGTTGACGAGTTGTTGAGACCAGGAAAACCACAGCCACTCAAAAGCATCACACCGGCTAGTGCAACAATGACCAATGACCAAACTTTTCGTTGTAAATGTCGCATTAGCTTTGACCCCCTTCATCGCCGATAACCCGCGGTGTCAGAGCCTTTTCTAGCAGACCCAACAAATAATCCACAACTAGCGCCAAAATAATAACGGGAATTGAACCACCAAGAATCAGGTCACCCCGGTACAAGTTCAAACCGTTGAAGATAAAGTCCCCAAGGCCGCCTGCACCGATATAGGAAGCTAACGTTGCCCATGCAATGACGTAAGTGCCTGACAAACGGACACCGGCCATAATCACCGGTGCTGCCAGCGGTAACTCAACCATTCGAATGGACTCAAGTTCGCTCATGCCCATCCCCTTAGCGGCGTCTAAGACGCTGGGATTCACATCTTCTAATCCTAAGTACGTATTTCTTAAAATCGGTAACAACGAATAGATAAATAACGCAATAATAGCTGGTTTAGCGCCAATACCAAACAGTGGAATCATCAATGCTAGTAGGGCCATCGCTGGGACCGTTTGTAAGACACTGGCTAACCCAATAACAATCCCGGCAATCTTTTTAAATCGTGTCAACAAAACGCCAAGCGGAATCGCCACGATTACGCCAAGAAACAAGGAAATTCCTGAAATATACAAGTGCTGCCACGTTTTGAAGATTAATTGGCCACCAAAATTTTGTAGGAAGGTGATCATCATTAATCACCCACCTTTGTCTCATCAGATGTTGCTGTACTAGCAGATTCCGCACTGGCTTGCTGGCTTTGAGAAGACTCAGCTGTTTGACTCGTGGCACTTTCAGCGCTCGGTTGAGTCATCCCCGTCGTCTCCTGATCATCATTGCCTGTACTATCCAACTTATCATCGACAAACAATGCGTCATACACGATGTCCACCAACGCGGCACGCGTCACGATACCGACCAGCTTGCCATCGTCGTCCACAACAGGCACGTTTTTGTAACCGTGCTTCAAGATACGATCCACGGTATCACGAATGACCGCATTCTCATTTACATAGAAAATGCGTTCGTTAAAAATATCCCCCAACTGTTTGGTTGGTGAGTAGTTGTCGTTTAGGGTCTCAATATCAACGAAGCCGCGCAAATGATTCTCTTTATCCGTCACCAGTAGCGTATCAACTCGCCGATCGTGCATTAGCTTCAATGCCTGCACCAAAGTGGCCGATGAAACCATCGCAACCGGTGTTTTTAACATCACCTGGCCAACAGTGGTGATACTTGGCTTAGCCTGAATAAGGCGTTCACGGCCAATCAGCTCTTCAACGAAGTCGTTAGCCGGGTGTCGTAAAATTTCTTCCGGCGTAGCCACCTGAACCATTTTCCCGTGGGACATCACCACAATGCGTGTTGCCAACTTTAAGGCTTCATCCATGTCATGAGTGACGAACACAAAGGTCTTGCCAGACTGTTGCTGCAAATTTTTCACGAGGTCTTGCAACATTTCACGGGTCACGGGGTCCAGTGCACTAAAGGCTTCATCCATCAGGATAATATCCTGATCCGCGGCCAGTGCACGGGCCACACCGATTCTTTGTTGCTGACCACCGGACAATTCAGCCGGATAACGGTCTAGGAAACTGTCTGGCAGTTCAACCATCTCAATCATTTCTTTAGCGCGTTGATTACGTTTGTCCTCAGGCCATTTCAAGAGGCGGGGCACCAACGTAATGTTGTCACGAATCGTCATGTGTGGCAGCAAACCAATATTTTGGATTACATAGCCAATCCGACGCCGCAATTGGACCGGATTCATTTTAGAAATATCCTGTCCCTCAATTTGAATCGTACCGGACGTTTGGTTTAACATTCGGTTAATCATTCTCATAGTCGTTGTTTTGCCGGATCCAGAAGTCCCGATAAAACAGATAAACTCGCCTTTTTCAATTTCCAAGTTAAAATCTTCAACGGCGACCTTATTACCGGAGTATGTCTTGTTTAAGTGGCTCATCGATAAGAACACGGTTATTCACCCTTTTTCTCTAGTTTTACAAATTTACTTGCCTAAATTCATTAATTAATTGATGTTACTTACCACCCTAACGTGTTCAGCGTGTAAAATGCAAGAAAAGAGGAAGGATTGGTCAGTTTGTCTCAACAAGAACTTCGTCAACATCTGGACGGCATTCAACGACTCTTGGTCATTGCTGCAGTTTTAGCCTTAGGGTTGTTGGTTGTCCGAATGTTTATTATCAACACGTTTATTATCATTGCCTTCTGGGCATGTGCTATCTATGTGCTAGTTTTATTTGGCCTGTGGCTGTGGTTAGAATGGCAATTGTTGTTACACCACTAATCCGGCTTATTGAAAATAAACGAATATGCTAAAATTAGTTTAATCATTCACAATGATGAGTATCTTTTGTTGCAAACGGAGGAAGTTAACATGGCAAAACACGTAACGTTAGCAGATGTTGCCAAACGTGTCGGGATGGCACCGTCAACGGTTTCTCGCGCCCTGAGGGATAGTCCCCGCGTGACACCTGCCACACGGGCACGAATTCATCAAATTGCAGAAGACATGAACTTTCAGCCAAATACGTTGGCGCAAAGTATTCGTAATCAACAAACGGACACGATCGGTATCATTGTCAGTAATATTCTTAATCCCTACTTCACGGAGCTTCTTCGCGGTATCGGCGACGAATTGGCCCTGTCTGGTAAACGCATGGTGTTGTTTAATACAGATGAACAAGCTGCAAAAGAAACGCGTTTTTTGAATGCGCTAACCGGTCAGATGGTTGACGGTTTAATTATTGCCAGTACTGGTGGGATTGATAACTACGATAAGCTAACGCAAACCACACCCACTGTTTTCGTGGACCGAGTGCCCAATGCAGATAGCATTCATCACTATGATGCTGTGTTAACAGATAATCCGGCCGCCGCTCGTGATCTGACTCAGCGCTTGATTGACGCCGGTGGCAAACGGATTGGTTTTATTGGTAGTCAGGTCGCGTTTTCAGCAATCGAGCGTCTCAATGGTTACCAACAAGCGCTCACGGATAATGGTTTGCCAGCCAAACGTAACCTCACCCGTCAAACGGACTATACGCCTGCTGCCACGGCTAAAGCGCTCAACGAACTCCTACAACAGGAAAAAATCGATAGCCTGATAGTTGCTGACAGTGTTATCCTCAGCCAAGTCATGAAATTGCTCAAGCAACAGGGAAAACTTGCTACTTTTAAGTTGGGCACATTTGACTACCTCAGTTGGTTTGATTACCTCGATGTGGATCTGGTTGCCGTCCAACAGTCGACGTATGCCATTGGTCACGCCGCTGTAACAACTTTGCTCAACCGAATTGCGACACCGACTGCGCCAATTACGACCCAACGGTTACCAGTCACGTTACACCAAAACTTTTAGTGTTCGATTGTTGAAGTTGGTCTCGGACTGGAACCATCATTAACGGGCCAAGGAAAAGGCAAGCCACAAATGGTGGTCAGTATCCATTTGTAGAAATGCAATTAACCTTAAACGCAGATTCGGATCATCGCTAATTAAATAGATTCTGTAGCAAGTAAAAGCACGCGTTCCCTCACTAAAAAGTGAGGAGAACGCGTGCTTTTTGCATACAACAAAAATTTGATTCCGGGAAAATATTGCTTAACTATTTAACACTTTCGCTAACGTTGACGATGGCTTTGTTGACTTTGTGATCAAACTTGCCACCAAGAAAATCAGCAACTTGGTCAAACGTTAATTCATCTGAAATTAATGATTCAACTAATTCCTGATGACCTGCCAAAAATGCCAGTGAATCTTCAAAAGCGTATGGGTTGATGAAGGAACCTTTAATTGTCAGTTCTTTTTGGAAAATGTCATAAGAGTTCAGTGCGAAAGTTTGATCTGGGTTAGCAACCCCAAACATCAAGACCTGACCACCCTTACCTGCAGCGTCAACCGCGGCAGCTTGAGTCGCAGGTGCGCCAACAACTTCAACGACCACGTCATAACCAGAAGGAACAGTTTCGGTGCCGTTGTTATAAACGTTCTCAGCACCCAAACGTTTCATCAGGTCACGTTTTTGATCATTGTGACCACTAACGTCAACATGCGTCACACCCAATGACTTAATCATCGCTGTAAACAGTTGGGCGATAAAACCATCACCAATAATTAACACATGTTGGGCAGGATCTAAATCCAGTAATTTCACCCCATGCACAGCACAACTAACTGGTTCGGTTAAAGCAGCCGCTTTAAAAGACAGTTCATCAGGAATTGGGTAAACGACAGATTCTGGGGCAGTAACAAACTCCGCAAGTCCACCATTCCGTGTTACACCAACGGCTGACAAGTTCTCACACAATTGAGGACGGCCTTCACGACAGTAACGACAATGACCACAGTAAATGTTGGGGTCAATTGTCACCCGATCGCCAACTTTAATTGTCGTGACGTCAGCACCAACTTCGACCACTTGACCTGAATTCTCATGACCTAAAACGATTGGTGGCGTTGCTTGAGCTGAACCTGGGAGCCCTTGGTAAAGATGCGTATCCGTGCCACAGATGCCCGCATATTTCATTTGGATTTTTACTTCATTGGCTGGAACCTTGGGTGCGTCGATATCACGCACGTTCATATCTTTTAAGCCTTCAAGAACAAGTGCCTTCATTTCATAAACCCCGTTTCTGATTTGTATGTGAATTTCATAACATTCGTTATTGTAAAAATTCTCCGGTCATGAAACAACCCACTTTTAAAGCAAATTAGGCCAAATTGACCCCAGTTGTCAGCCTTGCCTAGGCAGTGTCTTCACCTGTTTCGGGCCTGTTACTTCAATGTTTTGCTCACCTTCATTGCGTTTAAAACAAACGTTTGTCTCTATCGTTTTTAACTTGACTACATGAAAACGATTAACCATTTTCATACTGATTTTTCGCCTTTCAAAGACAAACGTTTGTCTCGGTGCTTTGACCGTTCTTCGGCTTTCACAGCTGCCTAATTGATTTCCTTTACCCCCTTTAAAAGCCCATCACAACGGGAGTATAACAATCAACATGGTTAGTGATTAAGTTAACAATATCCTCAAATAAAGATTGTTCTCCTTTCTGTGTGTGGCTATGATTAGACATTGTAATCGCTTACAAGTTTTAAATTAATCATTCACATTTTTATTTCAACTACATTTACTGAGTATCAGAAAGGAAGCATCACTATGTTATTAGGTAGCGTTGAAGCAGGCGGTACTAAATTTGTTTGTGCCGTTGGTGACGAAAATTACCGAACGAAGGATATTGTTAGTTTCCCCACAACCACGCCGGCGGAAACCCTCCAAAAGACGATTGACTACTTTCGTCAATTCGATATTAAAGCACTATCGGTGGCCTCATTTGGTCCAATTCAACTACGCCGTAACGATCCCAAGTACGGTTACATCACCAATACACCTAAGCCTAATTGGGCAGATACAGACTTCATTGGCACATTAAAAAAAGCCTTTGACATTCCCATGTTTTGGACAACTGACGTCAATGGTTCAGCTTATGGTGAGTATGTTATGTCGACGCTAACCAATGAACGAATCAACTCGTTGGTTTACTACACCATTGGTACTGGTGTTGGCGCTGGCGCCATTATTGATGGCGACTTTCTTGGTGAAATGGGCCATCCAGAAATGGGCCATGTGCGTCTCAAACGTCACCCTGATGACCTCGATTTCAAAGGTATTTGCCCATTTCACGGCGACTGTCTTGAAGGTTTAGTCGCTGGGCCAACGTTTGAAGCTCGGACTGGCAAACCTGGCAAGGAAGTCCCATTAACTGACCATGTCTGGGACATCATGGCATATTACGTTGCCCAAGCAGCATTGCAGGTCACGCTAATTATGAGACCCGGCAAAATCATTTTTGGTGGCGGCGTGGTCAGCGAGACATTTTTAAAGAAAGTTCGCCAACAGTTCAGTGAACTTCTGAACGACTACGTTAATGTTGGTAATCTTGACGATTACATCGCCATGCCTGCCATTAAACATAACGGCTCAGCGACACTGGGTAACTTTGCATTAGCATTGCGAGAACTACAAGCATAACGCGTTTCTTTGGTCCTATATTAAGTGAGGAGTTTTCAACATGACGACACAATCAAACAATGGCCGTACCATTTCCATGGGATCTGCAATCGGCCTTTTCATTCTTTCATTGGTAATTAACTCGGCGGAAAATGTCTTAACCTTGGTCACGTCGTCAAAGATTCACCCATCTTTTCTTGGTTCCGCGTATTGGACGGCTGCTGAGGCGAATTTAGGGACTGCCATTCACTGGAATCTATTCTGGGCATTCCTTATCTTTGGAATGTTGACCACTGTCTTAAACGCCATTTTAGTGGGCAAATGGGAATGGCGTCGGGCTCTCGGCAACTTGATTTTTATGGTGCCCTTCTCAGCCTTGATTCAACTATTTGCGGATTTCTTTAACGGTGTTTATCCACAATTATTTGCTGGCCTCCCGCAGGCCCATGGCATTTGGATGATTAGCTTTTACGTCATTTTAAATTTTCTTGGCGTTGCACTCATCGCTATCGCAATTTCAATTTACCAACGCGTCAACCTCGTTTTGCATCCAGCAGATGATTTAATGCAGATTCTTCGTTTCAAATATTGTCGTGGTAACGCCAACCTAGCAATGTGGGCTTCTTACATTCCACCGACCATCATGGCCATCATTGCGTTTGCCATCACCCGCGACTTCACTAATTTTGGGATTGGCACCCTGTTTGCCTTCGTCTTCCAAGGCGGCATCACGGGAATTGCGGACCGTGTTGTGTTCCCTAACTTAAAGCATCAAGCCCTGGATGTTGGCCATGCAGAAAACGCCACACCATCCCCGAAACAAACGAATGCTTAATCAAAAGTCACTCAAACTTGAAAGGATATCATTATGAAAATCACAGATTTTATCGACGACGTTCAACACGTGGGTATTCCAACAACAGATTTATCTAAGTCCATTGCTTTTTGGGAATCACTCGGTTTTACTAAACGGGGCCAATTCAAGAATGGCGACGGTCAAGTTGCTTTCATGACGCTTAACCACCTCACTATTGAAACTTGGACAGCTGATGAAACGCCAATGAAGCCTGGTGCAATCAATCATATTTCCCCAAATACTAGCAACGCGGATGAAGCATTCATTGCCGCTAAAGACGCCGGTTTCACAATGATTGACCACGAAGTTCAATCACTGCCCTTCTGGGACCACGGAATTAAATACTTTAATATCCAGGGACCTAATGGTGAAATTGTAGAATTTTGCCAAATTGTTACTGCTTAAAAACAGCATCACAAAAAGTTGAATATAAAAACACAAAAAAGTTTGCCAATTTAAAAAGGCAAACTTTTTTGTTACCTACTGTGTTATCCCGACCTTTACCAAACGTTTACATAGTCAATATAAACCCGACATTAAGTCATTACATTGCTCCGTTATACTGTGGCTAAAAGTTAATTGGCCTCATCCATCACCTGCCAATCAACTAACTACAAAAAGCGGGGGAACCAACGTGTTAGATATCATCAAAGCAGCTATTTTAGGCATTATTGAAGGCATTACCGAATTTTTACCGGTCAGCTCAACTGGTCACCTTATCTTAGCCGACCAGTTTATTAAGTTCCACCAGTCCACCGCATTCATTAATATGTTCAACGTCACCATTCAACTTGGCGCAATTCTCGCCGTTGTGATCATCTATTTCCATAAGTTGAACCCCTTTTCCCCTCGTAAAACGTTGGCCGAAAGACAAGCCACTTGGCAAATTTGGGGGAAGGTCATCTTTGCCGTTCTACCATCCGTAGTCGTTGGCCTATTACTTAATGATTGGATGGACGCTCACTTAATGAACTGGATTGTTGTCGCCATCACACTAATTCTGTACGGTATTTTATTTATCCTCGTGGAAAACCACAATGCCGCACTGACGCCCACCATTTCAACTGTTCCGCAAATTTCTTATCGCGTTGCCTTTCTAATTGGCTGTTTTCAACTCTTATCCCTCGTACCGGGAACTTCACGCTCTGGCGCAACGATTCTTGGCGGTATTTTTCTTGGCGCCTCACGCTTGGCGTCCACTGAGTTTTCCTTTTTTCTCGCCATTCCAACCATGTTTGGCGCCACACTGCTCAAACTGCTTAAGTTTTTCATGCATGGTGGCACACTCGCCGGCGAGGAAGGCCTAATCCTGCTAACTGGCGTTGTTGTATCTTTTGTCACCGCCTATATTGCGATCAAGGCGTTGCTCGATTACGTCAAAACAAACAATTTCAAACCGTTTGGCTGGTACCGAATTATCTTAGGAATCATCGTTATTCTTTATTTTCTAATCGCCTAATCTGCTAACTATTAATCATGACATGGAGGATTATCATGTTGAAAACGATGGCCTTAAAACTTGTCTACCAAATTCCGTTTGGTGCCGGTGTCTTCTTCTTTTTGTGGGGCCTATTGGCTGGTCTTGATGCCTTACTTCTATCGCCCGTCCACATTCAATTTGCGATTCACCTGGGTACGATTGGTTGGTTGCTGATGGTGCTGGGGTGGGCGCTACGTGCGATCCACCATTTGTGGCAGCATAGCTCAAGGCAACAACATCAGCACCTCAGTGGTCAATTATAATTACAACGGCAAATTCTATAATTAATCCGAACAGAAATTAAAAAGCCCAAAGCAATCACTTACAATGGTAGTAGCTAATTCCAACCAATATAGGGAGTGATTA
>NZ_WEZT01000034.1 GCF_009863985.1 Furfurilactobacillus milii | reverse complement strand
ACCCGTCTTTGATGTGGCACAAACTAGCGGTGAACCAGTGTTAAGTGCTAAAGACTTTGTCAAAGAAAATTTGGCCGATCATCAGAATGTGACAAGCTTGTATAACGCATTCAAGGACTATCTAAACCAGCAAATCGACCTTAAAGTCAGTGAAGTGCCCTTAGCAACGCTAAATGGGGCTAAAGGGTATTTTCAACCCAGCACTAATGAAATTGTTATTGGTGGTGATGAATCAGATAATGCTTTAAAATTGAAGACGTTATATCATGAATATGCACATAGTCAGTTACATGGATTAAAATCAGCCTTTAAAGATCGGCCACGAGCCTATCAGGAAACCCAAGCCGAAGCGGTTGCGTATGTTGCCATGCAAAATATTGGCGTTGATACCAGCAACTACTCACTCGGTTACGTGGCCACCTGGGCTAAAGATAAAGCCGTGATCCATAGTGCTTTAAGTGAGATCCAGCAAGTGAGCAACAAAGTGATTGAGCTTAGCGACGGGTTAACCAAACAATTAGGCTTACAAGAAGCCCAAAAAGAGCCTGAGCATGATCTAAAAAAGTTATCAGCCCATGATCTTAATAAGTCCTATCAAGGCTTGCAACAACAAGTTCAGCAAGCAACTAATCCACAACAAAAATCAGAACTACAAAATAAATTAAATGATGTACACCATGAAATCAGTAATCGAACGCAAAAACAACTGAAAGCATTTTCTGAACAAAACCCGGCAATCAAACAACCAGAACATAATGCAGCTAAAACATTGAAAAGATAGGGGGATTTAACACTATGAAAATTGTTCTTTTAGATGGATATGAACTAAACAAAGATTTAAATTGGAAAAGCTTGCAAGAATTAGGCGACTGCACTTTATATGATCGTACCTCAGTTAACGATAACGCTGAAATCATAAAACGAATTAAATATGCTGATATCGTCATTACACACAAAACACCCCTAGATCATGAAGTGATTAGCAAAACATCACGATTGAAGTATATCGGAATCATGGGAACCGGTTATGATGTCGTTGATATTGAGAGCGCACACCAGAACAAGGTTGTGGTGACTAACATTCCCACATATGCAAGTGACGCAGTGGCACAATTTACTTTCTCGTTATTATTAGAAGTGACTAGCCAAGTTGGATTGCATAATCAGCTTGTTCATGAAAACCGGTGGGCACAGGCTCCTGATTTTACTTTTTGGGAAAAACCGCTATTAGAATTAAAAGGGAAAACTTTAGGAATAATCGGTTATGGCCATATTGCGCAAAAAGTTGCTAAAATAGGACACGCTTTTTCTATGAAAGTTATTTTCTATAATCATCGTCCTAAAAAGGTTCCTGAATCATGGATTCAGCAGGTTTCATTTGATGAACTATTAAGGCAATCTGATGTGCTTAGTCTGCATGTGATCCAAACACCAGAAACAATTGATTTAATTAATAATGATACGATTGCCAAAATGAAAACTGGGGTTATTATATTGAATACGGCCCGAGGCAAATTGGCTAATGAAGCGGACATCAAGAATGCCTTGAATGAAGGCAAAATTTATGCCTACGCCACTGATGTTGTTAAAGGGGAGCCCATTGCTAGTGATAGCCCATTATTACAGGCCAAAAATTGTTATATTACCCCACATATTGCTTGGGCACCATATGAGACAAGAGAACGGTTGTTGCATATGACTGTTGATAATCTAAAAGCATATTTATCAGGAGATCTGAAAAACGTTATCAATTAATGGCAATGGTCTGTGAATTCTTTTGCCTACATTGAAGTAAAACTGTCTAAAATAAAGCAATTAGAAAAAACAGAGCCAGCAAATAAAGTGTTAAGAAAAATACGGAGAGCTAGAATTTTATAGCTTCTCCGTATTTTTAAAGGCCACATTGCGAATTTCTTGTAGTGGGATAAACCGATCAGCATCAATCACAATATCATTGGCATTGTAGCCATGGATCAAGGTGGTGATGTCTGGTAAATGGCGGTTGTTTTGGTCAACCGTTTTTAATTGAATGGTCACTGGTTGCTGACGCTGATATGCGTCCGCCAATACCTCGGTAATTACTGCTAAGGATTGTTGCGGTCTTGGAACGTATACTGCATTCAACTGCTGGTTCTGTTGGTTTAAAGCGGCAGTATGATCAGATAAATAGAACCCCTGCCATTTCATCATGCCCCGGTCATGATAATCGTGTTCAAAAAAATGCTTAACCGTGCCTAAATCAAAGTCTTGGTTATTCAAGGGGCACCCGCTTTCGTTGAATCAGCTTTTGACTTTCCGGCCACCGTTCTCCTGTAAAGCCGACAAATTCGATCGTTAGCTTTATATCTTGTCGTAATGCTTTCAACAGCTTTTCTAAATCAGCTAAATCATAGTGTGCTAATTTATGTAAGGGAACGGATTGCAAGCGCTCGTTAGCCCGTTGACTGTTAAAAAACAGGTTATAGGTCTGATCGTAGGTATCATTAGTCAACATTAACCAATAGCGGGTTTTGGGACGCCGCTTAAACAATAGGGTTAATCGCCCCTTAATAATCTCTATATCGCTATTCATAGCTATTACCTCCATTATGTCCGCCCACTAGTGAAGCCCGCTTGATAGCGGTGCCCCCCTTTAATAAACTGGTCGCGTAAACTAGTTTGGTGAACCCAAATTGCCGGTGAATTTCATCAATCACCTGGTTTAACCGGCTACGGCGAATTTGGTTACGCGGTGTTTCAAATAAATTAAGTTGTTGGCCGGAGTTGGCACTTAGTTTACTGCTATAAACGCCAATATTCCGGACAGCTTGACCGTCCCAATTCTGACGGAATAACCACAATAATTGTTGCGTCAAAACTTGATTGTCGTTAGTCGGGTCAATTTTTAAAGCTTGGTGAAAGCCACCGCGACCATCTGCTTCAGCTGCGGCATAGGAAAACCCAATGCTTAGCGATAGACACCCCGCCAGTTTATGGTGGTGCCGAAGCCGCGCCGCCACCTGTTCCCCAATTTCTTTAATGACGGTTTCAATTTCGACTTGGTTAAAATAATCTCGCGGCAATACTTGTGAATTACCCAGGCTAGCTTCTTTAACCTTAGTTGGTTCCGTAACTTGCGCGCGATCAATTCCCCAGGCCGTAGCAAATAACTGGCTACCAATGACGCCAAGCTGCTGTTTGAGTAAATAAGGGTTGGTATGGGCTAGCTCATACATATTGTGAATGTGAAGGCGGTTCAAACGTTTCGCCATACGGGGGCCAATCCCCCAAACGTCCGTCAATTCAGTAATTGACCAAATTTTATCCGGCACAGTTTCGTAATGGATTTCACCGATAAATTCATGATTATGTTTAGCGTAAAGGTCTAAGGCTAATTTAGCTTGCACCGGATTGTCACCAATTCCCACGGTGGTATACAAGCCTAGCTTTTGCCGAACCGTCTTTTGAATCAAGCGTGCCACTTCGCGAACGGAATTGCCAAACAGCCGCCAAGTATGGGTCATATCAAGAATGCTTTCATCAATTGAATACGGCCAAACCTCTTTTTCAGTAGTAAATTGATGAAAGATCTGATTGATCTGCAAATTACGTTGAATATAAAGGTTCATGCGCGGTGGCACGACCCACAACCTGGGGTCATTGGGTAAGTCACGTTTACGGGAGACGTTGGCTTTAAGATGAAATAAGTGCTTAGCTTCGGGTGACGTGGCTAAAATGAGCCCGCCATTAGTATTTTCAGCTTCGCTAAGGACCACTAAGGGGACTTTTAAGGGATTAAGCCCCCGGGCAACGGCTTCGCAACTAGCATAAAAGGACTTGTTATCGATTAAGAAGAACACGCCATGCGGTTCATCATCAGTAAACAATTTCATCACTTCCGTTAGCTTTTACCTGTATTGTAGCACAGAAGGCAAACGTGTGTTCCCTAAAAAAACTGCTAGAAAGCTGATTAAAAATAGTCGAAAGTCCATTATAGTCATGCTATAATGTAGAAAGAAAAAGGGAAGCCCCGCTAGAACAGGACTTCCCATGCAAGCCGCTTCAAAGGCGGTGGCGAAGTTAATAAGACAGCATTAAGCTACCCTGTAACCTACCAAAGTTACGCAGGGCGGCTTTTTTTATTTGTGGTGCTTGTCGATATAGCTGAGTAGCGCGATTAAAAACGTGCCAAACAGCAACATCAACGAGAGTGTCTGGAAGACGCTCATTGACTGTGAAACCTTCCTGAAGATTATTCCATGTTCCCATGGGCCTCACCTCGCAAGGGAAAAGACAGCCACCGCCCTTAAAACTTCCTGCGTAATCCATGCAATTCTGCTTTAAATCGTATTAGGGTATCACAAATACTTTACAAATATTTTTTGCGTCGCATGAAAAACCAGCAAATTAGGCTTAGTATAACAGAGATAATCAGCACAGCAAAAACACCATAAGAAGATTTTTCAAACGGGACATCGACATTGATTCCCCAAA
>NZ_WEZT01000033.1 GCF_009863985.1 Furfurilactobacillus milii | reverse complement strand
AGCTGGCATGAGTGACATTGATGTGTCCCGAAATACAGGTATTAAACGGACGACCTTTATTCGATACCGTGTGAAATACGGTATTAAAAGAAAATAGGGCCCCCTTTTGGTTAGCACATGTTAACTGAAAGGGTCCCTATTTTCTTTACAATCTACCTTTTACCAAGCAATTGATGAAATGCTAGCTAACGCTAGTCCTAGTGACAAATTGTCTAAACGCTTGCAAGCAATCTTTGCCCAAGCATCTATTTCTCGGCGTGATATGTTGGGTGCAATGATTGGCGCCGGTATGAATATTGCTACAGCAAAAAGTGAATCATTTGCAGTGAATGAACTCAAACAGCAGTATATCGATGGCTATAATAATTCAAGCCCTAATAAACTATCAACAGTTCCAGATAAAGTAGCCAACCAAGCTGAGTATTCTCAACGAATTTGGGTGCATGGCGACGTCATGACGACACGAATGAAAGAAACCCTGAACAAGGGTTTGAGTCGCCGCATGAAAAAATCAGACATCAATAAAATGACCCGCAGTATTTCTCAAAGCGGTGATCGAATTGATGACAATTTAGCAACGCCTATGAACCAAATGCTATCCAGAATTCATACGTTAACAACTAATGAAGCTATACGCAATAGCAACGGTGGTAAGAATAGAGCGTATGATGAACAGAATGTTCAGTATGTGATGTGGTTAACCGAGGAAGATGATCGTGTTTGTGATATTTGTGAACCACTTGATAGACAAACATTTGCCTATGGACAAGGACCGATTCCAGTCACGGATACTCATCCAAGGTGTCGTTGCCAGCTGGTAGCCTGTGATGAAGATGGGAATCTGCTGTCTGGTGAACTTGATAGGGTATTTAAGGACTTGAATTGTCAAATTAAGTGCAACACTACATTAAAGAATATTTCATAAGGCGTTTTCCATCCGAGACATTTACGGGGACGATTATTCATTTGTTCTG
>NZ_WEZT01000032.1 GCF_009863985.1 Furfurilactobacillus milii | reverse complement strand
TAAAGGAAAAGTTAGATAAAGACGATAAATAAATTATCATTTTTAAGAAGACCAAAATCTGGTCTTCTTTTATTTTTTCACGCTTGTTACCCTGTTTTTCCTCCACACTGTAATACGCGGCTTATGTGGTCGCTGCGGCTTTTTACGTTACCACCGTCCATCTTTAAGGCTGATGTTCTAAGTCACCCAAGCAACGTGTCTCTGTGCGACTGACAAGGTCAAATCTGCTATTTACCATCTGGCCCATGCCGGCCACCTCCAAATTTTGGGCAAAATAAAAACGCCACGCTATTTAGCACGACGTCTATTATCCTTACACCATCTTATCGAGCCGAGCACCCGCCTGTGCCCACTCCGGAAACTCATACCCGTATTTACTATGAATTAATCATGATATCGCCACCTCCTGACCATATGCAAAAAAACAGTGATTAGCTGAACTTTTGAGAGCGTAAAATATCTTGTGTAAATGCATAAAAGATTTCTGAATTGTATAGAAATAGGGAATGCCTTCCCTTATGATATTTAGTAACCACAGAAAA
>NZ_WEZT01000031.1 GCF_009863985.1 Furfurilactobacillus milii | reverse complement strand
CAGCAATCCCTGTCATGGACGGTAAATTCAACACATCTAGGGTGGCACCCTTATTTTGAATGGAGTTCATGATCTTAGTCAAATCATGGTTGTTTCTGCCTAAGCGATCTAATTCAGTGACCATTACAATATCACCCTCACGAATATAGGCCAGCATTTTTTGCAGTTCTGGCCGATTAGTGTTAGCTCCACTTAATTTATCCGTAAATAATTTATCAACGTCTTTTAAAGCCGCTAACTGTCGATCTAAATGTTGCTCCTTGGAACTCACACGCGCATAACCGATTTTAGCCATTTCGAATTCTCCTTTGGACAGTTCTAATGAACACTTATAATTCCTAGTATAGCACAGAAATAAAAAAGACCAGTAGGGTATACCCTATTGGCCTTGCTTATAAGAGAATTGCTATGCAAATTTGTTCAATTTTCTTTCGTGAAAAATTGGTAAAAATATACCCCAAGAGCTTATATATCTCCCAATCTTAAATTATTAATATCTTGAGATTTGTGTACTTTAACATACTTTCTTAAGTCATGAATAGGGATAAACAGTTCATTTGCATCCATAGGATCATCTAAAGTCAATCCCATTCCTGTTTTTGGAATATTAGATTGAAAGGCTTATATGGCCGGGACCTGCTTCTCTTTGCGCTGTTTGTACTTCTCCTGAGCCTTCGAAGGTGAATAGGATTTACCAGTAGAATTACGGCTTAATTCTCGAGAAATGGTTGAGTAACTTTTCTTGATATGGCTGGCAATCTCAAGAAGTGAGTTTCCATGATTCCTCATTAAAAAGATAGTTTCCCGTTCATCTATGGTAATATGCTTGTAGTGGTCCATGGCTGAATTCTTTTCATGATTGTTTTCGCAAACATCATTTTACAGAAATTTGGCCATGGGCCATTCTTTATTTAATTAGTGTTGCACTTAAAGTGTAAATTCAAGGTTAATATTTTCATTATATGCAAAAGGATTGGTCACCACAATGACCAATCCTTAATGTTTATTACTTTTAATTAAATGCTACTATTATCATCATTATTACCGAGCGGAAACGTGCGCCAAAAGGCAACTTCCTGCCACGTAACCGCCTTTCGTCCTACTCTTTAATGTTTGTTACTTTTAATTAGATGTTGCTATTATCATCTTTATCAATTTAAATTGTTGGCAACTTGTTTATGCTTCCTGCAGTAATCCTCTGGGGTTAAATAAACCGAGTGATCACCTAATGCACTCGTTATCGTCATAATTCTTGGTGGCAGCAATCCCACCCGCTTAACCAGTCCTGAATTACCAAATAAGGCTGAAGGTGTCCCGGAAAAGGCAATCTGACCATGCGCCATCACGTGAACTGTCGAAAATTCAGCCGCTACCCAATCCATATCATGAGTAATCGTGATCACCTGATGACCACTTTTTACAAGTTGATGAAAAATGTTAGTCATTCGCTTTCGACTGGGCCAGTCTAACGACATCATCGGCTCGTCAAACAAATAAATTGCAGGATTAATGGCCAAAACCGTTGCAAACGTTAATAACTTTCGTTCAGATGACGAAAGGTCATATGGATTTTCGGCTGCTTTATCAGCTAATCCAACCGCAACCAAAGCTTGATCAGCCGCTTTTTTAATCATCAATTGATCCGATTCAATTTGAGAAAGCCCCCAAGCCACTTCTTTTTGAACCGTTGCGTTAAATAATTGATCATCTGGATCTTGAAATGTCACGCCAATTTGTTTCAACTTTGCTTGTGGTTTCAACTCATCTATTGAAACGCCATTAATCATAATGATCCCTTCTTGCGGTGTTATCAATCCGATCAGTAACTTTAACAAAGTTGATTTACCAGCGCCGTTCTGACCAACAATTGCGGTTAGTGGACTGTCAAAAGATTGCCGATCAATTTCCACCTGAAATGAGTGTTCTGGATAAGTGTAACGCAACCCACTAATTTCAATTTGCGGCATAATAAGCCTCCTCTAATTGTTGATTGGTAACCGGAAATTCGTCTGCTGCACCAGGGATTGACCACTTCATTAATTTTGCCAATCGAAACACAGTCGGTTCAGCAAGCTGCCAGTCCGGCTTCAGATGATTAAAAACAGTCAGCGGTTTTCCTGCCGCAACTAACTCGCCAGCTTTCAGAACCCAAATTTGGTCAGCAATTTCACAGAGATCGTCGACTTCATTTGACACAATGAAGATCGTCTTTTTTTCAACACTGACTAACCAACTGAAGAAATGCTGACGTCCAAGTGGATCCATTTCACTGGTGGGATCATCTAAAACCAAAATTGACGGATCAGTTACGATTGCTGTGGCAATTGCCAGCCGTTGCTTTTGTCCGCCAGACAGCGTTCCCGGTGATTGATTTAATTGGTCGCCTAACCCCAACTGATCGGCAACATTGAGGACTCGCCGTTTAATTTGATCGGCTGGAACTCCTTGATTAATGAGGTCAAACGCAATTTCATCGGCAACCGTATCGGCAAGCCCACTCAATTGACCAGCCGGATTCTGCAGCACAACACCGGTTTGCTGATTATACTTCTGCCAATCCAAATTTGGCGATAATGATCCAACTTGAATGGTTCCCGTTACATCACCTGAAATAATTGTTGGTACAATTCCGGCTAATGCCCGACATAACGATGTTTTACCTGCATGATGATTACCAATGATGCCAATAACGTGCCCAAATTCGGCGTCAACCGAAATATGTTTTAGCGCGGATTTTTCAATCCCTCGGTAACGTAGACTTAAATTTTCTAAATGAATTTGCTGCCGATTATCCATAATTTCCACCCAATCAATATAATTGCTAATAAACTCAAGCCACGATGATTAACCATTTCGTGCCGATAAAGATTTGCCGATTTTAGTGCCACCCGATGGGGACTATTAAATCCACGTAATCGCAGGGCGATCGACCGTTCCATTGATTGATCAAGCGTTTTGATCACTAACGGAACCAGCACTGGTAAAATTGATTTAATCTTTTCAAGAATGGTTTTCTGTTGATTAATGCCACGTGCCCGTTGCGCCATTTGAATTTTTTTCATGTTGGCCATCATTTCCGGTAAAATATAGCAAACCGACATCAATACATAGACTGCTTTATAGGAGAGACCGACCTGCTCCAAATATTTAGAATTTTCTGACACTGTAGTCGTTGTCATAAAAAAGCTGGTTGCTAAAATAATGACAAAAATTCGACACCCCATCGTTGCTGCATACAACAGCCCTTCTTGATAGAATCGAATCCCGACCACTGAAACCAACAGAGTCTGATTGTGACTGTAAAAGAGGCCCTGAATAATCAGCATTGTAAAAATTAAGAATGAGCTGAATTCAATTGCGTGAACCGCCGACTTGCCGGCTTTCGAAATCAGTAGAATCACTAGCGCAACGAATACAAGCGCAATTTCAACTAACAAATTGGTGAAACAAAAGCTTAGTAAGGCCAGATCAAGGGCCATCAATAATTTCGTTACCGGATCAACTACCGACGTCCAGCCACGGTGAGCTACCGAACCTTGTAAAATTGAATTTAGTTCATTCATTATTTATCATCCCTGAAAAAGCGAATCATTCGCTGTGGCAGTTGCCTATAGATAAAGAATGCCAAGTAGGCAACAACAACTTTATCCAAAATGTCCAAAATAAATTCATCAGTAAAGGATGAAATCCAAACCGGAATGTGATTAGCGATCATCGCAGCGAAAATTGAATCACCCCAAGGAATCCCAGTTTGGCCACCCCAAAAAATGACATTGAGTGGTGTTGAAATGACAGCAGATACAATTGCAATAATAATAGCGGATACGAATACTTTCTTTGCGGATGAAAACCATCCCTTGGCGTGGAGGACCCCAACGGCAATCCCAATTCCAATACTAGTAATTGCGTAGACCGTTGAAACCGGTGATAGCGTCAATCCATAAATGACATTATTAATAAAGCCACTAATTGCACCAGCCACCGGGCCAGCTAACATACTTGCCAGAAAAGTTCCCAACGTTCCTAACCAAACCGGTAATTTTAATCCTTCGGCAAACGCCTTGGCAACATAATTAATTCCGACTGCTGCAGGAATCAACGTCATCGTTGCTGTTGACAACCGAATCTTCCAGATACTTGACCGCTTAATATTTGGGACTCTCAAAATCCGCACCTCATTTGCTTAATTATTTTAAATAAAAGTATAAATCGCTTTTATTTAAAAGTAATTTATACTTTTAATCTAATTAAAAACATTGTACGACTGTTTTGATAAAAGTCAATTCGACTTTAATAGTTTTTGCGGTTGCGACTTGGTCTTTTTTCTTCTTGAAGCTTATGTTTTGTTTAATACGGAATATTTTGGAGTAAGCTGGCTACCGAGTCTAAACGTGCAAAGAGAAGCAGGTCCCGGCCATATAAGCCTTTCAATCTAATATTCCAAAAACAGGAATGGGATTGACTTTAGATGATCCTATAGATGCAAATGAACTGTTTATCCCTATTCATGACTTAAGAAAGTATGTTAAAGTACACAAATCTCAAGATATTAATAATTTAAGATTGGGAGATATATAAGCTCTCGGGGTATATTTTTACTAATTTTTCAAGAAAGAAAATTGAACAAATTTGTATAGCAATTCTCTTATAAGTAAGGCCAATAGGGTATACCCTATTGGCCTTTTTTGATCCATTATCAATGGCTTTTTAAATTAGGGCCTAGTACTTTTGGAATGGAAATACTTTCCAACACCAAAAATTCTAGACCCGAACAAAATAAATATCGTTCAGGTTTCACGTTTTACATTCCGTTTTTTTAGGATTGAGCGTTTTATAATTATTTTAATAACGAAATTTATCAGAACTTATCGTTGCAAAAGTTCAATTATTTGCTAGAATGAAAAAGAATCATCGCAACAAAATTACATAACTGAGGAGTGAGTGACATGCATTTGCGAGGTAAGGCAAAACTACTCGTACTCGGTCTGGCTCTATTAGCGCTTCCGATCACCCTGTTCGGTTGTGGAAAGGCCACGAGTTCAACCAGTTCCGCAACGTCTGCCGGCTATACGCCGAAGAAGTTGTCCGTTGAATTCGTGCCCTCTTCCAACGCCGGCACCATCGAAGCCAAGGCTAAACCTTTGGAAGGCCTGTTGAAGAAACAACTGGGCATTCCCGTTACAGTGAGTGTTTCCACGGACTATAACACCATCGTTGAGGCGATGGGGTCCAAGAAAGTTGACGTTGGGTTCCTGCCGCCTGACGCCTACGTCCTCGCACACAAGCAGTACCATGACAAGGCCATCCTCCAAGCCGAACGTTACGGTGTGAAGGAACCGAACGACCAAGCCACCAAAGGGTTGGTCAACTACTACCGGTCCCAGATCCTGGTTCGCAAGGATAGCGGCATCAAGTCCATCAAGGACCTGAAGGGCAAGAAGATCGCCGTCCAAGACACCACGTCCACGGCCGGCTGGATCTTCCCCGCCGTTGAATTGCTGGAGCACGGCATCAACGTCAACAAGGACGGCATCAAGACCGTGCAGGTCAAGGGTCACGACCAAGGGGTGCTCTCCGTCTACAACAAGAACACCGACGCCGCCTTTGTCTTCCAAGGCGCCCGGAACCTGGTCAAGAAGGATGTGCCGAACATCATGAGCCAAGTGGTGCCAATTTACACCACGGGCAAGATTCCGAACGACACCATCACGGTCCGGGGCGACATGACCGCTAAGTGGCAAAAGAAGATTGCCGAAGCGTTCAAGGCCATCGCCAAGACCAAGAAGGGTCACGAGATCATCTCGACCGTTTACTCACACGAAGGCTACGCCGATTCTAAGGACAGTAACTTCAACATTATTCGCGAATACGACAAGAAGGCCGAAGCACTGAACAAGTAACCGGTGCTGACGTCACCAGAAGCAGCAAAGGGATGTGAACCGCCTTTGCTGCTTTTTTATGAGGGGGAAATAAGATGCAAGCAACTGCGACCCAAACCAATCCAATCATTTCGTTTAAGCACGTCAACAAGATCTACGACAACGGCACGGTCGGCCTGAAGGATATCAACTTTGACATCCCCCGGGGGCAATTTCTGGTCGTCGTCGGCCTATCCGGGGCCGGGAAGAGCACCCTGCTCCGGACCATCAACCGAATGCACGAGATTACCTCCGGCGAGGTCCTGGTCGACAACGAATCGGTCAGCGACTACAAGGGCAAGGCCCTGCGCCACCTGCGCCGCCATATCGGCATGATCTTTCAAAATTTCAACCTGGTCAAGCGGGCGACCGTGGAGAAGAACGTCCTCTCCGGTCTGGTCGGCTACTACCCGACCTGGCGCTGTGTACTGGGCCTGTTCACACCCCACGACCGCAAGCGCGCCTTTCAAGCCCTCGACCGAGTCAGCCTGACCAAGAAGCTGTTCTCCCGGGCCGATGAGCTGTCCGGGGGGCAACAGCAACGGGTGGCCATCGCCCGTGCGCTGATGCAAGATCCCAAGATCATGTTAGCCGACGAACCCATCGCCTCGCTGGATCCCCGGACCACCAAGGCCGTGATGGACACCCTGAAGCGCCTGAACCGGGAAGACGGCATCACCGTCATCGTCAACCTGCACTCCGTCGAGCTGGCCCGCGAATACGCCGACCGCATCGTGGGGCTGCGTAGCGGCGAACTGGTCTACGACGAACCCATCGACCAGGTGACCGAAGCGGGACTGAACCAGATCTATCAAACGAAACCGGAGGCGTAATATGAGTACTCCTGAAATTCCCCAACGCCCGTGGCGGCAACGCTACCACGTCAGTGCCATCGCCTGGACGGTGACCATCGTGGTCTTACTGATCCTCTCCTCCATGGCGACCGGGGCCAACTTTGGCATGTTCCTCGCCAATATCAATCAATTCACGGTCCTACTGGTCCAGATGTCCCACCCCGCGTGGGCCTACCTGTCGGTCATCATCCAGCCCCTCTACGAGACCATCCAGATGGCCATCCTGGGGACCACGATTGGGGCCGCCTTCGCGATTCCCTTCTCCCTGTTGGCCGCCAGCAACCTGGTTGGTAACAAAGTCTTACGTAACCTGATTCGGCTCTTCTTGGATCTAGTCCGGACCCTGCCCGACCTGTTGCTGGCCGCCATCTTCGTCGCGGTCTTCGGCATCGGCTCCACGGCCGGGGTCATCACCCTGGCCATCTTCTCGTTCGGGATGGTCTCCAAGCTGTTCTACGAGGTCATCGAGACCATCGACATGGGTCCGCTGGAAGCCATGAAGTCGGTCGGGGCCAGCAAGGTGACCATCATCTGGTACGCCGTGTTGCCCCAGATCCTGAACCAGTTCGTCAGCTACTTCCTTTACACCCTGGAAATCAACGTCCGGGCCTCCACCGTCCTGGGGTACCTGGGCGCCGGTGGGATCGGGGTCTACCTCCAACGGTCCCTCGACCAATTCAACTATAGCGCCACCGCCGTGATCATCTTAGCCACGCTGGTCGTGGTCATGGTCATTGACGGCGTCAGCAACCATCTAAGGAGGGTGCTGCTCTAATGCAAACGACTTTATCCAAAGAATTCGCGCCACGCTCACTCTGGCAACGCTGGCGCTGGCTGGTCTGGGTGGCCATCATCATCGCCATCTACGCCTGGGCCATCGGCGGCCTGCAATTCAGCGGGCTGCAATCGTCCGCCAAGACCGTGTCCGATTCCATCGTCAAGGGCCTGCTTCACCCGGACTGGGCCTACGTCTACAACGGCAGCGGTGAGGATCTGTCTTCCTTAACGATCCAGACGCTGGCAATCGCCTTTCTGGGGACCATCGTTTCGGCCGTCATCAGCGTGCCCTTCGCCTTCTGGGCCGCCTGCACCGCCCACGAACGCTTCTACCTGCGCTCCGGAAGTGGGAAGGTCATCCTGACACTGATCCGGACGTTCCCCGAAATCGTCTTGGCCATCATGTTCATCAAGGCGGTGGGCCCCGGGTCCTACGCCGGGGTGCTCGCCATCAGCATCCACTCCATCGGGATGCTGGGCAAGCTCTTCAGTGAGTCGCTGGAAAACATGGACCGGGGGGCCGAAGAGGCCATCACCAGTGCCGGCGGGAACGCCCCGCAGGTGTTCGTCCTGGCCACGATTCCGACAATCATGCCGGAATTCATCTCCTACACCCTTTACCGGTTCGAAATCGCCGTGCGATCCGCTTCCATTTTAGGGATGGTCGGCGCCGGCGGAATCGGGACACCCATGATCTTCGCCATCCAGACCCGGAACTGGCCGCGGGTCGGCATCATCCTGCTGGGCATCATCGTGATGGTCCTGCTGATCGATACCCTCTCGGAACAATTACGAAAGAGGTTGATCTAATGCGTCGACTCAAGTTACTTTCCACCAGTGACGTCCACGGATACCTGTTTCCCACCAACTACAGCGCCCGCGACGACACCCAACCCTACGGCTGGTTGCGCGCTGCGGCCCTGATCCAGGAGCAGCAGGCCCTGGCCGGCCCGGACGACATCGTCCTGACCATCGACAACGGGGACTGGATCGAAGGGTCCTCACTGGCCAGCTACCTGGCGACCGCCGCGCCCCAGCAGGCGGCCCTGTTCTCCAAGCTCGCCCAACGGCTGCATGTCGATGCCGGTATCCTGGGGAACCACGAGTTCAACTACGGGCTCGACTACCTGCGCGCCTGCGAGGAAGACCGCAACTATCCATTGCTGGGCGCCAACATCGACGGCGGCCACGCCCAGGGCATCATCGACGCGCCCTACCAGATCTTTGAGAAACGCGGGGTAAAGATCGCCGTTCTGGGGCTGACCACCGCCTACATCCCCGTCTGGGAACCGGCGACCCACCTGACCGGCCTGACCTTTCAATCGGCTCTGGCCACCGCCCAACACTGGGTCCCTAAGCTCCGCCAACGCGCGGACGTCGTGGTGGTCGCCTATCACGGCGGTTTCGAGGCCGACCCGGCCACGGGGCACCCGACCGAACGCCTGACCGGTGAAAATGAGGGGTACCAACTCCTGACCCAGGTGCCCGGCATCGATGCGCTGATCACGGGCCACCAGCATCGGCAGATTGCCGGCGTGTACCACGGTATCCCCACGACCCAACCCGGGGACAAGGCCGTAGCCGTCGGAGAGATTGACCTGACCCTCGACGACGACCTAGCCATCGTTGACCGCCAGGCCCGCTTGCTGAAGACGGCCACCGTCGCACCGGCACCCGCGCTGGCCCACCAACTAGCGCCGTTACAGGCCACCGTGGAGGATTGGCTGGACCAACCCCTGGGGCACCTGACCGGGGCCAGCCT
Organism: Furfurilactobacillus milii; assembly: GCF_009863985.1. Taxonomy (GTDB): domain Bacteria; phylum Bacillota; class Bacilli; order Lactobacillales; family Lactobacillaceae; genus Furfurilactobacillus; species Furfurilactobacillus milii_A. The sequence goes on along the minus strand of NZ_WEZT01000031.1, from coordinate 3,814 downwards.
CGAGGTGACCGACCACCTGGCAGCGCGCCTGCACGGCCACGCCTACCTGAACTTCGTCAACCAGGTAGAAGCCGCTGCCGGGCAGGTCGACGTTGCCGCGACCGCCCTCTTTAACGACGACGTCCAGGGCTTTGCGCCGAACGTCACCCGGCGGCAGTTGTTAAACAGCTATCCCTACCCCAACACCCTGGTGGTCGAACGGATCACCGGGGCGGACCTGAAGGCGGCCCTGGAACGCTGTGCCAGCTTCTTCACCTGCGATGACCAGGGCCACATCGGCGTGTCCCCCGCCTTCACGACGCCCAAGGTCGAGCTCTACAACTACGACGTCTACCGCGGCATCGACTACACCTTCGACCTGCGGCAACCGGTGGGCCAGCGTGTCACCCGGCTGACCTACCACGACGCCCCCGTCACGGCGGACCAGCCCCTCGACGTGGTCATGAACCAGTACCGGGGCAACGGCGGCGGGGACTACCCAATGTTTAACGCCCGCAAGGTCATTCGCGAGATCAATACCAGCGTGGTCGACCTGATTCAAACCTACTTAGAACACCACCCGACAACCACGGGGGTTACGCCGCACAACCTTCACGTCATTTCTCAGGAGCCGTGACCCATGACCCAAAAATTCTTCCACGTCATTGATTTTCTCCTCTGGGCCGCTGTGCTGGCCTATGGCCTCCTCTGGTTGAGTGGGCGCTAAAAAGGGAAGTTGGCCAAACCGCCAACTTCCCTTTTTAACACTCTTTAATGCGCGGTGAACGCCTATTCCACTTGCCGTTGTTGCAGGTGCTCGATCTCCTTGAGCCCGGCATTCATCAGGACAAACACGATGATCCAAGCGATTACGATCAGGAAGATCAGTTTCAGGTACGGGTCGATCAGGCCGATGTCCCAGTCCCAGGCGGCGTGGAGCAGGATCGCCAGGACGAAGAAGACCAGAAAACGGGTGTCTAGCAGGTTACTGGCCTTAAACGGCTTCGTCCGCTTGACCACCATGATAGCCCCGCCGGCGATGGCTGCCCAGACCAGGTGACCCCCGATGGCCGACCAGCCCCGCAGAATGGCGACCTCGACCAGTTGGTTACCGGCACCGTAGATGTAGCCGGCCGTTTCAAAGGCCGCGAAGCCCGCACCGACCGCGGCCCCAATCAGCAGGCCGTCTAGGATGTGCTGGACGTTGAGCCGGTCGATGAAGTACGCCGTGATCAGCAGCTTGCCGAGTTCCTCGACCACCCCGATCGACAACGAGTCGCCCAGTGTCAGCATGCCCGTCATCTGACTGGTTTGGCTGAAGCTGACGAGCTGGTAGAGAAACAGCGTCGCAATCAGGGCGAAGATACCCCCGATGAAGAAGATCTTAACGACCTCAAAGAGGCTGATGTCCTTGAAGGCGTTGGCTTCAAAGAAGAAGACCAGGCCCGAGAACGGCACCGCGAAGGTCACCGACAGCGTCTCGGCCAACCAGCTGAGCCAGGTCGGCGAGGGCCTGTACCGGCTCAACGCCGACAGTCAACCCGTAAACGCCCTGGCCAAAAAGACCACCATTTCTCAGGATGGCAAGCACTACATCATCGACCTGCACCAGAACGGCAAGTGGAGCAACGGCCACGCGGTGACGGCCCAGGACTTCGTGTACTCCTGGAGACGGACGCTGAACCCGCAATCCAAATCCGAGTTTACCTACCAGTTCGCCAACATCCAAAACGGGTCTAGAATTTTTGGTGTTGGAAAGTATTTCCATTCCAAAAGTACTAGGCCCTTTTTGATAACAAAAAAAGGCATCTAAGCCTCCCTAGTGCTATGCTTTAAGCGACGAAACTCAAGATAAGCGGGGTAGGAATAGATGTCTCAACTAGATAATACACTTAAATTACTGGAAATTACAGACACAAACATTCAGGTGTTCGGTACTCGTGAGGAATTTCATGGTCGGGGCTCGGGTCGCAAAAAGTATTTGATCATCCAGGCAGAGCTTACCTACACACTCAGGCGCTGTCCCAGCTGTGGATACAATACGTTGCACCCTAACGGACACAAGCTCACTCATGTCCACATTGCAGGACCCATGGACCGACCCGTAATTCTAGAGCTAAACAAGCAACGCTGGCGTTGTAGTAACTGCCATAGCACTTGTACGGCCACCACTCCAGTGGTATCAACCAACCACGCCATCGGTCACGGACTAGCGACTCATGTGCTGAAGCTAGCCAGTAAATCACTCCCGGCTAAGACTATCGCCAGTCTCACCGGTATTTCGACAAACTCAGTTCAGCGTATTTTGACGGCTAATATTCATCCACACGCGAGCCGCCGGTTACCGATTAATCTATGCTTTGATGAATTCCGTTCCACGCACGGCTCCATGTCGTTTATTTGCATTGACGCCGACACTCACAAATCAGTTAAAGTACTTAGCGACCGCCTTAATAGAACCATCAAACAGTTCTTTCTTAGTCAGTACAGTACAGCACCGCAGAACGGGCCGCGGTTCCACGCGTCATCATGGACATGAACGCCTCCTATCAGGCATTCGTGCACGAACTATTCCCTAACGCCGAACTCATTATTGATCGGTTCCACATTATTCAATTAATGGGCCGGACAATGGGTACCATTCGCACTCAATGTTTAAAGCAACTCGACAAGCATTCGTGGGAATATAAAGTACTGAAATCACTATGGCGCCTATTCCACAAGGCCAACCCTGACGCACAAAAGAGCCGCTACCTCTTCGGCCTGAATGAGTACTCGACCGAACAGAACGCTATTGATATTGGAACCGATACGTTTCCGGCCTTCAAAACAGCTTATGAAACCTACATCGATCTCCACGATGCTTTGATGGGGCGTCACGCTGATGAACTCAAGAATATCATCACTAACTATCAGCCTAACGAGAGGTCCCAGGACGAGCTAAAATCGTTTATTAAATTTCTGCCACCGCCTTTGAAGCGGCTTGCATGGGAAGTCTTGTTAGCGCAAGGCTTCCCTTTTCTATTACATTAGAGCATGACCTTTAAAAACTGGCTAACGTTTTAGACTTTGATCAAGTTCGGATTCAGGTTGTTTGATCTCCGGATTCTGTTCAGCAAATGCTTGCAGCTGTTTTTGAGTTCGCTTACTGATTTCATGGTGTATATCATTTAGCTTGTTTTTTAGTTCTGATTTTTGTTGTGGGTTTCTTGCTTGCTAAACTTGTTGTTGCAAGCCTTGATAGGACTTATTAAGTTCCTGAGCTGATAGCTTTTTTAGATCATGCTCAGGTTCTTTTTGTGCTTCTTGTAAGCCTAATTGTTTGGTTAACCCGTCGCTAAGCTCAATCACTTTGTTACTAACTTGCTGGATTTCACTTAAAGCGCTATGGATCACGGCTTTATCTTTAGCCCAGGTAGCCACATACCCGAGTGAGTAGTTACTAGTATCAACACCAATATTTTGCATGGCAACATACGCAACCGCTTCGGCTTGGGTTTCCTGATAGGCTCGTGGCCGATCTTTAAAGGCTGATTTTAAGCCGTGTAGCTGGCTATGCGCATATTCGTGGTATAACGTCTTTAGTTTCAAAGCATTGTCGGGCTCATCGCCACCAATGACGATTTCATTAGTGCTGGGTTGAAAATACCCCTTAGCCCCATTTAGCGTCGCTAAAGGCACTTCACTGACTTTAAGGTCGGTTTGCTGGTTTAAATAATCTTTGAACGCGTTATATAAGCTTGTCACATTCTGATGATCGGCCAAATTTTCTTTGACAAAGTCTTTAGCACTTAACACTGGTTCACCGCTAGTTTGTGCCACATCAAAGACGGGT
>NZ_WEZT01000030.1 GCF_009863985.1 Furfurilactobacillus milii | reverse complement strand
CGAACTCATTGAGAAAATGTACGGTGCTCACTACTCCAAAGCCACGGTTTCCAACATGACTAAAGCCGTCAATGAACAGGTTCAAGCTTTCCAGCAACGTCGACTGGCTTCACAGTATGCGGCCATCTTCTTAGATGCCACTTACTTGCCGTTAAAGCGGGATACCGTTCAAAAAGAAGCCGTTCATATTGCGATTGGCATTCGTCCAGATGGTACGAAAGAAGTGCTGAACTACCAAGTGGCGCCAACGGAATCGACTGGAATCTGGACTGAACTGCTAGGAACCTTGATCAGGCAGGGCGTTAAAGATGTGCTGTTGTTTGTGGCCGATGGGTTAGTTGGTTTGGATGAAGGCTTGAATCGACATTTCCCTAAAGCCAAACGACAACGTTGCCTGGTTCATGTTGGGCGGAATCTGATGAACAAAGTTCGCGTAAAAGACCGCAAGGCCGTGATCAGTGACTTTAAACAAGTTCATCGGGCCGCCAACCGTGAAGCAGCCGAACTGAAACTGAATGAGTTCGCCAACAACTGGCATCAGACTTATCCCAAATAAATCAAAGATCTGCTTAAAATGCCGAATTTACTCACTTTCATGGACTTTCCACCAGCTATCCGGCAATCACTATACTCCACTAACCTGATTGAGAACTTTAATAAGCATCTCAAGCGCACCACCCACCACAAAGAACAATTTCCAACGGAAGATTCACTGGATCGCTTCCTGGTTTCTCAGTTTGATGTTTATAAAGAAGTCTCTGAAGCGGATCCACCGAGGGTTCAAAGGACTCCAGGACACCTTGGAAGCATCATTTATTTAAGTTAGATACATATTATATGTACGAAGGCATTTCATTTACACAAGATTCTTGACGCTACCAAATTTTCAGGGAGCAGTAGATTAAGTAGTACAATGTAGATATCGAGTTAAATGGAGGGAATTCAATGTATAAAGCGGTTGTTTTTTTTGATCTAGATGGCACACTATTTGATAATCAAAAGAATGTTTCTGATGACAACATTGCAGCAATTAATCAGTTACGAGTAGATAATATTCTACCTGTAATTTCAACTGGCCGAAATATTTTTGAAATTCAATATGTGATTGACGCTACCGGTATCAATTCATTAGTCAGTGCGAACGGTAGTTACGTTCAATATCAAGGGAAAAAGCTAAAGGCTGAGCAAATTAGTGATGAGGTGATTGAAGAGATTTTAGCATTTGCCAAAAAGCAGGGCGATGTGATTTCGTTCTATAACAATGAAGAATTTGCCTTAACAGCTGAAAATGACTTAACTAAAGTTAACTATCGGCTGTTAAGATTGACGCCGCACGTTGAGCCGGACTTTTACAAGACTCATGAAGTCAATTTCTTGAACGTTTTTAATTATGATAAAGATAAACTGTATCAGGATGAATTCAAGGGTGAATTGTCATTGGTTAGAAATAATCCTCGCTGTTTAGATACGATGAAGTGGGGGGTATCGAAGCAAACCGGCATTCAAGCACTCTTGAAGAAAGCGCAATTAGGGGACATTCCGTCCTATGCTTTCGGAGATCAGCTGAATGATTTGCAAATGTTTGCTGAAGTGGATTACCCAGTCGCAATGGGTAATGGTCACCCAGATGTGAAAGCCAAAGCATCATTCGTCACTACTTCAAATGTGAATGGCGGAATTGTGAATGGGCTGAAGCATTACGGGTTAATCAAATAACTTACGACATGCAATCATTTAAGGGCTTCACCCTGAAATCCTCGTTTTGGATTTTGGGATGAGGCCCTTAAATGATGGGATTAAAGCATCAATTGTCCCAGTTTTCCAAATGGATTGAATTAGTCCATCTGTTTTTTAATGTTAGCCAAGGTCATTTCACTGGTATCAGTAAAGTTCACATCTGCATCCTTCAAAATTGTCTTGTCACCAATTCCAATGGAGGTTTCCCCAGCGGCGTTAATTGATTCAACTCCAGCGGCAGCATCTTCGACTCCAATGCATTGTTCTGGTTTCAAATTGATCAGTTCGGCACCTTTGAGGTAAATTTCTGGATCTGGTTTGCCTTTGCTCAAAGTTTTTGGATCCACAATCTTTGGAAAATAATCAGTCAATTGTAGCTTCTTCAAAACAGTAGGAGCATTTTTTGATGCAGAAGCTAATGATAACAGATAACCACCATCTTTAATTTCATCCAGGAATTCTTTAATCCCCGGAAGAATATTAGCTGGAGTCATTTTGTCAACCAACTTCAAGTAGTTTGTATTTTTTCCGTTGCAAGATCAACCTTCTGATCGTCAGTATAGTGGTCTTGTAGATTACCTGCTTTTAAAATCATTTCAAGAGAATCCATCCGGCTGATTCCCTTTAATCCGTCTTCAAGTTCTTTGGACCATGGGGCACCCACCTTGTCAGCAACTTGATGCCAAGCTTGGCTGTGGAAAACCGAAGTATCCGTAATTACACCGTCGAGATCGAAGACAAAACCTTTAATATCTGAAAGCTTTGCCATTGTATTTCACTCCTAATCTTATTTGTAAGTAATAACAGTTGGCTTGTTCTTGGATAATGAATAACCCTTGTCACCAACCTTGATGTGACTGCTCGAATCGGCAGTCACATTGATTTTATGATGACCGATTTCAAAATTGTACGTGATGCCTTGATACGTTTGCTTAAATGATAGCTTACTCCAAGTGGTTGGAAGGTGCGGGTTGATGGAAACCTCGTCGGTGTCAAACCGAACCCCGCCGTAACACTTGGTTTCAATTTCAAGCGTAGCACCCATGACGCCAAGGTGAATACCTTCAGCAGTGGTCCCACCTTGGATATCATAGAAATCGGAGAACAAGGCGGTTGAGAACAATTGCCAGGATTGATCCATATTGCCATCCATTTCATCCAGAACTGAATAAACAATTCGTGAAAGGGTGGATCCGTGAGTCGTTCGATCAAGGTAAAATCTTAAATTGGTGGTAAAGTAGTTGGCGGGCAACTTGTAACCAAGCCGGGTAATGACGTTTTGAACTTCATCAAATGGTAATTCGTAATAAGCCATCAAAGTGTCGGCTTGTTTGGCAACTTGATAGGAATCAGGTGACTTACCTTCACCCTTTAACAGTCGATCAATTCGCGATATATCACCGTATTTCTTCCGGTAAGAATCAAAGTTGAGCTTGGAAAGATTGAAGTAACCGGAAAATTGACCAATGATGCCTTCTTCGTTGATATCGAGACGAAGTTTGTGGGCAATATCACTCATTTGATCAAGTAAACTATTGTCTGTTTGGGCTTTTTCATTGGCAGATTTGATTATCTTAGGATCTTCATGACTCATCAGCTCTGCGACTTTATCAAATAACCAAGAAACCATGATATTGGTATAAGCATTATTAGTGAGTCCGTGATCATCAGAGTTTGGATATTCTTCGTGGAATTCATCTGGTCCCATGACGTGATGAATATCGTAACGATCATCTTTTTTATCGTAGCTTGCCATGCTGACCCAGAACTTGCAAATTGACAATAACATTTCTAATCCGTAGTTCTTCATGAATTCGGTATCACCTGTTAGATGAACATAATTAATGACATCGTAGGCAACTGACAGTGAAACGTGACGTTGCAAGCGACTGTTATCCGGATCCCATTCACCACTAACCGGGTTCAAGTGAACAAATTGAGATTGTTCATCCCCATACATCCCTGACTGCCAAGGATACATTGCCCCTTGCTTGTCTTCCGAGGCGGCGTATTTGCGCGCTTCACCGATTCGATTATAGCGATATAACAAGCACTGTTTAGCAATTGCTGGGTAATGAATAGCATAAAACGGTAGATCAAAGGTGACATCCCAGAAGATGTGGCCTCGATAAGCTTCACCGTGCAAGCCACGAGCGCCGACTGAGGAATCTAATTGACCAGAAGCCAAGGCGGCACTTGTCACAAGCATATGGTAGATGTTAACTCGCGTCAGTTTTTGGCTGGTCATATCATTATCAATTTGGATATCTGAATTCTGCCAAACGTTGCTCCAGAACTTTTGACTGTCGGCGAGGGTGTCATTGAACGAAGAAGCGTTCAGTTCCTTTTGGGCGGGTTGTTTCAAGTTGGCATCCTGAGTTTGGCTGGTAAATACTGTGACACATTTTTCAAATACATACGGTTTCTCAGGTTCTACTTGGATATCCAATTTTTGCTGGATTTGTTTATCTTCAGTTTCAGCTGAAATTAACTTGGTGGTATCGATATCTTTGCTAGAAAGCTTAGAATTAATCACAAAGTTAACGTGGGACGTCTTGGTTTGACCGGTTAACGAAATCTGGTTATCGTGGGCATCCATGCCAATGACGTCGATATGGTGTTGATTGAAATCCTGATAGCGCTCAACATTGCCATTAATAACAGTCCCGTCAATTTTTGAATAGAGTTGAATGCTCCCAGAAAAGTTGATTGGTTTTAATTCATACTTGATGGAATAACGATGCCAATTTGTCATATTGGCAACTTTGGTAGCCCGAACTTGCAAAATGTGGCCAGTTGATAATTGAATATGCAAGGTGGTTGTTAAAACACCGGTTCGCAAATTTAGGCTTCGATAAATATCTTGAATATCTTCTTTTTTAATTTCAAATGGTTGTTGATGATCCACCCCAAAACTGATGTATTGAGCATTGGGGAGGTTTACTAGATCTTCGTTGACAACATCCCGACCGTTAATTTTGGTTGTGAGTTGATTGTAGACACCAGCAACGTACATCCCAGGGTAATTATCCTGGTTGGCGTTCGCTTCGACATACGCACCCCGCAGGCCAAAGTAGCCGTTACCGATTGTCAGCATGGCCTCTTGCCCATAGTTACGCTTGCCGCTGTACTCACCATAATAATCAAGGTGCCACTTCAAATATTCCTGTTTTTCTGCCACTGCTTTTTCCAAACCAACATCTTGAACCTTATGCAGGTTAACGACCGGAATATTCATCATGTGGGCAATTGCTAGGCCAATATCGATCTTTTGATGATCAATACCGATGATCGTGTCAGAGAATTCATAGTTCAATGAATTCTCAACAATTGCTGCATCAATTGGCAACCCAGTGAGGACAGCCTTAATGTTCTCAAGATTATCGCCAATTGAAAATTTGGGGTTGTAGGTGATCATAAACTTCCTAAAAGGGGGCTTATTGGAATTCTCTGAATAATTGATTTCCATGACCCCATCACGAGCCCTTATCGCAAACGTTCTCATAACAAAACCTCTTCTCAAGTATTTCCATTTGTGAAATCATCAATAAGTTAATTCTAGTTCAAATATCCGGTAATCGCAATTAATTGGGGGTTTGAAAGCAATTTGAGCAAGCCGGCTGTTTTCATTTTTGCTGATTTTCGAGTAGATCTTTGATTTCTGAAAGCAGGACTTCCTCGCGATCAACTGGATTGAAGTCAATATTTGAGACAGGTTTTAAGAGACATTCAGAACCGCGTTTACCTTCCACAGCTCAAATAAATCATTAATCGTGATTAATAACTTATTTGAACCATGGAAAGCATTAAATCAGGCGGCCATTTGGCTCGTAAGTGTTGCGATTTCAACTTGTAAGGGGGTCTGGTAGCCCAGTGAACTATGAATTCTCTTCCTATTGTAGAAAGCATGCACATATTCAAAAAGGACAGCAGCGGCAGTTTCATAATTCTCAAAGACCGGCACTGGATAAACACATTCCTTTTTGAGGGAAGCATGAAAAGATTCCATTGGTGCATTATCGTATGGACACCCCTTACGGCTGTAAGAGTGGCGGATATGTAGTTCTGTTAACCGTTGGTTGTAATCATCGCTGGTGTACTGTGATCCTAAGTCTGTGTGGATAATCAGGTCCCCAGTAATGGTTCGATTTTTAACCGCGCTTTCCAGGGTCTTTAAGACTAAATCAGTAGCCATCTTTTTTGAGAATGAATAGCCG
>NZ_WEZT01000003.1:97303-99223 GCF_009863985.1 Furfurilactobacillus milii | reverse complement strand
TACACCCGTTCCCATGCCGAACACGGAAGTTAAGCTTCGTCGCGCCAAGAGTAGTTGGGGGATCGCTCCCTGCGAGGGTAGGTCGTCGCCATGCATATTGGAAGATTAGCTCAGTTGGGAGAGCGTCTGCCTTACAAGCAGAGGGTCACAGGTTCGAGCCCTGTATCTTCCATTTAATGAGCCGTTAGCTCAGTTGGTAGAGCATCTGACTTTTAATCAGAGGGTCGACAGTTCGAGACTGTCACGGCTCATTGCCCTTAGAGGGTAGTGAAAAATTTTCGGTTAACGCCGACTTAGCTCAGTTGGCAGAGCATCTGTCTTGTAAACAGGGGGTCGGAGGTTCGAATCCTCTAGTCGGCATTGCACCATTTATATGCGGAAGTAGTTCAGTGGTAGAACATCACCTTGCCATGGTGGGGGTCGCGGGTTCGAATCCCGTCTTCCGCTTTTGCCAATTCACAATGATGCCGGGGTGGCGGAATTGGCAGACGCACAGGACTTAAAATCCTGCGGTCAGTGATGACCGTACCGGTTCGATCCCGGTCCTCGGCACTTATTTGCACCCATAGCGCAACTGGATAGAGTGTCTGACTACGAATCAGAAGGTTGTAGGTTCGACTCCTACTGGGTGCATTGCAGTTTTCATTCTGCAAAACAATTACATTTTCGGGAAATAGCTCAGCTTGGTAGAGCACCTGGTTTGGGACCAGGGGGTCGCAGGTTCGAATCCTGTTTTCCCGATTTATAAATAGCTCTCTAGTTATTTATGATCGCGGTGTAGCTCAGCTGGCTAGAGCGTCCGGTTCATACCCGGGAGGTCGAGGGTTCGATCCCCCCCGCCGCGATTAAGCATATGAGTGAACTTGGACCTTTAGCTCAGTTGGTTAGAGCAGACGGCTCATAACCGTCCGGTCGTAGGTTCGAGTCCTACAAGGTCCACTAATATGGTGGTCCATTGCTTATATTCAGCTTATGGAGGATTACCCAAGTCTGGCTGAAGGGAACGGTCTTGAAAACCGTCAGGTGGGCGCAAGTCCACGCAAGAGTTCGAATCTCTTATCCTCCTTTTTGTTTATATACTATTATCGCGGGGTGGAGCAGTCTGGTAGCTCGTCGGGCCCATAACCCGAAGGTCGTTGGTTCAAATCCAGCCCCCGCAATTTTGGTCCCATGGTCCAGTTGGTTAGGACGCCTGCCTGTCACGCAGGAGATCACGAGTTCGAGTCTCGTTGGGACCGTTTATGGCTCGGTAGCTCAGTCGGTAGAGCAATGGATTGAAGCTCCATGTGTCGGCAGTTCGATTCTGTCCCGCGCCATTCATACCATGTTATGCGGGTGTAGTTTAGTGGTAAAACCGCAGCCTTCCAAGCTGCTGTCGCGAGTTCGATTCTCGTCACCCGCTCCATGGGCGCATAGCTCAGCTGGTTAGAGCGCACGCCTGATAAGCGTGAGGTCGGTGGTTCGAGTCCACTTGTGCCCACTTGGTTTTGGGGAAGTACTCAAGTGGCTGAAGAGGTGCCCCTGCTAAGGGTATAGGTCGCGCAAGCGGCGCGAGAGTTCGAATCTCTCCTTCTCCGTTTTTTGTTTTAGAATGTAGGTCATTATTCTCTATGACCCCTTGGTCAAGTGGTTTAAGACACCGCCCTTTCACGGCGGTAACATGGGTTCGAATCCCGTAGGGGTCATTTCATCTTACTATTATCGCGGGGTGGAGCAGTCTGGTAGCTCGTCGGGCCCATAACCCGAAGGTCGTTGGTTCAAATCCAGCCCCCGCAATCTTATATCAATCGTAACTACGCATATTGTGCGTAGTTTTTTTTAGAACTTGAATTTACACTTTAAGTGCAACACTAATTAAATAAAGAATGGCCCATGGCCAAATTTCTGTAAAATGATGTTTGCGAAAACAATCATGAAAGG
>NZ_WEZT01000003.1:0-97203 GCF_009863985.1 Furfurilactobacillus milii | reverse complement strand
AGAACAAATGAATAATCGTCCCCGTAAATGTCTCGGATGGAAAACGCCTTATGAAATATTCTTTAATGTAGTGTTGCACTTAATTTGACAATTCAAGAATGAAATATAATTTCTGTCTATGACAGAATAAGAGAACCCTCCAGCGAAAACAACATTTTTGCTGAAAGGTTCTCTTATTAGGATGTGTACGTTCTAAATGTAATGTTTAGCGTGTCAGGCTAACACGATTATATGCAGTTTCACGATAACTGTATTGGGACTGTTTGTAAAACGATTCAAAAGGTGCAAACGAAGTACTAGAAATCCAGGCGTGGTAGTCATTAACATGATCCCAAGACATTAATATAGTATACTCGCTGCTAGCTTTGTCCTTCTCCAGTAAGGCAAACGCTCGCAAGCCTAAGGGCCGTTCCTGATCTAAAAAATGATCAACGCTTGCGCGTAAAATCTTTGCGTGATCTGGATCCAACTGTAAATTGATAAAAGCGAAAAAGTCCTTATATGCCGGTTGAGGCAACTCGTTTAGTACTTTGAACGTAATGGGGTTTGCAAATACTGTTGGCAGACCACTTACATCCAGTAGCATGAGACGCGCGACTCCGCTTGTTTCAGATAGGGAGATCAACTTGTTTTGAGGATTTTGTGCCTGCAAGTTCTGTAAAATGTTTTTAGTGCCGAATGCTAAGGAAATCGCCGATGTCATAATTATACCTCCATGCTTTATTTACCTTAATTATAAGCGCACCTTTAAATGATGTGCAAAATATGGGCATTCATTATTCGAATTAATTTCATGAATGAGTTACCTTTAGAGAGGAGGAAAAAACGATGAAATTAACAATACTGGGTTATTATGGCGGTTATCCCGCAAACGGAGTAGGTACAAGCGGTTATTTATTGCAGAGCGACGATTATAATTTAATGGTTGACGCCGGAAGTGGCACTTTGCTTGCATTGCAAAAAGTGCTGAATCCATTACAACTTGATGGGCTATTGTTGACGCACTACCATCACGATCACACAGCGGATGTGGGCGTGCTTCAATATGAATGGCAACTTCAGCAGGGCGCGCGTAAACACGCTGTACTGCCGATCTATGGTAATACAGAAGATCCGTTGAATTTTGCTGCCTTAACGTGGGCAGGGGCAACGGAAGGTCATGGGTATGATCCGCAGTCATCCTTAGTTCTTGGACCATTTATGATTACCTTTTCGCGAACTGTTCATCCAGTTCCTACTTTTGCAGTACGCATTACGGAAACAAAGACTGGCCATACATTGGTATTCACAGCTGACAGTGCAGTGACCGATACCTTAAATAGCTTCTCAAAGGCAGCGGATTTGTTAATGGTTGACACTAACTTTTATGCAAATCATACTGGCAAGATGTGGCACATGACATCCACTCAAGCGGGTGCTTTAGCCAAAACTGCGCAGGTCAAACAACTAATATTGACTCATTTACCGCAAACAGGCAATTTGGAATCATTAAAAGAAGAGGCACAATTGATTGTTGGCAAAAAAATACAAGTTAAATTGGCATCAGACATTAATCAAATTATTATTTAACATAGCACAACTATTTTACTTACGAAAAAGAAGCACAATCCCTATGTGACGCTGTTTTGAACCGATTTGTATACGTTTGAACTTATCGATATAATTCGTTTAAAATAATAAACGTAGTAATATATTTATTTACTTATGCTGTTTTCTGTATTTTAACAGAAAACTAAAATACAAATTATAAAAATATGTCTTTTAAATTTACGAATAGATGTTCCCCTGTCTTTATAAAACCCTCTTTATTTTTTTGTGAACGTGCTGTACAATATAAGCATGAGATAAGAGATCTCATAACGCTCGCAACATGCTTAAAGGGGGACGACAATTTATGAGTAACATGGTTACGCTCTATACCTCACCGAGTTGCACTTCTTGCCGAAAGGCTCGTGCATGGCTCGTTGAAAACAATATTCCTTTCAAAGAGCGGAATATTTTTGCCGAACCGCTGTCAGCCGATGAAATCAAAACTGTTTTACGAATGACAGAAGATGGAACTGAAGAAATCATCTCCAAACGTTCGAAGGTTTTCCAAGATCTTCATGTTGATCTTGATGATCTGCCAATGAATAAGTTAATTGATCTTGTTCATGAAAACCCGGCTTTGTTACGTCGTCCTATTATTATGGATGACAAGCGACTTCAAGTGGGATACAACGAAGATGAAATTCGCCGCTTCTTGCCACGTGATGTTCGTGCACTGGAATTGGCTGAAGCACAACGATTAGCAAATTTATAAAACTACGCTTAGAGATTAATTTGCAAGTGACCGAATCTATGGGATAATGGCATAGGTTGGGTCTTTTTGTTATCTTTATGCACTACAGTGATTGAGCGAATAGAAACCGTTAAAAATAGTTGATTAAACTTTACTTTGACGATTAGAGGACTAAAATATGAATAAACATTTAGGATGGAATTCCTTTTGCGAAAGGGGTGTTTCGCATGGAAATGGAACGCATTAACGAGAATACAATTCGAGTCGTTATTGGCAATGATGATTTATCTGCCCGTGGCATCACAGTGCTTGATCTACTTGGTAATCATCAGCAGATAGAACGATTCTTTTACAGCATCTTAGAGGAAGTTGATGTAGATCATCAATTTCAGGATAATGACGCAGTCACATTTCAAGTTTTGCCAAATCGCCACGGTTTAGAGCTGTTTATCAGCAAGAATGTTGGCGATGAAGGCGATGGGACTGATGATTTTGATGCAGCCAGCGCTGGCTTTAGTGGCGCAGTCGATTTTGGTGACAATGCATCAACTGATCAGATTTCCGACTTTTTAAAGCAACAGTTGCAGGGTAAGGATTCAGAAGACGATGATGATCGTAAAACAACAATCAGTAGTGAAGCCACGGATGATAATGATCCTGAGGCTTTAAAGAATTATACTTCTGATCCTAACGTTCCTACGCGGGAGGTTGTGCTTCGTCTGAACGACTTTGAAGATCTTGTTTCAATTGCTAAGGTTCTTCATTTAGATGGCGCTGTATCAAATCTTTATAAATACCGTGATCAATATTACCTTGATTTGGTCTTTTTCACGGATCAAACCACTCCAGAAACTATCAAAGATGATGTGGCGGTGGCTTTGGAATACGCAAACAAAACTACGATTACTAGTGATGTTTTGTCAGAGCATGGTGAAAAGATTATGGAAACTTCAGCGCTTGAGTTAGCACGACATTATTTTGGCTAGGCTTTTTAGGAACCTAGAGGACACTAAACATCTGATTTAACGGAATTTCCCATTTAGGAACATTCTCCATTTTCCTTAAAGTTAAGACCCCAAAAAAGCAAATAGCTTAAATGGCTGACTGCTCTTTTATAAGTCTTAGTTCTTTGAGGATAGCAGCTTGCTTTTAAATAGATTTGATTTTTTAGCGTGAGAACCGCAAAAATCCCCCTTCATTTAATTGAAGGGGGATTTGTCACAGTGGACTGCATAGAGGTAACACGGTTCCTAGGTTCTTCACTTCGTATTGATTTAATTATCAATGGCTAACTATGTATTCTATGAAAGCGATCAATAGTCACTTTTGATAATTAGTTATCACAATTGTCACGATAGACCCCGTTGAACTCGAACCAACAATAAGTAATAAGTTGAGCGCTCTAAACAGCAGAACTACGGGCCTTTGAGTGTTTTTTTTAAAAAGCCAGTGCAATTTTTATCCCGTCTTTACTATTTAACTTTCTCATACGCTAGGCGGTTAATGACTTCTTGATATTTTGGATACTTGGCAAGTAACTCTTGTTTGGTGAAAAGTTCAAAGTCATTGTAGTCAAAGCCTGGCGAAACCACACAGCTTACTAAAGAAAAGGAAGTATCCACAGCGGTCTCAGAGCCAAATATGGTTCCGGCCGGAACGCAGTATTGAGGTTTCTGCTTTTTATTTAATTCATTTCCTAAATCGATTCTTTCATAGTGACCATCCGGGAAAATGCAATGGATAAACAAATGCTTTCCTTGTGGAAGAACCATAGTTCATCATGAGTTAAGCGATGAAAATGTGAGGGGGATGAGCCATCTAACAAAAAGTAGATACTCGTATAGAAGAACCGCTTTTCATTGCTTTTGTTTTCTAAAAAAGTATCTTTACTATGTGAAGTTTCTTTGAACCATCCGCCCTCTGGATGTGGTGTTAGTTGCAAAGTTTCAATAATCTCATTTTTTGTCACGTATATTTTCCTCCACCAACTCAGTTATATTTCGCCATAATACTTGATGAAAATATATTAGCAGAGTTGAACGGTCTTTAACCATAAATCTAAATTTTTTTTACCTTTCATTTATTGCCCGTAATCTGAATTAACGTCAGAATTATTAGCTGAGTTAGTGTCATTCTGAACAGAGACTTGTTTTTCGGTGGGAGAACCATCAGAATTCAAGTATCCTTGCTGCATCGCGGCTTTGTCCTGAATCTCTCCAGAAGAAAGCATATTGTCAGGTGTGCTATTCAAAGCTTGCTGAACGCTCATACCGTGATCAATTTTGTAGGCAGCAGGTGATTCGCCATATTTGTTAAGGAATCCAGTCAGCGTATTTTCATCCATAGAAATACCAGATGTTGATTGGGTTGCGGCCCGTTGTGAACCATTATTCGATGTTGGGCTTTGTTTGGCAATATTCGATGAATTAGCAGCAGACTGTGATACTGCAATCGAACTGGCAGCAGCTTGACTAGATAGTTGTGCCGATGCTATGGAACTGGACTCAGCTTCGCTTTGGGATTCTGCTACTGATTGTGAACTAGTAGCAGCCGCTTTATTAGAACTATCATTACGCTCCGAAATAGATTTGGATTTGGTTTTGTCACTTGATTGTTGACGGGCCTTTTTATTTTGCCTTGATGCTTTGCTGACATGTGAACTTTCGCTTGAGCTTTTTGCGTTGTTACCACCACAGGCCGTCAGTAATAGAGTACTCAAAATTGTTACGCCTAATATAATGGACTTTTTCATGTTATCTACCAGATATGTTAATTGTAGAAATGAACGTGGTGAGATTCGAACTCACGGCCAAGTCTCCCTATGAGATGTCACGTTCGACCAATAATGGCTAATTTACAATTGCATCATTACTTTTTTTAGCAGGATGTTGCATCATTACAAATACTGCAGCGATAATCAAGACAACGATTGCAGGGAAGGCTAGGATAGCTGTAAAGCCGAATAATGCGCTTCCAATAATTCCTAGGACTGAACCAACAATCGAAATATTGTGTCGACGTGACTGAACCAATGCGACAATATTTAAAACAACACCAGCCCAAGCTAATATATAAAATAATGTGCCCGCACCACTTGTGGCGTGCGTACCTGTAGCTGCGTCAGAAAATGCTGCACCGAAAATAACAAACCATGACATCGCAAATAAGACACAATTAATAATATCCAAAATGCCGGCCCACATATTAATTTTTAACTTCTGCATATTTAACGCTCCTTAAATTTATCTAGGCAAATTACAAGTTTAATCCGAACAAGCCCGGAATCTTTCAATGGCAGTCTGTTGATGATGTATTTTTAATGGTCGTTGATTAATTAGTTCAAGTGAGTAATCACTCCCTATATTGGTTGGAATTAGCTACTACCATTGTAAGTGATTGCTTTGGGCTTTTTAATTTCTGTTCGGATTAATTATAGAATTTGCCTCTATTAACAAAGTTTACAGAGTTCATTCCGGAAACAGTTATTTTATCACCCTTATGAAGTGACACATTAACTTTTGGAACTTGATGCATATCGGTATCCCCACCTAAGACTTCGTTGACATCACTGCCAGTTAAACTTTTGGGATCTACCATAAAGTTACCGGATTGACCATCAGCAGGGGTTACGGTGTAGTTACCAGCCTTAATATCTTTGCCCACAACCCAATAACCAGTGCTGAGAGACGAAGCGTTTGACTTGTTACGATTAGTTACGGGAGCAAAGTTGGCACCTGCCATTCCGGAAATTTCTACTTTATCACCCTTAGCAAAGTCTGCAGTTACTTGTGAAACTCCCATGTCAGGGTCGTCCTGTTGCAAAATTTCGTTCACAGATTCACCAGTGAGAGAGTGCTTGGGTTCAGTACTAAAGTTTCCTGAACCACCTGTTGCTGTCACTGTGTAACGGCCAGCATTGAGGTCCTTTCCAACCGTGTACGTTCCGGGAATAAGCTGTTTTTGTACGGCCTTTGCCTGAGCAACGATTTGAGGGGAGGAGATACTTGTTGTAATAAATATTGCTCCAGCAAGCATGCCTGAAATTGCGACTGTAGCAGCAATGTTTGACTTTTTCATGTAAAAGTCTCCTTTGAATGATGTCAGCTTTTAATGTCATCAGCGTTGGACAAAAATTTATTTGTTATCAATCAATGCGTGGCTTTCAGTGTTATAAGTTCGTATGTACTAAAAAATAATCGCTGGGTTAAATAAATTCGTTTAAATTGTTCGTAAATGGACAGGGGACGCCTAAGATTTCAACGCCGTAATCCTAGTATAAGGGAAGCTAATAACTTTTAAAAGATAAGACGATTAATTTGAATGGAAGATATCAAAAAAACTTCGAACTTTTCAAAATGAGTACCTGTTGCAGAATCAAGTTGAAATATCAGTACCGTTTATTTCATTACATAAACGGTTTTCAGAGTGATCAAGGGTTTTAAAGGGATGTACAAGCACAAAAAAAGAAGGCCCAAAAGCCTTCTTCTAAAGATTATTTCTTATCCATCTTGTCTTTAACGTTATCTACGGCGTCGGTTAGTTTTTCTTTGGCCTTACCCATCAAGCCTTCCACTTTGCCTTCTGCTTCACGGCCCTTATCGTTGGTTGCCTTTCCTTCAAGTTCTTCAGCTTTACCAGCGACCTTGTGTTTCGTACTGTCGATCTTATCTTCTGTACTCATATCGAGACCTCCTATTGCATTAGTGACATTTACCGATACACACATTATTTCAAATAAAGCGTTAGTAAACAATTAATGTGCTTATCTATCAAAAAATGACTGAAGGTATCGGGATAGTTAAAATTTAATCTATGGAGTGAGCAAGAAGAAACGTTGAAAACACTAAATTTTAGTAGCGCCTCGTGAGTATCCGGAGAAAATGAATCCTCAATCTGATTTTTTACGAACAAATCACATCGTCTTTGCGTATGTAATAGGTGGAGGTGAGAACAATGTTGATGGCTTTGAGTGGTGAAGGTGGTGAACTTGTGGCGGCTAGTGCTGCTGAGAAAAACCAATATCAGTGTCCTGCTTGTCATGGAGCCGTTCATTTGCGACGTGGGCGAGTGCGACAACCCTATTTTGCACATGAACGGTTAGCAGATTGCCAGACTTTTTCAGAGGGTGAGACTTCTGAACATTTGTTGGGCAAACGACAGTTATCCGAGTGGCTACAAAAGCAAGATAATGAAGTTATGCTGGAACAGTCATTGAAGGTGATTCACCAACGGCCAGATCTGCTTGTCAACAATCAAACGGCTGTTGAATTTCAATGCAGTCCAATTGATTTACAACGCTTTTCTGAGCGAGTGGCAGGATATCGCGAACACGACTTTCATCAAATATGGCTGCTTGGTCAACCATATTGGCCTAAACCACGGTTGTCGCTAAGCAAAGTTGCCAAGTTTATTCGCTGGGGAGGAAAAACTGGCGCATATTTATTGTTCTGGCATACACAACGTCGGCAACTGATTGTTTTGCATCATTTAGGCGAAGTGGCATTATTGCCGATCACCTATTCTCAACAGTCATTTGATACTTGGACATCTTGGATGGATTGGTCACAACAGCAAACGCAATTTCAGATGCACTCAGTTAGCAGAGCAAATTTGAGTCATCGACAACGAGCCATTGCGTTTGGGTTACATCACCGACAGCCTAATTTTATGCGATGGCAAGCATTGTGTTATCAGGCAGGGACTAGCCTAACAACATTGCCGCAATGGGTGCTGGGGGATGTTTATGAAATGCCGATTTCAATAAATTCACCCTTAGACTGGCGGATTCCGCTTTACTTATGGTGGTGGCGTCATCCAAATGTATCATCACGTCAATGTCAGTTTGCTTGGACGAGGATTAGTTTGCCCAGAATCCAGTGGTTGCCAAACTTACAGCTGGCTGATGAACGGATGCGACAGCGGGTGAGTATTCAGCTATGTAAAGCATTTTTTAGTAGCGAGCATGTAAAACAGTTGTCCGACTATCCAACTAATAGAAAAGTATGGTAAAGTTAAAAAGTGATTAAAATATAATTAGCTTTCTTATTTTAAATGTTGGAGGTCGTTATGGCAGACGTAAAACAATTACCTACTAGAGATGAAGTTCCAGAGACGCTAAAGTGGGACTTAACTCAAATTTTCGCAACTGATGCAGCGTGGACAGACGCTTATCACCAAATTGAGTCGAAGCTGCAGCAAGTTACCTCCCATCAAGGGCATTTAGCAGAATCACCAGAGCAACTTGCGGCTGGCGTGGCTTACCTACTTGACGTTTACCACGAATTGGAAAATGTCGATGTGTATGCGTCATTGAAGCAAGAACAAGATACTAGTGACCAAGCGGCGCAAGGCTTGGCCGCTCAGGCTAATGACTTGGTGGCTAAGGTTGCCAGCGCATTGGCCTGGTTCCAACCAGAAGTCTTGGCCATTCCCGAGAAGACACTCAGTGAATGGTTGAATGCTAATGAGTTAAAGCCGTTCAAACATTTCTTTGAGGACTTAGATCGAGCACGTGATCATACATTACCAGCAGATCAAGAAGCATTATTGGCGGGAGCCGGGGATATTTTCCAAGCTTCGGCAAAAACGTTCGGTGTTTTAGATAACGCGGATTTGGAGTTCCCAATCGTGAAAGATGAGGCAGGTAACGATGTTCGTTTGACTCAGGGGGTATATGGCGTCCTGTTGCAATCAACAGATCGTTCTGTCCGTGGTGCGGCCTTTAAACAACTATACAAGGTGTATAAACAATTCCAGAATACGTTTGCTTCGACGCTGTCTAGCAACGTTAAGGCGCATAATTATACAGCGCGCGTGCATCATTATCCAACCGCTCGTGCTGCGGCATTAGCAGAAAATAATATTCCTGAAAGTGTTTACGACACGCTTGTTGAAGAGGTTAATAACCATCTTGACCTATTGCACCGCTATGTTAGTTTGCGCAAACGTATTTTAGGTGTTGATCATTTGCATTCTTATGACCTGTATACCCCAATTACTGGGGATTCACCGCTGAGTTACACCTATCCAGAAGCTCAGCAGGAGGCTTTACGCGCTTTGTCTGTGATGGGCCCGGATTACGTTAGCCACGTTCAAGAGGCTTTTGATAATCGGTGGGTCGATGTGGTCGAAACGAAAGGCAAACGGAGCGGGGCGTTTTCATCTGGTGTTTACGATACCAATCCATATATTTTGTTGAACTGGCAGGATAATTTAGAGGAATTATTTACCTTAGTTCACGAAATGGGCCACAGTATTCACAGTTATTACACGCGTCATAACCAACCATACCAGTATGGCGACTATTCTATTTTCGTAGCGGAAATTGCATCGACAACTAATGAAAATACGTTGACTCAATATTTGCTTGATAATAATGACGACCCTAAAGTACGGGCCTACGTCTTGAATCACTACCTGGATGGTTTTAAGGGAACTGTTTATCGGCAAACACAATTCGCAGAATTCGAACACTGGATCCACCAAGAAGATGCTGCGGGTCATCCGTTGACTGCTAGTCGGATGTCAGACTTTTATGGCAAGCTGAATCAAACTTATTATGGGAAAGATTTAACCCCAGATCCGGAAATTGCTTTGGAGTGGTCACGCATTCCACATTTCTATTACAATTACTATGTCTTCCAGTATGCAACTGGGTTCGCCGCTGCCTCGACGTTGTCGCATGGTATTACCAGCCATCAACCAGGAGCCTTGGATCATTATTTGGACTTCTTAAAGGCTGGTAGTTCACAATATCCATTGGATGTAATGAAGATGGCCGGGGTTGATATGACGAAACCGGATTACTTGCGTCGGGCATTTGATGTCTTTGAACAACGCTTGAATGAATTTGAAACGTTAATTGACAATTCGCAAAAATAACATGTTTCGTTCAAGTTTGAATTGATAAAAAAGAGCCTTCAATCGGTAGCGTACTGATTGAAGGCTCTTCATTTAATGTTCCGTTCAGGTTAAAGGATGCGTAAATTGACTTTGTCGTGATTTTGTTTAATGGCTTGTGGCAACGTTGTTAGCTTATTGTTTATTGTATGTTCACTGATTTCTAACAGCGTGTCGTAATCGAAATGTTCCATCAGCAAGCCGCAATCAAAATCTTCAACGTCGAAGATGACCGTTTGACTTGGGTGTTCAATACCCATTTCGGAGACCAGACGTTGGTCAGCGCCAAACGCATCTTCAGCGAGTTTGCTTCGACGATCGTCAATAAACATCGCTGTGTCTAATGCTAATTCATGGGCAACCGTGATACCAAGCTCTTCTGTGTAAGCTTCGTGGTTGACCAGAATGTGCTCCTGCAAACGCAGAAAGTATTGACGACCAAGCCGTTTTCCCTGAAAAGAAGCGGCTTTGTAATCTAAGATAATTTGATACATTTGTTCTGCTAGGGTGTTGCGGTCCAACTCTGGGTGATCCGCCGCCATTCGGTGAAATGTATCGCTTATCGTCTGTAAATTAAGCATTGGGACAAACTGAATTTGAAGTTTGCGCTTAGTCTGGGCAGAGATCTGGTTAATCTGCTTCTCACAGTCATAACAATTTGTTCCGAGTGGATTTACAAACAGATAAATTTCTAACACGGGATATCCTCCATATCAACAATCTTAAAAAATTAAATAAAAAGTCATAGAATATAAATACAATAATAATGAAACGTTTTACTTAATAAGGCAATCGGTTGCGCATTAGCACAACTGCGCCACTGTGCGTTTCTTAACTGGGACTATCATGCCCGATTTTACCGGAAATGTAAAGTTAAACGTTTCGAATGGTGTGTTACTAAGCTTCGCTGGCGGTTCATCGCTAGTGTCCCAAAGTATGGTAAACTGTTGGCAGTTAGTTGGCCGCCGTGAGGTTGTTCAACAAACGATGAATCATCAAGGAGGTCATTCGATGATTGAGGATTGGTCCCACTTTTTGCTTCCTTATGAGCAAGCGGTCGAGGAATTAAAAATAAAATTAAGAGGTATCCGTAAACAATATAAGGATGCCGGTTTACAGTCACCCGTCGAGTTTGTTACCGGACGGGTGAAACCTGTTGATAGTATTAAGGAAAAAATGGTTCGTCGTCATGTCGCCGAAGATCGTTTGGAAGAAGACATGCAGGATATCGCAGGGCTACGGATTATGTGTCAGTTTGTTGGCGACATTTATCAGGTCGTCGATTTATTGCGTAAACGAACGGATTTGACCATTTTGGAAGAGCGTGATTACATCTCAAACGTTAAACCCAGTGGCTATCGTTCGTATCATATCGTGGTGTCTTACCCGGTTCAGATGCTGACGGGTGAAAAACGCATCCTTGCGGAAATTCAGGTGCGAACATTAGCCATGAATTTCTGGGCAACAATTGAGCATTCCCTAAATTACAAATATCAGGGTGAATTTCCTCAGGAGTTGCAAGGTCGTTTGGAACGAGCTGGTGAGGCGGCATTCAGGTTGGATCAAGAAATGTCGGCAATTCGAGAAGATATTTCTGAAGCACAACCACACGAGAATCCAAACAATTCTTCTGATGATGTGGGTCAGCGAAGTAATGACGACGTTTCTTCGACGCCGACGAATGAAACCAAATAATTGTGTGATCGATGTTTACTGCGTACGGCGAGACGGTCATATGTAATTGAGAGAGTAGAGAACAAAGTATGAAAGTTGCGATTTATAGTTATTATCCAAACGATGAAACGCGGGCTGTCATTGAACGGTTGACGACAGCTTTGAACAAGGCACACTTACCGATTGATGACCAACACCCGGACGTGGTGGTCTCAGTTGGTGGGGATGGCACTTTGTTATCAGCCTTTCATCACTATCGGGCAGAGCTGGCAAAGATTCGTTTTGTCGGCTTGCATACGGGACACCTTGGCTTTTATACGGACTGGCGTGATTATGAAACGGACCAGCTCGTGAACAGTCTGGCGCATGATAATGGTGAAAGTGTCAGCTATCCGCTTTTAGATATCAATATCACTTACAAAGGTGAAACAGCACCGCATCAGTTTTTGGCGCTCAATGAAGCGACTGTCAAAAAGGCTGCTAAGACCTTAGTTTGTGACGTGTATATTAAAGATCAATTATTAGAACGTTTTCGTGGGGATGGCTTGTGTTTTTCAACACCAACTGGTTCAACGGGATACAATAAATCATTGGGTGGTGCGGTTATTCATCCTGGCATCGAGGCCATTCAAATGGCAGAAATTGCCTCCATCAACAACCGGGTGTTCCGGACGTTAGGTGCCTCGTTTATCATCGGTAAGGATGAATGGGTGACGTTACGGTCAGAGGATGCTGATAATTTTGCCATCAGTTGTGATCAATTTTTAACGCCAGAACGGTTGGTCAAGGAAATTACGTTTAAAGTATCACAGCAACGGATTTACTTCGCTGAGTATCGGCATACTGCATTCTGGCAACGTGTTCGTGAGTCCTTTATCGGGGATGTCTTGTAATGGCCTATCCGTTACGCTTTGAGTGGCGTAATCAAACGCACGAAACGGTAAAGCTACGAACATTTTTGAGCGCACATGGCGTTTCTCATGCCGTTTTAATCCAGATCAAGTTTCATGGTGGTTCGATGTCAATCAATCACCGACCAGCATGGAGCGTTGATAATGTCCGTCCTAACGATGTTGTTACGATCATCTTGCCACCGGAACCAGCGAATGCGGCGGTAACCATTTCAGATTTACCGTTGTCAATTGTCTATGAGGACGATAATTTTTTGGTTGTTAATAAACCTGCTGGAGTGGCATCTGTGCCGGCCCATCACTATGCTAATAATACATTGGTTAACCGGGCGAAGGGCTATTTCATTACTCATGGTATTCCGTTACAGGTGCCTCATATTGTTACTCGGTTAGATAAAGATACGAGTGGGTTGGTGCTGTTTGGTAAACATCACATGGCACATTCCGTTTTAGATCAACAATTGAAGGCACACTCGCTACAAAAGACGTACTTGGCCGTTGCCAGTGGCACGGGTCTACCAGAGCATGGTAACTTTGATCAGCCAATTCAGCGCGACCCGACATCGTTTATCAAACGGCAAACGGGGGAGACTGGACAAGCTGCTCGGACCGAATTTTGGGTGCTGGCAACAGCTGGCGATTTTTCAGTAGTGAAGGTTAAACTCCACACTGGTCGGACGCATCAAATTCGGGTTCACTTTGCCGGTGCAGGACATCCGTTAGTCGGTGATCAGCTGTATGAGGGAGATTTACATCAAGGATTGAACCGTCAAGCGCTGGCCTGTGAACGATTGGACTTCTATGATCCATTTGCAGATGTTCAACGGCAATTAACTGCGCCATTGGCAGAAGATATACAGCAATTGCTCACACGTTATGAAATTAATGTTGATACTGTGATGCAGCAGCTTAACGCGGATCTTGATGTTAATTAACGTGCATTTTTGATTCAAAAAAAGCAGTTTATTTTCAAAATAGGCATAATAAAAACGCTCGGCAATTTTGCCAAGCGCTTTTTTTAAAACCGTGAAAATATCAATATTTCAGTAAATGCGTACCATGAACTTCCTTAACACTGAGCACTTCCGCAATATGATCCACATTGTCTACCGTGATTCCGCCACCCGGCATGATAATCAGCCGACCAGATGCTGTTTCAACCAATTTTTTCAATTGTGGCAACGTTTGGTCGATTGGCGTCGTTAAGGGCCCACCATGCGTGAGAATTCGATCAACATCATGATCCGCTAGCCAGTCGATAGCGGCCGGTTGATCATCAGGCGAAATTGCATCAAAGGCCATGTGGAAAGTAACACTCATACCACCAGCCGCTGCCATGAGCTGCTCTAGTGCATCGGTGTCTAACTTGTTGTCTGGGGTTAGAGCACCAAAAGCAACGCCGTCCACACCAAGTTCTTGGGCAGAAAATAGGTCAGCTTCCATGATTTTAATTTCGGTATCGTTATAGACAAAATTGCCACCGCGTGGTCGAATCATGACGGTGAGGGGGATGTGGTGTTCAGCAGCGTAACGACTACTTTCACTCATAACACCACGACTCACCGTTGTGCCACCGACGGCCAAATTGTCATTTAGCTCGATGCGGTTGGCCCCAGCTGCTATGGCAGCGGGAAGGTCAGTATAATTTTCGATAGCAACTTCTTTAAATAATGGTGTATTCACAATTGGCTCCTTTGATGTTTGTGGCTAACTAAAACAACTAGCTAGTTTTCAAACAGAACGCAAACCGGTTCAGGAACGGCAACATCCTTTTGAATCAATTTTAATTGACCAGTTGTGGCGTTGCGGCTGTACAAGGTTGCGTTGTCTGTATTTTGATTAACAGCGACAACAAACTGTTGAGAAGGGTCTAGGTCAAAGTCCCGTGGAAAGTCGCCTTCTGTACTGATTTGCTGACGTAATGACAGTGTACCATCTTCGCCCACAGCAAACACGGCTAAGCTATTGAAACCACGGTTACTGACGTAAACAAACTGACCATCGTTTGAAATGCGAATTGCAGCAGCACCATTATGAGCAGTCCAATCTGCCGGAATGGTCTTTAACGTTTGAACATGTGTAAGCGTCCCCGTAGCTTCGTCATACTTCAGTACGGAGATGTTGCTGCTCAACTCACCGGCAAGGTAGCAAATGGATTTTTGTGGGTTAAAGACCACATGACGAGGGCCAAATCCTGGCTCTGCTTGGTATGTTGAAACGAGGCTAAATTTACCGTCGTCAGCGACATCATAGACAGTTACTTGATCCATGCCGAGGTCACAAACAATTAACCGGTTGTCTGGCGTTAAATTCGTGTAATGAACATGGGGACCATCGGCCTGTTCAGGTAGTGGACCAACCTCACCCTGATGAGTCACAACATCAGCTAATTTCAATGAACCATCAGACTGAATGGCGAAACTTTTCAGCGTCCCCATGTGATAGTTACCCTCATAGACGAGTTGCCGTGCTTCATCAACTGCCACGTAGGCTGAGCTAGTACCCTTTGAAAAGGCGTGGTTTAGCAAAGTTGCTGGGGTAGTGGAGCGGTCAAAGGCTGAGGTTCCTCCCATTCCAGCGGCTTTGTCACCGTCAACAGTGTAAAGTTTGTTTGCTTTGGAAAGAGCTAGATAAGTTGGGCTACTTGCCTTGGCAACCAGTGTTGGTGCCGTTAGCTCATTAGACGTGGTGTCGAGCGCCATTTCATAAACACCTTGACTGGTCTTTTTGGTATAAGTTCCTACTAAGAATTTTTCTAACATGCGTGCTTCCTCCTCAATGTATGCATTGCCACAGAGTTCTGCGTTTCACCACTTGAGTATATCATAATGAAAACGATTCCTTAACAGTACCTTGCAAACGGTTGCATCAGTCTGCTGTTTGACAGGCGCCAAGGGCGAAGAATGCTCGGCGACTATGCTATACTAACGCAAAGTGAAGCATCGTCCGAAATAAACGACTGGGCGAAAACGTAAGGAGGCCGCTATGCAAAAACAAACCATTACTCGGCGACAACGACCTGTTAGTCGCTTACGTCAACTAGCATTGCGTTTAGTGATTGTGGTGCTGGTATTGTTGATTTTGTGGTTATTGAATAAGGTAAACTGGGTCTTTTCACCGCTGCAACAATTTTTCAGTATTATTGGGGGTCCAGTGGTTCTGGCAGGGGTCTTTTACTACCTGATGAATCCGCTAGTGGACCGTTTGGAAAAAAGCAAGTTTCATGTTCACCGAACTTGGACAATTATTGGCCTATTTGCCGTGATTCTGGCGTTGGTCGTCCTGGGCGTTGTCTTAGTTGTGCCACTCATCCAGGATCAACTTACTGGGTTAATCAAAGATTGGCCGCATTATTGGGATAGCCTCATTAATTCGACAACGGCGTTTTGGCAGGACTCAGATATGAAGTGGTTGCGCGATATTTTAAATCAGTATGACACCCAGTTACAAAAAGGACTGAGTGGGCTCTTGAAGAATACCGCTAGTAATACTGTTGGCGGCTTGGGCAGTATTGTTGGCAGTGTGACGACGGTTATTGTTGCCCTAGTAACATTTCCATTCTTATTATGGTACATGTTGCGCGATGGCCACCAATTTCCGGAATATGTGTCTCGTTTACTACCGCAACGGCTACAGAAATCGTTTTTGACCGTCCTAAAAGAAATTAATGATCAAGTGTCAAATTACATTCGTGGCCAGCTTACCGTTGCCTTCTTTGTGGCCTTAATGTTCTATCTCGGTTACTTACTCATTGGCTTGAAATTTGCATTAACATTAGGAATTGTTGCCGGAATTTTAAACCTGATTCCTTATCTGGGCTCATTTTTAGCGATGGTTCCCGCGGTGGTCGTAGGGGCGTTTGTGTCACCGTGGATGCTAATTCAGGTGCTTATTGTGTTTGCAGTTGAACAAACAATTGAAGGGCGACTGATTTCACCGTTGGTGTTGGGCTCATCACTTAAAATTCATCCAGTGACGATCATTATCGTATTGCTGGCAGCAGGAAAAATTTTCGGTGTTATGGGTGTTATCTTTGGGGTTCCCGGATACGCCGTATTAAAAGTAATTGTGAGCCACTTATACCAGTATTGGCGGGAAAATGCGCAGTGGTTTGATAAGGCAGACCGTCATCACAATGTTTTAGCTGATGAAAATTCCGACAATGTAAACCGCAAACAGGATGTCGATAAATAAACAGTCTAGGTCGCTGTCGTGAATCGGGGAAGTTTGTAGCTGATGGTGCACCTCATTGCAACTAGTGAGCTAGGCGGCGTCATGGTATAATGGGCATCATGAAAAAAATTGATCGTGGCGCCGCTTATCTGCAAGAACATTTAGCAATGTTTCGTTGTCCGGTTTGTGAGACGCCTTATGAAAAAATCAGTGGTCACACACTTAGTTGTCCGAATGGCCATACATTAGATTTAAATAAAAAGGGCAGTGCCACATTTCTCAAACATAATGTGGTGACTGAATACGATGAACCGATGTTGGCCGCCCGACGGCGGATGCTGACAGCTGGGCTGTTTGCGCCGATTGTAAAAGCTGTCAACCAACAATTGCCATCACAGGGTCAACGGATTCTTGATGTTGGCACCGGAGAAGGGACGCCGCTGGTACAGTTGGATCAGGAGCGCAACAATTCTGATGATGTTCTCATTGGGTTTGACCTGTCAAAGGCAGGAATAAACCTCGCAACACAGTTGGATTCTAAAGCCTTCTTTTGTGTTGCTGACTTGGCACAACTGCCATTTACAGATAATGCGTTTGATACGGTGATGGAATTCTTTTCACCATCGGCCTATCGGGAATTTGAACGTGTTTGTCGACCGGGTGGCAGCCTGATCAAAGTGGTGCCCAATGCGAACTACCTGGTAGAGTTGCGGCATGCTTTATATGACGAATCGGCTCCGCAGTATCTGTACACGAATGATCGGGTAGTGGAGTTGTTTGCCGATCACTATCCGGCTATGCAACAAACGACGGTGCGCTATGACTTTCCCATCGGCAAGAACCGCATTGCTGATATGATGGCAATGACGCCGTTAAGTTGGGGGAGTGATGATGCTCATCGTGCGGCATTATTGGCCAATCCAGTGGACACCGTGACCGTTGACGTTAGTGTGTTGACTGTCCAAACACCGTAGCTATTTGGCTAAGGGCGGCTGAGGACTGTCAGATAGGCGTTGACTGCAGGTCCAGACCACTTGCGAAGTTAACAAACTAGTGCTAATATGCTTATGGAATCATTTGGAGGTCAATATCGAACAGATTCGTTAGTGGCTTTCAGATTCGGACTTCATTAACGTAGCGTCTCGCCGTATGCCATTACCGAGATGACTACGTTTTTTTAGTCTCTGATTCTAAAAAACATCACTTTTAGTGCCAGTGCGGATTACTGATATGATGGTTAACACTGGTTGTGCGGCCAATTTTAGTTTCTTGGAAACTACAGTCGCGCATCTCATCGTAATGGTAGTCATGTGAGAAGAGCGCCCGTCAAGCAACTGAAGACTTTTTAAGAGTGCTGTAATTATCGAAGTTGAGCAACAGAAGTAAGTTACAATGATGGATATGGATGTGCCAAAGAAGGTCATAAAGGTTAACAAGGAGAAAGATAATGACGAATCACATTGCTTTATTTGAGCCATTGATGCCTGCTAATACAGGTAATATTGCCCGCACTTGTGCTGGGACAGATACTGCTTTGCATTTAATTGAACCATTGGGCTTTTCCACCGATGATGCGCATTTAAAGCGGGCAGGATTGGATTATTGGGATAAGGTCGACATTACGTATCATGAAAATTTGCAGGCTTTCATGGCTGCCATCCCAGAGGGTGACGAACTGTTTCTAGTCTCGAAGTTTGCCAAACAAACGTATGTTGATCCCGACTATACGAAGCCAGACCATGATTATTGGTTCCTGTTTGGCAAGGAAACGACAGGATTGCCAGAGCCCTTCATGCGGCAACACCCTGATGAGGCGATTCGAATTCCTCAAGATGACTCACATATCCGTGCGTTGAACTTATCTAATTCAGCTGCGATTGTCATCTATGAAGTCGTTCGTCAGCAGGGCTTCAACCATTTGGAACAAACACACTGGTACAAAAACGATAAACTCAAGTAGCCCTCACAGTTACCGTGTTGAAAGGAGTCTGACAGCGTGCCAGCAAAAAAAACGACGCGCAGAAAAACGACCAAACGGCCGCGAACAACTAAGAAAAAACAGGATTTTAAATATACAAAGAATATTATTGGCTTTGCCGTAGCGTTGCTTGCGCTGTTTGCCTTGTTAAGGTTAGGCGTTGCGGGGGTGTTTCTAGCCAACATTCTGTCGATTTTTGTCGGCAACACAAATCAGGTACTTGCAATTATCCTTATTGCAATTGGATTGGTCGTCGGCATTACTGGTAAATGGCCTAAGTTGCCGGTCAAACGGGTCATTGGTGGGTCACTTGTTTATCTAGGTGTCCTTGTTTATGACCACTTGCGATTATTCGCTAGCCTGAATTACCATGCTCATTTTGTTTCATTGACGTGGGGAATGCTCGGCGATAATTTGGCGGGCGGTACATTAAATGGCAAAGTCGGCGGTGGCATGATTGGTGCTTACGTTTATGCTGCGAGTGAACATTTAGTTGCTAACCTGGGGACGGCAATTTTTTCGACGATTTTGTTATTTGTCGGCGCAATGTTTCTACTGAATATTCCCTTTGCCGTGATTGGTCATGGTATCGTGGTCACTTGTCAACACCTCGTGCTGTGGACAAAACAAGGAAGCTCACGATTGCACGACTTTATTTATGCGGCGGTTGAGAAAAACGCGACACCGGATCAACCGATTGACGCGCAGTCGACAGAGCCGGAACAATCGCAGTCAGAGAGCCAGGCTACTTCGTTGGCGCCTAAACGAACCCGCCACGCTGCCCAGCAGTCAGCAGAAGCGCCGGCATCCGCAGCTGCTAGTTCGGCACCAAAAACGCCTGTTGCGCCGGTGATTACCGTTGCGGCTGATCAAAATGAAGAGAGTACGCCAGCTCCAAAACAGGAGGAACTGGATCTTGGCGACCAGAGTGAGGATTTGAGTGATTATAAATTACCAACACCAGATCTGCTCACCAAGATTCCGCAAACTGATCAAACGGATGAGCTCAACGCGATTGAGAAAAATTCGCAAACATTGCAAAAAACACTGGCCAGTTTTGGCGTTGATGCAGAAGTTAAGAATGTCAGCTTAGGACCGTCAGTAACGAAGTATGAATTGCACCCGGCTATTGGGGTCAAGGTTTCGAAAATCGTTAACTTGGCCGATGATCTAGCGTTAGCGTTGGCGGCTAAGGATATCCGAATCGAAGCACCCATTCCCGGTAAATCGTTGATTGGGATCGAGGTTCCTAATAAACAGATTTCAACTGTTTCATTTCGTGATGTTGCTGAGCATGAGCCGGCGCATCCTGGTAAAGTGCTGAGCGTGCCGTTGGGTCGGGATGTGACGGGTAATATCGTGATGTGTGATTTGACGAAAATGCCGCATTTGTTGATTGCTGGATCCACTGGTTCAGGGAAGTCAGTAGCAATCAACGGGATCATTACCAGTTTGCTCATGCAGGCGAAGCCAAATGAAGTGAAGTTTATGCTGATTGATCCAAAGCGGGTGGAGTTGTCTGTTTACAATGATATTCCTCACTTACTGACACCGGTTGTTTCCGAACCCAAACGGGCGGCCAAGGCACTGCATAAAGTGGTTGATGAAATGACGCGTCGTTATGAGCTGTTTGCGAACTTTGGTGTTCGTAATATTGATGGCTATAACAAATTGGTTGATCAAAACAATGCCAACCCTGAGGATAATGTGGCACAGACACGTTTGCCGTATGTGGTCGCCATTGTTGATGAACTGGCTGATTTAATGATGACCGTTTCGTCCGAGGTTGAAGATGCCATTATTCGGATTGCCCAGATGGGCCGGGCAGCCGGCATTCACATGATTCTGGCAACGCAGCGGCCATCTGTTGACGTCATTACCGGATTGATTAAAGCAAATGTGCCATCACGAATTGCGTTTGCGGTTTCTAGTGGTATTGATTCGCGCACGATTCTAGACGCCAACGGTGCTGAAAAGTTGCTTGGCCGTGGGGATATGTTGTTTGAACCGATTGATCAAAACAAACCAACGCGTGTACAGGGTGAATTTATCTCTGACAAAGATGTCGCGGCAGTTGTTGATTTTATCAAACAACAACAGACGGCTGAGTACGACGGTAGCATGGAAGTTAGCGACGAGGAACTGAAGGAAGACAGCGATGAGGACCGGGCGGACGAAGTTGATGAACTTTATAACGATGCCGTGGCTTTTGTTCAAGATCAACAAAAGGCATCCACCTCGCTGTTACAACGTCGCTTCCGAATTGGCTATAACCGGGCTGCTCGAATGATTGATGACATGGAGGCTCGCGGCATTGTCGGTCCAGCCGATGGTTCACGACCACGTCAAGTTTTCTCGAAAAATGATGATTAAGAGTAGTAGTGTTTGTTAGGATTTAAATCTGGTTAAGGACCGACTTTTGAGTTCTCACAATTGATAATCAAAAACGACATCATTACTAATTGATTTAGTGGTAAAACAAAACAGTCCGTTTGAAATGCACATTGTACATTTCAAACGGACTGTTTTAAATTGTTAACCTATTTAGAACAAGTTAAGTGGCTGCAAGGCTGCCAATACAACCCCACCAAGCGTAAGGATGATCATGACCCAAACGACGACCATTGTGAGTTTTTCGAAGCCACTGCGTTTCTTTTTACCTTGCATAACTTTACCTGTCTCCTTAATTGTTTGTACTGTCTTAAAAATTTATCCTTAATGTTACCGTGTTCCGTACAAAAGCACAAGGGGGCAACAAAAATGTTGATGTGAAAAGCTAAAACCAGTCGTGACGTTTGAGAATCCAAGCAGTAATCGCACAGACAATGATCGTAAAGCCCATTACTAGTGAGAATGCATGTGCAAGGTGGGCAAATGGCAGGTCGACATTCATACCGTAAATGCCACCGACAATGGTTGGAATGGTCATGATCAGCGTAACAGAGGTCAATAGTTTCATGACTTCGTTTAAGTTATTTGAAACAACGGAGGAAACCATGTTGCTGTACTGTTCCAGAATATTATTTTGGATAATGGTCATCGACTGAGCCTGATCAGTTTCAATCATAATTTGCGCCAGCAATTCGTGAAAATGAGGGCCATTAAAATAATCTTGTGCAGACGAGATCTGATCTAAAATTGGTCGATTGTCTTTTAACGCACTATCGAATAAAACGAGCGATTTTTGCAATTTCATAATTTTATAAATTTGTTCATTACGAGTGGCCGTGGTCAGCTCACGTTCAAGACTAGTCGTTTCCCGTTCACTGAGCGACAGGGCGTGAACAAACGAATGGGCGATGTACCAGCCGAAACGGAGGATAAAATCTTGTCGATCGGCGATCCGAATCGTTGCGTTATCAGGATTCATGATGAAATCGTTAATGAAGGTTGCTGGCTGTTTAGATACTGTGATAACGGCAGAATCTGTGAGGATAAATGAAAACGGAAAGGTTGTAAAACTGAGGTAGCCTAGCGGGCTCACTTCATATTTCGGAAATTGAAGTAACAGATGTAGCGGTCGTTCGGGGCGTTGCGGATCAATGCCGTCGACTCGAGAATTTTCCCGATCATCTAAAATAGCGCTAATATAGGTCTCTGGAAAATTATAGCGGTGCGCCAGTTGACTGATTTCGTCATGAGTCGGGCGTTCAACGTTGATCCAGCAGTCTTGTTGAGGCGCGTTGACCGGAATTAAATTACCGTTTTTATCATTTGCATAGTATTCAATCATAGGAGCCTCCGGGGGTAAGTTAGCGTGTTACTGGTAATTAAGCAAAGCACGCTGAATCCACGAATTGCGTGTCAAATTTCAAACCAGTATACTAACACTGTTGAAAAGAAATGAGGTGACCGCAGTGGGGTGGACAAATCAACTATTAATTCAAATTCTAACATTGATATTACTGTACATCATTCTGTCGGTGTTACGAATGATTTCTAAAAATAATTGGCCGACATGGATTCATCCACTCGATGTGTTGTTGCCAGTGTTAATTGTAATGAGCGCCATCGTGTTATCTGCAGTGAGTGTGCGGCCGTTATTTCTTTGGGCCGTGACACTGTGGCTGATTATTGGTGTGGGTGTGGTGTGGCGAACTTTTCGTGGCCGTCAACTCGTTCGCTACCGTACATTTTTATTGATTTATTGGCGTGTGAGTGACTTAGTATGGCTGGTGATTTATATTTTAGCGATTATTGGTGCCATTATTCACCACTAAAGGACGTGTATTTGAATATTTCCACCACCAATCCCCACTTTAGGAAAGGTGATCAAAAAGAGTCGTGAAAGACTGCTGAAATAGCATTCTTTCACGGCTCGTTTTTTTTGCAGCCACGTTCTGTGACAAAATTACTACATTTTTTCTAAGTACGTGGTGAATAGTGGGGGATTGTGGTAGACTTTTTTATAGCGAAAAGGATGATTGATTTAACTGTTGTTAAACCGTTTTCATTTGATTTTCACAGCGTCAGTTGACTTAAAAAATGGAAGGGATGGTGATCGAGCGTGTTTATCGGAGAATTTCAACACAATGTTGACGATAAAGGTCGTCTCATCATCCCGGCTAAGTTTCGTAATCAACTGGGCGAAAAATTTATGGTCACTCGTGGGATGGATGGCTGTTTGTTCGGCTATCCAGAAGCAGAATGGTCTGCATTGGTCGAAAAGACCCAGACATTATCGTTAACTAAACGTGACGCACGTGCGTTCTCTCGTTTCTTGTTTTCCGGCGCGACAGAGTGTGAATTCGATAAACAGGGCCGCATCAATATTCCGACCCCGTTACGGAATCATGCAAAACTGACTAAAGCCTGTGTCATCGTTGGGGTTTCTGACCGGTTTGAAATTTGGGACGCTGACACATGGCAACAGTACAATGAGTCAACCGAAGCTAACATCGACGATATTTCGGAATCAATGGGCGACTTTGACTTTTAGTTTTTAAATAATTGAGCACTTAACACGATGGCTTTAACACAGGATACGCAAAGGAGGGGTGACATGGCAGAATTTAATCACGTAACTGTTTTGTTGAATGAAGCAGTTGCAGGTTTGGCCGTGAAACCCGACGGTATTTATGTGGATTGCACATTGGGTGGCGGTGGTCATTCTGCAAAGATTCTTTCAGAATTAACGACCGGTCATTTATATGCTTTTGATCAAGATGAAACGGCCTTAGCATACAATCGCCAACATTTGGCAACTGCAATTGCTAACAACCAGGTAACCTTGATTCAAGCTAATTTTCGAAATATTACTCAGGAACTTGCTGAACGAGGCGTTCAACATGTGGATGGCGTGTTATACGATCTCGGCGTGAGTTCGCCACAGTTTGATGACGCGCAGCGTGGCTTTAGTTACAGGTTGGACGCACCGCTAGATATGCGGATGAATCAGGAACAGGACTTGTCCGCCATGCAAGTCGTTAACGAATGGGATTACGCACAGTTGGTTCGTATTCTATATCGCTATGGCGAAGAGAAGTTTGCCAAACAAATTGCCCGAAAAATTGAGCAACAACGTGCGGTAGCGCCGATTGAAACAACCCTTCAGCTAGCTGACCTGGTTAAATCCGCTATTCCAGCCGCGGCTCGCCGCCATGGCGGTCATCCAGCAAAGAAGACATTTCAGGCCATTCGGATTGCGGTTAATGATGAATTGGGTGCGTTGGAAACATCGTTAGAGCAAGCCTTAGCACTCTTGAATCCCGGTGGCCGCATTAGTTGCATTACGTTTCAGTCCTTAGAAGATCGGTTAGTTAAAACGATGTTTAAGGAGCAAACAACGGTGCCAGAATTACCAGCAGGATTGCCAGTGATTCCAGCAGACATGCAACCGGATTATCACCTGATTACGCGTAAACCGATTGAGGCCAGCGAGGCTGAGTTAGCCGTTAACCGTCGAGCGCACAGCGCTAAGCTGCGTGTGATTGAGCGTAATGAGACAAATACCGATTCAAAACAGTCACTGTTGAGGTAGTCGGTAGGTCAATTAGTCGTTTGTTATTACATTAAAAAATCGTCTGTCGTCCAGACTTACATAGTTAAGGAGGTTGATTAACATGGCACAGAATTTAGCACAGTCACAACCATATGAGCAGCCTAGTGTTGCCAAACCGCTCCGTCAGCCCCAATCGGTTGAACAGCCAGCCGTTCATCAGAAACGGCTCCCAATTTCAGGATTCGAGATTCTATTGAGCATAATTTGTGGTATTGTTGTTGTATGTTTCGCCGTGAACATCATTCATTCTCAAATCGAGATTACGAATGCACAGCGTAATTTACAAACGACACAAACACAGTTGACAAAGGTCAATAATGCCAATGCTTCCGCGACTCAGGAAATTAGTGAGTTGTCCAGCCGTTCTCGATTGGACGCAGTGGCACAGAAAAATGGGTTGACCTTAACCAGCCAAAACATAAGGAATGTCAGTAAATAATGAATAAAGATTCCAAACGAATGTCCAGTCCAGATAACACCCGTTCAAACAGACGTCACTTCGGTAACGTATTGCTTGTTGCAATTCTTGCGGTGTTTATCCTGCTGGGCGTTCGTTTTGTTTATATTGCAGTTGGCAAACATGTACAGCATGTGAGTTTGTCCAAACAAGCACAGGCGCTGTACACCGAACAGCAAACGATTCACGCTAAGCGGGGGACCATTTATGACGCTGACGGCAATCCAATTGCAATGGACACCAATACGTACACGGTGTATGCCGTGTTAAATAAACATCAGGTCTCAACTACGGGAAAACCGCTTTATGTAACAGACAAGGATAAAGTGGCTAAGGTACTTAGCAAAACGCTCAACATGAGCTCCAGTGAGATTTTAAAGATCCTAAACCCTAGTAATAAAAACACCTTCCAGGTAGAGTTTGGATCGGCTGGTAAGAACTTGTCTGTGGCAACTAAACAGGCGATTCAGAAAGCTAATCTAAATGGGATTGCCTTCACGACACAAAGCGCACGGTTGTATCCTAACGGGATTTTTGCTAGTCATATGATTGGTTACGCACAGCCGACCACCTTGGCCAACGGGGCTAGCTCACTGATTGGCAAAATGGGGATTGAACAGCAGTTGAACCGGCAGTTATCTGGTGAAAATGGTGTTAAGCAGATTAAGCACGATTCATTAGGCTACACATTGCCCAATTCACAGCGGAATAAACGCAGTGTGAAGAACGGTGACAATGTGTATACGACACTGAATCCTGATTTGCAGAACCTGTTAGAAAATCAAATGCAGATTTTGTACAGCAAGTTGCAGCCTAAAAACATGGTTGCCATGATGGTTGATACCAAGACTGGAAAAATTTTGGCGGCTACCCAACGGCCGACGTTTAATGCGTCAACGATGCAGGGCCTGGGCGACCAGTGGAATGACTTACTGGTTTCGGATCCTTATGAACCCGGCTCGACCATGAAGAGCATGTCCTTAGCGGCGTCAATTGACTCTGGCAACTTTAAAGGCAGTGACACTTATCAATCTGGTCGTTACAAGATCGGTAACGCGGTGGTCCCAGACTGGAACCCAGCCGGTTGGGGCACAATTACTTATTCCAAGGGATTCGATCTTTCTAGTAACGTGGCGATGGCTCATTTGGAACAGCAAATGGGGGCCAGCACTTGGAAAAAGTACATTCAGAATTTTGGTTTCTTAAAATCAACGAACAGTGGTTTGCCAAACGAAGCACATGGTGCCATGCAATTCACGCAACCAATCGAACAGGCTAACACAGCTTTTGGTCAAGGGATTACCGTGACACCAATGCAGCTTATGCAGGCGTACACGGCTGTTGCCAATAATGGGAAGATGTTGAAGCCGTACTATATCAACAAGATTGTTGATCCCAATACGGGCAAGGTTGTTTATCGCGGTAAACGGCAGGTTGTTGGCAACCCAATTAGTGCTGAAACGGCCAAAAAGGTGCGTCAACACATGACAGACTATGTTTACAAATCCTATGGGATGGGGAAAGACTTCAAGATTGCTGGCTACAAAGTGGCAGCCAAGACTGGGACGGCCCAAGTGGTTGGTG
This sequence comes from Furfurilactobacillus milii, assembly GCF_009863985.1. GTDB lineage: Bacteria > Bacillota > Bacilli > Lactobacillales > Lactobacillaceae > Furfurilactobacillus > Furfurilactobacillus milii_A. The sequence continues at coordinate 70,245 of NZ_WEZT01000003.1, read as the reverse complement.
ACAATGGTCAATACATGGATGGAATGGATTCAACTTTGAACTCTGTGATGGGGATGGTTCCTGCGAAGAATCCACGTTACTTGATGTACGTGACCGTTAATCAGCCTAAGAAGGTGCCAGACAAGCTGATTACACAGTGGGAAAACGATGTCTTTAGTCCCGTCATGACAGAAGCGTTAGCGATGGACAAGGATACGGCATTACCAGGAAAAGCAACTAGCACAAAGGTGCCAAAGCTAGTGGGCACAAGCGTTGATGACGCTAAGCAGCAAGTTAGTGATCTTTCACTGACACCGGTAGTGATTGGTGATGGTAGCAAAGTCACAGCGCAGTCACCTTCTGAGGGTAAAAAGACGCTGACCAATCAGCGGATTTTCCTCCGCGCTGGTGACAATTTGACGATGGCGGATATGAAGGGCTGGTCAATGGGCGATGTCCTTGAGTTTGCCAAGCTAACGGGATTGTCTGTGCAAACTTCTGGTAGTGGGTATGTGACAAGTCAAAGTTTGCCGGCTGGCCGCACCATCCAGGAAGGAACCGGTGTGACTGTGAAATTTAAGTAACACCGCAATTGTTTTCGTGTAAAATGAAAGAGTGATGCCGAAGCTCGGGAAGGTCCGAGCAACAACGTAAAGGTGGCAGCGTGCAAGCGCACTTTGCTTGTGGGGTGACGGCTTTGGGTTGTGCACAGGGCCTTGAGCGACAGGTGCACGTTTAAGAAGAGTGATGCCGAAGCTCGGGAAGGTCCGAGCAACAACGTAAAGACCTTAACTTCAGCAGTGTATTTAAAAGCGGATTGTTCTAACAACCGCACAATTAAAGGGGTAAGTAGAGTTATGCAAGTTCGTATTTGGCTTTGGTCGTTAATCATTGCGTTTGCAGTGGCCGCAATTTTTCTACCATTTTTGATTCGTTATTTCAGAGCACACGGCGAGGGCCAAACGATTTGGGAAAAAGGCTTGAGTTGGCATGAAAAGAAAAATGGCACGCCGACAATGGGTGGCCTGATGTTCATTACTGCCAGTGTTGTGGCAACATTAATTGTTGGCATTTGGCAACACGTGTTGAATGGTAGTGCTGGAATTCTTCTATTTACGTTAGTATTCTACGGATTACTAGGGATGTGGGATGATTCTATTAAGGTGTTTAACCGTCAAAACGACGGGTTAAAGGCCTGGCAAAAAATGCTTGGTCAGATTGTTGGGGCCATTGTTTTCATCATTGTGTTCTCTTATGAAGGCTTTTCAATGAGTCTTCGCGTCCCATTCATTGGTGACGTTCCTTTAGGCGTCGGCTATGTCTTGTTTGCCATTATTTGGTTGATTGGCTTTTCAAACGCCGTTAACTTAACGGACGGTTTGGACGGTTTGGCAACAGGGCTGTCAATCATTGCTTTTCTGGCCTATGGCATTATCGCGCAACATCAGCGTCAATATGGCGTAATGGTTTTCTGTTTGACGGTGGTTGGTGCGTTGGCTGCCTTCTTGATTTGGAATCATAAGCCTGCCAAGATTTTCATGGGTGACATGGGGTCGTTGGCACTTGGTGGCGCATTGGCAGCTGTGTCATTGCTGCTTCACCACGAATTATCCTTGTTATGGGTCGGCGGCGTGTTTGTCATTGAGACAGCAACAGTCATGATTCAAGTGAGCTATTTCCACATTACTCATGGCAAACGGTTATTTAAGATGACGCCGATTCATCACCAGTTTGAATTAGACGGATGGGGTGAGTGGCGGATCGATCTTACTTTTTGGGCAATCGGTGCCGTGTTTGCCGCAACTGGTGTATGGGCAATGTGGTAAACATCGTTTTGTTATTTAAATGCGGAAACCTCCGCAGTACATATAAGTTTTTGTGCCGATCATGTTAAGGGGTATCCCGTCGTGATCGGCATCGTGGTATGGTTAAACTAATATAGAAGAGAAAAGGGCGATTAGTGTGAAGCAGGTAACAACATATAAGAATCAGAAGGTATTGGTTTTAGGATTAGCTAAGAGTGGGGTGAATGCGGCCCGGTTGCTCAAAAAACTAGGTGCGTTTGTCACAGCTAATGATGCTAAACCGTTTGATGAAAACCCAGATGCTAAGGAACTGGTTAATGATGGCATCAAAGTAGTCACGGGGAGTAATCCGGTTTCGTTGCTGGACGAAGACTTTAGTCTGATTGTTAAAAATCCAGGAATTCCTTATTCAAATTCACTGATTCAAGCTGCTCAATCGCGCAATATTCCAATTATCACAGAGGTAGAGTTAGCTGCCCAAGTTAACGACGCAGAGCTTATTGGCGTGACCGGGACTAACGGCAAAACGACCGTTACCACAATGATTACCGAAATGTTGAATCAAGATCGTCCAGTGGGAAAGGCTAAATTTGCCGGTAACATTGGTGTGCCAGCTAGCCAAGTTGTCCAAACCCTGACTAAGGATGATGTGATGGTGACTGAACTGTCCAGCTTCATGTTAACGGGTATTAAAACGTTGCACCCACACATTGCTGTGATCACAAACATGTACACGGCTCATATTGACTGGCATGGCAGCCGTGAAGCCTATGTAGCTGCAAAAATGCGGATCACGATGAACCAAACGGCCGATGACTTTTTGGTGATGAATTGGGATCTGCCTGAACAACATGAACTGGCAAAGCAATCCAAGGCACAGATCATTAAGGTTTCCCGAAAGGGCGCAGCTGATGCAGACGCTTATGTTGCAGATGGTCAATTAATGTGGCGGGGTGAAGCTATCTTACCGGTTGACCAAATTAACGTACCCGGAATTCAAAATGTTGAAAATGCTTTAGCTGCCTTAGCAGCCGCTAAAGTGGCTGGTCAAAGTAACGCAGCGATTGCCACCACCCTAAGTCATTTCAATGGCGTGCGGCACCGTTTGCAATATGTATTAACGTACAAGGATCGCAAATTCTACAACGATTCAAAAGCAACTGACATTGAAGCTACGCAAATGGCCTTACGTGGTTTTAAACAGCCCGTTGTGTTGATGGCTGGTGGTTTGGACCGTGGCTTTACATTTGATCGGTTGGTTGACGATTTGAAAGCGCACGTTAAAGCTGTTGTGTTGTTTGGTCAAACAAAGGACCTGCTAGCTGATGCAGCTAAAAAGGCTGGTATTACCGAAATTCACTTTGCCGATGATGCGGTTGCAGCGGTTCCCGAAGCTTACAAGTTGAGTCAACCAGGGGATGTTGTGTTACTGTCGCCAGCCAATGCTTCTTGGGATCAATTCCCTAGTTTTGAAGTACGGGGCGATAAATTCATTAAAGCAGTTGAACAACTTAGTGGAGAAAAGGAGCAACAGGCATGAGGTTAATGGTATCTGGCGGTGGTACCGGTGGTCATATTTATCCGGCATTAGCGCTTATTGATGACTTGGTCGCCAAGGATCCAACGGCGAAGGTTTGTTACGTCGGCACGCACCGTGGCTTGGAAAGTAAAATTGTGCCTGCCCGCGGGATTCCGTTTGAAACGATTAAACTACAAGGTTTTTCTCGCAAACTGAATTGGCACGGACTGACGACTAACATTAAAACGGTAAATTTGTTTTTGCGCGGTGTTCGTGATGCACGCAAAATCATCAAGGATTTTCAGCCGGATGTTGTGGTTGGCACTGGTGGTTACGTGAGTTCTGCAGTTTTATATGCGGCAAGTCGTATGCATATTCCAACGTTAATTCATGAGCAAAATTCAGTGGTCGGTGTGACAAACAAGTTCTTGTCACATTTCGTTGATCAAATTGCCATTGCGTTTGAAGATGCTCGAAGTCAATTTCCTGGCAAAAAGGTGATTTTTACAGGTAATCCGCGAGCACAGCAAGTAGCTCAAATGCATAGTGACTTTCAGTGGGATAGTTATGGCTTACAGAACGATGTGCCAACTTTGCTTATTTTCGGGGGCAGTCAGGGTGCATTAAAGATCAATGCAGTGAGTGAACAAGCAATTCCTAAATTTAATGATCGGCACTATCAGGTTGTGTTCGTAACGGGTCAAAAGCGTTATGACGACGTTATGGCGCAAATGAAGAAAGATGACATCACACCAGCAGCCAATGTTGTTGTGAAGCCTTACATCAGCAACATGCCAGAGGTGTTGCCACGCGTCGCCGCCATCGTTGGCCGGGCCGGAGCCACCAGTCTGGCTGAAATCACGGCGTTAGGGATTCCCTCAATTTTAATTCCGAGTCCTTACGTTACTAATGATCATCAAACCAAGAACGCCCATAGCTTGGTCAATGTCGGTGCTGCGGAAATGATTACCGAGGATAGTTTGACGGTCGATCATTTAATGAGTGTCGTGGATCAGTTGATGAAGGATGATGACAAGCGTCAGCAGATGGCGGTTGCCGCTAAAAAGATGGGTGTGCCTGATGCGGCTGATCAATTATTGGCGGCGGTCATTAAGCTGACACGCCAAAAGTAAGTCGTTTAAGTAGGTGCTTTTAACGTTTACAGATTGAACAAAAGAGGAGGTGGCGGCCATCGCTAACCGTGTTGAATTGAACAAACGACCGCCCCGCCATCGGTGGTTTCCCTGGCGCAAGAAAAAACGAACAATCAGTGTCGTGAAGGGTGAATCACAAAAGAGCGATAAAGGTTCCAAAAAAGTACCCAAACCGATTAAAAAATCGTTGCCTAAGCCACCACGTCCCGATGCGCAGAATCGTCACCGACGCAATGTGATGACCGGCGGGTTTATGACCGTGATTGTGATGCTTGCAATTATTGGGTCGCCATTGTTTTCACTTAGTAAGATTAATGCGCCTGCAACCCGTAATTTGACTGGCACACAAATTGTTCGTGCAAGCGGACTGCAGGTCGGCCAGCCGTTGTGGACTGTTTGGGGGCATCAACAGAAAATTTTTAACACTGCTAAGGCGAACAACGATATGATTCATCATTTGACAATCTCACGTGATGGGTTCCGCGGTGTTAAGCTGAATGCAGAAGAGTATCGCCAAGCAGGCTATTTGTTGCGTAAGGGGAAGTATTACGTTGTCATTGAAAATGGACGGATCTTATCAACTGCCTTATCTCGGCCGGTAGCTGGCTACCCTGTGTACAGTGGTTTTAGTCACGATGATACGTTTGCAACCGTGATCAAACAGTATGCTGGATTAAGTAGTGATATCAAACGAGGTATTTCACAGATTGATTTGTCACCGACGAAGAGTAATCCCGAACGCCTTCATATGTTCATGAACGATGGCAATGAGGTTTATGCGACAGCCGCCACATTTGGCTCAAAAATGAAATATTATACGGAGATTGTTGCCCAGATGGACGGTAAGGGAATCATTAATCTCGAGGTTGGCGCCTATTCTTATCCATTTGGATTCGATGACAGTGCCATTTCAAGTAGTGACAGCGGCAACTCGAGCTCGCAAAGCACCACGACTGGCGGTGTGACCACAACGACCGGAAATGCGGCTAGCAGTGCCGTCAATCAACAAAGTTCGCACTAAATTGACGACAATTTAGTCATGATTTTGCCAGAATAGAAAAAATTGTTTAAAACGCCGTTCTTATGCGGCGTTTTTTTAAATCCGGGTGCGAAAGAGCGTCTAAGTATGGTAAACTTTTAATTAATTGGTGTCGGAGCGAAAACGCTGTGATTCGCCATGTAACTGCAAAAATACGAAACTTAAAATGGACTAAACTTCATGAAACAAAAAAAGTAAATGGGAGGTTCCGGTAGGATGGATAATGCGGAAATTTTCGTTGGGCTAGACATTGGAACCACCGCGATTAAGGTCATTGTTGCAGAAAGCAATAATGGTGAAATGAATGTAATTGGCGCTGGCACGCAACCGTCACGCGGTCTTAGCCGTGGCGTGATTGTTGATATTGACCAGGCTGCAGGTGCGATTCACGCAGCGATTGAACAAGCTGAGCAAAAGGCTAACGTTCACATTGACTCTGTGATTTTAGGCATTCCGGCTAATCAACTCAAAATCGAACCGGCAAGTGGCATGGTAGCCGTTTCAGAAGGCAACCAGACCCGTGAAATTACAGATCGCGATGTTCAGAACGTGACGAATGCGGCGCTTTTGCAAAGCTTACCACCTGAACGTGAGATAATTTCAATTACAGCAGACGAGTTTGTGGTTGATGGATTCGACGACATTCAGGATCCCCGTGGCATGATGGGTGTTCGTCTGGAAATGCATGGCACCATGTATACAGGTCCTAAGACCATTGTGCACAATGCCAAAAAGGCTGTTGAACAAGCCGGCTTGCATGTTGCAGATGTCACGGTTACACCCGTTGCTTTGGGCCAAACCGTGTTGAACGACGGTGAACAAGATTTTGGTACAGTGATCATTGATCTTGGTGGTGGACAGACCACTGCTGCGGTTATTCATGATCACAAGTTAAAATACACGACCGTTGATCAAGAAGGTGGTAACTACATCACCAAAGATATTTCAGTCGTGTTAAACACTTCACTGGCAGATGCTGAAAAGATTAAGCGGGATTATGGTTTTGCCAACACCGAGGATGCTAGTGATAAAAATCAATTTCCAGTGACTGTCGTTGGTCAAAATAAACCTGTTCAAGTTAGCGAAGAGTATTTGGCAGAAATTATTGAGGCTCGATTACAACAAATATTTGAAACGATTCGGGCTTCATTAGATGAGGTTTCCGCGTTAGAATTACCAGGTGGTGTGGTCTTGACGGGTGGCGTTGCTGCCTTGCCTGGAATCGTTGAACTGGCTGAGGACATTTTGGGTGTTAACGTGCGGATTTACGTTCCTGAACAAATGGGGTTACGGCATCCGCAAAATGCGACTGCTTTATCCTTGATTACGTATAGTGGTCGTCAGTCAGAAACTCGCCGCTTAGTGAAGGATGCATTGATGGGCGAATTTGTGGCCCAGACAAGTCAGGCACCGGTATCCGATGGACGCACACAACGTCAGCAGGTTGCTAATGAAGCGAGTCAACAACCGTCAGCAAAACCTAAGGCGCCAAAGGAAAAGAAATCCCGCACGAACCGTGTTGGTGATTTTATCCGCAACTTCTTTGATTAAGTATTTGGAGGAACCATAAATGGAAAACGCAGTGGACCAGAGCCAACCAATTGGCGCAAAAATTAAGGTCATCGGTGTTGGTGGCGGGGGTAGTAACGCTGTCAATCGAATGATCGATGAAGAAGTGGCCGGTGTTGACTTTATCGTGGCTAACACTGACCTACAGGCATTGAACGCAAGTAATGCCGCAACGAAGATTCAATTAGGACCAAAACTCACTCGTGGGTTGGGTGCCGGTTCTAATCCAGAGGTTGGTCAAAAGGCTGCCGAAGAAAGTGAAGATGCCTTAGCAGAAGCCCTCGCTGGCGCTGACATGATTTTTGTCACCGCTGGTATGGGTGGTGGTACTGGGAATGGTGCCGCACCTGTCGTTGCTCGGATTGCTAAGGAACAGGGTGCTTTAACGGTTGGTGTTGTAACTCGGCCATTTACCTTTGAAGGACCTCGTCGTGGCCGTTTTGCTGCTGAAGGGATTGCCAATTTAAAGGAAAACGTTGATACACTGATCATCATCGCCAACAACAGATTGTTGGAAATGGTTGATAAGAAGACACCAATGATGGATGCCTTTAAAGAAGCTGATAACGTGCTTCGTCAAGGTGTTCAGGGTATTTCAGACCTGATCACTTCACCTGGTTACGTTAACTTGGACTTTGCCGATGTTAAGACAGTGATGCAGGATCAAGGGACAGCACTGATGGGCATTGGCTCAGCTTCTGGTGAAAACCGGACTGCTGATGCTACTAAAGCGGCCATTTCATCGCCACTTCTGGAAGTTGCTATTGATGGTGCTCAACAAGTCTTGCTTAACATCACCGGTGGCCCAGACTTATCCTTGTTTGAAGCGCAAACAGCTTCAGACATCGTGGCACAGGCCGCAACCACCGACGTTAACATTATTTTTGGGACGTCAATTGATGAAAACTTGGGCGATGAAGTGCGGGTCACTGTTATCGCCACTGGTATTGATCATAAAAAGGCCGGTACACGCCAGGAAAATAAGACTGGTCGTACGCCATTTGACAGTACGCCAGCTGGTTCTGCTGGTTCAGCAGCGCCGAGCGAAGCGGCACCCGTTAACAACGATCCGTTTGGTAACTGGGACATCCGTCAGCAACCAACGACAAACAACCGTCCAGTTAGTCAACAGGCTGACAGCAGTGAGTTTGCCGGTGTTGAAAAACCAGATTTTGACGTCTTCAATGCTTCTGCTGCAAGCTCAGAAAGCAGTGGTAGCGATGATCAAAGCGAAGATGATGGGTTAGACTTACCACCATTCTTACGCCGTCGTCGGAATCGTAATAAAGACTAAACCTTGCTATTTAGGTAAAGTTCAAGTCAAAACACTTGCGGTCTGCTGTAAAAATCGTTAATTTAATGGTAACTTCAGGTCACTCATGCATTGAGTGACTTTATTGTTAGAGGGGATGAACATGGCATTTAGCTTTAGTAATTTCTTTGGTACTGATGAACTTGATAATCAACCGACGCAACAGCAAACGGCCGATAAGACGGTGAGTTCGCCGTCTTCTGTCAATGGTCGTCGTCCAGCTAAGGTTGTGGACATGAGTAGCCGAAGTGCGTCAACCAATCATATTGCGTTGTTTGAACCCCGGATTTATTCTGACGTGAAGGGAATTGCGCAACAATTATTAGAAAATCAGGCGGTAATCATTAACTTTGATAAGTTAGATGATCAGTCCAGCAAACGGATCGTTGATTTTTTGACAGGAACAGTGTTTGCCATTAGTGGAGAAATAAAGCGGGTCGGCGATACGATTTTTCTGTGCACGCCCAATAATTTCGAAGTTTCTGGTGATCTGAGTTCTCGATTTGATCAGGATTCTTCGGCTTTTAAGTAAGCTACAATGGAACCGTCGCGAATGGAGAAACGTAAGTGATTAGTTTTTTATTTACCATCCTTAACTGGGGTTTTGAGTTATACACGTTTGCAATCATTGTTTACGTGTTGTTATCGTGGTTTCCCGGTGCCTATGCGACATCATTTGGGCAGTTTTTAGCAAGAATCTGTGAACCTTATCTACGACTTTTTGATTTCATTCCCCCAATCTTTGGTTTAAGTTTTGCACCGGTCGTCGCAATTATCGTGCTGGGTTTAGTACAATACGGATTGTTTGGCGTATTGTCGACGGTTACGAGTTTTTAGGAGTAAACTATGGATGTTCAGGAGAATATTAATCAACATTTCCGACCTGAAGAAGCCCCGTTCATTACAGAGGCAGAAACATGGATTGCGACTGCAGTTAGTCAGTATCGACCGTATTTAACCGGTTTTCTCAATCCACGCCAAATGTATATTTTGCAGACGTTGGTTAATGGTCAGGATGGCGTTCGGGTTCACTTTAATGGTGGGTACTCATCGGCAGAGCAACAGCGGGCGCTCGTTTATCCTGATTATTATGTGCCACAGACGACCGATTTTGAGTTACAATTATTTGAAATCGTTTATCCAACCAAGTTCGCGGAGTTGCATCATTCACAAATTTTAGGCACACTTGCCAATTTGGGTATTGATTCAACGATTTTCGGCGATATTGTTTCGGATAATGGTATCTGGCAGGTGTTTGTTGCTGAAAATATGGCTTCGTTTTTTAAGCTTCAAGTTGACCACATCGGTAAGATCAAGGTTCACCTCAGCGAGCGGGCATTGACCGATGTGGTTTTACCCAAGATTGATTGGGAGCAGGCGTCTGGTCTGGTTGCTTCGCTGCGACTCGATGCAGTCGTCGCTGAGGGCTTCAATTTGTCCCGCAACCGTGTTAAAAGCATTATCGAAAATGGTGATGTGCGGCTAAATTGGATGACAAATCAACATCCCGATGCAGCGCTTGGTGCTGGCGACATGATTTCAGTGCGTCACTTTGGTCGGGTACGGTTAGATGCCGTAAATGGTAAAACTCGTAAAGATAAAATAAAAATCGACTTGTCAGTCGTGCGTAGTTAATTTATGCTTAGGAGTGTATGAAAACGTAAGTTAATTACGGATTTCGTTTCGGATGGAGGAAGTCACTATGGCATTAAGTCCAATGGATATTCACAATAAAGAGTTTACACGCAAGGGGCGTAATGGTTACGCCGCTCAGGAAGTCGATGATTTCTTAGATGAAGTTATCGCCAGTTATCAACAAGTTTTGAACCAAAATAAAGACTTGCAGGATCAACTTGATAAAGCCAACCATAACTTGAGTCAATACGATGAAATGAAGAATTCATTGAATCAATCGATTTTGGTTGCACAAGAGGCTGCTGACAAAGTTAAGCAGGAAGCTAATACTCAAGCTAACAGTGTTTCTCGTGAGGCTCAACAACAGGCTCAGGCCGTTGTGGCTGAAGCTCAGGCTAAGGCTGGTCAGATTACTTCTGATGCAGCTAATAACGCTGCTCGTTTGAACAACGAAAGTAACGCTTTACGTGAAGAAACGAAGACGTTCCAATCACGTTTGGCCGCTATGTTGCAATCACAATTGGATCTTGTTCATTCGGACAATTGGAATGAGTTATTGCAGCCAACTGGATTAGAAAGTTATCCTGAATTGCAGGATGCTATTTCGAAGACGCGGCCATCACATTTGGCATCGTCACCAGCAACCGTTGGTCAAACATCACCAGCACCAACCAGCGATAATTCACCAGTAACTGCTGATCAACCACAAACGGTTGTGATCTTCCCTGAAAATAGTGGTACTGGCAGTAACGCAAGTGAGGCGCAATCAGTAACGCGTGACGCTGAATCTACGTCAGCATCAGACGACCCAACTAAATAATTATTCATTTGAACACTAAAAACAATGCTTAATCGGCGTCCGAACAGCGAGCTGACATTATGGTGAGAGTTTAGCCGGCACCGTCGTTTAAGTTATCATTTTAGGTAATGCTGTTCTGAACGCCGTCACTGGTAGTAAGAGCAACCGGCGCCGTCCGCTATCCGGAAATAAGGAGTTTGGCTAATTGTTAAAGCCATCGTCGCATTGTGTCGATGATTGACTTTTCAATGGCTACAGCTGAACTCAAACTTAGGTGGTACCACGATAAACTCGTCCTGATTAGATACAGGACGAGTTTTTTTATTTGATGTCTTTCTGGTGGTGCCAGCTGTTAACCATGATTTTAAATTAACTAAGGAGGACGATTAAATGCGCATTAAAGAGACCTTGAACCTGAATAAAACAGGTTTTCCGATGCGGGGCAATTTACCCGTTACGGAAGCTCAACGTCAAGCCGTTTGGGCTGAAAATAAAGTGTATGAACAGCGTCAAAAATTAAATGAAGGGAAACCAACGTTTGTACTCCATGATGGCCCGCCATATGCTAATGGTGACATTCATATCGGCCATGCGATGAATAAAATCAGCAAAGACTTTATTGTTCGCTACAAGTCGATGAGTGGTTATCGCGCACCGTACGTTCCTGGTTGGGATACGCATGGCTTGCCAACCGAACAGGCACTGACGAACCAAGGTGTTGATCGTAAGTCAATGTCGACCGCCGAATTTCGTGAGCTTTGTCGTAAATTTGTGCTTAAAGAAATTGACAAGCAACGGAATGGTTTCAAACGTTTAGGTGTAGCTGGTGATTGGGATCACCCATACATTACCTTACAGCCTGAATATGAAGCCGCCCAAGTCCGTGTCTTCGCTGAGTTCGTGAAGAAGGGCTACATTTTCCGTGGACAGAAACCAGTTTACTGGTCATGGTCCTCAGAATCTGCTTTAGCTGAGGCCGAAGTTGATTATAAGGACGTTGAATCGCCATCGGCATTCTTTGCTGAACAAGTGAAGGATGGGCACGGTTTATTAGATGACAACACTTACTTCGTTGTATGGACAACCACGCCATGGACAATTCCAGCTTCAGAGGGGATTACGGTTGATGCTGGATTTGATTACGCCGTTGTACAGCCAAAGGGTGAAACACGTAAGTTTGTCGTTGCTGAACAATTACTCAGTTCGGTTTCTGAGACACTTGGTTGGGAAGACGTTAAGACGTTGCAAACCTTGAAGGGTGCCCAACTTGAGAAGATGACTGCTCATCACCCATATTATGATCGTGATTTACCGGTCATGAACGGTAACTTTGTAACACTGGACGCTGGGACTGGATTGGTCCACACAGCACCTGGTTTTGGGGAAGATGACTTCAATGTCGGAACTAAGTACGGCCTGCCTGTCTTTTCACCAGTTGATGGTCAAGGGAAGATGACTGCCGATGCACCTGGCTTTGAGGGTGTCTTCTACGAAGATGCTAACAAAATCAGTTTGGACAAACTGAAGGAAAAGAACCTGTTACTTAAGTACATGCCATATACGCATAGTTACCCATTCGACTGGCGGACGAAGAAGCCAATCATTTTCCGGGCAACACCACAATGGTTTGCCAGTGTTTCTGCCTTCAGACAAGACATTTTGGATGCTTTAGATGATGTGAAATTCTACCCAGATTGGGGCAAACGTCGTCTGTATAACATGATCAAGGATCGTGGCGACTGGGTTATCTCACGTCAGCGGGCCTGGGGTGTTCCACTGCCGATTTTCTACGCGGAAGACGGCACGCCAATCATGACACCAGAAACAATTGATCATGTTGCTGATCTTTTTGCCAAACATGGTTCCAACTACTGGTTCGAACATGATGCCAAAGAATTATTGCCTGATGACTTTACCTCTGAACATTCGCCAAATGGCCAGTTTACGAAGGAAACTGACATTATGGATGTTTGGTTTGATTCTGGTTCCAGTCACCAAGCTGTGTTGGCAGCACGTCCTGAATTGACGTATCCTGCTGACCTCTACCTTGAGGGATCAGACCAGTATCGTGGCTGGTTCAACTCCAGTTTAATTACGTCTGTCGCGGTTTCTGGTAAGGCGCCGTATAAAGCTGTTATGAGCCAAGGGTTTACATTGGACAAGAACGGCAAGAAGATGAGCAAGTCGATCGGAAATACGATTGCACCTGACGAAATCATTAAAAAGATGGGTGCTGAAATTCTCCGTTTGTGGGTCGCATCTGTTGACTCATCTGCTGACGTGCGGGTATCAATGGAAAGCTTCACGCAAATTTCCGAAAGTTACCGGAAGTTACGGAATACAATGCGGTTTATGTTGTCGAACGTAACTGACTTCGATCCTGCCAAGAACACGGTACCTTACGCTGATTTGGCTGGTGCGGATCGTTACCTGCTCAGTCGGTTGAACGACTTGGTAGAACAGGTGCGCGCAGATTATGAGAAGTATGACTTCATTGATTTATACAAACTGCTCTTATCATTTGTAACCAATGATTTGTCGGCTTTCTACCTTGATTTTGCCAAGGATATTTTGTATATCGATGCAGCAGATTCAAAGACGCGGCGGAGCATGCAAACAGTGCTTTATCAAGTGTTGGTTCGGATGACGACCTTGATGACGCCACTATTGCCACATACGGCTGAAGAAATCTGGCCATTTTTGCATGAAAAACCAGAATTTGCGCAATTAGCAGAAATGCCAAACGTAGAACCTGAATGGCAAAATGAGGCTCTGATCGGTCGCTGGGCGGACTTTATGACGTTACGTTCCGACGTCCTGAAGTCACTTGAAGAGGCGCGTGATGCTAAGCTGATTGGCCGTCCAATGGAAGCTGCGCTGGATCTGTATGTGAGTGATCATAATGCTGAGATGCTCGAACACTTACACAGTAACGTGGCCCAGCTGCTCATTGTGTCTCAACTTCAGGTTCACCCGTTGTCAGAGGCACCAGAAACGGCTGACAAGTACGAAGATGTTGCGGTTGTGGTCAGCCATGCCACCGGTGATGTTTGTCAACGATGCCGGATGATCAAGCAGGACGTTGGTTCTGACGATGCTTATCCGGCTTTATGTGACCGTTGTGCAAAGATTGTTCGTGCTGAATATCCTGAATCAGTTACTGAAGGATTAGAGAAGTAGGCTTTTTGTAAATGATCTTCGCATGGTTAGGATTGGGTAATCAGATAAGCTATTTCTGAAAATGATTCCTAATAAAAAAAGATTTCATTCCCGTTTTGGTTGGGAATGAAATCTTTTTAGTTTAAAGACTGAAGTGATCCTTTTTAGGGACGAATTTTTTGATTCGGATTCAAACGGCCCTGCCAATTAATAACTTACATTGTGTAAGTCGTTTGACCATGCAAAATACAGTTAAGGTGTTACAATAGCTTCGGTAAAAGAGTGATTGAGGTTGTTATTGAGGTAAGAGCTCGATAGCACGGTGACGAAGGGGGTTTAAACCATGACGACGAGTATTCAGTCCATTCAGGTTATTTTGGCCAAGATGCAAGCAGCGCTTGATGATCCGGCTGTGGCAGATCGTCCTGAATTGACGCACTTATTGCAACAGCAGCGAGGGCGCTTAAATTCTGGCGATTATGGCACCGGATTACGGCATTTGCAAGGCTTGTTAAGTCGTTATGCGTTGACCCACGCATTTGACGTACCAAGTAGCGTTCAACGGTTAAATGTTGAATTGATTCGGCAGTTACGTGGCTTTGACGTATTGCTGGCTACACAACGGTAGTCTGGTTAACAAAAAAATCGATTTCCCTGAAGGTGTTATCATCTCCAAGGAAATCGATTTTTTTATAAAGAACACTTAATCAGCTATTTCAGCGCGGCGGTTTTTAACGAATGACTTCGCGAATGCGGTGAGGTCAATTTCAAAAAAGTCCGCAATGAAAAATAAGTTACCAGTCGAAACATTGGTGCCGTTCTCGTAACGAGACAGCATGCCTGCTGATAAATTAAGTCCATAGCGTTCGTTTAACGTTGCAGCCAACTGCCTTAACGTCATGTGCTTGCCAAGCCGCTGTTCTTTTAATAAAACTCCCAACAAGTTAGCCACCTCCTATAATTGTGGTTGATGTGCTTGTGAATCTATAGAAACAAGAAAATTATACAAGTGTGTGATAAAAACGCAACTTGTTTCGTCACTTGGTTTTCCAAATAAATGATTTAACAAAGCAAGTACTTGCAATGAAAAAGGGTCTAAGTCGGCTTTTATACAGGGCAGTGTATAACATAAGTAAAACCTTTTCACAAATATTAATTAACTAATAATGTTGTTTTAGTAGGGTTTTGAAGGGTTCTAAGTCACTTTTAAAGAAAATGTATTAAAAAATTGCAAAGTTTTTCGTTTGAACGTTAAGTTTGTGATCTGATATCGCTGAAGGTGGAAAAAATGCTGAATTTTTCATATACTTATTATCAAGTCTAACTGGAAAGAAGAACATAATGGCAAAATTTACTGATGGTCGTGAACATGGCGTTGTGAAGACGTTTGACCAGGAAAAAGGGTTTGGTTTTATCGCTGTGAAGGGCAATCCTGATGTGTTCGTGCATTTTTCTGCAATTGAAGAGTCAGGTTATAAAACATTGACACCTGGCGACCATGTCGAATTTGTGGTTGTCGAGGGTATTCGCGGACCTCAGGCAGCGAAAGTTAAACGTGTGACAGAGACGGAGGCAGACCAAGGATGAATTTCGAAGAGAAAGTCACAGCAGTAGCACCTAAATACCACGGTGCAATTATCGATGTTGAAAATCAAACGGTGATGTTGCCAAACGGACAGACGGCTCATCGCGACGTTGTTCACCATGCTGATGCGGTCGCCATGTTGGCCATTACCGAGGATGGTAAGGCCATTTTTGAAGAACAATGGCGGGCACCGGTTGCTGAAACGACATTGGAAATTCCGGCCGGTAAGTTGGACGACCGTGATCGTGACAACGCGAAGGCTGCCGCAATCAGAGAACTAAACGAGGAAACCCGTTACGCTGCAAGCGAAATTCATGAAGTTTGCGGTTTTTATACTTCGGCTGGTTTTACGGATGAGTACATGACGCTGTATTTAGTGACCGGTTTAAAACCTGTCACAACAGAATTGCCGCAGGACGCTGATGAAAATATTGTGTTACATGAATACACATTGGCAGAGACCAAGCAATTGTTGGACGATGGCAAATTAAAAGATCAGAAGACGATTACCGCTGTGTACTACTGGCAATTGTTAGAGGCTGGGCTAGTTAAACCAAAAGATTAGCGTACCCAAAAGACAAGTAGCAGATATTTTTGCGAGGGATGAAGATATGAACGACGATCAGAATAAGGATCATTTGACGCGCGAGCAGTACCGTCAACAAAGTGCTCAGCAGACTGATTATGAGAGTCAGCCAGACAGTGAAGGCGAAGATGAACCAACTCGGAGTCGTTTGCATCGTCAACGACGATCATCTACGTCGGAACCAGAGGCTAACGCATCATTTGATGGTGAACCTAACCAGCCTAGTGATGAACCAACGAGTCGAATGCAAGCAACGGGGCCATTAACTCCTGAGCAAAAACAAAAACGGTTGGCGCATCGTTTGAATATTGCCATCATTGTTTTGGTTATATTAATCGTGCTTGTCTATCTCATTTTGCGGTTTGTGGGTTAAAGACGGATTGATGCCCAACCGCGGATTCAGAAGCTGGGCGGCAATGCGAAGGTAATGGGCATGTTGCCCAAACATCAACGACAGGGAGAAAATGAATGAAATTTGGAATTTTGTGTGCCATGGATGAAGAAATCAAGGAATTAAAGGCACAATTGAGCAGTGAAACAACGACCACGGTTGGCAAGGTGGATTTTTTCAGCGGTCAAATTAACGGTAGTGAGGTCGTGTTGGTTCGTTCAGGCATTGGTAAGGTTGAAGCCGGTCTAACAACGGCATTGCTCATCACGAACTTTGACGTAGACGTTGTCATTAATAGTGGTTCTGCTGGTGGTATCGGTACTGGATTGACGGTTGGTGACGTTGTTATCGCTGATGAAACAGCGTACTGGGACGTTGATGCAACGGCGTTTGATTATGTATATGGTCAGCTGCCACAACAACCAGCTCGATTTAAAGCCTCGGATAAATGGGCCGATGAAATCATTAAGGCAGCTGATGCTACCGGTTTAGCTGTTAAACGTGGTTTAATCGTCACAGGTGATTCGTTTGTTGCGAGTGATGAAACCATTAAAGACATCAAAACACATTTTCCTGAAGCGGTAAGTTGTGAAATGGAAGGTGCTGCTGTGGGACAAGTGGCGCATCAATTCGATGTGCCATACTTGGTCATCCGTGCCATGAGTGACACGGGTAACGGTGATGCAGGTGTTTCTTTCGATGAATTTATCATCGAGGCCGGCAAACGTTCCGCCAACATGTTACTAAACTTTTTTGAGCGGGAAGCAAAATAAAGAGTGATGCCGAAGCCCTGGGAGAAGCTGAGCAATAACGTGGAAGACGAAGCATTCGGTGAGTTTCCGAATGAGGCGGCTTTCAGGTTATGCGCAGGCTTCTGGGCGACAGGTGCACGTTTAGGAAGAGTGATGCCGCAGCTCGGGAAGGTCCGAGCAACAACGTAAAGGTGGCAGCGTGCAAGCGCACTTTGCTTGTGGGGTGACAGCTTTGGGTTGTGCACAGGGCCTTGAGCGACAGGTGCACGTTTAAGAAGAGTGATGCCTTACTTCGGGTGAATCCGAGCAATAAGAAACAAGGCGAATGATTCGGTGGTTTGCCGAATGCTTTGACTTGTGGCTTATGCACAGGATTCAGAAGTCAGGTGCACGTTTAAAAGAGTGATGCCGAAGCACGGCATCACTCAAGCAATAAAACAGGAGGCAGGATTGTGAAGCATATTTATTTAGACAACGCTGCCACCACGCCAATGAGTGACGAGGTGGTCGCAACCATGATGGACCAGATGAAAAACGACTTTGGTAATGCCAGTTCTGTCCATGCGTTTGGTCGGAAGGCCCGGTCGGTGCTGGATGATGCGCGCCATGTGATTGCACAAAGTATCAATGCGAATGACGATGAGATTGTGTTTACTGCTGGTGGCACGGAAAGTAATAATACGGCATGGATGCAAACGGCTATTGCCCGCAAGAATCTTGGCCGGCGAATTATCACGACTGCGATTGAGCACGAATCCATTATGAAAACGGCGGCGTGGCTTGGCGATAACGGTTATGACATTGTCTATCTGCCAGTCAACGAACAAGGTGAGATTAACATGGCCGACTTAAAGGCCGCGTTAACAGACGATACGATTTTAGTTTCCATTATGACAGGAAATAATGAAGTTGGTTCGACGATGCCGATTCATGAAATTGGCGAGTTGTTGAAGGATCATCAGGCGTGGTTCCATACGGATGCGGTTCAGGCCTTTGGATTGTTAGACATCGACGTCAAACGTGATCATATCGATATGTTGTCGACCTCAGCGCATAAAATCAACGGACCCAAACAGATGGGTTTTCTATATCGTCGCGATGGGATATCATTCCCAAGTTTCATAAAGGGTGGCGACCAAGAAGACAAACGACGTGCCGGCACAGAGAATATTCCGGCCATCGCAGGTTTTGCGACGGCTGTGAAAGCTTTGACACCTGCGGAAAAAGCACATCGTCAAGAAAAATATGCTGGATTTAAACAGTATGTTATTGATGGCTTAACAAAGGCTCAGGTTGATTTCGAACTGAACGGCAGTTTGAAGTCGGACAATCTGCAGCATGTGATTAATCTGTGGATTAAGGGAATTCCCAACGATGTTACGCTCACCAATCTTGATTTGGCTGGCGTGGCGGTCTCTGCTGGTTCAGCATGTACGGCAGGCTCTTTAGATCCTAGTCATGTTCTAGTCGCAATGTTTGGCAAGGATAACCCGCGTGTCATGCAGTCGATTCGGTTAAGCTTTGGCCGTTACACGACAACGGCAGATCTGGATGCCTTTATTGAGGCGATGGCAGCAATGACGGCTCGGTTACAACCACAAATGGCAGGAAGGAAGGGGCTCTAATGGCATTTGAACAAACAGTTCAGGTTCCTGGGGATGACCGCATTTTTACTCTCAGTGATCAATTGAAGAAGTACACGTTGCGCGATCTTGGTTTTATGGAAACTAATGCTGGTGGCTTCAGTTTGGAACGACCACTGGATCCGGCTGCTGGGTTAGCTAAATCAATCAAACTGCGCGTGTTGATCAACAAACAATTGAACGGTTTTAAAATGGGCACCGTCAATCCCAGTGGTACAGGTAACGTGAACATCTTTACCAACGCTAATCATGATGAATTGGTCGAACAGTATGGTTATCAAATTGATAACTTGATCGAGCGCCATGTGATTGCAGTTCAAACAAAATAAACGAGAGTGGGACATAACATAACACGTTTTGGCCTTCTCAGGTAACGCGAATAAGGCGTTTATGGGGTGTTTGACCATGAATGCCTTATTCGCGTTAGATGAGCAAAAGTCAGTGTAATGTCCCGCGTTTGCGGCAATTTATTAGAAATTGAGTTGAGGCATGATGTCTTAGCTTCTTTTTTAGATATTGAAGTTTAGACATGTTATGCAAAATGAGCGAGGCCAAGTTAGACGGATACATCTGATGAAAATATGCCAAATCGCAACTAAAAGTAGCGAAAGGGCGTCAATTTTGAAACAGAGCTGTGAAAGTAACGTTAATTCGGTGGGCTATCCGAATTTAGGTTACGGACGAGCTTGAAAACTCGTGGGTTTTGAGGTTTCAAGTCGAGGTCAAAGACCGCAAAGCGGGCTGATACCGGTCCACACAGCGTCGTTTCAAAATTGACAACCGCAAGCGGTCATTTTTACTGTTTTTGCCACGTTTTACAAAACACAAATGTGACACCGTCTACTACCAACAGGTGTCACTTGAATTTTGTAAGTGCGTCCTGTTATACTGTTAAGCACTGATAATAACGACCTTCAAATCGTTGATTCTCAGAATCTAATTGAAATGATGGTGATACCATGACTGATCAAGCAGTTGATCATTCACATACCCGTGTTGTCGTCGGCATGAGTGGTGGGGTAGATTCGTCAGTGACAGCGTTGTTGCTAAAGCGACAGGGCTACGACGTGGTTGGTGTGTTCATGAAAAATTGGGACGACACCGATGACAATGGCGTATGTACGGCGACGGAAGATTACAAGGACGTGGCTAAGGTGGCCAGCAAGATTGGCATTCCTTACTACTCTGTTAACTTTGAAAAGGAATATTGGGATCGTGTGTTCACGTACTTCTTGGATGAGTACAAAAAGGGCCGTACTCCTAACCCAGATGTTGTTTGTAACAAGGAGATCAAGTTCAAGGCCTTCTTAGATTACGCATTAGAGTTGGGTGCGGACTACATTGCAACGGGTCACTATGCTCGTGTGACTCATGACGAGGATGGTCACAGTCATTTATTGCGTGGCCTAGATGGCAACAAGGATCAAACGTACTTCTTAAGTCAGCTTTCTTCTGATCAGTTGGATCGTGTGTTATTCCCACTGGGTGAAATGGAGAAGCCACAGGTTCGTGAAATTGCGGAAGAGGCCGGTTTGGCAACTGCCGAGAAGAAGGACTCTGTTGGTATTTGCTTCATTGGTGAGAAGAACTGGAAGGGTTTCTTGAACCAGTATTTGCCTGCCCAAGAGGGGAAGATGATGACCCTTGATGGTAAGCAGATGGGGACTCATTATGGCTTGATGAATTACACGATTGGTCAGCGTAAAGGGCTCGGTATTGGTGGTCAAAAGCAAGGTGATGAGCCTTGGTTTGTGATCGGCAAGGATCTCTCAAAGAACATTTTGTATGTGGGCCAAGGATTCAATAATCCGCACTTGTTAGCAACCAAGTTATCCGCATCAGATCTGAACTGGGTTAACCCAAGTGATGACAATGATTTCCACGTAACCGCCAAGTTCCGTTACCGTCAAAAGGACACTGGTGTGACCGTTCACTTGAATGATGAGAGAACGGTTGCCACCGTGACGTTTGATCAACCTGTTCGTGCGATTACGCCCGGCCAGGCAGTTGTTTTCTATGATGGGGACGAATGTTTAGGTAGTGGTATCATCGATGCAGCCTACAACGAAGCACGTGAATTACAATACATTTAAAGCTTGTTTGTAAACTGCAGCCAAGGTGTTCTAGCCGTAGGTTGGTTTTGCAAACGTAAAGGAGTCGTCAAACCAGTTGAGCTGGTTTGACGGCCTTTTTTGTGACATAATATAGGCACATTATTTACTTTAGGGCGGGGTTACTGTGACTAAACTGTACTTTATTCGACATGGCAAAACACAATGGAATTTAGAGGGGCGTTATCAAGGCGCCAATGGTGATTCACCGTTGCTGCGGAGCAGTTATGACGAAATCGATCAGTTGGCTGATTATTTGCATGACGTACCGTTTAAACACGTGTATGCGAGTCCAATCAAACGTGCGCGCATGACCGCCATCCACTTAATGGCAGGTCTTCATCAGGGTGTGCCGCTGACGCTGGATTCCGGTTTACGAGAGTTTGAACTGGGTAAAATGGAAGGCATGTATTTTGATGATGTCAAACGGCAATTTCCCGAGGAGTACGATGGTTTTCGTTTTCATGCGGAAAACTACGACCCGACTGCTATTGGCGGCGAAACATTTGAAGATGTCATTGCCCGGGTGGATCCAGTCATTCGGCGGGCGGCTGCTTGTCATCCCGACGACAATGACAACCTGTTGTTTGTCTCACACGGGGCGGCCTTGAATGCCGGCATTAACGGGCTGCTGCACATTCCGTTGGCGCAAATGCGTGCTAAGGGCGGTTTATCGAATACCAGTACCACAATTCTTGAAACGGTGGATGGTGGTCAACACTTTAAGTTGCTAGTCCGCAATTTGACGGCGTACTTAGAGGAATCGCCAGATGCCACCAACACGATTTAACGAGGAGGCGGGCACACAACAACATGAGTGAAAAACATGATGATCAGACAGCCAACGCTGCTCAGGCGGAGGCCAAGCAGGCGGTTTCACGTTTGGTGAAACAAATTGATGCAAACCCCAACGATTTTCATTTGTACTACCAATTGGCCACGGTGCTGACCGAAATGCAGGATTATGAACAGGCCGAGGAGTTGTTGATGAAGGCACAGGGCTTGTTTGTCAAAGATGAAGGCGCACAATCATTACTGAACTATGGTTTAGGTAACGTGTACTATCAGGCGGCTTCCTACGATAAAGCCGTGTCTGCATTTAGCAAGGTAAAAGACGAGAAGCTGCGCTTGGAAGCTTATCAAATGATGGCCCAAACAGCGATGCAACAAAACCAGTATCAAAAAGCATTTGCATTTGCATTAACGGTTCACGATGCAAAGCCAAAAGATGCGAGTGTTAATGCTTTATTGGGCGATATTTTGATGGCCATGGGTAACTTTAACCAGGCGGCAGATTTCTATGATCAGTCGTTAGCGGCAGATAATCAAAATGGGCATGTTTATTTTAGCCGCGGCTTGACGGCCATGGTATTGGAACAAGATGCTACGCCATTTATGAATGCTGCTAAACGTTTGGACCCTGATTTTGTCAAACGGAGTCAACAACGTGTTAACGATATTGCAACGGTAGTCAACAAACGTCATCAAGATGGCGATCAACAAGCAAAATAATTGAAATTAACGAATGGAGGTAACCAACATGGCCGAGTCAATGTCGCTATTTGACGACAACACCAGTTTTAAACCCAATTATGTCGTGGGTAAGGTCGCCGCCATTTTTTTTAGTAGTTCTGATTCTTTTTATAAGGTTCTGCTGGTTCACGTGGATCAAACGGACTTGGACTGGATTGAGGACGAAATTGTTGTCACCGGTTCATTTGGTGACGTGGCGGAAGAAGGCACCTACCGTTTCATCGGCAAGGTTGTGGACCATCCCAAATATGGCAAACAGTTTAATGCCAGTAATTATGAAAATGAGACGCCGACTTCTAAAACGGGCTTGGTCAAATATTTATCTAGCGATCAGTTTCCCGGTCTGGGGAAAAAAACAGCGGAGCGAATCGTTGAAACCCTTGGCACCGGCGTAATCGACAAGGTCGTCAAAAATCCCGATGTCTTAAAGCCCATCGGGTTAAAAAAGTCTGTCGCTGATCACCTGATTGAAGTTCTGACCGAAAATCACGGTACGGAACAGATTATCATCGGCCTCAATGGTTTCGGTTTTGGCAGCCAGTTGGCCAGCACGATTTATGAAAAATACAAGCAGGACACGCTTCATGTTATTCAAGAAAATCCCTATCAGTTGGTAGAAGATATCAACGGGGTGAGTTTCAAACGGGCGGATCAAATTGCTGAACAATTAGGTTTTGATGCGGATGCGCCAGGCCGGTTACGGGCAGCATTGTTGGAAACAATCAGTGATATTTGTTTTGCTTCCGGAAATACGTTTGCCGAGCTAAAGCCATTGATTCACGATGCCACGGCATTGCTAGAATCTGCGCGAAACGTGCAAATTTCACCAGATATGCTGGCCAATCAATTAATTGCCATGGCGAAAGATCAGCTCATCGTCGGCAATGGACAACAGGTCTACCTGAAGTCACTGTATGATACTGAGTGGGATAGTGCTGAACACCTGATGCGTTTGCAACAACAGCAGGAGCGATTGTTGCCTAAAGACGTTGATTTGGATCACGAGGTGCGACTCGTCGAAAAGCAATTGGGGATCACATACGACGATGCTCAAAAAGACGCGTTAGTGGCCGCAATTTCCTCGCCGGTCTATTTACTCACAGGTGGTCCCGGAACGGGTAAGACGACGATTATTAACGGGATTGTCGCCTTGTTTGCACGAATCCATGAATTGTCACTGGATATCAATGAGTATGAGGATGGCACCTTTCCGATTTTATTAGCGGCGCCAACTGGCCGGGCGGCTAAGCGGATGAGTGAAGTGACAGATTTACCTGCTAGCACGATTCATCGTTTGCTTGGCTTGACCGGGCGTGAAGATGAGGCCACACAATCTTCAGACAAAGATCTTGAGGGCGGACTGCTCATCGTGGACGAAATGTCGATGGTGGACGCGTTTCTCTTTAGAACATTGATTCAGGCTGTGCCTAACCACATGCAGGTGATTTTGGTTGGGGACCAGGATCAATTGCCTTCAGTCGGTCCAGGACAGGTGTTTGCTGACCTGT
This sequence comes from Furfurilactobacillus milii, assembly GCF_009863985.1. Lineage (GTDB taxonomy): Bacteria > Bacillota > Bacilli > Lactobacillales > Lactobacillaceae > Furfurilactobacillus > Furfurilactobacillus milii_A. The sequence continues at coordinate 46,166 of NZ_WEZT01000003.1, read as the reverse complement.
TGAAGTCAGACTGTCTGCCATCCACTGAGTTGACAACAATCTATCGTCAAGATGACAGTTCTTCGATTATTCCTTTGGCACATGCTATCAAACATGGCGAATTGCCAGCCGATTTTACGGTTAATCAAACGGATCGTAGCTTTTTCGCAGCGCGACCCTATCAAGTTGTGCCGCTAGTCAACCAGGTCGTCGCCCGTGCGAAGTCGCGTGGCTTTGCCAAAACGGATATTCAGGTTCTGGCACCCATGTACCGGGGGGCTGCCGGCATCAATGCGTTAAACACGGCCCTTCAGGACACTTTGAATCCTAAAACGAGTGCGCGGACGAAAGAAGTTGAGGCTCACAACGAGCATTTTCGGATTGGTGACAAGGTGTTGCACCTGGTTAACAGTCCGGAAAATAATGTTTTTAATGGCGACATGGGTGAAATCGTCGGGATTGATTTAGCCACCGATAAGACCAACGAGGACAAGGTCGACAAATTAACCATTGCCTTTGATCAAACAGAGGTCACGTACGGACGCGCTCAGTTTGACCGGGTAACGCTGGCCTATTGTGTCTCCATTCATAAGGCGCAGGGGTCACAGTTCAAACTGGTGATTTTGCCCTTGGTACCCCAGTTTCGCCGGATGCTACAGCGTAATCTGCTTTATACAGCGGTAACGCGAGCACAACAGTGGTTGATTCTGGTTGGTGATGAACAATCCTTTGCAGAAGCCGCTGCGAATAAATCTGCCAACCGGCAAACGACACTGCAAGCCCGGTTGCGACAGGTATTCAAACATGAGGGCGACGACACTGCTGAGGTGGTGGATCAGACGGCACCAAGTTCAACTAGTGATGGCAGCGTTGCTGATGCTAGTGCTAGTGCAACAATGATCGACGCAGAGGCACCAATCACTCAAGCCACTGGTTCGAATTATGCAACGACATCTGAATCGGCTCAGCTCTCAACGAAGGCAAAAGAAGGGTCCACTAATGTGGAAAAGTCGTCTGCAACCACGCTTGACGAAGAAAGCGGTACACTAGGTGAGCCAAGGCTGACAACGGCCTTAATTCTAAGCGGCAATATCGATCCATTGATTGGAATGGGCAAGTTGACGCCTCAGGATTTTGCGCCGGAAGAAGGTTAACCTAAAGTTAGGGTAAGCGGGGGAGAATGATGACTTCATCAAACAGTGCTTCAAATGTGTCGACGAGTCTTGTAAATGCTGCGATTGAGAAACATTGGCAGCGGAATACAGGGCTGTTTTTAGCCGCTCAGAATTTTTTCTTATTCGGTTCTTCATCGGTCTTTTTTGCGATTTTATGGTACATTGCACTCAAAACGTCATCTGGAACATGGATGATGTTGGCCACGCTCGCGCAAAGTTTGCCACAAATTTTAGTGTCACTATGGGCTGGTGTGTGGGCTGACCGGTCTAACCGCCGGAACCTGCTTATGTGGGCAACGGGGATGGTTACCGTTGTGACGTTGGGCATTGCTCTGATGTTTTATTTTGGCTGGCGTGATTTATGGCTCTTGCTACTAATCGCCGCTGTTCGTTCGATGGGAACGGGGGTGGAGATGCCTGTCGGCAATGCGTTGTTACCGCAATTGACGCCGCGTAAACAGTTAACGCGTATGAATGGACTGAACCAGCTGATCAATGCCGTATTATTGCTTATCACACCGATTGTTTCTGGTTTGATTTTAGGAAAACTCGGGATTATCTTTATTTTTATCGTGGATGTGGTGACGGCCGGAGTTGGGCTGTTATTACTGGCACTAATCAAGGTTGATCCAGTTGTACTTGATCAGCAAAAGGCAACGGCTGGTGCGGTTACGTCGACGTTGAGCCAAATTGGCGGTGGGCTGAAATTCACCTTCAATCACAGTTTTATGCGCTGGTTTATGATCCTCATTGCGTTAGCGTTTATCATGGTGGCGCCCAGTTCGCAGTTATCAACATTATTTGTTAAACAAACATTTGGTAGCCGAGTGATGTTATTGACGCTTAACGAGTTGCTGTGGACGGCAGGCGCCACCATTGGCGGCATTTGGATCAGTAGCCATCAACAGATTAATCATAAAGTACCTGTTATTGCAGTGGCACTGGCCGTTAGTGGAGTAGCGTTCTTTGCGATGGGCATTCCAGAACCGTTTGCGGTCTATTTGTTCTTTATGTTCATCAGTGGCATTGCGATGCCAATTATTCAGGCGACGAGCAATATATTGATTCAAGAAACCGTGCCGTCAAACATGATGGGCCGCGTCTTTTCCATCTTTCAGATTGTTTCGACTGGGATTTATCCGATTGCAATGTTGTTCTTTGGTCCATTAGCGGATGTGGTGGCAATCAAGTGGTTATTTATGATTACGGGCATCTTGCTGGTTGGGATTGCTTGGTGGTTTAACCACACTTTAGCTAGTCGTGAGCAAACGCCAATCAAGTAAAAGATTGCGGCAGTGCTGGTGAGTGACAAATGTGCGCAAGTTAACCGGTTTTAATTGGGTTTTCCTTGTCATTCACGGGCTTACTTGCGATAATAGGACTATTGAAATGAATTTGTGGAGGCAGTCATGAGTGAAGAAAAGTCTAACGGCAACATTAAGTTGTTTTCACTGAACACCAATCGGCCGTTGGCAGAAAAAATCGCAGCGTCTATTAATATTCCGCTGAGTCCAACTACCATCAGTACGTTTGCTGATGGTGAAATTGCGATTACCATTGATGAAAGCGTTCGTGGGGATGAAGTTTATGTCATCCAATCCGTTAGTGATCCCGTGAACAGTTCGTTCATGCAAGTGATGATTATGGTTGATGCGTTGCGGCGTGCTAGTGCCGGTGAAATCAATGTGGTGCTGCCTTACTATGGGTATGCACGGGCAGATCGCAAAGCGCGTCCCCGCGAACCAATTACAGCCAAGTTAGTGGCCAACTTTCTTCAAATTGACGGTGTCGACCGTGTGTTGACGTTAGATTTGCACGCTGATCAAGTTCAGGGGTTCTTCAACATTCCCGTTGATCATCTGTTGGGTGCACCGTTGTTGGCTAAGTACTTTTACACCAACGACTTACTGGATAATATTGTTGTGGTTGCCCCTGATCACGCTGGTGTTTCACGGGCCCGTAACTTTGCTGAGTTATTAAAGGCACCGATTGCAATCATTGATAATCGGTCAGAGGATGAATTTGATCCGGAGCCAGATTCAGTGATCGGTGACGTAAAGGGCAAAACAGCCGTTATTATTGATGACATGATTGATACAGCGGATCGCATGACAGTCTCGGCAGATATTCTTAAATCCAGTGGGGCAAAGGATGTGTATGCGGTAGCGACTCATGCTGTCTTTTCTGGTCGTGCAGCTGAATCATTGGAACAATCAAAGTTAACTAAGGTGATTGTTACGGATTCGATTGCAGTCCCCGCTGAAAAGCAGTTTGATAAGTTGGCCGTCATTTCGGTAGCTGATTTAATTGGTGAAGCTATTTTACGGATTCACAACAATCAGCCGGTCGATGAATTGTTTATTAGCAAGCAAAATCCGGATGTTAAATTAAGATAGACCAATTGATATCTTTTTAAAATAAATCAAAAAATCGTGATATTCGAACAGAATTCACGATTTTTTTGTATCTACAAAAGAGGGGCAATGACACTCATTCTAAAGATAGATTATGCATTAATTTAACAAACAAATTCTTACTTTAACTTATATACCATTAACAAAAAGCGGCGCCAACCCCGCGCCGCAAGCAAGACAAGTTCGTTTTTGCCTGCATTTTACGTTAAAATAAGGCCTGTAAGCATAGATTGAGAGGAGCTAATTGATATGTATCAAGCAAACGAAGAACGGTATGCCAACATGCCCGTTCGCCGGGTTGCTGACACTGGCTTTATGTTGCCAGCGGTCAGTTTTGGACTATGGCGGAATCTAGGAGACGAACAACCTTACGCAAATAGTCGTGAGGTAATGTTGAAGGCGTTTGACAACGGCATTTTCAGTTTCGATAACGCGTCAAATTATGGTCCTAGCAACGGGAGTGCCGAAGAGACGTTCGGTAAAGTTTACGAACAGGATCTGAAGCCATACCGTAATGAATTGGTCATAACGACCAAGGCAGGCTTTCATATGTGGCCTGGACCATACGGCGAATTTTCATCTCGTAAGACATTGATGAATGCATTGGAGTTGTCATTAACCCGAATGCACTTGGATTATGTCGATGTCTTTTATATGCACCGCTTCGACCCACACACCTCACTGGAAGAACAAGTTGAGACGTTGGACCTGATGGTTAAGCAGGGTAAGGCTTTATACGTTGGTGTGTCAAACTTCACTGCAGATCAAACGGCAGCAATCACTAAGTTGTTCAAGGAACACCACACGCCATTTGTTGTTAACCAAAGCAGTTACAACATGATTAATCGTGCTGTTGAGGACGACGGTTTGCTAAACGTACTGAAGGAAAACAAACTAGGATTGGTGGCATACGGACCACTAGCAGAAGGTCTGCTAACTGATCGTTATCTACAGGGGATCCCCGAAGATATGCCAATTCACTGGAGCAATAAGCTGTCTTTGAAACAAGGTACCGACAAAGTGGTTAGCAAGTTAAATGATCTGAACAGCTTGGCGTCCGACCGTGGACAAACTTTGGCACAGATGGCTTTGGCCTGGTTATTACATGATGATGTGGTCACAAGTGTGGTCATTGGTGCCTCACATGTTGACCACTTGTTGGGCAACATCAAGGCAGTTAACAATCTGACCTTCACGACAGATGAGCTTGAACGAATTGAAAGTATCTTAAATCGTTAAAGGGATTCCACACGCTTTCATTCGTGAATATAAAAATAATTATGAGAACGGCGTGGCGAATCTCATTATTTTCTTACAATAATCGTTGACAAGCGATTTTTTGTGCGGTAATCTAATAACAATTTCACATGACCGAAAAACAATTTGAATAGGAAAGTAGTTTTAACAAAACTGTACAGAAAGCCTGCGTATGCTGAGAGCGGGTGAGTCAAGTTAGGATGAAAATGGCCTGCGATTGGTATCGTCGAACCGGCAACTGCTGTCGGTAAGGTGATAATGACTTGGCGCCCATTACCGCGCACACCGCTACTTAGGAATTCTAGACCCTTTCTAGGTGTCGGTTGATGAGGAACTGAATGTAAATTCAGTTCGAACTAGAATGGTAACGCGATAAGCTCGCTTCTAATTTTTATTAGAGGCGGGCTTTTTTCGTTGCCAGAGTTCAGCTTTGTCAGTGAGCGGTTGTGTGAAGTCGGCAAATTAAAAATGAGTCGATATTAATGACCATGTAAATGGATGAAAAAAGGGGTAAATTAACATGAATAAAAGAATTCGTCGTATTTTGTTAGGGACTGCATCTATACTTGCATTAGGTTTGGTATTAGCAGGTTGTGGCAAGTCTAGTTCGGCTAAGACGACAACAGTTAAAGTTGGTATTGTCGGCACCGACGATGAAAAGATCTGGAAGCCAATTGCTCAGGATGTTAAGAAGAAGGGCATTAACTTAAAAATTGTGACCTTCACTGATTACACCCAGCCCAACCAAGCGTTGAATGATAAGCAGATTGACCTTAACGCCTTTCAGCATTATTACTTCCTTGACCAGTGGAACAAGGCGCACAAAGCAGATTTGACACCGATTGGTAAAACAGCCGTTGCACCACTTGGATTATTCTCAAAAAAGCTTAAGAAGGTTTCTGAGTTTAAGAAGGGTGATCAGATTGTGATCCCTAACGATGCAACTAATGAAGGCCGTGCCTTAAACTTATTAAAGAACGCCGGTTTGATTAAACTAGACAATGCTAAGTTACCAACGCCTAAGGATGTTACCTCAAATCCAAAGCATTTGAAGATTACGGCGGTGGCTGCTGACCAAACACCACGTTCGCTCGATTCCGCCACGGCTGCAGTTGTTAACAATACTTACGCTGTTGACGCTAAGTTGAACATCAAACACGCCGTTTATGCAGAAAAAATCGACAAGAATGTTAAACCTTACATCAACATTATCGTGTCCCGTAAGGCTGACAAGAACAAGAAAGCTGTCAAAGAAATTGTTAAGGCTTATCAAACCAAGAAGATTGCTGATATCATCAACAAGGACTTTAAAGGTACTGAAAAGCCAGCATGGAATTTGGACATTAAATAATTTCCTTTGTATTATTTAGACAAACATGAACTGGTTTCTCAGTTCACGTTTGCATACATAGAACATTTTTAGTTAACCGTATTGAATTCGAATTAGGAAAGGAACAACCATTATGGCAGCAAACGCACCGATTATTGATTTAAAGGGCATTGATGTAACGTTTAAAGAGGCTGACCGCACTGTGCGGGCCGTTAAAAATGTTGATCTGGAAGTCGCCAAGGGTGACATTTACGGGATCGTTGGCTATTCTGGCGCGGGTAAAAGTACACTCGTGCGGGTAATTAACCAATTACAACGGCAAACATCTGGCAAGGTGACCGTTAGCGGTCAGAATATGGGTGCCTTAAAGGGAAAGGCGCTGCGCCAAGCACGAACAAAGATTGGCATGATCTTCCAGCACTTCAACCTGATGAATGAGCGGACCATCGGTGACAACGTCATGTTTCCACTATTGTTGGGTTCTAAATTGAGTCGGCATGACAAGCAGGCTAAGGTAGATGAACTCTTGGACTTAGTTGGCCTATCCGAAAAGAAAAATGATTATCCAGCCCAGTTATCTGGTGGTCAAAAACAGCGGGTGGCAATCGCCCGGGCATTGGCAAATGATCCGGAAATTTTGATCTCTGACGAAGCGACGTCAGCGCTAGACCCTAAAACGACATCATCAATTCTTGATTTGTTGAAAAACTTGAATGAAAAGTTAGGATTGACGGTTGTGTTGATTACCCACGAAATGCAGGCAGTTAAATCCATCTGTAACAAGGTGGCCGTTATGCAGAGCGGAGAAATCGTTGAACGAGGCGACTTGCTGACGATATTCTCCAAACCAACTCAGCAATTGACAAAAGAATTTATCGAAACGTCTTCTCAGATTGATGCTGCCTTGGCGAACGTTGTTGCCCAGCCAAGTATCCAGCACTTACAAGCAAACGAGAGGTTGGTCGTACTGTCCTATGCGGGTGCATCGACTGATGATCCCTTGATAGCGCAACTGTATGAGCAATTTAAAGTTACACCAAATATTTTGTTTGGAAACGTCGAGATTCTACAAAATACGCCAGTTGGTAATTTGGGCTTGGTGTTAAGTGGAGAAGGCGATGCTGTAGATAAGGCATTGGCTTACGTAAAGGAGCAGGGCGTGACTGTTCGGCAAATCAATGTCGCGGAATATCAGGCAGAACTCGCACGCAAGGCTGCTGAAGCAGACACCAACGCCGAAGGGGAGGCATAAGCATGACAACTATTTTAGCAACGGATTTTTGGACCTCCATTATGCCAAACGTTGTGGCTAACAAGGATGTCTTCATCCAATCAACGTGGGAAACAATATACATGACGCTGGTCTCCGGAATAATTGCCGGCATTCTTGGAATTATTATCGGTATTGCGTTAGTAGTTACAGCACCAGGTGGCATTCTGGCAAACCGGACGACATACTGGATTTTGGATAAACTGGTAAATATCTTCCGGTCCATTCCCTTTATCATCTTATTAGCCGTTATCGCGCCATTCACGCGGTTGCTCGTGGGGACCTCAATTGGTACTACCGCAGCCTTGGTGCCTTTGACAATCGGTACCGCACCATTTTATGCACGTCAGGTTCAAAATGCCTTAGTCGATGTTGACCGTGGCATTATTGAAGCTGCGGAAGCAGTCGGTGCTTCACCAATGCAAATTATTTTCCGTGTTTATTTACGTGAAGCGCTGCCTGATTTAATTCGGACATCGGTTGTTACCGTTATTAGTTTGATCGGACTTACTGCAATGGCTGGTGCCATTGGTGGTGGTGGCCTTGGGAATACTGCGATTAGCATCGGGTATGACCGTTTTGAAAATGACATCACCATCATGGCGATGATTATCATTTTAGCCATCGTCTTTATTATCCAAATATTGGGTGATTTGTGGGCCCGTAAAACTGACCACCGTTAATTTGAATTTTACGAACAAATGGCAGTGATTTCGTTACGACTTTGGGTGCACAATGCGAAATGGCCTCGTCATTCAAAGTCTTGGGCGCAATCCTCGTTTTTGAAAGCATTCTATTTCCCAGTTCGGGGGATAGGATGTTTTTTTGTTTAGCCTTCTTCGCAAAATGATGCGGATATGACATTAACTAATTTTTGTTGATGAATGGGGCGCAACTGTTGGTCAGTCATGATGCGAGTGTTAGACTGAACACAGATAGTGTAATGAACGTGAATCAAAATTTTGTAAAGATAGGGGTGATGACATGAATTGGAATTCCACCCGTCGGTCCTTTGACTGGTATAGTTTCATTCTTGGCGTGTTATTTATCATTGCAGCAGGGATTGCTTTTGTGGATCCGGCATCGAGTTTAATGGCATTGGTAGCCATTTTTGGGGCCGTTGCATTACTCAGAGGTATTTATGAGGTATGGTTCCATGATGACGTTCGACGGCTTCTGGGGCGTTCTCCTGTGTGGTTGTTGCTTATGGGGATTTTAGACATTGTAATTGGTGCATTTTTAATCTTTCATCTTGGTATTGGAATGCGTTTGTTACCAATTTTCTTTGCAATATGGTTCATTGTTGATTCATTGACCGGTTTGATTACGTCAGGGTTAATGCGTTCGTTTGACAAACGGTATTTCTGGATCAGCATCGGATTAGATGTACTCGGTCTTATCGTTGGCATTTTATTGTTACTAAAGCCAGTTGTAGCTGCACTAACCCTAGCTACACTAATTGGCATCTACTTCTTCATTGAGGGAGTTCTTCACATTATGCGGGCTTTCTAGAATAAATTAGCGCAATAAAGGGGACCTTGGGTAATGAAGCAAACAGAGACAAACGCTCCGGTTCATAATCGGGGCCTCGTATGGTTGATTAGCGCCATTGTCGCTGCTGTTGTGATTGCAGTTGCGGCGGTTGGTGGTACTGTGTTGTATAAAAATATGACAACAACGAATTATGAATTGGTTGATGCCGCCCAACCGTTGACGTATAAGGGCAAAACGGTCACGGCACACGGGGTAGCTTCGTTCTCACACAAGCAGGCGACTATTACTTCAATGAGTTTTGGCCGTTCTGCAGTGGTGGTAACGGTGGCTCATTATCAGTTTGATAGTAGCAATAAGAAAAAGGCTAAGCCTAACAATATTGCATTAGCTATCTATCAGCTACCACTTGCTGATTTTGAACGCACATATGCTAAGCAATTGGCGACCAACAAGCAGGACAATGTGACTGCGATTAATCAGACGATGAAAGTTGTCAAACCGCAGGCCGGCGTTTACATCGATCATTTGCAGGCTAGTGATCAAAAGCGACTTAATATCGATGCAACGAGTAGCCAAGCGACGTATCAAAAATTGGAAGATGCGTATGCGAGTGCGAGTCGTAAAGTAAAAACACACACACACTTTACGCCAACTAAACGGGTGTACCAGCGAGCCCATAAATTGAATGCTGGCCAAACTAAACAATTTACAAAACTGGCTGATGCCGTTAAATATATGCAAGAAAAAACTGCCCAATAATTAAATTGAGCAGTTTTTTGCGCAGCTAGGAACAAATTGTTATGATTTTGTAATTTCTTGTTTCGAAAACGGTAGACACCTTGATTACATCGGATTCTCTATATTGTCAGGAACATCGTAAGGGCCGTATAGGCATTAGATTACTTAAATTTTTCTGAAATTTGCACAAATGTTTGCGATAATAGTACTCGATAATCGGTTAAGGGGATGGCAATTTATATGCGCATTATGCCAGATTGTCATCGAAACTTTGAAATGAGGGACGAATAACGTATGAGTACACAGCATCAATCTGCACCAAGTGGGGGAAAACGTTACATCAGTAAAATTAAAATCGCTGCATTAGCGGTGATGGTCAGTTTAATGACCATCAGCGTTGTGAGCCAACCTGCGAAGGCGGAAGCACATCATCATTCAGTCGCAAAGGTGGCCACCAAAAAACAGAGTAGCAAAACACAGGCTACATTTTGGCAAGATCTTGGTTATCAAGGCTCTTACAAACGGCAGAGTACACTAGGCAAAAAGCAGATGCTGAATAATACGCTGTTAGTTGTCTTTACGAAAGACCATCAATTTAGGCAGCGTGTGACCACTTCGTTAAGTATGAACGGTATTCAAGAACAAGTGACAGATGGGCAAATAACACAAAAGGGCAATGTGTTAACCTTGGTACCGAAGTCGACGGCAACTGCTGTTTATAAGACTGAAGCGGACTACAAGAAACATGCAGCATCCAACTATCACCGCAGCGGTGAGGCCTTTAAGAGCCAACTGATCTTTGCGAAAGATGGGCAGCCTTTGCAATACCGAGTTGATGTAAAACACAAGCGGTTGACTGGATTGAAGAATAAAGCGACCGTTTCAATGAAACAGTCGTCGGCGAATACCTTAGCAACAGCTCAAGATTATATTAAGCCGATTGAAAATCATTAGTCGTTTAGACTAGCTTTATTGCAGTGTTAGCGGTTACAATTATCTGTGAAGGAGTTGTTTAACATGGCAAAAAGTGAACACAAGAAAGTACAAAGTGAGGATGACATCATAAAGGGGAAGGTCTACGACTACAAGCGTGTGCTTGTTGGTGTTGATGATTCTCCGGATGCACAACTAGCTTACCAGTACGCGGTCAAACAGGCGAAGGAAGATAAATCCGAGCTGGTGATTGTTAGTATCCTTGAAGAACAGGATGTTAATGTTTTTACCGCGTTAAGCAAGGAAATGTTGGATCAACAACGAAAGACGATTCAAGAACGATTAGATAAATATCGTCGGGTCGCCGAAAATTCAGGGGTTAAGTCTGTTAAAACATTGATCGCTGAAGGTGATCCTGGTGAAACAATCGTCAAGCAGGTAATTCCACAAGTTGATCCAGATCTTGTAATTGTCGGCTCGTTGTCTCGGCAAGGGGTTGCCAAGTACTTTGGTAGCCAGGCGGCTTATGTTGCCAAATATTCACCTGTGTCTGTGTTAGTGGTTCGCTAATTAAACTCAATTTTGTTTTGCTGTATCCCACAATGAGGTACAGCTTTTTTAGTTCTATTAATTGGTGGCGTTAATGTAAAGCCGTGAATTGCGCTTACGGTTGTCAATAGTGACACGCTCGTCGTGGGACCGGTTCGAGCCACCTAAAAACCGGCGTCTTTCATCTCGCCACACAGCCTCGGAAAAGCCGCGTCTGTGTGACCGTCCGTGGTGTAAATTCGGAAAACCACCTCATTAACACCACTTTCACGACTCGGTATCACTATTGACGCCCTTCAGCTCATATGGTGATTATCATTGCGCTTATAATAACTGAAAAATGTTGATGTACAAACTGTTTGCCATCAGTTTGTCATAAGAGTGGAGCTGACTAGAAATAGAGTTCCGTGTCGGCAACACTTGGCGGCGAGAACTTGGCCCCTTAGTGTTGCGGGATGACTTATGAGACGATGAGCTTTTCGGCTCATAATCAAGGTAGAAGACTCCAGGTTTTGGGAGGCTGAGACCGGTCCTCATGGAACGGCATTTCTGGTCAGCGCAACGGCAGTATGCTGTATGCTGATTTGACATACTCGAGGAAGTTAAATCAGTTTGATATAAGTGGTGAATTGTCAAACTAAGTGCAACGGTTTGTCAAAAAATACTTCATATGGGGTTTCATAGTTTAACACTTTGCGAGGACGTTGATTTAACTGCTTTTGCCGGATACCTCGAATTGTTTGATTTGGTCGTTAAACATATTCTACCCGGTATGGGTTTATTTTTTTACTTTGTGTTGCATTTCAATTGTAAATTCGCCGTAAAGAAAAAGGATGACACCCAAGAGGGCATCATCCGATAGAAAAAATTTATTAAATTAAGCTTTATCAACCGCGTGACCACCGAAACCGTTACGCAATGAAGAAACAACTTTACCAGTAAAGGTATCGTTTTCCATTGAACGGTAACGCATCAACAGAGACATAGCGATAACAGGGGTTGCTACTTGTTGGTTCATAGCTTCTTCAAGAGTCCATTTACCCTCACCAGATGAGTGCATAGTACCCTTGATGTTGTCTAACTTGGCATCGTTAGCAAAAGCGTCTTGAGCCAATTCCATCAGCCATGAACGAACAACTGAACCGCTGTTCCAAAGACGGGCAACGGATTCGTTATCGTAGTCAAACGCACTGTGTTCAAGCACATCGAAACCTTCACCGATAGCTTCCATCATACCGTATTCAATCCCGTTATGAACCATCTTGAGGTAGTGGCCTGAACCAGCTTTACCAGTGTAAAGGTAACCATCTTTTTGGGCGATACCTTCATACAAAGGTTCGAGTGTCTTAAAGGCAGCGGCATCGTTTCCACCAATCATGAAGTTACCATCGTGACGGGCACCAGATTGGCCACCAGAAGTACCACAGTCGAAGAACTTGATTCCTTTTTCTTCAGCCTTTTGAGCATCTGCAACAGAGTCCTTCCAGAAGGAGTTACCACCGTCGATGATGAAGTCACCTTCGTCAAGTAGGTCTAACAGTTGGTCAATCGTTGATTCAGTTGGCTTGCCGGCTGGAACCATAACCCATACGACTTTTGGTGATGGTAATTTAGCAACCATGTCAGCAAGTGAGTCGGCACCTTCAGCACCAGCGGTTACTGCTTGGTTAACAAAGTCCTTGTTTAAGTCAAAACCAACAACTTCGTTTTCATGATCCATCATGTTTTCTGCTAAGTTCAGACCCATTTTGCCTAAACCGATTAACCCTAATTTCATTAGAAAGCTCCTCTTTTAAAATAAATTGTCTGTTGCACATGTTGATTATATGAAAATCATTTACAAATATCAAGATAAATTTTTGAAAAAAGGTTTCAAACCGTTTTCGAAAAGTGCTTCAAATCCGTTTGTATCATAATTTTGCTTGCATTCAAAACTTATTAGCATTACGCTAAACCGAGATTGAAGACGTTTACATATCACTGACACATGGAGGTTACAACTAATGCTTATTCAGCAGGTTCACATCAATAATCAGAGCGATTTACAAGATGTTCGAATTGAAGACGGTGTTTTTAAAGCAATTGATCAGCATCTAACGCCTAAAGATAACGAGCAGGTGATTGACGCAACCGGCAAATTATTATTGCCACCATTGATTGACCCACATGTTCATTTGGACGCTACCCAAACGGCTGGAGATCCTGAATGGAATCAATCTGGTACATTATTTGATGGTATTCGCATTTGGTCGGAGCGAAAGAAAACGTTAACGATTGAAGATGTTAAGAAACGGGCAAAGGAAACCTTGCGCAAACAGATTGCCAACGGGATTCAGGTTGTGCGTTCACACGTCGATGTAACTGATCCTTCCTTCACTGCTTTAAAAGCACTCTTGGAAGTTAAAAAAGAGATGGCTGATGAGGTAGAACTGCAATTGGTTGCCTTTCCACAAGAAGGCATTTTGTCGTTTCCTCATGGTAGGCAGTTAATGGAAGGGGCCGTTAAGCTGGGGGCAGACGTCATTGGCGGCATTCCTCACTTCGAGTTCACTCGTGAATATGGGATCGAATCGTTACATTTTATTGGTGACTTAGCTCAAAAGTATGATCGCCTGATTGACGTTCACTGCGATGAAATCGACGATCCTGCATCTCGTCATTTGGAGACTTTGGCGACGATTGCATATGAAACAGGCCTGTCTGACCGGGTTACTGCTAGCCACACAACTGCACTAGGCTCTTACAATAATGCGTATGCCTATAAATTATTCCGTTTGCTACGAATGGCAGACATCAATATGATTGCAAACCCGCTTGTAAACACCAATCTAGGTGGGCGTTTTGATACTTATCCTAAACGTCGTGGGATGACGCGGGTCAAAGAACTTAACGAAGATGGTATTAATGTTGCTTTCGGTGAAGACGATGTTCGTGATCCATGGTATCCAATGGGGAATGGCAATATGCTCGATCCTGTTTCGATGGGCCTTCATGTTGGTCATTTAATGGGCTATGACGAGATTAATGGGTCATATCAATTTGTGACCAGCCATGCTGCTAAGGCGCTACACATTACGGACCATTACGGCATTGAGGTCGGCAAGCCTGGTAACTGCATTGTTTATAACAACAGTGATTTCTACAACGTACTTAATGAACATTCAGAAGTGTTGTATTCAATCCGTGGCGGTCGTGTCATTGCACAGACAACGCCTAAAGTTACTAAACTGAATTTTTAAGTTTGTGAATTTTGAAAGTGATGAATACAGCTATTAAATTCACAAACGGAATTTCCACTTGTGAAATAGACTGGCGTTTATCATTTGGAAACGTCATGTAAATACGATAGTGTCAAACAAAGGCAGCCTCAATAAAGAGACTGCCTTTTTATCACAAAATGTTTAATCATTTGTGAAAAGTGTGGTACGCTTGGATTATGATTTTTTCACAAGTGAGCGTATTTGCTGACCGGAAGATGGTCGCTACGTCACGGATTAATTAAGGAGATTATTCATGACTGAAGAAACTCGTTACGGCGCTGATGCCGTTGTTGAAAGTTTGATTAACCATAATGTGAAGTATGTTTTTGGTATTCCCGGTGCTAAGATTGACCGTTTATTTGAGCGTTTGGCTCATCCAACTGATCCGCAATCACCCAAGCTGGTCGTCGCACGACATGAACAAAACGCGGCCTTTATTGCGGCGGGGATTGGCCGACTTACAGGCGAACCAGGGGTAGTTGCAGTTACTTCAGGACCAGGTGCTAGCAATTTAGCAACTGGTTTAGTCACTGCAACAGCTGAAGGCGATCCCGTAGTTGCCATTGGTGGACAGGTTCCACGTAAGGACTTACTACGGTTGACTCACCAAAGTATGGCTAATGCGGCCTTGTTTAAGCCAATTACGAAATTTTCTGCGGAAATTCAAGATCCAGAAAATATTTCAGAAGTGTTGGCTAATGCGTTTGAATCTGCGACTGCCGGCAAACAAGGGGCGAGCTTTGTTTCTTTGCCACAGGATGTGGATGATGCTGAAGTTACCAGCCCAGCGTTAGAACCATTGCAGGCGCCCGTTTTGGGACCGGCAAGCCCTGCCGATATTAGTTTACTAGCTCAGGAAATTCGTAGTGCAAAATTGCCCGTTATTCTGGCTGGCATGCGGGCTTCTTCACCAGAAGTTACCAATGCGATTCGCCATCTCGTGACAGTTGCCAACATTCCTGTGGTTGAAACGTTCCAGGGCGCTGGAATTATTTCTCGCGATTTGGAAGCTGACCACTACTTTGGTCGTGTTGGGTTATTCCGGAATCAGCCAGGTGATCGTTTGCTAAAACAGGCTGATTTAGTGATTGCCATTGGTTATAATGCGGTTGAATACGAACCGCGTAATTGGAATGCTGAGAAGCAGGCCCGCATCGTAACGATCGATGCGACAGCAGTTCAGTTGGATCAACACTTCCAACCAGAGACACAGTTAGTGGGCGATATTGCCCAGACATTGGCCATCTTACAACCAGCAATCAAAGGGTATCAGCCCAGCGCTGCTGCCAAACAGACGTTAGCTGAATTTCATGAAGAATTAACGACGCGGGATCAAAACTTTGAAGCAAGTGATGAAGATGCCACTGTGCAGCCATTAGCGCTCGTGGCAGCTCTGCAGGATCACGTTACCGATGATATGACGGTGAGTGTTGATGTGGGGAGCCATTATATTTGGATGGCACGTCATTTCCGCAGTTATGAACCGCGTCATCTTTTGTTCAGCAATGGGATGCAAACATTAGGTGTTGCCTTACCATGGGCAATCGCTGCGGCACTGGTACGGCCAAATCATCAAGCCGTTTCTGTTTCAGGTGACGCCGGTTTCTTATTCTCCGGTCAGGAGTTAGAAACTGCAGTTCGCTTAGGACTTAACATTGTGCACATTATCTGGAATGACGGTCACTATGATATGGTGAAGTTCCAGGAAGAAATGAAATATGGTGTAGATGCGGCGGTTGATTTTGGTCACGTTGACTATGTTAAGTACGCTGAGGCCTTTGGTGCAACGGGATTACGGGTTAACAATCCAACTGATCTGAACAAAGTGTTGGACCAAGCCTTTGCGACAAAGGGACCGGTAATTGTTGATGTGCCCGTTGATTACTCACATAATCAAGAGCTTGGCAAAACACTGTTGCCAGATCAATTTTAGAAAATATCGATAGCACAAAGGGAGTTTAGGTTAATGACAGATACGGAAACGTTATATCAGCACGGAACCTTGGCACTGTTAGTTCCGGGGCTGTTCGAAGGCACAATCACAACGAAAGAGCTGCTAAACCATGGTGATACAGGCATTGGCACACTAGCCGGTCTGGATGGTGAAGTAGTCATTGTTGACGGACAGGCCTTTCAAGCTGCAGCTGATGGTTCGGTCAACACGGTCAATGGTGATGCGACGATGCCATTCGCTTCAGTCCATACGTTTGATAATCAATTGCCTAAGACGCCATTGGCGGCCATGACGATGTCAGCATTTACGAGCTGGTTACAAACGACAGCTGGTTTGAAAAATGCCTTTGCGGGCATTGTGATGACTGGTATCTTTAACCGAGTACACGTACGGGTGGCACCTAAGCAAACCAAACCGTATCCACCACTGACGACGGCGACTGCCGCTCAGCCGGAATTTACGCGAGAAGATGTTCAGGGAACTGTTGTCGGTTATTTTGCCCCAGCATTGTATGCGGGTGCGACTGTCGGCGGATTTCACTTGCATTTCATCAGTGACGACCATCAATTTGCCGGTCACCTGCTTGATTTCACCGTCATGACAGGCGAGGTGACTGCGCAAGTATTACCAAACTTGATGTTACATTTGCCGACAGATAATGCTGACTTTATGAAAGCTGACATCGAATTATCCGGTTTAAATGATGCTATCAATGAAGCAGAAAAATAGTGCTTTTAGAATTTGTTGAAGAAAAGCGACGCTGAATTCCCACTTTCATGGGTAATTCAACGTCGCTTTGTTTGCTCTAGAATAGCTTTTAAAATCTTGAAGCTAAAAGGTCGATGGAGTGAAGTTGTGGCGAAACAGAGTTCCGTGTCGGCAACACTTAATGGGGCGGTTTTACCCATTTAGTGTTGCGGGATGACTTATGAGACGTGGTTTTCGGCTCATAATCAAGGTTGAAAACCGCGTTTTAAGCGGGTTGAGACCGGTCCTCAGGGAACGGCGTTTCGCAACAACGTACCGGCATTTAACGGCATTATGGCATTATCAAGTTCCTTAATGAAATGAAGCTAAACGTCCAGTGAGCCGGAGAGTAATTGATCGATGACATTAAGAACCCCTTCATCATTGTTAGAGTCTGTCCGATGTGGTGCGTTTGCCAGCACATCAGCATGAGCATTGGCCATGGCATACCCGTGCGGTGTCATCGTTAACATATCGAGATCATTCTCATTATCACCAAACGTCATGATCTCATCATTTTGAATACTGTAACGTTCTTGTAAATGCTGTAAACCAGTTTCTTTTGATACTCCGGAAACACCAATATCTTCAGTGTTAAAGCCAGAATTCATGGCAGATAAACCAGGTTGAAGTTGATTGATCATTTCTGGAATCACTGCCTCGGTGTTAACCGTTTGATCGAAACTAACAGCGATTTTAACTAGTTGATCATCCAGAGTCGCAGGATCGACATCAAAAAGGTGGTCCAAACGAACCAGTGAATTATAGTATCGTTTGATCAATTGGAAAATTGGTTCTGGCGTTTCGCTATCCACGTACGCGCGGTTAACGCCAGATAATGTCGTAAGTGCCGTCGGCTGTGGGTAATGCTGTTTCAGTACCGCCAAGGTTTGATTGACTAACTGATGAGGGATTTCACTGGCAAATAATAATGCATCGCGAGCATGTACAATTGCGCCATTATCTGAGATGAAATCCATTTGATCTTTGAAAGGTAGAAACTGATCAACAAGTCGTTGAAATTGTGAACCGCTGGCCGCGGCAAAATGAATGCCCTTTGCACTTAACTGGCGGAATTGTTGTGCAAATCGAGCACGATTGTAGTCATTTTCGTCATTTAGAAAGGTGCCGTCCATGTCAACGGCAATGAGCTTGATGGTCAAATTGGAAAACTCCTATTCAATAAGATATTGTAAGATACAAAGCTAACTTAGATATTCAGTGGCAATTTGCTTGTATACATCAATCAAGTGCAAATAATCGCTTAAATCGACATATTCATTAACCCGGTGAGCAATGTCCCATCGACCGGGTCCGAGGACAATAATGGGGAATTTGTTATCCGCTTTAGTATATTCAGAAGCATCCGTAGCACCGTGAATCACGGATAATTCTGCTGGCCGTTTTGTCGCTTTCGCTAAGGCATCACTGGCAATCTTAACCAGTGAAGATTCACGATCTGAGATAACAGGGAAGAAACTGAAATCGACAGTCAGTTTTAACTGAACGCCGGGTTCCTGATTGAGTTTATCGATAATTTGTTGCAGTCGGTCAATTATTTTGGTGTTGTCAAATTCTGGAATAGGCCGAATGTTACCCTCTAAGTGTGCTTGACCAGGAATTGAATTGACCTGATCACCGCCGTTGATGACAGTGACAGAATGGACAACTGGGCCCAGAACGTCACTGGTTGGTGCATCGTCAAATGCATGGTTTTCTTCATTAATAAACTTGACTAGATTGGTAATGGCATTGATGCCTTTTTCGGGCATGGAAGAATGAACGGATTTGCCAATTGAATCGACAGAATAATCAATGGAACCGTTATGAGCAAAAATAATTTGATCACTGGTTGGTTCGCCAACAATCATGGCGTCTACGTGATCGACATAGCCTGCCTGCGTTAACATTCGTGAACCAGGGGCACCATACTCTTCGCCAACAGTAGCTAGAAATTGTAGTTTACCAGTTTTGGGTAATCCAGCATCATGCAGGTCGATCAGAGTGGTTACCATAGCAGCGAGACCGCTCTTCATATCTGCCGCACCGCGACCAAAAAGTTGACCATTCTCAACGTGGGCTGCCAACGGCGGGAAACGCCAATCGTCATGTTCGTCAGCTGCTACAGTATCCTGATGACCCGTCAACATTAACGTTTTGCCGGGTTTACCCGAGTCTAGTTCAGCAAAAAGATTTGTTCTGCCATCCTGATAAGGGATTTTTTTCGCTGTAATGCCGTGCTGACCGAGTTCAGTGATGATCCTGTCTGACATGGCTTCTTCATGACCATTGCGTGAATCAATTTTGATGAAATCTGTCAATAACGTTAATACTTGTTTTTCTTCCATAGATTCTCAAACCACCTTTTCTAAACCGATTACATCCTTTATAGCACTTATTTCGACTAAAAGTGGCGGTTTGTGTAAAAAAGCTAATTTACGCTTATTCGCCCTGTTTGACGATCTTGAAATTGCAACTTGATGCGGAAAACGAAAATGACTGAAAATCATTGTGGCTTTTTTCATGAGAATTGTGCAAACGTCTGTGCCGTCATAGACCAATTTTACACATTCCTTGATATATAAGCGATTAATCAAGAACCAATTTTGATAATTGATGAGAGAAAAAACGGGTTTTAATTATTTTCTCATAATATATTGGTTGTCGAGCTAATTGTGAACAGGTATGGTGTGAAGCGTAGACCAATCGACATAAACATGTACTAAAGGCCTATATACTTAGATTGAAAAGGTGATACCAATGGACGAAACAAGAATTAATCAATTAGGTGTAGAACTTTATGCTGACGGTGCAGATATTGACCAAATGGTCGATGCCTACAAATCAGGTTTAGTGACTGGTTTTACAACCAATCCTTCTTTAATGAAGGCTGCCGGAGTTACGGACTACATTGAGTTTGCACATCAAGCTGTTGCTAGTATTCCTGATTTACCAATTTCATTTGAAGTATTCAGTGATGATTTTGGCGATATGGAAGAAGAAGCACATATTATCAGTCATTTTGGAACACACGTGTATGTGAAAATTCCGGTCATGAATTCTTTAGGTGAATCAAGCATTCCGTTGATTCACAAATTGTCTCATGATGGCATTAAGGTTAACGCAACTGCTATTTTTACGGAAGAGCAAGTTCGTCATGTACGCGATGCTCTTGATGAAACAACAGGTGGGATTGTTTCAGTCTTTGCGGGCCGGATTGCTGATACTGGTGTGGATCCGCGACCATTAATGTCGAAATATGCTGATATTGTTCACTTTAAGCCTAACTTGAAACTGTTGTGGGCAAGTCAGCGGGAAGTTTACAACATTATGCAGGCGGCACAAACGCACACAGACATTATTACTTGCACGCCAGATTCATTGAAGAAGTTGACGTTATTGGGCAAGCCATTGGCTGAGTATTCATTAGACACAGTCAAACGCTTCAAAGCCGACAGCCAGGCACTGGGCTTTAAGATCTTGACTAAGTAGCCACCGACTTATGACTGTCATTAATTTTTATTGCAACACACGATTTTTGAGAAAATAACACGACAAAACGGTCATCACTATCTCTGGGAAAGATAGTGATGACCGTTTTGTGTCCATTAAGTTGCAGCTTTAAAAGAATTCAGGAAAATGAGTCTGAAGCTTGGCTGCCAAACGTTCACGGTGTTTGTAAAGAGTCGGCCTGGAAACATGAAGTGACTTAGCGGCCCGACTAATGGTCATTTCTTCATCAAGCAAAAGGCTTAGCAACTTTTTTTCTGTCGGTGTGCAAGTCGCGATTAATCGGTTTATAAAATCATGGGTTTCCATGTCAATCGCTGTTGCCTCCGTGTTTTGGAGTTGGTTGACTACAGTATCACTGAGTTCACTTTGATGGCTTAATCGACGTGTACTAGCGCGCAACCAGTCTAAAAGCCGCCAGTAGAGCCGTTGGTAAGCATAGCGACGTAAGGCGTCGGCATCCTGTTCTCCGAAGGCATTCACATAGTCTTTAAATACCGCCACGTAGATGAGGCGACCCTCAGAAACAGCATCGTCAAAATTTGGATCCCCAGGGCGTACGTTGAGACGTTTTAGAACGCCATACAGAACCCGGCTGTTACTTTCGTGTGTGATAAAGGCGAAGGCTTGTTGTGTTAATTGTTCATCTTCATTATGAATGGGCATATATTTTCCTCATTTAATTTTGATCGTTGCCTTGTACACAGGCATAGTCAAAACGATTATTTTTTTGTCGAAGGCCGTTGACGTAAAGGAGAATAACGTGCTGGTGAACAATACACCATGCTGTAAATTCGAACTGAGGGATGGCAAACAAAACATGTGAAATCGCTTTAAAATTTGGGCTAGACCAATATATTCGAGATTGGTATCTAAATCCGTTTAATTAATCTACGATTGCTAGTCTGATAGGAATTAACGGTATGAAAGATTGTAAATTTACTAAACGGATATAAAGCGCTTAATCGTCGTTGTGAAAATATTTTCTAAAATATTGTGGACAAATGTTCACGGCTCTTGATATACTGATGTCAGACAAATGAAAGGGGTTTCATAAAATGACATTAACTGTTGCACAACTCGCAAAATACATGGATCACACAATGCTTAAACCAGAAGCAACTTCTGCAATGATTGATAAAACTGTTGCGGAGGCTCGCGAATACAACACTGCTTTCGTATGTATCAATCCGTACTGGGTTGCTCGTGTTCACAAAGGACTTGAGGGAACAGACATTGCTACTTGTACTGTAATTGGGTTCCCACTGGGAGCTTCAACGACCGCAACAAAAGTTTTTGAAACCAACGGTGCCATTGATAACGGTGCCGACGAAATTGACATGGTTATCAATATTGGCGAATTAAAATCTAATCATGATGAAGCTGTGTTGGCAGACATTAAAGCTGTAGCGGAGGCTACTCATGCCAAGGGTAAATTGCTTAAGGTGATTATTGAAAATGCATTATTAACGGATGAAGAAAAACGGCGGGCTTCCGAGCTGACCGTTAAGGGTGGCGCTGATTTTGTTAAAACCTCGACTGGATTTTCCACTTCTGGCGCTAAGGCCGAAGATGTTCGTTTAATGCGTGAGGCAGTTGGTCCTGACTTTAAGATTAAGGCAGCCGGTGGCATGCACAGCTTGAAGGATGCGTTAGCAATGATCGACGCAGGTGCCAATCGTTTAGGTGTCTCTGCATCAGTTGCAATTCTTGAAGAAGCAAAGGCACAAACGGCAACAGTTTAACAAGATGCATTTTCAACAAAAATGTAAGCGCTTGCTAAACGAAAAAGGTTAAGTGATTTTAGATAACTGCTCATTAATATGAGCGTAAGCGAGACAGGAAAGGACTTTCAAAAATCATGGCATACAAACGAATTTTTGCAATTGTAATGGATTCAGTCGGTATTGGGGAGGCACCAGACGCAGCGGACTTCGATGATGTGGGCGCTGATACACTTGGACATGTTGGCGCGTTTTATGCGGGAGACTTGGCACTGCCAAATTTAGGTAAGTTGGGACTTAGCAACATTCGTCCCGATAAGCCGATTCAGGGTGTACCAGTCGCTGATCAAGCCATTGGTGCGTTTGGCAAAATGCGTGAAGTTTCTGCTGGTAAAGATAGTATGGACGGTCATTGGGAAATGATGGGGCTGCCTGTTAGAAAGCCTTTGTCGACTTTTCCAAACGGATTCCCAGAAGAAATCATTAAAAAGCTGGAAGATTTCTCTGGCCGCCATGTAATTGTCAACAAGCCTTATTCGGGAACTGACGTTATTCACGATTACGGTGAACAACAGATGAAGACCGGCGAATTGATCGTTTACACATCTGGAGATTCGGTGCTTCAAATTGCCGCCCATGAAGATGTTATTTCTGTTAAAGAACTGTACAAAATTTGTGAATATGCGCGTTCACTAGTTAATGGACCAGAATGGACAATTGGCCGGATTATTGCGCGTCCTTACGTTGGCCCGGACAAGGATCACTTTACTCGGACGGCTAACCGTCACGACTTCAGTCTAGAACCAATTGGTGAAACGGACATGGACCGCTTAAAGGCGGATGGACTTGATGTGATTGGTGTTGGGAAAATTAATGACATTTTCTCTGGCCATGGCATTACCAAGGGCTACCACAATGAAAGCAACATGGACGGAATGGATCATGTGGATGAAGTTATGGCTAGCGACTTCCATGGTTTCTGCTTTACGAACTTGGTCGATTTTGACGCAATGTATGGTCACCGCCGTAATCCAAAGGGATTTGGTCAGGCCTTAATGGATTTTGACCAACGGTTGACCAAGGTATTGGCAAACTTAAAGGATGATGATTTGCTCATGATCACAGCTGATCACGGTAACGATCCTGGCTACCGTGGTACAGATCATACACGTGAATTCGTCCCGTTGTTGGCATACTCTCCATCTCTGAAGCACGCTAATCAGTCATTGGGCATTCGTCCAATGTTTGCTGATATGGGCGCGACAGTATTGGAAAACTTTGGTGTGCAAGGGAATAGTGAAGGCACCAGTTTCTTGAGTGAAGTCAGCAATGGCGAAACGGTAAAATAAACCTTTCGAATGAGGAGGATGCACAATGAGTACACATATCGGTGCCAACATGGGTGATTACGCTGATACAGTTTTGCTGCCTGGAGATCCACTGCGGGCAAAGTATATCGCTGAAAATTTTTTGACCAACGTTAAACAGGTGAATTCGGTTCGAAATGCTTTTGGCTACACGGGTGAATATAAAGGCCACCGTGTTTCCGTTCAAGGGTCAGGGATGGGAATTCCATCCATGTCCATTTACATTAATGAATTAGTTAAATTCTTCGGTGTGAAAACAATCATTCGGGTCGGTTCATGTGGCGGCATGGCGCCGGATGTCCATTTACGGGATGTGCTGTTGGCATCAGGCTCAACAACTGACTCTGCTGTAACTGCGAATACATTTGGACCAAGCATCCATTATGCACCGCTAGCTAACTTTGAACTGCTGGATACAGCTTTTCATGAAGCTCAGAAGATGGGTATTACGCCCAAAGTAGGCGACATTTTTGCTGCAGACCGTTTCTATAATGATGAACTAGACATGAAGAAGTTGGCTGATTATGGCGTTATTGGCACCGAAATGGAATCAGCAGGGTTATACTTGTTGGGTGCCAAACTTCACTTCCGTGCACTGTCTGTGTTGACGGTCAGTGACTTAATTTTTGGCGAAGAAAAAACCACGGCGGAGGAACGCGAAAAAACGTTCAACGACATGATTAACATTTCGTTAGCGACAGCGATTGCTGGTAAGTAACGCAACATTGAGTTTGAAATGTTTAGGAAGACATTGGTTAATCAATAAAGGGCGAATGGTTCGGCGATTTGCCAAATCATTCGCTCTTTGTTGATTGTCTGTACTGAAACTGTTTCCGGCCATAACGTGATGTTAACTGCAATCGTGACAGGGATTCCGAAACCGTGGGACGAAAAGAGGAAATGTTCGTGGAAACAGATGATCAAAAAACGGCAGATAGTCTTAAGGCAGCGACCTTGTACTACCAAAACAATTGGGGACAAGGCGAAATTGCAACCGAAATGAACATTTCACGTGCAACGGTTTCACGCTTATTGCAGTACGCAAGAAAAACTGGCCTGGTTAAAATTGAGATTGCTGCGCCGATGGCACCAGTAGCTACTTTAACAGCGCAGCTTCAAGAAAAGTATCAGCTAGCGCATTTGCTAGTTGTGCCAACACAAGGGACGGGTACTCCCGATTTATTGTCACGTGTTGGAAAAGTGGCCGCAGAATATATTGAATCAATTGTAACGACAGATGACATTATCGGACTTGGGTGGGGAAAAACCATTCACCAAGTTGCAAATCATTTGGATCCTAAGGATGTTAGCGGCATAACCGTTGTTCAGATGAAGGGTAGCGTGGCAAACACACAGAGTAATAACTTTGCGTTTGAAAGTGTTAATACATTTGCTAACGCATTTCATACGCTACCGCAGTACCTGCCGCTCCCAGTTATTTTCGATCACCAACAAACAAAAGAATTGGTTGAACAGGATACACACATTAAACATATTATTGAACTGGGCAAAAAGGCTGACATTGCAGTTTTTACTGTTGGTACAGTTCGCGACTCAGCATTGCTGTTTAAGTTGGGATACTTCACTCAAGCTGAACAGGCTTATTTACAAGACCATGCGGTTGGCGATGTATTTTCTCGCTTTATTAATGCTCATGGTCAGTTGGTTGATACAAATATTGATCAGCGAACGATCGGTATTCCACTTGACGCACTCGCCAATATTCCACACAGCGTGTTAGTGGCGGCTAATCCTGCCAAGGTACCGGCTGTACACGGTGCTGTTACAGCCGGTTATGCGAACACGTTGATTATTGATCAAGGAAGTGCAACTCAGCTATTAAATTATGACCCAGTTCACTAAGTGATGGAGGTCAGCAACCATGAGAATGGTCGATGTAATTGATACGAAACGTAATGGTGGAGAACTAACCACCGAGCAAATTGAATTTTTTATTAATGGATATACAAAAGGTGACATTCCGGACTATCAGGTTAGTGCACTATTAATGGCGATTTATCTAAAAGGAATGACAAAGCAAGAAACGGCCACCATGACAATGACCATGTTGCATTCGGGAGATCAGTTGGATTTGAGTGATATTCCTGGCGTCAAGGTGGACAAACATTCGACTGGTGGTGTTGGCGATAAGACCAGCATTCCATTAGCGCCTTTGGTAGCCTCGGTTGGTATTCCAGTGCCAATGATTTCTGGGCGCGGCCTTGGTCACACGGGTGGCACGTTGGATAAGTTGGAGGCCATTCCTGGTTTAAAGGTTGAAATTAGCGAAGCATCATTTAAACAGCAGTTGCGCGATGTTGGTTGCGCCATCGTCGGCGCAACTGGAAACATCGCTCCAGCAGACAAAAAGATTTATGCATTACGTGATGTAACTGATACGGTTGATTCCATTCCATTGATTGCTGGCTCAATCATGAGTAAAAAAATTGCCAGTGGAACAGATGCCTTAGTTTTGGATGTTAAAACGGGGAGTGGCGCCTTTATGAAAACAGAGGCGGACTCAGTTGCATTGGCCAAGGAACTAGTCGGCATTGGTAAAAGTGTTGGTATGAATGCAATGGCGGTTATTTCCGACATGAATCAGCCACTAGGGAACGCCATTGGTAACGCCTTGGAAATTGAAGAGTCGATTGCATTATTAAAGGGCAATGGCCCAGCTGATTTGCTTGATTTGGTATTAACAATTGGCAGTCAAATGGTTGTCATGGCAAATAAGGCAACCGATCTAGATGCCGCCAGAAAAATGCTACAGCAGCATATTGATGATGGCTCCGCTTTGACCAAGTTCAAAGAAATGATCATTGCTCAGGGTGGTGACGGTCGCGTGATTGAAAACCCAGCAATGATGCCTCAGGCAACATATCAGATGCCGATATTGGCAGCTCGTGATGGCGTTATCACCAAAATGAAGGCAGATGAAATGGGCATTGCTGCGATGATGCTCGGTGGTGGCCGGCAGAAGAAGGATGATCAATTGGATTATGCTGTCGGTTTGACGTTGTCCAAAAAGGTTGGTGACGAAGTTCATCAAGGTGACACGATTTTGACAATTCACAGTAACCGAGAGGATGTTAGCGACGTCCAGCAATTGATTGAAGCAAATATTGCAATTGGTGATGAGGCGCAGCCGTTGACACTCATCCATGAGGTTATCGATTAAAGACTGGTTTTAGAACAAGTGTCGTTTGCTCAAGTAACATTTGCACTTAACCTTGATAGTGGCGAGCGTTTTGGGCCGGTCAGTGAAGTAGACCGTTGTCATCATTGTATTAAAAAGGCATGTCGAATATTGGGTCTCACGCTTGAATCTGCGTGTGATTATTGCTAAACTACTCTAGAAAATAACTGTCCGACAGTGAGCGGACCTTTTTTGGAGGCAAGACCATGATGTTTTTGATGAGGCGTTTTTTCAAACAACAAGTTACGGGCATCGTGGCCTCTCAGTCATTTTCCGCAAATATTGCTAATTACAAGCGTTACTGACATTACTGTGTTGGTAGCGCTTTTTCTTAGCAGCAAACGGAGGAAGAGACATGAAACAAACAGCATCAGAAGCGTCACACAGTATGAGTTTTTGGGATCAGACGGCGACATGGATTGGAGCCAATGCCAACAACGGCACTTGGTATGTTGGTGGCGTATTGGCTGCACTAGGACTGGGTGGGGCGATGAAAGTATTAATGATCACCGGTCCAATCGCTTACCTGCTACTGGCTCTCGTCGGGTATATAGGGTTTCAAACGCGACGCTCTACAATGGCTTTGACGAATGTTTCGTTCGGCCGTTGGGGTAGCGTCGGGCCGTCATTAGTCAACGTGGTTCAGTTCATGGGCTGGGCTGCGGTAAACACGTTTATTGCAGCCGGTTCTATTAGTTATTTGCTTCATGATCTACTGGGCTGGCCAGTTTTTGGTCAACGCGGCGGATTGAAGGGCATTATCTTTGGTATTTTGATGATGTCAATCTTGCATCTGATTAGTATTTCGCTCGGTCAACGGTCTGTACGGATTATTGAGCGTGTTGGAATTGTGTTGGTAATTTTACTGGTATTGTGGGAAACATGGGCGGTTTTTCAAACCGTATCGTTGAAGCAGTTGACTCAGTGGCAAGTGCCAATTAAGTTTCATCTGCCGACTGGTAATGCGATCGATACGTTAGCGGCGTTTAACCTTGCTTGGGTGACTGCTGGTGCGGATTTCACCAAGTTTGCAAAGAATAAGACGGCTGCTACCGTAGCACCGTTTGTTGGCGGCCCAGTTGGATTGTTCTGGTTTGCGCTCGTTGGTATCATCGCTACCATTGGTGCGGCGGTGACGCTGCACAGCTTTGATCCGAATGCATCTGACCCAAGTACAGTGGCTTCACGGCTTGGCCTAGGTATTTTGGCAATGATTGTGATTGTATTGACGAGTACCACCGCAAATGCAGTTAATCTAATGGCTGCCGGCACGGCATTAACCAACATTTTTAAACGACTTCGACTTACGCCAGCTCTATGGCTAGTAACAGTGTTGGCGACGCTGATGACATTGATTCCTTTGTGGTCTAACAGCTTTTTGGGCGTGTTCACGATGTTCTTAGATTACGTGGGTATGATCTTGGGACCAGAGATTGCCATTATTTTAGTCGATTATTATCTTATCCATGGCGCACGCTATACTGATAATATGTTTGCTAACTCACCAAGGGTGAACTGGTTGGCCTATGTCAACTGGGGATTCGGAATTTTGAGTTATTTCTTGTTACGCCAAGTCGGTTGGGTAACAAATACAATTGGTGCCACGGTATTTGCAATGCTCATTACAGCTAGTCTACATTTGGTACTGGGCCGGTTAACGGTAAAATTAAGGAATACGGTGCCTGAAAATAATTAAATAAATATTGCAAGTGCGGCGAGTTCGCTTTTCAATGGCCGTTGATAATACGTAATCCGTTTGCAAACGTTAAACGCAACATATTAATGATGATAACGTCATTAATATGTTGCGTTTAATTTTTTGCTGGACCGGTACTTTTGTGAGTTTATTGCCGTCTAATGAATTGCATTAATGAAAATTAATCGTTATTCTACCGATACATTATTTTTAAGGGGATCAAAAATGAGTCAGCAACAATTTTCAACCGCCAGTTTACGCGATCAAACAATCGATTTACGAGTATCAACATTTATTAATCATTTATGGACCACACAAGAAACTATTGCTGACTTCGAAATCAGTTTAACAACGACCTTGCTGGTTCTGCCGGTGACCGTGAAGCAAAAACGACTGACGTTGATTCTGGATTATCGGCTGGGACCATTATTGGTGCGCCGACCATGTGGTACATTGATGCGAGAATTGATGGCTAAGAACAGTCGAACTCGCCAACAAATGGCGATCGCCCATCATTTTTTGGGACAGAAACATTACACACCTTATGTAAACGGTAAATATGGTTTTGTACCAACCGCGGGATCAACGATGCAGGACACTGGCTGGTTAGGATTTTACAAATTAGTTCAGATTCGTCGCTTGACTCATGAAGCCTTGCTGATTTTTAAAAATAACATGAAGCTCATCTTACCGTTGTCACATTATTTTATGCTGCAACGATTAAGAGATGCGGCGGCGATTATTCAGTTACAAAAGGAACAGTTAGAATTGATGGTTGAAAATAGTGGTTTTGATCGGTGTCGGCCGAATTTTACGAATAAGTTGGCTCAAGTATTAGGAATGCGACCCGAACAAGTTTTACATGACGAAACGGAGTTTTATGCACACACGGTCGAAGTTTTAATGGTGGCAGGGTTAGAAGATTTCCTAGTGGACGATTACGATGCCGTGCTCAATTTAGACCGGGAAACGATTGCAAAGGAAGCCCGTCAGTTTTTAAGAGGACATGGGCATTTAATTGTGCCGAAAACACGTCACTTTGTGTCAGATAGGGACGACGAGACAAATTAGTTTTTCTATGAAAGCGGATTCTATAGCGTTATGATAAAGACAACAAAACAACACAAAGAGAGGCTTTCGCAATGAGTTTTACGACACCGATCACGAAGCAAGAACAACAGGTTTTTCATGACTACCAGATTCCTGTACATGATCCACTGAGTGTATTCGACAGTTTAAAGCAGGTTCCTAATATGACAGGCAATTTTGAGGGCAGTGACGTCGACTTGAACGATTTACTGTCAGATTATGTTGCCGTTCAGTTAGATTTTAACCGCTTAGTGGATACCATTAACCAGGAGTGGTGGTCGCAGTTACAAACATGGCATAAGTTAACTGGGGATCGTTTATCAGCTAACACGAAAGCACATGCTGATCAGTTCGGTCCGTTTGAACAAGAACGGGTTCAGTTAGCCAAACAGGCGGAGCAAGGGTTTCCTCAAGAACTACTTAAAAAGCCACGTAGTGAATGGCGGTCTCAGGATCTGTTTGGCTATGATTACATTATGTTCCAGGTTGATTTAAAGTGGGAATTCTTTAACATCATGGAAATCCTGGCAAATATTAATCCAGATGTAAATGTCGAAACGGTCGCAACTGAAATTCAGGCTAAGTTAGCACCAAAGCATGGTCCAAAAGAACGCAAAGTTGACATGAACCAACCACAACCGGATGGACCGGATAATAATGATGCTAGTAACGCCAATGGATCCTCACGGAAGGGGTAGAAACAATGCAATATGTGACGCCGTTAAGTCAGGCGGATAAGAAACGGTTTCACCAACGCAAGGTGACTGTGGACGCTCCGCTTGCAAACGTAAAGGACTTAATGGATCAGCATTTGACAGGGCTGGTTAGTGGTCGTCAATTTGACCTATTAGCGTTTCTCAATAACGTGTTCGCTTGTCAGCTACAAACGTTTGCCCTTACGGAAAATTATAATCTGTTAGAACAACACGAAAATGAAAATAATCTAAAGCAATTTTCCGAGAACAGCCAGGCATTACATCAGCGTTTAGCAGCTTTAATGGACAAGGAATCTTCACTGCTCAAGGACTATGAGTTGCTTCACGAACAGGTCCGTGCCAATTACTATGCAGCTGAACCAGACGATTTGGCCAGCAAACAATTGGAGGGAACGGCGACTAACTTAGAACTAGCCTTTCACGCCCTGCTCGGAATGAGCGCTGATACACAGTGGTTAATGGAAGTGGGGATGCAAACTTTACGGTTGCTCAATCCAGCGTTAACAACCGCAATGATTCAACAAATCAGTGCCAGTATCATGATGCTTGTAGAACAAAGTGACGATGTAGCGTAGTGAAAGATATTTTTTAACCTAGCTTAAACGCGCTAATGTGAAAAAATGTGTTCATTTGAAATGACATCAAAACACCTCCTGACAATTGTGTATGTCCAGCCATTGGTTGGCCCCGCACGATTGTCAGAAGGTGTTTTTAGTCTTTACTCAATATCAGAAAGATCATCGCTTTTGGATTCGCGGAGGAGCATAGTAGTTAGCTCTTGAACCCGGACACTTCTAGGCAAAAACACTCTGATGTCATCTTGTGAAAACCCCGTTTGCAAGATGTGAAGGTGGTCGTCATAAATAATTGGAAAATGTAAAAGACGGATATTCGCAATCATGGCTGTTAACAATGCTTGTAAGGACATTGCTTCAGGATCATGATTTTTGATAAACGCAGCATAAGCGAGTGACTGGAAGGAAAGCAAATCATCAACGCCATTTTCGGAGGCCATTAAAAATTGTTTCAATTCGTCAATCGTCAATTCTGGTTGATCTACATGGACACGTTGCTCAGTGAAAGCAACATCATGTTGGGTTAACCAACGGACTGCCTGACGAGAGGGTAAGTTTGACGGAATCGTATAAATTTTAATCATGTTATTCATCTCCATTTATAGTGCAATTAATGTTTCTATGATGAGTATAAATAGTTATTTTTTTGAATAACAATATTTATGTTAAGTTGTAAATTCGCCGAACAAACGCGAAAACGAGTCGATTCATTGTCAATGTAATGGCGAACAAAATGCAGTCTCACGGGGATCAGCGCACTTTATGGAGAGTGAATATGCTATGATATTCGTAACATAAAAAATTATGATTTAACCGAACTTATGGGGGTTGAAAAGTAAAAATGGCAAAGCGGGTAACGATTAAAGACGTCGCAAAGACTGCTGGACTGTCGATTACGACGGTTTCCCAAATTCTCAACGGGAAGGGCGAAAGATTTCCTGCCGCAACACAAGAAAAAGTGATGAAAATTAGGGATCAGTTAGGATACGTTCCTAACTTTAATGCCCGTAATCTAATCAGCCATTCAATGAAGACTGTTGGAATTATCGTGCCCAACTTAGTAAATCCATTCTTTGCCATGTTCTTGCGTGGCATTCAGGATGCGATGTACGAACATGAATGTGTGCCAATGATTTTAAGTGCAGACCGCGACGAGGCGTTGGAGCATTATTATTTGCGCACGCTGGTTGAACGTGGTGTGGACGCGATGATCATCGCTAGTTCAGCTGTCGGTAATGATGAAATCAATGGTTTACTCAAACGCAATAACGTGCCGTACTTATTGTTTGACCAAAACGATCCCATTAACGAAGGGGACCGGATCATTGTCGATGATGAACGTGGCGGTGAGTTGGCCACTTCCCATCTTATCGAGGCAGGTCATCAAAAAATCGCTGTGGTTTTACCAGACCGACCGTCACAAAATGTGCGTTTGCGACTAGCTGGTTACCGCAGTGCGTTAGTTCGTCACGGCATTGTCTTTGATGACGAGCTTGTCTTCTCAACGGAATTGTCAAAGGCCGGTGGTTGGGCCATTGCCCAAAAAGTGATTGATTCTGGTGCAACAGCAGTGTTCTGCGTTAACGATGAAATGGCATTGGGACTGTTGAGAGGCATTAATGCGTTGGGAAAGCACGTGCCAGCGGACTTATCAGTTGTGGGCTACGATGACATCGATCTGGATGACTATATGGTGCCGCGCTTAACAACGATTCACCAGCCCGTTTATGATATGGGGACATGGGCTAGTCAGATGATTATGAACCGTTTGCGAGAACCAGAACATGCGCCACAGTTGAAGGTGGTTGACGTTTCGTTAATCAAACGTGATTCTGTGCGTAAAATATAAACGAGATAATAAAAGGGATTGAAATGGTCGACAACAGTGTGCAACCATTTCAATCCTTTTTGAATTCATGTTTATTTTGTTTACCGTACAAATCTTAATTCAACATGCGCGCCAACACTGTCAGCGATTTGTTGCAAGGTTTCCAGTCGTGGATTCATAATGCCGGTCTCAATGCGAACAATCGTCGATTTCGCCAGACCGGCCTTTTTTGCCAGCACAGCTTGTGTGTAACCAAGTTCATGGCGAAACTCATATAAAGCAACGGCGGCGTTGCCTGTGCTGACGGTCTGATCGTAGGCTTTTTGAAACTTTGGATTTTTAAGTTCTTGTTGAATGAGGGTGTCCATGGTTTGGGGATTATTTTTTATCATTATCGTTTCTCCTTAGATACTTTGCACGTATGCGTTTGGCACTATCAATTTGTCTTTGTGGTGTTTTATTGCTTTTCTTCGTAAATCCAAGGGTAATAAAATAGTTATTTTCTTCGATGTGAAAATAAATGGCGCGTCGTATGTTATTGGATTGAATTGATCTAATCTCGAACAAATTGTCCTCAATTTTTTTAACCCACAGTTGTCGTATAGCGACATACAATTCATGGGACTCTATTAAGGAAATCGTTCCGACTAGTTTTGCACGGTCTTTATCTGAAAGATTGCGCAAAAACTTTAGAAATCGGTCACTGGGAATGAATTTTGGCTTTGTATTCATTTAAAAAGTAGCATTAACGCCACTTTTTTTCAACTCCTTTATACTACGAATTAAGTTTGGGACAGCGATAATTAATCGTTGATCCGGCATTACTTAAACATACGTAAAGGAGAAAGTGTTTGTTTTTCTTGAAACCAATTTTCATTCAGTTTTAATGGTGGACGTGGCCCGGCATAGTATTGTGCTCATAGGTTGAAATCCATTTGCAGAAAGTCAGTAGTCACAGCATTTGCGGCCGCCTGCTTATTAATTTGTGCGACGACGCTTAGACTCAATTCATCGCTGGGCAAATGAATGGCTGTTACATCGGCTGTTAGTTTAGCAGTTTCAACAAGTGAGTTTGGTACAATGGCAGCCCCCATGCCTTTGGCAGCCAAGCGTTCTGCGGTAATCAAGTTTGCCGTGACAAACGTACGCCATGGATGAATGTTATGAGCAGCCAGATAGCCTGAAACAATTCGTTGGAAACCAGAATCACCGCGTTCGACAATCATTTCTTGGCGCGCAAAATTGAATAGGATTGCCTCTAAATTGGTGGTCACATCTTGACTATTAACGTTTGCCAACGCATTTTTAGGCATTATCAGTGTGCAGCCCTCCGAATATAGTGGAATGTGTGTGATTTCGGGTTGTGGCGTTGGTGCAACACCAAAGTAAATATCAAGTTGATTACTGGTCAATGCCTGTTCACCTTGTGCTGGGGCCAATTCATGCAATTCAAGAGTGACTTCAGGATGGCGACGGTGAAATGCTGGCAATAAGTTTGGCAACAATATTGAGCCAAGTGACTGGGTAACTCCTAAGCGAAGCGTTGCATGTTTCGCCGTTTTAAACGCCTGTGTAGTGGTAACGACACGATCAACCTGGCTCATTAACACACTCATTTGATTGAGATAGTAATTGCCAGCAGCTGTTAATGACAGGGGATGGGTACTTCGATCGACCAAACGGACACCAAGCTCAGTTTCGAACCGTTTGAGTTGTTTGCTAACGTTTGGTTGCGTCAGATACATTTCGTTTGCGGTATCAGAAATGCTACCAGTCGTTTGTAGCGAACTGAGAATGCACAGTAATTGTTGATTTTGATTCATTGTCGTCATTAAAAGAGCCTCTAATCTTTATGCCATTTTAGGCATATCATCTCACTTAAAAAGATATTTCACAATTGGGGCAAAACCAGTAACAATGATGGTGTGCGATATAAAGCAGTCAGTTGAATGCATTTAGAATGGATTGCTCATTATTCAACAAGCAAGCGAATTAACTGATTCGAGTACGTTATCAAATATGGAGGAAATATGATGGCAAAAATAAATTGGGCACGAACATATGATGTCGTTGTCATTGGCTTTGGCGCAGCTGGCGCAACTGCCAGTCGGTTTGCTGCCGATAATGGGGCAAAGGTCTTATTAGTAGATGCAGCGCCATTAGGGCACGAAGGTGGTAATACACGTTACGCTGGTCAGGTCGTTCTAACTGGGCATGATCGTGCTAAGACCAAGCGTTATTTCAAGCAGATGTTTAACGGTATTAAAATAGAAGATGAAATGTTGGATACGTATGTCGACGGAATTAATCAAATTCCAGCGTATATGCATGATTATCTCGATGTCGATGAACCGGTTAGTTACAACAAAACGCATCGTGATCCAGGTTGGCAGGACTTTGCACATGGCCTTTCGCCAGAATATCCAGAATTCGATGGAGCCGACGCGATCGATTTGACAACCGTACATGATGGTTTCTTTGACGCCACATTATGGAAGAACTTGCGTCAGCACGTGACGGATCGGACTGACCAGATTGACGTTTGGTTGGAGAGCCCGGCAATGCGTTTGATTCAAGATCCCAAATCAAAGATGATTACGGGTGTTACAGTTAAGCGCAATGGTCATGAGGTTAACATTGCGGCCCGTAATGGTGTGGTCATGACGATGGGTGGATTTGAAAATAATAATGACGATATTCAAAACTTCATTGGCGTACCTAAGTTGAAGGTGATTGGGACCTTGTACAACAAGGGTGATGGAATTCGGATGGCACAAGAAGTTGGCGCTAGTTTCTGGCATATGCACAGTTATGAAGGATACGGTTTTGACACTGGCTTTACGTTTGAAAATCCGACTGAAGAACGGGGCAAATTTTTTCTTGGCGCCTGGCCCGAACTATCGCATGGCAGTATTTTTATTGCTGCGGATGATGGTAGTCGTTATGTACGTGAGGATGAAAATGGCCGTCATGGTCATGCTTACGAACATGGTCAATGGCATAACCCAACGGTTTACGCGCATCCTCATCTAATTTTTGACCAAGCCCAGTACGACACGATCAAAGGACAGGGTAAGTTGCCATATCCTGACTTCTGTAAGTTGGTCGTTAAAGTAAACTCAATTGAAGAGCTTGCGGAGAAGATTCAGGCTGATCCTAAAGTGTTGTCACAAACGGTGGTTTCCTTTAATCGCTTTGCCGATGCAGGTCGCGATGATCAATTGGGTCGTGACGGCGATAGCATGCGTGCATTAGATGACGGACCATATTATGCTGTTGAACTGGCCACTGCAATGCTTAATACCCAGGGTGGTGCCAAACGAAATGCGAAGGCTGAAGTGCTAAATGCTGACGGTGAACCAATTCCCCATCTATATTCTGCCGGTGAGTTTGGTGGCATCAATGCCAATCAGTATAATGGTGGTGGTAATCTTGCCGAATGTTTAATTTTCGGCAAGATCGCCGGTGAAAACGCCGCTGCACCAAAGCAGGATACGGTTAGTGATTCTGACCAAACAGCTACAGATGCGGATACGTCTGCTTCGATTCATGAAGATTCTGAGACTGACCTTGGTGGCAACGATTTGGTGGATAATTCTACCAACTACACGGTTGGCGATAACCAATATCTAGGTAGTGCTAACAACGGTATTGGTGGTCAAATCGTGGTTCGGGTAACATATGCAGATCAACACATTAAAAATGTCGAAGTGTTGCAGGAAAGTGAAAGCGAAGACGTTGGTCGTAAGGCCGTGGAGGAGATTCCCCGCGAAATCGTCGCGCAAAACACGGCTGACGTTGATGCCGTTTCCGGTGCTTCGTCATCCAGCCGGGCTGTTAAGACGGCGGTTAAGGATGCGTTGAGTAAGGTTAAGTAATTTTTTTCCGCAGTAAACGTGATCTAAACTCATTTTAAACGAATAAGTATGACCGATATGGAGTGATGCAGCCTAATAATTAGGTTTAAATAAAACAAGCATTACTGTCTAATTTTTGGAATAGGGTTCTAATTAACCATTTTGCTTTTAATCTTTACTAATGCAAAAAGCTCATGGCGTGAAATCATGCCATGAGCTTTTTAGACAGACCAGTGTAAGGGAGTTTTTGCTTTGACCGCAGTATTACGATGACGTATGTGTCAAAATTTTTTTTGGATCAATTCCTAAATTATTGCAAAATGTCTATTCCCTTTCGCTGGTCCAGCGGCAATGCTTTCAACCACTGGCTATGTAACGTCTAAAGATTGGTGGAAACTGAGTGCCATTTTTGGGGTTATGTTCAACGTCATTTGGCTTGCCGGTGGTTTACTTTGGACTAAAGTAATTGGTTTTTGGTAGAACAAATTAAAACGTATATTAAAATTGACTCACTAGAAATATGATCGATTCCTAGTGGGTCAATTTTTGTACTTAAATGTTCATTTTAAAACTGAACTTAGTGTCCTTTTTTGACCTAAACCAAAGTTACTAGTACTCAGTTGAAAACGAAGTAGTGGAATGAAAAATCAGACAAATTCGTCTGGACTGATATTGAATCCTTCATCAAGTTCACTGCCGCTATGTGCGGCAACGTATTCTTTATCTGTGAAGGGATTGTGTCCTCTCGGTAAGTAAATAACGGCACCGTCACGTCCTTGTAGAACGTCAAAGGTATCATTTTTCGGATGAATATCGAATGGCAAGGGCAAAAAGTTGTGTGAGTCGATGGTTTGAATCTTAACTGTTCTCATTAATTTGACCTTTCTCGTGTATGCTTGAGGTATCAACCATTACCACCATAAATTTAGCATAATCTAGTTCCAAATAATAATATTTGCGTTGGTTTGTAGAAGAGTGGAGTCGACGCAACGGGCTACACAATCAAGTTAACGTTTGAGCGGTAACAATTGTGACGCAGGAAGTGAACACAGACTAGTAAAATTAATTCAAGAAAACACTTGAAAGCCTTTCCAAACTATGATATATTTTTCACATTGATTTTCAATAAAACGTTTTACCAAAAACAGTGAGCTGTCATAGCTCACTTAAAATTATTTAAGTAAAACGTTTTACCAATGTAAAAGTTATCCAAACCGAAGGGAGAAACACAATGAAGAAGACAACAGTAATTAACTCAGACCTATCGCGTGTGATTTCAAATATGGGTCACATGGATTGGTTATCAATTGGGGATGCAGGCATGCCGGTACCCGCAGGAACAGAGAAAATTGATCTAGCAGTTACCAAACAATTGCCAAGTTTTATCGACGTTCTAAAGAATGTTTTGGCCGAATTAGAAGTACAACACATTTATTTGGCCGAAGAAATC
The DNA here is from genome assembly GCF_009863985.1 of Furfurilactobacillus milii. GTDB lineage: Bacteria > Bacillota > Bacilli > Lactobacillales > Lactobacillaceae > Furfurilactobacillus > Furfurilactobacillus milii_A. The sequence goes on along the minus strand of NZ_WEZT01000003.1, from coordinate 8,055 downwards.
AAAACGGTTAATCCAGAACAATTGACAGCTATTAAGCAATTGTTGCCTGACACACCAATTACGTTTGTACCGCACAGCGAATTGAAAAAAGACCTCAGTAAGACACACGCCTTTGTTCGCACTGGCGAAATGACGGCGTACTCAAACATCATTTTGGAGAGTGGCGTGACATTCTAACTGTCAGCCATCACTTTATAGGAGCATAGAAATGGAAGAGACGAACATGCAACAAACTTCGGTTAAGCAATTATCAGACGGGTACTTATCCCGTACACCAATGTTTACTTTCTTACTGGTATCAATGATTTTCCCACTTTGGGGTGCGGCTGCCAGTTTGAACGATATTTTAATTACTCAGTTTAAAACAGTTTTCCAACTGAACGACTTGGCAACAGCCTTTGTTCAAAGTGCGTTTTACGGTGGCTATTTCTTAATTGCCATTCCGGCATCGCTTGTTATTAAAAAAAGTTCATACAAGTTTGCCATTATGATTGGGTTGTTTGCTTACATTGTCGGATGTAGCTTATTCTTCCCGGCATCACGGATGGCAACCTACAGCATGTTCCTAGTTGCTATTTTTGCGATTGCCATTGGGTGGAGTTTTCTGGAAACAGCGTGTGACACATACTCGTCCATGCTGGGACCGAAAAAGACGGCCAACGCGCGGTTAAACTTTTCACAAACTTTAGTGCCGCTTGGTGATATGTTGGGTATCGTGCTAGGAAAATACCTGATCTTTGGTAACGGTGGGAACTTATCTGAAAAGATGTCTCATATGGCGCCAGCCGCTCGTCAGGCTTATGGCGAAAAAATGTTGCAGCTCACATTGCAACCTTACAAGTACATTCTTGGCGTGCTGCTGATTATCTTTGTGATTATTGCCTTTACAAAAATGCCAGCCGCTAAGGCCACTGCAGAAGGCGCTGAAGAGGCAACAACTGCTGATACAAAGGCTGAAAAGGTAACATTACGTGAAACACTGAAGTATCTTTCTCATAACAAACGTTATCAACGTGGTGTTATGGCACAATTTTTCTACGTTGGTATGCAGACAACCGTTTGGTCATTCACCATTCGTTTGGCCTTAAACCTAAACCATTCAATTAGTGATTCTGCTGCCTCAACGTTTATGATTTTCAGTTACGCAATGTGGTTCTTTGGTAAAGTGGTGGCCAACTGGTTGATGAACCGTTTCTCAATTACGAAAGTTTTGACCGTTTATTCATTCCTAGGAACATTGTCATTGTTGGCAACCTTCTTGATTCCAAACATGACTGCCGTTTACACTGCCATCTTAGCCAGTTTCTTCTTCGGTCCTGAATGGCCAACAATTTATGCACACACACTGGACACAGTTACCGAAAAGAAGTACACCGAAACATCTGGTGCCATTCTGGTTATGGCCATCATCGGTGGTGCAGTGATGCCATTGTTGCAGGGTGCCGTTTCTGATCTGACGACAATGCAATTTTCATTCATCGTGCCACTTATCTGTTTCGTTATCGTAACGACATACTTCTTCTTTGAACATCGTTACGAAGTTGCACATCCAGAAACTATTGCGGAACACTAAAAGCATCGTAGGCACTACTCTTGTTTAGGTGTTTTATGGTAAATTAGTCATGGAACAATTTATACGGTTTATTATTGAATATTAAAGGGGACAATTATGGCGAACAAAGTCGTTGTATTAGGAAGTCTAAACATGGATTCCATCTTACGGATTCCACGTCTGCCACTTGGCGGCGAAACTATGGAAATGACGGATAAAAGCTCAGCTCCTGGTGGTAAAGGGGCTAACCAGGCTGTTGCTGCTGCTCGTGCTGGCGCACAAACGTCATTCATTGGTAAAGTTGGTGCTGACGATGCAGCAGAGGTATTGCGCGATGCTTTGAAGTCAGACAACATTAGTGTTGAACATGTCACGACGGATGAACAACGCGGTTCTGGTCAAGCCTTCATTTTATTGCAAGAAAGTGGTCAAAACTCGATTCTTGTTTACGCTGGTTCTAACCAGTCATTAAGCAAGGCCGATGTTGATGCTGCCAAAGATGTGATTAAAGATGCCGATTTCTTAATTTCTCAATTTGAGACACCAATTGAAACAACGACGTATGCATTCGAGTGCGCACAATCCGTTGGCGTCACGACAATCTTAAATCCAGCACCAGCGATCCCAACGATCCCAGCTGATCTATTAAAGGTCACTGATTTGATTGCACCAAACGAAACAGAATCCGCAACCATCACCGGTATCGAAGTGACTGATGACGCTTCAATGTTGTTGAACGCCGCTAAGTTCGCCCAAATGGGTTGTAAGGAACTGATCATTACCGTTGGTGCTCGTGGCGCCTTTTATGCGAACCAGAACGGTAGTGGTTTCGTTGATGCATTCAAAGTGAAGGCCGTTGACACAACAGCTGCCGGGGACACATTCCTTGGCGCTTTAAGTTCACAATTGAAGCCAGACTTCAGTAACATGCGTGAAGCCATTACGTTTGCTAACCATGCTTCATCAATTACTGTTCAACGTCTTGGTGCACAGCCTTCAATTCCAACACTGGATGAGATTAAGGCAGAATATAAATAAGTAAGTTATCGATTTTGAGTTCGGTAAAAGACATCATTCATGAAAGCGTTGCTTTTGTGAGTGATGTCTTTTTTAGTATTTCGGATGGTCAAGTGCCTTATGTGGACGATTAAAAGGGAATTCTTTTGCGTATGTAATGGGTAACGGCAAATTACAAGTTTAATCCGAACAAGCCCGGAATCTTTCAATGGCAGTCTGTTGATGATGTATTTTTAATGGTCGTTGATTAATTAGTTCAAGTGCTAGTAATCACTCCCTATATTGGTTGGAATTAGCTACTACCATTGTAAGTGATTGCTTTGGGCTTTTTAATTTCTGTTCGGATTAATTATAGAATTTGCCTAACACTGAAAATAAACAGAAATCAATCCGAAAGAATATTCTAAAATAGAATATATGGTATAATAGTCAATGAAAGAATATAAACTCATACGTGATGGTAAAAGATTGAGGAACCTGAGTAGGATCGGATTTGAGTCTGGTTTTGATTGGGAATTTGAATTGAAAACCCATCAGGTGATGAGCATATTTATAGATAAACAGTTAGTCGGGCTCATTTCATTTTCACATTTACGAGTGTTTACGAAAGTTTCCTTGATTGAAGTCGCAAAGTTGTATCGGAGACAGCGTTATGGCGCAATATTGCTAGCACTTGTGATGCGAGAAGCAATTAAAATTCCTGACAATGGTGGTTATGTTAGTTTGAGAACCAAGACAAACGATGTACAAATGTTTTATTTGCATCTTGGTGCTATTTGGTTTGAACAAACGATGATTTTCCAGTCTGAGGTTTGTCAAAGAAATGTTACTAAGTATTTAGAGAAGGGTTGGTAAACGAAAATGAACGAAAACCAAGTTCGAGACGAAATAAAAGAACTTCGGCAAGAATTTGAAAAATCACTACCTAGTTCTGCAGAGTACACCCGTGTTTCAAAAAAACTCGATGATCTCTACTATGAGCATATGGATATTAGGGAGGCAGCGCTGATTGCCAAGCATCTAGATCATAAAGACACGATTGACGATGACGTTAAAATGATTGTTGCGGCGGCAAATGGTGAGAATGTGGCAGAAGCCTTGGGTTTGCCAATCAATGTCTGTGCAGCCTTTAAAATTCTCCACGAACGTTTAGCTAAAGGATGGACACAGGCAGAATTGGGGCAGAAACTTAATCTCAGTCAAAGTCAAATTGCAAAGATTGAGAACATTCAGCAAATTCCAGACGTTGGTACCTTATCGGCACTATTAGTTGCATTAGATACGCAGATGGAAATTGGTGCCCGCAAAATAAGTTAGTTTAGAAATAAAAAGATTAATGACTGGCTTTCAAGTGGAGTGAACTCGAAGGGTTGAATTTTATTCAATTTTTGAGAGTTCACTTCTTTTTTGATATACCGAACCGTTTCTAAATAATAGTGTTTAAATATTACGGCTATGATTTTATTACGAATAATTGTGACTTTACCGTCTCATCAATATAATAGTTAAAACCAAAGGGGAGTCGTGTAGTACGATGAACGAAAATAAGTAGTTGGAGGATTCAAAATGAAGGCCTTAGTGGTGTATGCGACAATTACTGGCAACAATGAAGAGGTTGCAAATATCGTTGTGGATGCTTTGCGCAGGCTCAAAGTGGATGTTGTCGAAACAGAAATTTCTCAAACGGACGTGGCAGCCTTTAAGGATGTTGATATTTGCGTTGTCTGTGCTTATACATATGATGAAGGTGCGTTGCCAGAGGAAGGGATGGATTTCTTTGAAGAGCTTCAAGAGACTGATCTGAAGAGCAAAGTGTTCGGAGTAGCAGGGTCGGGCGATGTTTTCTATGGCGATGACTTTAATAAAGCCGTTGATGAATTTGAAAAGGCATTTGTTAAATCAGGTGCAACTCAAGGAAGCAAGAGTATCAAGATTGATTTAGAACCGTACGAAGAAGACGTCGAAAATCTGCAAGTGTTTGCAAAAGAACTTGTAGCCATGGCTGGCCGATGAATGGGATGTTGAATTCTACAATAAAACACAGTTATCGCATCAAAACTCTGATGTGGTAACTGTGTTTTTTGAATTCAGTAAAAACTGTGAATTAAGTTGAACCTCTATTGCTTGAAGATTTTTAATGGTTTGAATGTTTGGATATTGGAGTGCTCTCAAAATGGTTTGAATAATGTAACCGTGCGTCACGATTGCAATGCACTGATTATCAGAAACACCTTGCAGTGAGTTGAGAAATGCTGCGACACGTTGATCTACATCATTGATGGGTTCTCCGTTTGAGACTTGTTCATAGTGACCACAAACGTCACCAGTTTTCTTGCGCCAATATTGTGGGTATCTCTTCATTAACTCAAGAATTGACTGACCGTTCCAAATACCATAATTAATTTCGGTTAAGCGATTATCGACTTTAATGGGGCAGTCACTATGGTCGAATAAAAGATGGGCAGTCTCCTGAGCACGTTTCAAAGGGCTCACAAGACACCAATCGAAACTTAATGTGGAAAACTCGGCTGCGGCCGACGTCGTTAATTTCCGGCCGTAATCATTTAATTCAGTCAGGCTAGTTTCAGCGTTGCCTTGTAAAATCAATTGTTTATTAGCGTCAGTTTCTCCATGTCTAATTAAGTAAAGTGTCGTCATAACCTTTATTTAAAAACAGGTTTGCTGTTTCGATATGAAACATCTGTTTGACCATCCAGCATATTTGCATATCGTGCTGCAGCAAAGAAGTAATCTGACAAGCGATTAATGAAGACTAACACATCCTGATTAATCGGATTTTGTGACTGTAGTGACACAATTAAACGTTCGGCCCGTCGTGTAACCGTACGAGCGACATGAAGCTGTGCTGCAGTTTGAGAGCCTCCGGGCAAAATAAATTTCTTTACTGCTGGAACTTTTTCAGTATAAGCGTCGATTTTTTGCTCCAGAAAGGCAGTTGCTTTACCTTCATGATCAAAAATAAAATGATGGCGTTCGTCATCTTTAGGTGTTGCTAAATCGGTGCCTGCATCAAAAAGAAGTTGTTGAATTTCAGTCAACTCTTCAGTCAATACGGTTGTTTTTGATGACAGGGTTGAAATAATGTAGCCAACCCAAGAGTTTAGCTCGTCAACAGTACCATACGCATTGACTCGAGCATCATCTTTATTGACGATTTGTTTCCCAATAATACGTGTCTGACCATGGTCACCCGTTTTTGTGTATATTTTCATTGTTAGTCACTTCACTTTCTTCAAATTTGAAAGACAAAACAAACACCTAAGCACAATGTACAACGATTGAACAGTAAATAGTGATTTCAAAATAAAGTCTGCAATAAAATCACAGTCTCAAACTTGATAACAAAATATCCACAATCACCACTAATTCTTATCGTTGTCAGGCATGACGCTATTTTCTATACTTTTGCTGTTGGGTGGATTTAGTTATTCACGTTATTGAAGGTCACACTTATTAGTGAATGAAATCACGAAATTGTATGACCTTTTTTTATAAAAATGTAGAAAGCGCTTACTTAAAAATACAGGGGGGCAGGAAACACCATGGACAGATCGACAATGTTGAGAAAGTCGATGTTAGCTGCGTTGTTGTTGGCACTTTGCGTAGTTGGTGCAAATTTAAAAATTATGGGATCAATTGCCCTGGATTCCGCTCCAGCATTTCTCGGTGCAATTTTGCTTGGACCATGGTTTGGCGCCTTTTTAGGCTTTTTTGGAAACATGGTGTCAGCAGCATTATCCGGTTTTCCACTCACCGTTCCAGTGCACCTTGTCATTGGATTGAACATGGCGTTTTGCATGTTTGTATTTGGTGTGATTCGTCGCCGCTGGGGCAGTAATCAGTTGATTGTCATATTGATTGCCGATCTTGTCGCGTACGTCATTGACGTTTCAGAGGAATTTCCCTGGCTATACCCATTAATTGGGAAAACAGTATTTGCACTTTTTATTCCATTGACTGTGGCGACAATTGCTAATTTGGCACTTACCGAAGTGGTGTACGTGGCGATTCCTAATCGTCAAAAGCAAGCATTCTTCTTACAGGAGCGACAGCATAATGAGCATTGATGAACACGGTGGCAATATAGATAAAATTGCCCGTCAATTAAAAATCAAGCCAGAAAGTTTAATTGATTTTAGCGCCAACATTAATCCTTTAGGGATGCCAACAGCATTTAAGCAGTTGCTAGCTGAGGCAACGCCTGAGACAACAGTCTATCCCGATCCGGACTATCCAAAATTAAGGGCTGCGATTGCGGATCACTTTGTTGTTCGCAGTCATAACGTTGTCGTTGGCAACGGGGCAATGGAAATCTTGAGAGATGTGGCCTTAGCAACGGCAGTGAATCATGTCGTAGTGATTGAGCCAGCATTCAATGAGTATGCAAAAGCGTTTCAAAGTATTGGGGCAACGGTTTATTCATACATAACAGAACAAAATAATGGCTTTAGGCTGTCTGTACCTATGCTGATTGATTGGGCAAGTCGCCACTTGAATCAGTGCCAGGCGATTTGTTTGGGAAATCCTAATAATCCCACAGGGCAACGTTTGTCACCAGATGAATTAAAGCCATTGATCGATTTTTGCACTAAAAGACATATTTGGTTGATTGTCGATGAAGCTTTTATGTCATTCACTTTTGATGAACATCTAAGCGTAATTAACTCTCTAAGAAACGATCAATTTGTGTTTGTGATTCGATCAGCAACTAAGTTTTATGCAATGCCAGGGTTACGTTTAGGATTTGGAATCACCAAAAATGAATATCTTTTAAATCGATTACATCAAGTAGCGTTGACGTGGTCAGTTAATACTTATGCACAGACATTAGGTGAACAAATGTATGCGCAGACTGAATTTCAGATTAAAACAAAAAAGTGGTTGATAAAGGAACGTAAATATTTATTCAATGGCTTAGCAAAATTTCCGGGAATAAACGTTTTCCCAAGCGCTGCAAACTTTTTGTTCTTCTGGTCTAAGGATGAACAGTTGAGAGAACGCTTATTGCACAAGCGTCTCGTAATCAGAAGTTGTGCAAATTATCCAGGACTTGACGAGCATTATTATCGAGTCGCTATTAAAGGACATGACGATAATGAAGCCTTGCTAGAAGCATTGCAAAGCGTTCTAGGAGAAGGGGTCAAAATATGAAAAAGCTCTTAATTGCAGGCACAACTAGTGGTTCAGGCAAAACAACTATTACTCTCGGGCTGTTAAAAGTTATGAGTGAAGCTCATCAAGTTCAAGCCTATAAAATTGGACCAGATTATGTAGATACAAAATTTCATACGCGTATTACCGGTCGACCATCACGAAATATTGATAGCTTTCTAACACCGGATGATCCCACGCTGAATTATTTATTTACGGCAAATTCTATAATTAATCCGAACAGAAATTAAAAAGCCCAAAGCAATCACTTACAATGGTAGTAGCTAATTCCAACCAATATAGGGAGTGATTAC